>NZ_SMKV01000016.1 GCF_004348445.1 Saccharopolyspora aridisoli | reverse complement strand
CATCGTGGTCGCCGGGGAGGGGGACGTGCTGCCTCGGCGGATCGCGGGGTGGCCTCCGGTGATGAAGAACGGGATAAGTTCGGTCACCGGGTGCCCGTGGTTGCCCGGGATGGGGTTGGAAACCAGTTCCGGGTCGGTGAAGCGCCAGCCCTCGTCGCAGTAGGCGACCAGGTCACCGGCTTCCGGACCGAGGCGGAGTTCGGCGGGGTCGTGGACGGACAGCACGCCCTCCGTGGCCTCCGCCAGTTCGCGCATGCGCTGCACGGCCGCGGGGCGCTCGGCGTCGGGACCGGTGAAGTACAGCAGTTCCGCGCCCCCGTTCTGGGCGATCTCGGTGCGGCCCGCCAGCAGCGGGTCGGAGTCGAGGACCGGGCGGAGCGAGATCACCCGATGCGGCAGCGACCAGTCCATCGAGTGGTCGGCGAGGACCAGCAGCACGCTGCTCTCCCAGCGCCCGGTGCTGCGCAGGTGGTCGACGAAGCGGCCCACCTGGGCGTCCGCGGAGGCCAGCGCCGCCGTGCGGGCGGCGCGCAGCGTGGTGCCGGTCAGGTCGGTGTGGCCGACGCGGTCGACGTCGCCGAAGTTCGCGAACACGAGGTCCGGGTCCGCGCTGTCCACCACGGACACCAGCGCCTCGGCGGTGAACGCGTCCGGTGCGTGGCCGCTGATCGGCACGATCGGCTCCGGCTCCCAGCGGACCGTCGCGCGGGTGCCGAAGATGCCGTGGAGGTACTCCTTGCTCAGCACGCTCCCGGTCACCTTGCCGTGGCCGCGCAGGACTTCCAGCAGCGTCTCGGCCCGCAGATCGGAGGCGCGGTCGAGGGTCCGGACCTGGCCCTCGGCGCGGTCGAACACCGAGTTGGCCGGCACGCCAGTGCGGTCCGGCCGCAGGCCGCTCATCATCATGACGTGGTTCGGGATCGTCTCCATCACCGGCAGCGACCGCGCCGACGGGAACGACGTCCCGCTCTCGCGGAGCTCGTGCAGCCGAGGGGTGAGCGCCGGGCTGATCTCCTCGGGCCGGCACCCATCGACGACCAGCGCGTAGGCGCGCAGCTGCTTGGCGTCCGCCGCCCAGGCGGCCGGGGACGACGCCGACAACAGCACACCGGCACCTGCGGCGCGCAGGAAGCTGCGGCGGTTCAACGCATTCACCGGATTCCCTCCGAAACCTGGTGCACCTGCTGGCTTCCCGCAGGGACCTTGAACGAGACGGTGCGCTGGGCACCCGTGGACGGCTGGGTGCGGTCGTCCAGCGCGAACCAGTCCATCTGGACGCGCTCCGCGGTGACGTCCAGGACCGAGAAGCCGTGCGAGTCGAAGTCCAGGTGCTTCACGTGCGGGTTGTTCGCCCGGATCGCCGCCTCCACCGCCAACGAGGCGGTGCGCGGCGGGACGCGCAGGATGTCGTCGAGGTTGTCGCTGGTCACCGATGTGCAAACGAGCTCGGTGCCCACGGAGTTGCGGTCCTCGAGGTAGTTCGCGGGCGAGAAGGGCAGTTCGGCCGCCCACGCCGAGTGGATGTCGCCGGTGAGGAAGACGGTGTCGGTGATCCCCCGCTCGTGCAGCACGCCGAGGACCTCGTCGCGGTCGGCGGTGTACCCGTCCCACTGGTCGACGTTGTAGGGCAGCCCCTCGACCTCCGGTGTGCCGGTGAGCTCGCCGATCGCGCGGCGCTCTTCGATCGACAGCGTCGAGGGGAACCGCACCGGCGCGATCATCACCGGGTTGCCGATGAGCTTCCACTGGGCGGTGGAGTTCGCGAGGCCGCCGGTCAGCCAGCGCATCTGCTCGTCGCCGGTGATGGTGCGCGCCGGATCGCCGATCCCCGGGTCCAGCGGCGTGGCGACCTGCTGGCTCCGGTAGCTGCGCAGGTCCAACATGGACAGTTCGGCCAGCGCGCCGAACCGCAGCCGCCGGTGCAGGACGCCGCCGGGTTCGTAGCGCACCGGCATCCACTCGGCGTAGGCGCGCTGCGAGGCCGCCCTGCGGTCGGCCCAGGAGCCTTCGGCACCCTCGGTGTGGTTCTCGGCTCCACCCGACCACGCGTCGTTGGCGGACTCGTGGTCGTCCCAGGTGACCACGAACGGCACCGAGGCGTGCAGCTCGGCCAGGTCGGGGTCGGTCTTGTACTGGGCGTGGCGGCGCCGGTAGTGCTCCAGGTCCGTCATCTCCACCGGCGGGTCGTGCGGGCGGACCACGACGTCGCGGGCCTGGTACTCGCCGGGCGCGTACTCGTACAGGTAGTCACCGAGGTGGAGCACCGCGTCGAGGTCGCCGCGCGCCGCCAGGTGGCGGTAGGCGGCGAAGTGGCCGGCCTGCCAGTTCGAGCAGGACACCACTCCGACCCGCAGCCGCTGCAGCGGCGCGTCCGAGGTGGGCGCGGTGCGGGTGCGGCCGGTCCGGGACGTCTCGCCCAGCGCGCGGAACCGGTACCAGAGCCACTGCTCGGCGGGAAGACCGGCGACGTCGACCTTGACCGTGTGGTCGCGCCACGCCCCGGTGATCAGCGAGCCGCGCGCCACCACGTTCGCGAAGCCCTCGTCGGCGGCGACCTCCCAGTCCACGGCGCAGGACGCGCCGATGCCGGAGCCCGGCAGCGCATCCGGCCCCGGGGTGACCCGCGTCCACAGCACCACGCCGTCCGGGGTCGGGTCGCCGGAGGCGATGCCGTGGGCGAACACCGACCCCGATGCGGATGCGGTGGCGGTCAGCCCACCGATGCTCATCGCACCGGCGAGCACCCCACCGGCCTTGATCAACGACCGACGGCGGATCTGCGACATGATCCGGAAGATGTCACCCCGACGATGGCGTGTACACCCGTTCGGAGGAACGTTATCGTCCTGTTCACAGGTCTGCCGCTTGATCGACAACTCTGGTCGTCACTCCAGGACCGCGGTCGCTTCGATCTCGACGAGGTGCTCCGGGACGTCGAGCGCCACGATGCCGAACAGGGAGGCCGGGGGCACCGGTGCGGTGCCGAGAGCCTCTGCCGCTCGGGCGATCCCGTCGAGGACCTGCGGCATCTTGTCCGGAGTCCAGTCCACGACGTAGAAGGTCAGCTTCGCGACGTCGTCGAAGGTGCCACCCGCGGCCTTGAGCGCTTTGCCGACGTTGAGGTAGCACTGCACGATCTGCCCGGCGAGGTCCCCTTCCGCGACCGTCGCGCCGTCGGCGTCCCAGGAGACCTGGCCGGAGATGTGCACCAGCTTCGTGCCCGTCGCGATCGAGACGTGCCGGTAGATGTCGACCTCGGGCAGCCCGGGTGCGTTGGTCAGGGTGATGGCCATCGCGAACTCCTCGCTCTCTTGTGGTTACTTGAAAACCGTAGGAGAGTGAGCTCTGACGTGGAAGAACGCACTTTTTCGTTACTGAGGAACCTCATGGTGACCAAGCAGTTCAGCGGCTCGGCGGACGAGGCCGATCTGCGGCGGGCGGATTCGCTGGCGCGGGAGATCTTCTCCGACGTCGCCAACAAGTGGGCGTTGCTGATCATCGAGGCGCTCGGTGATCGCACCCTGCGGTTCAGCGAGCTGCGGAGCGAGGTCGAGGGCATCAGCCACAAGATGCTCACCCAGAACCTGCGCATGCTGGAGCGCAACGGGCTCGCCGCGCGCACCGCGCACCCCACCGTGCCGCCGCGCGTCGAGTACACCCTCACCGGGCCAGGTCGGGGCCTGCTGGCGACCGTCGACGCCATGTGCGAGTGGACCCACCGCCACATCGCCGACATCGACGAGGCCCGCCGCCGCTTCGGCGACTGAGAGCGCCGGCGGAGGTCCCCCGTCCGCTTGGCAGCGGCGCTCGCACGACTGGAACACCTGGTCACATGGCCTATGGCGCGGACATCTCACGGGGTGAACGCAAACGCTTGTGCACAAGACTCAGGCCACAGTACATTCCTCGCGATCTGGACAGCGGATCGATCGGGGAGGGCCAGTGGTCGGCATCGAGGAGGTCGCGCGGCGAGCAGGCGTCTCGCCGTCGACGGTGTCGCGCGCGCTGCGCGGACGCTCCGGGGTGTCGGACCGCACGCGGCATCGCATCGCCGAACTTGCCGCCGAACTCGACTACTCCATCTCCCGCTCGGCGTCCGGATTGGCGACCGGGCGCACGCTCTGCATCGGCGTCGTCGTCCCGTTCGTCTGGCGGTGGTTCTTCGGGCAGATCATCGGCGGCGCCGAACAGGTCCTGCGTGCCGGCGGTTACGACCTCATGCTCTACACCGCCGGTGACGTCGAGTCCCGCGAGCGGTTCTTCCGCGAACTGCCGGTGCGCGGGCGGGTGGACGCCGTGCTGGTGCTCTCGATGGACCTCACGGAGCAGGAAGCCGACCGGCTGCGCGGGCTGGACATGCCTCTGGGCCTGGTCGGGCACGACGCCGAGGGTTTCAGCTCGGTGCACATCGACGACCGGCTCGGCACCCGGATGGCCGTGCAGCACCTGATCGACCTCGGGCATCGCGACATCGCGATGATCGAAGGTCTGGAGCCGAAACCGCTGGGCGCCATCGCACCGATCACCCGCCGCGAGGCGTTCCTGCAGACCCTCCACGACAACGGCGTCGAACAGCGTCCCGAGTGGATGGTTCCCGGCGAGTTCTCGATCGCGGGCGGTGAGCGCGCGATGGACCGGCTGCTCGCTCAAAGCTCCTGTCCCACTGCCGTTTTCGCCTACGCCGACGAACTCGCCATGGGCGCGTTGCGCTCACTGCGCAGGCACGGGCGGTCGACCCCGGAGGACATGTCGATCGTGGGTTTCGACGACCACGAGATGAGCGAGTACGTGGACCTGACAACCGTCGCCCAGCCGGTGCGCGCCCAGGGAGCCACGGCCGCGCAATTGTTGATCGACCGATTGGAATCGAATTCTCGCGAGAGCACCGTCGTGCCTGTTCCGATCGAACTCGTGGTGCGAGGGTCAACAGCCCCTCCGCGCAGGAGCGCGGAACTGTGAGGAGATGAAGGAGGCTGGTAAGCGCAGGTGAGAACCTGCCGTTCGCTGGCGATCTGGAAGCGGGTGCATCGCGCCCGGCGCAATTCGACGAATCGAAGACCGAACGACCGCACGATGCCACTGGATCGATCCGGTGCATTGCGCGGCGATCCCCCGTGCGCTCGATAAGTCCTCAATGGAGAGTGACATGAGACAGAGAAATCGGTTAGCTATCGCCGCGGTGCTGACGTGCACCGCCGCACTGACCGCCGGCTGCGGCGGTTCGGCCACCAACGAGCCCTCGGCGGCGCTCGAAGGCCGGGGCCCGATCACCTTCGTGGCGGGCAAGGACGAGGAGAACGTCAACCCCAAGATCGTCGAAGCGTGGAACAAGGCGCACCCCGACGAGCAGGTCCGCTTCATCGAGCTCTCCTCCTCCGCCGATGACCAGCGCCAGCAGATGGTGCAGAACGCGCAGACCAAGTCCGATGCGTTCACCGTGCTCGACCTCGACAACGTCTGGACCGCGGAGTTCGCCGCGAACCGCTGGATCACCGAACTGCCGGAGGAGCAGTTCGGCATCGACGAGTTCGTGCCGACCACCGTCGAGACCTCGCTGTACCGGGACCGGCTCTACGGCGTCCCCGCCACCTCCGACGGCGCGATGCTCTACTTCCGCGAGGACCTGCTGGCCAAGGCCGGTGCGCAGCCCCCGACGACGTGGGACGAGATGCGCCAGGCCTGCGACAAGGTGCTCGCCCTGCCGGAAGCCGCCGGGATGTCCTGCTTCGCCGGGCAGTACGAGAAGTACGAGGGGCTCACCGTCAACTTCGCCGAGGCGGTGCACGGCGCCGGCGGCATGATCACCGACCCCAGCGGCAAACCCCACGTCAACACGCCCGAGGCCAAGCGCGGTCTGGACGCGCTCGTCGAGGGATTCCGCTCCGGGACGATCCCTCGCGAAGCGATCACCTTCAAGGAGACCGAGACGCGCCGCGCCTTCATGGAAGGCAAGCTCGTGTTCAGCCGCGCCTGGCCGAACCAGTACTCGCACTCCGCCAAGACCGACGGTTCTTCCGGCGTGGCGGGCAAGTTCGACGTCGCGCCGCTGCCCGGCGTCGCCGGTCCCGGCGTCTCCAGCCTCGGCGGCCACAGCCTGGCGATCTCCTCGTTCGCCAAGAACAAGGCCACCGCGGTCGACTTCATCAAGTTCGCCACCGCCCCCGAGCAGCAGCGGCTGCGGCTGGACCAGGGCTCGCTGGCCCCCACCCGCAGCGCGCTCTACGACGACCCGTCGATGCAGGCCAAGTACCCGTACCTGCCTCTGCTCAAGAAGTCCATCGAGGGCGCCGAGCCGCGTCCCCGGGTGATCAAGTACGGCGAGGTGACCGACGTGATCCAGGAGCACGTCTACGCGGCGTTGCGCGGTGAGAAGTCCTCCGAGCAGGCGCTGGCCGATCTGCAGGCCCGGCTCAAAGAGCTGACCGGACAGCAGTGAGCGCGAGGGGCGGCGCTGGTTCGCGGCGCCGCCCCTGGGACTCGCGGGGAGGTAGATGATGACGACAGAAGTGGAATCCGCCGCTGTGCCCTCGTCCGGGCGCCTCGCGGCGCGCGATCGCCGCAAGAGGAGATCGCCCCAGGCCGCCGCCGTCGCGCGACTGGCCGGAATGCTGGTGTCGCCGACGTTGCTGGTGCTCGGTCTGGTGGTGGTCTACCCGATCGTCGCGGCGCTGCGCCAGTCGCTCTTCACCGAGGGCCAAGGCGTCGACGCCGAGGGCTTCGTGGTCGAGGGCGAGCAGTTCGCCGGGCTCGGCAACTACAGCGAGGTGTTCACCGGTCCCGCCGCCGCGCGGTTCTGGAACGCCATGTGGAACACGACCTTCTTCACCACGACGACGGTCGTCCTGGAAGCGGCGCTCGGCGTGGCGATGGCGTTGATCATGCACCGAGCGTTCCGCGGGCGCGGTCTGGTGCGCGCGAGCGTGCTGGTGCCGTGGGCGATCCCGACCGCGGTCTCGGCGCTGCTGTGGCGGTGGATCTTCGCCTCCGACGGCGTGGTCAACGCGATGCTCGGAACGCAGGTGCTCTGGAGCGCCGACGGCGGACCGGCGAAGCTGGCGGTGATCGTGGCAGAGGTGTGGAAGACGGCACCGTTCGTGGGTCTGCTGGTGCTGGCGGGCCTGCAGTTGATCCCACGCGACGTCTTCGAAGCCGCGCGGGTCGACGGCGCCACCGCCTGGCAGCGTTTCGCGCACATCACGCTCCCCCTGGTGCGTCCGGCGCTGCTGGTGGCGGTGCTGTTCCGGATGCTCGACTCGCTGCGCATGTTCGACCTGCCCTTCGTGCTGATCGGGCAGCAGAAGGAATCGGTGGAGACGCTGTCGATGCTGGCCTGGCAGGAGGCCACCAACGTGCGGTACGGGCCCGCGGCGGCCTACGCGACGATCATGTTCTGCTACGTCGCCGTCGTGGCCTTCGCCTTCGTCAAGCTGCTGGGCGCGGACCTGCTGGGTGAGGCCCGCTCGCAGGTGAAAGCCGCGCGCAAGCCCCGGAAGGCGGTGGCGTGATGACCGGTTCGCCCTCGGTCCGACACTGGAAGCGCTGGTTGCCGCACGCGGGTGTCGCGGTGATCGTGCTGTACTGCCTGGCCCCGTTCTACTGGATGACGGCCACCGCGTTCCGGCGCCCGTCCGACCAGTTCGACCTCAGCCCGCTGCCCGCGGTGTGGTCGCTGGAGAACTTCCGCGCCGTCTTCGACCCCGACGTGGGGTTCGGCTGGGCGCTGCTGAACAGCTTCGTGGTCGCCTCGGTGACCACGCTGCTGACCCTGGTCATCGGCATGACGACCGCCTACGCGTTGGCGCGGTTGCAGTTCCGCGGCAAGAACGCGGTGCTGGCGCTGATCATCGCCTGCTCGATGTTCCCCGGGATCTCGCTGATCGTGCCGCTGCTCAAGCTGTTCACCGACATCGGCTGGATCAACACCTACCAGGCGATGGTGCTGCCGAGCCTGTCGTTCGCGCTGCCGCTGGCGGTGTGGAACCTGACGACGTTCTTCCGCCAGATGCCGGTGGAGCTGGAGCAGGCGGCGATGGTGGACGGCTGCACGCCCGGTCAGGCCTTCCGCAAGGTGATCGTCCCGCTGGCGGCGCCCGGCGTGTTCACCACGGCGATCCTGACCTTCATCATGGCCTGGAACGAGTTCATCATCGCGCTGACCATGGTCAACGAGAAGGAGATGCAGACCGTCACGGTCGCCATCTCGAAGTTCGTCGGCGCGCAGGGGCACGAACAGCCCTTCGGCACCCAGATGGCGGCAGGCGTGATCGTCACCGTGCCGCTGGTCGTCGCCGTGCTGATCTTCCAGCGCCGCATCATCGCCGGTCTGACCTCGGGCGGGCTCAAATGACAGCAGTGGACTCGTTCGGAGGAGGAGGCCCGTTGCAGCACAATCGCTCTGATGACGACCCGTGGTGGCGCGACGCGGTGATCTACCAGGTCTACATCCGCAGCTTCGCCGACGGCGACGGCGACGGGATGGGCGACATCGAGGGCATCCGGTCGAAGTTGCCCTACCTGCGGGACCTGGGTGTCGACGCGTTGTGGATCAACCCGTGGTACCGCTCGCCGCAGGCGGACGCGGGCTACGACGTGGCCGACTTCCGCGACATCGATCCGCGCTTCGGCACCCTCGCCGACGCGGAGAAGCTGATCGCCGACGCGCACGAGCACGGGCTGCGCATCATCCCGGACATCGTGCCCAACCACACCTCCGACCAGCACCGCTGGTTCCAGGCCGCACTCGCCGCCGGACCGGGAACGGCGGAGCGCCAGCGCTTCGTCTTCCGGCCCGGCCTGGGCGCCGACGGTGACCGGCCGCCGAACAACTGGCGGTCGGTGTTCGGCGGTCCCGCCTGGACCCGGGTGGCCGACGGGGAGTGGTACCTGCACCTGTTCGCACCTGAACAGCCCGATCTCAACTGGGCGAACCCCGAGGTCCACGACGAGTTCGCCGACGTCCTGCGGTTCTGGTTCGACCGCGGCGTGGACGGCTTCCGAATCGACGTCGCGCACGGACTGGTCAAGGACCCGGAGTTGCCGGACCTGACCGGCGAACCGGACGAGCGCCTCGCGCACCCGCACTGGGACCGCGATGAGGTGCACGAGATCTACCGCCGGTGGCGCCGCATCGCCGACGAGTACCCGGGGGAGCGCAAGTTCGTCGCCGAGGCTTGGGCGCCGTCGCCGGAACGGCTCGCCCGGTACCTGCGGCCGGGTGGTCTGCACACAGCGTTCAACTTCGACTTCCTGAAGTGCCCGTGGAGCCCGGAGCGGATGCGCGAGGTCATCGACTCGACGATGGCGAGCTTGACCGCCGTGGGTGCACCGCCGACGTGGGTGTTGTCCAACCACGACGTGCCCCGCCACGTGACCCGGTACGGCAGGGAAACCGCGTGGGTGCCGCACGACCAGCGCGCGATCGGCGAGGACGAGCTGGTGCTCGACGAACCGGACCTGGCCCGCGGAACCCGCCGGTCGCGGGCGGCGGCGCTGCTGATGCTCGCGCTGCCCGGCGGCGCCTACGTCTACCAAGGAGAGGAGCTCGGGCTCCCGGAGGTCGAGGACCTCCCCGAGGAGGCCCTGCAAGACCCGATGTGGGAGCGCTCGGGTCACACCGAGCGGGGTCGCGACGGATGCCGGGTGCCGCTGCCGTGGTCGGGTTCGGCCCCGCCGTTCGGCTTCGGCCCCCACGGTTCCGCGGAACCCTGGCTCCCCCAGCCGGCTGACTGGCAAGACCGGACCGCCGAGGCGCAGGACGGCGATGCGGCCTCGACGCTGGAGCTCTACCGCGCGGCACTGCGTCTGCGGCGCGAGCTCGGCGCGCTGGGCGAAGGCGGGATGCGCTGGCTGGACTCCCCCAGCGGCGTCCTGGCGTTCCACCGCGAACCCGGGTTCACCTGCGTGGTCAACATGTCGAGCGAGCCCCAGCCGCTGCCCGAGCACGACCGGGTCCTGCTCGCCAGCGACGACCTGGCCGACGACCACCTGCCCACCGACACAGCGGTGTGGTTGGCCGACTGAACAACGGCACCACTTCCGGCCCCGGCGGCACCACCCGGACTACCGCCGTCATCGGGTCCCAATCACCCCTGCAGTTCCAGCGCCCACCGGCCCTCTGACCGGGTTTCCACTGAAATCCGCGAGGCGGCGGCCCTCTTCGTTGCCGGTGGGCGAGCTGAACCAGGGCAGCGCACTCGTCGTTTCGCCCTGCCGGACATCCCGGCGATGCGCTAGACGATCCCGACCCAGCCCTGGGGCGTGGGGGTTTCCGCGGGAACCCCCACGCCCGGGGCCGGGGCGTGCCATGCTGACCGAACCCCGGGTCCAGGAGGAGCACGTGCCGATCGCGCAGCGCGGTGGTCTGAAGATCGCTTACGAGGTCGTTGGTGCCGGGCCACCGCTGGTGCTGCACCCGGGTATGTTCCAGACCGGCGCGCAGTGGACCAGGGCTGGTTACACCTCGGTCCTCGCGACCACCCACACGGTGATCACCGTCGATCCGCTCGGGCTCGGCGCGAGCTCAGCCCCGGTAACACCCGCCGACTACTCGCTGGCCCGTCGCGCGGAGTCCGTCACGGCCGTCCTCGACGACCTCGGACTGGGCGAAACGGCGTTCTGGGGCTATTCGCTCGGTGCCCTGACCGGCTACGCCGTCGCGTTGCACGCACCGGACCGGCTCAGCTGCCTCGTGGCGGGCGCTTTCGACCCGATCAACGGTTTCCGCTCGGCGGTCGAGGCCATGCTCGACGAGCTCGGGCTCCCCGCTGACACCGATCCCTGGCCGCTGATGCGGCAGGGCGCTCGCGCCAACCCCGCCTACGCGGCCGTCATCGACGCCGTCGCCCCTGAGGCGCTCCGCGCGAACTACGAGGCCTTCCGCGACGAACCGGGCGTCCACGAATCACTGGAACGCGCCACCGTCCCGCAGCTGATGTACGCGGGCACGGCCGATCCCTGGCACGACCCGATGCGCACCTTCGCGACCCGGACCGGCACTCCGTTCGCCTCCATCCCGGACGCGGACCACGTCCGAGCCTGGCGCAACACGGCGGAAGTCCTGAGCCACGCCCACCCGTTCCTCACCCGCGAGCAGGACCAGGGCTGACCGTCGGGCACTCCCCTCGCGACACAGCGGTCCACCACCTCACGGGAGTTCGTCGGGGGCAACCGCCTGGCCGGTGCGCGGCGAGATCGCTCCCGGGCAGAGGCCCTTGCCCTCCAGGACCTCCGCGATCCTGGGGATCGCTTCGAGGGTGTTGGGCGCCCAGTCGTGCATGAGGATGACCTGGCCGTCGGTGAGGCGGGCGTTGGCCTCCACGATCTGGTCGACCGTGGCGTTGTTCCAGTCCAAGGAGTCGACGTCCCAGATGATCTCGGTGAGGCCGTGGGACTCGGCGACCCCGCGCAGGGTTTCGTTGGTCTCCCCGTAGGGCGGGCGGAACAGGTTCGGGGTCCCGCCGCCCGCGCCGGCGATGGCCTCCTGCGCGCGGGAGATCTCATCGTCCATTTCGGACCGGGTCAGCTGCGTCATGTGCAGGTGGCCGTAGCTGTGGTTGCCTACCCACATCCCCGCGTCGACCTGCTCCTCCACCAGCGCCGGGTGCGCGTCCGCGCCGTCGCCGCGGTTGAACATCGTTGCGCGCAAACCATTCTCCCGCAGGGCGTTCAGCAGCTCCGCTGTGGTGTCGCCGGGCCCGTCGTCGAAGGTGAGCCCGACGTGGCCCGAGCACGCGGGCCGAGCGGAGGCCGCCGCCGGGGCCACCAGAACCGCCGCCACCAAGACCACGCCGGCGACGCAGGCGCGCGCCCTCGTCCTCGCTGACATGTCCACCGCATCCTCTCGAGCGCGCTGACGTGAGACTGACGATCGGACCGAGTATGCGGTGACGCGGAAGCGCGGTCAACCGCGCTTTCCGAAACACTTTCGACGCACACAGCTCGAAACAGCACACCCTCGAAGCACAGCTGGGAGGGAAATGACGGAAGAGAGACTCGTCGACGACCCTTTTCCGAAACTTTCTACCGAGATCGGTCGAGACGTGCCTCTTGTGATGATTCGCCCGGATCGCTACGGTCCCTAAAACTTACACCGTTAGTTATTTGGGTCACAGCCGCAGCTCAACACCCCCGGAGGTCGACCGAATGGCCGCCACCGCGACGAGTGCGCGTCGAGTCGCGCTCGCCAGCCTCATCGGCACCACCATCGAGTGGTACGACTTCTTCATCTACGGCACCGCCGCAGCGCTGGTGTTCAACCAGTTGTTCTTCCCGAAGTTCGACCCCGTCGTGGGCACCGTCGCCGCCTTCGCGACCTTCGCCGTCGGCTTCCTGGCGCGCCCGGTCGGCGGCGTGCTGTTCGCCCACTACGGCGACAAGCTCGGGCGCAAACCCATGCTCATCGGCTCGCTGATGCTGATGGGCGTCGCGACGCTGCTGATGGGACTGCTACCGACCTACGCCACGATCGGCGTGTGGGCCCCGATCCTGCTGACGCTGCTGCGCTTCACCCAGGGCATCGGCGTCGGCGGCGAGTGGGGCGGAGCGGCGCTCATGGCCGTCGAGCACGCGCCGAAGGGGAAACGCGGTTTCTACGGGAGCTGGCCGCAGGTGGGTGTGCCGGCGGGACTGCTGCTGGGCAACCTGACGTTCACGGCGCTGTCGGCGAACATGTCCGAGGAGACTTTCCTCGCGTGGGGCTGGCGTGTCCCGTTCCTGTGCAGCGCTGCTCTGATCGTCGTCGGCTTCGCCATCCGGCTCAGGATCAGCGAGAGCCCCGTGTTCCAGCAGGCCGTGCAGCGCGACGAGAAGGAGCGCGCCCAGCGGATGCCGGTGATCGAGGTGCTGCGCGAGCACCCGAAGACGATCCTGCTCGCCGCCGGGTCCTTCCTCGCCACCAACGCCACGTTCTACGTCGGCACCACCTGGATCGTCTCCTACGCCACCAAGACCCTCGACTACGAGCGCACGACGATCCTGAGCGCGAACGCGTTGCTGGCGGCGGTCGACATCCCGCTCATGATGGCGTTCGGCCTGCTCTCGGACCGCATGGGCCGACGTGGCATGGCGCTGGGCGGGATGCTGGCGCTCGGCCTGTTCGCGGTGCCCTGGATCATGCTGGTCGACAGCGGCTCGATCGGGCTGTTCCTGCTGGCCGGGCTGGTCGTGCAGGCGTGCCGCACCGCCGTCTACGGGCCGCAGTCGGCGTTCTTCTCGGAGCTGTTCAGCACCCGGCTCCGCTACAGCGGCGCCTCGCTGGCTTACCAGATCGCGGCGATCCTCGGCGGCGGCATCGCTCCGATGATCTGCACCGCGCTGTTCGCGGCGACGGGAAGCTCCTTCTCCATCGCCGGGTACGTCGTCGTGCTGTGCCTGATCTCGTTCGTGTCGACCTACCTGCTCGCCGAGACCTACAAGCGCGACCTCAGCGACGCACCGACTCCGACCAAGCTCTGAGCGGTGCGTACCCAGCGCGCATTCCCTCGGCACGCACACGGTGGTCCTCGACGATCCGCAGGAACCCGAACGCGTCGTTGACCCACCACCTCGATGAGGACGAGCGCACCGTCCTCGACGAGCCATCGCCCGAAGCGAGGGCCCATCGCAGCACCAGCACTGGAACACCGAGTGCACAACGGGTTCCGGCAGCTCACCAGCTGCCGGAACCCGTGCGCGATCGCTTGAGCACCGAAGGCGACGTCCGAGGACTGGGGCCGGGGGCGGTTCGGTCCGTCCAGGTGTCGATCTGCCCAGGAGTTGGCGTGCCCCTCCGTCTCGACGAAGCCCAGGAGGAGGGAGTTGACGCGGATGCCGTGCGGGCCCATCGTTGGCGAGCCCCTTGCTGTAGGCGGCCAGCGCGGACTTGGCGCTGGCGCACGGCAGCGGGGCCGTGGAGGGGAGACACCGGGTGGGCGATCGAGGTGAGGACCACGATCGCGCCGGAGCCTCGGTCAACTCCGACGCAACCGGAGCGCGGTTGATCCGCGACCTGACGGCCTGATCAGCGCTGGTAGCTGCCCTCGTCGAGGCCGCTGAGGGTGGGGTCGTAGGCGACTTCTCCGACCTCGTACATCGAGGTCATCCAGTGGTAGAAGTTGTCACCCCGCTCTCGGAGCAGGTCGTAGAGCCGGCGCATCAGACCGGCTCGGACCTCCGCCATCTCCGGGTGCGGGTAGCGGTTGATGAGCTCGTCCGGGTCGGCTTCGAGGTCGTAGAGCTCGTTGACCGAGTCCGGGTTGACCACGAGCTTGTACCGGTCGGTGCGCAGCATTCGCTGCGGGTACGGGAAGTGGTGCCCGTGGAACTCGCAGACGATCTCCTCGGGCCACTCCACACCGTCCTCATCGGACACGAGCGGGAGCAGGCTCCGGGAATCCACGGCGGGTTCCGGATCGATGCCGGCCAGTTCGAGGATGGTGGCGGTGCAGTCCAGCAGGCTGACGAACTCCGACCGCACCACTCCCCCCGGCTCACCGGGCACGCGCACGATGCCCGGCGTCCGGTAGATGTCCTCGTACATCGCCGGCCCCTTGTCGTGCAGCCGGTGGGAACCGGTGAACTCGCCGTGGTCGCAGGTGAAGAACACCACCGTGTCGTCGGCCAGGCCCAGGCGCCGCATCGCGTCGAGGACCCGACCGATCTCGTGATCGATCAGCGCCACGTACCCCCAGTACACGGCGATGAGCTTGCGGGTGGTCTCCAGCGGCATCGTGTCGAACGTCCAGTGCGCGCTGTAGTTCTGCTGCACCGGGGGTTTTCCGTGGAAGGTCTCGGCGACCGAACGCGGCAGCGGTACCTCCTCCGAGTCGAACATGTCGAAGAACTCGTCGGGGATGATGTAGGGCAGGTGCGGGCCGAAGAAGCTCAGCTCCAGGAAGAACGGCTTGTCGTGCTCGCGTGCGTCGGCGGCGTAGCGTTCCATCATCTCGATGGCGCGGGTCGCCAGGTAGTGCTCGAAGGTCGCCTCCACGGGTTGGCGCAACCGCGCCGCCAGCAGGTTGCCCGGACCGCCGTTGGGCAGGGTGCCGCGGATGCGGTCGCTGATCTCGTACGGCGGGAGGTCGTTGTCGGCGAGGTGGGCCAGGTAGTCGGGGTGGTCGACCGGGTTGTGCCAGCCCGGGAGGTTCGGCCCGTCGAAACCGAAGTCACCGGCTGACTTCCGCGTCCCGACGTGCCACTTGCCGATGAGCCCGCAGTTGTAGCCGCGGCCGCGCAACGCTTCCGAGAACGTGAACTGGCCCTCGGGCAGGTCCTCGATGTAGCCGACGTTGCGCTCGTAGTTGGCCAGCAGCTTGTGCCGGAACGGTGCCTGCCCGGTGAGCAGGCTGGCGCGCGCGGGCGTGCAGATGGCGGTCGGGGTGTACCAGCGGTCGAAGCGGGTCCCGGTGGCGGCCAGCTCGTCGAGGTTCGGCGTCGCGGCCATCGGGTTGCCGTAGGCGCCGAGGGTGTCGGTCCGGTGCTGGTCGGTCATCAGGAACAGGATGTTGCGCTGGTTCACGGTCGGCCCGCCGAGGTGAACAGATCGCCTGTGTAGTAGTTCTCGGGCCCGGTGCTCCCCTTGAGCTGGCCGGTCCCGGTGAAGTAGGAGTCCATGGTGGACAACCAGTTCCGCACGGTGCCGTCGGCCGTCATCCGGTCCAGCTCCTCGGCGCCGAGCACCTGCACGTTCGCGGCGTCGGCGCGAACCTGCGCCGGATCCTTCTCGAGCAGCTCGGCGGTCAGCTCGATGGTGCGCTCGGGGTTGGCAGAGCGGTACCGCATCGCCTCCCGCAGCACCGCCAGCACGCGCCTGGCCTTGTCCTGCTGACCGGTCACCACGTCGTTGCCCGCGACGAAGGCGGTCGGGAACTCCACCTCCCCGCGGAAGTCGGAGTTCCTGGCCAGCTCGACCAGACCCGGGACCTGCTTCGTGATCGTGTCGATCGCCGGGTACCAGAACCCGGCCGCGTCGATGCGCTTGGCGGAGAAGGCGGAGACGATCGTCGAGGCGTCCATCGGCACGACCTTGACGTCGTTCTCCGTCATCCCGGCCCGTCGCAGCGCCAGATCGAGGATCATCTCCCCGGAGGTGCCCCGCGGAACCCCGATCGTCTTGCCCCGCAGGTCGGCCATGCCGCCGGTGCCGGGCTGCGCGATGACGCGGTCGGCGTTGCCGAGCGTGTTCAGCGCGACGACCTTGGCCTGACCGGAAGCGGGCAGCCACATCGCGCCCGGGCCGATGTAGCCGAAGTCCAGGTCACCGCTGCCCAGCGCCTGGACCTGCAGCGGCCCGTTGGTGAACACGCTGGCCGTGGCGTCGAGACCGTGCTTCCCCCACAGCTCCTGGTCCTCGGCGACCGCGAGGAGGCTGGCGCCGTTGTAGTCGCCGATGTAGCCGAACCGGACCTCGTTGGACGCCTCCGAACCGCCACCACACCCGGTGAGCGCCACGACGATCCCGGCGAGCGCGCCGGCGAGCCATCTCTTCCTGCTGGTCATGGCGTCCTCTCAGTCCCGCGCCGGGACGGCGCGGTCGTTGTCCTGGTGGTAGACGGAGTTCCAGACCCGATGGCGCAGCGCGGTGAACTCCGCGCTCAGCCGGACCTCTTCGGTGCGCGGGTGCGGCAGTTCGACCTCGACGACGTCGTAGATGCGGCCGGGCCGGGAGGCCATCACGATCACCCGGTCGGCCAGGTACACGGCCTCGTCGACGTCGTGGGTGATGAACAGGACCGTCCGCCGCTCCTGGTCCCAGGCGCTGAGCAGTTGGTCCTGGAGCTTGACCCTGGTCAGCGCGTCGAGGGCCCCGAAGGGTTCGTCCATCAGCAGGATCGCCGGGTTCACGGCGTAGGCGCGGGCGATGGCGCAGCGCTGCCGCATCCCGCCCGAGAGGGCCTTGGGCAGCACGTCGGCGAAGTAGGTCAGCCCGACGACGTCGATGAAGTGCTCCGCACGCGCCCGGCGCTCATCCCGTGGCACGCCCGCGATCTTCAGCCCGAACTCGACGTTGCCGCGCACGGTCAGCCACGGGAACAGCGCGTACTGCTGGAAGATCACCCCGCGGTCCGGACCGGGGCCGGATACCGGGACGCCGTCGACGAGGGCGCGTCCCGCGGTCGGTTCCCCCAGCCCGGCGAGGATGTTGAGCAGGGTGCTCTTGCCGCATCCGGAGGGGCCGACGACGGTGACGAACTCGTTCTCGGCGATCTCCAGGGACACGTCGTCGAGCGCGACGAGCCGATCGCGGCCGAGGTCGAAGGACTTGGTCACGCCGTCCAGGGCGATCTTGGGGTTCACTGCCGCTCCTGCCATCCGGTCAGCTTGCGTTCGGCGAGCAGCAGCAGCCGGTCCATGACCAAGCCGAGGACGCCGATGGTGATCAGGCTGACGAAGATCGTCGGTAGGTCGTAGTACAGCTGGGCGTTCTGCATCCGGAAGCCGAGACCTCCTTGCGCGGCGATGAGTTCGGCCGCCACCACCGTCGCCCACGCCGATCCGAGGCCGACGCGCATGCCGACGAGGATGAACGGCGCGGACGCCGGCACCACGACCTTGCCGAAGATCGTCGCGTCCCCGGCTCCCAGGACCCGCGCGGCGTTGATCAGCGTCGGATCCACCGTGACCACTCCCTGCAGCGTCGAGATGACGCAGGCCAGGAACGCGGCCAGGAAGATCACGAAGATTTTCGGGACCTCGCCGATGCCCATCAGCACGATCGCCAGCGGGATGATGGCCAGCGGCGGGATGGTGCGGAAGAACTGCACCCACGGCTCGGCCAGCGCGCGCACCGGCCGGTACCAGCCCATCAGGAAGCCCATCACGACCGCCAGCGCGGTGCCCAGCGCGAACCCGGCCAGCACCCGCCCGAGGCTGGCCGCGGTGTCGTCGAGCAAGGTTCCCTCGGCGGCCATCTCGACCGCCCTGGCGGCGACCTCGGGTGGTGCCGGGATCTTGATGCCCAGCGCCGCGAGGAACCACCACACACCGATGCCGAGCAGGATCGAGGCGGCGTTGAGCACCAGCGGCGCGCTGCGCCTGCGTGGCGCGGGCCCCGGATCGGCCTTCGGCGCGGCGTCGCGCTCGCTGAGGACTGCCATGGTCGGGTACTCCTTCATGCCGAAGAGCGCAGTTCGGTGCCGGTTCCGGGTAGTCGGCGAGCAGGGGTGAGCTGCGGAAGAGCGCGGCCAGGGCTCCGGTGGCGCCGTCGTCGTCGGCGAGACGCGCGCAGCGGACGACCGGTTTCGCCGCAACCCACGGGAACAGCTCGGCACCGACGGTGTCGCTGGTCTGCTCGACGATCACCGGTGCCAGCCGGGCGATGTCGCCGCCGATCACGACCTCGGCCGGGTTGAACACCATCGCCACCACGCCCACGGCCCGCCCCAGCGCACGAGCCGCGTCGCGCAGCACTTGCGCGACAACGGGGTCGCCGGAGCTCGCCAGCTCGTCGAGGGAATCGACGTCGGCACCGCGCTTCCTGCAAGCCGCCAGCATCGCCGGGACCGAGGCGACCGTCTCCAAGCAGCCGTCCTTGCCGCAGCGGCAGCGCGCACCACCTGGGACGACGGTGACGTGACCGAGTTCGCCGGCCAGGCCGGTGGCCCCGGGCACGAGCCGCCCGCCGATCACCAGGGCACCGCCGACGCCGTCGGACAACCGCACGTAGAGCACGTTCTCGGCGTTGGCGTCGCCTGCGAGCGCTTCGGCCAGCGCCGCGAGGCGGGTGTTGTTGTGCACCATCACCGGTGCGCCGAAGCGCTCGGCGAAGGAGACGTCCACGTCGTCGCGCGCGGCGGCGAACCCCGGGCCGAACGCGCCTTCCGGGGCGTGCGGGGCCGACGAGCGCGGATGCGGCCCGGTGACGCCGATCCCGACCCCCTGCAAGGCCCGGAAGTGCACGCCCCGCGCGGCGCTGAGGCGGTCGATGAGCTCGAAGGCGGTTTCCATGCGCTCCGGCCACCCGGTGCTGTCGTGGTAGGCCTGACGTCCGGAAGCCAGGATCTCGTGGGCGGCGTCGGCGATCGCCACGTGCACCCGCCGGTGCCCGAAGTCCACGCCCAGGAACTGCCCGGAGTTGGGGTCCAGCGCGAGCTGCTCGGCGGGCCGACCGCTTCCCGCCCGCGACGCCGCATCGGTGTCGACCACGACGATCGCGCCGTGTCGCAGCAGGTCACGGGTGATCTCCGAGATGGTGGTGCGGGACAGTCCCACCGCACTGGCGATCTCACCGCGGCTCAGCGCACCCCGCTCGCGGAGCGCGCGCAGCACCCGCTCCTGGTGGGTGTGCCGCACCAGCGCGTGCGCCTCGCCTGGCAATCGCATGTCGGACATGCTCGAACGGCTCCATTTTTCCGGCAAGGGTCCGACAGAATTGTTCTGCGCAGTGGAACTCCCTCCGCTGAGCTGCACGAGCGACCCCACCGATGAGTTCTGGTCCGGCCGGGAGTCCACACGAGCAGACAATCGAGATCAAGGAGAGTTCTTCCCATGCGCACCCTCATCAGCTCGGCTTTCGTCTCGCTCGACGGCGTCGTGGAGGCCCCCGGTGGCGAGCCCGGTTACCGCAACTCGGGATGGACGTTCAAGCACGTCGAGTTCCTGCCGGAGGCGTTCGAGATCAAGGGCCGGGAGCAGCAGGAGGCCACCGCGATGCTGCTGGGCCGGGTCAGCTACGAGGCGTTCAGCCCGGTCTGGCCGTCGATGGAGGACTTCGCCGAGTACAAGGACATGCTTAAGTACGTGGTGTCCACCGAGCTCACCGACGACGCGCTGGTCACCGGCTGGGGGCCGACCACGATCCTGCGCTCGGTGGACGAGGTCGCCGCGCTCAAGGAGACCGAGGGTGGGCCGATCATCATGCACGGCAGCGCGACCCTCAACCGCGCGCTCTCCGACGCCGGGCTCATCGACCGCTACCACCTGCTGGTCTTCCCGCTCCTGCTCGGCGCGGGCAAGCGCCTGTTCAGCAGCACCGACAAGGACGCCCAGAAGCTCCGGCTCGTCGAGCACGAGGTCTACTCCAACGGCATCCAGAAGAACGTCTTCGACGTCGTGCGCTGAAGCTCCGGCGGGCTCGGCCGGGGCCGAGCCCGCCGGAGCTTCAGCGGGTCCGGACGTCCTCGGCCAGCACGCGAGCGATGTTGCGCTCCGCGAGGGCCGTGATGGTGACGAAGGGGTTGACACCGGTGCTCCCCGGGATGAGGGAGCCGTCGGTGACGTAGAGGTTGCGGTACCCCTTCACCCGGCCGTAGAGGTCGGTGGCCTCGCCCAGGACGAGTCCGCCCAGCGGGTGGTAGGTGAACCGGTTCTCGAAGGCCCTGGTATCGCCGAACAGGTCGTAGCGGTAGCTGGTGCCGTTGACCGAGTTGATCCGGTCGAACAGCTGCTTGGCCGCGTCGATCGACGGCTGCCCCTGCTCCTCGCGCCACTGCAGGACGGCGCGGTCGGCGCCGGGCTCGTAGCGGAACGAGCCGCGCTCCGGGTTGCGGGTGATCGCCAGGTACAGGCTCGCCCACGTCTCCAAACCGGCTGGGACCGGCGCGATCTCGGCGAACACCGGGTTCACCGGGTCTTCCCACGCGTCGATGCCCAGCGCTGGCATGCCCGATTCGAGCGGTCCGACGAGGTCCTGCACGTGATTGGCGCGGCCGAGCATCACGTTGCCGTTGGTGCCCCATCCCTCGCCGACCGCTTCGCCGAGGTTCGGCAGCTTGCCGGTGTCGCGGGCGCGCACCAGCAGTTCGGTGGACCCCAGGCTTCCCGCGCCCAGGAACAGGTACTCGGTGGTGAGCTGCCGGACGTCGAGCACGTTGCCCAGCTCGTCGATCCGGCGCACCGACAGCGCGTAGCTGCCGTCCTGCTGCTGGGCGATGTCGCGGACCTCGCTCAGCGCCTGGATGGTGACGTTGCCGGTGCCCACGGCGGCGGCGAGGTAGGTCTGGTCCAACGAGCGCTTGCCGTGGTTGTTGCCGTAGATGACCTCCGACGCCAGCGCCGAGCGCGGCACCAGGCCGTTCTCCTCGCGCCGCATGTAGTCGAAGTCGTAGACGCTGGGCACGAACGTCGTCTTGTACCCGGCCTTGTGCGCGGCGGCGCGGGAAACCCGCGCGAACTGGTAGGAGTCGCAGGTCTCGAACCAGTCCTCGTCGATGTGGTTGGTGCCGAGCATCGAGTTGGCCAGCGGGAAGTACCTGCCGTACATCTCCTCGGCATCGACCTCGGGCAGGACCTGCTCGAAGTACCAGCGCTTCGGGGTCACCGCCATCGCGCCGTTGACCAGCGATCCGCCGCCGACCCCGCGCCCGACGTAGACCGACATGTCGCCGTAGTCGACGCGGTCGAGCACGCCCGCGTAGGGCTCGATGTCGCGGTTGGCGATGTCCAGCCACAGGAACGACGCCAGCGGCGCCTCGGTGCGGTCTGTGAACCACATCGCCCGGCGGTCCGGGGCGAGCATGTCGGAGAAGATCTTGCCGTCCTCGGCTGGGGTGTTCCACAACCGGCCCATCTCCAGCATCACGGTGGGCACGCCCGCCGAGCCGAGCCGCAGCGCGGTGACCGCGGCGCCGTATCCGGTTCCGATGACCACCGCCGGGGAGTGCTCGGCGGCCTGGGCGGAGTGTCGTGTCGAGATGGTGGTCAGCCCGAGCGCTGAGGCGGAACCGAGGGCGGCCATGCCCATGAAGCGGCGGCGGGAGGTTGGAGCGCGCACACCGGCCCTTTCTATCGTTGACGCAGCCTTACAACTGTTGTCAACGATGTAAAGATCAGGAGGTGACGCTCAAGCCCGGAACGAGATGCCGGTGCAGGTAGGCGCGCAGCTTCGAGTCCGACCGCGATCGCTCGCTCTCGAACTGCACCAGCGACACCAGCCACCGCAGGCAGGTCTCGGCGATCTCCTCCAGCTCCTCCTCCAACTCCGGCTGGAACTCCAGCAACGGCAGCAGGAACGAGCGCGACAGCTCCAGAGCGCCCGGACCGACCGCGTCTCCGTCGAAGAGGATCGTGCCGCGCTGCGGGAACGCGATCGGCGCCAGCGCGGGACTGCTGCGGAACTCGGAACGCGCCGCGACCATGACCTCCACGACGTAGTCGGCTGCCGACGACGCCTCGTCGCGCGCTCGCTCCACCACCCGTGAGATCACCTGGACGGCAGCGGCTTCCAGCGCTTCGGCGGCGAGCTGGTCCAGCGTTCCGAAGTGGGCGTAGATCGTCGGACGGGACAGGCCCGAGAGCCGGGCGACCGAGCTGATCGAAAGCCCTTCGTAGCCCGCGGTCGCCATCCGCTGGATCGCCGCGTCGACGATCCTGGTGTGGACATCCATCCCGGTAGTATCCGACGCCCGGATGCGCCGGGAACGCCCGGTCGGTCCGGTTCGCCTTCAGTCCGCCCCCGCAGCGGCAACCGGGGGCTCGACCACCGCGGGACGCCATCCCGCGAACCTGAGACCGCCGGGGCCATGCGCACCGGTGTTGACCACCAGCCCGCCGTCGACACCGAGCCCGACGAGCGTGATGTCGCCGTTGGGCTCGACGACCGGGGCGGGGTGGTCGGTGACCGATCCGCCCACGTCGACCCACCCACCTCCTGCCAGATCCGCGACGTGGACGTTCCCCGCACCGTCACGAGCCACCCGGACCAGGTCCGCGAAGCCGTGCGGCCCCGGTCCCGCCGCGACCGGATCACCGATCCCACCGGGGCCGGGGGACGTCACTGGGCCGCCCCGCCAGCCTTGCGGGGTCAGCGTCCGCTCGACCAGCTCACCGCCTCGGTCAGTGCGCACGAGCAGTCGGATCAACCCGTCGCGAGCGCGCTCGGTCACCGGAGCGCCCGCCGGCCTGGCCGGGCCGATCGGCACCGCTTCGGCACGCGCGCCTCCGGAACGCGGGACTTCCCAGTGCAGCACCTGCTCACGCGTGGTCGCGAACACGTGCGCCACGCCGCCGACGCCGGCAACGATCGAAACGCCGTCCTGAGCGTCGGTGCCGACGAGATCGGACCACGGTTGCCACCGCGAGCTGCCCGGCGAGCTCTCCCTGCGGATGCTGACACCACCGGCGGCGTTCTTCACCGCCAGCACGATCCGGCCATCGGAATCCACTGTGGCGGCGGGCGGGCCGTTCTGAGCTGGATCGGCCGCGGCGGGGGCGTCCACCACTTCCCACCGCCGGGGCCAGACGCCCGACCTCTCCTGCCGCAGGAGCAGGATTCGGGAACCGTCCCCGCTCTGAGCGACCAGCACCGGCTGCCTCTGCCCCTCTCCCAGCAACGAGATCCGCGGGCGGAGCGGTTCCGGGAGCGGCATCAGCTCAGGGCCGTTCCAGAAGCCCTGCGGAGTGCGCGTCCAGCGCGCGAGACCGTGCGCTCGCACCGAGAACGCACGCACCACACCATCTCCACCTCGGACTGCCCACCCCCCTCCTCGCGGCCACCGGTAGGCGCTGTTGTCGCTCCAACTCCGGTAGATGCCGCCCTTGGCGAGCACGTCGTGAGCCGCGTACGCGGCGAACGCCTCGCGGGTCGTGCCCTTGTCCTCATCGGACAGCGCCGAGGGGGTGTCGGCGACGTTGTAGTCGCGGTAGGTCAGCACCATCGGCGAGAAGGCGCGCGGCCGGTGCGCGGCGAGCGCCTCCTTCGCCAACGCCGCGCCGGCGACGTGATCCGGGTGGTTGTGCACCCCGACCCAGTTGGACTGGTAGCGCCTGTCGGGCTGGTCGTCCTGCAGGCGCATCACGGTGGGCTGGAACGCGTCCAGCAGCGCGGTGATGGACTCGACCACCGCACGCCGATCGAACAGCTGCGGGTGTGGCACGGCGGCGCCCGCCGGAACCGTCGTGGTGACGGTGAGCGCGGGATCGTGCCGCAGCCTGGACAACGCGTGTCGCCCCGACTGCGGGTTGGCGTCTTCGGGCAGGTTCAGGAAGACCAGCCTGACGTCGGGATCGGCGTGCAACGTGTCGACCTCGGCCAAGCGCCCGCGCCCCACCGGGATCGTGCCACGCGACCACTCGTTGGGCTTGCGGACCATCCGCGCGTAGGCGGCCCGGGTGCCTTCCTGCCTCGCCGCGCTGTAGCCCGCCTGGTCCGGCACGGCCGCTTCGCCCGCGGTGAGGTAGATGCCGGTCGTGGGGTGTCCGCTGCGCAGCCCCTCGGCCAGGTCGGGGTTCATGAACAGCAAGTCGTCGTCGGGGTGCGCGGTCACCTGCGCGTAGTGCGGCTGCGGGAGCGGCTCGGGCCGGGCAGCGTCGCGCTGCGGCGGCGCTTGGCAGGTGGCCAGGAACACGAGCACGGCCGCGATGCCGAACGTGATCGTTCTGCTCATCGAGGAGCTCCGGCGGACTCCCGGCGACGTGCGGTGACCTGCTGGATCCCGACGCCCGCGGCGAGCAGCGCGCCGCCCGCCGCGGACCCGAGCCCCAAGCGCATGCTCGGCGGCGTCCAGGTGAGTTCCAACCGCCCCGGCCCTGGCGGCCCAGCGGGCAACGCGACTTCCAGCAGGCCGGCGGGCCCGGCGTGAGCGGGAACCTCGGAGCCGTTCCAGGTCGCGGTGTAGCCGGGCCAAGCCATCCTCGCGAAGACCAGCCGCCCGGCCCCTCCGCCGCTTCGGAGGACGTCGACCCCTTCGGTGCGCGGCCCGTCGGAGACGTCGGAGACCACTCGCAGGTGCGGCGAGGCCCAGCTGAGGTGTCCCGTTCCGGCTGAGGCCGGGACATCCCGCCGCAGGACGCTGATCCGGGAGTTCCGCTCGACGAGGTGCCAGCCCTCCGGCACGACCGGCTGCGGGACGATCTCGTGTTGGACGACGACCGTGTCCAGCAGCAGGAGGTCCGCGAGCCGGACGTCCGCACCGGGCGGGGGGCGCCACAGCGCGTCGTAGGCCGCCGGGCACGACGATCCGTCGTAGCGCATGCACAGCACGTCGGTCAGCTCGCGGAAACCGATCCCGGTGTACGAGCCGAGACCGTCCACACCGGACAGGAGGAAGGCGTTGCCCATGGTCATGTCGCGCCACATCTCGCGCGATTCCTCCCCAGGGCCCGGCTCGTTGAGCGCGGTGTCGGCGATCTGCAGCACGCGCCCCTCGTAACGTCCGGCGTAGTTCTCCCGCATCTGCTCCGGAGAACTCGGGAAGTAGTACTGCAAGTCGGCACCGCCGCCGATGAACCACAAGCACTGCGCGCAGAAGGTGAGCGCGGTGCCCACCTGCAGCACCGCGACCAGCGGCTTGCTCCCGCGCGCGCGGTAGAGGGCCAAGCCCGCGGTGACCAGCAGTCCGATGAGGAGCGAGATGAGCACCGCGCGGCGCAGCGTCACCAGACCCGGACTGCGCTCGGCGCTGAAGTACACCGCCAACAGCAGGAAGACAGCCGTGGCAGCCGCACGAGCACGCGGGCGATCCAGCCGTAGCCCGGCGGCCAGCACCACGGCCAGCAGCACGGCCAGGGCGAGGTAGCCGTAGTGAACCACCCGCAGCGGCCAGCGGAACATCCACACCTCGGACGGTCCCAGGACGACCAGCAGGTACACGACCGCGATCACCAAGGGCCCGGCGAGCTCGCGCGACCGCCTGCGCAACACCGACCAGTCGCACCAGAACGCAAGCGGGACCGCGAACCAGCAGAAGTACACCGCGGGCACACCCACACCGGGAATGGCGGGGACGTAGGTCGGCATGCTGAGGTTGAGCAGATCGTCCAGGTGCGGCGCGAGCCCACCGCTGTTGTGGATGCCGCCAGAGGTGCTGCGCCAGGTCATGTGCGCGGTGCGCACCAGCGGCAGGTACACCAGCGGCACGACCGCCGCGATCGCCGCCGAGACGAGCACGAGCCGGTAGGCCGCTGCCCATCGCCGCAGCAACCCGGCCTCGATCAGCAGGGCCGCGAGGACCACGCACACACCGAGCAGGCCGTAGGGGTTTCCCGCGGTCACCGCGAGCGCTCCGAGCAGGAAGATCCAGAAGGCGTTGGTGCGACCGCGCACCATGCGGCGCGCGACCAGCCAGACGAACGGAACCCACACGAACGCCAGGAGCGCGGCGGGCCACTTCGCGGCGTCGAAGTGCAGCAGCGAACCGGTCAGCGGCAGCGCGGTGGCGAGCGCGCTCGCCGACCACCGGGCGGCTCCGTACTCGCGGCACAGCAGGTAGCAGCCCAGCGCGACCGCCGCGAGCGCGACCGTCCGCACGACGATGCCGGCGACCCCCACGTCCGCGGCGAACGAAACCCCCACCCACACCACGGCGTTGACCGGGTTCCAGATGCCGTACAGCGTTTCGGCGGCGAGGTTCCCGCCCATCAGCAGGTCCGGGTCCAGCACCGGCGGCCAGGTCCCGTTCCGCACCTGGTGGCCCAGGTGGTACCACATGGGCAGGACTTGAGTGGCCGAGTCGTCGGCGAAGTAGAACCACCCCGGGCGCAGGACGGGCAGCTGCGCCAGGGCGGCCACGAGGAGGCAGGTGATCAACGGCGCCGACACCCGACCGGGACCGCGGGCGGCATCGGCCCCGTGAGGCTTCACGTTCTCGGCCGGAGCGACAGCGACAGCTTGCGTCACGATGTCCTCCCCATCCGCAACGACTCATCGGGCCCAGGGCGGAGCGAGCGGTTCCGGGAGGTCAGGACCAGGCGGCTCACCAGGTAGGTGGCCGGGGTGGCCACCAGGCCGCCGAGCACGGTCGCCAGCAACGGGTGGATGCCGACCACTTCGACCAGCAGCCACATCGCGGCGGCGCTGAGCCCTAGGTTGACGCAGTTCGACACCGGGTAGAGCAGGAAGGTCCGCAGCCGCGGCCGGACGCGGAAGGTGTACCGGCAGTTGAGCACGTAGGACACCGACATCGCCGCGATCGTGGCGAGCACGTGCGCGACCAGGTATCCGACCAGCGGCCACGTCGCGAGGTAGACCGAGTAGTGCACGACCGTGTTCACGGCCCCCACCCCCACGAAGCGCGCGAACCTGCCGGGTTCGTTCAGTCCGCGCACTGCTGCCCTCCGTTGCCCGTGCCGGGGTCGGCGACCAGCGGGCCGTCGGAGGGGCGCCGGGGCACGATCATCCTCGGGGCGCTGTCCGAGCCTTCCTGCGCGGGAGGCATCACCGAACCACCGGACTCCTTGATGAAGTAGGGCGGTCGATTCTTCGATTCGAGGTAGATGCGTCCGACGTACTCGCCGACCACGCCCAGCAGCAGCAGCTGCATCCCACCGAACCCGGTGATGCCCACCATCAGCGTCGCGTATCCCGGAACACCCGGATAACCGGCCAACGCGCGGAAGATCACGTACACGGCGTAGACGAAGGCCAGCAGCGTGACCAGGCTGCCCAGGTACACCGCCGCGCGGAGCGGTTTGCTGTTGAACGAGACCACGCCGTCGATCCCGTAGTTGACGAGCTTGCCGAAGCTGAAGCAGGACCGGTCGTACTTGCGGGTGACGTTGCGGTACGGAACGGTCGCGGTCTGGAAACCCACGTAGGCGAACAGCCCCTTGGAGAACCGGTTGCTCTCCGGCATGGCCAGCATCGCGTCGACCGCCCGGCGGGAGAGCACCCGGAAGTCGCCCACCCCGTCCTCGAGCTGGACGTCCGCGAGCTTGTTCACCCCGATGTAGTACAGCTTCGACAGCAGTGACCTGACGCGCGGTTCCCCGTGCCGGTCGCGGCGCGCGACGACTTGGTCGTGGCCGGAATCGAGCAGCTCGAGCATGTCCGCGATCAGCCACGCCGGGTGCTGCAGGTCGGCGTCCATGATCAGGACCCGGTCGCCGGCCGCCTCCCGGATCCCGGCGAGCATGGCCCCCTCCTTGCCGAAGTTGCGGCTCAACGACAGGTACCGGTACCGCGGGTCCAGGCTGCTCAGCCGGCGGGCCTCCTCGAGCGTGCCGTCGGTGCTGCCGTCGTCGACGAGCACGACCTCGTACCGGCTCACGAGCGCGGGAAGCACAGCGTTGAGCTCATCGCGGAGCTCCTTCAAACCGCGCTCCTCGTTGAAGCACGGAATCACCACAGAAAGATCCATAATCGCACTCGCGCAAGGTCGAGGAATTAATAGGAGGTCCGTTCGAAAATTGATCAATCGAACGGCGCGATTAAGGCGGTGCGGCGGATTCGGTGAAACGATCTCGCCGAGCAGCTCGGACCCGCGAGTCGGATTTCTCGCGAGCCGACACTGGTCAGGCCGGGCGTTCTCCCCGTGGATCCGGTGCAGCGGTGGATCTTCCGCCTACCGTGGTCCGGCACGCCGCACCTCCAAGATCGTCCCTGCAAGACGGGCATGCACGTGGCGCCCCACGTCCGACAATTCGCTCGCACCTGCCGAGCCAGTCGCGATGCGATTGGCAGAAGAATCTCGCACCTCTCGCAATTCGATCACGCGCGATCGACATTAAGTCAAACGCACCCGAACCGCACGACCCAGTGCACACGCTCACTCCATGGCGTGGATTCGAGCGGCCGTGCTCGATCGCGATCCGCATCGCCGTTGGATCGGCGGGTGCGGCGCGAACTCCGACGCGGCGGCCGATGCACGACGCTTCCCCGAGCTGGAGGTCGAGGCGTAGTCCTTGCGGTCGGTGGCGATGGTGAACGCGCAGGCTCCGGCCGCGAACAGGCGCACCACCGAGCCGTCCTCGCGAAGAGTTCGCCTCCTGCGGTGCCCGAAGACCTCCGCAGGAGGGAAGCCGGCGTGGACGCACTCACCGGGCGTGGGGTCGTAGGGCCCGAGGTAGGAGTGCCAGCAGTCCAGGAGATCGACGTCCGGACCCGGTGGATCAGCGCGCGACGAAGGCGGCCAGCAGAGCCTGCACCTCGTAGACGTCGACGCCCTTGCCGAACTGCTGCGAGAGCGGCTCGGCAGTGCTGGAGATCCAGATCTTGAGCTCGGCGTCGAGGTCGAAAGTGCCTGCGGTCTCGACGGAGAAGTGGGTGATGCTGCGGTACGGGATCGAGTGGTACTCGGTCTTCCGGCCGGTCACGCCTTGCTTGTCGACGAGGATCAGGCGCCGATCGGTGAAGATCAGCGAGTCCCGGATCAGCTGGTAGGCGGCGTGGATCTGCTCGTCCTGCGCCAGCAGGCGCCCGAACTCCTTCGCCGCCGCCCGGGGGTCGATCCCCGAGGCGTTGCCCATCATCCCGCCGAACAGACCCATGCCCCGCTCCTCACCGACGATCTCTTCCTCACCACCGTACCGAAGCTCCGCGGACCCGGGCCGGGCCGCAGGCGCACGCCGAACGCCGGCCAGTCCACGGAAATCGGCAGACCGGCCAGCGCCGCGGAGAGGTCGAGGGTCCAGCCGCTGACCGCCACGTGGAGCTCCGGTCACCTCGGGTGTCGGGGCGTGGGCAGCTCTTCGGTGACGTGCCGCGCGGCGCTGGACTCACCGGAAGCCGGCTGCGGTGCTGGGTGCTCCCGGAGCGGGAGGGTCGCGCCCGGCAGTGCGCTCGCCTCCCGCCCCGGGCCCCTATCCCCGCACCGTGGTGCGCTGGCGCCCGAGGTGCTGGACCTCGAGGTCGACCACGTCGCGCGGACGGAGGTACGGACGCGGCTCCGGGTGCGAAGCCGCGACCCCGGCCGGGGTTCCGGTGAGGACCAGATCCCCCGGGTGCAGCGTCATCAGGCCGCTGAGGTGCGACAACAGCTCAGCGACGCTGAAGACCATGTCGGCCGTGCGGCCCCGCTGGCGGTGGGTCCCGTTCACCCGCAGGTCCAGGCGCAGGGCCTGCGGATCGGGGATCTCGTCGGCGGTGACCAGCCACGGGCCCAGCGGGCTGAAGGTGTCGTGGCACTTGCCGCGCACCCACGTCGGCCCGCTCTGGAGGTGCGCTCGCTCGGTGACGTCGTTGGCCGCGACGTAGCCGCCCACCGAGCGCAAGGCCTCCGCCGGGTCCGGGCAGGCGCGCAGCCGGGTGCCGATCACGACGCCCAGCTCCACCTCCCAGTCGGTGTGCGCGCTGCCGGGCGGAAGCACGATCTCGTCGTTCGGACCGGTGATCCCGCTGCTGGGCTTGAGGAACACGATCGGCTCCGCCGGGAGTTCGGCACCTGCGGCCGCCGCGTGGCAGCGGTAGTTCAGGCCGATGCCCACGACCTTGCCCGGTGGCGCGATCGGCGGACCGAAGCGCCTCGCGGACAGCTCCGGGAGCGCCTCACGACCGGCTTCGATGGCCGCGAGGCGTTCGGGATCGGCCAGCAGGTCCCCGTCGATGTCGTGGGCGAACCCGGAAACGTCGCGGACCAGGCCCGCAGCGTCCAACACCCCCGGCCGCTCGGCACCGGGTCCGCCCACCCTGACCAGTCTCACGACCGGCCCGCCACCGCGGTCGGAGCGTCGGCGCCGGACTCGGCCAGCGCCTCGAACTCGTTGACCGCGTCGATCTCGGTGCCCATCGACACGTTGGTGACCCGCTCGACCACGACCTCCACCACCACCGGGACCCGGTGTTCGGCGACGAGCTTCTTGGCCTGCTCCAGCGCATCGAAGATGCCCTCGGACTCGAACACCCGCAGCGCCTTGCAGCCGAGCCCTTCGACGACCTTGACGTGGTCGACGCCGTACCCGGCGAGATCCGGCGCGTTGATGTTGTCGAAGGACAGCTGCACGCAGTAGTCCATGTCGAACCCGCGCTGCGCCTGCCGGATCAGCCCGAGGTAGGCGTTGTTGATCAGCACGTGCACGAACGGGATGTTGAACTGCGCGCCGACCGCGAGCTCCTCCACCAGGAACTGGAAGTCGTAGTCGCCCGAGACCGCGACCACTGCGGACTCAGGGTCGGCGGTGGCCACGCCGATGGCGGCGGGCACCGTCCAGCCCAGCGGACCGGCCTGACCCGCGTTGATCCAGTGCCGCGGCCGGTAGACGTGCAGCATCTGCGCGGCCTGGATCTGCGAGAGCCCGATCGTGGAGACGTAGCGGGTGTCGGGGCCGAACGCGCGGTTCATCTCCTGGTACACCCGCTGCGGCTTGATCGGTGCGGCGTCGAAGTCGGTCTTGCGCAGCAGCTCCGCCTTGCGGTCCTGGCACCCCCGGATCCACGCACCGCGATCGGCGAGCCTGCCCTGCTCCCGCCATTCGCGCGCGACCTCGACGAAGACCTCGAGCGCGGCCCGGGCGTCGGACACGATGCCGTAATCCGGTGCGAAGACCCGACCGATCTGGGTGGGCTCGACGTCGACGTGGACGAAGGTCCGGCCCTTGCGATAGGTGTCGAGACCTCCGGTGTGCCGGTTGGCCCAGCGGTTGCCGATGCCGAGCACGAAGTCCGACGCGAGCATCGTCGCGTTGCCGTAGCGGTGCGCGGTCTGCAGACCGACCATGCCGGCCGCCAGCGGGTGGTCGTCGGGCATCGTGCCCCAGCCCATCAACGTGGGCACGACCGGAACGCCCAGCGTCTCGGCGAACTCCACCAGCAGGTCCGAGGCGTCGGCGTTGATGACGCCGCCACCGGCGACGATCAGCGGCCGCTCCGCGGAGTTGAGCATCTCCAGGGCGTGCTCGACCTGTGCACGGGTCGCCGCCGGGGTGGCGACCGGAAGCGGCTCGTAGGTGCCGATGTCGAACTCGATCTCCGCCAGCTGCACGTCCACCGGGAGGTCGAGGAGCACCGGACCGGGCCTTCCCGACCGCATCAGCTGGAACGCCTTCTGGAACGCGCCCGGGACCTGGGCCGGTTCCAGCACGGTCACCGCCCACTTGGTGACGGGCTGGGCCACCGACTGGATGTCGACCGCCTGGAAGTCCTCCTTGTGCAGCTTGGCGACCGGGGCCTGGCCGGTGATGGCCAGGATCGGAATCGAGTCGGCCGAAGCGGAGTACAACCCGGTGATCATGTCGGTGCCCGCCGGCCCCGAGGTGCCGACGCAGACGCCGATGTTGCCCGCTTCGGTCCGCGTGTAGCCCTCGGCCATGTGCGAGGCGGCCTCGACGTGGCGGGCGAGCACGTGGCGGATGCCGCCGTGCTCCTTCATGGCGCTGTAGAACGGGTTGATCGCGGCGCCGGGCAGCCCGAAGGTCTGCGTGGCGCCCTCCTTCTCCAGGATGAGGGCGGCGGCGTCGACGGTGCGCATGCGCGTCATGTTCGTCCTCGTTTCGGCTGGGGTCAGGTGTCGCTGAGACCGGAGAGTCGTTCGACGCCGCGCAGCAGCGCGGAGTGGTCGAGCCCGCCGTCACCGTTGGCGCGAGCGGAGGCCATCAGCTGGGCGAGCAGCGAGCCCAGCGGCACGACCGCACCGGATTCGCGGGCGGCGGCGGTGACGATGCCCAGGTCCTTGTGGTGCAGGTCGATGCGGAAACCGGGGGCGAAGTTGCGGTCGAGCATGTTCCGCCGCTTCTGCTCCAGCACCGCCGACCCGGCGAGCCCGCCGCCGAGGACCTCCAGCGCGGCTTCGGTGTCCACGCCGTAGGACTCGACGAACACCACGGCTTCCGCCAGCGCCTGGATGTTCGACGCCACGATCAGCTGGTTGGCGGCCTTGACGGTCTGACCCGCACCGCTCGGCCCGACGTGCACGACGGTCTTGCCGACGTGGTCGAAGACCTCCGCCGCAGCGGCGAAGTCCGCCTCGGAACCACCGACCATGATGGACAGCGCCGCGTTCTTCGCGCCGGCCTCACCACCGGAGACCGGGGCGTCGAGCAGCCGGAACCCCCTCTCGGCCGCCGTACCGGCGAGCTCGATGGTGACGTCGGGGCGGATGCTGGAGAAGTCGATGATCAGCGCGCCGGGCTTGGCGTTGGCGAAGACCCCGCCCTCACCGGCGAGCACGTCGCGCACGTCGGGGCTGTCGGGGACCATCACGCAGACGATCTCAGCGCCCGCCACGGCCTCGGCGATCGAGCCGGCCGGGCTCCCGCCCGCCGCCTCGAGCGGGCCGTACTTGTCGGGCGTGAGGTTGTAACCGGTCACGTCGTGGCCGGCGTAGGCGAGGTGCACGGCCATGGGGCTGCCCATGACGCCCAGGCCGATGAACGCGATCGAGCTCATTGCTTGCTTCCTCCTCGGATCTCTTGGTTCAGCTGCGGCGTTCGCGGGGGAGCCAGTCGAAGGGGCCCGCCTGGCCGCTCGCCTTGTGCTCCAGGCCGACCCAACCGCGGTAGCCGCCGCGCTCGAGCGCGGTGAGCTGCTGCTGCAGCGGCAGCGATCCCGTGCCGGGTTCGTTGCGGCCCGGGTGGTCGGCGATCTGCACGTGCGCGATGCGCCTGATGTGGTCGGCGATGACCTGGTCCACGTCGTCGCCGTTGACCGCCAGGTGGTAGAGGTCGGCGAGCAGCCCGAGGTTGGTCGCCCTGGCCTCGGCTTGCACCCGGTCGATGACGGCGAGCGCGTCGGCGGCGGTGCGCAGCGGGTAGGGCTGCGGGCCGCTGACCGGCTCGACCAGCACCGTTCCGCCGATGCGGGCGGCGGACTTCGCGGCGAGCGCGAGGTTCTCCACGGCCAGGGCGTCCTGCTCCTCGGCGGAGGCGTCGTCGACGCGGTTGCCGTAGAGGGCGTTGAAGGCGGTGCAGCCCAGCCGTTCGCCGATCTCGACGGTGACGTCGACGTTGTCGCGGAACTCCTGGCTGCGCGCCGGCCACGAGACGAGCCCGCGGTCGCCGCCGGGCATGTTCCCGGCGAAGAAGTTGAGCCCGACCAGCCGCACTCCCGCGTCCTCGACGGCGCGGACGAAGGCGTCGACGTCGCGTTGCGCGGGCACCGCGGTGTCGAACGGCCACCAGAACTCGACGGCGTCGAAGCCGGCTTCCTTCGCGGCGGCCGGTCGCTCCAGCAGCGGCAGATCGGTGAGCAGGATCGAGCAGTTGACCTCGTAGGGCAGTGCGTGACTCATCGCGACCGTCCTAATTCCGTATCGTGGATTTTTGTTTCCGTTTCACAGAATAGTGGCGGCCATCACCGGCTCTTGTCAACACTTTGTTTAAGGGAGCCGAACCCGATCACGACTGGGTACGGTGACGGATGTGTCGCGCCCGTACGTTCTGCTCAGCGTCGCCGTCAGCGCGGACGGCTTCATCGACGACGTCGACCCGCAGCGGTTCCTGCTGTCCAACGCGGCCGACTTCGACCACGTCGACCAGGTGCGCGCCGAGTCCGACGCGATCCTGCTGGGTGCGGGCACGGTGCGCCGGGATGACCCGCGACTGCTGGTCCGCAGCGCCGGCAGGTGCGCCGAACGGACCGCGCGCGGCCTGCCGGAGCACCCGCTGAAGGTCGTCGTGTCCGGCGGTGGCGACCTCGACCCCGCGCTGCGCTTGTGGCAGCGCGGCGGCGACAAGCTCGTCTACACCACCGACGACGGCGCGCGCGCAGCGCGCGGCCGCGTGGGCGGACTGGCCGAAATCGCTTCCCTGGGAACGCGAGTCGACTTCCCCGCGCTCGTCGACGACCTCGCCGACCGGGGCGTCGAGCGGCTCATGGTGGAGGGCGGGACCTGCATCCACACCGAGTTCCTCAAAGCCGGTCTGGCGGACGAGATCCGGATGGCGATCGCGCCGACGCTCATCGGACAAGCAGGCGCGCCGCGATTCCTCAACCCGGACAGCTTCCCCGGCGGTCCGGCACGCCGCTTCCACCTCGAAGACGTGACCCGGCTCGGCGATGTCGCCGTGCTGCGCTACTTCCCGAAGGTCACGTCTGAGAAAGGCTGAGCCACAGCACGTCTCGGCTGAACGACCACACGAGGAGGAGCAGCGCGCAGGCGACCAGCCCGCCCGCGTGCGGGACGACCCCCGACGCCGCGGCGACGAGCACGATCCCCTGCACCGCGGCCACGGCCTTGCGGGCGAAGCTCGGCGGCAGCTCCCCTCGAAGCCGCGGCAACACCCACGACGCGGCCACGAACAGGTAGCGCATCACCCCGATCGACAGCACCCACACGCCGAACGCGACAGCGACGTGCGCGCTGAGCACCAGGATGAGGAACGCGTCGACCTCCATGTCCAACCGCGCCCCGAACACCGACACCGTGCCGGTGCGCCGGGCCAGCAGGCCGTCGAAGAGGTCGCTGATCAGCGCGACGACGCCGAGGGTGACGATGATCGCGGGCCCAGCACCGTCGACCACCAGCGCGGCGATCACCGCGGTCAGCGCGGCCCGGACGAGCGTGATGCGGTCGGCCGGGCCGAGGGAAGTCCGGTCGTGCCGGCGCATCGAGCGGCGCAGCAGCACCAGGGTGACGATCGCGCAGCCGACCCCAGCACCCCAACCGGCGGGTCCGAGACCGGTGGTCGCGGCGACCGCGCCGAGCGCACCCACCTGGACGGCCGCCCACGTCAGGTGCTCCGCTGTGTTGCGGTGGAGTTCGATCATCGCCACTCTGGTCCTCGGAGGTCGTCCATGGCAGAGGCCACGCGAGCATTGTGGGTCACGTCGGAGGGCGAGTGCGAGATCCGGCGCGCCGCGCTGCCGGACCGTTCGCCGGATCAGGTGCGGGTGCGCACCTTGCACTCGGCGATCAGCCGGGGCACCGAAAACCTCGTGCTGCGCGGACGAATCCCCGAGTCCCAGCACCGGCGGATGCGGGCGCCGTTCCAGGAGGGCGAGTTCCCGTGGCCGGTCAAGTACGGCTACCTCAACGTCGGCGTGGTCGAACGCGGGCCAACCGAGCTGGAAGGCCGCGTGGTGTTCTGCCTGTACCCGCACCAGACCCGGTACGTGGTTCCCGCCGACGCGGTCACCGTCGTGCCCCCGCAGGTCCCGCCCGAGCGGGCCGTGCTCGCCGGAACCGTGGAGACCGCGGTCAACGCCGCGTGGGACGCGGCCCCGCTGATCGGTGACCGGATCGCGGTCGTCGGTGGCGGGATGGTCGGCTGCGCCGTGGCCGCGATCCTCGCCCGCGTCCCCGGCGTGCGGGCGCAGTTGATCGACGTCGACCCCGCCCGCGAGACGACCGCGCGCGCCCTCGGCGTCGACTTCGCCACCCCAGAACACGCCCACGACGGGTGCGATCTCGTCGTGCACGCCAGCGGCCACCGGCAGGGCCTGGTGCGCTCGCTGGAACTGCTCGCACCGGAAGGGCGGGTCGTCGAACTGAGCTGGTACGGGGACGCGGAGGTGAGCTTGCCGTTGGGCGAGTTCTTCCACTCCCGGCGGCTCACGATCCGCAGCAGCCAGGTGGGCGTGGTCGCGCATCCTCGCCGCGGTTACGCCGAGCGGATGTCGTTGGCGCTGGACCTGCTCGCCGATCCCGCCTTCGACGCCCTGATCACCGGTGAGAGCTCCTTCGAGGACCTGCCCGGACTGCTGACGGGCGAGCTCCCGGCGCTGTGCCACCGGATTGACTACCGTGCGGGTCATGCTCGTCCGTGACACCACCGACGACGTGCGCGACCGGCGAGCCTTTGTCGCGGTGCCGCCGATCGGCGACCTCGAACAGCACGGGCCGCACCTGCCGCTGGTGGCCGACACCGTCATCGCCTGCACCACCGCCCGGGAAGTCGCCGGCCCACCCCGGTAGCTGCCGACGCCGGTGACGAGCAGGAGCGCCCATCCCGCCGCACGCCCACCCCGATTCGGCCCGTCCCGGCGACGAGGCGGGCGATCGCCTCGCCGACGACCGCGGGCGCGCGCTCACGGCCGGGATGGCCGCACCACTCGGAGTCGGACGTCATCGGCGGCCGTCGCTGGTCTCAGCCCGCACGGGCCGAGACCAGCTCGCCGGACTCGTCGCGGCGTTCGACGACCACCTGGCGGCGCTTGGCTGACGGCTGACCAGGGGGATGACGCCCGGCATCGCGGCGATCACCGCCAGCACCCCGTAGGCCACCGAAGTCGCCAGGCCGTGCGCCGGATCCCACCCGGTGGCGGCGAAGGCGACCGCCAGGAACGCTTCCCTCGGCCCCCAGCCACCAACGTTGATCGGCAGCGCCATCACCAGCAGCGCGAGCACCAGCAGCGGCAGCAGGGCCGCGACCGGAACGTCCGCACCCGCGACCCGCGCGGCGACCAGGAACAGCGCCAGGTGCCCGGCGACGGTCGCGACAGAGGCCACCGCCACGGGCATCAGGGCTCGCCGGGTCAGCACCCCGCGACGTGCGTCGCGCCAGAACGTCACCGACGCACGGCGCACCGCTGGGACGAGCAGGCTCAGCCCCGCCACCGCCACCGCAACCGCGGCGATCAGCCCTGGAGCGAGTGCGAACGGCAGCGACGGGCCGGTCAGCAGCACGACCCCGGCGACGGCGATGAGGGCGATCTGCCCGGCGAAGCGTTCGAGCACGACGGCGCGAACACCACCGCCGAGGTCTCCGGAGCGGTGCCCGTGGCTGACCGCGCGGTGCACGTCTCCCAGCACCCCGGCGGGCAGCACGGCGTTGAGCAGCAGGGCCCGGTAGTAGTCGGCGACCGCCGCGCCCAGCGGCAACCGCAGTCCGAGACCGCGCGCGACCACGCACCACCGCCACGCGCTGCACACCGTGGTGGCCAACCCGATGCCCAGCGCCGCGAGCGCGGTCGCGACGTCGATGCCGCGCAGCCCGTCGAGGAACGCGTCCGCGCCCAGCCGCCACGCCAGCAGCGCGAGGATTCCGGCCGCCACGAGCACGCGCAGCCAGGGCCACAGCCGGCGGATCATGCTCGCTCCTCCGGTATCGCGAGCAGGTCGGCGTGGTGGACCAGGACCCGCAGGTCACCGGATCGCCTCCGCAGGTAGTCGGGTGCCGCTGCGGCCAGCTCGGGGTCCTGCTCGCAGGCCGCGCCGACCCAGCCGCGCAGCCACTCCTCGGTCAACGGACCCGGTCCGAGTCGCCAGGGGCTCGGACGGGTGAGCACCCGCGCGCCGAGGTCCTCGAACGCCGCGACGGCGGCGGGTACCGCGTCGGGCCCGAGCAGGTGGCGGCGTTGGTGCTGGTTGAACGCCTCCTCGAACCCCGCGTCCAGCGGTTCCGGCGGATCGAAGTCGACGCGCCCGACCACGGTGAGGGTCAGCAGGGCGGGGCAGCGGGCTTCGACGCAGGCGGCGGCCAACGAGCGGACTTCGGCTTCGGTGAGCACGTCGAGCAGCGCGGAGGCGGTGACCAGCGACGTCCCGGCCAGGTCCGTCGCGCGCAGTCCAGCGAGCTCGGCTCGCCGGGCTTCGACGGTGACGTCCTCGGTTGCCAAGGCGGCTTCGGCGAGCGCGAGGAGTCGCGGGTCGCGGTCGTGCAGGACCCAGTGCTGCGGGCCGTCGAGCCGTCCGGCCAGCCACCGTCCCATCGAGCCGGTGCCGCACCCCAGGTCGTGGATCACCAGCCCATGGGCCGGTAGGGACTCGCTGAGCGGTACCAGCAGGTCCGCCGCGCGAGCCTCGGCATCAGCGCGTTCGCGGAGTGCCAGCCACTCCGGGGCGAAACCGGCGGCGGTCATCGAAGATCCAATCGGCGGGAACCCCCGACTCCAGGCAGGGGGAGCAGTCAAGCTTCCAGGCTAGTCAGCGCCGCGGCCAGCTGTCGTGCGGTCGACTCCCAGGTCGGCAGCTGATCGCGGCGGCGCAGCGACGACGCGCGAAGCCGGGACCGGAAGTCCGGGTCGTCGGACCAGCGCCGCAGTGCTTCGGTGAGGGCCGCGGTGTCTCCGGGCTGCAGGAGCAGGCCGCCGTCGCCGAGCGCGTCCGGGACGGCGCTGGCGATCACCGGGATCCCCCGCGCCAGCGCCTCGGTGACGGCCATGCCGTAGGTCTCTGCGAGGGAGGGCTGCACGAGCAGGTCGGCGGATGCGTAGGCGTCGGCGAGCTCCGCACCGTGCAACGGGCCGCGCCAGCGGATCCCCTCGTGGTGTTCGATCAGCCGCCGCACGCGGTCGGGATCGGGAGCCGGGCCGACGAAGTCGCAGGTCAACGGGAGGTTCGCGAGGGCTTCGACCAGCACGTCGTGGCCCTTGCGGGGTGTCAGCGAAGCGACGCACAGGAGTCGTGACACCCCGTCGGTTCCGGGTACGAGCGCTGCGGGTTCGGTGCCCGGAGCCGCGGTGCGCACGCGGTGGAGACCGTGGTGGCGGGCGAGCCGCTGCGCGGCCTGCGGACTCGTGGCGATGACGAGGTCGGCCGCGCGCAGGGTCGTGCGCTCGGCGTTGTCGAGCCGCGCGGTGGTCGCCGGGTTCAGCCCGGTTTCCTCGGCCAGCGGCAGGTGCACCAGGACGGCCGTGCGCAGCCGGTCGGCGTGGGCGCCGATGCTCTCGGGAACACCGCAAGCCACGAGCCCGTCGAGCAGCACCGCTCCCCCGTCCGGCACCGATGCGAGCACCTCGGCCAACCGGTCGCGCGCGTCGTCGTCGGGCTGCGGCCAGGTTCCCGCGAGCGCCCTCACGCGCACGTCGAAGCCCAGCGCTGCCAGACCCGCGGTGGCGTGGCGGTCGTAGACGTTGCCGCCGCTGGGCTGGTCGTCGGCGGGGACGACGACGTGGACCCTCACAGCGCGCGTTCGTAGCCGGCCCAGGCCACGTGCGATTCGTGCAGCGCGACGCGCAGACCGCTGAGCCCGCGCGCGGATTCGCCGAGGGCTCCCTCGTGGACGCGGTCGGCGATGCGATCGGCGATGACCTTCGCCAGGAACTCCGTCGAGGTGTTGACCCCGGCGAACTCCGGTTCCTCGTCGAGGTTGCGGTAGTTCAGCCCGGCCAGCACCTCGCCGAGCTGTTCGGTGGCGCGTCCGATGTCGACGACGATGTTGTCGGCGTCCAGCTCCTCGCGGGTGAACGTCGCGTCCACCACGAACGTCGCTCCGTGCAGGCGTTGCGCGGGACCGAAGACCTCGCCCCGGAAGCTGTGGGCGATCATCACGTGATCGCGAACCGTGACGGTGAACAAAGGTGACCTCCGGTGGTCTGCCGGTTGCTGTCGCGATTGCGACCGAGCGTAAAGACAGCTGGACGAGGTGACGAGAGGCCGGACGCACGAGCGAGCGGCCATGCGCGAGGACGCCATCCGCGACGTGGACGTCACCGAACCGCATGTGGCGGCGGGACGCGCGACTTCCGCCGCATCGCCTTCCGCGACCCGGTCGACGGGGTCGCGCACCTGGCGATGGTCCTCGGTTCGGCGAGCGAGGCCGTGCTGGTGCGGTCCACTCGGATCGCCTGACCAGCGACGTCCCCGGCGCGCTGCGGTGCGAGTGCGGTGACTCGGCGACCGCCCCCGGCCATCCGTCGGCACCCACGACCTGCCGCACATCGGAGCGCACGTCCCGGGGTGATCAGCGCGCCCGCCACGGGCCGCCGCGCGCCAGGGACAGGACGAATCCCGACAGCGCGGCGAGACCCATCGCGGCCACGGCCACGGCGAAACCGGTGCGCACGGCCGGGTCGTCGGCGTCCGCCGCGTAGGAGGCCACGCCGGAGGAGCCCAGCCAGGTGGTCAGGAGCAGCAGCGCGACGGCGGTTCCGGCGGCCTGGGCGCTGTTGAACAGCATCGAGCGGATCCCGTTGGCCACCGCCCGGCGGTCGCTGCTCACACCGGCCATGATCGAGCCGGTGTTGGGGGCGGTGAACAGCCCCGTGCCGCCTCCGATGAGCCCCAGCCACAGCGCCATCAGCACCAGCGGCGCACCGGGTGTCGCCAGCTGACTGGCCAGTCCGGCGGTGCCGAGCACGACCAGCAGCGCGCCGAGGCTGGACAGGGTCCGCGCCGACCAGCGCGACGACAGCCGTCCGCTCAGCGGCGCGCACAGCATCATCAGCAGCGCCAACGGCATCACCACGAAGCCGGCCTCCAGCGCGGAGCGGTGCTCGACCATCTGCTGGTGCAGGCCCACCAGGACCACGACTCCCGCGCGGCAGAAGGAGTTGAAGAAAGCGGCCCCGTACGCCTGGCCGCGTCCGGGTCGGCGCACCAGCTGGAAGTCCAGCAGCGGAGCCGAGATCCGCAGCTCGACCAGCACGAACGCCGTCAGCAGCGCGACGCCCAGCAGGATCGCAGCCGGTACCCGGAAATCGGTCACGCCCCACGGCCCGATGCGGTTGATGCCGAACAGCAGCACGGCCAAGCCCGTGCTGGAGAGCACCGCTCCGGCGACGTCGAAGCGCTCCCGCGGTCCGCGTCCGCGCGGGATCTTCGGCAGAAGCCTCGCACCCAGCACCACGGCGAGGATTCCGATGGGCACGTTGACCAGGAACAACGCGTGCCAGTCGGCGAAGGTCACCAGCAGCCCGCCCAACGCGGGCCCGATCATCTGCGCGATCGACGCGGCGGTGATGTTCAGGCTCAGGCCGCGCACGAGGCGGTCCGGCGGGAAGACGTCGGTGAGGATCGCGGTCGTGTTGGTGACGGTGGTGGCCGCAGCGATGCCCTGCAGCACCCGCAGCAGGATGAGCACGGTGGCGTTGGGCGCGAGCGCGCACAGCAGGCTGATCACGGTGAAGCACACGAGACCGGCGAGGTAGATCGTCCGCCGCCCGAGCATGTCGGAGATCCGGCTGAACACCAGGATCGACGCGGTGTTGCTGAGCATGAACGCCACCAGGAACCAGTCGGCGGTGGCAGCGGGAACCCGGAAGGACGCCGACAGCGCGGGCAGCGCCAGGTTCACCGAAGTGGCGTTGACCAGCACCAGCATCAACCCGAGCGTGGTCACCCCGAGCGCCCGCCGGCACAGGCGGCGGACCTCCCGCTCGTCGTCGGCCTGTGGAGCCGCCGCATCGCGTCCACTCGCGTCCTGTCCGCGCCTGGTCACGATCAGCACTCCTTCGAGTCTAAAGCATCCTAACCTCCTCACTGGAGCGGAGAGCTGCTCCGAGGACCTCAACGACCAGCGAGCTCCGGGTCCCGCCGCTGCTCGTGGTGGGTGCGCGTGGGATCGGTCACGACGATCCGAGCGAGGCGGCCGACGGCCGGGGAACGACCCGTCAGGCAGCGCCGGTAGTGGTGCGGCGGGATTACTGCTGTTCGGGTGGAGTGGTGGCGGAAGGTGACCGCCGTGGGGAGGCCGGACTTCCTGGCGACCTGCTCCACGGGGAGGTCGGTGGTCTCGAGGAGGTCCTCGGCCAGCTCGGTCCTGGCGTCCGGCAGCCATCTGAGCGGCGCCAGGCCGTTTCGGTCAACGATTCCGCGTCCCGCACTTCGTGCACCACCACTGCACCAGGAGCTACGTCTGCGGTCGCGAGCTGGCGGCCCAGCAAGAGCCGTGAGCGAACCCGACGACGAGCTGCTGTTCTGTGCAACGCCTGCACGACCTCGGGGGCAGATGCGACGAGCAGTCCCGAGCGGTTCGAGGTCCACGGCGCCGATCCGGACGTGGAGTTCGCGCGCGAGGCCGGAGTGCCCGAGTACGAGCTCGACGTCCTGTCGGACGCGATCGCGCCGCACACCTCCTCCGGCATCGCCGATCGCAAGCAACCGGAGGTGGTGCTCCCGCACGTCGACGTGGCCACCGACATCGCTGGCGACCAGCGGGACGAGTTCCCGGAAAGCGCTCATCGCCGACTTCCACGAGCACCACCCGCGCGCGGACGACGGCTACGCCTGCCCGGCCTGATCGCCGAGCAGGAGCGGCAGCGCCCAGAGGCCGTGCCGTTGGGCTCTTCGACGCACGTCGTGGACCTGCACCCGGACGTCGGCGCGGCCGCACCTGGTTCGACGTGGTCGAACAGGCGCGCTGGGGCGATCGCCCGGTCAGCGAGTTCGCCCCGAGGTGGGATCTCCGGCGGGCTCCTGGTTGCGGACCCGCCGGAGGTTCATGCGACCTGGACCGCGGGCGACTTGCCGAGCACCGCGCCGGAGGTGTCGAGAGCTTCCACCGCTGCGAAGGCGTGGGAGCCCTGGATGTCGATCTTGGTTTCGAAGCCCGCCTTCGGGACGTCCAGGACCGGCGTGAGGTTCTGCTCGTCCGGACCCGCGAGGACTCGCCAGCTGGTCACCTCGGTGGCGCCGTTCCAGCTGGCGTAGACGCTGGTCACTCCGTCGCCCGGCGTCCCGGCGACCGCCGGGGCGTCGGTGGGCTTGCCGACCCACTGAGCGCGGTAGGCGCGGTAGGAACCCATCGACTCCGCGAAGCGGCCGTGGAACAGCACCTCGTTGTTCGGGCCGAACTCGCTGAAGTAGGGCTTGCCGCCCCAACCCACGAACATGTGACCGTTGGGTAGCATCTGGGCGTTGCCCTGGTTGGGCGCCAGCAGCCCTTCCGGGCTCTCCGCGCTGCGCAGCAGCGTCGCCGTCCTGGCCGACTCGTTGACGTTGAGCGTCATGCCGCGCGATTTGCCGCGCCCCGCCGCGTCGGCGTTGTCGAACAGGCTGATCGAGCCGTCCGCGTGCCGGCGGACGTCGTGCTGCCAGGCGAAGGCCGCGTCGTCACCCATGGCGAAGTCGCTCTTGCGCCCGCACAGACGCCACTTCACATCGCCGCTGCGGCGGTCGATGCGGTAGACGGCGTGCGTGCAGCGGGCCGAGATCAGCAGCGCGTCGCCGTCCTCGCAGATCGCGTTGAGGTGGATGTAGTCGTGGAACGCCTCCGGGTCCTCGGGGACCGGGTAGAACGACTCGTCCAGGCCGACGTGCTCCAGGCTGTTCCACTCGAAGACCAGCTCACCGGAGGCGATGTCGATCTCCTGCACGACGTTCTCGAGGACCTTCGAGTTCGGCTGCCCGCCAACGGAAGTCGTGTCCACCCGCACCTCGCGGTAGGCGAGGAGCAGGGCCGTGCCCTGCGGCGTGATGATGAACTCGTGCAGGTCACCGGTCAGCCCGTTGACCGGGGAGACCTCGGCGATGCGGGTGTAGGTCTCGTCCAGGACCACGAACTTGCCGTGGCCGAATCCGGGCGGCACCACGACCTCGCCCTCCCAGAACGTCAGCACCGGTTCTCCCCGGTATTGCTGGACCTTCAGGTCGAAGTTCACACCCTCGGTCGCCGGACCGAACCAGACGGCCTGCCCGGTGTCGTCCATGAGCATCGAACCCGGCTGGATGGGCGCGCGCGGCGCGGGCGCGTTGACGTCCATCGTGCTCGCACCGGTGGGCGTGAGCAGCACGTGCCCCGGCTCGGTGCCCGCGGCCGGGGTGACGATCTCCATCAGCGGCGGGTGCAGGTCGGGACGGCTGACCAGGTCAGCGCCCAGGACACCGGCGGACGGCCGGGGCGCGGCCTGTGCCGTGCCCGATGACGCCGCGGGAACCAGCGGTGCTGCGGCGAGCATCCGCAGCACCGTCCTGCGGTCCAACTCGTTGGCGGACATTGGATCTCCTCGAAGAGGCTCGACACTGTTCATGAGTGCGGCGAAGCCGCCGTTCCAGGCGCGGGACTCAGCCCGCACCGCCGCGGGTTCTGAGCGGCTTCGTGGCGAGTACGCCGCGAGGCCGTGGCACACATCAGGAGTGGCGCACGGAGTCCACGAAGCCGCTCAGGTTCCGCTACCCGCACCGCAAAGCAAAGGGAACTCCTCAAGCAGCCTCGATCAAGATTCGAACGGTGAGGTGAACTTGCCCTCGCGCTGGGTCTTGTCCACGAGATCGCGGATCGAACCGGAGTCGTTGACGTGCGGGAACGCCTCCTCGGGCACCGGGACGTCGAGGAACTCGCACAGCCGGTCCCAGCCCTCGCCGACCTCGTAGACCAGCAGCCGGTCGGCCGGAACGGCCTCCCGCACGGCGGCGTTGTGGGCCTCGAAGACCTTGATGGCATGCTCGCGGTCGTCGAAGCGGCCGTCGAAGGTGCCGTTCCAGATCATCCGCTCCACGGTCGGCCGCATCTTGGTGCTGAAGTCGTCGTCGGTCGGGGGCTCCTGCACGAACTGGTAGATCGTGTTGAAAACGCTGTCGTACCAGCGCTCCGGGTCGCGGACGGTGAGCAGCACCTTCGCGTCCGGGTAGAAGTCCATGAGTTCGCGCCAGAACGTGCAGCCCGGCCAGTCCACGGTGGACTCGAAACCGCCGAGCACGGTGTCCCAGTCGTCGACCTCCCCGTCCAGCGCGCGGTCCCAGTCCTTCGCGCGTTCGGGTTGCGCGATGACCTCGAACATGTGGTAGCACGGCGCGAAGCCGAGGTGTTCCAGCGCCGCCTTCATCGACGCGGTTCCGGTCCGGCCGAAGCCGGCTCCGATGATCTTGACCATTCTCGCTCCTCCGTCGTGCCGTTCAGGGTCTTTCAGCGCGCTTCGGTGATCAGGACAGCACCGACCGTCGCATGGTTGGACTCGTCGATGAGCACCGCTCCCCCGGTGAACCTGTTGCGCTCGTAGGGATCGCAGAACACCGGTTGCGCGAGGCGCACGGTGATCTCGCCGATGTCGTTGAGCACCAGCGAATCGGCCGGGCGGCGCTCCAAGGTGGTGACGTCGAGCCGTTCGCGGACCTCGGTGACGATCGCCTTGACGACGCGGGTGGTGTGCTTGAGCAGCAACCGGGTGCCCGGGGCGAGCGGGGCCTTCGGCGACATCCAGCACACCGACGCCGTCAGCTCCTCGGCCGCGGCCGAGGGCTGGTCGACCGAGCAGAGCACGTCCCCGCGTCCGACGTCGATGTCCTCGGCCAACCGCAACGCGACCGACTGCGGCGCCCGACCGCGCTCCAGCTCCCCGTCGGCGGTGTCGACGGCGACCACGCGGCTGCGCATCCCGGAGGGCAGGTGCAGCACCTGCTCGCCCGGCGCGATCGATCCGCCCGCGATCTGTCCCGCGCAACCCCGGTAGTCCTGCTCCTGCGCGCGGATGGCGTACTGCACCGGCAGCCGGAAGAGGCCCGTCTCGTCGACGACCTCGACCTGCTCCAGGTGCTCCAGCAGCGACGGACCGTCGTACCACGGCATCGCCGCGGAGCGGTCCACGACGTTGTCGCCGCGCAGCGCCGAGATCGGGATGGCGGTGACCTCGCGCAGGTCCAGCCGCTCGGTGAGCGTCGCGAACTCCCGCACGATGGCGCGGAAGACGGACTCGTCGTAGCCGACCAGGTCCATCTTGTTCACCGCCAGCACCAGCTGCGGCACTCGCAGCAGGCCCGCCAGCACCGCATGCCTGCGGCTCTGCTCGGTGAGCCCGTTGCGGGCGTCGACGAGCACGATCGCCAGGTCCGCGGTGGAGGCACCGGTGACCATGTTGCGGGTGTACTGGGCGTGACCGGGCGTGTCGGCGATGATGAACGCCCGACGCGCGGTCTCGAAGTAGCGGTGCGCGACGTCGATGGTGATGCCCTGCTCGCGCTCGGCGCGCAGCCCGTCGGTGAGCATCGCCAGGTCGAGCTGCTCGTCCCCGCGCTCCTTGCTGGCCACCTCCAGCTGCTCGAGCTGGTCGGCCAGCAGCGACTTGGAATCGTGCAGCAGCCGCCCGATCAGGGTCGACTTGCCGTCGTCGACGGCGCCCGCGGTGGCGAAGCGCAGCAGGCTGTCGGCCGGGGCGAAGACCGGTTCGGTGGTGGTCATCAGAAGTACCCCTCCCGTTTGCGGTCCTCCATCGCCGCCGCGCTGGTGCGGTCGTCGGCGCGGGTCTGGCCGCGCTCGGAAATCCTGGTCGCGGCGATCTCGGCGATCACTTCGGACACCGTGGCCGCCGTCGACTCCACAGCACCGGTGCAGGTCATGTCGCCGACGGTGCGGAACCGCACGGACCGCTCGACCAGCTGCTCGTCGGCGTCGCGCGGCAGGAACGGGTTGTCGGCCAACAGCATCCCGTCGCGCGCGAAGACCTTGCGGTTGTGGGCGAAGTACAGCGGCGGAAGCTCGACGCCCTCTTGGTCGATGTAGGTCCAGACGTCGCGCTCCGTCCAATTCGACAGCGGGAAGGCGCGCACGTTCTCACCGGGGTGGATCAGCCCGTTGTAGAGGTTCCACAGCTCGGGGCGCTGGTTGCGCGGATCCCACTGGCCGAAGGTGTCACGGAAGGACAGCATGCGCTCCTTGGCGCGAGCGCGTTCCTCGTCCCGCCTGGCGCCGCCGAACAGAGCATCGAAGCCGTGCTCGGCGATGGCCTCCAGCAGAGAGGCCGTCTGCAGCCGGTTGCGGCTGGTCAGCCCCTCGGGCTCGGTGGTGCGGCCGGCGTCGATGGACTCCTGCACCGAGGCCACCACCAGCCGCACGCCGAGTTCGGCGGCGCGGCGGTCCCGGAAGTCGAGGACCTCTTCGAAGTTGTGACCGGTGTCGACGTGCAGCACGGGGAACGGGATCGGCGCCGGGGCGAAAGCCTTCTCCGCGAGCTTGAGCAGCACTGCGGAGTCCTTGCCGCCGGAGAACAGCAGCGCAGGGCGGTCGCGTTCGGCGACCACCTCGCGGATGAGGTGCACAGCTTCGGATTCGAGCACGTCCAGACGAGACAGCCCGGCGGGCATCAGTGACTCCCCTCGATTCGGTGGGACAGGGCGGCGAGCAGGTCCACGGCCAGCTCGCGGCGGCAGACCAGCAGGTCGGGCAGCCACGGGTCGGGGCGGTCGTAGCCGAGTTCGGTGCCGTCGAGGCGGCTGGTGTGCAGTCCGGCGGCGCGGGCGATGCCGACCGGCGCGGCGCTGTCCCACTCGTACTGGCCGCCGCCGTGCAGGTAGGCGTCGACCTCTCCGAGGACCACGGCGGTGATCTTGGCGCCGGCCGAGCCCATCGGGACCAGTTCGGCACCGATCTCGGCGGCGATCTCGGCAACGAACTCCGGTGGCCTGCTGCGGCTGACCGCGATGCGCGGGCGCTCGATGGGGCGCGTGGGCTGCTTCGGCGGTTCGCCGGTGTCCAGCACGACTCCCTGGGCGGGCAGCGCGACGGCGGAAGCGATGACCTCGTGGTGTTCGACGAGGGCGACGTGCACCGCCCAGTCGGCGCGGCCGGGTTCGGTGAACTCGCGCGTGCCGTCGAGCGGGTCGACGATCCAAACGCGTTCGCCCGGAACGCGATCCGGACCGGCCACGCCGTGCTCGGACAGCACCGGATCGGCCGGGCGTTCCTGCGCGAGCGCCTCGACGAGCAGCTGGTGCGCCGCGGCGTCACCTGCGTCACCGAGCGCCCGGGGTTGCGCTGTGGACCCGTCTCGCAGCTCGACCAGGCGGTCGCCCGCTCGCCGCGCCAGCCGCGCGGCCAGCTCGTGGTCGTCGCTCACCCCACTACCTCCCTGTGATCATTCGCGACGGGTGCCCGCCGCGACGACATCGCGCTGCGCAGCGGTGCGATCACCGCGCCGAGCAGAACGACCAGCAGTCCCGCCGACACTCCCGGCACCACGTCGGTGCCGACCATGATCAGCCCGGTGGTCACCAGCATTCCACCGAGCAGCACCCGCACCGGCCGGTCGGGAACCCGCGCTGAGATCACCGATCCCACCAGCACTCCCGGGATCGACCCCGCCAGCAGCGAACCGACCAGTCCGATGTGGACGTCACCGGCGAACAGGTGGCCGATCGCCGGGACCAGCACCAGCGGCACCGCCTGGACGAGGTCCGTGCCGACCAGCCGCGCCGAGCTCAGCCCGCGGTGGAGCAGCAGCAGCACCACGATGATGATCGATCCGGAACCCACCGAGGTCGTGCCCACCACCAGGCCGGCGACCGCGCCGAGCAGCACCGTGGGGACCGGGCGCACCCGCATTCCGTCCGATGTGGAGGGTAGGCGCGAGAGCAACGCCCGGGCGAACAGCGTGACCGCGGCCAGCAGCACCGCGCCGCCCGCGACCTCCTCGAGCACGGACTCGGCCCCGCTGCCCAGCGATCCCGCCAGCAACGACCCGGCGGCCGCGCAGGGCAGCGAACCCAGGCACAGCCAGCCGACCAGCTCGGGCTGCACCGTGCGGCGCCGCAGGTGCACCGCCGCGCCCAGCGGTTTCACCACCGCCGCGGCCACCAGGTCCGAGGACACCGCGGCCAGCGGCGGCACGCCGAAGACCAGTGTCAGCAGCGGCATCGTCAGCGCGCCGCCGCCCATGCCGGTCACGCCCACCATCAGGCCGGTGAGCAGCCCTGTCGCCGCTACACCGAGGTCCACGACCGCACCCAGCCCCGCTCGCGCAACAAGGCCACGACGAGTTCCACGGCCTCGTCCTGCGACAGCTCGGAGGTGTCCAGGACGAGGTCCGCGTCATCGGGGACCTCGTACGGAGCGGAGACGCCGGTGAACTCGGGCAGCGACCCGCTGCGCGCCTTCCGGTAGAGCCCCTTGCGGTCGCGCCGCTCGCACTCCCCCAGCGGCGTGGCCACGTGGACCAGCACGAACCCGCCCGCCTCGTGGACCATGCGGCGCACCGCGTCCCGGTCGGCGTGGTACGGCGCGATGGGCGCGCAGATCGCCGCGCCGCCGTGGCGGGTGACCTCGGCGGCGACGTAGCCGATGCGTCGGACGTTGCGGCTGCGGTCCTCGGCGGAGAAACCCAGGCCCTCGCACAGCGTGCGGCGGACGACGTCGCCGTCGAGCAGCGTCACCGCGCGGTGGTCGTGCCTGCTGAGCTGGTCGCGCAGCGCCCGGGCGAGGGTCGACTTGCCAGCGCCGGACAGGCCGGTGAACAGGACGGTGAACCCGCGCGCGGCCAGCGGCGGGTGGAGCCTGCGCTGGTGCTCGGCGATGGCGGGCGTGGTGAACCAGTCAGGCAGTTCCGCGCCGCTGTCGAGGAGCTCGCGCAGGCACTCGTCGCTGAGACCGGGGCGGCTCTCCGCGGGGGCGACCTGCGCGGCCGGACGCCAGCGGTCGGCGTTGTCGCGCACCACCTCCGGCGCTTCGAGCACCTGGATGGGGGCCCGTTCGAGGGGGCCGCCCGAGACCAGGTGGGTGGCGCCGTAGGCGGCGGCGACGTGCGCCGCGAGCAGGGCGTCGCGCTTGGGGTCGGCGCGGCGCACCAGCGGGACCGGGACGATCGTGCTGCCCTCCGGCAGTTCCGGGCGAGCGGCCAGCACCGACTGGACAAGCGCTTCGGGACGCGGACCGATCATGCGCGGCAGGACCAGGACGTGCGCGCGGATCTCGGCGGCCAGCTGGCGGATCTGGGCGAGCTCGCGGTGGTGCAGCGGAGCCTCGGGCAGCACGCCGAGCACGGGTCCGGCCGGGAGCGCGGCCCGGACACGGTCGGCGGGCGGGCGCATCCGGCGGAGCACTCCGGTGGGTTCCTCGGCGGCCGCGATCGGACCTGCCGGGTGCGCGCCGACCGCATCGGACCACGGGGTTTCGTTGCGGATCACCGCGACCGGGGCCCCTTCGGCGTCGCGCAGCTCGATCTCCTCGGCCGCGGCGACCTCCTCGGGAACCGTCAGGATGATCGGTTCGGGCCAGGGCACGTCGGCGTCGAGGCGTTGGCGGGTGCGCACCGACTCGACCTCGTCGGCGGTGAGCAATCCCCGCAGCGGCCGGAAAGCACCGTCCAGCAGCAATTCCACATCGGACAGCTCTGCGGGCTCGGGAACCCAGATCGCGCGGCGTCGCGGACCGGCGGAGCCCTCCGCGCTCCCGCCCGGACGTTCGGCAGCCGTTCCGTTCGCGCTCACAGGCACCTCTGTCCTCTGATCGAGGGACGAACCGGTCCATCCCGTGGGACGTCTGGATCCATACGGTGACCGACCACCCCCGGACGGAGAAGCCCGGTGACCATTACTCGCCAGTTTTGGTTTTTCCCAGGAGCAGAACCGAATACGGGCCGCGCGACCTGCCACAACCCGACAAACCTCGCCCGCCGGGACAGCAGCGGGACCAGAGGGCGGGCGCGCACGGAGGAACGCGCACCTGCACACGGCCGACGTGAGCGGAAGTCACCTCCCGTTCACAGAACCAGTGGCTTTCCCCGTTCTCCCGACTGCACGGCCGTCCGGTGGCGAGGTTCCCCGCAGCGGGCAGCCCTGGCCCGAACCGACAGGGCAGGAGCGACATCGATCACGGACGGTCCGGACCAGCACTCAGACCGCCACGATCATCGGGCACGAACCGCGGTGGGGCTCAGGACTTCGGGTAGCCGAAGCGCATGATCACCTGGGGGATGAGGGACGTGCCGAGGCGATCGGCGAGGCCGGTGCGGACCTCCCCCACGTGCAGCGGTTGGGTCATCATCGACACCGACAGGCCGGAGCTGGTGGCCTCCAGCCACGCCCGCTCGACGGCTTGCCCCGCGCGCAGGTGGTCGATCGCGCGGTCGCCGCGCGTGCCCACCAGCAGCACCGCCTCCTCGCGGAGGACCCGCGCCAGGACGGACCCGTCGGGCAGGCTCGTGGTCATGGCGGTCAGTCCGGCCGCCGCCAAGCCGCGCAACCCCTCGGACTCGGTCCGCAGCCGCTTGCCCTCCGGCGTCGCCCACTCGGCCAGCTCGCGGGTGTATCCGGCGTCTGCCTGGAACGCGGTGGCCGACCGGCTCAGCATCCCCCCGACCTCGGCGGCCTCGGCGTCGGCGTTGATCCAGCGTCCACCGCAGCGGGTGCCCGCGGCGGCGTCCCAGATCTTCTCGCGGAGCAGCTCCGGCACCGGCCTGTCCGAGAACGGCTGCCGGTGGCTGCGGCGCTGCGGGATCGCACGGGCCCAGGTCGCCTCCCGCGGGCTCGGGTCGGCGGGCTCACCGACGGTGACGGCCGCGGAGACCAGACCGCCGGAAGCCCCGAGTTCGACCTTCGCGCTCCACCCCAGGCTCCGCACCGCCAGCACCATGTTCATCAGCGCAGCACCGCACGAGATGCGCTGGTCACGACCCTCCGGGTCGTGCTGCATCCGCATCGCCGGGTCCTCGCGCAGCACGGCGGTGCGCCGCTCCAGCGTCAGCGACCAGGGCCGGCTGTTGTGGACCGACGGAGCGCGCGAGACCGCCTCGCCGATCTCCTCGATCTCCACGGGCGACCACTCGACCGGTGCCCGAGCTCCAGTGCCAACCACCTGCGCGACGCTCAACCTGTTCCCTCCCCGACTGGATCCGCCCTGGGCAGGGCGGCGCGGTCGCCGAGCGCACGGCGCCCCGACCGACTCCGAGACTCCTTGCCACCTGGCGCCCCGCACAGGGGCCAAAGTCCCGACCACCCGGACACCGCGCTCGATTCGGCCAGGTCGCGGACGGCGGGTGTGACCCATCTCGTCCCCCGCGCCAGGCGGGGTCATCTATCTTCGGCACCATGACCTCACGCCCGGCACCACTGGACCTCCCGATCGCCGGACTCGCCGCGCTGTTCGCCACCTCCGGGACGCTGCACCTGGTCAGGCCGCAGATCTTCGAGCCGCTGATCCCGTCAGCGCTGCCCGCGCCCCGCCGGGTGGTGGAGATCTCCGGTGTCGCCGAGCTGGCGTGCGCCGCCGGGCTGCTGCACCCGCGCACCCGTGGCGTCGCCGGGCTCGCCAGCGCCGCGCTGCTCGCCGGCGTCTTCCCCGGCAACGTCAAGATGAGCGTGGACGCGGGCAAGCGCGCGAAGCGCAAGGGCGGAGCGGTGTCGGCGGCGTTCTTCGCCGGCACCGTCGCACGGCTGCCCCTGCAGTGGCCGATGATCCGCACCGCGCTGCGCGCCGCCGGGCGCTGAGCGCTCAGAACGCGCAGGGCAGTTCCAGCACCCCGTTGACGAAGCTGGTCCGCTGGCGGACCGGTTCGGCGGTGGCGTGGATGTCGGGCACCCGGGTGTACAGCTCCCGCAGCATCAGGGCGATCTCGCGTCGCGCCAGGTGCGCGCCGAGGCAGAAGTGCGGCCCGCGCGAGCCGAAACCGAGGTGGGGGTTGGGGTTTCGGGTGATGGTGAACCGGTACGGGTCGACGAAGACCGTCTCGTCCCGGTTGCCGGACACGTAGTACATGATCAGCCGGTCACCGGCGCGGAAGCGGTGGCCGAGCAGGTCCACGTCGCGGGTCGCGGTGCGCCGCATCCAGTTGACCGGTGTGGCGTAGCGGACGACCTCCTCGATCGCGGCGGGCATCCGCTCGTCGAGGTCGGACAGCAGCAGGTCGCGCTGCTCCGGGTGGTCGGTGAACAGCGTCAGCGCGTGCGACAGGGCGTTGCGGGTGGTTTCGTTGCCGGCGACGACCAGCAGCACGAAGAACTTGCCCAGGTCGGCGTCGCTGAGCGCTTCACCGTCGACCTCGCCGTGGACCAATGCGGTGACGATGTCGACGGCCGGGTTCGCCCGCCGGTCGCGGGCGAGCTCCCCCATCAGCTCGTGCATGAACCGCGCGCTGTCGACCAGCACCGCCGCCCTGGGCTTGCCGCGCGGGTCCTGGTAGTCGGGGTCTCCGATACCGGCGATGAGCGCGTTGGTCGCCTCGACGACCGCGGGCCGGGCGGATTCGGGTACGCCCATCATCCGGCACACGATCTCCAGGGGCATCGGCATGGCGACCTCGGCGACGAAGTCGCACGGCCCCCGCTCCACCAGCGCGTCGACGATCTCGGTGGCCAGCCTGGCGACGTCGTCGGTCGCCCTGGCGATCATCCTCGGGGTGAAGGCGCGGGCGACGATGCGGCGCAGCCTCGCGTGACGCGGGTCGTCCATGCTCATCATCGACCCCAGCAGCCCGGACAACTCCGGCGGTGGGTCGTCGAGGCCGACGGCGATGGGCTCCGAGCTGAACGCCTGCGGGTTCCGGCTGGCCTCGGCGATCTGGTCGTAGCGGGTGATCGCGTAGAAGCCGGGACCGTGGTCGCGCGGGCAGAACACCGGTTCGTCGGCCGCGCGGAGCGCCGCGAAAGTCTTGTCCCACTCCGAGCGCGGCTTGGCCCAGAAGTCGAGGTCGGAAAGATCGATCGTGGTCATCTTGTCTCCCAGGTCGATCACCGACGCTAGGAGCACCCGCTTGCACTTGGCTTTCACCAGCGGGATCGATCCACCACCGCAGCGGGTGCTCGCAGCGGTTAGCGTCGCGGAGCATGACACCTCGCGAGCGCACCGCCTCCCTCCCGACGCACGACGTCGGCGTCCTGGAGTGGGGGCCGGTGGACGGTGAACTCCTGGTGGCGCTGCACGGTTTTCCCGACACCGCGTGGACGTGGCGCGCGGTCGCGCCGCTGCTGGCCGAGGCCGGGTACCGGGTGGTGGCGCCGTTCCTGCGCGGCTACGCGCCTTCGGACGCCCCGGTCGACGGCGACTACTCGGTGAGCGCGCTCGCCGCCGATGCGATCGCGCTGCACGAGCGCCTCGGCGGCGACTCCTCGACCGCGCTGATCGGCCACGACTGGGGTGCGATCACCGCGGGCGCACTGGCCGCCGACCCGTCCTCGCCCTACGCGCGCGTGGCCCTCCTGGCGGTGCCTCCACTGGCCTGGATGAACCCGACCGGGGCGGTGGCCCGGACCTGGCTGTCGGGGCTGGTCAGGCAGCCGCTGCACTCCTGGTACATCGCCTACAACCAGGTCCCCGGCTTGGCCGAGCGGAACTTCACCTGGCTGGCCCGGCGCCTGTGGCGGACGTGGTCACCGGGCTACGACGCCACCGACGACCTCGCCCACCTCGCACGCGCCGTGCCCGACCAGGCGCGCGCGAAGGCCGTCGTGTCCTACTACCGCGCCCTGGCCTCGCGCGGCAGCCGGGTGGCTCTCGCCGAACCCCGGTGCCCGCTGCTCTACCTCCACGGCGAACGGGACGGCGCCATCGACCCGCGCTTCTTCGCGGTCGCGCAGTCCCGCGCCGCACCTCCGTCGCGCGCCGCGCGGCTGTCCGGGGCGGGGCACTTCCTGCAACTGGAGAAGCCGGCCGAGGTCACCGGCCACCTGCTGGACTTCCTGCGCTGAGCCGCCACAGCGACGTGATCTCCTCCCGCCGGGCCTGGTGCAGCGGGTCGGTGGCGTCCGATGCCTTGGGGTGGCTCGGCGCGGTGTCGTAGCGGGCTCGCACGCCCAGTCCCGCGGCGGCGATGCGGTCGAGCAGTGCGGCGCGGGTCCGCAGGCCCAGCCGTTCGGCGAGGTCGGAGAGCACGAGCCAGCCCTCGCCGCCGGGGTTGAGGTGCTCGCGGATCCCGTCGATGAACCGGTGCAACATGTCCGAATCCTGGTCGTAGACACCCAGTTCCAGCGCTGAGGTGGGTCGCGCGGGAATCCAGGGCGGGTTGCACACGACGACGTCGGCACGTCCGCTCGGCCACAGGTCGGCCTCCCCGACCGTGACCCGCTCGGCGAGGCCGAGCCGGTGGATGTTCGCACGGGCGCACGCCACGGCCCGCGGGTTGATGTCGGTGGCCACCACGTGCGCGCCGCGCCTGCCGAGGACCGCTGCGAGCACGCCGGTTCCGGTGCCCAGGTCGAACGCGACGGGAAGCTCGACCGGCAGCGGCGCTTCGGCGACGAGGTCGACGTACTCGCTCCGGACGGGTGCGAAGACGCCGTAGTCGGGGTGGATCCGCTCGCCGAGCGCGGGAACGTCCACGCCCTTCTGGTGCCACTGGTGAGCGCTGACCACTCCGAGCAGTTCGGGCACGGACACGCACATCGGTTCGCCGGTGGGCGGGCCGTAGGCGTGCAGGCACGCCTCGCGCACGTCAGGTGCGCGCTCCAGCGTCAGCGTGTGGTCGGGCTCCAGCACCAGCAGCACCCGGCCGAGCAGTTCCGCCCGCTCGGCGCGTGCGGCGCGTTGCGCGCGGAACAGCGACGCGACGTCGCCCTCGGGCGCGGGACGGCGGCGCAGGCGGCGGTCGAGGTCCTGCACGAGGCGGCGTGCCGCGTGGAAGTCACCGCGCCAAATCATGGCCGTGCCCGCCTCGGCGGTGCGGTGGGCGGCTTTCGCCGTGGTTCGGTCGTCGACGACGACCACGCTGGCGGGCGCCGGGGACGAGTTCTCGGAATGCCAACGGGCGGAGTGCGGTGATCCGTTCTCGGACCAGCTGATCGTGGCCATTGCCTGCTCCTGCGGGGACGAAGGTGCCTCGGGTCGGGCAGCTCTTCGTCGCAGGAGCGGCGATCACCTCGAACCATGTCCGTGACCACGGCCGATCCCTCGTCGAGTCGGGCAATCTTCTCACACCTGCTCCCCGCGCTGGGCCAGACGATCGAGTTCCGTGCGCTGACCGGGTGGCAAGAACGGGAAAACCGCCGTCTTCCGGGGAGAATCGGAGCCGCGACCGCGCCAGGGGGTGCTGACATGTCCGGTGCGCTCTCGGGATCACGACCGAACGTCGTGCTCATCGTTCTCGACGACCTGGGCTACGGCGATCTGAGCTGGTACGGCTCGCCTGTGGGCACGCCGCGCATGGACGCCGTGGGCCGCGCGGGGATGACCTTCCGGCAGGCGTACGCCGGGGCGCCGATCTGCACCCCGTCGCGGACCGCGCTGATGACCGGCCGCTACGCGCAGCGGGTCGGTCTGCCGCAGGTGCTGTGGCCGGAGGAGGACCGCGGTCTGCCGGAGTTCGAGCACACGGTCGCCGAGGCGATGCGGGCGGCCGGGTACGCCACCGGGATTTTCGGCAAGTGGCACCTGGGCGATCCGCGGCTCACCGGCAACCCGTGGGACGCGCGTCCCCGCTTCCTGCCGTCCTCGCACGGTTTCGACCACTTCTGCGGAATCCCCTACAGCAACGACCAGGGGTGGGGTGACCAGCAGTGGCTACCGCTGTACCGGGGCGATGCGGTGGCGGTGGACAACGTCAACACCGAGCAGGGGCAGGAGCGCCTGGCAGGCGAGTACACCGACGCGGCGATCGCGTTCATCCGGAGGAGCGTCGCACGGCAACGACCCTTCTTCGCCTACGTCCCGCACAGCTCCGTGCACCAGCCGTTCCACGTGCCCGAGGAGACCGGTGGTGTCGACAGCCGCTACCCCGACGTCATCAGCGAGGCCGACCGGCAGGTGGGCAGGCTGCTCGACGAGCTGAGCGCACTGGAGCTGGTGGATTCCACCCTGGTCATCGTCACCAGCGACAACGGTCCGTGGTTCGAGGGCAGCACCGGCGGGTTGCGGGGCCGCAAGACCGATCCGTTCGAGGGCGGTCTCCGGGTGCCGTTCGTGGTCCGCTGGCCGGGCCGGGTCCCCGTCGGTGAGAACCGGTACCCGATCTCGTTCGTGGACCTGCTGCCGACGCTGATCGACCTGGCCGGTGCGCCCCCGCCCCCGGCCGATCGGCCCATCGACGGCATCAGCATCGCTCCCGCGCTGGCGGGCGAGCCGATGCCGCGCGGACGCACGCTGTACTTCTACGGCGACCTGGAGGAAGGGCCGACTGGCGAGGTCGACCCGGACTGGGTGTGGAACGTCGCCGCCGCGCGCCAGGACCGGTGGAAGCTGCTGTGGCCCGCGACGGTCTGGCCGGAGCTGGGGCGCGAGGTGCTGTTCGACCTCGACACCGATCCCGCCGAGTCCACCGACGTCGCGGCCGCTCACCCGCTGATCCGGGATTCGCTGGCCCAGCGCGCCCGCATCTTCAACGACGAGGTCCTGCGCGACCGCGCCGCCGCGATCGAGCGCACCCGGCGGCACCGGTGAGGCGGATGAGAAACTTCCCAGGTGAGCGTGAAGGATTTGTGCGCCTGCGGACTTGGCGAACCCTACGGCGAGTGCTGCGGACCGCTGCACGCCGGTGAGCGCGACGCGGCCACGGCCGAGCAGCTGATGCGGTCGCGCTACTCGGCGTTCGCGGTCGGCGACGCGGACTACCTGCTGCGCACCTGGCACCCGAAGACGCGCCCGGCCGAGCTCGACCTCGACCCGGCGCAGCGTTGGCTCCGCCTGGAAATCTTGAGCCGCACCGGCGGCGGTCCCTTCGACGCCGAGGGAACCGTGGACTTCCGCGCCCTCTACCGCCACGACGGTGCGACCGGGTCGCTCACCGAGCACAGCCGCTTCACCCGCCGTGGCAAGACCTGGTTCTACGTCGATGGCGACCACGGCTGAACGACGGCGTTCCCGGCAGAAACACGCGAGACCGACATCGGTCATGGATCCACTACGTGGAGTCCGCATTCCCCCCTCCCGCCACCTGGCCGTTGCATCGGGCACGATTCGGGCATGGCGAACGGTTCACACGCGGTACTGGCGCTGCACTGGCAGGTCAACGTGATCAAACCCGAGGGGTTCTTCGGCGGCATGCTCGCCGAACCGGTGGCCCGCAGCGGCGTGGTCGAGCGCGCGGCGCGCTTCCACGCCGAGGCGACCGCGCCGGTGGTGTTCACCCGCTTCACCGTCCCGGAGGGCGAGGGGCAGCTGGTGCGCAACACCGAGTTCATGCGCGCGGTCGGCGAGGCCCAGGAGCTCTTCCGCCCCGACTCCCCCGGTGCGCAGCTGATCCCGGAGATGTCCGGCGCGCTGGACGTGGTGGACAACCAGAAGCTCTCCGGCCTCGCGGGCAACGACCTGCCCGACCGCTTGACCGCCCGGGGGATCGACACGCTGTTCATCACCGGCGTCGCCACGAACCTGACGGTCGAGCAGACCGCCCGCCACGCCACCGATCTGGGCTTCACCGCCCACGTCGTCACCGATTGCACGACGGCGGCGGACCCGGCCGTCCACCAGGCGGCCGTGGCGAACCTGAACCTCACGACCGCGGGTTGCCTGAGCAGCGCCGAGGCCCTCGCCCGCCTCGGCGGGTGATCACCTGGCCGGTCTGGGGCTGAAGTCACCCGGGGCGAAGGTGAAGACCGTGTAGGCGCGGTCGTCGAGGGTGAACCGAGTGTGCTTCTTCATGCCGAGCGCCCGGGTTGCCTTCAACGCGCGCTGGTTGGTGTTCTCCACGAAGAGCGCGGCGCTGGGGTACCGGTCGCCGAGCATGAGGGCCATGCCCGACAGCAGCATCCGGACGACGCCCTTGCCGCGGTACTTCGGCGCGACCACCACCGGGCCGCAGTGCAGGACGGGACCTTCGAGGTTCTTGGTCAGCTCCGCGGTCCGCTGCGCCGGTCCGGGCAGCGCGCTGCCGCCTTCCGAGGTCAGCACGACCCCGGCGAGCTTGTCCTTGTCCTCCACCAGGAACGTGCCGGGACCCTCGGTGAACGCCTCCAGCACCTCCTCGTCCCACTCGCCGGGGACGAACCCCTGTTCCCCGCGCTTGGCCTCGGGCACCGCGCTCTCCTGCGCGGAACGGAGCAGTTCGAGGATCGCGGGCCGGTCCTCCTTGGTGGCGAGACGAAGAGACATCGGCATGGCCCGAGCCTAACCGGGCCTGCCACCAGCGGCGTTGACCGGTTCTGGTGGAGCCGCCAGGTGGGACGAGCGATTCCGCAACAGCTCCTGACTAGTGGTACTGGTGCATCACGGCGTGGCCCTTGCCCCGCCTGATCAGGACCCGGTTGACCGGGACGGTGAGCACGAAGGCGATGGCCAGGGCCGCGGCGAGCGAGACCCAGAACAGCCAGCTGACCAGGCCCGCGTCCATGGCACCAGGGATCAGCACCATGAACAGGTTGTCGACGATCTCCATGACGGTGATCGACAGCGTGTCTGCGGCGAAGGCGACGCCGATGGCCGCGCCGAGGCCGACGCCCGCGCGCAGCACGGGAACGATCGTCAGGCTGTAGCCGAACAGGAACGCCAGCGCGATCGCGAGCGCGATGGTGGCCAGGTCCCCCCAGCCGAGCGCGGTTCCGATGACCATGCCGAGGACTTCGCCGATGGCGCAGCCGGTCAGGCAGTGCGCCGTGGCGCTGATGGCTGACCGGGTCAGCGCGCGACCGTCCTGCTGCTCGACACCGGCGTGGTGGTGCTCGTGGTCCATGATGCCCTCCCCGCGACGGTCCACCTTCATCCTGCCAAAAAACATACCCCTAGGGGGTAGGGGTGTCAACGATCCGGGCGTCGACCACTGGATGAGGCCCTGACCTGCGAAAGCGGGACCGGGAAAAATCTGTTGCCGATGGAACGGGACGCGGCATAACCTGCGGACACACAGGAAAGGAGGTGGTCCGACGTTGAATACCAACAGGACTTGTGAGGTGGCTGTCCGCTAGGACCGCCCACGGCACATCAGCCGACCCGACGTGTGCGAATCCCGAAACCTGTGGATCCCGACGCGGGAGAGCGGTCGGCGAATACCAGGCAGCTACCCGGCCCCGGAGCCCCGAACTGCGTCCGGTTCGGCCTTCTCACCGAGGAGGAAACGGCTCCGGGGCTGCTGCGCGCTCAGGGCCTCAGCGCTGGGCCGACCCCCTGGCCACGCGCAGGTGACCGGCTGCGGCGGCCTCCAGGTGCACCAGGTCGCAGGAGATGCTGGCGAACGTGTAGCCCTGGGCGAGCCGCGGTCCGGCCTCGTCGCCGTCGGACACGTGGAACCCGGCGGCGATGCCCGCCTCCGCCGCCGCGCTCTGGATCTCCTCGACCGCGGCCTCGAACTCCTCGGCCACGTCCGGATCTCCCGGGTGGGCACCGCCGACGGCCAGGCACAGGTCGGCAGGGCCGACGTAGACCCCGTCGAGCCCGGCGGTCGCGCAGATCTCGCGAACGTTGGCCAAGCCCTGCGCGGTCTCGATCATCGCGATCACCACCGTCGACTCGTCCGCTTCGATCGGCCGGGGGCCGACTCGCAGGCCCGACCGCATCGGACCGTAGGAGCGGCGCCCGCGCGGCGGGTAGCGGGTGGCCTCGACCGCTGAGGCCGCGTCCTCAGGCGTGTCGACCAGCGGGACGATGACTCCGGCGGCCCCCGCGTCCAGGGCGTGGCCGATCCCGCTGGGCTCGTTCGCCGCGACCCGGACCAGCCCCTTCGCACCGCCGGCGGCATCGATGGCCAGCAACGCGTTGATCACCCCGGAATGGCCGATGAGCCCGTGCTGGACGTCGACGACCAGGTAGTCGTAGCCCACCCGCGCGATCCGCTCGGTGGCGGCCGGGGCGTCGAGCGCGATCCAGTACCCGACGAGCTCCTCACGAGCGCGCAGATCGCGCGCGAATTCGGCTGCGGACACGGTGTTCCTCCCGGCGTGACGATCAGGTGGTCTCACGTCGTTCCTACCGACCCGCACACCGCGTTCCAACAGCCCGCGCCGGGGCGTCGACTCACAAGCCGAACAACGACACCACCGAGACCAACGCCAGGCCCACTACAGCGAGTGCGCCGGAGGTCACCGCGAGACGCTGCGCGACGACCTTCCGGCCGACCATCGCGGCAACCGTTCCGACTACCAGCGCGAGCGGGATCAGCACAGCGCACAGCAGGTCAAGAGGCGCCATCGCCTGATCCCTCCCCGTAACAACGTCGTCAACTCCGGTGGGCGGCCACCAACGTAACGATCAGGGGCGCCACCGTCCACACCTCACGGTGGGTGATACCGGGCACTTGGCTCGAATCCGCCACCGCCTCACCGGATCGTCGTCACGGTGGCGCGTCGCGCAGGCGGTAGACGCGCCCGGCGTTGTCCCGCCCGATCATGCGGGCCACCCGGACCGCGTCGTCGAGGTGCCAGTCGCCGGATTCGACGTGGCGGGCCAGCACCCGGCTCATCCCCGTGCGCCAGAGCCGAGCGCCGAGGTGGTGCAGCTCCGGCAGTCCCCAGGCGTCGGAGGAGTAGAGGACCTTGGCGAACGGGGCGAGTTCCAGGGATTCTGCGATCACCGCCTCCGACCGCGCGCCGGTGTGGTTGATCGCCAGCCCGACGTCGAAGTGGACGTGCGGGAAGACCTGGGCGAGGTAGGCGGCGTTGCGGTGGAACGGGTAGCAGTGCAGCAACAGCAGGTCCACGCCGTGCGGCTCGACGTTCTTGATGAACCGGGTCAGCAGCAGCGGGTCGCAGCGGTGCAGTTCCAGGTCGGGATCGCCGTAGGCGGTGTGCAGCTGGATCGGCAGTCCGCGCTCCACGCCCGCCCACAGCGCGAACCGCAGCAGCACCGGATCGCTCACCCGGGGAGCGCCCTCCTGGAGCCACGTGCCGGCCGCTCGGACGACCTCGGCTTCACCGGGCGGCTCCGGGTCGAAGTCGAAGCCGTACCGGTAGGCGATGATGCTCTTCAGGCCCACCGGCGACCGGCTCGCCAGCGCCTCGCGGAACCGCGACGGCAGCTCCACCGCCGACACCCCGGACCGCGCGACCTCCTCCAGCACCGCTTCCAGGCGGACGACCTCGTGCACCGGTCTTCCCGACAACCGGGCGAGGTCCGCCACACCGAGACCGCTGTCCAGCCCGGTTTCGAGCAGCACGCACCCCACTCCGGAGGCGTCGAGCAACCGCCGGGTCACCTCGTTCCATCCCAGCGATCGCCTGACCGCCAGGTACTCCTCCGGCGAGGTGTGCGGCGCCAGCCCCAGGACCGGGGCGCACCACCGCCGCACGGCGAACCCGAGCGGCGAGTCGAACTGCGTCATCCACGGCGGAACGGCGCGATCGGACTCGGTGAGCAGGCCCTCGAACTCCGCCCGACCCGGATCAGCGGGCAGCACCCCGTGCGCGTGGTGGTCCACCAGCGCGATTCCCTCGATCTCCGCGGCCAACGACTCCACGAGCACCACCTCTCGGAACGGGGCGCGAACGAACCTACCCAGTTCCCGCGGTCGCGGCGCGCGATCCGGCGAGCTGATCCACACCGGCTACTGTCGCGTCGTTCCAGTGGAATTCACAGTCGGTCGTGGACGGTGTCGGGTGGATCGGTGCGTTGCGCAGGGCCGGATCAAGACCCGGATCGCCCGTTGGGACCTCGTCGGCAGCGCCGGCTGACCCGCCAGGACGTCGAGCTGGAGGCCGAGCGGATCGCCCGCGCCTTCGGCGTCGACCGGGCCTACCCCGCGGCCTCGCGGCTCCGCGCCTCCCTCGGCGGACTCTCCGACCTCTGCGCCGACCAGGCCGGGGTCCCCGCGAGAGGACGATCACCGAAGCTCAGATCGCCACCTCCTCCGCGGAACGCTGTGCCGCGACGAACTGCTCCTCGCGATCCGCGAACACCACTACGGCAGGCCGGACGTGGAGCTCATCGCGGGCTGGTCCGCAGCGAAGCGCTCGGTGGCGAGCGCGGTGACCGTGCGCCGGCAGACCTCGCCGGTCGGCGCCAGCGGCAGTTCGGGCAACCGGAGCAGGAACTCCGGGAGCTTGCGCCGCTCCAGCCCCCGTTCCGCCTCCAGGAACGCGGTGACCTCGCCCAGGGTCAGGTCCTCGCTCCCGGCGGCCTGGCTGATGCAGGCGCACAGCCGCTCCCCCAGGTCATCGTCCGGGACCGGCACGCAGGCCACGTCCACCACGCCGGGATGCGCGCCGATCTCCCGCTCCACCTCGGCCGGGCTGATCTGGTAACCGCCGCGCGACACGATGTTGTCCATCCTGCCGTGCACGTGCAGCCGCCCGAGTTCGTCCAGCACGCCCCGGTCACCGCTGCGCACCCACCCGCCCCGCGTGCGGTAGCGCTCGTCGAGTTCGGCATCGGCGACGTAGCTCAGCGGCGTCATCGGCCCGCGCGCCCAGATCTCCCCTGCCTCACCGGGACCGGCGTCACGCCCGAGCTCGTCGACGATGCGGATCTCGGCGACCTCCGGGTCCGGTGAGCCGGTTCCCGTCCCCTCGCCGGTGCCGGTGAGCGCCGTGTGGCAGTTGATGCCGTCGGACGAGCCGTAGACGGTGATCACGCGCGCGGCGAACCGTCGGGTGCACGCGCGGGCGGTGACGTCCGACAGCGGTGCCGCACTGGACACCACCGCTCGCAGGCTCGACAGGTCCTCGTCCGCTTCGGCCGGGTGCTCGGTGAGCCTGCGCAGCATCGTGGGCAATCCGAACAGGTGGGTCGGCCGGTGCCGGGTGATCGCGCGGAGCGCGTCGCCCGCGTCGAAGCGGTCCTGCAGGACGACCGTCGCACTGAGCGCGGCGATGCTCACGTGGGTGACGAGCGAGCCGTAGGAGGACGCGAGCTCCATCAGCGCCAGGGCCCGCATCGGCTCGTCGCCTCCGCTCAACGCCCTCACGTAGTTGGCCCGGCCGCCCGCCATCGCGTTGTGCGAGTAAGCGATCATCTTCGGTTCGGACTGCGAGCCGGAGGTGACCAGGATGCGCACCGGTGCCTCGGGGTCGAGTTCCGGCGGGTGCCAGTCGGCGCCGCTGTCGAGGTCGTCGAAGACGTGCGCCGCGCGCAGCGTCGGCAGCCCGGTGGCGACCTCGGCATCAGCGGGGTCGCTGAAGATGACCGCTGCGGCGCGGGATCGGCCCAGCAGGCTGATCGTGTCCTTGGTTCCGGTCCCTCCGGGGTAGGCCAGCACCACGGCTCCGATGGCGGCGACCGCGAGTTCCGCGACCACCGTGCGCCACCCGTTGGGCAACCGGATACCGATGATGTCGCCCTCGCCGAACCCCTCGGCGCTCAGCGCGGCGGCCACGCGCCGCACCGCCTGGTCGAGGTCCTGGTAGGCCAACGCCACCTCGCCGTCGATGACGGCTTCGCGTCGCGGGTGCGACCTGACCCGGTCGGTGAACAGGTCGTAGATCGGTCGGTCCGGGCACAAGCCCTGCTCGACCCAGTGCGCGCGCAGCTCGGCGGGCACCAGGTCGCGGATCTCGATCCCGTTGCGCGACGTCCAGGTCATGCGAACTCCCAGGGGCTGTGGTGACACGTGCGTGGTGTGGTCCAGGGGCGCGCTCGGACCGCGGGTCGGCGGCGAGTTCCCGCCGGTCGGTGCACACCGACGTGCCGTCGGGAAGCACCACCCGGCCGTCCCTCTCCAGCAGCCGCGCAGGACGTGTCGGGTTCCTGGGGATCACGCCCGGAGGTCGCCGCGTTCAGCACGTCCGGGTGCCCAGTTGTGCACGGAAGCGTCGACCACCCGTCGCGCACCGGTACTCCCCGCGAGCGCGAGTTCGCCGACCTGCTCCCCGTGCGAGAACTTGCGGTCGTCGAAGACGTCGCAGGCCTGGGCGCTGATCTCCGGGCAGGGCCTTTCGAAGGTGCGCGCCTGGGAGAGGAACGGAACGGGTCCCTCCGCCACTCGCCCAACGAATCCCGTCCCGAGGGACACCGCCGACCAACCCCCTGCGAAGCACTCCGCACCGCTGCCGCACCTGGATCGAACCTAACGACTCCTGATCGTCTCCGACGGGTGGACGAGACATCTTCACTCCTTCCAGTGAGACACCGTTTTCACGTCGGCAGAACGACTTCCGGCTCCGGTGGTGATCTGTACAGTCGGCCGGAGCCGGGCTCTCCGGCGTTCCCGCGCCACCTACTGGTCCACAAAGGACATCGCGTCATGCTGCAACCCTTCGTGATCGGGTTCGGCCGTGCCGGATCGGGCCTGCACCTGCGGGCGCTGGCGCAGGCACGCGAGGTCGCGTCCGGGCTGTTCGCACCAGGTCCCGTGGTGGCCTGCGACCCCGACGCGAGACGGCACCGGCCGGACGTCACCGCGACCGACTCGATCGCCTCCGCGTCCGCGCTGCTCGACCCGAACCGCACCGTCGCCCACGTCTGCACGCCGCCGCAGGGTCGCGCGGCGGTCCTCGCCGAACTCGCCGAGCACGGCTTCCGCCGCCTCATCGTCGAGGAACCGCTGGCCACCGACCTGGACGGGCTCGCGGCGATCAGCGCGTTGCGCGACCGGCACGCCTTGGACGTCGCGGTGGTCAGCCACTGGCTCGATTCCCGGCTCACCGAGCACCTGACCGGCCTCGTCGGGCGCGGCGGACTGCGGTCGATCACCTTCGACCAGGACGAAACCCGCCCCACCCGTTCCTGCGCGAGCAGCCTGCACCCGACCGCGTTCGACGTGGAGCTGCCGCACGCGCTCGGCGTGGTGCTGCGGCTGGCAGGTGCGGCCGACCTCGCCGAGGCCGAGTGCGCCGACATGCGCTTCGCCGACACCGCCCTGCCCAGGCTGGGCAGCGCCCGGCTGGCTCTGACGCACGCGAGCGGCGTGCGCAGCGAGATCAGGTCGGACCTGACCGCGCCGAACCGGCGCCGCCGCATCACCCTCGATCTCGACGGCGTCCGGGCCGTCGGCCACTACCCGGTCGGGGCCGACGACGACCACGCCCAGCTCGACATCAACGGGCGCAGAGCAGTTTTCCGCGACGACGCGCTGACCCGCTGGATGGTCCGCACCTACCTCCACCACCTGCGACCGGCAGGCGAGCACGGCACCTTCGGCCTGCACGCCGACATCACCCGGCTGCTCACCGCCGCCAAGGAGAGGACGCTCGCGCATGCACGCTGACCAACTCGCCGGGATCGGGGACGAAGCCGCCGCCGCGCTGCCGGAGCAGATCGCCGCGATCGCCGACCTCGGCTGGCCCGGCATCGAGCTGCGCGCGGTCGACGGCCTCGCGCTGGCCGACCTGGACTCGTCGCGGTTCTTGCGGGTGCGCCGGGCGCTCCGAGCCACCGGGCTGCGCGTGGTGTGCCTGGATTCGCGCATCGGCAACCGGTCACGTCCCATCACCGCGCCACCGACCGCGGACATGCGGGAACTCGACGTGCTGGCCGAGCGGTGCGCGAGCCTGGGCACCCGCTACATCAGGATCATGTCCTACCTCTCCGACGGGCTGGACGAACCGGAGTGGCAGGCGCGTGTACTGGACCGGATCGCGCTGCTGGGCGACCGAGCGGCCCGCCACGGCGTGGTGCTGCTGCACGAGAACTGCACGGGCTGGGCCGGTTCGGACCCCGAGCGGATGCTGCGGCTGGTGGACGCCGGTGGGCCGTGCCTGCGACTGCTGTTCGACGTGGGCAACGGCGTCGATCACGGCTACGACGCCGTCGACGTGCTCCAGCGCATCCTGCCGCACGTCGAGCACGTGCACGTCAAGGACGCCGTCGGCTCTCCCGGCCACGCCGAGTACGTGCTTCCCGGTGACGGGACCGCGCGCGTGCACGAGTGCCTGCGGATGCTGCTCGACCACGGCTACAACGGCGCGTTCTCCCTCGAACCGCACCTGCTCGCGCGACCCCACGAGGGACTGACCGCCACCGATCCGGCTCCGTTCCTGCGGGCCGGGCGACGGCTGGAGGAGCTGTTGCAAACCGCATCCACCGGTGTCGCCTGATGCCCTTCACCGACGACGACTGCGCGCTGCTCCTGGAGCTGGTGGGCACGCGCGACGGTCAGCCCGCTGGAAACCGCGGAGCCCGAACAGCTCTGGCAGCAGGCCAAGCGCCGCTACGCCCGCGCCGCCGAGGAGGTCGGGTTCGAGGTGCTGCACCACGGACCGCCCGATCCGAGGGTGCTCGAACGCGCCGACGTGCCCGAGGTCGTTCGCCGCGCGGAGCCGGGACTCCTCGACGCGCAGCCGGGCCTGCTGCTGCGCACCGGGCCCGACCTGCCGCGATCCGCGACGGCGATGTTCAACGTGCACCTGGACACCATCGCGGGTCGAACCCGCCGGTCTGCACGTGGGCCGGTTCACCGGTCGTGGCGCGATCGACGCGGAAGTCCCTCCGGTAGCGATGCTCTCGGAGATCCGGGACGCCATCGACGACGGAAATCGCTGTGGAACATGCTGTTTCAGTGCTGACGCGAGTGGTTTCAGGTGAGGAGGGCGGCGCGGTGGTCACCTTCGGCACCCGCCGCTCGTCGAGCGCGGTCATGTCGGCAAGCTCAACACCTGCGAACCCACCGGCCTGCGCTGCCTGCCGCGGTCCACGGCGTCGATGACCGCGCGGGTCCGGGTCGAGGCCACTCGCCGAACTGCGCACCGGCGACCTGCGCAACCGCGTCTACGGCGCCGGAGAGCTGCTGCTCACCCTCTCCTGCGCCACAACGACCGAATTCACGTCCCCGCTAAACCAATCAAGCGCGCTTGATTTTTCTCGGGCTCGGGCCCACCCTGGTCGGCATGGCCAACGTGGGCGCTCTGCTGGACGACATGTGCGTGGAAGGTGACGAGCTCGACGAGCTCGTCACCGAGCTGGACGAGGAGCGCTGGGCCCTCCCCACTCCCGCTGAGGGGTGGACGATCGCGCACCAGATCGCCCACCTGGCCTGGACCGACGACGTGGCGCTGCTGTCGGCGACCGATCCCGACGCCTTCGCGGCCGTCGTGGACCAGGCCGCGCGCAACCCCCTCGGCTTCGTCGACGAAGGCGCCGAGGAGCGCGCTCGCGCCCGGCCCGCCGACCTGATCTCGACGTGGCGCCTCGGCCGCGCCCGGCTCGCCGAAGCGCTCCGCAGCGTCGAGGACGGGCGCAAGCTCCCCTGGTTCGGACCGCCCATGGGCGTCGGCTCGATGGCCACCGCGCGGCTGATGGAGACGTGGGCGCACGGCCAGGACATCGCCGACGCGCTCGGCATCACCCGCACCCCCACCGCGCGGCTCCGCAACGTCGCGCACATCGGCGTGCGCACCCGCGACTTCGCCTACGCCGCCCACGGCCAGACCCCGCCGGCCGACCTGTTCCGCGTCGAACTGGTCGGTCCCGGCGGTGAAGCGTGGGAGTGGGGGCCAGCCGACGCCGCGCAGCGGATCACCGGCCCCGCGCTGGACTTCTGCCTGCTGGTCACCCAGCGGCGGCATCCGGACGACCTCGCCGTCGAGACCACCGGGGGCGACGCCGCGCACTGGCTGACCATCGCGCAGGCGTTCGCCGGAGCGCCCGGCGAGGGCCGGAAGCCGGGGCAGCACTCGTGATCGGCGCCGACTCCGAACTCCTCCGGGTCGGCAACTGCTCCGGCTTCTACGGCGACCGGTTCTCGGCCATGCGCGAGATGCTCACCGGCGGCGAGCTCGACGTGCTCACCGGCGACTACCTGGCCGAGCTGACGATGCTCATCCTCGGCCGCGACCGGCTCAAGGACCCCGAGCTCGGCTACGCCAAGACCTTCCTGCGCCAGCTGGAGGAATGCCTCGGCCTCGCCGCCGAGCGGGGCGTGCGGATCGTGGCCAACGCAGGAGGCGCGAACCCCACCGGTCTCGCCGCGCGGATCCGCGAGCTCACCGACCGGCTGGGGCTGGAGGTGTCGGTCGCGCACGTCGAGGGCGACGACCTCACCGCGCGTGCCGCCGAACTCGACCTCGGCTCGCCCCTGGTGGCCAACGCCTACCTCGGCTGCTGGGGCATCGCGGAGTGCTTGAACGCAGGTGCCGACGTGGTGGTCACCGGCAGGGTCACCGACGCCTCTGTCATCGTCGGACCGGCCGCGGCCCACTTCGGCTGGGACCGCGCCGACCACGACGCGCTCGCGGGAGCGGTCGCCGCGGGTCACGTCATCGAGTGCGGGACGCAGGCCACCGGCGGCAACTACGCGTTCTTCACCGAGATCGCCGACCTGACCCGGCCCGGGTTCCCGATCGCCGAACTGCGGCGGGACGGGACGAGCGTGATCACCAAGCACCCCGGCACCGGTGGCGCGGTCACCGTCGACACCGTGACCGCGCAGCTGATGTACGAGGTCCAGGACGCGCGCTACGCGGGCCCGGACGTCACCACCAGGCTCGACACCATCGAGGTCAGCCAGGACTGCACCGACCGGGTTCGCATCAGCGGTACGCGTGGCGAAGCACCGCCGCCCGAGCTGAAGGTCTCGCTCAACGACCTCGGCGGGTTCCGCAACGAGATGGCCTTCGTGCTCACCGGTCTGGACGTCGAGGCCAAGGCCCAACTCGCCCAACGCCAGCTGGAAGCCGGGCTGGTCCGGCGACCGTCCGGGCTGACCTGGACCCTGTCGCGGCTCGACCGGCCGGACGCCGACACCGAGGAGCGGGCGAGCGCGATCCTGCGCTGCGTGGTGCGAGATCCCGACCAGGACGTGGTGGGACGCGCGTTCTCCGGTGTGGCCGTGGAGATGGCGCTGGCGAGCTACCCCGGGTGCAGTCTCACCAGCGTCCCCGGCAAGGCCTCGCCGTACGGGGTGTTCACCGCGGGGTACGTCGACCCGGCCCAGGTGCCGCACGTGGCGGTGCTCCCGGGCGGTGAACGGGTGGACGTGCCGCCGACGTCCGAGACGCGATCGCTGGAGGTGCTGCCCGAACCGGTTCTGCCGCAACCACTTCCCGACGGTCCCAGCAGGCGGGTCCCGTTGGGCACGTTCGTGGCCGCGCGCAGCGGTGACAAGGGCGGCAACGCCAACGTCGGCGTGTGGGTGCGCACCGAGCAGCAGTGGCGCTGGCTGGCGCACGCGCTCACCGTCGATCGCCTGCGCGCCTTGCTCCCGGAGGCCGCCGAGCTGCCGATCACCCGCACCGTGCTGCCCAACCTGCGAGCGCTGAACTTCGTCGTGGAGGGAATCCTCGGTGAAGGAGCGGCGGCCCAAGCCCGTTTCGACCCCCAGGCGAAGGGACTCGGCGAGTGGCTGCGGTCCCGGCACATCGACGTTCCGGAGGCACTGCTGTGAACCGGTGGGACGACGACGAGCGGCGCGTGCTGCGCGAAACCGCGTGCCGCTTCGTCGAGACCGAGGTCCTGCCGAACCAGGACCAGTGGGAGCGCGACGGCCAACTGCCCCGCCTGCTGCACGAGAAGGCCGGTGCGCTGGGGTTGCTCGGCGCTGCGCTGCCCGTCGAGGTCGGCGGTGGCGGCGGTGACCTCATCGACGCCGCGGTCATCGCCGAGGAGATGCACTACGCCGGCTGTTCCGGCGGCACCTTCGCCTCGCTGTTCACCTGCGGAATCGCGGTGCCGCACATGGTTTCTGCCGGTGATCCGCGGCAGATCGAGCGGTGGGTGAGACCCACGCTGGCCGGGCACAAGATCGGGGCGCTGGCCATCACCGAACCCGGCGGTGGTTCCGACGTCGGTCACCTGCGCACCCGCGCGGACCGCGACGGCGACCACTACGTGGTCAACGGCGCCAAGACGTTCATCACCTCTGGCTGCCGCGCCGACTACGTCGTCACCGCCGTGCGCACCGGCGACGACGGAGCGGGTGGGGTGTCGTTGCTGGTGGTGGAGAAGGACGCGCCGGGCTTCACCGTCTCCCGCAAGCTGGAGAAGATGGGCTGGCACGCCTCCGACACCGCCGAGCTCTCCTTCACCGACGTCCGCGTCCCGGCGGAGAACATGGTGGGAGCGGAGAACTCCGGTTTCCTCCACATCGCCCAGGCGTTCCTCAGCGAACGCCTCTCGCTGGCGGTGCAGGCCTACGCCAGCGCGCAGCGCTGCCTGGGCCTGGCCGAGCAGTGGTGCCGCGACCGCGACACCTTCGGCCGCGCGCTGATCACCCGGCAGGCCGTGCAGAACACGCTCACCGAGATGGCCCGCAAGATCGACGTCGCCCGGGTCTACACCCGACGGCTGGCCGAACGCGCCGTCGCCGGTGAGCAGGACCTGACCGTCGAGGTGTGCTTCGCCAAGAACACCGCGGTGGAAGCCGGCGAGTGGGTCGCCCACCAGGCCTTGCAGCTGTTCGGTGGGCTCGGGTACATGCGCGAGTCCGAGGTCGAGCGCCAGTACCGGGACATGCGCATCCTCGGCATCGGCGGCGGGACCACCGAGATCATGACCGGACTGGCGGCGAACCGATTGGGGTACCGAGGATGACGATCCTGCGATCCGCTCTGGACACCGGTTCCGGGCAGTACGCCGAGGCCGCTCAGGCGATGCTCGACAAGATCGCCGAGGTCGACGAGGCACACGCGACGGCGGTCGCCGGTGGTGGCCCGTCGAAGGTCGAGCGGCACCGCAAGCGCGGCAAGCTCACCGCCCGCGAGCGCATCGAGCTGCTCATCGACGAGGACTCGCCGTTCCTGGAGCTGTGCCCGCTGGCCGCGTGGGGCAGCGACTTCCAAGTGGGCGCGTCGGTGGTCACCGGCATCGGCGTCGTCGAAGGCGTCGAGTGCATGATCGTCGCCAACGACCCGACCGTGCGTGGCGGCACCTCCAACCCGTGGACGCTGCGCAAGTCGTTGCGCGCCAACGAGGTCGTGGAGCGCAACCGGCTACCGGTGATCTCCCTGGTCGAGTCGGGCGGTGCGGACCTGCCGACGCAGAAGGAGGTCTTCATCCCGGGCGGCGCGCTGTTCCGCGATCTGACGCGGCTGTCGGCGGCCGGAATCCCCACCATCGCGCTGGTCTTCGGCAACTCCACGGCCGGTGGCGCCTACATCCCGGGCATGTCCGACCACACGGTGATGGTCAAGGAGCGCTCGAAGGTGTTCCTCGGCGGCCCGCCGCTGGTGAAGATGGCCACCGGTGAGGACGCCGACGACGAGTCGCTGGGCGGAGCCGACATGCACGCCTCCGTGTCGGGCTTGGCGGACCACTTCGCCGTCGACGAGCCGGACGCGCTGCGCATCGGCCGCTCCATCGTGAAACGGCTGAACTGGCGCAAGAAGGGCCCGGCGCCGCGCGCCGAGGTGCGCGAGCCGCTGCACCCTTCCGACGAGCTGCTGGGCGTGGTGCCCACTGATCTGAAGGTGCCGTTCGACCCGCGCGAGGTGATCGCGCGGGTCGTCGACGGCTCCGACTTCGACGAGTTCAAGCCGCGCTACGGAACCAGCCTGGTCACCGGCTGGGCCGAGCTGCACGGATATCCCGTCGGCATCCTCGCCAACGCGCGTGGCGTGCTGTTCTCCGAGGAGTCGCAGAAGGCCACCCAGTTCATCCAGCTGGCCAACCGCGCCGAGACTCCCCTGCTGTTCCTGCACAACACCACCGGTTACATGGTGGGCGCCGAGTACGAGCAGGGCGGCATCATCAAGCACGGCGCGATGATGATCAACGCGGTGTCCAACAGCGAGGTCCCGCACATCTCGCTGCTGATGGGTGCCTCCTACGGCGCCGGCCACTACGGCATGTGCGGCAGGGCCTACGATCCGCGCTTCCTGTTCTCCTGGCCCAGCGCGAAATCCGCCGTGATGGGACCGGCGCAGCTCGCCGGGGTGATCTCGATGGTCGGCCGCGCGGCTGCGGAGGCCAGGGGCCAGCCCTTCGACGAGGCCGGCGACGCGGCGATGCGCGAGGCGGTGGAGAACCAGGTCGAAGCCGAGTCGCTGCCGATGTTCCTCTCCGGACGGCTCTACGACGACGGCGTCATCGACCCGCGCGACACCCGCTCGGTGCTGGGGATGTGCCTGTCGGCCATCCACAACGCCCCGATCGAAGGCGCCGAGGGCTTCGGCGTCTTCCGGATGTGAGGTCCTCAGCGATGATCACCCATGTTCTGGTCGCCAACCGCGGTGAGATCGCCCGGCGGGTCTTCGCCACCGCCCGCCGCATGGGCCTGTCGACCACGGCGGTCTTCTCCGACAGCGACGCGTCCGCGCCGCACGTCGCCGAGGCCGACGTGGCGGTCCGGCTGCCCGGCGACACCCCGGGCGAGACGTACCTGCGGGCCGAGCGGCTCGTGCAGGCCGCGAGGTCCACGGGTGCCGACACCGTGCACCCCGGGTACGGGTTCCTCTCGGAGAACGCCGCGTTCGCGCAGGCGGTTTCCGACGCAGGGCTGCGCTGGGTGGGGCCGCCGGTGCAGGCCATCGAGTCGATGGGCTCCAAGGTCGAGGCCAAGGAGCTGATGGCCGACGCCGGGGTCCCGGTGCTGGCCGAGCTCGATCCCGAGTCCGTCACCGAGTCCGAACTCCCGATCCTGGTCAAGGCCTCGGCCGGGGGCGGTGGTCGCGGCATGCGGGTGGTGCGGACGCTCGCCGAGCTGCCGGAGCAGCTCGACGCCGCGCGCCGCGAAGCCGAGTCGGCGTTCGGCGACCCGACCGTGTTCTGCGAGCGCTACCTGGAGGCCGGGCGGCACATCGAGGTGCAGGTCCTCGCCGACGCGCACGGCACGGTGTGGGCGCTCGGCGAGCGCGAGTGCTCGATCCAGCGCAGGCACCAGAAGGTCGTCGAAGAGGCGCCCTCTCCGCTGGTCGAGCGCATCGGTCCGCGGCTGCGGGAGCGGCTGTTCGAGTCAGCGCGACTGGCGGCCTCGGCGATCGGCTACGAGGGCGCGGGAACCGTGGAGTTCCTGGCCGACGAGCAGGGCGAGTTCTTCTTCCTGGAGATGAACACGCGCCTGCAGGTGGAGCACCCGGTCACCGAGAACACCACCGGAGTCGACCTGGTTCGGCTCCAGCTGCAGATCGCCGACGGGCACGAGCTTCCCGCCGAACCCCCCACATCCCGCGGTCATTCGATCGAGGTCCGGCTCTACGCCGAAGACCCCGCGCACGACTGGCGCCCGCAGAGCGGAACGCTGCAGCGCATCGAGTTCGGCGACACCGCAGCGGAGTTCTCCGCCCTGAGCTCTCCAGGGGTCAGGCTGGACTCCGGTTTCGCCAGCGGTGACGCGGTGGGCATCCACTACGACCCGATGCTGGCCAAGGTCATCTCCTTCGGTGAGAGCCGGGAGGAGGCCGCACGGCTGCTGGCCGCGAGCCTGACGCGGGCCGAGATCCACGACCTGATCACCAACCGGGACCTGCTCGTGCGAATCCTGCGCCACCCGGCGTTCCTGGCCGGTGACACGGACACGGCGTTCTTCGACCGCCACGGCCTGGCCGCCCTGTCCCGGCCGCTGGCCTCCGACGACGCCGCCGACCTCGCCGCGGTCGCCGCCGCGATGTCCTCGGCCGCCGAGAACCGGCTCACCGCACGCGCCAACGCCGGGATCCCGTCCGGGTGGCGGAACCTGCCGTCGGTGCCGCAGACCAAGACCTACACCTGCGGGGACCGCGAGATCGAGGTGTCCTACTCCGCCAAGCGAACCGGCCTCGAGATCGCGAACCACCCGGGGCTCGCACTGGTGGACGCGACCCCGAACCGCGTCGTGCTCGACGTTCCCGGCGAGCACGGCCCGGTCCGCCGGAGCTTCGACATCACCCGCTACGACGACCGCGTCCACGTCGACTCCCCGCTCGGGCCGGTCGCGCTGGTGCGCGTGCCGCGCTTCACCGACCCCGCCGACCTGGTCACCGAGGGGTCGCTGCTGGCCCCGATGCCCGGCAAGGTCATCCGTCTCGCCGCCGCCACCGGGGACCGCGTCACCGCAGGCCAGCCGATCCTGTGGCTGGAGGCGATGAAGATGGAGCACACCGTCGCAGCCCCTGCCGACGGTCTGCTCAGCGAGCTCGACGTGGTCGCGGGACAACAGGTCGAGGTGGGAACCGTGCTCGCCGTGGTCGACGCTCCGGACACCGAGGAGAACGCATGAGCTTCATCGAGACCGACGAGCGGAAGGAACTGCGCGCCTCCGTCGCCAAGCTCGCCCAGCGCTACAACCACGTCGACTACGTCTTGCCCAAGGCGCGCCTGCGCGAACCGCTCACGGAGCTGTGGTCCGAGGCGGGCAGGCTCGGGTTCCTCGGCGTGAACATCCCCGAGGAGTACGGCGGTGGCGGTGCCGGGATCTACGAACTCGCGCTGGTGCAGGAAGAACTCGCCGCCCAGGGCGCCGGGCTGCTGCTCGTCGTGGTCTCCCCCGCGATCTGCGGGACGATCATCACCCAGTACGGCACGCCCGAGCAGAAGCAGCGCTGGCTGCCCGGCCTCGCCGACGCCACCACGACGATGGTCTTCGCCATCACCGAACCGGACGCGGGCTCGAACTCGCACCACATCACCACCACCGCGCGCCGCGACGGCGCCGACTGGATCTTGCAGGGCCAGAAGGTGTTCATCTCCGGCGTCGACCAGGCCGACGCGGTGCTGGTCGTCGCGCGCACCGAGGACTCCCGCTCCGGCAAGCTCAAACCCGCGCTGTTCGTAGTGCCCACCGACACGCCGAATCTCGTGGCGCAGCCGATGGAGATGGACATCATCACCCCGGACCGGCAGTTCACGCTGTTCCTCGACGACGTGCGGCTGCCCGCCGACGCGTTGGTCGGCGAGGAGGACGCGGCGCTGATGCAGCTGTTCTCCGGTCTCAACCCGGAACGGATCCTCGGTGCCGCCCTGGCCACCGGCATGGGCCGCTACGCGCTGACCAGGGCCGTGGAGTACGCGAACCAGCGGCAGGTCTGGAAGACCCCGATCGGCGCGCACCAGGGCATCGCCCACCCGCTGGCGCAGCACAAGATCGAGGTGGAGCTGGCCAAGGTGATGATGCAGAAGGCCGCCACGCTCTACGACGCGGGTGTGGACGTGGAGGCCGCCGAGGCGGCGAACATGGCCAAGTACGCGGCCGCCGAAGCCAGCATCGCCGCCCTGGACCGCGCCATCCAGACGCACGGCGGTTCCGGTCTGACGGCCGAGCACGGCCTGGCGGCGATGCTCGGCGCCGCCCGCATCGCGCGGGTCGCGCCGGTCAGCCGTGAAATGATCCTCAACTACGTGGCCCAGCACAGCCTGGGACTGCCGAAGTCGTACTGAGCCGGATCCGCAGCACCGATGGGGGATGAGGGGAATGTCGTCGCGCGAGCCGAAGCAGGACCGCAGCCGGGCGACGCGGCAACGCCTGCTGGAAGCGACCATCGACTGCCTGGCCGACCAGGGCTGGGAGGCCACGACGGTCACCGCCGCGGCACAGCGCGCGGGTGTGTCGCGCGGTGCGGCGCAGCACCACTTCCCAGCTCGCGAGGACCTCATCACCGCGGCCCTGGAGTACATGTTCGACGCGCGGATGGCCGAGATCCGGGAGGAGAGCACCCACCTGCCCGAAGGGCCCGGCCGCACCGAATTCGTGGTCTCCAGGGTCGTCGACCACTACACCGGCGAGCTGTTCAAGGCCGCCCTCCAGGTCTGGACGGCGGCGGCCGCGGACCCGTCCCTGCGGGAGCGGATCGTGCCGCTGGAAGCGAAGTTCGGCCGCACGGTGCACCAGACGGCGATCGAGCTGCTCGGTGCGGACGACACCGACCCGACCACCCGACGGCTCGTCCAGGCCACCCTCGACCTCGCCCGCGGGCTCGGCCTCGCCGACGTCCTCACCGACGACTCCGCGCGCCGCGAGAACATCGTCACCCAGTGGGCGGCGACGCTGCACGCCGCGCTCCCCCAGTCCTGAAGGCGACGAAGGGCCCGTGACTCCCGCACGTGGTGCGCGAAGGTCGCGGGCCCTCCCAAGGGTTCTCCGCTCACGGGACGACCTGGACCTCGTCGCCGACCTGGAGCTTGTCGAAGAAGACCGCGGAGGACTTCTTCGACAGGTGGATGCAGCCCGCGGAACGCTCGGTGAGGCTGCCCTGGTGGAACGCGACGCCGGTGTTGGTGAAGAACACCGAGTTCGGCATCGGTGCGTCGAATTCCTCGCTGTGGTGGTCCTCGTCCTTCCACGTCACGTGGAAGACGCCGGCCGGGGTGGGGCTCTCCGGACGGCCGCCGAGCGCCGAGGCTTCGCCGTAGTAGACCTCGCCGGCGCGGATCAACCACGCGCGGTTCCGCGAAAGGCTCACGCACGCATGCGCGCTCGCCGTGCACGGCGTGCCCGCAACGAGCTCGGGCGCCGAGGCCTGTTCGGCCACCGCGCTGCCCGCGCCGAACGGCAGCACGGTGGCCGCAGCGGTCACCGACACCATCGCGATCCTGCTCAACATGGGTTCTCCCAACGTCCTCCGCCTCGCCCGAACCTCGGTTCACGCGAGGACGGAACCAGGAATCTGGCTTCCAGTGATCAAGCCAGCACAGACTGTAGCGGAACCGATTTCGGTGCGGTCGGGAAACGGCGGAACACCACCCGCTGCGCGCAATCAGCCGTCAGCCGGCGACGCGACGCACCGAGTGGACCTCACCCATGTACTCGACCTCTTCGACGGAGACCGACTGACCCTCGGTCGGCGCGTGCACCATCTTGCCGTTGCCGATGTAGATGCCGTCGTGGCTGGCCGAGCTGTAGAAGAAGATGATGTCGCCGGGCTTCATCTCCGACTGCGACACCGAACGTCCCACCGACACCTGCGAGCGCGTCGACCCAGGCAGGTCGACACCGGCCTGCTTGTAGGCCCACTGCACCAGACCCGAGCAGTCGAACTGCGAGGGCCCCTTGGCGCCGTAGACGTACGGGGAGCCCTGCTTGTCCAGCGCCGCGTTGACCGCCTCGATCGCCGCGCCGGAACCGGCGAGCTGACCGACGGCGCTCTGCACGCCCGACAGCAGGTCCTTGTCCTTCTCGCTGAGCTCGTTGTACTGGTCCTTGACCTTGGCGACCTGGGAGTCCATCTCCTTCTTGCGGCCGGCGATGTCGCCCTCCAGCCGCGCGGCGTCGGACTCCGCCTTGGCGGCACCGGCGCGCGCGTCCCACGCCTGGCGGCGGGCGTTCTCCGCGCGGTGCGTGGCATCGGCGTAGGCGTGCACGGACTCGGAGTTGTGCTGCGCCATCAGGTCGAGCGTGGAGGCCCGGTCCAGGAACGCGTCCGGGGTTTCGCTGCCGAGGACCGCGGCGATCGAGTTCATCTGCGAACCCTTGTAGGAGGCCTTGCTCAGCCGGTCGACCTGGCCGCGCAGCTTCTCCTCCTGCACGCGGGCCTCGCCGGCGACCCGGTCAGCCTGCTGGGCCTCGGCGTTGAACCGGCCGAGGTCGTGGCGCTTGGCCGCGTGATCGTCCTGCGCCTTCTTGTAGTCCTCGGTGATCACCTCGGCTTGCCGGGACAGCTCGCGCAGCTTCTGCGCTGCCTGCGACGCCTCGCCCGACTCGGGCTCGGCGGTGGCCGGGGTGCTGCCGAGCATCACGGTGGAGAGCGCGGCAGCCGCCACCAACGCGGTGCGCCTGGGAGTTGGGTTGGCGTTCGACATGGGGAGCCGATCACTCCTTCGAGTGGGTACTGCGGCAATGGGCGGTCACCCTAGATCCCACCGGCCGGACCTGCCGGAACCGGGCGAAACACCTTCAACCCGGTCGTGCGCAGGAAGAACGGTTGAAGTGGCATGCGTTCGTCCACGTGCTGAGGACCGCTGGCAGATCGTGATCCTTCGCACCGCCGGAATCCGCTAACGCCGGGCACCCCCGCAACGACGTCGCGCGGCGTCCGGCGGAACCCGCTGGGGCACGGGGACGCTGCGGATGACGCGCGCGGGCCAGAGGCGTTGCGCAGTCCCGCCAAAGTGGTCTGAACCCGTTGACCGCGTGGCGTGGTGCACATAGCTTCTGCCGCGCCGGTAGCGGAGATCTCCGCAGTGCGAATCCGGGGCCGAGCGCGCCGCGCTTCCGGATCGATCCACGACCCGCCCGACCGACCGGGTCGCCGTGAGGGGAGAACCCTGTGACGAGGAAACCGATCCGATGGGCGGCGCTGGCCGCCGGCCTGCTGGTGCTGCCGATCGCCGGAACCATGACGGCGCAGGCCGCCCCCGGTGAGCTCAAGGCCGCGCCGTACTACATGCCGCTGGACAACGAACCGCAGGACATCGCCGAGGCGATCCAGGCCAGCGGGCAGGAGGACTACATCTTCGCCTTCGCCCTGGCCCCTTCCACCGACTCCTGCACTCCCACATGGGACGGCAAGGTCGGCCAGGAGGTCGCCACCGACACCGCCGTGAAGGCCCGAGCGGACGCGGTGCGCGCTGCCGGCGGCGACATCTCGGTGTCCTTCGGCGGCTACAACGGCATCGAGCTGGCCGCCGCCTGCGCCGACGCCACTGCTCTGGCGGACGCTTACCAGCAGGTCATCGACAAGTACCAGCTGACGCACATCGACCTCGACATCGAGGGCGACGACCTCGGCGACGTGCCCAACGAGACCAAGCGCTTCGAAGCCATCAAGCTGCTCGAGGAGAGCAACCCCGACCTTCACGTCACGCTGACGCTGCCGATGACCACCGTCGGCCTCAACGAAGCGGGCAAGGCCGAGATCAAGCGCGCCAAGGACATGGGCGCCGAGATCGACCTGTTCAAGATCATGGACTTCGACTACGGCGGCCCCGGGCAGGACATGGCCAACAGCGCCATCTCGGTCGCCGAGGCGTTCCACGAGCAGTTGCGCGAGCTGCACCCCGAGTTCGACGACGCCGCGGCCTACGCGCGCACCGGCGTGATCCTCATGAACGGTCACACCGACCAGCCGTCCGAGCTGTTCACCCCGGACACCTTCCGCGCGCTGCTGGACTACGCCGAGCAGAAGCAGATCGGCCGCCTCTCCTACTGGGCGCTCAACCGCGACCGCGTCTGCACCCAGCCCGGCGGATGGGCCGACGGCAAGTGCAGCAGCGTCGAGCAGCAGCCCTACGAATTCACCAAGATCATCGCCGAGTTCCAGTGAGCCCCCGGAGTAGCACCATGCGAATCCCCCGAAAGCTCGTCACCGCCCTGGTCGCGAGCTCGATGCTCCCGCTGGCCGCGGGTTCCGCCCTCGCCCAGGAAGCGCCCGCCGAGATCAAGTCCGCTCCCTACATCGACGTGATGCAGGAGGAGCCCACCCTGGCGGAGGTCGCCAAGGCCACCGGACAGCAGCACTTCACGCTCGCCTTCGTGCTCGGCAGCGCCGCCGGGTGCACCCCGATGTGGGGTGGCGAGCGGGCCGTCGACGACCCGGCCATCAAGGGCCAGATCGACGAACTGCGAGCCATGGGCGGCGACGTCATCGTCGCCACCGGCGGCGCCATGGGCCCGTACCTGGAAAGCGTGTGCGGCACCGCGGACGAGCTGCTGGGCGCCTACGAGGCGATCCTCGACGCGACCGGCGCCAACCACCTCGACGTCGACGTCGAGGCGACCATCCCGCACGACGTCGTCAACGAGGCGCTGGCCAAGCTCCAGGCGGAGCGCGGCACCAAGGTCAGCTACACGCTGCGCGTCCAGGCCGATGAGACCGGCCTCGACCCCTACTCGCTGCAGGTGCTGCAGAGCGCAGCCGCGTACGGGGTCGACGTGCTGGTCAACCCGATGACGATGGAGTTCGGTTCCAGCAAGCCGTGGGGCGACGCGGTGATCGCGGCCGCCGAGAGCACCCTGCGCCAGATGAAGGGAATCTGGCCGAACCTCAGCGACGCCGACCTCAAGGCCCGCCTGGGCGTGACTCCGATGATCGGCCGCAACTTCAACGGCAACACCTTCACCCAGGACCACGCGCGCCAGCTGCTGGACTGGGCCAACGCCAACGGGATCGGCTTGCTGTCGTTCTGGTCCGCGGGCCGCGACAACGGCGACTGCCCGGGTGGCGCGGTTTCGCCGACGTGCAGCAGCATCGAGCAGCAGCCCTTCGAGTTCACCACCATCTTCAAGGGATTCGGAGCCTGATGCACCGCGACGCCGGTGGCCCGGAAGGGTCGCCGGCGTCGTCGTGTCCTCACGCCGACAGGCACTCGTAGGTGGTGCGCACGTAGTCGCGGGTCTTGGTCGCGCCGACGAGCTCGGCGGACATCTTGTTCATCGCGTAGGCCATGGTCATCCGCCGGTCGAGGTCGTTGATCACCACAGCTCCGCCGTGCCCGACCCACCAGCAGATCCGCCCGGTCGGCGTGGGCATCAGCTCCGGGATCGGCAGCGCGTAGCCCATGCCGAACGGGATGTGGATGCCGAGAACGCGGTCGCGCGCATCGGATTGGACCTCGAAGATCCGCTCGACCACCTCCGGCGAGAGGTAGCGCCGGCCGTCGAGGGCACCGCCGTGGGAGATCACCAACTGCAACCGCGCGATCGAACGGGCGTTGCCCTGGCCGTTGAACCCGCCGAGTTCGGCGGCCAGGAACTCCCGCGCGGTCGTCACCCGCATCGACAGCAGCGGGTTGGCCAGCGCCCGCGCACCGAGTTCACCGAGCTCGGGCACGCCCGGCGGTGACTTGAGGACCGCGACCCGGCCGTCCACCGATTCCGGTGCGCCGAGCCAGAAATCCGCGCCGAGCGGCTCGGCGTAGTCGGTGCGCAGCACGGTTCCCAGGGATCGCCCGGTGGCGCGCTGCACGAGCTCGCCGAGCAGGTGGCCGTGGGTGATCGCCTGGTAGCCCGAGCCCTGCCCCGGCTCGAACCACGGCTGCTGCGCTGCCAGCAGCGCCGCGGCCCGGCGCGTGTCGTAGAGGTCGTCCACGGTCATCGTCGCGTCCCAGCCCGGAAGTCCGCTGGTGTGCCCGAGGAGGTGCCTGACCAGAACCTGCGACTTGCCTTCGGCGGCGAACTCCGGCCAGTGGTCGGCCACCGGGGCGTCGAGGTCGATCTCACCGGAATCGGCGAGGCCGAGCACGACGAGGGCGAGCATCGTCTTGGTCACCGAGAAGGTGTTGACCAGCGTGTCCCGCTCCCAGGGCACGCCCTCGCGGGCTTCGCCGCCCCAGATGTCGACGACCGTCTCGCCGTCCTGGACGACGCAGATCGACGCGCCGCGCTCCTCGCCCTCGGCCAGTCGGCGTTCCAGCAGTTCCTGCAGCGGCGCGAAACGGGAGGCGCAGTGACCGTTCATCGGTGGGCTCGCTTCCTGCCTGCGGCGATCTCGCGGTGCAGATCGCGCACGTATCGGGCGAAGTCGAGTTGGATGGTATGCCTCGGAGCGTCGTAGTACTGCCGAAGGTGCTTGCGCTCGTCGCACGCCATGATGCGGTCCATCTCCGCCGCGCCGGGCAGCCGGTACTCGCCGGTGAGGTGCGCGGCGATGAGCTTGCTCTGCTGCTCGGCGAGGTTGACGATCGTCGGCGACGCCTGCGCGAGGCCGGCGAAGTACAGGTTGTCGATGCCCGGCTTGAAAATCCGCTTGAACAGCGGGAACCGGTGCTCGGCATCGGGTTGCAGCTCCGGGTCGTCGAAGAACGGGAAGCTCATGGTGTAACCGGTGGCGAACACGATCACGTCGGCCTCGATCCGCGCGCCGTCCGCGCACTCGACGGCCGAGCCGGCCAGCCGCTCGATCGCGGGAACGCAGGTCAGGTCACCGGAACCGGCCTTGGCCAGGAAGTCGATGCTCACCGACGGGTGCGCGGACAGCGGCTCGTGGTCCGGCTCGGGCAGGCCGTAGTCCTGCATCGCGCCGACGTTGCTCTTGATGGCCTTGCGCGCCAGCCGCAGTGCCAGCGGTTTCGGCATCCACGGCGGCATCATCAGCTTGTCCGCAGGCTTGCCGCCCCGGTACTTGGGCAGCACCCATACCCCGCGACGAGCCGAAACCCAGACGTGCTCGGCGATCGAGCGGTGCGATAGCTCAGCCGCGATGTCCAGCGCGGAATTGCCCATGCCCACCACCACGATCCGCTTGCCGCGCATGTCCACCGGCGAGAACGGGCTGCGGTAGGAGTGGCTGTGCAGGGTCGTTCCGTCGAACTCGCCCGGGTACTGCGGGACTCGCGGGTTCCAGTGGTGACCGTTGGCGACCACCAGCGCGTCGTACTCGCGCGTCTCGCCGCTGCTCAGCCGGACTTCCCAGCTCCCGCCAGGTTTTCTCCGAGCGGCGTCGACCCGGGTGTTGAAGGTGATGGTCTCGCGCAGGCCGAAGTGCTCGACGTAGTCCCGGAAGTAGCGGTGGATCAGCGTGTGGTGCGGGAAGTCCGGCCACGCACCGGCAGTTGGGAAGTCCTCGAACTGCAAACGGGTGGTCGAGGTGTCGATGTGCAGCGATTCGTAGCAGGCGGAACGCCCGTTGGGGTTGTCGAAGTACCAGTTCCCGCCGATGTCGTCGGACTCTTCGAAGCAGTCGTAGCGGATTCCGGCGTCGTGGAGCCGCTTGGCCGTGGTGAAGCCGGAACAACCGGCGCCGATGATGCAGACCACCGGATCGGAACCCATCGGCAACCTCCTCGTCGCGATGCGATCGGCGATCGACTCTGCCATTTCGCTGACGTGGTGTCCAGTGAATGGGCAGCTGTATGGTCGGGCCCGTGACCGACACCGAACGCCTGACGCTGCGGCAGCAGCAGAAGCAGCGGACCCGTGCCGCGCTGCTGGAGGCAGCCCGCCGACTGTTCGTCGAGCGCGGCTACGCGGCGGTCACGGTCGACGACGTCACCTCCGAGGTCGGGTGCAGTCGAGCGACCTTCTACCTGCACTTCGACGGCAAACCCGACGTCCTGCGGCGGATCGGCGCCGAAACGACGCAACAGCGCGCGGTCTCGGTCTACGCCGACCTGGACGCGGTGCTGGCCAGCGGTTCGCGGGACCGGTTCACCGACTGGCTGCGCCACGCCCTCCACTGGTTCGAGGCGAACCGCGACATCCTGCCGGTGTGGGACGAGGCGGTGGCCCTGGAGCCCTCCTTCCGGCCGATCGCGACGGCAGCGGTCGCCGAGCTGCCCGCCGCGATGCCGCGATACCTGCAGCGGTGGGGCCCCTCTCGCGGCGACGAGGCGCGCTTGCGGGTCGGGCTGCTGGTGACGCAGCTGGAGCGCTTCTTCACACGCTGGGCCGTTCAGGGCACGTTGGACACCACCGACACCGACCCCGCGGAAACGCTGACCGACATCTGGTACCCGGCACTGCTGCCACCCGAGGAGCGTTGCTCGGCAGAGCAAGGCTGAAGCCGGAGTCGCTCCCAACTCGTTCCACCTGCGTGACCCCGATCACCCGGTCTCCCGGGTCGCCCGCCGTGCCGGTGGACCACACGGCGCCGCACCGGCTGTCCCCATGGGGCAGCGGGTTCCGGCCGAGGAACCCATTCCGGCGGAGCCGTGGGAGTGCTGACCTCGGCCCTGAGGTCACGACCGGCTCGTGGTCACTTCGCTGCGGCGATCGGCTGCGGCTTCGCGGGCTCCTCGTCGTCGACCTTGTCCTCACCTCGACGGCGCAAGAACTGGAACCCGGGGATGCCCGCGATCGCCCGGCGGACGTCGTAGGTGACTTCCAGGAGTTCGTGGATCTCGGGACCGACTCGGTCGAGGGTCCGCAGAATCGGCAGGATGTCGGTGAGGATGTGCTCGGTGAGCTGCGGCAGCTCGTCGACCAGGCGGATCGCCGCGTCGACCTCGGCGTCGGAGAACTCCTCGACGAACCTGTCCACCAGCGGCGCGGCCTTCTTGGCCGTGGGCGCGTAGAGCGAGAGGAGCTCATCGGCGTTCGCCGAGGTGCGCTGGGCCTCGGCGACGGTCTTGGCCGCGTCGTCGCAGACCCCGTTGGCCCTGCCCACGACCGACTCCGCCATGGTCGAGACCTGACCGGCGGCGGCCACGATGGGAGCGGCCGCGACGGCGACCGCACGGGCGTCCTGGATCGTCTCCTCTGCGTCGTCAACGGTGCCGCCGGCTCGTTGGACCAGGTCTTCCACCTGGTCCAGCACCGTGGAGATGCGGCCGACCAGCTTCTCGGTCTCACCGAGAAGACCCAGCACGCGGACCGGAGCGGTGGCAGCGGCCGTGGCCGTTTCAGCTGCCCAGCCCACCGTGGACTTCGCCAGGCCGAGGACGTCAGAGGGCGTCGGTACGCGGAACACCATGGGCCCCACTGTGCACACCGGTGAGGATCGACGCCACCCCCGGGGGTGCGCGGAACACATCGAGTGGCCCACGGAGGAACCCAGCGGAGCCGTTGCGCTCTCCCCTTCGGGCAATCCTGGTACCGGCACCGCCAGGCAGGACAACTCCTCAACAGCTCTCATGTCACGCGGGCGCTGTCGCTCTCGCCATCGGAGAGGAACAGCGCCAGCGCGCTCCCCTGCTCGACCAGCTGCGCGCGCTGCGAGCGCGAGAAGCCGTGCAGCGGAGCGACGTCCACGGTTCTCCGTGCGACCTCCCACGTTCCGGCGACGCGGCCGTCCACCAGCACGACGCGTTCGCCGGCCACCGACAGGCCGCGGTGCTCGTCGTCGATGATCCGACTGCGGTCGTCGTAACCGAGGATGGCGTTGTCGAACGCGGGCAGGAACCGCACGGGCGCGGGCATGTCCGGGTCGGGGCGCGGCGCGTCGGGCAGGTCCAGCAGTTCGCGTCCACGCTCGTCCCGGAAGGACACGAGCTGGTCACGCACCGCCTTCACCGCGCCCGGCAGGCCGGCCAGGCCCGACCATGCGCGGATTTCGGCGGTAGCGGCCGGGCCGAACGCGGCGAGGTAGCGGCGCACCAGGTTCCGGCCGACCTGGTCGTCGGGTGACTCCTGGTCGACGTCCCGGCCCAGCCAGGAGGAAACCGGCAGGTAGCGGGCAGCCCCGCTGGTGCGCCAGAGACCTCGCGGCGGTAGCTGCACGACGGGAACCAGGGCGCCGACCACCGCTTCGCCCAGCGCGCGGAGGCCCTGCCCGGGCCAGCGGTGGGCGATCGCTCTCGCCAGCTCGGACTGCGAATGCGGTCCGCACTCCGCCAGCACCTCCCGGCCCGCCGCCGCGAGCTCGTCGAGGTCGACCTCCGCGAGCTCGCGCCGGTGGACGCCGAGGACCCGCTGCAACAGCATCGCGTCGTGCCGGGACCTCCAGGACAGGACGTCCTCGGCGGCCAGCAGGTGCATGGTGCGGCGCATCAGGTGGGTCCGCACCACTCTCCGCCGAATCAGCAGCTCCGAGAGCTCGGCCGGATCGAAGACGCGCAGCCGGGACCAGAGGCCGACGAAGGGTTCCTGCGGTTCCTGGGCCTGCACGCCGCACAGGTGCGCCACGGCATCGCGCGGTGCGAGGTCCGCGGGCTGGAGCAGGAGCTGCCGGGCCAACGTCGCGCGGTTGAGCGCGCGGGTGTCGAGAACGGTCATGCGCTCAGGTGGTCGTCTGGCCGTCGATGCTCTCGCGGATGATGTCCGCGTGTCCGGCGTGCTGCGCGATCTCGGAGATCACGTGCAGCAGCACGCGGCGGGCGCTGAGCTCGGTGCCGGGTTCGTTCCAGGGCGCGTCGGGCACCGGGTGCGTGATCAGCAGGTCGGGCAGCGCGGTCACGATCTCCTCGGTGCGGGCGGCGACGTCCTCGCAGCGCTGCACGATCCCTTCGAGGGTGTCACCGGGGAGCATCTGGAACTCGTCGAGCCGGTCGATCATCCACTGCGGGTGCTCACGCGCGGTGCCGGCCTCGATGTCGCCCCAGGTGACTCCGTCGGGCAGCGCGAAGCTCATCGCCGAGGGCCCGTCGGTGATGAACCGCAGCCACGACTCCTCGGTGCTCGCGACGTGCTTGACGATCCCGCCGAGGCACAGCTCGCTCGTGGTCGGGCGTTCGCCCAGCTGTTCGTCGGTCAGTCCCCGGACGGTGTTGAGCAACTGGCCGCGCACGGTGGCGAGCTCGGTGAGCAGGTCGCCCTTCTCAAAGTCGAGTGCGGTGCTGGAAGCAGTCATGGGAGCAGCTTCGCACCGGTAGCGGTCAGTTCGTGTCCGCTACCGCGGGCACGATGGGGTCATGCGGAGAACCTCCACGCGGCTGCTGTCGTTGCTGTCGCTGCTCCAGGCGCGTCGGGACTGGCCGGGTTCGGTGCTCGCCGAGCGCCTGGAGGTCAGCGACCGCACGGTGCGGCGCGACGTCGACCGACTGCGGGACCTGGGTTATCCGATCGCGGCGGTCAAAGGACCGGACGGCGGGTACCGGCTGGAAGCGGGCAGCAACCTGCCGCCGCTGCTGTTCGACGATGACCAGGCGGTAGCGCTGGCGATCGCGCTGCGCATCGCCACGACGGCGGGCGCGGGCATCGAGGAGGCCGCTGCCCGCGCGCTGATCACCCTCCGCCAGGTGATGCCCTCGCGGCTCCGCCACCGGATCGATTCGTTGCAGATCACCGCGGTCGAGCGCAGCACGGCCCAGCGCGTGGACAGCGAGGTCCTGATGGCCCTGAGCGTCGCGGTGCACGCTCGGGAGGAACTCCGGTTCGACTACACCGGCTCTCCCGCGCCTCGTCGGACGCACCCGCACCACCTGATCACCTGGGGCGGGCGCTGGTACCTCCTCGCCTGGGACCTGGACCGCGACGACTGGCGCACCTTCCGCGCCGATCGGATCGCCCCGCGCATCCCGACCGGCCCGCGCTTCACCCGGCGCGAACTCCCGGGCGGCGACGTGGCCGCGTTCGTCAGGACCAGGTTCCAGGGGGCGCAGGCGTGGCCGTGCCAAGGAGAGGTCGCCTTGGACCTGCCCGCGGCGACGGTCTCCCGCTACACCTACGACGGTGTGGTCGAAGAGCTGTCCGCCGACCGGTGCAGGCTCACGTTGGGGTCGTGGTCCTGGGAAGCGCTGGCCGCAGAGCTCGGGAAGTACGACGCGGACGTGGAGGTCCTCGGGCCACCGGAGCTGAGAACCGCCTTCTCCCAACTCGCCGACCGCTACGCCCGAGCGGCGGGCGCACCGAGTCCCCAGGCAGGGCTGCCGTTTCAGGCTCCTCGCTGATTGCCCCTGACAGCGGTGTAGGGGTGAACGGCGGCCCGGCCCGCAGCTGCCCCGTAGTGGTAGGCCAGCAGGAGGTAGACGGTCAGGATCCTCGGTCGATCGGTCACGGTTTCGAACTCCTTCTCTGATCCGATGTTTCGCGCTCCAGTAGGTACCGCATGATCACGGAACCGCGGAGGAGCGCGCCGCATTTCGTCGCCTTTTAACCCGGACGAAGGATCTGATTCGACCTTTCAGCGCGCGGACGCACTACCCCTCGTGCGCGAAAGCCGTCTCGTGAACAACGTCTCGCACCAGCGGTGACGCGCTCACGGTTCGATGAGGCCTGCCCGGATCGCGTAGCGGGTGAGCTCAAGCCGGTCCTTCATGCCCAGCTTCGCCATGAGGTTGGAGCGGTGGCGCTCGACCGTCTTGATGCTGATGACGAGCAGGTCGGCGATCTCCTTCGAGGAGTGCCCTTCGGCGACGAGCTTGAGGATTTCCTCCTCCCGGTCGGTGATGGCCCGCTCGGGCACGGCCTCCCCCTGACCCGCGCGGTCGAGGTAGCTGCGGATCAGCGAGGTCACCGCACCCGGGTACAGGAACGGTTCGCCGCGCATGGCCGCGCGGCACGCTTCCACCAGGTCGCGGTCGGCGACGGACTTGAGCACGTACCCGGAGGCACCGGACTTCAGCGCCTCGAACAGGTACTGCTCGTTGTCGTACATCGTCAGGATCAGGATGCGCAGGTCCGGCTGCAGCCGGGTGAGCTGCCGGGCGGCCTGCAGCCCGGTCAGCCTGGGCATGGCGATGTCGAGGATCGCCAGGTCCAGCTCCTCGGCCTTCGCGAGCTCGACGGCTTCGGCCCCGTCACCGGCCTCGGACACGACGGCGAGGTCGGGTTCGTTGTCGAGGATGAGCCGGACTCCGCGACGGACCAGCACGTGATCGTCGGCCAGCAGGATGCGGGTCGTGTCGGTCATCGCCCGCCTCCGGTGCTGATCGGCACGTCGAGCCGGACTTGCGTGCCGCCCTCCGCGAGCGTTTCGACGGCCAGCGTCGCCCCGGCCAGCAGCGCGCGCTCCCGCATCCCCCGGATGCCGGCGCCTTCCGGGGCGTCCCCGGTTCCCACGCCGTTGTCCCGCACCCGCAACCGGACCTCAGAAGGCTCCACGTGCACCAGCAGGTGGATGCGGGTCGCACCTGAGTGCCGGACCGCGTTGGTGATGCTCTCCTGCGCCACCCGGTAGATGACCAGCTCGACCTCCTCGCCCAGCTCCGGCAGCACGCCGTCGATCCGGCACCGCGCGGCGGCGCCGCGAACCTCACCGGTGAGCGATCTCAGCGCGCTGGCCAGGCCGAGCTCCTCCAGCACCCCGGGGCGCAGCCGCCGGGCGATGCGGCGGATCTCGTCGAGGCTGTCGCGGGTGGTCTCCTGCACCTGGTGCAGCGCGGCGGACACCGCCTCGGGCGCCTCGTCCGCGACCCGCCTGAGCTCCAGCAACACCGCGGTCAGGCTCTGCCCGACCTCGTCGTGGAGCTCGCGGGCGATGCGGCGGCGCTCGGCCTCCTGCGCCGACAGCGCGCGGGCGTTGCTGGTGGCGCGCTCGAACTCCAGCCGGTCCAGCATCGCGTTGAACGCCATGATCAGGTCCGCGATGCCCCCGTGCCCGGACACCGGCGGCCGCGATCCTGGTCGCAGCAGGTCGATGGTGGTCATCGCGCGGGTCAGCCGCCGCAGCGGCAAGAACCCGATGCGCAGCAGCACCGCGTTGGCCACCAGCATCGCGACCAGCCCGGCGACCAGGATCAGGCCTTCGGCGGGCAGCACCGGCGTGGACACGGTGGCAGGGCTGAGCATCAGCAGCACCGTCGCTCCGGTGAGCACGGCGGCGTTGAGCAAGAACACCCGCCAGAACAAGGACACGTCCCGCACCTCCTGAACCCCAATTCGACCACCGGTCGCACTTCGAACACCCATACGGGTCGTGCGCACCGAAGATGGGTGTCAGCCCCGATGGCCAACGGTCGTTCTCCTGGGTGAAGCTGGCTGCAGGACTAGCGCAGAGGAAGAGCGACAAGCGTGACGACAGCCGGATCCGGCGGTGGGCAGAGCCGCCGGAAGATCAGCTGGGATCTTGTTCGAGCCGGTTGCGTGGTGCTGGTGATGCTCTACCACTCCACGAGCCTGAGCGTCTTCCTCCACCCCGAGCTGGAGCCGAGGACCTTCGAGTTCCCGTACCAGGTCGGGGCCAGCCTGCTGCTGGTCGTCTCCGCCTACTTCGCGTGCGTGACGATCCGCCGCGGCTCCCTGCTCCGCTACTGGTGGGGTCGCGTGGCCAGACTGCTCCCGTCGTTCCTGGCCGCCGTGGTGGTCAGCTACTTCGTGCTGCGAGCGTTCCCGATCGAGGGCTGGTTCTTCCCGCTGCCCGAGGACCTGCGGGCGAACCTGCTGATGCTGTGGCACTGGAAGCCGCAGTCCTACCCGTTCATCGACGGCTCGCACTGGACGGTGCCGCTGCAGCTGATGGGATTCACGGTCGCCGCCCTGCTGTACCGGAGCTGGTGGGGCCACGGCAGCAGGATCGTGATCGTGCTGTGGGTGGCGGTGCTCGTACCGCTGGCGCAGTGGCCGATCCGGATCGCCGAACCGATCGATGAGACCTACCGGACCGTGGTCGACGGGGTCGGCATGCACCGCTGGCACCTGTTCGTCGCGGGCGTGGCGATCTGGATGTGGTCGGTCAAGCGCCTGAGCACCCCGCACTTCTCCGCTCTCCTGGCGCTCTGCATGGCCGCGCAGGAGGTGCACAACTACACGCGCACGCCCGAAGGTCTGCTGGCCGACACCGGTTCGTCTGTGGGCGTGGCCATCGGCATGTGCGTGATCGCGCTGGTCGCGCGCTCTCCCGACATGGCGATGCCGCAGCCGGCGCGACGCGCGATCAGCTGGTTCGCCGGCATCTCCTACGGCACCTTCCTGATGCACCAGGCCATCGGCTACATCGTGCTGCGCAGGCTGCAGGACGTCGGGGCCGACACCATCACGCAGACCTTGGCGATGCTGGTGACGGGCACGCTCCTCGGGTGGATGCTCACCCGTGCGGTGGAACAGCCGACCCACAAGCTGCTCATGATGCCCTTCGAGCAGTGTGGTGGCGCGGCTCGCACCCGGGAAGCAAAAGCGGTCGGTCCGCGTTGAACCCGGTGTGAAGAAGATCGGGTTCCTCTCCTTCGGGCACTGGTCGGCCTCGCCGCACTCGCAGACGCGCACCGCGTCGGACGCGCTGCACCAGGCCGTCGACCTCTCCGTCGCGGCGGAAGAGCTCGGCGCCGACGGCGCCTACTTCCGCGTGCACCACTTCGCCCGGCAGTACGGGTCGCCGTTCCCGCTGCTGGCGGCGATCGGCGCCCGGACCAGCCGCATCGAGATCGGCACCGGCGTGATCGACATGCGTTACGAGAACCCGCTCTACATGGCCGAGGACGCGGGTTCGGCCGACCTCCTCTCCGACGGCAGGCTGCAGCTCGGCATCAGCCGGGGATCGCCGGAGCAGGTCATCGAGGGCTGGCGCTACTTCGGCCACCAGCCGCCGGAGGGCCAGACCGACGCGGACATGGCCCGCACCCACACCGAGGTGCTGCTGGAAGTCCTCAAGGGCGAGGGGTTCGCGCAGCCCAATCCGCGGCCTATGTTCCCCAACCCGCCGGGTCTGCTGCGCGTCGAGCCGCATTCCCCCGGCCTGCGGGACCGCATCTGGTGGGGGTCGAGCTCCAACGCGACGGCGCGGTGGGCGGCGAAGCTGGGGATGAACCTGCAGAGCTCCACGCTCAAGGACGACGAGAGCGGTGAACCGCTGCACGTCCAGCAGCGCAAGCAGATCGAGGCGTTCCGCGAAGCCTGGCGCGCCGAGGGGCACGAGCGCGAGCCGCGGGTGTCGGTCAGCCGCAGCATCTTCGCCATCGTCAACGACCTCGACGACATGTACTTCGGCGGCGATGACAACACCGAGGACAAGATCGGCAACATCGACGCCAACACCCGCGCGATCTTCGGGCGTTCCTACGCCGCGGCGCCGGACGTGCTGGTCAAGCAGCTGGCCGAGGACGAGGCGATCGCCGCGGCAGACACCCTCCTGCTCACGGTGCCCAACCAGCTGGGCGTGGACTACAACGCCCACGTCATCGACAGCATCCTGCGCCACGTGGCGCCGGAGCTCGGCTGGCGCTGATCGCGCGACTGGGCGGTCCGGGCGGCGGATCGTGTTCGAAACTGGATGAGCCAGTTGGCCAGTTCGGTATTGACTTCGGGCTGCGTTTCACGGAAAGTGGCTGAGCCAGTGAGCCACTGTGCCGCGCACCACACCCCTTCGTGGTGCGCGGGCCGCGCAGGCAAGGAGGCAAAGGTGCCGCCCGAAGTCGTATCCATCCTGGTGCTGGTCGCCGCGTTCGTCATCGCCACGACGCTGTCGGTGAACATGGGAGTGCTCTGCTTCGCAGCAGCGTTCCTGGTCGCCACGGTGTTCGGCGGGCTGTCCGAAGACGACATCTTCGACGGCTTCCCCGGGGACCTGTTCGTGGTCCTGGTGGGCGTGACGTTCCTGTTCGCGATAGCCCGGGCGAACGGCACGACCGACTGGGTGGTGCAACGCGCCGTTCGGTTGGTGGGTGGCCGGATCGCGCTGATCCCGTGGGTGATGTTCGGGATCGGGGCGCTGCTCACCGCGATCGGCGCCGTCAGTCCCGCCGCTGTGGCGATCGTGGCTCCGATCGCGCTGAACCTGGCCGCGCAGTACCGGATCAACCCGCTGCTGATGGGCGCGATGGTCGTGCACGGCACGCAGGCGGGCGGCTTCTCCCCGATCAGCATCTACGGCAGCATCGTCAACGAGGTCGTGGCCAACAGCGGGTTGCCGGGCAGTCCGCTGGTGCTGTTCCTCGGCAGCTTCGCGGCCAACGCGGTGATCGCCGGGATCGTGTTCGTGGTCTTCGGCGGCCTGCGGCTGCGCAGGGGAGCTGAGGCCCGGCGGCTCATCGCGACGGGTTCGGGCGGCGGCGCGGAGGTCTCCGACGGCGAGCCGGGCGAGGAGCTGCGGCTCAACCGCGATCGCGTCCTGACGCTGACCGGTCTCGTGGTCCTCGTGGTCACCACGCTCGGGTTCGGGCTCGACGTCGGCCTGATGGCGATGTGCATCGCCGTGGTGCTCAGCGTCCTGTCGCCGAAGACGGGCAAGGCGGCGCCGAGCGAGGTCGCGTGGCCCACCGTGCTGCTGATCTGCGGTGTCCTCACCTACGTCGGCGTGCTGGAGAAGATGGGCACGATCGACTACGTGGGCCACTCGGTGGCCGGCATCGGCGTTCCGCTGCTGGCGGCGCTCCTGCTGTGCTACATCGGCGCGATCGTCTCGGCGTTCGCCTCCTCGGTCGGCATCATGGGCGCCCTCATCCCGCTGGCGGTGCCGTTCCTGCAGACGGGCAGCGTCGGGCCGATCGGCATGATCACGGCCTTCGCGGTGGCGGCCACGGTCGTCGACGTGAGCCCGTTCTCCACCAACGGCGCGATCGTGCTCGCCAACGCCAAGGACGTGGACAAGGACGCCTTCTTCCGGAAGCTCCTCATCTACGGAGGCATCATCGTCGCCGCCACGCCGCTGGCCCTCTGGATCCTGCTGGTCCTGCCAGGTTTCGGCTGAGCGAGTTCAGTCCGCCAGCCACCACAGGAGCCGGTAGTGGGCCGTGCGGTCCGGGTCGGGAGCGACGCCGTAGGCGTCCAGGAGGACTTCCTCCCAGCCCGGACCGTAGTTCCACGGGGTGGCCCACGTGGCGACGGCGAGGTCGGCCCAGCGGTCGGCCACACCGAGGCTGCCGAGGTCGACGTGGCCGGCGCACCGGCCCCCGTCTCCGATGAGGGTGTTGGGGGCGCAGGCGTCGCCGTGGCAGACCACCAGGCGGTCGACCGGAGGTGGTTCGGCGAGGGCGTCCAGGGCCTCGTCGACTCCGCCGGTCCGGGCGAGCTCGGGAGGCCATTCCGCCGGGTCGATCAGGCCTGCGGCGGCGCGTTGCCGAGCACGGGTCAGCCGTGAGTCGGTTGACCAGTCGAAAGGGCAGTTCGCGACCGGTAGCGCATCGTGCAGTGCGCGCAGCCCGGAACCGATGGCGCGCACCGCGGTTTCGGGCTGGACGATCCAGCGGTCGTCGACGGCTGAGAGACCGGGCAGCCCCGCGGTGACCATCCAATCCCCGGTGCTGTCGGAACTGTGGTCCAGCACGGGTGGAACCGCAGCGTACTGGCTTGCCCAGCGCAACCGTTCCACCTCAGGAGCCAACGGCAGGCCGCCGGGCGACCACTTCACGAACTGCGCGCGGGTTCCTGACCCGATCCGGAAGGTCAGACCTCCCAGCTCGTTCCGCCACACCGCACGAACCGGCCTGCCGCCCGCGATGGCGCGGACCACGGACGGCGTCTCCACCGGCTCACGAGGTGCTGAAGCGATCACACCACCATTCTTCCCGCTCTCAGACGAGTCGACCGCCCTGCACGACGTGCGTGATGTGCTCGGGCTCTGCGAGCACCGCGATGTCCTCGAGCGGGTCGCCGTCGAGGACGACCAGGTCGGCCACCGCTCCTTCGCGGAGGGTGCCGATCTCGCCGCTCATGCCGAGCAGTTCGGCCGCGGTGCTGGTCGCCGAGCGGATCACCTCCAGCGGCGGCTGGACCTCGCTGCGGATTCGGAACTCCTCGTTCTGGTGGCGGTGCATGCCGCCGAGCAGGTCCGTGCCGTAGGCGATCTTCACGCCGCCTCGGTGAGCGATCTCCAGCGCGGCCAGTCCGGCGCCGAGCACCTCGTCGACCTTGCGCCAGCTGTCCTCGGGCAGGCCGAACTGCCGACCCTCGGTCTTGAGCGCCCAGTAGGTGACCAGCGTGGGCACCAGGAACGCGTCGCGCTCGAGGAATTCGTCCACGTTGGACTCGTCGATGAGGTTGCCGTGCTCGATGGAGCGGATTCCGGCGCGCAGCGAGCGGCTTGCAGAGCGCGCCGTGTAGGCGTGGGCGGCGACGTAGCGGTTGGCCGCCTCGGCTTCCTGCACGATGGCGCGCAGTTCGTCCATCGAGTACTGGGTGGAGTCGATGCGGTCGGTCGGCGAGGCGACCCCTCCCCCAGCCATCACCTTGATGTGGTGGGCGCCCTTGCGCAGTTCGTCGCGGGCGGCGGCGCGCACCGCGTCCACGCCGTCGGCGATGCGGCCCAGCCCCGCGCAGCACTGGTGGCCGTCGTGCACGCGGGTGCCGCGCGGTCGGCTGTCGCCATGACCTCCGGTCTGGCTCAGCGCCTTTCCGCAGAACGCGAGCCGTGGCCCGCGAACGAGCCCCTCGGCCTGCGCGTCGGCGAGCCCGAAGTCCGCACCGGAGGCGTCGCGCACGGTGGTGAAGCCGCGGTCGAGCATCCCGCCCATGATCCGCGCGGAGTGCGCGGTGGCGTAGGACGGGGACCAGGTGGTCAGCGCCCCGAGGTCGGCGGTGGCGGCGGTGACGTGCACGTGGGCGTCGATGAGACCGGGGAGCACCGTCGCGCCGGCCAGCTCCACCGCACGTGCACCGTCCGGTGCTCGCAGGCCGCGGCCGGTCTCGACGATGCGGCCGTCGGCGCACAGCAGGTCGGCTTCGGCGCACTCGCCGGTCTCGACGTCGAGCAACGTGCCCGAACGCAGCAGCAGGGTGGTCACGGTGTCGGGTCCTCCTCGGGTTCGTCGATGCGCTGCACGAGCTCGCTCAGCGCCGGCGCGGCCAGCACCGCCAGTCCTGCGGCCCGCGCCACCTGGGACCGCTCGTAGGCGCCGGACGCGTCGAGCAGGTTGAGCACGCCCAACGTTCCGGACTGGCCAAGGACCGGGACGTTGATCACCGATCCGCACCCGAGCCCGGCGATGAGCATGTGGTCGGCGAAGACCTCGCGCACCGCGGCCTCGTCGGGGCCGAAGTAGGGCAGCTGCGCGGTGATGCACCGGTCCAGCCATCCCGCGGTGACCTCGACGGACTTCTCACCCCCCACCGGGTACTGCTCGGGGTGGCTGCTGTGCGCGCGGTGCAGCACGCGACGGCCGGGCAACCACGCGAGCACGGTGAACAGCCGGACTCCGACGTCCTCGCGGACGCGTTGCTCCACTTCGGACAACATCATCGCGGCACCGCCTCCATCCGGTCGGTTTCGGTGAGGTCCTCCAGCGACCGGCCCGCGGTGGACAGCCCGAACAGCAGGGTGCACACGACACCGACCGCCAGCACAGCGGTGGTGAGCCCGAAGACTCCGGCGAACCCCAAGGAAGCGGCGGAGATGCCGATCACCGAGGGTGCGATGATGCTGCCGACGCGGCCGAACGCGCTGGACAGGCCGGTTCCCGAGGCCCGGATCCAGGTCGGGAAGACCTCCGGGGTGTATGAGTAGACCGCCGCGTAGGTGCCGTTGAGGAAGAACGACAGCACCGCCGCGGAAGTCGTGATCAGCACCGGGTCGGTCATCTGGCTCATCCAGAACGCGCTGGCCGCGGCCCCGGCGAGGTAGAGCGCGATGGTGTTCTTGCGGTCCAGGTACTCGCCCAGCCAGGCCGCTGAGAAGTACCCGGGCACCTGCGCGAGGTAGATGATGATCGCGAACTCGAAGCTCTTGGTGACCGCGATCCCCTGCTGCACGAGCAAGGTCGGGATCCAGGTGAAGAAGCCGTAGTAGGAGAAGGTGATCACGAACCAGATCAGCCAGGTGATCGCGGTGCGCCGTGCCATCGAGCCGCTCCACAGGTACTTCAGCGCGGAGACCAGCCCGATCTTGCGCGCCTCCACCGGCTTCTCGACCGCGACTTCGGGGATCGGCGGCAGCGGGGCGCGGGTGGCCGCCCGAACCTTCTCCTCCAGGTCGACCACGACCTCCTCCGCCTCGCCCGTCCGCCCGTTGGCCAGCAGGTATCGGGGTGATTCCGGTAGCGATCGGCGCCACCAGAGCAGCATCACGATCGGCAGTGCGGTGATGAGCTGGGCCCAGCGCCAGCCCTCGGGGACCGGCTGCACCACGAACCGGCCGAGCAGCGCCGCGGCGACGAAGCCGAAGGAGAAGAACCCGGCGAGCGCGCCGACGAACCACCCCCGCCGAGCGGCGGGGACGAACTCGGACAGGAACGGCGCGATGATCGCGCTCTCGGCCCCGGCGCCGAACCCGGCGAGCACGCGGGCGCCGAGGAAGATCTCGTAGTTGGGTGAGAGGGCTCCGATGATGGAGAACAGCGCGTAGACGGCCAGCGCCCACATCATGACCTTGCGGCGGCCGATGCGGTCGCCGAGCAGGCCAGCGCAGGTGGCGCCGAAGAGGAAGCCGAAGGGCGTGGCCGAGCCGATCAGGCCGAGCTGGGCGTTGGTCAGCCCCCACTCGTCCTGGACGCTCGGCAGCAGGAAGGCCACCACGGCCGAGTCCATGCCGTCGAAGGTGTAGCCGAGTCCGCCTAGCAGCAGCAGGAGGTAGTGCGGCCGGCTCAGCGGGAGCCGGTCGAGTCGGGCCAGCAGGGACACGATTGCCTCCAGTTGAGGGGGTGCGTCCAGGTGAGTCGCAGCACCGAGCGAAGTGACCAGCAACATATAGTGCAGTAATCGCAAACTGCAATACCTGTTGCGTTTTGAGCTCGTTAAGCTGTGCGTCGACGAGGGGAGCCCGATTGACCACCGATGCCGAGCCCGACGGGTTCGAGAGCTGGTTGCGCGGGCGCGTTCCCGAACGCGGGTTGCGCAGCAAGGGCGCCTCGGTTCTGCAGGTGCTGCTCACGCAGCCCCGGCGGGTGTCCTACAGCTCGGCAGCGGAGGCCGCCGAACTGGCCGGCGTCAACGTCGCCACGGTCAGCAGGACCGCCCAGGCCTTGGGGTTCAGCGGCTGGTCCGACCTGCAGCAGGAGCTGCGGGCCCGCTACCTGTCCTCGCTCAGCGCTCCGGAAGTGGCCGCCGCGCAGCAGACCGAGGGTGAGCTGGGCGGGGCGTCGATGCGCCGCGATCTGGAGTCGCTGGCTCTGCTCACCCGCCGTCTGGACGAGCAGCTGCTGCGCACCACCGCCGAGGCGATCGCGCAGTCCAGGCGGACCGTGATCGTGGCCAACGGGAGCTACTTCTCGGTGGGTTCCGCACTCGGGCACAACGTGCAGCTGGCCGGCTACGAGGCGACGGTCGTGCACGACGACGCCGAGCTGGCCAACGCGGTCTCCCGGATCGAACCGGGCGACGTCCTCATCGCGATCAGCTTCTGGCGGCTCTACCAGAGCACGGTGACCGCAGCCCAGGAAGCCCACGACCGAGGCGCGCGAGTCTTCGCCCTCACCGACGCGGCCAGCCCCGCCCTGGCGGCCGCGTCCGAGCAGATCCTCCTGATCCCCGCCGAGGGCGTCGCCTTCTTCCCGTCGCTGGTCCCCGGGCTCGCGGTCGCACAGGCGATCGCCGCCCAGCTCTCCACAGTGGATCCGGACCGCACCCGGCGCTCCATCGAGGCTGCCGAGACGCAGTGGTCGCGGTTCAGGCTCCTGCACCGCCAGCCGCGCCGCGACTGACCACCGATGAGTTTTCCGGCCGCGGGGAGTCCACCCTGGTGACGACCACGGAAAGGACCAGGACGATGAAGCTGACGGTGAGCACGTTCCTCTCGGTCGACGGCGTGATGCAAGGCCCCGGCGGCCCGGACGAGGACCGCAGCGGCGGTTTCGAACGCGGCGGATGGCTCGCGCCGCTGTTCGACGACGAGGTCGGGCAGTTCATGGACGCGATGTTCGGGCGGGTCGGGGCCTTCCTGCTCGGGCGGCGGACCTACGACATCTTCGCCGCCTACTGGCCGAAGGTCGATGACCCGGACAACCCGATCGCGACCCAGCTCAACACGCTGCCGAAGTACGTCGCCTCCACGACCCTGACGGACCCGAGCTGGGCCAACACGACGGTGCTCAACGGCGACGTCGCGGCGGCCGTGCGCGAACTCAAGGACCGGCCCGGCGAGGAGCTGCAGGTCCACGGCAGCGCCACACTGGTGCGGTTCTTGCTGGCGAACGACCTGGTCGACGAGCTCAACCTGATCACCTTCCCGGTGATCGTCGGCCAGGGGATGCGGCTGTTCGCCGAGCGGGGGCTCGACACCGAGCTCGAACTCGTCGCGAGTCGAACCACGCCGCGGGGCGTGGCGATCCAGACCTACCGGACCACGGGCCGCCCCGGGTACGGGACGGTCGGGGACTGACCAGGAGCTGTTCGGCATTCGCCTTGCGCAGCGGTGCGGGGTAGCAGGACCTGAGACCGGTGCCGCAACTCCGTGCGCCACTCCTGGTGCATGCCGGGACGTCCTGCGCATCGGTGGTGATCAGGTGGCGCACCAGGTCTCGCACCAGCCAGCCGCGGCACCCGGACGGCTGCATCAGGTCGTCGTCGGCGAGATCCGCCACGGCCGAGCGCAACGACGCCCACAGGCGGTGAAGAGCCTCATCGCGCCACCGCAGCGACCTGACCGGCTCAGCTCGCCGAGACCCGAGCGCGGAGACCGTCGAGCAGCAATTGCAGGCCCTGCTCGAAATCAGCTGCGCCGTCGGGGTTCCGGTCGATGGCGCCGGCGCTGGCCGCCTGCATCGCGGTCTGCTCCTCGACGGTGTGGCCGAAGACCAGGTGCAGGATCGCGCGGGTGCCCACGTCCACCAGGTCGCCGGGGAGCCCGCCGTCGCCGAGCGCCGAGCGCAGCGCGGTCGCGGGCTCGCGGGCCCCGAGCCCGAAGGTGTGCGCCGTGACGACGACTTCGGCGCCATCGCGGTAGGCGAGCATCGCGTCGCGCAGTTCGGCGCAGACCTCGATCACCCGCCGGTCCCAGCGCTCGGCGTGGCGAGGTCTGCCGCCGCGCTGGAGGATCTCGTCGGCGACGGCCGCCAGCAACGACTGCTTGTTGGGGACGTGGTGGTAGAGCGCGCTGGGCTGCACGCCGAGCTCCGAAGCGAGGCGGCGCATGGTGAGCGATTCCAGCCCGTACTCGTCGAGGACCTCGATGGCCCGAGCCACGACATCGCTGCGGTGGTAGCGCACTCGAAAACCTCCAGTTGACCGGTCGGTGCCCCCAGTCTAGCCTGAACACTGTTCAGGTGAACACTGTTCAGGTCGACTTCGGGAGAGGACCCCATGGGCACCACCTTCGATCAGCTCGCCGACGCGGTCCTGGCCGGAACTCCGGCGACGGCCGACGACGCGCTCGCCGTCCTGCGCGCCGACGACGCCGACCTGATGTCCGTCGTGGCGGCGGCGGGCAGGCTGCGGCGGGCGCACTTCGGCAACACCGTGAAGGTCAACTACCTGGTGAACCTGAAGTCGGGTCTGTGCCCGGAGAACTGCAACTACTGCTCGCAGGCCCTCGGCTCGAACGCACCGATCCTGAAGTACTCGTGGCTGTCCAAGGACGAAGCGCTGCGGCAGGCGGGAGCCGGCCTCCAGGGCGGGGCCAGCCGGGTGTGCATGGTCGCCTCCGGCCGCGGCCCGTCGAACCGCGACATCGACAAGGTCACCGAGATGGTCGGCGCGCTCAAGTCCGAGCACCCGGACGTCGAGGTGTGCGCCTGCCTCGGGCTGCTGTCCGACGGCCAAGCCGAGCGGCTCAGGGACGCCGGGGTGGACGCCTACAACCACAACATCAACACGGCGGAGAGCCACCACGACACGATCGTCCAGACCCACACCTACGCCGACCGCGTCGCCACCGTGGCCAAGGCCAAGGCCGCGGGCCTGTCGCCCTGCTCGGGGCTCATCGCGGGACTGGGCGAAACCGATGAGCAGCTGGTCGAGGCGCTGTTCGCGCTCAAGGCGCTCGAATCCGACTCGATCCCGGTGAACTTCCTGATGCCCTTCGACGGCACCCCGTTCGAGAACACCTGGGAGCTCTCCCCCACCCGCTGCGTGAAGATCTTGGCGATGGCGCGGTTCGTCTGCCCGGACCGGGAGGTCAGGATCGCCGGTGGCCGCGAGATGCACCTGCGCTCCGCCCAACCGCTCGCGCTGCACGTCGCCAACTCGATCTTCCTCGGCGACTACCTCACCTCCGAGGGCCAGGAGGCCGATGCGGACATCGCGATGATCCGCGACAACGGCTTCGTCGTCCTGGGCTCCGACGAGGAGATCGCGCAGCGACCCGTCGATCCGGCGATCCGGCGCCGGGGCGCGGGCACCGACGTCCTGCCCAACGCGTGATGGGCGCGGCTGACCTGCTCGCCTTCGACCGCGAGCACCTGTGGCACCCCTACACCTCGATGCTCGATCCCGCGCCGACGCGGCTGGTGACGGGTGCTTCGGGCAGCCGGATCACCATCGACGGCACCGGCGAGGTGGTCGACGGGATGGCGTCGTGGTGGTCGGCGATCCACGGCTACCGGCACCCCGTGCTCGACGAGGCGCTGCGGGAGCAAGCGGAGCGGTTCTCGCACGTGATGTTCGGCGGCCTCACCCACGAGCCGGCCGTCGAACTGGCCAGACGCCTGGTCGAGCACACCCCTGACGGGCTCGACCGGGTCTTCCTCGCCGATTCCGGATCGGTGAGCGTCGAGGTCGCGATGAAGATGTGCTTGCAGCACCAGCGCGGCGTCGGGCGGCCCGAGCGGACGCGGTTCCTCACCGTGCGCGGTGGGTACCACGGCGACACGTTCGACTGCATGAGCGTGTGCGATCCCGACGGCGGCATGCACTCGATGTGGTCGGCGGTGTTGCCGGAGCAGGTCTTCGGCGAGCGTCCGCCGGGGCTCGGCGGTGACGTCGCCGAGTGGGCGTCGGGTTTCCGCGCGCTCGCAGCCCAGCACGCGGGCACCCTGGCCGGGCTGATCGTGGAGCCGCTGCTGCAGGGGGCGGGCGGGATGCACCCCTACCCCGCCGAATGCCTCCGGGTGTTCCGGGAGGTCGCCGACGAGCACGGGCTGGTGCTGGTCTTCGACGAGATCGCCACCGGTTTCGGGCGCACCGGAACGCTTTTCGCGTCCGAAGCGGGCGGTGTCAGCCCGGATGTGCTGTGCCTGGGCAAGGCGCTGACGGGCGGGTACCTCACGCTGGCTGCGACGCTGTGCACCAGCGAGGTGGCTCGCGGCATCTCCGGCAGCGATTCGGGTGTGCTCATGCACGGTCCGACGTTCATGGGAAATCCGCTGGCATGCGCGGTCGCCTCCGCCAGCCTCGACCTGCTCGCCACCGGCCGGTGGGTGCACGACGTGCGGCGGATCAACCGCGGTTTGCAGGCGCTGCACGACATCGACGCGGCCGAGGTGCGGGTGCTCGGAGCCGTCGGCGTGGTGCGGCTCGATCACCCCGTCGACGTGGTCGCGGCGACCGAGGCCGCGCTCGCGGAGGGCGCGTGGCTGCGCCCGTTCCGGGACCTGATCTACGTGATGCCGCCGTACGTGTGCACCGACGAGGACGTGGCGGTGCTGTGCGCAGGCATCGCCGCAGCGGTGGAAGCCGGATGAGCTGGGACGGGTGGCTGGCCGAGCAGCGGGAGGCTCGCGAGCGGGCGGGGCTGCAGCGCGCGCTGCGGGCGCGCTCGGTGGACGAGGACGTCATCGACCTCGCCAGCAACGACTACTTGGGTTTGAGCACGCATCCCGAGGTGCGCCGGGCCAGCGCCGACGCGGCGCTGGCGTGGGGCGCGGGGTCGGGTGCCTCCCGGCTGGTCACCGGGACCACCACGGCGCACGGCGAGCTGGAGGCCGAGCTCGCTGGGTTCACGGGCCGGCGGTCGGCGCTGGTGATGTCCAGCGGCTACCACGCGAACCTGTCCGCGGTGACCGCGCTGGCCGACCGCGACGCGCTCATCGTCTCGGACGCGCACGTGCACGCGTCGCTGATCGACGCGGCCCGGTTGTCCCGGGCGACGATCGAGGTGGTGCCGCACAACGAGGTCGACGCGGTGCGGGCGGTGCTGGACGAAGCCGGTGGGCGGCGGGCGCTGGTGCTGACCGAGTCGGTCTTCTCGGTGCTCGGCGACGCGGCACCACTGCCCGAACTGGCCGAGATCTGCGCCGAGCGGGGCGCGTTGTTGCTGGTCGACGAAGCGCACGGGTTGGGCGTGGTGGGCGATGGCGGCCGGGGCCTGGTGGCTGGTCTGGGCGAGGCGCCGCAGGTGGTCATGACGGCGACGTTGTCGAAGTCCCTCGGCGCGATGGGCGGCGCGGTGCTCGGGTCGGACGCGCTGATCGACCACCTCGTCAACCGCGCGCGGCCGTTCATCTTCGACACCGCGCTGGCCCCGGCGCCCGTCGCGGGGGCGCTGGCCGCGCTGCGCTTGCTGCGCGACCGGCCCGAACTCCCGCAGCGCATCCACCGGCGGGCCTCCGAGCTCGCCGACCGCTTCTCGGTGAGCCGGTCCGCTGGCGCGGTGCTTTCGGTGCCGATGCCGTCTCCGCAGGTCGCGCTCGCGGCGCAGGCCGCCGCGCTCGACGCCGGGGTGCGGGTCGGATGCTTCCGGCCGCCGTCGGTGCCCGACGGCGTGTCGCGGCTGCGGATCACCACCCAGGCCGGGATGGCCGATGACGCCTGGGAGCACGCGGTCGAGGCGCTGACGCGCGTCGTCGAGCAGCACGGAGGACTACCGTGATCATCTTCGTCACCGGAACCGACACCGGGGTCGGCAAGACGGTGGCCACGGCGGCGATGGCCGTCCACTTCGGACCCGAACTGGTGGTGGCGAAGCCGACCCAGACCGGCACCGACGAGCCCGACGCCGAGGTGGTCCGCCGCCTGGCGGGCTGCGCGGTCGCGCAGTTCACCCACCTCCCGGACCCCCTCGCCCCGGACACCGCCGCCCGCCTGCGCGAGGTGGGCATCCCGACGGTCGGCGACCACGCGACCCGCATCCGCGCGCTGGCCGGAGCGCACGGCACGGTGATCGTGGAGGGCGCGGGCGGTGCGCTGGTCCGCCTCGACACCACCGGGGGCACCCTGCCCGACCTCGCCGCCGAACTCGCCCGCGACCACGAGGTCCGGGTCCACGTCGTCACCCGGGTCGGCCTGGGCACGCTCAACCACACCGAGCTCACCGTCGAGGCGCTGCGCTCACGCGGCCTGGAACCGGCCGGCCTGGTGCTCGGCGCCGTGCCGGAAGATCCGGGCCTGGCCGAGCGCTGCAACCTGACCGAACTCCCCCGCACCACCGGCGTGCCCGTGCTCGCCGCGCTGCCCGAAGGGGTGGGCGCGCTCGAACCCCGCGAGTTCCGCAGCCGCGCGGCGTCCTGGTTCCGAACGCGCTGACGGGTGCCGGCGGCTTCCCTCCCGTCCCGGAACGCCCCGCCGCGGTCACCGGGACGTGCGCGGACCCCCCGGAACGTCCACACCGGACGAACTGCGGCCGCTGAGACCGAGGAGCCCCGCGCCGCGCGAACACCCCGACGCCGGGAAGCTCCACGCGCGGAGCCCTGCTGGACAACCTCGCCCCGCTGCGGGCGCAAGCCGAACCCCACGACGACTGGCGGCGACTCGACCGCGATGCCGCGGCCGCCGCTCGTCGAGCACTGGAATTCGGACTCCCCGGTCGGCGCACCTCGGTAGACGCCGTGCGCCGAACCGCTCAGGCCCCCGGTGCGAGCGCCTCGGCGTCGAAACCGACGGCTTCGAGAGCGCCCTTGGGGTCGGCGACGAGCTTGCGCGCTTCGAGGTCCATCAAGCCCAGCACGCAGGTGATGTCCGCGGAGGTCGTGCCGTCGGCCTTGGTGATCACCGTGTCGAGGTTGAAGGACTTCCCGGAGCCGAACTTCGCCTCGCAGGACGCCTCGATCTGCTCGTTGGCGCGCAGCTCGCGCCGGAAGTTCACCGTCGTGCTCAGCAGCACCGGCGACAGCTCCTGGGCGACCAGCCGGTTCCAGTCGCACCCGGCCGCCTGGAACCCGGCGACCCGCGCCACCTCGCCGTACTGGTGGTACACGGCGTGGTTGACGTGGCCGAGCGCATCGAGCTCGTAGCTGCGGACCTGGAGCGGAATGCGAAAAGTCACGCGCCCACGCTAATCGGAGGTCACCGCGTCGGTGTCGCAATCATGACGTGGATCGCAGCCGATCGTGGTCCGCGCCCACGACCCCGCCGCCGGGCTACGGGACCTGGTAGGCGCTGTCGCGTGCGTCGGTGATGGCCATGTGGCCGGGGGCGTGACCGATGGCGAACGGCGGCTTTGACTGCATCACCGCGGCCTGCGGCGTGACCCCGCAGGCCCAGAAGACCGGGACCTCACCGGGGCGGATCTCCACGGCTTCGCCGAAGTCAGGTGCGTCGAGGTCGTTGATCCCCAGGGCTTCCGGAGGACCGACGTGCACCGGGGCTCCGTGCACCGCCGGGTAGCGGGTAGTCACCCGCACGGCGGTGGCGACCAGTTCGGCGGGGATGGGACGCATCGACACCACCAGCGGACCCGACAGTCCTCCGGCCGGTCGGCACTGCCGGGCGGTCCGGTACATCGGCACGTTGCTGCCGGCCTCGATGTGCCGGACCGGGACGCCGGACTCCAGCAGCGCGGCCTCGAAGGTGAAGCTGCACCCCACGAAGAAGCTGACCAGGTCCTCCCGCCACAGGTCGACGACCTCGGCGCGTTCCTCCACCAGCTCGCCGTCCCGGTAGACCGTGTAGGCGGGCAGGTCGGTGCGCAGATCTCCCCGGAAGATCGACGCGCTGGTCTCCCCCGGCTCGGTCACGTCCAGCACCGGGCAGGACTTGGGGTTGCGCTGGGCGAACAGCAGGAAGTCGTAGGCGTGCTCGCGCGGTAGCGAGATCAGGTTCGCCTGCGCCCACCCGGCGCTGAAGCCCGAGGTCGGCACGCGCAGCCCACCGCGGAACGCTTCCCGGGCCTGCTCGGGTGGCATGTCCTTGGACATCCTGGCCTCCTCAGATGCAGCGGAAGTGGACGTGCTGGCCGGGTCGCGCCTGCGCGGCCTTGGCCACGTCGGCGGCCAGCACCACGCCGATCACCGGGTACCCGCCGGTGACGGGGTGGTCGGCCAGGAACAGCGTCGGGGTTCCCAGCGGCGGTACCTGGAGCGCGCCGGCGACCACGCCCTCGCTGGGCAGTTCCTCGGTCCGGCTGCGCTCCAGCACCGGTCCGTCGAGGCGCATGCCGACCCGGTTGCTCTCAGCGGTGACCTCGTACGGCGCGCTGACCAGCGATTCCAGCGCCTCGTCGGTGAACCAGTCGTTGCGCGGGCCCGGCTGGACCCGAAGCACGACCTGCTCGGCCGGACCGGCGACGGGCGCGATGTCCACGACCGGGAACCGGGAGGGCGGCGCACCGATCGGCAGCACGGAGCCGGGACGGAGCTGAGCGGGACCGAGCCCGGAGAGCACGTCTGTGGAGCGCGATCCCAGCACCGGTTCGACGTCGATGCCGCCGCGCACCGCGAGGTAGCTGCGCAACCCGATCGCCGGGACGCCGAGCCGCAGCACCGCCCCGGCGGGCACGCGCAGCACCGCGTTCGCAGCCGCGCCTCGACCGTCGACCGCGATCGGGCACGGTGCTCCGGTGAGCGCCACGGTCACGTCGCAGGTGGGGCGCACGGTGAGTCCGCCGAAGGTGACCTCGATGGCGGCGTTGTCCTCGTCGTTGCCCACCAGTCGGTTCGCCAGCCGCAGCGAAGCGGCGTCGGCGGCGCCGGAGGTGCCCACGCCGATACCCGCCAGGCCCGGTCTGCCGAGGTCTTGAACGGTGGCGAGCGGGCCGGTGGCCAGGACTTCCAGTGTCATCCGATCTCCCGGAACCGCACTCGCACACCCGGGCGCAGGAGCGCGGGCGGATCGCGGTCGATGCTGAAGACCTGCAGGTCGGTGTGCCCGATGAGCTGCCAGCCGCCGGGCGACTCCCGCGGGTAGATGCCGCTGAACGCGCCCGCCAGCCCCACGGCTCCGGCGGGAACGGCAGTGCGCGACTCGGACCGGCGAGGCACCACCAGGTCTTGCGGACCGCCGCTGAGGTAGCCGAAACCCGGTGCGAATCCACCGAAGGCGACCTTCCACTCCGCTCCGGTGTGCTTGTCGACGACCTCTCGCTCGGTGAGCCCGGTCAGCCGGGCGACCTCGGCGAGGTCGGCGCCGTCGTAGACCACCGGCACCTCCAGCTGCTCGCCCACCTCGCGCAGGCCGGCGCGCGGTTCGGCGGCGCGCACCGCGGCCTCGACCGCCTTGACGTCGGACCGCTGCGGATCCAGTTGCAGCAGCAGCGTTCTCGCCGCCGGCACGAGGTCGATGACGCCTTCGGGCGGCGAGTCGGCGAGCGCCGCGTACAACGCGTGCACCTCCTGCAGATCGGCCAGTTCGATCAGCAGTCCCGAGTCGGCGCAGGGAAGGAAGCGCATCAGCTTCCTCCCGCCACGAACGGCCGCAGCGCAACGCCGGCACCGCTGAGCCGGTCGTGCACGGCCTGGGCGATGGCGACCGCTCCCGGGCTGTCGCCGTGCACGCAGATCGAATCGGCGCACACCTGGATCTCGCTGCCGTCGACGGCGCGGATCGGTTCGCCCGCGGCGAGGTCAAGGCAGCGCTGGGCGATCTCCTCGGGGTCGTGCAGCACCGCGCCGGGTTCTCGCCGCGACACGAGGGTGCCTTCCGGCGTGTAGGCGCGGTCGGCGAAGGCCTCGCGGAAGGTCCGCAGCCCGGCCTGCTCGGCCTGGGAGAGCCATTCCGAACCGGGCAGGCCCAGCACGGCCAGTCCCGGGTCGTAGGAGCGGACCGCTTCGACCACGGCGGCGGCCTGCTCGGCGTGGTGCACGATCGCGTTGTAGAGGGCGCCGTGCGGCTTGACGTAGGCGACCTCGGTGCCGGCCACGCGGGCGAACCCGGACAGCGCGCCGATCTGGTAGATCACGTCGTCGGTCAGCTCTCGCGGCGGCACGTCGATGAACCGGCGGCCGAACCCGGCCAGGTCCCGGTAGCCGACCTGCGCGCCGACCGCCACGTCGCGCTCGGCGGCCCGGGTCACCGCCGCGCGGATCACCACGGAATCTCCGGCGTGGAAGCCGCAGGCCACGTTGGCGCTGGTCACCACGCCCAGCAGAGCTTGATCGTCGCCGAGTTCCCAGCGGCCGAAACCCTCGGCCAGGTCCGCGTTGAGATCCATCGTCGCCCTCACTTCCACAGCGCCGCGATGCCGCCGACGGAGTTGACGCCCAGGTAGACCGTCAGCAGCCAGGCGACCGCTCCGATCACCAGCAGCCAGCGCGGGTAGCGATAGCCGCCGAGCAGGTCGCCGCGCCGGGCCGCCACGAACATCAGCACGCCGAAGCCCACCGGCAGGATCAACCCGTTGAGCGCACCGGCCAGCACCAGCAGTGTGGTGGGCGCCTGGTCCAGCAGCACGAACACCAGCGCTGAGACCGCCACGAACGCCACGACCAGCCAGTTGCGGGCCTTCTCCAGCGAGCTGGAGAAGGTGACCAGGAACGACACCGAGGTGTAGGCGGCGCCGACGACCGAGGTGATGCTGGCCGCCCAGAGGATCATGCCGAACAGCCGCAGCCCGACCTCACCGGCCGCCTGCTGGAACGCCTCCGCGGTGGGGTTGGCCGATCCGAGCGCGACGCCACCGGCGACCACGCCGAGCACCGCGAGGAACAGCACCAGCCGCATCACGCCGGTGACCAGCAGCGACACCACGGAGCTGCGGCTGACGTCGGTGATCTGGTCCGGTCCGGTCACGCCGGCGTCGACCAGCCGGTGCGCCCCGGCGTAGGTGATGTAGCCGCCGACGGTGCCGCCGATGAGCGTGGTGATGGCCAGGAAGTCGACCTCGCTCGGCCACACGGCCTGCACCAGCGCCTGGCCGACGGGAGGTGCGGAGGAGAACGCGACGAAGGCGGTCAGCGCGATCATCACGATCCCCAGCACCACGACGATGCGGTCCATCGCCACACCCGCGCGCTTGCTGAGGAAGATGCCGATCGCGATCACCGCGGAGAGCGTGCCACCGATCTTGGCGTCGAGCCCGAACAGCGCGTCCATGCCCAACGAGGTGCCCGCGATGTTGCCGATGTTGAACACGAGCCCGCCGAAGACCACCAGCGCGGCCATCACGTAGCCGAGGCCGGGCAGCACCTTGTTGCCCAGGTCCTGGGCGCGCATGCCGGAGACGCCGATGACCCGCCAGACGTTCAGCTGGACGGCGATGTCGACCAGGATCGACACCAGGATCGCGAAGGCGAAGGCGGCCCCGAGCTGGATGGTGAACTGGGTCGTCTGCGTGATGAATCCGGGTCCGATGGCGCTGGTGGCCATCAGGAACACCGCACCGAGCAGCGTGCTGCGCTTCCCCTTCGATCCGTTCTGCCGGGGTGTGCTCGTCTCGGTCATGGCACTCCGATCCCGCGGTGGCTGTGGTTCGGAACAACATAGAGAATTGTTCAACAATCCCGCAATACCCCGTTTGGAACTCTCCCGTTAGACTGTTGATCACCTACACCTACTGAACAGGGAGCCGGCTTGACCGCGACCGATCCGTGGGCTGACCTGCTGGCGGCCGACCGGGCGCTGCTCGACCGCACCAGCACCGCCGAGCGGGTCGCCGACGTGCTGCGGCAGCGGATCATCGACGGCGCCCTGTCCCCGGGCACCCGGCTGTCCGAGGAGAGCGCGGGCAAGGCCCTCGCGGTCTCCCGCAACACGCTGCGCGAAGCCTTCCGGCTGCTGGTGCACGAACGACTGCTGGTGCACGAGTTCCACCGCGGCGTGTTCGTCCGGGTTCTCTCCGGCGAGGACGTCATCGACCTCTACCGGATCCGCCGCCTGCTGGAGACCAGCGCGGTGCGCCGCGGCGAGAACCCCGACCTGGTCCCCGCGGTCGACCGCGCGGTCAGCGACGGCGAGCGCGCGGCGACCGAGGAGCGCTGGTGGGACGTGGGCACGGCGAACATGCGCTTCCACGAGGCGCTAGCGGCGCTGGCGGGCAGTCCCCGGGTCAACGACACGATGCGCCAGCTGCTGGCCGAGCTGCGCCTGGCGTTCCACGTGATGTCGCGCCCGGAGGAGTTCCACAAGCCCTACCTCGGGTTCAACCGGGAGATCGCCGACCTGCTCACCGCGGGACGCCGGGAGGCGGCGGCGGAGAAGCTCGACGCCTACTTCGACGCCGCCGAGACCCAGCTCGTCGCCGCCTACCGCACTTACCAGGACTGAGCGAAGACCACGCTCGTCAGCAGCACGTGGACGGTCGTTCCGCCGAGGATGCTCAGCACCGGGTCGCGCTTCCACAGGTGCAACCCGATCGTCGCCACCAGCGACAGCGCGGTCGGCGCGTGCGCGGTGGCCTGGGTGTCGTGCAACGTGTAGACGGCGAGGATCACCATGACGCCGACCGGCATCCGCGCGCCGAGGTAGTGCACGGTCGCGCTGCTGCGCAGCGGTGCCAGCGCGGCGAACGGCAACGCCCGCAGCGCCCAGGTCACGGCGACGGACACGGCCACCGCGCCGGCGATGTGCATCGGGTCAGGCATCGACGTCCTTCTTCCGCAGCAGGAATCGACTCGCCAGCAGGCAGGCGGTGAACAGGCCGAAGGAGACCAGCAGCAGCTGCTCGGGGAACAGCAGCGCGCTCACCAGCGCGCAGATCATCGCCAGCACCGGGACGGGAACGCTGCGACGCGCCCGGAAGGCGTCGATGGCCAGCACGACGAACAGCGCGGTGAGCGCGAAGTCGAGACCGTCGAGCCGGAACGGCACCAGCGCCCCGAAGAGCGCGCCCAGCGTCGCGCCTGCCACCCAGAAGAAGTGCAGCAGCACCTGCAACCACACGATCCGCCTGCCGCTCCACTCCTGCGCCGCGGGGCCGGTGGACAGCGCGTAGGCCTCGTCGGTGAGCGCGAAAGTGCTGTACACCTTGCCGATTCGGCCGCGCACTCGGTGCAGCGGGAAGGACAGCGCGTAGAACACGTGACGGAAGTTGACCAGCAGCGCCGTCACCGCGACGTGCGCCAGCGGCGCGGCGGCCACGACGAGGCCGATCAGCAGGAACTCCAGCGACCCCGCGTACACCAGGGCGGCGAACGCCGTCGCCCACCACCAGTCGAGACCGGCGTGCGCCACGAGCAGTCCGAACGCGATGCCCAACGGGATCATCGCGAGCCCCACGGAGCTCGAGTCGCGCAGAGCACCCCGCAGGTCGGCGCGCGGCGAGGGAGCGGTCTCAGCGACCAGAACAGCAGGCATGGCTGCAATCTTAGGCGGCGAAAGCAGTAATGTGGTTGCCGTGAGTTCCCCATTCCCGGCACTGAGAGCAACGCGATGTCGATAGATGCCCTAGACCGCGCAATATTGTCTCACCTGAGCCAGGACGGCAGGTTGACCAACGTCGAACTCGCCCAGCGGGTCGGCCTCACGCCCGCCCCGTGCCTGCGCAGGGTCAAGCGCCTGGAGTCCGAGGGGATCATCACCGGGTACCGCGCCCGCATCGACCCGGCCGCGACCGGTCGCGGCTTCGAGGTCATGGTCTCGGTCGAGATCAGCATCAACGACCTGCAGACCGTCGAGGAGCTCGAAGGAGCCATCACCGCCTACGACGAGGTGGTCGAGGTCCACCGCCTCTTCGGCCGCCCCGACTACCTCATCCGCGTGGCCGTGGAGGACTCGGCGACCTTCGAGTCCTTCCTCACGACCAAGCTCATGGCCCTGCGCGCGGTGGCCAGGGTCGATTCGCACATGATCATGAAGAAGCTCAAGACGAGCGACTGACCTCGGTGATCAGAGCCACGCCGAGGCAGGTGAGGCCGTGCCGGGACCGCGGTGGGCGCTGCGACTCGCCGGGCGGTCGGCACCGTCCGGGAGGAGCGCCCGGATGCGCTCGCGGCGATGTCGTCCCGGGTCGAACAAGACCCCAGCGTCGTGCCACCGCGAGGCGGGTCCGCGCCGCTGGTGGCCCCGACCCCGCCTCGCGCGCGACTTCCTGGTCAGCGGACTCTCGCGGGCTACGTCGTGCCGGGACGGTTGTGGTTTCCGTGCCGCAGCGGATGCATCGGTTCCGGGGCACCGGCCGGAGTCACCGGCGACCCCTTCGTGGAGCCCTGCGCCTCTGCCGGCTCCGCGCGGTGCTCACCCGACCCGGGTTCCGCACCACGGCGGAGCTCGTCGAGCCGCTGCCGCATCATCTCGACGACCTGCGGGCGGTCGTTGTGCTCCTGCTCGTACCCCAGCACGCGAGTCAACTCGTCCTTACCGAGCGAACGGATCATGTGCTGCAACGAGCCCGTCGACAACTGGTCGTAGTCCGGCAGCGGAAAGTCCTGCTCCTGCATCGGGAGCCTCCTCGGGAGTTTTCGGGCGTGACTCGGCGGGGGCTCGCAGCCCCCGCCGGGGAACCGGCTGAGTCGCGCACGGACTTCCGGACCGGCGCTGGGAGTCACTCGTCCTTGCGGACGGCGTCCTTCGCGTTCTCACCGGCTTGCTTGAGGTTGCCCTTGGTCTGCTCGGTCTTGCCCTCGGCCTGGGTCCTGCGATCGCCCGTGGCACCGCCGAGCTTGTCCTTTGCCTTGCCCACGGCCTCTTCGACCTTGTGGCGAGCCTTGTCCATCGCAGACATCTGAACACCCTCCTCATCTCGGGAAACCACGGTTTACCCGGAGGCCCTGCTGGCGAAACGTCAAGCGGATCAGCGCGGCGGTTGGTCCCCGGCTCAGGCGTCGCGCACGGCTCAGGCCTCGCGCACCTTGCGGCGGTGGCTGGTGTCGCAGAAGGGGTAGTTCCGACTGCGGCGGCACGCGCAGACGGCGACCACGAACCGGTCGGAGTCCACTGTGGTCCCGTCCTCGAGGACCAGTCGCACCGGACCTTCGACGAGGACCGGCCCTCCGGGGACGACGGTGACCCGCCGGACGTCGGGGTCAGCGGGGCCGGTCCGCACGGATCACCACCAGTTCCTCGCAGCGCTGTCCTCGCCGGATCAGCCCGCGGTCCTCCATCATGGTCGCGCGCTCGTCGAGGACCGGGCCGAACGCCTGCGCTTGGCGGTCCACCACAGCGGCCTTCAGGCCCCCGGCGCGGAGTCGCGCCAACGTCGCTTCTACGTCGGCCAGATCGGACTGGACCAGCAGCAGCGTCCCGCCACTGCCCAGGAGCTCGGGCGCGCGAACGCACAGCCGGTCGATGACCGCGCGGCCGTCGTACCCGGCGTCCCACGCACGCGCGGCACCTCGTGGTGGCTCGGGGCCCTGGGCGGGGACGTAGGGCGGGTTGGCCACCACCACGTCGAACGGATCGGAGTAGTCGCGCGCCAGCGCGTCGCCCCTCTCCGCGCGCACCGGCAAGCCGCGCAGCCAGGCGTTGACGCCCGCCACCGCGACCGCCGCGATCGAGACGTCCACGGCCGTCACCTCACCAGCGCCGGTTCGGGCTGCCGCCAGCGCCAGAGCACCCGTTCCGGTGCCCACGTCGAGCACCCGGCTGCCCGGCTTGATCCCCGCGTCACCCAAAGCCCGCGCCAGTAGCCAGGTGTCGCCCTGCGGCCGGTAGACAGCCGAGGTCCTCAGCAATCTCATGCACATCAGGTTTCCGTCCCCGCCGGGCCGCAAACCACGAGCTCCGAGGTTTGACCACGCCCTCACCAGGGAAAGCAACGCCATGCAGGCCGGATCGCAGCCATGGGGAGGAGCTCGCCGGTGAACACTCCCGCGGTCGAGAACGCCGAGCCAGCGGTCGAACAAGCTGCCGAACTCCCCCGCACGCTCGGTGTCGAAGAGGAGTTCCTCGTGGTCGATCCGGAAAGCGGTGCGCCGTCCGGACGTGGCCCGGCCGTGCTGGCCGGAGCGACCGACCTCGATCCGCGGCACAGCTTCCACCCCGAACTGCTGACCAGCCAGGCCGAGGCCGCCACCGGTGTGTGCACCTCCTCGGCGCAGCTGCGCGGGCAGCTGCGCTCCGCGCGCGAGCGGATGAGCCGGGCGGCGCAGGCTGAAGGGCTCGCGCTGATCTCGTCCGGAACACCGCCGTTCCTGGGGGAACCGGGCGCGATCTCACCCGGCACGCGCTTCACCCGGATCGCCCAGACCTACCGCGCGGTCGTCACCGACTACCAGGCCTGCGGCTGCCACGTGCACGTCGGCGTGCCCGACCGGGAGAAGGCCGTGGCCGTGATCAACCACCTCCACCCGTGGCTGCCGTCGCTGTTGGCGATGTCGGCGAACTCGCCGTTCCACCTCGGCGCCGACACCGGCTACGCGAGCTGGCGCATGGTGCAGCAGACGCGGTTCCCCGGCTCGGGAATCCCACCGCGGTTCCGCTCCGCGGCCGAGCACGACGAGCAGGTCGCACGGCTGGTCGAGTGCGGAGTGCTCGTCGACGAGGCCATGTCGTTCTGGCTGGCGCGGCCATCACCGCATCTGCCGACCATCGAGCTGCGCGTCGCCGACGCGGCCACCACCGTGGGCGAGGCGCTGCTGCAAGCGGTGGTGACCCGGGCTCTGGTGCGCACCGCGCAGCGCGAGCTGGACGCCGGCCGCGAGGCACCCGAGATCGACCCGCGACTCGAACAGGCCGCCGTGTGGACCGCAGCCCGCCACGGGCTCGACGGGCCTGGCATCGACCTGGTGGCGCAGCGCCGCGTGCAGTCCGCCGAGCTCGTGCACCGCATGATCCGGTGGGCGGCGCCCGAACTGGAGGAGACCCGCGATCTTGCGACGGTCCGCAAGCTCATCGCCGGACTGCTGCACTGCGGTACCGGCGCCCGCAGACAACGCGCTGCGGCGGCCCGAGGTGATCGGGCGCTGCTCGCCGCCATCCGACTCGAGGGAGGGGTGCGATGACCAGCCTGCCGGAACCGCGCGGCCCGCTGTCCGCCGCGGTCACCGCCACGCTCCGCCGGGAACCACCCGCCCCCGCGCCACCGCCTGAGCTGGCGCACGACTGCGACCCTTGGGGGTCAGACCTCGCGATCGCACTGCACACCTGCTACGAGCTGCACTACCGCGGGTTCCACGGCGTCTCACCGGAGTGGGAGTGGGACCCGGGCCTGCTGGCCCTGCGCGGCGAGCTCGAACGCGTCTTCCTGCACGCGCTGCGCGCCAGCACCGACGCCTCCGACGACGTCGCGAGCGTGCTCGACGCACTGCTGGTGGAACCCGTGCCCGGTAACGGCGTCTCGCACCACCTGCGCGACCGGGGCCAGTGGTGGCAGGTGCAGGAGTACTTCGCGCACCGCTCGATCTACCACCTCAAGGAGGCCGACCCGCACGTGTGGGTCATCCCGCGCCTCCAGGGCCAGGCCAAGGCGTCGCTGGTGGCGGTGGAGTTCGACGAGTTCGGCGGCGGGCGCGGTGAGCGGGTCCACGCGCAGCTCTTCGCCGACCTGCTGGCCGGTGCCGGACTGTCCGCCGACTACCTGCACTACCTGGACGTGGTGCCCGCACCGCAGATCGCCATCGTCAACCTGATGTCGCTTTTGGGGCTGCACCGGGGACTGCGCGGTGCGCTCGTCGGTCACTTCGCCGCCGCCGAGATCACCACGGCACCCAGCGCGCAACGCCTCGCCAAGGCCCTGGACAGGCTCGGGGCGGCGCAGGAGTGCGTCCACTTCTTCACCGAGCACGTCGAGGCCGACGCGGTGCACGAGCAGGTCATGCGGCGGGACGTGATCGGTGATCTGCTCGATCGGGAACCGCAGCTGGCCGAGGACGTCGTCTTCGGCGTCCGGGCCACCGAACTCCTGGAGGGCAGGCTCGCCGACCACCTGCTGGGCGCCTGGGGCCGCGACGAGACCTCGCTGCTGCAACCGCTCGACGTCCCGGAGCCCGCCGCGAGCAGCTGAGCCCGCCGACAACCGACGTCACCACGGGAGTCGCACCGATGAGCACAACAGCGCAGATCGGCGTCAGCGGACTGGCGGTCATGGGCCGCAACCTGGCGCGCAACTTCGCGCGCAACGGCTACGCCGTCGCGCTGCACAACCGCACCCCGGCCAGAACCCGCGAGCTCGTCGCCGAGTTCGGGCAGGAGGGCACGTTCGTCCCGGCCGAATCCGCCGAAGACTTCGTGGCAGCGCTCGAACGGCCGCGACGACTGGTCATCATGGTCAAGGCCGGTGACCCCACCGACGCGGTGATCCGCGAGTTCGCCCCGCTGCTGGACACCGGGGACGTGATCATCGACGGCGGCAACGCGCACCTTGCCGACACCCGCCGCCGCGAGCAGGAGCTGCGCGCGCAGGGCATCCACTTCGTCGGCACCGGCATCTCCGGTGGGGAGGAAGGCGCGCTGCACGGTCCGAGCATCATGCCCGGTGGTTCAGCGGAGTCCTACGCCTCACTCGGCCCGATGCTGGAGAAGATCGCCGCCAAGGCCGCCGACGGCGCACCGTGCGTGACGCACGTGGGCGCGGACGGAGCCGGGCATTTCGTGAAGATGGTGCACAACGGCATCGAGTACGCCGACATGCAGCTCATCGGTGAGGCGTACCAGCTGCTCCGTGACGTCGCCGGATATCCGCCGAAGGAGATCGCCGGGATCTTCCGCGCGTGGAACACCGGCAGGCTCGACTCGTACTTGATCGAGATCACCGCCGAAGTCCTGTCCCACGTGGACGCTGCGACGGGGCGACCGTTCGTCGACGTGGTCGCCGATCGGGCCGAGCAGAAGGGAACCGGGCGCTGGACGGTGCAACTGGCGTTGGAACTGGGCGTTCCTGTCTCGGGCATCGCCGAAGCGGTGTTCGCGCGCTCGCTGTCCGGGCACACCGCGCTGCGGGAGGCCTCCCGCGGCTTGGCGGGCCCCACCCCGCGAGCGCTCGGGGACGCCGAGGCGGCGAGGTTCGCCGACAGGGTTGAGCAGGCGCTGTACGCGTCGAAGATCGTGTCCTACGCGCAAGGCTTCCACGAGCTCGCCGCGGGCAGCGCCGAGTACGACTGGCGGTTGGACCTCGGTGCCATCGCCGCGATCTGGCGCGGTGGGTGCATCATCCGCGCGGCGTTCCTGGACCGCATCCGCGCGGCCTACGACAACCGACCCGACCTGCCGAGCCTGCTCTCCGACGACGAGTTCGCGGAGGAGATCGCCGAAGCCCAGGACGACTGGCGCGCGGTGCTCGTCGGTGCCACCGAACAGGGCGTTCCCGCACCGGGTTTCGCCGCCGCCCTCGCCCACTACGACGCGCTGCGCGCCGAACGCCTCCCGGCGGCGCTCACGCAGGGCCAGCGGGACTTCTTCGGCGCCCACACCTACCGCCGCACCGACCGGGAAGGCACCTTCCACACCCTGTGGGGCGGTGACCGCTCCGAGGTCGAGGCCTAACCTGGTTCGTGCGCGGGTGGCCTCGCGGCCGGAACGGCCAGTGCGGACGGGACGAGCAGTGCTGCCACAAGCAGCAGGGCGTGCAGCGTGCCGACGTGGTCGGCGAGGTAGCCCAGCAGCGGCGGACCCGCGAGGAACGCCGTGTAGCCGACGGTGGAGACGACGCTGACGCGGGCTGCCGCGCGGGCCGGGTCGTCGGCGGCTGCGCTCATGCCCACCGGGAAGCCCAGGGACGCGCCGATCCCCCAGATCGCGGCACCCAAGAACACCAGCGGGAGCCAGTTTCCGAAGACCACCAGCAGCACGCCGATCCCGGCGGTCGCCATGGTCGCCCAGAGGACCTTCGTGCGGCCGAAGCGGTCGAGCAGGATCGTGCCGACCACGCGGCCGGCGGTCATGGCGCTGAGGAACACCGCGAAACCGACCGCACCGAGCCACGGCGGGATGTCGTAGCCGTCGACCAGGGCCACGGCCAGCCAGTCGTTGGCGGTGCCCTCGGTCAGCGCCATCGCCAGAACCACCAACCCCACCAGCAGGGTTCGCGGTTCGGCCCAGGCGCGGACGATCCCGCCGCCTGGCGACTCCTCCTCCTCGTCATCGTGCGCGGGCAGCAGTGAGGGTGCCGCGAGCGTCGGGACCACCGCGACCAGGACCGCCGCACCGACCAGGTGCACCACCATCGGCACGCCCAGCCCGGCGCAGGCCGCCCCCACCCCGGCTCCGACGACCGTGCCGAGGCTGAAACCCGCGTGGAAGCGCGGCATGATGGTGCGACCGATCCGGCGTTCCACCGCGGCGCCGTCGATGTTCATCGCCACGTCCCACAGGCCCGTGCCCAGCCCGAACGCGAGCAGGCCCGCAGCGGTGACCCAGACGTCGCCGAACATCCCGGAACCGGTGCCGGCCAGCGCCACTCCGACGGCGTCGAGCACGGCAGCGCCGGTGATGACCGCGCGGGCGCCGAAGCGGTGCACCAGCGCACCTGCCAGCGGCAGCGCGAGGATCGATCCGACGGAGATCGCCAGCAGCAGCCTGCCCAGCTCGCCCGGCGAAACCGACAGCGCGTCGCGCGCCTCCGGGATTCGCGACATCCAGCTGGCCATCGCGAACCCGTTCAGGGCGAACACCACCGCGACAGCGTTGCGAGCACGCAGCACACCGGAATCTGCGCGCGTTTCGACCGCCACCACGACCCCCAGCATCGATCCAGACCGCGCACCAGTCTGCGGCCCTCGCAGGTGAGCGGTCAAACCAGTTCCGGGGAGCAGGCCGCCCCTTCGGCCGGGTCAGCTGGTGCTCATCCGCGCGCCGGTCCTGTTCTTCCGCTGGTTGGCGTTCAAGCGCGCCTTCTTCTGGCGGTTCCCGCACGTGTTCATGTCACACCACTTGCGGGTGCGGCTCTGACTGGTGTCGAAGAAGGCGGCCCGGCAGGTCTGCGATGCGCACAAGGCCAACCTCCCGTCTCGCTCGCCCGCGATGATGCTGGCGAGAAGGACTCGCCGCAGTGCTGGCCGCTGATCGGTGAACGCGGCTGGGCACCGGTTGCACCGGGAAGAGCCGGAGCGTCAGCTGAGAGCGCGCACGTGGCTGTCGAAGCCGACTGGGTCGTGCGCGGAGATGACGTCGATCGCGCGTGCGAGGTCGCGGAGACGGCCCTGGTTGTTCAGCCGCGCGCGGTCGTCCACCGCCATCGCACGCTGGAACGCGCGCAGCGCGGGCGGGCAGTGCGGGGGCTGCGACATCTCCCCTTGCCAGAAGTACGCGTCGCCCGCGTGCAGCAGCCACCGCTCGCCCGCGTCCACGGCGACGCCGACGTGGCCGGTGGTGTGGCCGACCAGCGGGACGAGCAGGATCTCCTCCGGGAGCCCGTCGAGCTCGCGCACCGCCTCGAACCCGAACCAGTCCTGCCCGGAACGGTCGTCGTGGACGGCCCAGTCGGGTCCGTGCGCCCACTGGGCCTTGCGGTAGCGCATGTCCGAACTGCCGGTGGCCGCCCGCAGTTCGGGCCCGTGGACGTGCACCTTCGCCTGCGGGAAGTCCCGCAGCCCGCCCGCGTGGTCGAGGTCGAGGTGGGTGAGCACCACGTGCCGCACGTCGGCCGGGTCGAACCCGAGCCGCCTCACCTGCGCGACAGCGGTGGTCGCCGGATCCAGCTGCGGGTTCATCAGCATCCGGAACGCCTTCGGCAGCGAGGTCCGCGCCGGGTCGGAGTCCTCGGTGCCGATACCGCTGTCGACCAGCACCAACCCGCTCTCGGTCTCGATCAGCAGGCAGTGGCACACCATCCGCGCCCGGCGCAGCACTGACCCCTCGCCGTCGATCAACCGGCCGCCGAAGGGCCGCATCGGGCCGCAATCCAGGTGATGAACTCTCATGCCACCACACTAGAACCGTTGCGGGGCGCTCCTGCTCAGCGGTGCGAGCTGAGTCCCACACCTCGAACAGCGGCTATGCCCGCAGCTCGCTCGCGATCAGCCACCGGCCATCGCTCCGATGATCATGTAGGGCTCCTTGCCGACCGCGACCTCTTCGGGCAGCGGGTCGTCGAGCGGCTCGTTGGACAGGTCCTGCTCGCAGGCGAAGAACCTGATGAATGCGCGCCGCTTCTTGGTGTCGTGATCGCGGACCGTGCCGCGCAGCGCCGGGTAGCGGGCCTCCAAGGCGTCGAGCACGAGCCGCTGCGTCGGGATGCCGTCGACCTCGACAACCACTTCGCGCTCGGGGATCTTCGCGAGCGTGCGCAGGTGCGCGGGAAGCAGGATGCGGATCACGGGAGAGTTTGCACCTCCACCGACAGGACCGAGGGCAAGTTGTTGACGATGGGCCGCCACGTGTCACCGGAGTCGGGCGAGACGTAGACGTCACCGCCGGTGGTGCCGAAGTAGATCCCGCAGTCGTCCACCTCGTCGACGGCCATGGCGTCGCGCAGGACGTTGACGTAGCAGTTCTCCTGCGGGAGGCCGTTGGTCAGCGGTTCCCACTCGTTGCCGCCGACCCGGCTGCGGTACACGCGCAGCTTGCCCTCCGGCGGGAAGTGCTGCTCGTCGCTGAGGATCGGCACCACGTAGACGGTGTCGGGCTCGTGGGCGTGCACGTCGATCGGGAACCCGAAGTCGCTGGGCAGGTCGCCGCTGATCTCGTACCAGGAGTCGCCCGCGTCGTCGCTGCGCATCACGTCCCAGTGCTTCTGCATGAACAGCACGTCCGGCCGGTCGCGGTGCAGGGCGAGGCGGTGCACGCAGTGGCCGACGTCGGCGTCCGGAGCCGGGATCTGGCCGGAGTGCAAGCCCTTGTTGATCGGCCGCCAGGACTTGCCGCCGTCGTCGGTGCGGAACGCGCCCGCCGCCGAGATCGCGATGTAGAAGCGGTCGGGGTTGTTCGGCGCCTGGATGATCGTGTGCAGGCACATGCCGCCAGCGCCCGGCTGCCAGTTCGGCGCCGATTCGTGCTCGCGGAGCGCGGGCAGCTCGTGCCAGCTGCGCCCGGCATCGGTGGTGCGGAACAGCGCGGCGTCTTCGACACCGGCGTAGAGGGTGTCCGGGTCGGTGGCCGACGGTTCCAGGTGCCACACGCGGGTGAACTCCCACGGTCTCGGCGTCCCGTCGTACCAGAGGTGCGTGCCGGGCGTTCCGTCGTAGGAGAAGTGGTTGTCGACCGGCCGCCAGCTTCGACCGCCGTCGTCGGAGCGCTGGATCTGCTGCCCGAACCAGCCCATGGACTGGGAGGCGAAGATGCGGTCGGGATCGACCTTGGAGGCTTTGAGGTGGTAGAGCTCCCAGCCGCCGAAGTGCGGGCCGTCGACTTCCCATGACTCGCGCTTGCCGTCGGCGGTGAGGATGAAAGCTCCCTTGCGGGTGCCGACGAGGACTCGGACTCGACTCATGATGGGATCCCTGCGCTGGTCACGGCTGGTGTCAAGCTCAAGGTAGGCCCGCTGCGAGGGGTTGTCTTCTCCGATCTTGCGCAATCGGAGCGGCCAGCGGCGGCAGCGCCACCAGCACCGGGGCCGACCACGGCGGCACGACCCGCAAGGTGATCTCGCGGTGCTCCGGGGGCCGGGCGGGGCCGATGACCAGTGGTGCGGGTGAGCCCCCGACGACGTTCCAGCCGGGAACCAGCTGCTCGGCGTGGTCGGCCCGCGCGGAGAAGGCGGTCGCCAGCACCCAGTAGGTCCCGCGCGGGATCCCGGTGAGCGCGAAGCGTCCCTGCTCGTCCAGCAGCGCCCCGACGACCGGGACGCCGCGCGGGGTTCGCTGCGCGAACAGGCCCACGTAGATGGCGGCGGCGCCGCCGAGCGCGATGCGCGCTGCGGTGGCCAGGTGGACCTGCCCGGTGACGACGCCGCCCGAGTCGTCGTGGCCTGGTACCAGCACCGGGCGCGGCGGTGCGTCGCTGAGCAGGTCGGGCAGCCTGCGGAAGCTCACCGGGGGCAGGCCGATCTCAGCCGTGAAGCGGCGGGTGAACGTTCCCACCGAGCTGAAGCCGACCTCGCAGCAGATTTCGCTGACGCGTTCGTCGGTTGCCAGCAGCAGCCGCTTCGCCCGTTGGAAGCGGTGCGCGGCCAAGAACCTCCCCGGCGGCTGACCGTGGGCGCGCGCGAACGCGCGGGCGAGGTGGAACGGGCTGTAGCCGACGTGGTCGGCGACGTCGGCCAGGGTGATCGGCTCCCCGGCATGACCCGCGATGAAGCACGCGGCCTCGACTGCGACGTCCGGCATCTCCGACTCCCCCCGTTCGGCCCCCTCCCCAACTACGAGCGCGACGGTACCGCCCGGACCCGACAACCCGGACCCGGAACCGAGTCGTGGTGATCTTGAGCCCGATCGAGCTGCGCGGAGCGCGGACAGCACGCGAACACAACTGATCACCTGGTCAAGGTTTGCGACCATGAAGCTGCACGAGGTGTCCGAGTGCGCCGGCAAGGAATGCCCGGCCCTCTACGTCTCCGACAGCGGTACGGGTCCGGGAAAGCCGGCGCTGGCCGTCGATGGGCTATCACCAGGACGACGCAGACATCGACCTGGCCACGATGAGCCGCGCGCTCCGCGCGGGCACCAACGTTCTGGAAGCGCCCAGCCTTCCGCAGTCGCTCCGGGAATCCAGTTCGCTGCCACTGCTCCTGGCGATCCGCGCGGCGGCGCTGCGGTAGGGAAATCCCCTAGTGGCAGGTCGGGAAATCACCAATGGCGGCGTCTCGGGGCCGTCCCTAGCGTTGAGCGACAACGCGGACGCGCCCGTCTCCTCGACCGACAGGACTCGCCATGCCCGTGCTCAGTGAGGACGGCGCCTCGCGCGCCGGTGTCAGACGGATCGGCCTGGCCAGCGGGGTGGGTTCCACGCTGGAGTTCTACGACTTCGCCATCTACGGCACGGCCGCGGCCCTGGTGTTCGGGCAGATCTTCTTCATCAGCGGCGACGAGTGGTTCGGCTCGTTCGTGGGACTGGCGACCTTCGCCGTCGGGTTCCTGCTCACCCCGCTGGGGGCGCTGCTGTTCGGGTGGCTCGGCGACCGCTACGGGCGCCGGTTCTCGCTGCAGCTGACGTTCGTGGTGATGGGTTCCTCGACGCTGCTGATGGGCGTGCTGCCGTCCTACCTGGCGATCGGCATCACCGCTCCGCTGCTGCTGATCGCGCTGCGCATGTTGCACGGGCTCGCGCGCGGCGGGGAGATCGGCGGTGCCGCGGTGCTGGCCGTCGAGCACGCACCGCCGCACCGGCGAGGGCTGTACGGGTCGTTCGCGACGATGGGCTCGCCGCTCGGGCAGCTGCTGGCCAACCTGGCGTTCGCACTGGTGCTGCTGATGCCGATGCAGGCCGTGATCGCCTGGGGCTGGCGCGTGCCGTTCCTGATCGGCGGTTTCGTGCTGGCACTCGGCGTGTGGGCGCGCCGCGGCATCGCCGAGACACCGGAGTTCGTCGCCCTCGCCCGCGGCCGCGAGGTGCCGTTCCTCGCGGTGTTCCGGCAGGACCGGAGACGGCTGCTGCTGGCTGCGGGGGTGAACCTGGGCCTGAACGCCAACATGTTCATCCTGGCGACGTTCATGCTGTCCTACGCCACGGCCGCCGCACCGCAGGGGCTCGCGCTGCCTCGACAGCCGATCGTGATCGGCAGCATGGTCGGGCTGCTGTGCCACGCGATCACGATCGTGCTGGCCTGCTGGTTGTCGGACCGGGTGGGCCGCAAACCGGTGATGATCTCCGGCGCGGTGGGTGCGCTGGTGTACGCGCTGGTGATGTTCCGGATCGCCGACATCGGCACGCCGCTCGCGGTGGGGTTGGCGGTCATCATCGGGTTCACCATCGGTGGATTCCTGTGGGGCCCGCTGCTGACCTACTACTCGGAGCTGTTCACCGTCGAGCAGCGGCAGTCCGGCGTGGGTTTGGCGTTCCAGATCGGCAGCGTGCTCGGCGGCGGGTTCGCACCGATGATCGCCAACCGCCTGATCGCCGTGACCGGCAGCTCGACGTCTGTCGGCTGGTACATCGCCGCCGGTCTGCTGGTGTCCCTGCTGTGCCTGCTCCGCCTGCCCGAAACCGCGCCCGCGCGCACGAGAGGAGCCCGATGACCGAGTCGACCATCACCGCGCTGACCAGGCGGATCGAGGCCCTGGAGGCCGAGGCGGACATCCGCCGCATCCAGGCCCGCTACATGTTCCTGTGCGACTCGCCGTGCCCGGAGTTGGCGGTGCGCGACGACGCCGAGCGCATCGACGCGATCATGGAGCTCTACGCCTCCGACGCGGTCTGGGAGGGCGTCGGCGAGCACTACGAAGGCCAGTTCGGCCGCGCCGAGGGGCACGCGGCGATCCGGGCGCACTTCGAGCGGTTCTGGAGCCGGGAGGGGGACCCGGCGCTGCTGCTCAACGCGCACTACCTGACCTCCGAGCAGATCCACGTGAGCGGCGATCAGGCCACCGGGCTGTGGATCCACGTGCAGCCCTGGCTGTTCGCCGACGGCAGCGCTCTGCTGCGCTCCAGCCGGCTCAACAACGCCTTCCGCCGCGACCCCGAAGGCTGGAAGATCACCCGCACCCGCACGGAGAACGTGTTCACCGCTCCGCTTCCCGACCGCTTCACCTCCGACCACCCGACGACCTCGGTGCTGCTGCGGGACTAACGCCAACGGACCTATCCCAGGCTCGGACCGCTTGCCTAGGATCTGCTCAGGCGCGCGGCGGAGCCGCTGTTCCTGGTGAGGGAATCAGCTCGCACCGCCGCGGTCCGCAAGCGGTGCTGTGGCGAGCACGCCGCGACGCCGTGTTGGCATACCCGAGCAGTGGCGCGGATTCCACAGCGCCGCCCAGTGCCGCTGCTCGACCGCTGAGCAACGCAGCCCCTCGACAGCGGTCTTCCCCTGGTTCGCCTGGAGCAACGATGACGACGACGCTTCCCGCGCCGGTGGTGCACATCGTCGACGACGACGAGGCGCACCGGCGGTCCCTGGTGTTCCTGCTGCAGACCGTCGGTGTTCAGGCCCTCACCTATCCCGACGCCGCCGGGTTCCTCGCCGAGTTCGACCCCGGCGAGCCCGGTGTGGTGGTCGTGGACGTCCGGATGCCCGGCCTGAGCGGTTTCCAGCTGCAGGAGGAGCTGTCCGAACGCGAGTACCCGGCCCCGGTGATCTTCTGCTCCGCCCACGGCGACATCCCGATGTCGGTGCGGGCGATGCGCCTGGGCGCGGTGGACTTCCTGGAGAAGCCGTACGAGCCGCAGCGCATGCTCGACGTCGTCCAGGACCAGCTGCGCGAGGCGGAGCAGTGCTTCGCCGCCCACGCCGAGCGGCTGCGCGTGCGCGGGCGGGTCGCGTCGCTGACGCCGCGTGAGCGGGAGGTGCTGCGGCTGGTCGTGGACGGGCGGTCGAGCCAGCTCATCGCCCGCGACCTCGGCACGAGTGTGAAAACCGTTGACGTGCACCGGGCCCGCATCAAGGCCAAGACCGGTTCCGAGAGCCTGGGCACGCTCGTCCGGGACCTCCTCCTGCACGGGGTGGAGTTCTAGGCTTCTTCGACTCCCCTGGCCGTTGCCAGCAAGGTGGTTTCACCGCTGTCGTGGCCGATGAGCTGAATTCCGAGCGGCAATCCGCTTCCACCGCGCGGGCCGGGGACGGTGGTCGTCGGGAGGCCGAGCGCCTGCCAGGCGCGGCTCATCACCGGATCACCGGTCGCGTCGAGACCGCGCGGAGCGGCCCCCTGGGCGGCGGGACCGATGATGGCGTGGCAGGACTCGGTGAGCCGCGCCAGGTGCCGTTCCGCCTCGACGACGACCCGCCGGGCCGCCTGGTGGTCGGCGTCCGTGATGGTCGCTCCGTAGCGCAGCAGGGTGGCGAGGTGGTCGCTGAGCTCGTCAGCCGCGGCGAGTTCGTCGGCGCGTTCCCGCGCCGCCTCGTAGGCCATGACCACCGGGTGGGCTTCGGTGAGTTCGGCGATGAGCTGTTCCTCCGGGAAGGCGGTGACCACCGCGCCTCGGCCGGTGAGGGCCGCGCAGGTCTTCTCCAGCGCCGCGCCCATCTCGTGGTCGACGCCCAGCGCGGACGCGTTCCAGCGCAGCAGGCGAGGTGCGCGGTTCGGCGGCGGTTCCGCGGTGCCGGTGAGCGCCGACCAGGCCAGGGCGAGGTCGCCCGCCGTAGCGGTGAACACGCCGTGCGAGTCCAGGCTCGGTGCGAGGCCCACGACGCCGTCGGCCGGGAACCTGCCGTGGCCGAGCACCAACGAGGCGACGCCGCAGAACGCGGCCGGGTGACCGAGCCAGCGGTCTGCGAGCCGAGCGCGAGCGGGACCTGCCCGGCGGCGACGGCTGCGGCCGATCCGCTGGACGACCCGCCCGGTGTGTGCTCGGGCGCGGCCGGGTTGCGGGTGGGCCCCGGGGAGAAGAACGCGAACTCGGTGGTCACGGTCTTGCCGATCGGCGTGGCACCGGCTGCCCGCCACGCCCGCACGATCGCGGCGTCGTCGGTCGCGGGTGGCGAATCGGCGCGGAGCGCCGAACCGCAGCGGGTGGGCGCACCTGCGACGTCGATGATGTCCTTGACCGCCAGCGGAACTCCGCGCAGCGGGCCTCCCGCGAGAGCGGGTTCGGGCAGGTGCTCGACCCACGCCCGGAGGACGGGGTCGGTGTCGGCGATCCTGCTGCGGCTGCGCTCCAGCGCCTCGGCGGGGGTGGTGCGCCCAGCGGCCAGGTCGGTGACCAGTTCGCGCAGCGACCACGGGTTCCACAGCGTCACGGTCGCTCCCACTCGGCGTCGGCGACCCAGTAGTCCATGCCGGAGGCGCTGAGGCCGTGCCGCCACGGCGAGGTGCGGCGCAGCAGCGGCTCCACCTCGGCGGTGGCGGCGTCGGCGGCCTCCGGGCCGTCGGCGGCGACCAGCCAGTGCACCCACTCGACCTCGCGGCCGGAGGCGTCGTGCACGAACAGGTCGACGTGTCGCCACCCGTAGCCGTGGGTGTCGTTGTAGCAGGTCAGAGTCATGTTCCGGTCATCCACGACGTGCTCCTGCGAGGCTGTGGAACTCCCGCTGGAAGTACACCAGGGCGCCGCTGCCAGAGCGCGTGATCACACGCTCGACCTCCACGAACATCACCGAGTGCGAACCCTGCGCGCGCACCTGCGCGAGGTGTCCGATGACCGACGCGGCGGCGTCGCGCAGCACGGGCACTTCCGCGAAGTCGCAGACCACCCCGGCGAACCGCTCGTGCATCGGCAGCCCGGTCGCGCCCGCGAACCGCAGCGCCAGGTCCTGCTGCCCCGAGCCGAGGACGTTGACGCAGACCCGTTCGTTGCCCGCCAGCACGTCGTGGGCGCGGCTCGCTCGGTGCACGCACACCAGCATGGTCGGCGGGTCGTCGGTGACCGAGCAGGCCGCGCTGACCGTGATCCCGGCGCGTCCGCGCGGACCGTCGGTGGTGACGATGTTGACCCCGGACGAGAGGTTCGCCATCGCCGCGCGGAACTCCCGCTGGGCGGGCGTCGAATCCGCCACGGTGCCTCCTCCCCGCTGATCCCTCTCGAAACTACGGCCGTCGGCGGTCTTGCCGGTATCGAGGATTCCTCGGCGCGACCTGAAGCTTTCCCCTAGAGCCCCACCGGCAGCGGCCTCCTACGCCGAGGGCAAGGAGAAGCCGAACACCGAGCCGCCGCCGTCGCGCGGTCGGCACCAGATGGAGCCGTGCTGGCGGTTGATGATGCGGTAGCAGAGCGCGAGTCCGATGCCGCTGCCGTGCTCCTTGCTGGTGAACGACTCGGCGAACACGTCCTTGCGCACACCCCGGCCCCGGTCGGCGACGGTGACGGTGCCGCCTGCCTCCCGGGTTTCGGTGACCAGTTCGATGCGCCGCTGCTCGGCGTCGCCCTCGACGATCTCGTCGACCGCGTTGAAGCACAGGTTGAGCACCACCTGCCCGGTCAGCACCCGTTCGCAGCGCACCAGCACCGGCTGCTCGCTCAACCGCACCTCGACCTCCACGCCGACGGCCGCGGCGCGCAGCCGCACGAAGTAGAGGCACTCATCGATCACCGCGTTGAGGTCGGCGACCTGCTCGACGTGTTCGAGGTGGCCGACGAACGACCGCAGTGCGCTGACGATCGCCGAGACCCGATCGATCTGGCGGTTGGCGCTGTCCAGCCCGTACGCGAGCTGTCCGGTCGTGCCCTCCGGAACCTGCCCGGAGGTTTCCAGCACCTGCGCGCGGGCGTGCACCCCGGCGATGAAGTTCGCCGCCGCGGCGAGCGGCTGGCCGAGCTCGTGGGCGATGGCCATCGCCATGTCGCCCATCGCGTTGTAGCGGGCCAGGTAGTTCTCGTGGCGCAGCTCCAGCTCGCGCCGCTCCTCACCGCGAACTCGGGTGGAGACGTCGTGCAGGATCATCAGGAACGCGTCGACGTCGCGCAGCCGCTCCAGGCTGCCCTCCAGCGTCACCGGATCGGCTCCCGGGATCTCCAGTCGCACCGGCTCGACCGGGTCGGCCGCGGCGGCCGCCTGCTCCCAGCTGACCTCGGTGCCGTCCCGGCGCAGCCGGGCGTGTGACTCCAGCAGCAGGCCGACCGGTGGGTCGGCGTCACCCGACAGGCCGAGGTGCGCCAGGGCCGTGTCGGTGGCGAAGCGGATCGCGCCGACCGAGTCGAGCATGAACGCGACCGTCGAGGTGTGCCGCGCCAGGGCGTCGACGTAGGAGGTGGTCTGGCGCAGCTCGCGCTCCACGCGCTGCTCCCGCTCGACGTCCCGGAACTGCACCATCACCGCAGGTCCTTGGGCCAGTTCGACGCGCACCGCGATCGCGTCGGTGGGGATCACCCGGCCCGACCTGGACCGGTAGTGCCATTCGATGCGGCTCATGCCTCTCTCGACCGCCTCGTGCAACCAGGCGCGGCCGATCACCCGGTCGTACTGCTGGGCGGAGCTGCTCATGTGGTTGGCCTTGAGCGGGCGCAACTCGGTGACACTCCACTCCAGCAGCGCGCAGGCCGCCGGGTTGGCCCACAGGATGTTCTTGGTCGCCGCGTCGTGGATCAGCACGCACAGGTGGGAGGCGCGCATCATCGCGACGAAGTCGGAATCCACCAGTTCGGGTGCCTGCGAGTCGACCACCATCGGGCCAGGCTAGATCCCGGTGGCCCGGTGAGCGGATAGGTCATCCCGCCACCGCGCCTGAAGGATTCCCCTAGTGGGTGTCTGGGCAATCCCGATGTCGCGTCGGGTCGCGGCTGCATAGCGTCGGATCACAACCCGACGACAGGAGCGTGCCATGTCCCAGGGATTCGCCGGCGACGCGGTGTGGGAGGCCGTGCTGGCCGAGCTCACCGAGCGCCGCGATGAGTTCCACGAGCAGTCCTACGTACCTCCTGACTTCGTCGGCCGGCTCAAGGAGCTCGGCCTGTTCCGCGCCTCCACGCCTGAGAGGTTCGGCGGTGAGCCGATGCCGCCGCCGGAGTTCCTGCGCGGCGTCGAGCGCATCGCGTCGGTGGACGGGTCGACCGGGTGGGTGGCCGGTTTCGGCTCGGCCGGGACGTACCTGGCGTGCCTGCCGCTCGACACCCAGGCCGAGCTCTACGCCGACGGGCCCGACGTGGTGTACGGGGGCGCGATGTTCCCGGTCAACCCCGTCACCCCGACCGAGCGCGGCTACCTGGTCAAGGGGCGGTGGCGGTTCGCCAGCGGCTGCATGGCCGCCGACGTCCTCAGCGTCGGCATCCCCGGCGACGCCGACGGCGACAACCGGCCGCGCGCGGCGATGCTGCGGCCCGATCAGGTCGAGATCGTGCGGGACTGGGACGTCTCGGGGATGCGGGCGTCGGGCTCCTTCGACGTGGTCGTCGACGAAGTCGAGGTGCCGCGCGAGTGGACGTTCATCCGGGGCGGCGGGGCGTGCGTGGACGAACCGCTCTACCGCTACCCCACCATCGGTTACCAGGCGCAGGTGCACGCCGCCGTCGGTCTCGGGGTAGCGCAGGCCGCGCTGGACTTCGCCGCCCGGGCCGGTTCTCGCACGGGTGTCACCGGAGCTCCACCGCTGGCCGACCGCGCCTACTACCGCACCGGGTACGCCCAAGCCGTGGCCGCGATGCGCTCGGCGAGGGCGTTCTACTACGAGGTCGCCGAGGAGGTCTGGGACGCCGTGGCCCGCGGCGGCGAGGTCAGCGACGAGCACAACGCGCTGGTCCGGCTCTCGGCCACCCACCTGGCCGCGACGGCGGCGCAGGTCGTGCACGAGGTCTGCGGTTTCTCCGGGACCTCCACCATCGACAACTCCCACCCGCTGCAACGCATGCGCCAGGACTCGCAGGTGCCCGCGCTGCACGCGTTCCTGATGCCCTCGATGTACGACGCCGCGGGCGCCGTGCTGCTGGGCAGGCCGCCGACCGTCCCAGGATTCCGCTGACGCCGCCCACGACACAGGAGTTCCCATGGCCAATCCGCCATTGCGCGTGCTGTTCTGCATCGGCATCAACCAGAACTTCTTCGACCTCCCGCGCGACGGGGTCACCGCCGGCGACGTGTGGACGGCCTTCGTCGAGATGATGGACGGCATCAAGGCGCTGCCCGGGGTCGACTTCATCGGCGACATCGACGACGACGGCCACCTGGTGGGGCCGTCCGATTCGTGGCCGTGGACCTGCTACCTGCTGGCCGACGTCGACACCCAGGAGACCGTGAAGGCCGCCTGCAACCTCTTCCGGACGGTCCAGGTAGGACGGTCGGACTGGAAGCTGTGGAAGTACGCCAAGATCGAGGCCCGGATCGGCCGGGCGCTCACGCCGCGCGAGTACTGAGGTGACCCGATGCACTCCGAGATCACCGCGAGCAACGTCCACGACCTCGCGCCCGCCGACCTCGTCGCACCCGACCGGGTCGCGGGCCGGGTCTACACCGACCCGGAGATCTTCGAGCTGGAGATGACCCGGGTCTTCGAGCGGACCTGGGTGTGGGTCGCCCACGACAGCGAACTGCCCGGGCCTGGCACCTTCAAGTCGACCCACGTCGGCAGGCAGCCGGTCATCGTCACCCGGGACCGGCACGGCGAGGTCCGCACGATGCTCAACCGCTGCCGCCACCGGGGCGCGAGCGTGTGCGAGCGGAAGACCGGTCGCGCCAACGGTTTCACCTGCCCCTACCACGCCTGGTCCTACGGCCTGGACGGCTCGTTGCGCGGACTCCCCTACCCCGACGGCTACAACGGGGTGGTGGACCGCAGCGACATGGGGCTCAAGCGGCTGCGCACCGAGTCCTACGGCGGGATGGTCTTCGCGACGTTCGCCGACGACGCCGAACCGCTCGCCGAGTTCCTGGGCGATGCGCGGACGTGGATCGACCGGTTCATGAAGCAGGGCGGCGGGTACCCGGTGAAAGTGCTGGGAACGCACCGGTTCCGGTTCAGCGGGAACTGGAAGATCCAGCTGGAGAACACCACCGACGGATACCACTTCCCGATCGTGCACCGGTCCTGGATGGCCTCCGTGGACGCCGAGACGGCGAACATGATGAGCTTCATGACCGATCCCGCGGCCACCACGCACGACCTCGGCAACGGGCACTCGGTCATGCAGATGGTGCCCGAGCACTCCGATCTCGACGCCGACGAGGGCACGGAGAAGCTCCCGGACCGCTTCGGCGGCCTCATCTCCCAGCTGGAGTCGGTGGGTGTCGACCAGGTCGAGATCCGGCGGCTCGTGCGGGCGATGCACGGAACCGGGTTCAACCTCAACCTGTTCCCGAACGTGTCGATGTCGATCTCGTTCTTCCGGGTGTTGCGCCCGATCAGCGTCGGCGAGACCGAGGTCGAGCACATCGCGATCGGCCCGGACGGACCTGCAGAGATCACCGGTCCGGTCAACCGCGAGCGGCTGCGCGTCCACGAGCACTTCCAGGGCCCGTTCGGCTTCGGCACGCCCGACGACGCCGAGGGCTGGGACCGCGTGCAGCGCGGCACCGCGGGCGCCCCGGAGATGCCGATCATGGTCAACCGCGGGCTGGGACGCGAGAAGCCCTCGCCGGAGGGCTGGCCGACCTCCCACGTCACCGACGAGACCGGCATGCGCGCCGCCTACGCGAAGTGGAAGCAGGTGATGGGCGATGACTGATCTGCCGAACCCGACGACGCTCGGCGACGTGCGCGTGTCGCGCGCGATCGAGCTGGTGTGGCGGGAGGCCGACCTGCTCGACCGCAAGGACTACGTCACCTGGCAGGGGCTCTACGCCGACGACGGCATCTACGTCATCCCGATCGACCGCGACGCCGAGGAGTTCGACGACGTCCTCAACATGGTTTACGACGACCAGCGGATGCGGCGGCTGCGGGTGAACCGGATGACCGAGGGGTACGCGATCGCCGCGGTCGACTCGGCGACCACGGTTCGAACGGTCTCCCGGTTCGTGGCCACCGAGGTCTCCGACTCGGAGGTGTCGTTGCACGCCGCGCAGGTGCTGGTGGCCCACAAGCGCGGCATCCACGACCTGTGGGCCGCCGACGTCGACTACACCGTCCGGCTGGGCGCCGCGCCCGCCGAGGACACCATCGCGCGCAAGGTGATCCGGCTGGTCAACAGCGAGGACGCGGTCCCGGCGGCGGGATTCCTCCTATGACCGCCGTGGTCACCGGAGGCGCCAACGGGCTCGGCGAGGCCATCGCCCGGCGCCTGCACGCGGAGGGTCAGGCCGTGGCGGTCGCCGACGTCGACGGCACCGGGGCGGTGGAGCTGGCCACCGCGCTGGATCCCAGCGGCGAGACCGCGCGCGGGTACTCCGCCGACGTGGCCGACCGCGCCGCGCTCACCGGCCTCCTGGACTCGGTGCTCGCGGACTTCGGGCCGGTGCGGGTGCTGGTGAACAACGCGGCCCGCACCCGCGCCACGCCGCTGCTCGAGATCACCCCGCAGGAGCTGGAGGCCGTGATGGCCGTCAACTTCACCGGAACCTTCACCGCCTGCCAGGTCTTCGGTGCCCACATGGCCGAGCAGGGATACGGGCGGATCGTGAACATGGCTTCGCTCGCCGGGCAGAACGGCGGCACCGCCACGGGCGGACACTACGCGTCGTCGAAGGGCGCGGTCATGTCGGCCACGAAGGTCTTCGCCCGCGAGCTCGCCGCCCGGGGCGTGACGGTCAACGCCGTCTCCCCCGGCCCCCAGGACTCCCCGATGGTCCGCGACATCGTCGGCGAGCAGAACCTGGAGGCGTTCCAGCGCAGCATCCCGGTGGGCCGCCTCGGCGACCCCGCGTTCGTCGCCGAGGTGGTCGCCCTGCTCGCATCACCGGGTGCCCACTCGGTCACCGGCGCCTGCTGGGACGTCAACGGAGGCCTGTTCATGCGGTGAACCGGACCGGACATCTCGGTTGAGCAACGCGCCCAACCTTTCCCGGCCACCGGCGTTCCTCTCACATGACCCCGAGGCGATCCGCCTGATCGGGGCTTGGTGAAGGAGGCACACCATGCGCACGCCCACTTCCAGCACGCTCGCGCTGCTGGGGTTGACCGCAACCCTGGCGGCTGCGCCGGTGGCGCTGGCCGAAACATCCACCACCGAACCGGTTCCCACCGAACCGACGACGACGGAGCCGGGCTACCCACCGCCATCTCCGTTCATCCACATCACCGGCGACGGCCGACCGCAGCCCGGTGACGACATCGGGGTCGTGGTCGGATGCCCGTTCGAACCGCGCGAGGCTCATTCGCCCGTGCTCGACATCGGCGCCTACGAGCAGGTGGAGACGCCTTCGGGCATCAACACGCACGTGGCGCCCGCCACCATCGACCCCAAGACCGTGCCAGGCGACTACCCGGTCACCGCGTGGTGCGGGCGAGGGCACCACCTGAAGTGGACGTTCACCGTCTACCCGGCCGACGCCTCGGACGACGGCGACGAGGCGGCTGCACCGTCCAGGAGCAGCGGCGCGGAGCCGCGGCAGGTCACCCGGATCCCGAAGGGCGCTCCCGAGACCGGCGGTGGCCCGGAGGGCGTTAGTCCGGCGTGGTTCCACGCCGTCGCGGTGAACCGGTGAACCGACTGCGCGCGGTGCTGCTCGCAGCGCTGATCGGGTCGCTCACCAGCTGCGGTGGGGCCGCCATCAACGGCCCCACCGCACCTCCGACGCCGATCACGCGGGAAGGCGTCGCGCTTCCCGCCTCGAACCCGGTGGAGCTGCACATCCCCGCCATCGAGGCCACGTCGACGCTCGTCCCGCTCGGGCTGAACGCCGACGACACCGTCGAGGTGCCGCCGGTGGAGACACCGATGCAGGCGGGGTGGTACCGGTTCGGGCCGACACCCGGGCAGCTCGGCCCGGCGGTGATCCTCGGACACGTCGACGGCGGCGGTCACGACGGGATCTTCGCCCGGCTCCACGAGGTCGAGCCCGAGGACGAGGTGATCGTGACCCGCCGCGACGGCCGCACCGCGACGTTCACCGTCACCCGCGTCGCGCAGGTGCCCAAGACCGAGTTCCCGGTCCAGGAGGTCTACGGCAACAGCAACGCCGCGGAGCTGCGGTTGATCACCTGCGGCGGATCGTTCGACCCGGAGCGCGACAGCTACCGCGACAACATCATCGCCTACGCCGCGCTGACCGCGGGTGCGTGACCGGAAGCCCCTTGCCCCGCGCCCGGCGTCGCTCGGCGGTCCACCCGGGCGTGAGGGAGGAAGCGACGTGGGTGCAGACGGGACACGTCCTAGGTGGACACCCCTACGTAGACGGTGTTTGCCGACGTGCCGCCGGTGTAGTGGTTGTCGAAGCGGACCACGTGGGCGGTGACGTCGTCGAAGACCTCGGCGAGGTCGCGGGTGAAGCCGTCCTCGGGCGGATCGTCGGACCACAGCGCGAAGACGCCGCGCGGACGCAGGTGCGCGGCCATCTTCCGCAGGCCGTCGGGGGCGTAGAAACCGGCGTGCCCGGTGTCGAGCACGTTCTGCGGCGAGTGGTCGATGTCGAGCAGGATCGCGTCGAACCGCCGACCGCCGTCGAATCCTCCGGGTGACTCGGCGAGGGCGAAGAAGTCCCCTCGCAAGAACCGGTTCCGCGGATCACCGGTCAGCTCGGGCGCGAGCGGGAGAAATCCGCGCTCGTGCCACTCGATGACCTCGCCGAGCCCTTCCACGACCAGCAGCGACCGCACGCGCCGGTCCTCCAGCGCGGCCCGCGCGGTGTAGCCCAACCCGAGGCCGCCGACCACGACGTCGAGGTCCGATCCGGACGACTTGGCCAGGCCCAGCCGCGCGAGTTCGACCTCGGCGACGGTGAACAGGCTCGACATCAGGTACTCGTCGTCGAGCTTGACCTCGAAGACGTCCACGTCGAGCACCGGGTCCCGGCGCCTCCGCAGGCTGATCGCACCGATCGGCGTCTCCCGCCAATCGAGCTCCTCGAACCGCACACCCACAGCGCCACCTCTCCCGAAAACGCCGACCCTACTCGCCACCTGGCCCGGCACCGCGCAACCCGCCCCAGCGGGAGCCGATGCGGCGATATCGCCGGTATTTCCGGATGCCGCAACGTTCGATCGCGAGGCGGCTTCCTCCGCAACGAATGCGGCTTCTCTGTACACGGTTGCCTCGCTAACGTTGCCCGCCGAGCGTGGTGTGGCAGTTCACATCGAGCCGGGCGCATCGAGGCGTCCACAGTGGAGGAATTCGTGGTGCAGGACGCTACCGCGCCGTCGCGCGGACCGAGGACCGGCGTTGGGGCGCAGCTCATGCGGCGCAAAGCCATCGCGGACCTCGTCGCCGACAGCGGGCAGGGTCAGGGCGGCTCGCTGCGGCGTTCCCTGGGGCTGTGGCAGCTGACCATGCTCAGCGTCGGGGCCACGCTGGGCACCGGGATCTTCGTGGTGCTGGGCGAGGCGGTGCCGCTGGCCGGACCGGGCGTGGCGCTGGCGTTCGTCATCGCCGGTGTCACCGCACTGCTCTCGGCGCTGTCCTACGCCGAGCTCGCGGGCATGATCCCGGTCGCCGGATCGTCCTACTCCTACGCCTACGCGACGATGGGTGAGTTGGCCGCCTGGGTGTGCGGCTGGTGCCTGATGCTGGAGTACGGCGTGTCGGTCGCGGCCGTCGCGGTCGGCTGGGGGCAGTACGTCAACGAGCTCTTGCAACTGGTGGCGGGCGTGTCGCTGCCTGAATCGCTGAGCTCACCACCGGGCGACGGCGGAATCCTCAACGTGCCGGCCGCTGTCGTGGTGGTCCTGGCGATGGTCGCACTGCTGGGCGGCGCGCGGGAGAGCGCGCGGATCAACACCGCGATGGTGCTGATCAAGACGGCGACGCTGGTGCTGTTCTGCGCGCTGGCGTTCACCGCCGTGCAGGACGGCAACTTCTCGCCACTGCTGCCGCTGGGCATGGGCGGGGTGAGCGCGGCGGCCGGGAAGCTGTTCTTCTCCTACATCGGTTTCGACGCCGCCTCCACCGCCGGTTCGGAGGCCCGCGATCCGCAGCGCGACCTGCCGCGCGCGATCATGTTGTCGCTGGTGCTGATCACGGTGCTGTACTGCCTGGTCGCGCTGGCCGCGGTGGGCGCGATGCACTGGACGCTGTTCGAGGGCACCGAGGCGGCGCTGAGCAAGGTGCTCGGCGGCACGACGGGGTCGGTCCTGCTGTCGGCGGGTGCGATCGTGGCGGTGGCCAGCGTGGTGCTCACGGTCTTGTACGGGCAGACCCGGATCCTGTTCTCGATGTCGCGGGACGGCCTGGTCCCGCCCCTGTTCTCCCGGGTCGACGAGCGGACCGGGGTCCCGCGGGCGAACACCGTGCTGGTGTCGGGCTTCATCGCGGTGCTCGCGGCGGTGGTGCCGCTCGGCGAGCTCGCCGACGCCACCAGCATCGGGACACTGTTCGCGTTCGCGCTGGTCAACCTGGCGGTCGTGGTCCTGCGACGGCGCAACCCGGAGCTGCCTCGCTCGTTCCGGGCGCCTCTGGTCCCGCTGGTCCCGATGCTGGGTGTGCTGTCCTGCTGCTACTTGATGCTGAGCCTGGGCTCGGCGACGTGGGTGGCCTTCGGCGTCTGGATGCTGGCCGGACTGCTGGTCTACTTCGCTTACGGACGGCGGCGCTCTAGTCTGTCGGATTGATGCTCACCGTCGCACTGGACCAGGGTCCGATCGAACGCCACACCCCGCAGGCGGCGCTGTCGCGCCTCGACGAGGTCGCGCACCGCGCCGCAGCCGGAGGCGCCCGGCTGCTGGTGTGCCCGGAGATGTCGGTGACCGGCTACAACATCGGCGCCGACATCGAGCGGCTCGCCGAGCCCGCCGACGGACCGGTCGGCCGGCGCGTCCGCCGGATCGCCGCCGAGCACGGGATCGGGATCGTCTACGGCAACCCCGAGCGCGACGGCGATGCCGTCTACAACACGTCGTTCCTCGTCTCCGCGACCGGCGAGCTGCTCGCGGCTTACCGCAAGACCCACCTCTACGGTCCGATGGAGCAGGAGCACTTCCGCCCCGGTGATGTGCCGGTCGTTCAAGCCGACTTCGACGGCGTCCGCATCGGCCTGCTGATCTGCTACGACATCGAGTTCCCCGAACCGGCGCGTGCCCACGCGTTGGCGGGCACCGAGTTCCTGGTGGTGCCGACGGCGCTGCTGCCGCCGGAGGACGTCGTGGCCGAGACCCTGGTCCCGGCAAGGGCTTACGAGAACCAGATGCACGTCGCCTACGTCGATCGCTGCGGGCGCGAGGACGAGTTGAGCTACATCGGCAAGACCTGCCTGATCGCCCCCGACGGCACCGAACTCGCCCGCGCAGGCAGCGGTGAGGAGCTGCTCTACGCCCGCGTCGACCCGACGGCCACCGCCTCCGCCAGGCGGGTCAACACCCAGCTCGCCGAACGCCGCCCCGCCCTCTACACGGGCTTGACCGGAGCACCTTGACGGGTTCGGGCACGCGGTGATCGTCAGGGAGGTTCCCGATGTTCGCCGCTCATGCGCGATCCAGTGCCCACCACATGATCAACGAGCTTCGCCGCTAGGCGGCCACCGAGTTGCAGCACGTACCGTCGGGGTGAAGGACGAGAGCGGACGAAGGGCAACGGCTTGCGCAAGGTCAAGGACCTCACCGGACCGGGGATCACCGACCACCTGGGCATCGGCGGCACCGATCTGGGGGTCACCGCAGTAGCACCGGACGGCCGGCTGGTGGCGGTGTTCGGCGACACCTTCGACCGCGCCGGTGTCGGCGGACCGGGCTGGCGCTCGCCGGTCGTGGTCTTCGGCGATGCCGCCCGCGCGCTGACCGGCATCCGGTGGACGGGCTCGTGCGGGCCGCGCAGCGACTACGCTGACCAGGCCCTGCCCTACGACCACGACTCGGTCATCCACGGACGCCAGGTCAGCACCGTGCTTCCCACCGACCTCATCACCATCGGCGGCGAGATGTTCCTGCACGTGATGGTGTGCCAGGGGCTCGGCAACGTGCACTGGACGGAGATCCACCGCTCGACCGACAACGGCGAGACCTGGGAGCACACCGGGGCCACCTGGCCCGGCGACGCGCACGGCGGCCTGTTCCAGGTGCTGACCTGGGAACTCGGCGACGACGGGTTCGTCTACGCCTTCTCCACCGGTTTCCAGCGCGACAAGGGCCTGATCCTGCAACGCGTGCCCGCCGACCGGATCACCGATCCCGGCGCGTGGCAGGGCTGGGGCTTCCGGGACGGCCAGTGGGCGTGGCACAACCCGCCGACGGTCGTGCTCACCGGTTCCTACGGCGAGCTGTGCCTGCGGAAGGTGCAGAACCGCTGGCTCCTGGCGCTCTTCAACGCCGGCGACTACCGGGTGGACGTGCTCAACATCGACGAGCCGACCTCGAACCTCTACGAGGCGATCCGGGGCACGGTCCTGCACGGCTGCGCGTGGGGCTGCGAGGACCACGGCGCCGGTCACGTCGCTCAGCTCTACGGCGGCTACATCGTTCCCGGATCCACGCTCGACGACCTGCACCTGGTCGTCAGCCAGTGGAACACCGAGCGCAACTGGCCGTACCGGGCGATGCAGTTCGCCGGCACCGCGCCACGTCCCGGTGACCAGCCGCTGCCTCCTCCCCCGCCGCCTGGCGAGTCCGGAGGCGTGCTGCGGGGTGCGGCGAAGCTGGCGCGGAGGTTCCTGGGCTGAGTGAGCCGGCGCACCGGACCGCAGAGGTTACTGCCGAGTAATATACGCTCTCGGGTCATGAGCTCCCAGACTCCGACCTTCGCGCTCTGGAACAAGGTTTCCCAGGTCTTCGGCGGCCGCGGACTGTTCTCGTTGAGCGTGAGCCTCAAGGCGCCCTACTTCCGGACGATCCTGCCGATGGTCCAGGAGATGAAGCCCGGCCGCTGCGTGGTCACCTCGCCGAAGTGGTGGGGCGTGCACAACCACATCGGCACCTATCACGCCATCGCCGCGTGCAACCTCGCCGAAGTCGCGATGGGCATGCTCGCCGAAGCCACCGTGCCCACCTCGCACCGTTGGCTGCCGAAGAAGATGGACGTCGAGTACCTCGCCAAGGCCGAGACGAGCCTGCGCGCGGTCGCGGAGCTCGACGGCATCCCGGAGTTCGGCGACGAGGGCCAGGAGATCGACGTCCCGGTCAACGTCCACGACAAGGAAGACCAGGTCGTCGTCCGCGCCACCATCACCATCTGGGTCACCCGCAAGAAGGAGTAGCGCCGAAGACGCGGAAGGGCCCCGCCCTGAACAGGACGGGGCCTCACCGCAGCGCTAGCCGCTGCTCCGAGTGTGCGGGACCCAGCTCGCACCGCCGCGGGTCCTCTGGCGAGGACAGCCGCGACGCCGCGGGTTGGGCACCGGTCGCGGATATCGTAGCCAGAGACCGCTACCCGCACCGCGATGCAGAGCGAGCAGGGGCCACGATCGGAGGTGTCAGACCAGGTCGTAGCGGTCGAGGTTCATGACCTTGACCCAAGCCTTGACGAAGTCCTCGACGAACTTCTCCTTGCCGTCGGCCGAGGCGTAGACCTCTGCCAGCACGCGCAGCTCGGAGTTCGAACCGAAGACCAGGTCGGCGCGAGTACCGGTCCAGACGACCGCACCGGAGGCGTCGGTGGCCTCGTAGGTGGACTTGTCGTCCGAAGTGGACCGCCACGTGTAGGCCATGTCGAGCAGGTTCACGAAGAAGTCGTTGCTCAGCACGCCCGGCTTGTCGGTGAACACGCCGTGGTTCGAACCGTCGTAGTTCGCACCCAGCACGCGCAGACCGCCGATGAGGACGGTCAGCTCCGGGGCGCTCAGGGTGAGCAGGTTCGCCCGGTCGATGAGGCTGTACTCGGCGGGAAGCTCCGCGGCCTTGCTCGAGTAGTTGCGGAAACCGTCGGCGATGGGCTCCAGCGCCTCGAAGGAGTTCGCGTCGGTGTGCTGCTCACCGGCGTCGACGCGACCCTGGGTGAAGGGCACCTCGATGTCGGAACCGGCGTCGGCGGCGGCCTTCTCGATGGCGGCGGAACCGCCGAGCACGATCAGGTCGGCCAGCGAGACCTTCTTGCCGAAGGACTGCTGCACGCCTTCCAGGGCCGAGAGCACGGTGGCCAGCTGGTCCGGGTTGTTGACCTCCCAGTTCCGCTGCGGCTCCAGGCGGATGCGAGCACCGTTGGCGCCGCCCCGCTTGTCGCTGCCGCGGAAGGTCGAAGCCGAGGCCCACGCGGTGGACACCAGCTGCGACACGGACAGGCCGGTCTCCAGGATCTTGGCCTTGAGCGACTTGATGTCCTCATCGGACAGGGTGTCGTTGTCGTTGGCCGGCAACGGGTCCTGCCAGATCAGGTCCTCGTCCGGAACCTCAGGGCCGAGGTACAACGACTTCGGTCCCATGTCGCGGTGGGTCAGCTTGAACCAGGCGCGGGCGAAGGCGTCCGCGAACTCGTCCGGGTTCTCCATGAAGCGGCGCGCGATCGGCCCGTAGATCGGGTCGACCTTGAGCGCGATGTCGGTGGTCAGCATGTTCGGCGCGATCCGCTTCGACGGGTCGTGCGCGTCGGGCACCGTGCCCTCGCCCGCGCCGCCCTTCGGACGCCACTGCCAGGCACCGCCCGGTCCCTTGTAGACCTCCCACTCGAAGCTGAGCAGGTTCCACAGGAAGTTGGTGGTCCACTTGGTGGGCGTGGTGGTCCAGGTGACCTCGATGCCGCTGGTGATGGTGTCGGCGCCCTTGCCGGTGCCGTAGTTGTTCTTCCAGCCCAGGCCCTGGGTTTCGAGACCGGCGCCCTCCGGCTCCGCCTCCAGGTGGGAGTCAGGGGCGGCACCGTGGGTCTTGCCGAAGGTGTGACCACCAGCGATCAGCGCGAGGGTCTCCTCGTCGTTCATCGCCATCCGGCCGAAGGTCTCGCGGATGTCGCGCGCGGCGGCCACCGGGTCGGGCTGACCCTCCGGGCCCTCCGGGTTGACGTAGATCAGACCCATGTGGGTGGCGCCCAGCGCGCGGTCCAGCTCGCGCTCGCCCGACTCGGTCGAGATGCGCTTGTCGCTGCCCAGCCAGGTGGTCTCGGCACCCCAGTAGACGTCGTCCTCGGGCTCCCAGTCGTCGACGCGGCCGCCGCCGAAGCCGAAGGTCTTGAAGCCCATCGACTCGAGCGCGACGTTGCCGGTGAGGACCATCAGGTCCGCCCAGGACAGCTTGCGGCCGTACTTCTGCTTGACGGGCCACAGCAGGCGGCGGGCCTTGTCCAGGCTGACGTTGTCCGGCCAGGAGTTCAGCGGGGCGAACCGCTGCTGGCCGCCGCCGGCGCCACCGCGGCCGTCGCTGATCCGGTAGGTGCCCGCCGAGTGCCAGGCCATGCGGATCATCAGCGGACCGTAGTTGCCGAAGTCAGCCGGCCACCAGTCCTTCGAGTCCGTCAGGACGTCCTGGATGTCCTTCTTGACCGCGGCCAGGTCCAGCGTCTTGAACTCGGCGGCGTAGTCGAAGTCCTCGCCCAGCGGGTTCTTGTTCGGGTGCTGCTTGGCGAGGATCTTCAGGTTGAGCCGGTTCGGCCACCAGTCGCGGTTGGCGTCACCCTGGGTGGGGTGAGTCAGGCCCCCGTGCGCGACCGGGCAACCACCGGTTTGGTTCGTCTCTTGGGTGTCAGGGCTGTCAGACACGGGAATCCTTCCGAATTTCAAAGCAGTTCTTCAGCGGATTCGGGGGCGCAGGCTGCGCAGAGCCCCCAGTAGATGACCTCTGCCTCGTCTATGACGAAGCCGTGGGAGTCCGACGCCTCCAAGCAAGGCGCGGCGCCCACGGAGCAGTCGACGTCGTGTATCTCGCCGCACGACCGGCACACGACGTGATGGTGGTTGTCGCCGACCCGCGCCTCGTAGCGGGCCACGGAACCCATCGGCTGGATTCGGCGCACCAGACCCGCGACGGTGAGCGCGCGCAGGACGTCGTAGACGGCCTGGTGGGACACCTTGGGCAGGTCGTGCCGAACCTGACCGATGATCGAATCGGTGTCGGCGTGCGCGTTCTCGTGCACTGCGGACAGCACTGCCACCCGAGGTCGCGTCACACGGAGCGCAGCCTCGCGCAACATGCGCTCGTAGTCCGCAGTCGTCGTCACGCCCTGCAGCCTGCCGCATTTTCTTGAACTAATCAAGTCAATGCGGCCCTTCGTCACCTTCCGGAGTGATCCGGATTCGCTCCGTCGCACGTGTGGTGGGTGCGGGATGCCCGCACGTGATCAGCGATCGGAAGCGAGAATCCGTGTCCGTACCACATCTTCCACCGAACGCACTGGACGACGACGGCGGTCCGAAGTGGATCATGAACTGGCCTGCGCGGATCCGAACCACGTCCTGCGCGTCGTTCGCGGCCTCGACCACGCGGTGACCATGCGCGCCACCTGCGCCCTCGCCGGCCTCACCTTCACGATCGAGGAACTGCGCGCCCTCCCCCTCATCGGCGCGTCGTTCGTTTGACCACCAGCGGTTCTCGGCCCGGAACGACCGGGCAGAAGGAGCTCCGATCATGGACGTTGCGGGCCAGGACCGGCCACTTCTCGCAGAACGCGGACGTCGAGACCCGCTGCGCACGCGGGCCGATCACTTCGCCGCGGCGGCTTCCAGGCCGGGCGGAACTGGTCGAGGGCGTACGGCAGGGACAGCGGCACGGGGGTGTTGCGGCCCGCGATCGTCAAGGTGAGCCATCACCACCGAGACGGTGCCCGGCAGCTGGTCGAAGCCGGGGCCCGGGACAACCCGATCTCCACGAGGAACGGTGCTGGCCCCGCGGAGATCGGGCCGGGAACCACTGAAGCGAAGGTCACCTCCGCCGCAACCGCACCGGCAGCCCGTCGACCGGAACCGGCAGCGAGACGTAGTCCCACTTGACCTCGTAGTCGTCCGGGACGCTCCAGGTGTAGGCGCGCAGCATCTCGTGCAGCAGCAGCTTCACCTCCAGCGTCCCGAAGTGCAGGCCGATGCACTTGTGCGCCCCGCCGCCGAACGGCATCCAGGCGAAGCGGTGCGACTTGTCCTCCCGACGGTGCTCGGCGAAGCGCTCCGGGTCGAAGTCGAACGGGTTGGTCCAGTGGTCCGGGGAGAAGTGGTTGACCAGCGGCGAGACGCCGACCATCGTGCCCGCCGGCACGTGGTGACCCAGCACTTCGGTGTCGCGGACGGTCTCGCGCACCATCGACGGCACCGGCGCCACCAGCCGCAGCGCCTCCTTGAGCACCAGGTCCAGCGTTTCGAGCCCCTCCAGCGCCTCGATGTCGGGGATCTCCTTCCCCATCGCCAGCGACTCGGCGCGTGCCCGCTCCTGCCAGTCGGGGTGCTTGGCGAGGTAGTAGGCCACGGCGGAGCTGGTGATGGTGGAGGTGTCGTGAGCGGCCATCATCAGGAAGATCATGTGGTTGATGACGTCGTCGTCGCCGAACCGCTCACCGTCCTCGCTGCGGGCGTGGCACAGCGCGGAGAACAGGTCGTCGCCCTCGACCGCGCGGGCGGTCCCGATGTTGTCGGCGAAGTAGCGCTCCAGCAGCTTGCGCCCGGCGAGGCCGGCCGCCCAGCGCCCGCCCGGAACGGGGTAGCGCACCACGGCGGTGGCCGCGCGCACCGAGTCGACGAAGGCGCGGTTGACGCGGTCGGCTTCCTGACCGCTGCGCCGGTCCATGAACACCCGGGTCGCCACGTCGAGCGTCAGCTGCTTGAGCAGCCAGTACAGCCGGGTCTTGTCCTGCCCGCCCCAAGCGGTGACACCTCCGCGCAGCGTCGGGCCCATCTGGTCGACGTAGCCGGCGAGGCGCTGCCGGGTGAACGCCTGCTGCATGATGCGCCGGTGCCCGAGGTGCTCATCGAAGTCCAGCAGCATCAGGCCGCGGTGGAAGAACCTGTCGATGAGCTTGCGCCAGCCGCCTTGGGAGAACGCCTTGTCCTTGTTGACCAGGGCGGCCGAGGTGGCTTCCGGGCCGCCGAGGGTGACCATGCGCTGGCCGAGGGAGTACGCCCAGGAGACCGGACCGTAGAGCTCGAACCGGCGCAGCGCGAACGCGGGGCCGTAGCGCATGAAGTCCAGCGAGTGACCGATCAGCGGTGCTCCGGCGTCGCCGAGCACGGGGTTGAGGCCGCTGCCGGGCGGTGGTGGTGCGAGCTCGGTGACGGGCCACCGCTTCTCGAAGATGCGCTGGTCCACCGAGCGCGGCAGCGGCATCGAGGTGAGCGGCGGAACCCGCCTTCGTATCGCTTCGTTGACCTTCTCCAGCTGGAAAACCATTGCTGCTCCTCCCCCTTTGGAAGAACGGCGTGGTCCTACCGAGTTTTCGGCCGACCGTCGAGCGACCACCTCCGCCCTGAGCGGGGAACGACCTCGGTGAACGACAAGAGGGGGATCAGCTCGTGAACTCAGCGGAACGGGCTCTGATGCGGCTCGTGGTGGGAACGTCGTGCGACCGATACTCGCACCGCGTCACCCCGGGGTCAACATCACACCAGCACTGGCACATGAACCGGGTCTCACCCCCGCTGTCATGGAGGCGATCGATTCCGAGAAGTGCAGACCCAGCTCAAACGGTGTCCAGAGTGGACATGAGCCAATCGTCGCCGACCTTCTCCATGGTGACCCGGACCCGGGCTCCCTCGATCAGCGGAGCCGGTTGGCGGCTGCTGGTGGTGAGCTGGTTGATGAACGCCGGCAGCACCACCCGCCGGTCGGTGGCGGTGACACCGAGTGCGGACAGCGTGGTGCGCGTGCTGATGCGGTCGCGGACGGCTGCGGGCCGGATCGTGGTGCGCTGGAGTTCGAGGTAGTCGCGGGCGAAACCGCCGGTCACCGCGCGCTCGGCGGCGGCCAGGTCGCGGTCGAGCGATTCGTGGCTGCAGCTGAGCACTTCGGGGATGCGCCGGGTCGCCACCTCCGTGGCCGCGGCCCGTGCCGCTGCGACCCGCGCGGCAGCGTCCTGCCGCTGGTGCAGGAACACCACGGCGGCGCTGCCCGCCAGCAGCACCACCACGACGAGCGCGGTGGCGATCCGCCGACGTCCCGGCTTCTCGACGACTTCCTGCTCTTCGACGACCTCTGCGGTGGTCATGGCACGAACTCCAGGTTGGCGACGAGCCAGGTCTCGCCGGTCTTCTCCAAGGTGATCCGCAGCCGGTACTGGCGCTGCTGGCCTTCCGGTGACGCCGCGTTGCCGACGGTGGCCCGCACCGCGGCGAGCGCGACCGCCGTCGTGCCGTCGGAGCTCGACAGCGCCGCCTCGACCACCTCGCCCCGGGAGGTCACCATGTCGCCGGCTTCCCTCCCCGTTGTCCACCCACGTGACCGAGCACCGGGAGATGACCGTCGGGCAGCATCGCGTTGCCGGTGCTCGGGTCGTACTCGGCCACGACCTCCTCCGGTCGTGCACCGCACGCGGCCGCGGTCGGTCCGCGTCGGCCAGGATCGTTGGCGCACGGGCGATTCCGCGTTCCGCGGATCGAGCGGGGATCGTCCGGCGCGACCTCGCAGTACTGGTCCGGAGGTGTCCGCGCGGGCGATTCGTCGTCGAAGGAGCGCTGCTGCGACATCGGCGTGTACCCCGAGCAGCAGGGCGGCGTGCTGTTGACGGAGTAGCGGATGCCCGAGTGGGCGCGGCACCGGGCTGCTGGACGACGCGTTGCAGCGCCGCGGTCATCGCCGGGTAGAGCACCAGCGTCTGGGAAACGCCGGGCAGCTGGGTCCGGACCACCTGCCCGGTGGCGTCCAGGTCGGCGAGCAGCTGCGGCAGCGCCGGGATCAGCCGGTCCTGCAGGCCGATCAGCTCCTCGGCCGCGGGCGGGGTGCGGGCCAGGACTCCGCGCAGGTCGCCGTCGCTGGGCCGCAGCTGCTCGCTGAACGAGGCGAGATCTCCCAGCGTGGAACGGGTTTCGGGTGCGATGTCGCGCTGGGTGCGCAGGAACAGTCCGAGCTCGGCGATGAGCCCGACGGTGGGTTCCAGGTTGAGCCCGGCCTGGTGCAGCACCGTCCTGGTGTTCTCCAGGAGGGTCGTGACCTGCGGGTCTTTGCCTCGCAGTCCGGTGGTGAGCTCATCGAGCACGACGTTGAGCTCCTCATGCGGGATCGAGGCGGCGAGGTCGTCGAGGCTGGTGATGAGCTCGTCGGTGCGCGGCAGCGACGTCGTGTCGGTGATGCGGTCGCCCGGTTCCAGCCAGGGCGGCCCGTCGCCGGACGGGGTGAGGTTGACCGACTGCTCCCCGATCGCTGACTTGCTGCGGATCCCGGCGCTCACCCGCGCGGGGACGCGGACGTCGTCGTCGATGCCGAGCGTGGCCACCGCGGTGCCGTCGCCGAGGTCGATCGATCGCACCTTGCCGATCTCGACGTCCCGGTAGCCGACCATCGCGCCCGGGTGCAGACCGCGTCGCCCTGGCCACCCACCTCGACGTCCCGCTGGTCACCACCGATCACCGCCTGGCCCGCGGCTGCGCCCGCGCCGAGTCCGTGCCCGGCACCACCTAACCCGCGCCCCCGCCTGCAGCGGCCGGCCACCATCAACTGGAGTGGGTCGTACCCCGACCGCTCCTTCGGGCTGCTGGCGGCTGAGGACCTGGTCCCTCGCACGTCCAGTTCATCGAACAACACCTCAAGAACACGGCACCGCCACGCCCGCCCGCGGAGGCCGACCTTCCCGATGGGGATCGACCAGTGGCGCGTGATCCATTCCGACCGGTCCCCGCGCGGTCTCGGGGGGCCAAGCGAACACGGCTGCGACGCGTTCCGCTGGATCGACGTCGGCGGCTTCGATTCCTGCGAGCACCTGGGCGGTGAAGGTGTTGAGGACGTCGACGATCACCGCGAGAACAGTTCGTCCGTGTTGCCGGAGTTGCGGTGGGAATTCTCGGCGGTCTCGGTTACGCGGATGAGGTGGAGGCCGGTTGGTTGATGAGGACGTCACCGGGGCCGACTTCCCCGCGACGACGCCTGATGATCAACACTCGCTGACCGGAGAACGATCTTCAAGTTCGAGATCACCGAGGTGACGCCGGGGTGCGCCCGCCGCGCGACTTCGACGGCTCCGCTTGGGTTGGCCCGATCGCCCGAGACCGGCTACCGCACATAAGTGCCTGCCATTATGCGCGGTGCAGAACCGGACATTTGGGGCGCCGCAGCGCGATGGGCCGCGATGCTTCCCGTTCGCCCGTCTTCGATCAACGCGTGCAGCGCACCTTCGGCGAGGGCTCCGGCCACCTCGGCTGCAGGGTGCACGCGGTGGCCGGCCACCCGGTACAGGCGGCTTTGGTCAGGGTTTGCGTGAGGGCGTAGGTGGCGGCGTGGCGGGTCAGGCTGACTGCCGTGTCCGGCACCACCTAACCCGCGCCCCCGCCTGCAGCGGCCGTGGGAGTGGGTCGTACCCCGACCGTTCCTTCCGCGATCATCCATCAGCTACGAGCATCCACGTCGCCACAACCAACTAAGACACGGTCTTAGTCAGACCCGAGGACTCAAACGGATTCCTGCATGAATTCGGCGATTTCGTTCGCGACGCGGAGGTCCACTCCAAGTCGTTCCCGCAGCAGGCGCACGATCTCGGTCTCCGCTTTTTTCTCGACCAGCGACCATAGCTGCGCGTCCAGCTCAGGATCGCGTGTTCGGAGCTCCCGGACCACTTCGGCGTAGCTGGTGGGGTGATCGTCCTGCTCGGCGAGGCGGTCGGTGAGCAACTTCGCCTGCACCAGCGAGAGCGCGGGAATCGCTTCGCGCAGCGTCGACACCGCGCGCACCTGATCACCGGTGAGCATGAGCTTGCGCACCGCCTGCCGGATGTCCGACGGTACCGGGATCGCCCACAGCTGCTCCTGCTGCGGCTGCGCGTCGGAACCCGGCCTGGATCGCAGCCACTGGAATAGAATAGACATAATCAAGATCATGTCAGAGTGACGCTCTTCCAGCGCGGCCTCGTCGAACTTCTTGACCGCGGCCGGGTCGCCGGGATGCGCCACGGCCGGTGGTACGAGGGCCCGTACTTCGCCGTCTACGGCGACGGCTGGCTCAGTGGTGCGCACGGTAGTCGCATTCCGCACTTCCAACGTCAACAACCCACACCCCGAAAACCCGCTCACCGGAGCATGACCCGACACCGCCACTGCTCCAACGAGGTGAAGATCGTTACAATGTGGATTCCACAACGAGGTCTCATCCGTTCAGTGGCAACCAATCGCTCGAGAAGCGCTGGCCGTCCCCACTTCGCTACGGACGATCAGCCGGTGGATCTGCACAGCAGCAGACGTCGATGCCGGTTGTCTGCCACGAGCCGCGCTCGGTCTCACTGACGCGAAGCACGACGTGCAATCCCTCCCCACGCTGGAGAGCCCAATCCTCATCGACCCGCACCCGTGGCTGTCGCGCGACTCCTCCGGCGTCTCTTCCTCGATCAGCGGACGCGCAAGTCATCACTGCGAGCGTTGCTCAACCTGTGCGAGCAGTGCGAGAAGAACCCGCGCAGCGAACGAGCACGTGGGTTGGCGCAGTTGGTCGCCACCGTCGCCCCGGACCTCCACCGGCACCATCACCATCCGCTCTTCGAGGACTGGAAGACGGAGTGCCCGGGCGACACCGGCCGGGTCGATCGTGGGGGTGTGTGCGTTTTCGTGGGTGTGGCCCGCGTCGAGGGAGTCGCGGACCCGGTGGGACAGGGCGTCGGCCTGGCACCCCTTGGCATCTGGTCGGCCTTGCGCAGCACCTGGCGGGCGTTGCGGAGCTGTCCGATCTCGCTGTTTGCCTGACTGAGGTCGGCCAGCGCGCGGGCGAGTTCCAGCCGGTCGCCGCAGCGCTCCAGCAGCTGGATGGCTCGCTCGCGCTCGGACGCCGCCTGCACGGCTCCGACGTCGCCGGTTCCGGCGCGGTTCCGCGACGAACGCGAAGTCCCGATTGCTTCCGAACGAGAAGGAGTCCGGATGTGACCGGCGGCCACGCCCGGACTCAACCTCACCTCCGCGAGAGGGCCTTCTGCAGCTCATCCTTGGTCATCTTGGAACGGCCTTCGATGCCCTGCCGCTTGGCGTCCTCGTAGAGCTGCTGCTTGGTGCGGCCGCCGGGTCCTTGGCGGTTCCCGGAGCGCTTCCCGCCACGCCGCTGCGGCGGGATGTCCTCGGTGGAGACCTTGCTGCGCTGCTTGGCCGTCCCCTTCTGCGCGCGGTCCTTGTTCACCGTCCGGGCGGCGATCTCCTCCGCCCGGCCCTCACTGGAACCGCGCTTCTTGGTGCCCTTCTTGATGTGCTCGTACTGCCGCTCCTCCTTGGAGTTCCACGCGCTCTGCGGCATAGCCTTCCTCCCGTCACGAGCGTCTCGTGGCCAAGACCTACCCGCGCACCTACGAGGACAAACTCACCTCGCCGCCCTCGGACTCCACCCCGGCACCCGCAGCGAGAACGCGATCACGACACGCCCAGCAGGACGACCCAGGGGACCTTGCAACCGCCGCAACAGGAGGGGGCGGTGTCGGGCGGGTGAGGGGTTCGTCGGGAGCAGTCGAGGCGGTCAGGG
>NZ_SMKV01000083.1 GCF_004348445.1 Saccharopolyspora aridisoli | reverse complement strand
GACCCCTTTCGCCTTTGCGTTCGGCCGTTGGACGTAGCAGGGGTGGACCGCGTTGCGCTCGAGGTTCAACGTGAATTTCACGGACGTATTCCGGCTGCCACGCGCACGCAAAGGACGCGCGTCGGCTGAAGAGCTCGGGAAGGAGCCCCGAACTCTTCAGCCGACGCGCGTCAGCTTCGCGATATGTGTGACGTCGCCGCTCAGCGAGCGCGGCGGGCCAAGCGCTCCGGATCAAGGATCAGCACGCTCTTGCCCTCAAGACGCAGCCAGCCGCGGTGCGCGAAGTCCGCGAGCGCCTTG
>NZ_SMKV01000015.1 GCF_004348445.1 Saccharopolyspora aridisoli | reverse complement strand
GGGGCTCCGGAGGGGGCGACGGCGGAGGCGGCGGAGGCTGCTGACCGGTTGTTCCGCACAGCCCGACCAGCGATGCATGTGAAGGGGCTGGGCGCCACCCCCGACGTGGCGCTCCAGCCCCTTCACATTCGCGCGGCTCGTCCCCCGACGACTAACCACGCTTCCCCGGTCCTCCGATGCTTCGGCCCCGAATCCTCGGCACCGGAGGCGTCTGTGTGGAGTTGTCTCCCCCATGAAGATGCTGGAAATCCGTGCTGTCCGGCAACCCCCTTCCACGAACCAAGACGTGTGGCCCGAGGGGACGGTTGCGCACATCACCCGTTCTGAGTAATGAACGTCACTCAGCACGCTCCTGGCTCGCGAATAACTGGTTGGTACCCGCGTACCACAATCGGCATACTGGTACGCGTGTCCACATCCACGTCGCTGGCCGACTACCGCGCCGCCCTGACCACTCCCGGAGCCCGCACCCCCGTGGTGACCTCACTGCTGGGCAGGCTGCCGATCGCGATGATCGGCATGGCCCTGCTGCTGTACGTGCAGCGGGAGAGCTCGTCGTTCGCGATCGCGGGCGCGGTCTCGGCCGCCGAGCTGATCGGCGTTGCGATGGGCTCGGTCGCGCAGGGCAGGATCGTCGACCGGGTCGGTCCGTCGAAACCGCTGTACATCACCTCAGTGCTGTTCACGGCCTCGGTGGTGGCGACGCTGGCCGCGATCGAACTGGAGGCCTCGACATCGCTGGTGGTGGCGGGCGCGTTCGCGATGGGCCTGCTCCAGCCCAACATCGGGTCGGCTTCGCGCGCCCTGTGGGGCCACCTGCTGCCGGCCGGGCGCGTCCGCGAGGCCGCGTTCTCCTACGAGGCGATCAGCCTCGAGGTCTTCTTCATCCTCGGACCGGGCCTGGCGGGCCTGCTGGTGGCGATGCCGTGGGCGGGAACGGGCGTCGTGGTCGGTTCGGCCTGCATGGTGCTGGGCAGCGTCGGCTTCGCCTCGACGCGCGCGGCCCGCACGCAGCGACCGGATCCCAGCGAGCACGTGGGCGCCATGCTCGGAGCGATCGCAGCTCCGGCAATGCGCACGGTCGCGCTGGCCGCGCTGGGCTTCGGCGTGGTGATCGGCTTCATCGAGGTTGCGGTCCCGGCCGCCGCCGTCGATGCGGGTCAGCCGACGATGGGCGGGCTGCTGATGAGCCTGGCCTCGGTCAGCTCGGTCGCGGTCGGCGTGGTCTACGGCGTGCACCCCTGGCCGCGTCCGATGCACCTGCGGCTGCCCGCGCTGCTGCTGGGCTTCGCGGGGCTGGTCGCGCTGCTCGCGATCCCGACGACGCTGCTGGGCCTGGCGCTGATGCTGCTGGTCGCGGGCTGCCTGATCACCCCGCAGTCGACGGCCCACTCGGTCGCGGTCGAGTTCGCGGCCCCGCCCGGCACCGCAGCGGAGGCGTTCGGCTGGGTGGTCACGTCGGTGACGCTGGGCTCGGCCATCGGCCAGTCCACCAGCGGTCAGCTCGTCGAACTCTCCGGGCCGCCGACGGCCTTCCTGGTCGCCGGAGCAGCAGGAGCCGCCCTCGCCGCGGTCCTCCACCTCCGCCGCAACACCCTCCTCCGCAGCCAGACCGACCTCACCCTCGCCAGCAGCTGACGGGCACCGCTGTCGGAGCACGTCGCTAGGTCCCGCGCATGGAACTCGACGTCGACGCACGACCTGGCGGAAGCCCGACCTCCACCACGTACTCATGCCCAAGCGCTTCTGACACCCGCGTGAACCGAGCTCGGTCGACGTGACCTCTGGCGTCTCTCGTCAGAGGTGGTCGTGGTCGTGGAGGTAGGTGAGTTGGGCTTGGACCGTGAGATCTGCAGCCGGCCAGACGACGGGGTCGACGTCGGCGTAGACGAGTTCGACCACCTGGCGCGGGGTGGCTCCGGGACCTAGGTCGCCGAGTGCTCGGCGGACCTGGGCGAGGCGTTGCCTGCGGTGGTCGAGGTAGTGCTCGGCCACCGCGCGGGCGTCGTCGAGTTCCGGGCCGTGGCCCGGCAGCACGCGGACGCCTGGTGGCAGGGACGCGATCTTGCGCAGCGAATCGAGGTATGAGCCCAGGTGACCGTCGGGGTGGGCGACGACCGTGGTGCCTCGGCCGAGGATGCTGTCGCCGGTGAACACCGCCGCTTCGTCGTGCTCGGCGACGAAGCAGACCGAGTCGGCTGTGTGGCCCGCGGTGGTCAGCACCCGCAGCTGCAGGCCTGCCGCGTAGATCGGCTCCCCGTCGGTGATCGGCTCGGCGTCGTGGCACAGCTCCGGGTCGAGCGCGCGCACGGGAGCCCCGGTGCGCTGCACGAACTCCGCCACGCCGGCGGTGTGGTCCTCGTGGTGGTGGGTGAGCAGCACCAGCGACACCGGCCCGTGGCCGGCGACCCGGCTCAGGTGTTCGGCGTCGTCCGGGCCCGGGTCGATGACCACGCACTCGCGCGAGTCCGGATCGCGCAGCACCCAGGTGTTCGTGCCGTCCAGCGTCATCGGGTTCGGGTTGTCGGCCAGCAGCACCGACGCGTAGGAGGTGACCGGGCGGAGCTCGCCGTAGGCGGGGTGCTGCATCACGCCTCCTCGAATCCGGGCTCGCCGGGCAGCACCGCGTGCCAGCGACCGTTCCGCTCGACCAGCTTCGGCATGATCTTGGTCAGCGTCCGCTCGGAGCTCAGTGCGGACGCGAGGTCGTCGGCCTCGGCGAGTTCGGTGAGCGTGACCTCGGTCGGCGGGAGCAGGTGGCAGCGGCCTTCGCGGAAGTCGGTCAGCGCCTGCCGCGGCGTCGCCCAGTACGCCTCGGCGGCCTCGGTGGTGATGGCGTCCGCGCGCTGACCGGTCGGCATCGCGGCCAGGAAGAACCTGGTGTCGTAGCGGCGCGGCTCCTGCTCGGGGGTCAACCAGTTCGCCCACGGGCGCAGCAGATCGGCGCGCAGCACCAGACCTTCCTCGGCGAGGAAACCGGCGAGCGAGACATCCCTGGTCACCAGGTCCTGCCGGGCTGCGGAGTAGCCGCCGGTGTCCTCGACGACCGTCGACGGATCGGGCCCGGCCAGCAGCACGCCCGACTCCTCGAACGTCTCGCGGACCGCCGCGCACACCAGCGCGCGAGCCACCTCCGGCGTGCAACCGAAGCGCTGCGCCCACCACTCGGGTGCCGGCCCGCTCCAAGAGATCGAGGCGTCCGCGTCGCGCTGGTCGACACCGCCGCCGGGGAACACCGTCATCCCACCAGCGAAGGCCATTCCCCTCACCCTGCGCTGCAGGAACACCTCAGGCCCCGACGGGCCGTCGCGCAGCAGCACCACGGTTGCCGCGTCCTTGGGGCGCACGGGCTTGTCCGGCCGGTCCTCGGGCACGAATCCCGTTGGCAGCGAACGATCCATGCCCGCCACCCTATGTCGGCGACCGGCGCTCGAACACCGTCTGAGGGATCAGCGCTGCTGCTGCGAGGTGTACACCTGCTGGTTCGCCGAGATCGGGGGGAACCCACCGGTACCGCCGGGCATGGTGGATGTCCGGCCGTCCTCGGCCTTGGGCTGGCGCTTGGGCGGCGCGTCCTGCTCGCGGTGCGCGAGCTCCTCGTGCAGCTTGCGCAGCAGGTTGCGCTCCCGGTCGGTCAACTTCGCGTCGACCGCGGCGGGGACGCGCATCATCACACCCGTCTGCTCGGCCGCTGCCTCGGGGTGTGCGTCCTCGGGTGGCTCACCGGGAAACTCGTGCTGCGGCTCGGCCACAGCGTGCGACACCCCCTCCGGCCGGGTTTCTTCCACCGGGGCCGGCTGCGCGGGCGGTGGAGCCGGGGGCTCTTCGGCTTGTCTGCGCTCGACGACCTGTTCGGTGCGCGACGCCACCGGGGGAGCCGCCCTCTCCACGGGCGCTACCTCTAACCGCACCCGCCGGGCCGTCGACAGCGCATCGCGGTGGTATTCGGGCAGGTCGGCACCGGTCGCGAAGACGTCGACCGCGTAGCGCAGACCGGCTCGGCGCAGGGCCGAGACGAGCTGGAAGGCGACAGCGGGACCGGTACCGTCGGGGCCGACCTCGGCCAGCAGCACGCCCTGCGGCACCGCGCCGTAGCTGGTGCCCGCGGGCGTGGTCCGGCTGGTGATCCACATGCCCCGCAGCCCCGCGAGACGCCCGCCGATCTGCTTGAGCGCCAGTTCGAGGTCGGTGTCGTCGGTGTGGGGGGCGCTGAACTTGTGGTTCTCCGGCAGCAGCGACTCGACCACCTTGAGCCGGTCGGCGAGCTGGCGGTTGGACCACGTCTCGTCGAGGACCCGACGCAGGTGGTACTGCTCCGCAGCCGTCACCTCGATCTGCCCGGCCAGCAGGCACCCTGCGAGGTACTCCGCACTGGCATCGGGCAAGCCCACGCCCAGCAGCTCGCGAGCGCCGTCGATGCCGTCGTCATCGACGCGCCCGGTCATGGCCAGCAAGAGGCTGTGCAGCCGGTCGACTGGTCCGGCGGCCTCTGCAACGTCCACCACGAATGCCTCCTTTAGCTGCCGCCCGCTCAGCCGCGGCGACCGGCGAATTCTTCAGCTCCCACGCACACCAGCGCCGACTCCTCGATCGCCATCCGGTGGTACGGGGTCGGTTCAAGGTCCTTGGGCACGACCTCGACGCAGGGCGCGGAGTCACCGAGCGCTCGCAGCACCCGCTGGATCTCCCCGGTGAGCTCGACGCAGTCGTCCGACGCGGACACCAGCACGACGAGCTTCGGGGCGCCCGAGTCGCGGCGCCGCCAGGTGTTGCGCACCTCGCGCACACCGGCGCGACCGCGCAACGTCGCGCCGAGCACCAGCACCGCCGAGTCGCCGATGTTCTCGGCCGGAGGTTCGGTGGTGAACGAGTAGTGCGGCGTGGTGTCCACGACCGCGGGCAGGATCGCGTTGACCTTCGCCGGGTCGGCGCCCAGCGGAAGCAGCGCGTCCGAGAGCAGCCGGTGCTCGTCGTCGTCGAGTGCGATGCGCTCGCGGACCAGCGTCTCCGGCAGCAGCCTTGCCACGACCTCGGCGGCACCCCCGGCCAGCCAGTCGCGGTATCGCCACAGGTGCCGGTCAGGCAACCTGCCGGCCAACCGAAGCAACAGTTCGTGGCACAGCAGATCGGTTTCACGCACTGCCACGGCGCCCCTCCATGCTTAGTACTCCGGTTCCGGATCCAGCCGCCGCTCCCCCAAAAGCAGCTGCACCCTTCCAGGTGAACTTTGGTGCTACTGACCGGGTCGAACAATCCCCTGAACGACCCAAATGCAACGTGTTGGAACCAACATCCCCCATCTGGGTTACACCTGATCTGGCGCACGAAGATCGGGGATGATCGCAGCGTACTTGTCGCAGTCGCCCGCCGGAGCCCTGCCTTCGAAAAAATCACGACTCCGCTCCCGGCGAACGCACCCTCCTCACGCAACGAGAACGCGGCGTCACCCCGGGTAGGGCGACGCCGCGCATCAGGTCCGAAATGCCGACTTCACTCGACCTCGACGACCAACTCGACCTCAACCGGCACGCCGAGCGGCAGCTCCGCGACACCCACGGCCGAGCGAGCGTGCTGCCCCGCCTCGCCGAAGACTTCGCCCAGCAGCTCCGAAGCACCGTTGACCACACCCGGCTGCCCCGTGAAGCCATCAGCCGAGGCCACGAACCCGACGACCTTCACCACCCGGACGATCGAATCCAGTCCGACCAGCGAATCGACCGCCGCCAGCGCGTTCAGCGCGCAGATCCGGGCGTACTGCTGGGCCTCCTCGGCGCTGACCTCAGCACCCACCTTGCCCAGGCCCGCCGGCGATCCGGCCACCATCGGGATCTGGCCCGCGGTGAACACGAGCGAACCCGTCCGCACCGCAGGCACGTAAGCCGCCACGGGCTTGACGACCTCGGGCAGCGGAATGCCCAGCTCTGCCAGGCGATCCGTCCACCGACCCATGTCAGGCCTCCTTCGGCCGCTTCAGGTAAGCCACCATCTGCTCACCGGTCGGACCCGGCAGCACGGCGACGAGCTCCCAGCCGTCCTCGCCCCACTGGTCGAGGATCTGCTTGGTTGCGTGACTCAACAACGGAACGGTGGCGTACTCCCACTTCTGCATGGGGTTGAGCCTAATTCCTGCGGTGGTGGTCGTCTTGGGTGGCAGTCGTGTCCGCCTGGTCGGTGGGTTGCGTCGTCGTGGCACGGCCCCTGCGGTCGTCGGGCTCAGCGGCGCCAGAAGCGGGGACTTGCGGCGCCTGCGGACTCCGCTCGCACTCCTCATGTGCCGTACACGGCGTTGCGGCGTGCTCGCCACGCGCCGCTCAGGACCCGCAGCGTTGCCGGTCGCTCGGGTGGGGCACTGACGAACACTTCCGGTGCTTGCCTGACGGTCGTTGGGTTGGACGACGGCGATCACACGTGCGGAGACATTTCGGGAAACGGGGACTTACGCTGACCGCGTGACCTCATGGGACGGGGAGCTGGAAAGGGCGCGGTTGCACGTGGTCAGCGGGAAGGGCGGGACCGGGAAGACCACGGTCGCCGCCGCGCTCGCGCTGGCGCTGGCCACCGGCGGCAAGAAGGTGCTGCTCATCGAGGTCGAAGGGCGGCAGGGCATCGCCCAGCTCTTCGACAGCGCGCCGCTGCCCTACTCCGAGGAGTGGATCGCCGCGGCTCCCGGTGGAGGTGAGCTGCGGGCGCTGGCCATCGACGCCGAACCGGCGCTGCTCGAGTACCTGTCGATGTTCTACAACCTCGGTTTCGCCGGCCGGACGCTGCGCAGGATGGGTGCGATCGAGTTCGCCACCACCCTCGCGCCCGGGCTCCAGGACGTGCTGTTCACCGGCAAGATCAAGGAATGCGTCGGCCGGACCGACCAGCGCGGCCGCTACGTCTACGACGCGGTCGTCGTCGACGCGCCGCCGACCGGCCGGGTGGTGAAGTTCCTCGACGTCGCCCGCGCCATGGCCGACCTCGCCAAGGTCGGGCCCATCCGCGACCACAGCGACGGGGTGGTGCGCCTGGTCCACTCCAGCGACACCGTGGTCCACGTCGTCACGCTGCTCGAAGAGCTCCCTGTGCGCGAAACACTAGAAGCCGTCGAGGAGCTCGACGCCGCCGACCTGCGGCCCGGAGCGGTCGTGCTCAACCGGGTCCGGCCCGGCAGGCTGCCCGCGCGATCGGTGTCGGCCGCCGCCGACGGCCGCGTCAACGCCGACCGGGTGCGCACCGGACTCGAATTCGCAGGGCTGGAGGTCGACGACGACACCCTCGACGGGCTCGTCCACGAGACCATCGAGCACGCCATCCGGCACCGGGCCGAGGACGCCGCGCGCGACCAGCTCGCCGCCACCGACCTGCCCACCGTTTCGCTGCCCGACCTCGCCGCTGGGATCGACGTCGCCGAGCTCTACGAGCTCGCCGAGATATTCACCGAACACGGCATCCGGAGCCACCGATGAGCGAACCGCTGCGGCCGGCCCGGGTCGACGTCGACGCGCTGCTGGACGACCCAGACACGCACGTCGTCGTCTGCTGCGGCTCCGGCGGCGTCGGCAAGACCACCACGGCGGCCGCGCTGGCGGTGCGGGCCGCCGAGCGCGGGCGCAAGACGGTCGTGCTCACCATCGACCCCGCCCGGCGACTCGCCCAAGCGCTCGGCCTGCGGGAACTCGGCAACACGCCCAAGCAGGTGTCGCTGGAGGGATTCGAACCCGCGGGCGACCTGAACGCGATGATGCTCGACATGCGCCGCACCTTCGACGACATGGTGCAGATGCACGCCGGCCCCGAACGAGCCGAGCAGATCCTGAACAACCCCTTCTACCAAACCATTTCGACCTCGTTCTCCGGAACGCAGGAGTACATGGCGATGGAGAAGCTCGGTCAGCTCGCCGCCTCCGGCGAATGGGACCTGATCATCGTCGACACCCCGCCCAGCCGCTCCGCGCTGGACTTCCTGGATGCCCCGCAGCGGCTGTCGACGGTGCTGGACGGCCGGCTCATCAAGATGCTGTCCAGTCCGGCGCGCGCGGGCGGGCGCGGGCTGCGCAAGATCGTCGGGGCCTCGTTCGGCGTGTTCGCCAAGGCCGTGTCGACGATCATCGGCGGGCAGCTGCTCAACGACGCCGCGAACTTCGTGCAGGCCTTCGACTCGACCTTCGGCGGGTTCCGGCAGCGCGCCGAGCAGACCTACCGGCTGCTGCGCTCGCCGGGAACGGCGTTCCTGGTGGTCGCCGCTCCCGAACCGGACGCGCTGCGGGAGGCGTCCTACTTCGTGGAGCGGCTGGCCGGGGAATCGATGCCGCTGGTCGGCATGGTCGCCAACCGGACCCACCCGGTGGTCGCCGAGCTGGCGGCCAACCGCGCCACGGCGGTGGCAGACGAGATCGAGGCAGCCGGTTCGGCTCCGCTGGCCGCAGCGGTGCTGCGGGTGCACGCCGACCGCGTGGCGATCGCCGACCGGGAGAAGCGGATGCTCGCACGGTTCACCCGTGCGCACCCGGAGGTGCCACTCGTTGGCGTCCCTGCCTTGCCGTCCGATGTGCACGATCTGGCCGGTTTGCGGGAAATAGGGTTGCGGCTCGCCGGGGAATAATCCAAAAAGTCAGGCCGGGCATTAACGTTTTTCAGCGTTCACGCCCGGCCTGATCTTTCTTCAGGCTCAGCTCACCTGGAACTCGGCGATATCGGAGTAATCCTGACGCGCTGCCTCGAGCAATTCGCGCCAGTTACGAACATCCGGTCGACGGCGCAGCAGCGCCCGGCGTTCGCGTTCGGTCATTCCACCCCACACACCGAATTCGATCTTGCCGTCTAGCGCCTCGCTGAGGCACTCCGTCCGCACTGGGCAGCCAAAACAAACCATTCGTGCTTTGCGCTGCTCAGCCCCGCGGACGAACAATTGATCCGGGTTCTGGTCTCGACATGCGGCGTTAACCCGCCAGTCCCCCTGCTCAAACATAGAGTTCCCCCAGCTCCTCACTGGATCGTCGGCGACTGTATTTCGTCCGGAGCCCCCCGGCACCGGATGCCGCGGTTCGGAAGTCGGGAGCCGAACCACAACAGTGCTGTCGCTGGACGTAGACGGACTGTAGAGCCCAGCGGTTCCACAACCAACCGACGGTTGTCGTCCCGTTATCTTCCAGACTCACCACATCGGCTGGATTTGGGGTGTAACGCTCCGTCACGGCGCGTGTGCGATCTACGCTGGTTGCGTGCGTGCCCGAGACGGCTTGTTGAAGCTATTCGGTCTGTGTGTGCTGGCTGGCGTGCTGGTCGCGGGGTTGCTCTTCCCGGCTGCGGGGTCACTCGGAGTGGTCTCCAACCGCGCTGGAGACGCCGTGAACAGCATTTCCACGGACATGATGACCAAGGAACCGCCACTTGTGACGACGATCACAGACAAGGATCGGAGGCCGATCGCCTACCTGTTCAACCAAGATCGGACGCCGGCCGCTCCGGACCAGATCGCCGACACCATGAAGGCGGCGATCGTGGCCATCGAGGACCGGCGGTTCTTCGACCACCACGGGGTGGACTGGGCAGGCACCGCGCGGGCCGCCGTGACCAACCAGATGTCCGGCGAGATCGCGCAGGGCGGTTCCACCCTCACCCAGCAGTACGTGAAGAACTACCTGGTGCACGTGGTGGCCGCCGACGACCCGGTCAAGCAGGCCAAGGCGATCGAGCAGACCCCCGGCCGCAAGCTGCGGGAGATCCGCATCGCGCTGCAGGTGGAGAAGCAGATCAGCAAGGAGCAGATCCTCGCCCGCTACCTCAACGTGGTGCCCTACGGCAACCAGGCGCACGGGATCGCCGCCGCCGCACGCACCTACTTCGGCACCACCCCGGACAAGCTGACCATCGCCCAGTCGGCGCTGCTGGCGGGCATGGTCAACAGCCCCAGCGCGCTGAACCCGGAGAGCAACCCCGACGAGGCGCTCAACCGGCGCAACCTGGTGATCAAGGCGATGGAGGACCAGCGCCGGATCACCCCGGAAGCTGCCAACGAGGCCCGGAACGCGCCGCTCGGCCTGGTCACGCCGCTGCAGAACATACCCAACGGCTGCGTCGGAGCCGGCCCGTCCGACGGGTTCTTCTGCCGCTACGTCATCGACTACCTCGAACGTGCCGGGTTCACCGAGGAACAGCTCAAGACCGGCGGCTACACGATCCACACGTCGATGGACAAGCACGCCACCGACGCCGCCAAAGCCGCCGCCGAGCGCGGCGTGCCGAAGACGACCAAGGGCATCGCGAACGTGATGAGCGTCGTCGAGCCCGGCAAGGACAAGCACAAGGTGCGCGCGCTGGTCGCCAACCGCGACTTCGGCATCGACGCGTCGAAGGGCCAGACCTCCTACGCGCTGCCCAGCGGTGTGGCGAAGTTCGGTGCCGGGTCGATCTACAAGGTGTTCAGCGCCGCGGCGGCGTTGGAGAAGGGGATGGGGATCTACAACACCATCCAGTCGCCCGGGTCCTACACCTCGCAGGTCTACCGCAACGGCTCCCGGCCCTACACGGTCGGCAACGCCGAAGGCGTCGCGCCGGGCCCGCGCACGTTGCAGATGGCTCTGGCGACCTCGCCGAACACCGCGTTCGTCGCGCTGCAGGAGCGGGTCGGGCTGGATACCACGGTGGACATGGCGGTCCGGTTGGGCATGCGTCAGACGCTGCTGCACAACACCTCCGCGGGAAATCCGGTCACTCCCAACGGCTCCGGCGGTCTGTCGCAGGCGGAGGACGTCAAGCAGAAGAACATCGGCGCGTTCACGCTCGGGTTCGCCCCGACGAGTCCGCTGGAGCTGAGCAACGTCGGCGCGACGATCATGAGCGGCGGCACCTGGTGCCCGCCGACGCCGATCGAGCAGATCCAGGACCGCAACGGCAACCCGGTTTCGATCACCGAGGACCCGTGCGAGCAGGCCGTTGACGAGAAGCTGGCCAACGCGCTTGCCGTCGGCATGAGCAAGGACGACACCGGCGGCGGCACGGCCGCCGCAGCGGCCAGCGGCGCGGGGTGGAGCCGTCCGGTGGCGTCCAAGACCGGTACCACCGAGGCTCACCAGTCGGCCGGGTTCCTCGGCGCGACACCGCAGTACGCCGGTTCCGTGCTGACCTTCAGCGACGGCACTTCGCCGCAAGGCATCTGCGACAGCGATCCGCCACAGCTCTGCGGTGCCAACGGCGGCAACATCTACGGCGGCAAGGTTCCCGCGCGGACCTGGTTCGAGGCGATGAACGTGATCCACGAGGGACTGCCGGTGGCTCCGCTACCGCCGACCACCGACCGCTACGAGAACGGCGGCGACGAGTTCCACGTGCCCAACGTGGTCGGCCTGACCGACGAGCGCGCCAAGGAAACCCTGGAGAAGGCCGGTTACAAGGTCTCCGAGCGCTCGGTGAACAGCCAGCGCAAGAAGGGCACGGTGACCAGTCAGACGCCGCGCGGCTTCGCGCTGCCGGGCGAGACGGTGACGGTGTCGGTGAGCACCGGTTACGTGCCTCCGCCGTCGACGGAGCGGCCGACGCCCTCGGAGACCCCACCGCCTCCGGTCGCGGGTCAGCCACCGGGACCACCGGTGCTCCCGCCGGGGCAGCAGCCGGGCGGCCCACCGGGTTCACCGCCAGGCCGGTGACCGGGCGAATCGGGTCCTCGTAAACTCGCCCGCGTGACGAGAGCACAGGCGAGCACCCGACGTGCCCGGTCCCGCTACCGCCTGGTCGAGGTGCGGTCGACCGAGCGGATCACACCGCGCGTGGTGCGGCTGGTCCTCGGCGGGGACGAGCTGGCCGACTTCGTCAGCAACGGCAGCGACCAGCGGATCAAGCTCTGCCTGCCGCAGCCGGGCAAGCCGATGCCGCTGGGCCGCACCCGCGAGGAGGTCTTCGCCCTCCCCCGAGACGAGCAGCCCCGGCAGCGCACCTACACGGTCCGCGGCTTCGACGCCGAGCGGCGGGAGCTGGCGATCGACTTCGTGATCCACGACCACGACGGCCCGGGAAGCAAGTGGGCGTCGGAGGCCGAGCCGGGCGATCAGATCGTCACGGTCGGCCCCAGCCCGGCCTACCAACCGAATCCCGATGCGGATCCGCTGGTGCTGATCGGGGACGAGACGGCGCTGCCGGCGATCGCCGCGATCCTCGAAGAGCTGCCCGCCGGGGCCCGAGCGCGAGTTCTCGCCGAGGTCGCCGACGAATTCGAGCAGCAGCGGATCAACTCGGCGGCTGAGGTCACCTGGCGCTGGCTCCACCGCAACGGCACCCCGGCGGGCCAGGGCGACCTGCTGCTCGACGCCGTCCGCGACACCGACCTGGGCCCGGACCCCTACGTGTGGATCGGCGCGGAGGCCGAGGCGGTCCACCAGCTGCGCGAGCACTGCCAGCGCGAGCTCGGACTGGACCGCCGCCACCTCTACGCCCTCGCCTACTGGCGCCGGAACACCGCCGGCGACTGAGCCGGTGGCTCAGCCCTGGAGCTGGGCCTTGACGATCCCGGCGACCTTGCCGCCTTCGGCGCGGCCCGCGGCCTTGGCGTTGGCCGCTTTCATGACCTGGCCCATCTGCTTCATGCCCGGACGCTCGCCCGACTCGGCCTCGACCTCGGCGATGGCCTCGGTGACCAGTGAGGACAGCTCGTCGTCGGAGAGCTGCTGGGGAAGGTAGCGGCGCAGGACCTCGGCCTCGGAGGCTTCGGAATCGGCCTGCTCGTCACGACCGGCCGAGCGGAACGCCTCCGACGCCTCGTCACGCTTCTTGGCCTCCTTCGACAGCACCTTGAGCACCTCGTCGTCGGAGAGCTCCCGCTGCTGCTTGCCGGACACCTCCTCCTTGCCCACGGCGGCCAGCGCCATGCGCAGGACTCCGGTGACGGCGGTGTCGCGTTGCTTCATCGCGGCGGACAGGTCCGCGCGCAGCTTTTCCTTGAGCTCTGCCATGCGCCGATTATCGCGCCAGGCGCGTGGGCGGCGGGCCGCCGACCCCTGTCGAGACGTAGGCTTGTGAGGGTGAACAAGTTCGGGCGGATTCTGCTCAGCGCGGGCGCGGTCGGCGCCGCGACGCTCACCTACTCGGCGGCCATCGAACGACGGCACTGGACGTTGCGCCAGGCGACGGTTCCGGTCTTGGCCGAGGGCACACCCCCGCTGCGGGTGCTGCACATCTCTGACCTGCACATGACGCCGAACCAGCGGTCGAAGCAGCGCTGGGTAGCCGAGCTCGCCGACCTCGACCCCGACTTCGTGGTCAACACCGGCGACAACCTGGCGCATCCGCAGGCGGTCCCGGCGGCGCTGCGCGCGATGGGGCCGCTGCTGTCCAAGCCCGGTGTGTTCATCTTCGGCAGCAACGACTACTACGGCCCGAAGCCGAAGAACCCGGCCCGCTACTTGCTGCCGTCGGCGAAGACCAAGCGCATCCACGGTGAGCCGCTGCCGTGGCGGGACCTGCGCGCGGCGATGACCGAGCACGGCTGGCTCGACGCCACCCACTGCCGCCACGACATCGACGTCAACGGCACGAAGATCCACGTCGCCGGTCTGGACGACCCGCACCTGCACTTGGACCGCTACGAGGAGATCGCGGGCCAGCCCCCGGCGGATGCGGGGCTCAAGCTCGGCATCACCCACTCGCCCGAGCCCCGGGTGCTGGACAGCTTCGCCGAGGACGGCTACGACCTGGTGATGGCCGGGCACACCCACGGCGGCCAGCTGCGCGTGCCGGGCTACGGCGCCCTGACGACCAACTGCGACATCGACCGGACCCGCGCCCGCGGCGCCTCCACGTGGGGCGAGCGGATGCACCTGCACGTCTCGGCCGGCTTGGGAACCTCGCCGTACGCGCCGGTCCGCTTCGCATGCCCGCCGGAGGCGACGCTGCTGACCTTGCTGCCTCGGACCGAAAACCCGGCCGCGACCAGGAAGGACACCGAAAGCAGGACCCCGTACGGAGCGAGCGAGGGCATCCGCTAAGCTATGTCCAGCGCTGAGGCGAGCACCCGAGATGCCTCAGAGCTGGAGATCGGGGTGTGGCGCAGCTTGGGAGCGCGCTTCGTTCGGGTCGAAGAGGTCGTGGGTTCAAATCCCGCCACCCCGACAAGGCAAAGGGCCTGGTCAGGACTCCCGCGAGGAGTTCCGACCAGGCCCTTTCCCTATGCCTGGATGCGCCGCTGGGAGAACACTGCTCGGGTAGCACTCGAAGCAACACGTTGGGCTCCAGCGCCCCGAGCTTTGGCTCAGCCTCTGGAAGGACTCTGAGGAAGTAGCCGGGGCCACTGCTCCGAAGCGGGGAGCACAAGCCTGGCCAGGAGGACATGGCCGAGAGCCCGCGGTTCAGCCGGCATTGCGTGGCGCCACCAATGGGCGCCACACCGAAGAGAAGCCATACGCGACGAGCAGCACCACTGCCAACGCTCCCAACGGGCGCAAGATCCACTGTGCGTCGCCGAGGTCGAGATGGCGGTCGGCACACCACACAAGGACGCCGAGCTGGGTCCCCGCGGCGCCGAGGGCAAGGATGGAGGCCACCAGCCACCCAGCGATCCGCGTCTCACCCTCCGGGGTCCGGGCGATCGTGAGCACTAGCGGCGCTGCGCCAAGCAGCCCAACGGCGACCCCGTTGGTGACCATGACCACGGGGAGCACGGTTGTGTTGGTGGTCAGTATCTCCAGCTTGTCTGTGAACAGACCCGTGAACACCGCCGTCACCAAGGTCAAGTTGCTTGCCCAGTACTCCTTGAAGTCCCAACCCTTCGGCAGCGTCAGAACTTGGCTGCGGCGACTGGGCCGATTCTCCTCCCGGGTGTAGAAGCGGATCGCTACCAGCCCGACAACGATCGCAGAACCAGCGAACGCCAGCCCCAGAGCTGTCGGCACGACGCGCCAGAGACCCGGTTCCGCCGCCTTCTCAGCGGCGAACGAGTGGACGAGGCCGGTCATAGTCAGGCACCCCCTTGCCTGCAAGAGCAACCCTGGCACCCTCTGACCGCAAGCGCAGCCCACCGCTGGGTCCAGGCACTTCATGGACGAACCGCTACGCCCCGCGAGTGGTGGCTACTGCCGCCCCACCGAGCAGGGCTACTGGATTGCTAGGGGGTCTGCTGCGCCCGAACTGGCCAGGCCGGGTCGTGAGCGGCGATGACAGCGGGTGGCATGCGGCGACGCCAGCAACGACCTTCGGATCCGGGATCCTTCTCGGTGGCCGGTGGCTGGTCGTGCGCGCGGCGGGTTGGTGGTTGTTGGGTGACACTCGCTGGATGCGGTGGCGTGCGCTGGTCGGGAGCGGGGTTGCTGTCTTGGCGACTGCGGTCGTCGGGGCGCGTGCGGTGGATGCCGATGGGGCGTGGTTCCGTGAGTTGCGCAAGCCGCGGTGGCAGCCGCCTCCGCAGGTGTTCGGTCCGGTGTGGACCGCGCTGTACGCCGACATCGCCGTGTCCTCGGCGGTCGCGTTGTCCAAGCTCCCCCGGCGTTCTGGTTTCGCGCCAGCCCTCACCGGGAACCTGCTGCTCAACGCCGGGTGGACCTGGGTGTTCTGGGGCGCGCGACGTCCCTCGTGGGCGGCGGTGGAGGCCGCTGCGCTGACCGCGAGCTCGGTCGACCTGCTCGCACGGGCGGCGCGGGCCGATGCGCGAGCCGGAGCCGCCCTGGCGCCTTACGTGGCGTGGTGCGCCTTCGCCACCGCGCTGTCGACGGCGATCGCCCGCCGCAATCCCTGACCCGGTGCGATGGCCGATTCCCGCCGGATCCGGGTGCCTGCGGCGACGACGATCGGGGCATGGATCTTCGAGTGCTGCCGATCGCCGAGGGAGTCCTGGCGCAGCTGCAGGACGTCGACGACGCCGGTCATGAGATCGAGCCGTTCGTCGATGAGGCCGGAGGCGCGCCGCTGAGGTGCTGCCTGCGGCGGGTGCGCGCCGGCGAACGGGTGGCCCTCGTGAGCTACGCGCCGCTGCGGCGGTGGGCCGCTGAGAGCGGGGTCGCGCCCGGGGCATACGACGAGGTCGGGCCGGTGTTCATCCACGCGGACACCTGCACCGGACCGGACGATCCCGGCTGGCCGGAGGAGATCCGCGGGACGCGGCGAGTTCTGCGCGCCTACTCCGCCGGGGGGCGGATCCTCGGTGGCTGCCTGCTCGACGGCAGAACCGGGCTTTCCGAGCGGACCGCTTCTGACCTGCTGATGGATCCGGCCGTGGCGCTCGCGCACGTCCGCGCGGTGGAGTTCGGGTGCTTCCTGTTCGAGGTGCGGCGGTGATCAGGCCACGTCCCGTTCTCCGAGGCGGACGAGGACGACTCCGGTGATGATCAGCAGGCCGCCGACGATCACCGCCGGGCCCGGCTGCTGGTCGAGTAGCAGCCAGGCGAACAGGGCGCTGGCGACGACCTCGATGAGGGCGACGAAGGAGGCCAGGCGGGAGCCGAGGCGCCGGGTGGCCGCCGTGCCCGTCGTGTAGGCGATGGCGGCGGCGATCACGCCGAGCGCCACGAGCGGTGTCCACCAGGGGGTTCCGCCGATCGCGTAGACGGCAGGCGCGAAATTCGCGTGCATGGGCAGGATTCCGACCGCACCTAGTACGGCGAGGATGATCGCGGAGAGGAGCAGGCCCGCGCCGGCCAGGGTGATCGGCGGGAGGACGCCGTCGGTCTCACCCGAGACCAGGAAGTACGCTGCGTTGCCGATCATCGCTGCGAACGCCCACGCCGCGCCCGTCCACGCGATGTCCGCACCCGATGCCAGGTCCAGCGCGAACACCAGTCCTGCGATGGCCGAGCACGCTCCCAGGACCGTCAGCGGTCGCGGCCGCTGACCTCGCCGCAGCCACAACCAGCCCACGATCGCCACCGGTGCCGTGAATTCGATGAGCAGCGCGGCGGCCACGTCCATCGTGCTCACCGCGGAGAAGTAGCAGAACTGCGTGCCCGCCATGCCGAGCGCGCCGTAGACCAGCACCGGGCGGGTCTGCGCGCGGAGCAGCCACCACCTGCCGCGCAGCGCGCGCACCGCGAACGGGGCCAGCGCCAGCGCACCGACGCTCAGCCGCACCAGCACCACCGCACCCGGACTCCACCCGGATTCGAGCAGACCGCGCGCCAGCGCACCCGCCATCCCGAACGAGGCCGCCGACAGCAGCGCGAGCAGCAGTCCGCTGCCGAGCCTCGAAGTAGCGCGCGCATCAGCTCTGTCATTTGCTAACCGGGTCATGGCAGATGACGCTATGAATGGGGGTGTAATATGTCAACATGATTTTTGGCCATGACACGGAGGCGGCGCTGCAGGCTGCGGTGGCACTGGTCAACAGCGCCGAGGACCCCGACTCGCTGACCACCGTGCAAGCCGTCGACGCCTGGTTCGCCGAACACCGCTACACCGGACGCCACGACCGCGACGAGACCGAGCTCGACGAGCTCCGCGCCCTGCGGCCGGTCCTGCGCGACCTGCTCACCACCGACCGCGACCGGGCGGCGGAGCTGGTCAACACCATGCTCACCGAAGCGGGAGCGCTCCCCCAGCTCGTGCGGCACGGCGGCGAGGACTGGCACCTGCACGCGATCGACAGCGACGCCCCGCTGGCCCGCCGGGTGATCGTGGAGGCCGCGATGGCGATGGTCGACGTCGTGCGGCTCGACGAGATGTCCCGGCTGTCGCTGTGCGCCGACGAGAACTGCCGGGGCGTGGTCATCGACCTCACCCGCAACCGCTCCCGCCGCTTCTGCACCACCGCCTGCGCCAACCGCAACGCCGTCGCGGCCTACCGGGCCCGCAGCAAGAACCGCTGAGGTCGCGGCCTACCGGGCCCGCAGCAAGAACCGCTGAGACCGGGTGCACGCACCCGGCGGGCCGATCGGGCAGTATCGGGGACGTGAGCACCTATCCCGAGGCGAAGATCCCCAGCGCGCTGTTCGACGACCCGGAGCGCGAGAGCCGGTGGCGTACGCGGTTCACCGCCCCGCGCGTGTCCCTGCCCGACTGGGCCCGGGACGCGCCACAGCGCAGCCTGTACGTGTCGAACTCCAGCGGCACCTGGGAGATCTACGCCTGGGACCGCGACTCCGACGAGCACCGGCAGGTCACCGACCGTCCACAAGGGACCTTCCACGGGACGCTGTCGGTCGACGGCGACAAGATCTGGTGGTTCGACGACACCGACGGCGACGAGTTCGGCAGCTGGAAGGTCCAGCCGTTCGATGCCGGCGACCCCGAGCCCGCCGTTCCCGGAACCCACCCCGGCTACCCTGCCGGACTGGAGCTGGGCAGCTCGGTGATCGGGCTCGGCATGTCCACCGACGACGGCGTCACCGTGTGGGTGGTGCGTGACGGCGGCACTCCCGAGGTGCTCTACGAGCACGAGCAGGACGGCGGGCTGTCGGCGATGTCCTGGGACGAGACCATGCTCGTCATCTCGCACTCGGAGCACGGCGACTCCCGGCACCCCGCGCTGCGGGTGCTGCGCACCGACGGCTCCGAGGTCGCCGAGAAGTGGGACGGACCCGGCAAGTCGCTTGACGCGCTGGAGTTCGCGCCGGTCACCGGCGACCCGAGGCTGCTGGTGCTGCACGAGCGCCGCGGCAAGGAGGAGTTGCTGATCTGGGACGTCGTCAGTGACACCGAGACCGGGATCGAACTGGACCTGCCCGGCGAGGTCTCCGCCGACTGGTACCCGGACGGCAAAGCGCTGCTGATCGCCCACACCCAGCACGCGCGCACCACCATGCACCGCTACGACCTGGGCTCCGGTGAGCTCACCGAGCTCGCCACCCCTCCCGGCACCGTCGCGGGTGCTTCGGTGCGGCCGGACCACGCCGTGGAGTACGTGTGGTCCTCGGCGGCGACCCCGTCGCTGGTGCGCACGGTGTCGGCCACCGGCGACGACCGGGTGCTGCTGACCCCGCCCGGCGAGCGGCCGCCGGGCACGACACCCGTGACCGACGTGTTCGTCGAGGTCGCCCACGGCCCGAACGACTCGGTTCACGCGCTGGTCGCGCGGCCGGAAGGCTCCGGGGACGGCCCGATCCCCACGGTGTTCAGCCTGCACGGCGGCCCGCACGCGGCGGACGAGGACCGGTTCTCCGCCTACCGCGCGGCCTGGCTGGACGCCGGGTTCGCCGTCGTGGAGATCAACTACCGGGGCTCCACCGGCTACGGCTCGGCCTGGCGGGATGCCATCGAGGGCAGGCCGGGCACGACCGAGCTCGAAGACGTGGCGCTGGTGCACGACTGGGCGATCAAGTCCGGGCTGACCACCCCGGCGCTGAGCGTCGTCGCGGGCGCGTCGTGGGGCGGCTACCTGACGCTGTTGGCCCTGGGCACCCAGCCGGAGCGCTGGGCGGGCGGTGTCGCGGGCGTGCCGGTGGCCGACTACGTCTCGGCGTTCGCCGACGAGATGGAACCGCTGCGCGCCTACGACCGAGCCCTGTTCGGCGGTTCCCCGGAGGAGATCCCGGAGGTCTACGAGACGGCCTCGCCGATCACCTACGTCGACCAGGTGCGCGCGCCGGTCCTGGTGCTGGCCGGCGACAACGACCCGCGCTGCCCGATCCAGCAGATCCTCAACTACCTGGACCGGCTGGGCGAGCGGGAGATCCCGTTCGAGTTCTACCGCTACGACGCGGGCCACGGCTCGCTGGTCGTCGCGGAGACGTTGCGCCAGGTAGCGACCGAGATCCACTTCGCCCAGCGGGCGGTCGGACTCGCCTGAGGCCCCACGTGGTGTCGAACCTCGCGCGAGGTTCGACACCACCACGCCCAGGCGCGCCGGGTTGTGAGGAAGGCCCCTCGCCGGGCCGGAATATCTTGTTCCGCGCGGTCGTCATGCTCGGTGTGAGCCATCTGTTCGAACCGATCAAACTGCGTGACCTGACCGTCCGCAACCGCGTGTGGGTCTCGCCCATGTGCCAGTACTCCGCCACCGACGGCGTGCCCAACGACTGGCACCTGGTCCACCTGGGCCAGTTCGCCATCGGCGGCGCCGGTCTGGTCATCGCCGAAGCCTCGGGCGTCACGCCGGAAGGCCGCATCACCCCGCACGACACCGGCATCTACAGCGACGAGCAGGTCGCGGCGTGGCGCCGGATCAACGACTTCGTGCACGCCCAGGGCGCCGCCACCGGCATCCAGCTCGCGCACGCGGGCCGCAAGGCGTCCACCGCTCAGCCGTGGGCCGGAGGCGCCACCGTCGACGAGTCCGAGGGCGGCTGGCAGACGGTCAGCTCCACCGGCAACGCCTTCGGCGACCTGGCCGCTCCGCGAGCCCTGACCGCGGAGGAGGTCGCCGAGCTGCCCGAGAAGTTCGCCGCGGCCGCACGTCGCGCCGACGAGGCCGACTTCGACGTCGTGGAGCTGCACTTCGCGCACGGCTACCTGGCGCACCAGTTCTACTCGCCGCTGGTCAACGACCGCACCGACGCCTACGGCGGTGAGTTCCAGAACCGGGTCCGGGTGCTGCTGGAGATCACCGACGCGGTCCGCGCCGCCTGGCCGGAGGGCAAGCCGCTGTTCGCCCGCTTGTCCGCGACCGACTGGGCCGAGGGCGGCTGGACCGGCGACGACTCGGTGCGCCTTTCCAAGCTGCTGGCCGAGCGCGGGGTCGACCTGATCGACGCCTCGACCGGTGGTGCGATCCCGGACGCGAAGATCCCGGTGCGCTCCGGCTACCAGGTGCCGTTCGCCCGGCAGATCAAGCTGGACGCCGAGGTCCCGACCGCCTCGGTCGGCCTGATCACCGCGCCGGAGCAGGCGGAGGAGATCGTCGTCTCGGGTTCGGCCGACGCGGTGCTGCTCGGTCGCGAGCTGCTGCGCGACCCGCACTGGCCGCTGCACGCGGCGGACCGGCTGCGCGCCGACAACATCTGGCCCGTCCAGTACGAACGCGCCCGCTGACGCAACGGGTGGGGAAGCTCGGCCGAACTTCCCCACCCGCTCGTCTAGGCGAGCTGGGCTTGCCACATCCAGTGCGACTTCTCGAGGTCGCTGGAGATGGCGATCAGCAGGTCCTGGGTGACCAGGTCGGTCTTGTCGGTTTCGTCGATGCGCTTGCGCAGGCGAGCCACGACCTCGCCCAGGGTGTCCACGATCGCTTCGACGACCTGTTCGTCGCTGCACCAGTCGGCGGGGAAGTCCGGCAGTCCGGAGCCCTTGGCGACGGTCGAGGCGCGACCGTCCGGGGAGACGCCGATGGTCACCGTGCGCTCGGCGACGTCGTCGGCGAACCCCCGCGCCGAGGTGACCAGCTCGTCGAGCTGGAGGTGCACGTCGCGGAAGAACTTGCCGACGACGTTCCAGTGAGCCTGCTTGGCGACCAGGTGCAGGTCGATCAGGTCCAGCAGGGTGTCCTGCAGCACCCGCCCGGTGATGTCGCGGTCGGAACTGCTGAGCGGACTGGTGATCGGCGCCGCGTTCTTCCCGGAGCTCTTCTTCGGCGCGCTCCTCTTCGCAGCTGCCTTGGGTGCGCTCTTCTGGGCCATGGGTTCGCACAACCTCCTCGACGAGAACGTGCAGACCGGAATCAGGGTGCTTCCCAGGGCGTACCCGCGCACTTCGGGTGACTACACCCGCTGCTCGGCGAACTCCACCACTTGTCGCCCGATGGTGCGCAACGTGGCACCGATCTTCTCGTCCTCGCACGCGCCGCCCGGGCCGAAACGGGTCTCGGCCGAGTTCACGGCGCCACCGAGCGGCGTCGGCCAGCCGCGCAACGCGTGCACGACCGAGCGCAGCGCCTGCAGCGTGGTGACGGTGGCCTGCCAGCCGTAGGCGACGCCGATGCAGCCGACAGCGCGCCCGTCGAAGTAGGGGCGGGAGTCGCCACGCAGGTCCTCGACGTAGTCGAGGGCGTTCTTGACCAGGCCGGACACGGTTCCGTGGTAGCCGGGCGAGGAGATCAGCACTCCGTCGGCGCCTCGCAGCGCTTCGACGAATTCGGTGGCCAGCGTCGAGCGGTCGGTCATGTGCGGGTCGTAGAACGGCAGGGCCAGGTCGGCACCGGTGATCGCCCGGACCTTCGCCCCCGACTCCCTGGCGCCCTCCAGCGCGGCGTGCAGCACGCGCTCGGACTGCGAGTCGGGGCGGACCGAGCCACCGATCCCCACCACGGTCACCGTCATGTGCCGATCCTTTCACCCGAACCTGGGAACTGTCGCCCCCGATGTGCCTGTGCGGGCCACGCTAGAACCTCCAGTCCGCTGGAGGTCAAGATCGGCGATCTGCCGCCGAGAAATTGGCTACTTCCGGGTAACCTACTAGTCGTCCACCACCTTCGCGGGAAGGTCACGCCCATGCCCAACGTCATCGAAGCGCTGCGACCGACGCTCGAAGGCGTCGCGATGCGCGCCGTTTTCGCACTGCCCCAGCCCCTCCGCCGCCTCATCGCGGGCGCGCCGATCCGGATCGACGGCCAGGAGCTCGCGCTCGACGCGCAGCTGCTGTTGAAGCTGCAGAGGCTGACCGGCCAGACCGGGCTCGCCGCCTCGACGGCGGAGAAGGCGCGCGCCGGCATGGCGCACGCGACGAAGATCACCTCGGTGGCTCCGCTGGGCGGCGTGGTCGTCGCCGAACGGACCATCCCGACCGACAACGGCGATCTGCCCGCACGGCTCTACCGCCCCCAGGACCTCAACGAAACGGGTCCACTGCTGGTCTACTACCACGGCGGCGGCTGGGTGATCGGCGACCTCGACAGCCACGACGACCTGTGCCGGTTCCTCGCCAAGCACGTCGGGATCCGGGTGCTGTCGGTGGACTACCGGCTGGCCCCGGAGTACCCGTTCCCCGCAGCGCTGGACGACGCGCTGGCGGCCTACTCCTACGCCGTGGACAACGCCGCGGACCTCGGCTCCTCCAGCGACGCGATCGCCGTCGGCGGCGACTCGGCAGGCGGCAACCTCGCCGCCGCGGTCGCCCTGCAGACAACCCGATCGGGAGAGCAGAAGCCGGTGCTGCAACTGCTGCTGTACCCGGCGGTGGACGCGACCCGGCGCCGCCGCTCGCGGGAGCTGTTCGGCACCGGGTTCCTGCTCACCGACCACGACATGACCTGGTTCATGGACCAGTACTCGCCCGTCGAGTCCGAGCGCGGCGATCCGAGGCTGTCGGTCCTGCTCGCCGACGACCTCACCGAGCTGCCCACGGCCTACGTCGTGACCTCGGGGTTCGACCCGCTGCGCGATGAGGGCGAGGCGTACGCCACGGCGCTGTCCGACGCGGGCGTGCCGGTGGTGGCGCGGCGCTTCCCGGACCTCATCCACGGGTTCGCCAACATCCGCCCGGTGGGTCACCGCTTCGAAGAAGCGCTCTTCGAGATCGTCGGCACGGTCAGAGCGGCCCTGGACCTCCGCAAGGTTTGATCTGGGAGCGCCTCGTCGCTCCACCCGCCGGAAGCCCTGAGCGGGTCACTCCGAGCCGGTGAGGAGTTCTCGGAGGCGGGTGAGGAGTTCTTCGCGGTTCGCCGAGCCGAGCCGCTGCTTGATCCGGCTGATGTGGTGCTCGACCGTCTTCGCCGAGATGAACAGGCGCTTGCCCACCTGCTTGTAGGTCAAGCCCGCGACCACCAGTTCGGCCACTTCCTTCTCCCGCTCGGAGAGCAGTTCCGAATCGGCGCCGCCGGCGTTCACGGCCCGGGGACGCGGCGGCTTGCCCTGCAGGGCGCGGGCGCACTCCAGGAGAGCGAGCATCGCGCGGCGGTCGTGGGTGCGGATGGCGGCCTGCCCGGCGAGGCGGGCGCCGTCCCAGGCCAGACCGGCGCCGTGGAGGCCCCGAGCGATGCGTTCGACCTCGTCCTGATCGACCTCGCCACCGAGGACCCGCAGCCACATCCGGGCGGCCTCGGCCATCGCGGCGGCCAGCGCGTTGTGGTGCGCGAGGGCGTCGAGCTGGTCGGCGAAGCGGCCCGCGGAGTGGCTCTCCTCCAGGACGATGGCTGCCTGCAACCGCTTCCACAGCAGCATCGACGTCCACAGCGGAGGGTTGCCGAGCCGCTCCAGCAGCGTTTCGGCCTCGTGCAGGTACGGGGTGATCCACTCCTGGTCGCGCAACCGGGCCGCGGCCACCACCAGCTCGCCCAGCGGCAGCAGCGAGAACAGGTCCACCGAGTGCTCCGCGGCGACCTGCCTGGCCTGCGCGCGAGCGGTGGCCAGGGCGGTCATGTCGTTGTCCCTGCTGGCGATCCCGGCCTCGATCGCGGTGGCCATCAGCCGGTCGCGGGCCGCCATCTCGCTCGCTTCGGGCAACTTCGCGCGCGCGGTGACGGTGTCGCCCTTGACCAGCGGCAACCAGGCCGCGAGCAGTCGGTGCCGGTTGTGCAGCAGGGCACCGCCCGCTCCGGCCTCCACCGCGCGGTCCAGCGTGGACTGCGCGACGTCGAGCTCACCGCAGTGCAGCGCGACCAGCGCGGCCACCGCCGCAGGGGTGTCGGGCACGAACACACCGCGCCCCAGCGGTTCGGACAGCGATGCCGCGCGCACCAGCGTGGACAGCGCGGTCGTGGCCGATCCGACGACGGATTCGCGCACGCCGACGGCCATCTGGGCCGCCGCACCGGTCATCGAAGTCGGCGGTCCCGCGTCGTCGCTGGTCTTGAGCAGCTCCTCGGCATCGGCCAGCCGACCTGCGCCGATCAGACCGACGGCCGCGAACGCCCTGTCGCCCGGCCAGCGCAGCTTCACCGCCGACCAGCGGCACAGCTCCGCTGAGCGCTCCAGCAGCCCGCGGTGCGCCAGCACGCCCGCCGCGACCTGGACCCCCAGTTCACGGTCCGGCGCGTCCTCCTCGACGATCACCCGTTCGGCCAGCCGCAGCGCCTCGTCGAGGTTCCCGGCCACGGCAGCCGCTCGGGCCTGGCGCGCGACCACCGAGCCTGCGGGCACACCGGCCGACACCGCGGCGGCGAGCATCCTCCCGGCCAGGTGCGGGGCGACCTGCACGGCCTCTTCACCGGCGCGCTCGAAGGCCTTGGCAAGCGTCGCTTCCGGCAGCAGCGCCATCGGCGCCTCCAGCAGCGGCGCGACCAGCGGCAGCACCGGGCCGCCCCGGGAGAGCTGGAGTTCCACGAGTTTTCGCGTGAGGCGCAACCGGAGTTCCCACGACGTCAACCTCAGGACCGCGGCGCGCACGATCGGCAGCAGCACGTCCTCGGCGCCGAGCATCGCTCCGGATCGCATGGCCGCCAGCACGGCGCCGACCGACGAGCTGTCGGTGCCGACGACGACGGCGAGCAGGTCGGGGTGCGGGGTGGCGCCGATGGCCATCGCCGTCGCGCATCCCCAGCCGATCTCGCCGAGCTGGTCCAGGTCGTGCTGGAAGTGGTCGAGCGCGCGGGCGGGCAGCTCGGCGCGTCCGGGCACGGCCTCGGCCAGCAGCCGGGAGACGTAGCGCGGGACACCGCCGGTCTGGGTCTGCACCCAACCGACCCAGTCCAGCGCGCTGCCCTCGGCCCGCTCGGCGATCTCGTCCAGCCCGAGGGCAGCGAGCAGCACGGGAGCGCCGAGTTCGCCGATCAGCTCGCCGAGCGCTGCGCTGCGCGGGCCGGGCCGGTAGGCGACCAGCAGTCGGGTCCCCGGGCGGCGGGCGATCTCGCTGAGCCGCAGCAGCAGTTCGTCGTCGAGCCGGTGCGCGTCGTCGACCAGCAGCGCACCGTGCTCGGCGCGGTCGAGCTCCTGGACACCGAGCACCGGCACGTCCGCCTCGCGGTAGGCGGCGGCGATGGCCTCGAGCAGCGTGGTCTTGCCGAACCCACCTGCGCCCTGGATGCCGGCCACGATCGGCGAGCCCGGGGAGGCCTCGATGGCCGACCGCAACCCGGCCGCGTGCCCGTCCGGGACCAGGGCGGGGCGGGATGTCGTCGGGTGATTCACGCCTGCCTTCCTTGTCGTCCGGTCACCTGGGTCTAGCGGTCTTGATCAGTTGGCTGACGGTGGTGGGTGCGGATCCAGTTGCGCGGTATGCCGTTCCGTTAACGAAATCGCGATCACCGAGCTACTTGAAGAGGTCCATCACGCCGGTGATGGAGTGGTCCTTGGTCATGAAGGTGATCACGATGCCCACGGTGATCAGCAGCGCCGCCACCACCAGCTTGATGATCTTCATGCGTTTCGCCCGCGCTTCGTCGGGGGGCTCGATGGGCATCGGCTCGACGTCGATCGGTGGGCGTTCGACGGGTTCGGGCTCGTTGTCGACGTCGTCGTCGGTGTCGAAGCCGTCAACGCGCATCAGCACGCTGGTCTCGGCGATCGAACCGCGGTCGGTGCTGGTGGACAGCACCTGCTGCGCGGCCAGCGCGGCACCGCTGGCGGCGGTGAGCTCGGGGGCCACGTCGACCAGCGGCGGGGTCTGCAACCGCTCGGAGACCAGTTGTTTGAGCATCGGGGTGCGCGCGATCCCGCCCGCCAGCACCACCGTCTCGACGTCGTCCGGGCGCAACGACGCCGACTGCACGGCCTGCGAGATCAGCTCGGGCACCCGCTCCAGGTGCGGGCGCGCCAGCTGCTCGTAGCGGGCGCGGGAGATGCCGAACTCGGTCCGCACGCCGGGCAGGTCGACCCACATCGACACACCGGCCTGGTGCGACAGCGCCTCCCTGGCCCGCACGCACTCGCCGCGCAGCTTGGCCAGCGCCGCCCGGTGGTTGACGTCGGAGGTGTCGAGCTCGCCGATCTGCGCCGGGAACTGCTCGCCGATCAGCTCGAACAGCGCGTCGTCGAGGTCTTGCCCCGAGGGGTGTTCAGTGCTCAACGGCGAGCCGACGACCTCGAAGGAGGGGTGGCGGCGGCGCAGCACGGTGGCGTCGAAGCCGCTGCCGCCGACGTTGGCGACCACGAGCGGATGCTGTTCCTGCACTCGCTGCTTGCTCGCGTAGTCGAGGGCGACGGCGATCGGCTCGGGGACCAAGGTGACCTCGGTGATCCCGAGCTGGGACAGCGCCTGCTGCACCAGGTGCACCCGGTGCGGGCCCCAGCTGGAGCTGTGGGCCACGGCGATGTGCTCGGGCGGGTACCCCTGCCGCTGGGTGACCACGTCGGAGACCCACTCGATCATCGCGGCGACCAGGCGCTGCGCCGGGACGAACTCGCTGCCGACCACCAGCGGCAGGTCGTCGCCGAGCCTGCTGGTGAAGCCGCGCGCGACCCACTCGTGGTGGCTGATCTCCTGGCGGGCGGCGGCCTCCCCGGCCACGAAAGATCCGTCCTGGACCTTGCACAGCACCGTCGGCACCACCGGGCCGTTGGTCGCCAAGGGCACGGGAACGGTCGCCGTCCAGCGGCCACCGTCGCGCCTGGCCGTTGCGGCGGTCGTCACCGTCGCGCCCAGGTGAACGCCCAGGACGTAAGGCATGCAATCCCTTCGTGTCACCGACTCGCGTGTCCTGCCAGGTTCCCCGATCGAGGGTCTTGCGCGCGGGCGGGGTGTCCACAATTTAGCGGCATTCGATTACGGAGCGGTTCGGGACTCCCCTAGCCACCCCCCAACGGCCTACCTAATCAATCCCCTAATAGAGATCTCGATGACTAGGAGTCGTACCCGATGGCTGGGGGGTTCGCCGCCCCTACTGTGATCAACACAGGAGTGAGGGAACGGCACGACCTCACTCGGTCCACCTAGCCGAGTACCGCTGAGCATCGGGAGGTCCGACGATGGCGAACCCTCAGCACCCCTCTGGTCAGGCCGAGTCCCCCACCTCCGACCCCGGGACGCACTCCAACTCCGGCCTGTCCGCGGAACCGACGCTGCACGAGTTCCTCACGCGCCTCGTCAGCGATCCGGCCGCACGGTCGGCCTTCGACGCTGATCCGCAAGCCACGTTGGATCAGGTCGGACTCGGGGAAATGAGCGCGACAGACGTGCTTCAAGCCACGTCGCTGGTCCTCGACTACGCGCCGGTCGAGGTGGTCAACGCGCACGACCGCTCGCTTTCGAGCAGCGTCGAGAAGTTCGCCGCGAGCAACCAGCATGTCGTAATCAGCGAACTGCATCCCGCACATCCACACGAGCAGGAAGAACTCAGCATGCTGCAGAACACCCCCTCTGACGACTTCGGCCCCGGCGGCGACGTCGACGCCCAGATGCCTGCCCCCGCCCCGGCGCAGAACGGCGACACCAACATCGACATCGAGCACACCGACGTCGACTCGCACAACGTCGTCAACGTGCACGACGTGCTCTCGGGCAACCAGGTCCTGTCGGGCAACGACGTCAACATCGGTGACAACCTCGACCTGTCCTCCACCGTCGGTTCGGTCACCAGCACCGCCACCCACATGTTCGACAGCTCGCTGGACGTCGCGTCGGTCACCGGTTCGCTGGTGCACGGCGACGTCACCAACGTGGTCGGCGACGTGGCCTCGGGCAACGTCACCGACGTGGTCACCAACGCCCCGGTCGTGGGCGACGTGGCCGCCAACGCCACCCAGGTCGTGGGCGACGCCCCGGTCGTGGGCGACGTCGTCGGCGACGTGACCTCGGGCGACATCACCGGCGTTGCCGGTGACCTGACCTCCACCGTTTCCGAGGCCCCCGTCGTGGGCGACGTCGTCGGCAACGTGACCTCGGGCGACATCACCGGCGTTGCCGGTGACCTGACCTCCACCGTTTCCGAGGCCCCGGTCGTCGGCGACGTCGTCGGCTCGGTCACCTCGGGCGACGTGACCGGCATCGCCGGGAACCTGAGCGACAACGCCGCCGGCCTGCCGGTCGTGGGCGACCTGGCCGGCGCTGCCGCTGGTGTCCCGGTCGTGGGCGACCTGGCCGGTTCCGTCACGGGCGCCGCCGAGAGCGGCCCGCTGGGCGTCGTGGCCGGCGTCCCGGTCGTGGGCGACATCGCCTCCACCGCCACCAGCACCGTCGGCTCCGTGCCGGTCGTGGGTGACGTCGTCGGCGACGTGACCTCGGGCGACGTGACCGGTGTGGCCGGCACGCTGACCGACGCCGGCGCGAACGTGCCGGTCGTGGGCGACGCCCTGGGCGACGTGACCTCGGGTGACGTCACCGGTGCCGTCTCCAACGTTCCGGTCGCCGGCGAGGTCGCCGACACCGCCACCGGCGCGCTGAGCAACGTCCCGGTCGTGGGCGACGTGGCCGGCGGTGCCGCCGTTAGCGGCAGCCTGGTCAACAACGTCCCGGTCGGCCCGGAGGCCATCGGCGACGTCACCGGCACGGTCACCGACGCCGTTGCCAACGTCCCGGTCGCCGGCGACCTCGCCAGCTCCGTGACCGACACCGTTGCCGGTGGCGACGTCTCCGCGCTGCCGGTCGACGACCTGACCTCCGCGCTGCCCACCGACGCGCTGCCGGTCGAGGACGTCACCTCGGCGCTGCCGCTGGACGCCGCTCCGCTGGCCCCGGTCGGCGACGTGGTCTCGCACCTGCCGGCACCGAGCGACCTGCCGGTCGCGGGTCCGATCGTCGGCGAGCCGGTGGAGGACCTGACCAACACCGCCACGGACGCGCTGCCGCTGGACGGCCTGCTCTGATCGCTCTCCGCGACTGAGCTTTGAAGGTGCCGGGATCCGCTCCCTGAGTGGATCCCGGCATTTTTCACATTCCGTAAATTCCGCGTGCCTCACCAACACGGCGCGTGCGCGTTAGCGATGTGAGTTCAACCGATTGGGTTTCTCTAACCGCCGCGGCACGACACAATGGCCGCCGTGATCGAGACAGCGTTGGTGGAACTGATCGATCGCGCTACTGCCGAGTGCGCCGAGCAGCAGCGCGCCGATCTGCATGGCCGCCTGCGCCAAATCAGAACAAGAGTCCTCGACCCGACCCAGCTCGTGCTGGTCGTCGGAGAGTCGAAGCAGGGAAAGTCCGCGCTGGTCAACGCCATCGTGAACGCGCCCGTGTGCCCGTCAGGTGACGACGTCACCACGACCGTGCCGACACTGGTGCGCTACGCCGACGAGCCCACCGCGCTGCTGATCGAGCAGGAACCCGCGCGCGGACCGGTCGCGCTCGACCGCACACCGGTGCCGATCGACCAGGTCCAAGAGCACATGGAACGCGCCGTCGCGAACGGCCGTCCGGTGACCCGAGGTGAGATCGGCATCCCACGAGCGGTGCTGCAGAACGGTCTGGCGCTGATGGACACCCCCGGTGTGGGAAGCGTCTCATCTTTCCTCACCAGCACGACACTCTCCGTGGTCGCCGAAGCCGACGCGCTGCTGATGGTGTCCGATTCGACACAGGAACTGACCACCAACGAGCTCGCGTTCCTCAAGCAGGCCACCGCGCTGTGCCCGAACATCGCGCTCGTGATGCCCAAGATCGACCGGACCCCGCACTGGCGGAAGGTCCTGGAGGTCAACCGGAAGCACCTGAGCAACGCGGGCGTCTCGGCGAAGCTGTTCCCGGTCTCGGCCGACATCCGGATGCGCGCCATGCAGTCGCGCAACACCAACCTCAACGCGGAGTCGGGATTCCCGCAGCTGCTGGAGTTCCTGCAGACCGAACTCGCGGGCCAGCACGAGCAGTTCACGCGAAGGCTGGTGGCGCACAACGTATCCGAGGCGCTGACCCAGATCAACGACTCGCTGCGCGCGGAGCTCGCCGCGCAGAACCCGCGCACCGCCGCCGAAACGCTGGTCGAGCTGGAGACCGCGCAGCGCCGGGCCGAGGACCTGCGCCGCATCTCGCAGCACTGGCAGAAGACGCTCAACGACGGCATCTCCGAGCTGTTCACCGACATCGAGTACGACTTCCGGGAGCGCACCTGGGCGGTGCTGCACGAGGTCAACGAGATCTTCGAGGTCGCAGACCCGCTGATGATCTGGGACGACTTCATCCGGTGGATGCAGGCCCGGCTCACCGATGCGATCAGCGAGACCTTCGGCTGGCTGGAGCAGCGCCAGCAGCGCCTCGCCGAGATGGTCGCCGAGCAGCTGCCGCCGCAGCAGCTGAGCCGCCCGCCCGAGCTGAACCCGGTGCTGGCGCCGGACCCGCTCGACGATGTCCCCGGCCCGAAGCTGCCGACCGGCGCCGACTACAAGAACTTCGACCAGGTCCTCACCGGTCTGCGCGGCTCCTACGGCGGCGTGCTGATGTTCGGCCTGATCACCACGATGGCCGGGCTGCCGCTGATGAACGTCGTGTCGATCTCGGCCGGTGTGCTGCTGGGCACCAAGAGCCTCAAGGAAGAGAAGGACATGCGGCTGCGCCGCCGCCAGACCGAGGCCAAGAGCAACGTGCAGCGGCACATCGAGCAGGTGATCTTCCAGGTCAACAAGGACTCGAAGGACACCATCCGCGCGATCCACAAGGCGCTGCACAAGCACTTCACCCGGATCACCGAGGACGCCCAGATGGAGATCAGCCAGTCCATCCAGGCGATCAAGCGCTCCGCGGAGCGCAGCGCGGTGGACCGCGACCAGCGGGCGCGGGAGATCAAGCAGAAGCTCGAGGAGATCACCGTGCTTCGCCGGCGGGTCACCCAGCTCACGCAGAACCGGATCACCGCCGCATGAGCACCGAAGCACTGCTGGAGCGGGCCAAGGGCCTGCTGATGCGGACGATGACGTTCTACCGCGACGATCCGCGCACGTCCACGTGGCTGCGCGACCGCCTGGAACGGCTCGACCAACCCCTGCGGATCGCGGTCAGCGGGCGGGTGAAGTCGGGCAAGTCGACGCTGATCAACGCGTTGATCGGGACCGACCTGGCGCCCACCGACGCCGAGGAGCGCACCCAGGTCACGACGTTCTACCAGTACGGACCGGAACCGAAGATCCTGGTGCACACCCCGCACGGCGCGGTGCAGAACGTTCCGGTGTCCACATTGGACTCGGCGACGATCAGGGACCTGCAGCACTGGCGTCCGGACGAGGTCTCCCGGCTGGTCATCGAATCCCCGACACCGGGCCTGCAAGCCATCACGCTGATCGAGACGCCCGGCGTGGCCTCCGCGGCCGTGCAGGAGACCGGCCGCTCCGCGCTCGCGCAGATCCTCTCCGAGTCCGACGCGGTGCTGTACCTGACCCGCTACCCGCGCCAGACCGACCTGCAGTTCCTGCAGTCGGTCAACGAGCTGCAGACCGCGCGCTGCGTGCCGATCAACACCATCGTCGCGTTCTCCCGCGCCGACGAGACCGGCGACGGCGGCACCGACGCGCTGGCCGCCGCCGGGCGAATCGCCGATCGCTACCGCGCCGACCCGACGCTGAGCGCGTTCGCCCAGCACTTCATCCCGGTCGTGGGGCTGCTCGGGCAGGCGTCGTCGACGATGACCGAGGACGACTTCAAGATCCTCGCCTACCTGGCGCGGTTGTCCGACACCGACCGGGACACGCTGCTGCTGTCGGCGGAGCGGTTCGTCAAGGCGGGCTTGGAGGCCGTGCCGTCGGAGATCCGGCAGCGGCTGCTGGAGCGCTACGGCCACTACGGCATCGCGCGCTCGCTGGACCTGCTGCGCGGTGGGGTCAGCACTGCCGAGCAGCTGCAGCAGGAGCTGCTGGAGACCAGTGGGCTCGCGACCCTGCAGGAGACGCTGCGCTCGCAGTTCGTGGAGCGCCAGGACGCGCTGCGCGCCCGGTCCGCGCTGCTGGCGGTGGACATGGTGCTCCGCGCCAACCCGCGCCCCGGAGTGCAGCAGCTGCTCGGCGAGTTCGAGCGGGTCCTCACCAACGCCCACGAGTGGAACGAGCTGCGCACCCTGTCAGCGTTGGACTCCGGGCAGATCCGGTTCGCCCGCCCGTTGCAAGCCGAGGCCAAGCGGCTGCTCGGCGCTTCCGGGCACTCACCGCACGCACGGCTCGGCCTGGACGAGACGGCGGCGATCACCGAGGTCGCCGACGAGGCCACCGCCACGCTCTCCCGCTGGCGCGAGCAGGCCGTCAACCCGATGCTCGACCGCGCTCACCGCGATGCCGTCCGCTGCGTCTTGCGCAGCGCGGAACGCGTGATCCTGCACCAGATCCAGAACCAGGGGAATCCGCAGCAGGCCGCCCAGGCCCAAGCCCAGCAACAAGCCCGTGCCGCCCAGGCCCAAGCCCAAGCCCAAGCCCAGGCCCAAGCCCAGGCCCAGGCCCAGGCCCAGGCCCAAGCTGAGCAGGCCCGCCAAGCGGCCGAGGCTGAGCAGGCCAGGCGCGCCGCGGAGGCTGAGCAGGCTCGCCAGGCCGCGGAGGCGGAACGAGCCCGCCAAGCGGCCGAGGCTGAGCAGGCCAGGCGCGCCGCGGAGGCTGAGCAGGCTCGCCAGGCCGCGGAGGCGGAACGAGCCCGCCAGGCCGCCGAGGCTGAGCAGGCCAGGCGCGCCGCGGAGGCTGAGCAGGCTCGCCAGGCTGCCGAGGCGGAACGAGCCCGCCAGGAGCCGGCCGCTGCCCCGGCCCGCCAGGGCGAGTGGTCGACCCCGGCACGCGGCACGCACACCCCCGGGAAGACCCCGGCCACCCAGTTCCTGCAGCAGAGCGACCACCCGACCGGGCGCCGAGCGCTCCGCGAGGTGGGCACCAGCACGGGGCGCCGGCGCCGGGCCGAGCCGGAGCAGGGCGAGTCCCACACCCGTTCCGCGGTCAACCAGCCCACCGGCAGCCACGCCAAACCGGACCCCGAGGAGGAGTCCTCCCACTACGTCGACCCGACCCCCTCGGGCCGCCACTCCCGAGGCTGACCCCGCGAACCTCGGAGCCCGGCCGGGTCAGGGGTCAGAGGGGCAGGTCGCGGAGGGTGTGGTGGAGTTGGTCGATGAGGGGTCGGCGGCGGGCCAGGAGGTCCGCTGCGGCCGGATCCGGGGCGATCTCGGATTCGACGGCGACCAGTTCCGCGGCGTGGGCCAGGGAGTCGATCTCGCCCAGGGCTCGCCAGGCCAGCAGGACCGCTCCCAGACCCGACCCTCCGCTGCCTTCGGCGAGGTCGAGGTCCATGTTCAGGGCGGAGGCGATGGTCTCGGCCCAGATGCGGCTGCGGAAACCTCCGCCGGTGGCGCGCACCGCTCGGACCTCCGCGCCGGATTCGGTGACCGCGTCGCGGACCAGGGCGAGCTGCTGGGCGACACCCTCGATGATGGCGCGGGTCATCTCGGCGCGGCCGTGCGAGCGGCGCAGGCCGAGGAAAGCGCCGGTCAGGCCCGGTTCCCACCAGGGTGCGCGCTCGCCGAGCAGGTACGGCAAGGCCATCAGGCCGTCGGCCCCGGCCGAGACCTGGGCGGCCTCCTCGAGCAGGTCCGCGACGTCCACGCCGAACGCCTCCGCGGCCCACTGGCCGGCAACGCCGCCATTGCTCACCGCGCCACCGATCACCCACAAGCCGTCGGCGATCGCGTAGCTGAAGGTGCGGCAGCGGTCGTCCACGCCCGGCTTGTCCCGGGTCACCCGCAGAGCGCCGCTGGTGCCCAGCGACAGCGCCGCCACACCGGGGGTCACCGCGCCCACGCCGAGGTTGGCCAGTGGCCCGTCACCGCCGCCGAGCACGACCGGTAAACCGGCCGGGAGCCCGACGGCCTCGGCGACCTGCGGCGCGAGCGGGACCGAGGCGGTCGGCTCGCGGAGTTCCGGCAGCTGCTCGGCGCGGATGCCCGCGACCTCCAGCGCTGGTTCGTGCCAGGTCAGCGAGTGCATGTCCTGCAGACCGCTGCCGGAGCTCAGCGAGTGCTCGGTGACGAACTCGCCGGTGAAGGCGGTGACCACGAAGTCCTTGAGCGCGCACCAGCGTTCGACCTCGCCGATGTCGGCTCCGGCCGAGGTCAGCCAGGCCAGCTTCACCATGACCGACTGGGTGTGCACGGGTGTTCCGGTCGCCCGGTGCAGCGCCGAGGACGTCTCCGGCTCGGCGCGCAGCCGCGCGGCGACGTCGGCGGCCCGCGTGTCAGCCCAGTTGAACGCGCGCGTGGCGGGTACGCCTCGGGAGTCCAACCCGACAAGGGTGTGCATCGCGCTGCTGAACGACAGCCCGGCGACCTCGTGCCCCTGCTCCCGGGCCCACATCACGCAGTCGGAAAGCGCCTCGACCGCGGCCCGCAGCACCTCCGACGCGTCCTGGGTGGCCTCACCCGACTCGTCGGTGCGCAGCGGATAGCCGCGCTCGGTGGTGTGCAGCACCCGCGCATCGGTGCCTGCGGCGACGACCTTGGTGGCAGTGGTGCCGAGATCGACACCCAGAACGACCGGGACAGAGCTCATGCCACGAACCTATCCGCCCGGATGGCACCCGGTCGGCCCAGGCGGGGTGCCCAGGATCACTCCCGCTTCGACGACCCGATCCTCCAGCGCGTCGAGATCGGTCCGCGGGCCCATAGGGCCGCTCTGCCATGGACGAACCCATGCCGTTGGAGATCTCCGCGCACCCACCCGTCGACGAGAACGGTCGCCGACGGCTTCGGGGGACGTCGAAGTACGCAGGAGCGCTCGCCTCCGCGCACCGGCACATGGGCAAGATCGTCGACGCGCTCCTCCGGGCGGACGAGGGCGCCCACCCCCTGTGGCCAGGAGGGAGCGCCCTCGTCGTGCCGGTGATCAGGTCACTTGGCGAGTGTTTCGGCGATCTCGTAGGTGTTGAGGGCCGCACCCTTGCGGAGGTTGTCGCCGCAGACGAAGAAGTCCAGCGTGTTCGGGAAGTCCAGCGCCTGGCGGACGCGGCCGACGTGGGTCGGGTCGCCGCCGACGACGGCCGCCGGGGTCGGGAACACGCCGTTGTCGTGGTCGTCGTCCAGCACGATCGTCGGCTGGTCGGAGAAGAGCTTGTGCGCCTGCTCCACCGACACCTCGCGCTCGAAGGTGGCGTGCACCGCCAGCGAGTGCGTGGTCAGCACCGGGACGCGGACGCAGGTCGCGGAGACCTTCAGCTCCGGGATCCCCAGGATCTTGCGGGACTCGTTGCGGACCTTGAGCTCCTCGGAGGTCCAGCCGTCGTCCTTGCGGGAACCCGCCCACGGGACCACGTTGAGCGCCAGCGGCGCGTTGAACGGGGTCTCGGCGGGCAGACCGGCCGCGGCCAGGGCCTCGGCGACGTCACCGGCGCGGACGCCGAGCTGCTTGCCCGCCACCGCCTCCAGCTCCGCGTAGAGCCGGTCGATGCCGTCCTGCCCAGCACCGGAAGCAGCCTGGTAGGAGGAGACGACCAGTTCGCGCAGACCGAACTCGCGGTGCAGCGCGCCCAGCGCGGCCATCATCGACAGCGTCGTGCAGTTCGGGTTGGCGATGATGCCCTTGGGGCGCTCGTGCACCTTCTCCGGGTTGACCTCGGGCACCACCAGCGGCACCTCGGGGTCCAACCGGAAGGCGCCGGAGTTGTCGACCGCGACGGCACCGCGCGAGGCGGCCACCGGGGCCCACTCGGCGGAGATCTCGTCCGGCACGTCGAACAGCGCGATGTCCACGCCGTCGAACGCCTCGGGGGCCAGCGCGACCACGGTGTTGTCCTCGCCGCGGACGGTGATCTTCTTGCCGGCCGAGCGCTGCGAGGCGATCAGCCGGATCTCACCCCACGGCACCGAGTCGCGGTTGTTGATGATGTCGATCATGACCGTGCCGACGGCACCGGTCGCACCGACGATGGCCAAGGTGGGAGCCACCCGTGCAGAACTCATCAGCGACCACTCCCCGCGTACACGACCGCTTCCTCGTCGCCACCGAGCCCGAAGGCCGCGTGCAGGGCCTGCACGGCGGTGTCGAGCTGGGTGTCCTGGATCAACACGGAGATGCGGATCTCCGAGGTGTTGATGATGTCGATGTTCACGCCCGTGTTGGACAGCGCCTCGCAGAACGTGGCCGTCACGCCCGGGTGCGAACGCATGCCCGCGCCGACCAGCGAGACCTTGCCGACCTTGTCGTCGTAGACGACCTCCTCGAACCCGACCTCACCGGAGATCTTCTCGAGCTCCGCCACGGCGACCGCACCGTTGCTGCGGGCCACCGTGAAGGTGATGTCGGTCTTGCCGGACGCGATGCCGGAGACGTTCTGCAGCACCATGTCGATGTCGATCTCGGCGTCTGCGACCACGCGGAAGATGCGCCCCGCGACGCCCGGGTTGTCCGGCACACCGCGCACGGTGACCTTGGCCTCCGACCGGTCGTGCGAGACGCCGGTGATCATCGCCTGTTCCACGGAAAGGTCCTCCACTGAACCGGACACCGTCGTGCCGGGCTTGGGCGAGTAAGACGAGCGGACGTGCAGCGGCACGCCGTAGCGGCGGGCGTACTCCACCGCGCGCAGGTGCAGCACCTTCGCGCCGGTCGCCGCCATCTCCAGCATCTCCTCGTAGGTGATGTGGTCGAGGTGCTTCGCGTCGGACACGATGCGCGGATCGGCCGTGTAGACCCCGTCCACGTCGGTGTAGATCTCGCACACGTCGGCGTTCATGGCAGCCGCCACCGCGACCGCGGTGGTGTCCGAGCCGCCACGACCGAGCGTGGTGATGTCCTTGGTGTCCTGCGAAACGCCCTGGAACCCGGCGACGAGCGCGACCTGGCCCTCGGCCAGCGCCTCCTGGACGCGTCCCGGCGTGACGTCGACGATCCGCGCGTTCTGGTGCGCCGAGGTGGTGATCATGCCGGCCTGCGAGCCGGTGAACGACTGGGCTTCCACACCGAGCGACTCGACGGCCATCGCGACCAGCGCGTTGGAGATCCGCTCCCCCGCGGTCAGCAGCATGTCGAGTTCCCGCTCCGGCGGCGCCGGGTTGACCTGTTTGGCGAGGTCGAGCAGCTCGTCAGTGGCGTCACCCATCGCGGAGCAGACGACCACGACGTCGTTGCCCGCTTTGCGGGTCTCGACGATGCGTTCGGCGACCCGTTTGATGCGATCAGCACTCTCGAGCGAGGAACCGCCGTACTTCTGGACGACGAGCGCCACGTGAAACAAACCTCCTCGACCGCTGCGGCCGTCCCGGGCACGGGTTGTCCCCGTGCTGACACCGGGTGGACGAAGAGCAGCGGGACATCCGGGTTGGATGTGCCCTCCGCCCCGCGACCGGCGGGAGACAGCGTCGGTCGATCACGACCGAAACGGCCTCTTACCAGGTCGCTCCGCTGCCGGACTAGCCTACCGACCACCGGGGGTGAACCCCAATCACGAACGTCACGTCTACCCTGTGGGACGCGATTGTCGACAAGAGCGGAGCGTAGGGTTGTCCACCACGCAGGGCGCGCTGGAACCACCCCTGGGGGATACCGGAAACACCGCGGTTACGCAGCGGAAACGGCAGGCGTCGCGAGTGAGCGTCGGCACGCGAGCGGGTGCACCGCAACGGCGTCGGTTGATCATCGCGCTGACCCCGGCTGTGGTCTACCTCGCAATTCGGCTGGTGGGACTGCTCGTACTAGCTTGGCTCTCCGCAGTCAACGACGAATCCCTGCTGGACAACCTCAACGCCTGGGACGGGCAGTGGTACACCGAGATCGCCGCCCACGGCTACGGCGGCGTGAACCCGAGCATGGTGGACGGCTTCGGGCACCGGTACCCGGAGACCCCGCTGGCGTTCTTCCCCGGCTACCCGCTGCTGATCATGGCCATCGCGCTGATCCCGGGCGTGAGCACGATCGGCGCGGCGATCACCGCGAGCCTGGTCTGCGGAGTCGTCGCCGCGTACGGCCTGGCGCGGCTGGGCGAACGGCTCGGCGGCACCCGCCGGGTCGGTCTGCTGCTGGTGGTGCTGTTCGCAGCGGCGCCCATGTCGGTGGTGCTGTCGATGGCCTACTCGGAGGCGCTGTTCTGCGCGCTGTCGATCTGGGCGCTGATCGGCGTGGTCGAGCGCAACTGGCCGCTGGCCGGGCTGTGCTGCGCGGCCGCCGGGCTGATCCGGCCGACCGCCGCCGCCCTGGTCGGGGTGATCGGGCTGGCCGCCGTGATCGCGATCGTCCAGCGCCGGGACTCCTGGCGACCGTGGCTGGCCGTGCTGCTCGCACCGCTGGGCGTGATCGCCTACATCGGCTGGGTGGGGCTGCAGACAGGCAAGCTCAACGGTTACTTCGAGTTGCAGGCCCGCGGCTGGTCCTCGGCCTTCGACGGCGGTGCGAAGACCGCGCAATTCGTTGTCGAGGCGCTGACCGAGGACAAGTCGGTCTTCGAGACCTTCACGGTCTGGGTGGTGCTGGCGGCGATCGTGCTGCTGGCGCTGTGCGTCTGGCACCGGCTGCCGTGGCCGCTGGTCCTGTTCGCCGCCGCCGTGCTGGTGCTGGACCTGGGCTCGGACGGGCTGATGTACTCCAAGGTGCGGTTGATGTTGCCCGCGTTCCCGCTGCTCATCCCGGTCGCGATCGGACTGAGCAAGAGGACTCCGGCCACGGCCGTCACCACAGCGGTGCTGCTCGTGTTCTTCGGCTCCTGGCTCGGCGCCTACTCGCTGACGGCCTGGGACTACGCCATCTGACTCGTCTTTCCTGGCGGCGCGAGTGGTGGAACCTCAGCGGCCGAGCTGCGAGGGTGGTCCTCGCGGTTCCATGGACGAACTCTGCTGCCGGGAGGTTTCGGTGACCGAACTGGAGAAGACCGCGGACACCTCGGTTCCGCTGCACCCGCTGCTGGCGAAGCGCTGGAGCCCGCGCGCGCTGAACCCGGCGGCGACGATCGACGACGCGCAGTTCGCCGCGCTGTTCGAGGCCGCCCGGTGGGCTCCGTCGTGGGGCAACACGCAGCCCGCGCGCTTCATCGCCGCCCGCCGAGGCGAGTCGACCTTCGACCGCATCCACGGCACGCTCTCGCGCGGGAACAAGGGCTGGGCCGGCGACGCGGCCGCGCTGGCGATCGGCGTCGCGCAATCGGTCAACTCCGACGGCGAACCGATGCCCTACGGGGAGTACGGGCTCGCGCTGGCCGCCCAGAACCTGGTCCTGCAGGCCGTGGCGGAGGGCTTGCACGCGCACCAGATGGCAGGTTTCGACCGCGACGCGGCCCGCGTGGCGTTCTCGGTCCCGAACGACTTCGAGCCGATGGTGGCGATCGCGATCGGCGACGTCGGCAACCTGGACGACATGCCGGAACGCCTCGTTGAGAAAGAACTCCGCCCCCGAGTCCGGAAGCCGCTCACCGACCTCGTCTTCACCGAATCGTGGGGCACGCCCCGCTTCTGATCCCCTATCGGATTCCGCGCGCAGATCTGCAGCCCTCACCCGGCTGAGGAGCGCGAGAGGGCCAGGAGGCCGCCGATTCCCGGGATGAGGACCAGCCAGCGCGCTCGGGTGGGGATCGCGGCGGGGGCTGCTGCGATGGTGATCAGGTAGGCCGCGCCGTGCACGGGGCCGAGCGAGGAGCTGAGCTCCGGCACGTGGACCGTGACCAGGTTGCCCAGCAGGAGCACGAGGGTCAGGGCTTCCACCGCTGCGGCGATCTTGAGCGCGCGCACCGTCAGGCTCCCGTCGACGAGCCGGGACGGACGATCATGAGCACGACCACGGCCGCCCACAGCAGGTTGAAGACGCCGGTGGTCATGGTCAGCCGCTTGGCCGCGGCCGCGACCGGTTCGGTGAGCATCGCGGCCTGCGCGGGCAGGATCACCAGCGCCAGCAGCACCGCCGCGATCACCGTCAGGACGATCGAGATCAGCAGCCACGGGTCGCCCAGGACGCCCATCTGCAGGCCGGTTGCCAGGCCGAACACCGGGACAGCGATGCCGGCCAGCGCGTAGCCGCGGCAGATCCGGTGCAGCAGCCGGGGGACGCCGGAGTTCGGATCGGTGCGGGCGTGGCGCGGGAACAGCGAGGCGGCGACGGCGATCGGGCCGATCAGCACGATCGCCGCCAGGACGTGCACGGACAGCAGCAGCGCGGTCATCGCAGGACCTCCGTGTGCTTTCAGCAATAGGTTGGCAGGCAATATATACCCTGCCTACCTTCACCCGATATAATGAGACGCATGAAGGCGGACGCGGTGCGAGGACACCTGGACGGCCTGCTGCTCGCCGTGCTCGAACCCGGACCGCTGCACGGTTACGCGATCATCACCGCGGTCATGAACCGCAGCGGCGGTGCGCTCGAACTGCGCACCGGGACCATCTACCCCGCCCTCAAGCGCCTCGAACGACTCGGCCTGCTGACCAGCAGCTGGGAATCGATCGGCGAACGACGTCGGCGTTGCTACCGGCTCACCGACGAAGGCAGGCGCAGCCTGGCCGGGGAACGCGCCGACTGGCGGCAGTTCACCGCCGCGATCGGCGCCGTGCTCAACCCCGGGAGCAACGCGTGAACGCGATCGAGAGCTACGCCGACGAGCTCGCCGCCGAACTGCGCGGGCCCGCGCGCGCCAAGGCGCGCATGGTGCGGGAGATCCGCGACGGCCTGTCCGACACCGCGGCCGCGCGCGTCGAAGCCGGGTTGCCTCCCGAGCAGGCCGTGCGGGACGCGGTGCGCGAGTTCGGCACGCCCGCCGAGGTCGCGCCCAGCTGCCAGCAGGAGCTCACCGTCGCCCAGACCCGGCACACCGCGTTCGCGCTGCTGTCGACCGTGCCGGTGCTGCTCGGTTGTTGGCACCTGGCGTGGACGATCGGCCGCGATCAGGGCGTCCCGCCGTCGCAGACCGCGCAACTGCTGGCCACCATCGCCGGCACCGCCGCGGTCGTCGGCTGCGCCGCGCTGCTGATCACCCGGCGCCTGTCGGTGCCGGACCGGCTGCCGCTGATCATGGCCTGGACCGGCACCACCGCCAGCATCGCGATGCCGCTGACCACGATCGCCCTGGCCACCGCACTACCGCTGGCCGACAACTGGCCGCTGCTGCTGATCATCGCCGCGGGCACCGCGGCCGCGCATTCGGCGCTGGCGAACTCGGCGAAGACGTGCCGGGAGTGCGCGGAGCAACCGCGCTGAACCGGTGGCGGATCACCGCGATGGCGCGAGTTCAACGGGAACATCCCCATCTGCACCTCACCGGAGCTGAACGGACCAGAACAATGGTCCGGTCGCATGACGACCCCTTCCAATCTTCGGCAGATGATCACCACTTCGGTTACATGTGGTTCTCCGATGCGGTATGACTTCACTCGTGTGGACGAGTATCAGAACGACCGCGGAAGCGCTTGATGACGCCGACGTGCTCGCTGGACTGCGCCTGCGCTACGACCTCGTCCCCGGAGTCATCCGCCTCGACGGCCACAGCGGTGGTCCGATGCCGCGCACCTCGCCCGCGCGATTGCGCCGGTTCGTCCAGCACCGCTGGGAACCACGCAGCGGCCGCACCTCCGGCGCGGAGTGGCGCCGCGAGGCGCGGCTCGCGGCAGACGCCCTGGCCCCGCTGGTCGGCTCTGCCGCCGTTGAGCTCACCGTCGCCGAATCGACCTCGATCAACCTGTTCAAGGCCCTGGTCGCGGCTGCCGAGCTCCGCCCCGGACGGCCGGTGCTCGCCGTCGGACGCGACTGCTTCGGCATCGACCGCTGCCTCGCCCAGTCCGCCGCCGACCACATCGGCGGCCGGTTGCAGCTGATCGACGGCGCCGACGACCTCGCCTCGCTGCCGCTGGACCAGATCGCGGTGGTCGCGCTCTCGCACGTGGACCTGCGCACGGGCGCCGTGCGCGACGCTGAACCGATCACCGCCCGGATCCACGGTGGCGGGGCGCTGACGCTGTGGGACCTCAGCCACTCGGCCGGAGCGCTGGACGTCGACCTGCACGGGTGGGGCGCGGACTTCGCGATCGGATGCGGGCACAAGTTCCTGGGCGGGAGCACGACCGCGCCGTCCTTCGGCTTCGTGGCCGAACGGCACATGGCGTCCTCCCCGACCGGCGGCCTGCGCCACCCGCTCGCCGAGGGCTTCGCCGGACCGGCCGCGACCCTCGCGGCGGCCGAACTCCGGGACGTGCTGGCCAACCTCGACGGTGTCCCGGTCGGAGCGCTCGCGGCGAAGACGTCGGGCCTGGTGGAGCTGTTCCTGGAGCGCATCGGCGCGTTCTGCCCGGAGGCGGCGATCGAGGTGCGCACCGCCGGCTCCCCGCGAAGCGCGCAGGTCTGCCTGCGGCACGAGCAAGCGCAGCGCATCGCCGATCTGCTGTTGGACCGCAGCGTGCTGGTGGAGTTCGCCGAGTCCGACCTGATCCGCTTCAACTTCGCCCCGGCCTGGCTCTCCTACCTCGACGTCTGGCAAGCCGCGGAACGCCTGCACGCCACCCTCCACGAGATCACCTGACTCGGCATCCCTTCACCTCGTGGTCAGGTGCTGGTAGATCGCATCGAGTTCGGCGTGCAGGGAGTCCGGGCGGACCTCGGGATCAGCGCGCAGGCGGCGGTTGACGGTGCGCATCGCGGAGACCAGGCGCTGCGCCTGCTGGAGATCGGTGTCGCCTGCTCGGACGGCCTGCTCGGTGGCCGCGTCGACGACCCGCTCCAGCACCGCGATCGTCGGCCACCACGCCTCGGCCTCGGCGTGGCGGTCCGGGCTCATCAGCAGCTGCTGCAGGCGAGAGCGCAGGTCGGCGAGCTGCCGGTAGGTGCGGCGGCGCAGCGCGGGACGACCGTGCTCGGCACCCGCCAGCGAACGGGAGAGGTAGTCGGCCACCGACTCGACCGCGTCGCCGACACCGTCCCGCAACGACGGTCCTCCCCGCACGCCGCGCAGCAGGAACCCGACCACCAGCACGATCGCGCAGCCGACGAACGTGTCCACCAGCCGGGCCGCGGGGTAGAACTGCGCCTGCTGGCTCATCTGCAGCAGCACCAGCGCCGTCACCACTGCGCTGAACAACCCGTAGTGCCTGCTCAGCGCGACCGGCAGCTTCCCGGCCAAGGCGACGATGAACGGCACCAGCCACCAACCGGGCGGGAGCAGCGCCAGCAGCGCCCACGCCACCAGCACGCCGAGGATCGTGCCGAGCGCGCGCAGCACGGTCCGGGCGAACACCGAACCCGAGTTGGGACGCAGCACCAGCGCGACCGTCAGCGCGATCCAGTAGCCCTGCTCCAGGCCCGCGAGCAGGGCGAACCCCTCGGCCAGAGCCAGGCACAGCAGCATCCGCAGCACCTGCCACCAGGTCGTGGCACCGATGCTCAGCCGCTCGCGCTGCCTGCCCGGGGCTGGGGAGCGCTTGGCGTCGCGGAACGCGTCGACGAGCTCGGCGATCCCCTCGTCCAGAGCCCTGACCAACGCGGATTCGGTCGTCCCCGGCTGGAAGCGGGGCGGGAGCTCACCGGTGCGGACGCAGTGGGCCAGTCCTGCCAGCGCCTCGCGGGTGCGCAGCGGCGGGGTGATCCCGGCGTGCGAGACCGACACCGCCGCCTCCACCACCGGGGTCGCGCGCAGGTAGATCAGGTGCAGCCGGTCGCGGACCCGGCTGCGCGACATCGACGCGCCACCGATGAGCACGTCGTGCGCGGTGTCGAGCGCCTTGGTCAGCCGCTGCCGGGCGGTGACCGCCTCGCCGGGACCGAACATCCGCAGTATCGCGGTGAAGATCTCCGCGACCGCGTCCCTGGCCGGGGCCGTTGCGCGCAGCGGCCAACTCGCCGCCGCCAGCGCCAGGACCAGCACTTCACCGGCCAGGAACCAGGCGACCTGGTCGGGCAGCGCGAGCACCTGGGAGCGCTGGCCGGTCGCCACCACGCAGAAGGTCAGCATGTGCGCGCCGCCGGAGGACCACAGCTCCCCCAACCTGCTGGCCAGCACCGACGGGACCGACACCACCAGCACGGCGACCGCCGCCCACAGCGGACCGGGGGCGAGAGCGCCCGCGGCGAAGCCGATCGCACCGAGCAGCACGGCGATCGCCAGGCGCCGCAGCCGGAACCGGTAGGAGCCGGTGACGTCGGAGAAGCTCGCGCAGAGCGCGCCGACCGAGGCCAGCACGGCTTCGTCGGTGCGTCCGGTGAGCAGACCGACCACCTGTGGGACCCCCACGCCGACGGCGGCCGCGACGACGCGGGTCCAATCCGTCGGGATGGCGATCGGGCGCAGCATCCGCCGCAGCCACTGAGGTGCTTCGAGTCCAGGGAGCCCGCCGCTGGTCAACCGCAATCCCTTCGGGTCGCCGGGCCTGCGCTCCACGCCGAGCGACCGGGGGTCACCTCGATCCTGCCAAGCCGAGCTGCCGCGACGGTGTCCGCGAAGACGGGATCACACGACGGTGTGCGTCACAACCGCGCTGGGCCAGGAACGCGGTCAGCGCAGCGCGGCGAGGATCCGCCTGGCGATGGAGGTGATGAACAGCCAGAAGAGGGCCGCGATGCCGTAGTTGAGCAGGACCGCCAGCTGCGGGTCGGCCGGGGTGAACAGGTCCTGGAAACCGAGGGCGAGCGGATCGGCGACGGAGGCCACGAACTGGGTGATCCCGTTGTCCGGATTCGCGCTGCCGATGGTGAGGATCACATGGGTCGCCAGCAGCGAGGCGCACACAAGCCCCGCCCAGCGCACCACCAGGATCAGCACGTCGACGAAACGGCCCCACCCGCGCCGCAGGTCAGCGCGTCGCACGCCGCTCCCGCGGGCGCCGGTACGAACTTCCTCGGTCACGATCACAGTGTTGCACGAGAAGCGGCGGGATTGGCAAGCTCGTTCGACCGCTACCGGCCAGCTGGGTCCCACGATCTGGAAGGGCCGCTTGCGTTGCAGGCCCTTGTTGCGGTTAGCCTTGCTCCGTGGCTCGCGTTCTCCTGCTTCGCCGCCGCGACGGGGTCTCCTAGACCGGCCCCTCGTCGCGGGGTACGAACGCGCCGGTCTCCCATGCAGTCCGAGAACCGGTAAGCGACCAGGAGAACGCCTCTCATGAGCAGCAACACCCCCGACGCGCAGGCCCCGTTCATCGGCCGTGTGCGCAAGCCGTCCAAGCCCGCGCCCGCCGGTCAGCCGTCGTGGAACCCGCAGCAGGGCAGCTCGATGCCCTTCCACCGGTACAAACCGTTCCACGAGCTCGTCGAGGACGTTTCGCTGCCCGACCGCACCTGGCCGGACAAGCGGATCACGCGGGCCCCGCTGTGGTGCGCCGTCGACCTGCGCGACGGCAACCAGGCCCTGATCGACCCGATGTCGCCCGCCCGCAAGCGCCGCATGTTCGAGCTGCTGGTGCAGATGGGCTACAAGGAGATCGAGGTCGGGTTCCCGGCGGCCAGCCAAACCGACTTCGACTTCGTCCGCGAGATCATCGAGGACGGCGCCATCCCCGAGGACGTGCGCATCCAGGTGCTGACCCAGTGCCGGCCGGAGCTGATCGAGCGCACCTTCCAGGCCCTGGAGGGCACGGCGAAGGCCATCGTGCACATCTACAACTCGACGTCGATCCTGCAGCGCCGCGTGGTGTTCCGCGAGGAGCGCGAAGGCATCAAGAAGATCGCCAAGATGGGCGCCGAACTGGCCTTGGAGCTGGCGGGCAAGTACCCGGACACCGACTTCCGGTTCCAGTACTCGCCGGAGTCCTACACCGGCACCGAGCTGTCCTACGCCGTCGAGGTGTGCGACGCGGTCACCGAGATCTGGCAACCCACCCCGGAGCGGCCGGTCATCCTGAACCTGCCCGCCACCGTCGAGATGGCCACCCCGAACGTCTACGCGGACTCCATCGAGTGGATGCACCGCAACCTGGCCCGCCGCGACTCGGTGATCCTGTCGCTGCACCCGCACAACGACCGCGGCACCGGCATCGCCGCCGCCGAGCTGGGCTACCAGGCCGGCGGCGACCGCATCGAAGGCTGCCTGTTCGGCAACGGCGAGCGGACCGGCAACGTCGACCTCGTCGCGCTGGGCATGAACCTGTTCAGCCAGGGCATCGACCCGCAGATCGACTTCTCCGACATCGACTACGTCAAGCGCACCGTCGAGCACTGCAACCAGCTGCCGGTCGCCGAGCGACACCCGTGGGGCGGCGAGCTCGTCTACACGGCGTTCTCCGGCAGCCACCAGGACGCCATCAACAAGGGCCTGGACGCGCTGGGCGTCGAAGCCGAGAAGGCGGGCAGGTCCGTCGACGAGCACCCGTGGGAAGTCCCGTACCTGCCCATCGACCCCAAGGACGTGGGCCGCAGCTACGAGGCCGTCATCAGGGTCAACTCGCAGTCCGGCAAGGGCGGCGTGGCGTACGTGATGAAGACCGAGCACCAGCTCGAGCTGCCGCGCAAGCTGCAGATCGAGTTCTCCAAGGCCGTGCAGGCCCACACCGACGGCGAGGGCGGCGAGGTCAGCCCGGCCGACATGTGGACGGCGTTCTCCGCCGAGTACCTGGAGGCCGACGCTCCGCTGAGGCTGGTCCGGCAGAGCTCGTCTGGGGAGTCCGGCGACGAGACGATCACCGCGTCGGTGGTCGTGGACGGCGAGCAGCGCGAGATCACCGGTCGCGGCAACGGGCCGGTGTCGGCGTTCGTCGACGCCTTGACCACCGTGGGCTACGACATCCGCGTCCTGGACTACCACCAGCACGCGCTCACCTCGGGCGACGACGCGCGTGCGGCGGCCTACCTGGAGTGCGCCGTCGGCGACGACGTCTTCTGGGGCGTCGGCGTGGACACCTCCACCATCACGGCCATGCTCCGCGCAGTCGTCTCGGCGGCCAACCGGGCTTCTCGCTGACCGAACCCAGCCAGTCCCCGGGCTCAGGCAACCCGATCACCGCCGTGGTCAGGTATCCGATCACGGCGGTATTCCGGGTCCTGATCACGGCGGCATTCCGGTCATCACCCGGTTCGCCGCCGCGATCGTGGGATCGAATACCACCGTGTTCGGGTCGCCTCCGTGCCGGGTTGGGCGGGGTGTGCTTCCCGAGGGGGCGGTCAGGTGGATCGGGCTGGTTCTGGTTCTTCGGCTTCGGCTCGTTCCACGCGCTTCTGGATGATGCGGGTGCTCCACCAGGCGAAGGCGACGGCGATGACCAGGCCGATCCACGAGAAGCGGTGGAACCACTGGCCCGCGACCAGGCCGAACCCGTAGGACATGGCGGTCACCAGGCCCGCCCATGCGATGCCGCCGGTCGCGTTGGCCAGCAGGAACTTGCGGTACGGCATGCCGAGGCTGCCCGCGAGCGGCCCGGCGAGGATGCGCAGCAGCGCCACGAACCGGCCGCCGAACACCGTCCAGGCGCCCCAGCGCTCGAAGAGCTTCTCCGCCTGGGCCAGCGGCTTGGGCCCGAAGTGCTTCGGCAGCTTGGTGCCCAGCCAGGTCAGCAGCTTGCGGCCGAAGCGCTTGCCGATGGCGTACCCGATCGAGTCGCCGACGATCGCCCCGATCGAGGCGAAGGTGGCGAGCAAGATCGGGTTGATCACCCCGTGCGAGGCCGCGACACCGGCGCTGACCAGCAAGATCTCGCCGGGCAGTGGGATTCCCACGCTCTCCAGCCCGATGATCCCCCCAACCACCAGGTAGATCACCCCGGCCGGGATCGTGTTCAGCCACTCGATCATGGACATCCGTTCTGGTCGGGGGCAGCGCAGTTCGGCTCCTGCAAGGGTACGGACTGCCGCTCGACCGCCACCGGGCACCGGGTGGCGGGAAATCGCCGGTCACGGGCACAACTCCGGTAACAGGGCAGAGCGGACCGGACCCGGGGATCCATGAGCCCGCACAGCCCATCGGCCGAGGACGACCCCCACGCTAGATCGGGAACGGACTCGACTGAAGTCGGTATTGCCCGGCGCGCGAACGGGCATATGGACTCGCGTCGCAGGGATGTCGAAGCGGCGCCCCTGGGGGGAGAACTAGTCGAAGCGGCTCACACGGGGTGACGTCGGGGCATAGCCGCACCTACTCCTCTGCTCCCCGCCCAGGCCATCACTCGAACGGTTCATGGAACTTGATGTTCGAGAGTTCGCACGGTTCAGTGATGTGGCTATGTGGCCGACCGAAGATCCGACGGAGCAGCTGCGGTGGCGCATCGAGTGCGCCACGACGAACGGCTGCGGGAACGTGACCGTGCTGGTCATGGGTGACCGCGTCGGACTCGTGCTACCTCCCGGAGACACCTTGATCTTCACCGCTGAGGAGGCCGACAGCCTGGCCTACCTGGTGGAGGAGGCGATCGGCTACGCATCGGTGCCGAGATGAGCCTGATCGACACCGACCTGAGCTTCGATCCCCGCGATCCGCGCTTCCCCGTGCCAGGCGGTCCGCTGAGCTGGTCGGTGCAGGTGTTCACCACGACCAACGGCTACGGCCTGCGACCCGCGGAACCGCTCGTCGACGCCGGTCGCGTGCAGGTGCGCACCGGCTACGCCGCGCTCGGGCAGCAGCGAACCGTCGACGCCGGTGTCGTCGGAGTCGACGTCGCGCTCCGGGACGGCGTGCTGACCTGGTCGATCACCGCGGAGCACACCGAGCCGATCAAGGCCGTCAAGCTGCTGCTGCGCGGTCTGCCGCAGCGGCAGCTGAGCGCGGGTTGGTGGGCGCCGAACACCGGCCGCTCGCACAGCCACCACGAGCGCTTCCAGCTGGAGTACCCGAGCCCGGACTGGGCGACGCCGTGGGTGGCCGTCGGCTCGGAGTCCGACTGCTCGCTGCTGAGCGTCCGGGACCCGTCGGTGCGCAGGCACGTGCTGCACGTCAACACACCCGCCCACTCGCCCGAGCCGATCGCGGAGCTGCTGCACGTGCCTGCCGCGTCGGCGCGCGGGACGACGTGCCGGGTCCCGGAGATCCGGCTGCGCCAGGACGCCTCGTCACCGGACCCGGACCTGGACGAGCACCTGCGATTCGTCGAGAACGCGCACGGCCTGCGGCCGTGGGAGTCCCGGCCGGACGTGCCCGGCTGGCTGCGCGACACCGCGCTCGTCGTGACGCTGCACGGCCAGCACTGGACCGGCTACGTGTTCAACACGTTCTCGCAGATGAGCGAGGCCCTCCGCTTCGTCGCGCAGCACATCGACCCGCATCGCGTGCTCGCCTACCTGCCCGGCTGGGAGGGCCGCTACTACTACGCCTACCCGCGCTACCGGCCCGGTGCTGATCTCGGCGGCGACGAGGGGTTCGCCGAGCTCGTCCGCACCGCGCACGAGCTCGGGTTCCGGTTGATGCCGATGTTCGGCGGGCACGGCGCCAACGTGGCGCAGTACCCGGACTGGGAACGGGCGGTGATGCGCAACGACACCGACCGCTACGTGGAGCTGCTCAACCGCCCCGACTGGGACTCCGACCGCTCCGGCGAGGGCGATCAGGTCTTCCTCAACCCCGCCGAGCCCGGGTTCCGCGCGCACCTGGTGGAGTCGATCTCCGCGCTGGTCGACGAGTTCGGCGTGGACGCGGCGTTCCTGGACACCGTGGGCTACTACTTCGACGACCCCCGCCACGACGTGTTCGCCGGGTACCGGCTGCTGGTCGAGGAGCTGCACCTGCGGCATCCCGGGCTGGTGCTGGCCGCCGAGGGCTGGTGGGACGCGCTCAGCGCGTTGTTCCCGTTGAGCCAGCAGTGGTTCGGCACCGACCGCGACCTGCGCGAACCCAGGGTCCTGTCGCGCTACGCCCGCACCACCGGACACCTCGCCGAGGGCACCCCGGGCCCGGGCAGCACGGGCGTGCACGAGAAGGGCTACATCCCGAGGCCGCCGGACGTGGTGCGCGAAGGCCACCTGCCCGTCGTGGGCGTCGTGGATGACACGCTCGAAGAGCACGGCGACGAACTCGCCGCGATCTGCCGCTGGGCGGCCGCCAACTCACCCCGGTGAGTTGGCCTCCGTCCGGGCGCGGGCTTCGGCGGTGAGGGCGTCGAGGGCGACCTGCACGGCCGGGCGTTCGGTGGCGCCCTTGCGGGAGACGACCTCGATGTTGCGGCCCGCGCGGACCCCGGCGAGCGGGCGCATCACGAGCTGTGAGCTGTTCACCGTGTACCTGGGCAGCAGCGCGATGCCGTGACCTGCGGCGACGAGCGCTTCGGTGACCCGGAAGTCGTTGATGCGCTGGACGACGATCGGCCGCACACCGGTGCGCACCGCCAGCGAGCGCAGCACGTCGTCGACGGGGAAACCGATGTCGACGCTCAGCCAGGGTTCGCCGACCAGCTCGGTGAGCTCGACGCGTTCGCGGCCGGCCAGCGGGTGCCCGAGCGGCATCGCCACGTCCAGCGGCTCGCGCAGCAGCGGGGTGACCGCGACCCGGTCGCCGTCGTGCGGCGGAGCCTGGTCGTCCCGGTGCGTGACGACCAGGTCGAAGTCGGCCGTGAGGCGCGGGACCTCCGACGGCACCATGTCGACGTCGCGAGCCTCCAGGCGGACCTGCGGGTGCTCGGCGATGCGCCGCAGCACACCCGGGAGCAGCAGGAACGCACCGGAGGGGAACATCGCGACGCGGACCACGCCGCGCGGCGACGAGCGGTAGGTGTCGAGCTCGGCCTCGGCCCGGTCCAGCGCGGCCAGCACCTCGTCGGCGCGGGTGGCCAGCGCCCAGCCGGCGTCGGTGAGGCGCAGGCCACGACCGGCCGGTTCGGTCAGCCGCACCCCGACCTCGGCCTGCAGGGCCCGGATCTGCTGCGACACCGAAGAAGGCGTGTAGGACAGGGCGTTGGCGACCGCGGTGACCGTGCCCCGATCGGCCAGCTCGCGCAGGAGCCTCAACCTGCGAACGTCCATAGAGGAATCCTACATAGTACTTGCAGATAGTATCGCTTGTGCTTCACAGACGGTCGACGCAGGCTGAGCGGTATGACCACGAGAGATCGCCTGCTGGCGGTGGTCGTCGCAGTGCTCTGGGGCGGCAACTTCATCGCGTTGGACCAGGGGTTGGGGCACTTCCCGCCGTTCTTCTTCGCCGGACTGCGCTTCGCCGTGCTGCTGCCGATCCTGTTCTTCGTGCCGTTCCCGCGGGTGAAGTGGCGCTGGCTGCTCGGCTACGGCCTCCTCTTCGGGACCTCGCAGTTCGCGTTCCTGTTCGTCGCGATGGAGATCGGCATGCCGACCGGGCTGGCCTCGCTGGTGCAGCAGGGGTCTGCGCCGTTCACCGTGCTGCTGGGCGCGTTGCTGCTGCGCGAGAAGCTCACCCCGGTCCAGGTGCTGGGCATCACCACGGCGGTGCTGGGCATGGTCGCCATCGGTTGGCACCGCGCGCAGACCGCGACGCTGCTGCCGATGCTGATCACGTTGTGCGGCGCGTTCTCCTGGGCGTTGGGCAACCTGTGCAGCCGCAAGGCCGAAGCGCCGAAACCGCTGCACCTCTCGCTGTGGATCGCCATCGTCCCACCGCTGCCGATGTTCGCGGCGTCCGCGCTGTTCGAGGGGCCGACGACCGGTTGGGCAGCGGTCACCACGGTGCTGGACTCCCCGACCGGGACTGCCGCGCTGGCCGGTCTGGCCTACACGTCGCTGCTGGCCACCGTGGTCGGGTCCGGCCTGTGGACGACACTGCTCGCCAGGTACCCGGCGAGCACGGTGGCTCCGTTCTCGCTGCTGGTACCGATCGTCGGGTTCAGCACGGCCTGGCTGATCCTCGGCGAGCAGCCGCACCCGTTCGAACTCGCCGCCGGGGCGGTGGTCGTCGGCGGGGTGCTGCTGGGCAGCATGCGGATCGCCCGGCGTCAGCCAGCGCTGGAGCCGACACCGGTGTGACGGCCAGAGGGCCCGATCTGCGACCACGCTCTACGCGATCGGGCCCTTCTCGAAATCCGGATTCCTGACGTGCACGCCGTTGCCCACCGGGCAGTCGTAGAGCACCAGCGACTGGTTGGTCTCGGCGACGAGCCGGGCAGCGACGGTTCGGTCCAGAACAGCCCGGTGCTCGCAGGCCGAGCACCGGAGCGCGCTGCTGTACTTCAAGCGCGACCTCCCTTCCCCAGCCGAAGATCCTATGTGGACGTCGGCCGCGAGGGAACGGGCTCGCGAGAAACCGCCAGGATCACGCCGTCGGGGCTGCCGCTTCCGGCGTCGAGCGGGGCTGGAGCTCACCGTCTCGGATCTCCTCGGCGAAGTGGCAGGCGACCCGGTGCCCCGCCCCGATCTCCCGCAGGGCCGGGCGTTCGGTGTCGCAGCGCTCCTCCTGCCGCCACGGGCAGCGGGTGTGGAACCGGCAACCCGACGGCGGGTTCGCCGGTGAGGGCAGGTCGCCGGTGAGCAGGATCTGCTCGCGACCGTCCTCGACCTGCGGGTCCGGCACAGGGACCGCCGACAGCAGCGCCTTGGAGTAGGGGTGCAGCGGCTGTCCGTAAAGATCGTCCGATGTGGACTCCTCGACGATGCCGCCCAGGTACATCACGCCCACCCGGTCGGCGATGTGCCGCACCACGGCGAGGTCGTGCGCGATCACCAGGTAGGTCAGGCCGAACTCCTCCTGCAGGTCCTCCAGCAGGTTGAGCACCTGCGCCTGCACCGAGACGTCCAGCGCCGACACCGGTTCGTCGGCCACCACGAGCTCCGGGCCGACCGACAGCGCGCGGGCGATGCCAACGCGCTGGCGCTGACCGCCGGAGAACTCGTGCGGGTACTTGCGCAGCGCGGTCGGCGGCAATCCGACGGCATCGAGCAGTTCGCGCAGCCGCTTGTCGGTGGACGCCTTGTCGTCAGCCAGGCCGTGCGCACGCATGCCCTCCACCAACAGCGATTCCACCGACTGGCGCGGGTCGAGCGAGGACAGCGGGTCCTGGAAGACCATCTGCATCCGCTGCCGCATCTTGCGCAGCTCCTCGCCCTTCATGCCGGACAGGTCGGTGCCGTCGAAGACGACCTCGCCGCCGGTCGGCTTCTCCAACCGCAACACCGCGCGGCCCAGGGTCGATTTGCCGCAACCGGACTCCCCGACGAGACCGTAGGTCTCACCGCGCTGGATGCTCAGCGACACCCCGTCCACGGCGTAGACGTGGCCGACGGTCCGGTCCAGCACCACGCCCTTCTTGATCGGGAAGTGCACCTTCACGTCGCGCAGCTCGACGAGCACGTCCTCGCTCATGACGCCACTGGTTTCGCTCATGACGCCTCCGCGCTGTTCGAGATCGTTCCGCGAACCGGGTTGTGGCAGCGCAGCAACCGCGCTCCCGCGTCGATGCTGACCTCGGGGGTCTCGCGCTCGCACACATCGCTGGCGTTCGGGCAGCGCGGGCAGAACGCGCAACCGGTGTCCCACGGGATGTTGTCGGCCACCGAACCCGAAATCGGCGACAGGCGTTGCCCGCGGGGCGAATCCAGTCGCGGGATCGAGGCCAGCAAGCCCGCGGTGTAGGGGTGCTTCGGCCGGGCGAACAGCTCGTGCCGCGCAGCGCGTTCGACCACGCGACCCGCGTAGAGCACGTTCACCTCGTCGCACAACCCCGCCACCACGCCGAGATCGTGGGTGATCATGATCAGCGCGGTGTCGGTTTCGGCGACCAGCTCCGAGAGCAGCTTGAGGATCTGCGCCTGGATCGTCACGTCGAGCGCCGTAGTCGGCTCGTCCGCGATGAGCAACCGGGGCTTGCAGGCCAGCGCCATCGCGATCAGGGCCCGCTGCCGCATCCCGCCGGAGAGCTGGTGCGGGTACTCCTTGAGCCGCCGGTTCGGGTCCGGGATGCCCACCTTGCGCAGCAGCTCCTCGGCCCCGGGCATCGCCTGCTTGCGGGGCAGACCGCGGTGCCGCTCGATGACCTCGGAGACCTGCAACCCGATGGGCACCACCGGGTTCAACGAGGTCAGCGGGTCCTGGAACACCATGCTCAGGTCCTTGCCGCGCCGGGCGTCGAGCTCCCTCTTCGGCAGCGTCAGCAGGTCGGTGCCGTCGAAGGACACCGAGCCCGACACCTCCGCTCCGCGCGGCGGCAGCAAGCCCATGATCGCCAGCGAGGTCACCGACTTGCCGCAGCCGGACTCGCCGACCAGGCCGACGGTCTTGCCCGGTTCGACGTCGAAGGAGATCCCGTCCACCGCGGTCACCGGCGGCTCGCCCTTGCGGGCGAAGACAACGGAGAGGTCGCGAACTTCCAGCAGTGCCATTGCCAACTCCCCTTACCGGCGTCGCTTGGGGTCCAACGCGTCGCGCAGCGACTCGCCGACCAGCGTGAACCCGAAGGCGACCAGGATGATGCAACCGGCGGGCCAGAACGCCAGCTGCGGATGCGAGTCGATGATGTCCTGCGCGCCGCCGAGCATCTGGCCCCATTCCGGCACCGAGTCGTCGGCCGCGCCCAGACCCAGGAAGGACAGCGCCGCCGCGTCGATGATCGCCACCGCCAGCACCAGCGTGGCCTGCACGATCACCGGCCCCAACGCGTTGGGCAGCATGTGCCGGAACACGATCGCGCTCTCCTTGACGCCGAGGGCCCGCGCCGCCAGCACGTGATCGCTGCTGCGTTGCGCCAGCATCGTGCCGCGCAGCAGCCGTCCGAAGATCGGCACCTGCACGATCGCCACCGCGAGGATCACGGTGAACTGGGTCTGCTCGGCGAACAGCGCGCCGATCGACACCGCCAGCAGCAGCGACGGCACCGACAGCATCACGTCGGCGATGCGCATGACCAACGAGTCCACCCAGCCGCCGAAGGCACCGGCGAGCAAGCCGAGCACCAGACCGCCGCCGAGGCCGATCACGGTGGCCAGGACCGCCACCAGCAGCGTCTGCTGGGAGCCCAGCAGCAGCCGGGAAAGCAGGTCACGGCCGTACTGGTCGCCACCCAGCGGGAATCCGGGCTGCGACGGCGGAATCGTGTTCTCCGCGCGGGAGACCTGCGATTCCAGCAGGCGTTGCGCCGGGTCGTGCGGTGCCAGCAGCGGCGCCAGCAGTGCCAGCAGCACGAACGCCACGATGACCAGTGCACCGACGATGAAGACCGGGTTGCGGCGCAACCTCCGCCAGGCCGACGCGGCGAGGCTGACACCGGCGTCGGAGGCCGATTCCGCCAGCGCGTCGAGCCCGTCCTTGCGCTGCGTGTTGAGCACCATCGTCCCTCACCGTGTCCGCAGTCGTGGGTCGATCAACGCGTACGAGAGGTCGACGACGAGGTTGACCAGCACGTAGACCATCGCGGATGCCAGGATGACCACCTGCAGCACCGGGAAGTCCTTGCGTTCGAAGCCGATCGCGACGGCCTGCCCGATACCGGCGATGTTGAACACCCGCTCGGTCAGCACCGCGCCCGCCAGCAGCGCACCGGTCTGCAGACCGATGGTGGTGACCACCGGCAGCATCGCGTTGTGCAGGATGTGCCTGCGCCGGATCACCATCTGCCCCAAGCCCTTCGCGCGCGCGGTGCGCACGTAGTCCTCGTCCATCACGTCGAGCACCGCGGCCCGGGTGATCCGGAAGATCACCGCGAACGGGATGGTCGACAGCGCGATGGCGGGCAGGATGAGGTGCACCAACGCGTTCCAGGAGGCGTCCCACTCGCGGGTCAGCAACCCGTCGAGGACGTAGAAGCCGGTGACCCGGGTGGCGTTGATCGCCGAGTCCTGCCGCCCGGAGGCGGGCAGCGCGCCGAGCTCGATGGCGAAGACGAACTTCAGCAGGAACGCCAGGAAGAACACCGGCACGGCGACGCCCACCAGCGACCACGTGATGCTCAGGTTGTCCAGCCATCCACCGCGCTTGCGGGCGGCCAGGTACCCCAGCGGGATGCCGACCACCACGGCCAGGACCAGCGCCAGGATGGACAGCTCCAGCGTCGCCGGGAAGCGGGTGATGAACACCTCCAGCGCGGAATCACCGCGCTGCACCCCGGTCGAGGTGCCGAAGTCGCCGGTGATCGCCCGGCCGAGGAACTTGAAGTACTGCACGAAGATCGGCTGGTCGAGCCCGAGAGCCTTCTCGAGCTGCTCCCGCGCGGCCGGTGTGGCGCGGTCGCCCAGCAGTGCAGAGACCGGTCCGCCCGGCAGCATGCGCAGCCAGCCGAACAGCAGCATCGACAGGACGAAGACGACCAGCACCAGCTGTCCCAGTCGTCGAACAGTGAAGCGGAGCACGCGAAACCCCCGTGTTCAAGTCAGCGAACCGGGTGCTGCGCGCGGAACCGGTTCGCACCGGCCCCGCGCGCAGCACCTCGGGATCACTGCTCCGAGACGCTCACCGAAGCGAACTCCTCGGCGGTCAGCGGTGAGGTCACCAGACCCTGGACTCGGGAGCTCGTCACGATCGCCGGCGGCGAGTGCGACAGCGGGATCGCGGGCAGGTACTCGGACAGCAGCTTGCGGTTGATGTCCTGGTACATCGAGGTGCGCTTGGCTGCGTCCGGCTCGGAATCGGCCGCCCGCAGCTGCCCCGCCAGGTCCTCACCCCACGGTGCTCCCGCGGTGTGGAAGCGGTTGGTCGGCGTGCCGAAGAACGTGCCGATGAAGTTGTCCGGCGTGTTGTAGTCACCGGTCCAGCCGAGCAGGAAGATGTCGGCCTTGGCGTTGTCGACGTCGTCGATGTAGCCGCCGTTCCACGGCTTGCTCACCGGGTTGACGGTGATGCCGGCTTCGCGCAGGTCTTCGGCGAGGGCGTTGTAGATGCCCTGCGGGTCCGGCATGTAGGGCCGGGTGACCTCGGTCGGCCAGTAGAAGTTCACCGTCAGGTTCGACGCGCCCGCCTCGGCGAGCAGTTGCTTGGCCTTGGCCGGATCGTGCGGGTACTGCTGCACGTCGGGGGCGTAGCCGTCGACGTTCTCCGGGTAGAACTGGCTGGCCACCGAGGCGCCTTCCGGCAGGTTGGCCTTGACCAGCGTTTCCCGGTCCACCGCGTGGGCCAGGGCCTGCCGGACCTTGAGGTTCTGCAGCGCCGGGTTGTTCTTCTGGGTGATCCCCAGGTACATGATGTTGAACGGGTCGCGGACCTGGACGTCGTGGCCCGCGTCGCGCAGCGCCTTCAGGTCGGCCGCGTTGGGGAAGTCGTAGCCGTCGATCGCGCCCGACTCCAGCTCCTGCTTGCGGACGGTCTCGTCCGGGATGATCCGGAAGATCAGCTCGTTGACCTTGGTCTTGTCGCCCCAGTACTGGTCGTTGCGGACCAGCTTGATCGTGCCGTTGGACTGGTCGTAGGAGTCGAACTCGAACGGCCCCGTGCCGGTCGGGTGGGCCTTGGCGTACTCGGGGTAGACGAAGCTGTCGCCCTGCGCCTTCACGTCGTTGGCCTTGTACTGCTCCATCGCCGTCGGCGACTGCATGCTGAACGACGGAAGTCCCAGCAGGTCGGGGAACTTCGAGGTCGCGCGGGTCAGGTGCACGACCGCGGTGGTCGGGTCCGGGTTCTCGCAGTCCCGGAACAGCGAGGGCGCCTTGCCGTCGGCGAAGCCGCCGAAGTTCTCGATCCAGTAGTAGGACAGCGCGTTGTTCTGCCCGGCTCCGGTCTGGTTGTACCAGCGCTGGAAGTTCTTGCAGACCGCGTCGGAGTTGAAGTCCGTGCCGTCGTGGAACTTCACACCGCTGCGCAGCTTGAACGTCCAGGTCTTGCCGTCCGGCGTCTGCTCCCAGCTCTCGGCCAGGGACGGTTCGACCTCGACCGAGCCCGGCTTGAAGTTGACCAGGCCCTCCATCAGCTGCCGGGTGACGCGGAAGGTCTCCCCGTCGGAGGCGTAGAAGGGATCGAACAGGTCCGGAGCACCGGCCGCACCGAAGGTGAAGGTGCCGCCCTCTCCGCCACCGGCCCCGCGCTCGGATTGCGCGCAGCCCGCCAGGGACGCAGCGGTTGCGAAAGCGATGCCGACCGTGATGACCCGACGCAGAGAGCGGGTTCCGCTTCGCCGCACCGATGGAGCTCTACTCATTGGATTTACCCACCCGTTTGTGTCCATAGGCAGCAGAGTTCCGTGAGAGTAACCCTCGAAAGGAGTGGAATGGAACAATCAAGGTTACGATCGCGCTACTTAGGCGGCCCTTGGAGATCGGGGCGACCGAGCAGGAGGAGGGCCTTGCAAGAACTGCGAGTTCTACGCTAACGCGGGCGAATAGAGGAAGGAATCGTCCTAGTCAAGGACCTGGCGACTTGTTTCCTCGCGAACACGAAGACGGCGCCTGACCTCCCGTGATTCCCGAGAAGAAAGGCGCCGCCGTTCCCGCTATTGATTTGTTCGCGCTTGACCGTTCTCGCTTACTACATCGAACGACGACCGGACAGAGCCCGGCCGAGCGTCAATTCATCGGCGAACTCGAGGTCGCCACCCATCGGAAGTCCGGAAGCGAGCCGCGTGACGTTCAGACCCGGGAAGTCGCGCAACATCCGCACCAAATACGTCGCGGTCGCCTCGCCCTCGGTGTTCGGGTCCGTCGCGATGATCACCTCGCTGATCTCGTCGGTCCCGATCCGCGCCAGCAGCTCCCGGACCCGGAGCTGATCCGGTCCGACGCCCGACAACGGGTCGAGCGCACCACCGAGCACGTGGTAGCGGCCCTTGAACTCGCGGGTGCGCTCCACCGCGAGCACGTCCTTGGGCTCCTCCACCACGCAGACCAGCGTCTTGTCCCGCCGGGCGTCCCGGCAGATGCGGCAGGTCGTCTCCTCGGAGACGTTGCCACAGACGTCGCAGAACACCACGCCCTCCTTGACCTGCTGCAGGACCTCCTGCAGCCGGGTCACGTCCGCCGGCTCCGCGGCCAACAGGTGGAAGGCGATGCGCTGCGCGCCCTTCGGACCGATGCCGGGAAGGCGCCCCAGCTCATCGATCAAATCCTGTACCGGACCCTCGTACACGTCGACTCGCCCCGGATCACAGACCCGGCAGGCCGAGCTCGCCCAGGCCGCCGCCCAGACCGCCCGTCAGCGGGCCCATCTTCTGCGCCTGCAACTCCTGCGCGGCCCGGTTGGCGTCGCGGACGGCCGCCACGACCAGGTCCGCCAGCGTCTCGGTGTCCTCCGGATCGGCCGCCTTCGGGTCGATCACCAGTCCCTTGAGCTCCCCGGCACCGGTGACGGTCGCGGTCACCAGCTCGCCACCGGCGCTCCCGGTGACCTCCGCATCGGCGAGCTCCTGCTGCGCAGACATCAGCTGCTCCTGCATCTTCTGCGCCTGTTCCATGATCTGCTGCATGTTCGGCTGGCCACCTGGCTGCACCGTTACTCCTCATCGCCCGGGTGAGTACCCCCGCACGGGGCACAAGACCAGCGTAGAGGTTCTGCCGTCCCAGCTCTGAACTCACCTTGCTCAGCGTTGCGGGTGGCGGGGCCAGCCGCGAGGTGGCCTTCACGCCTCGTGGCCACGCCCCTCGCACGACGAACGGGGCAAGCTCCCATCCTTGGTCGTCATCACACGACGTGACAAGGTGCTCACGTGACGCTGGACATCACACGGCTGCTGGAACTGACCACCTGGCGCGCGTTCGACGTGACCGACGACGGACGGGTGCTCGCGGGCTGTGACGAGTCAGGGTCGGTGCAGCTGGTGGAGCTCGCCGACGACAAGCGCACCGAGCTGACCGCGCTGACCGGCGCCGTCACCGGCCGCTACCTGCCCGGCGAGCGCGCCGTGGTGGTGCAGCACGACAGCGACGGCAACGAACGCGGCCAGCTGTCGCTGCTGCGCCTCGACGACCGCCGGCGGCGACCGGCTCAGCTGTCCGACTTGGAGCCGCTGGTCCGCGACCCCGAGCACGTGCACCGGCTGCTCGACGTGCTGCCCGGCCGCATCGTCTACGCCACCAACCGCCGCAACGGCGTCGACTTCGACGTGGTGATCCGCAGCGCCGTCACCGGCGAGGAGCACGTCCTCTACGACGGCGGCGGGATGGTCGCCGAGGTCTCGATCGACCCCGGCTCCCGCTGGGCGGCGATCACCGTGCCCGCCGCGAGACCCCTGTCCGACCAGGTGCTGCTGGCCGAGATCATGCCCGGGACCGGGTCCGACCGGCTGCGCGAGCTCATCGGCCGCGACGTCGCCGCACGCCACCTGAACCCCGGGTGGCAGGCCGGAGGGCTGGTCGTGACCAGCGATGCCGGGCGCGAGCACACCGGCATCGCTCGGCTGGACCCGCGCACCGGTGAGCACCGGTGGCTGGTGACCTCCCCTTCGCACGACCTCACCGGCCGGTTGTCGCCGGACGGGCGCACCCTGCTCGTGCTGACCGCCGTCGACGGCGCGCACCGGCCCGCCCTGCACGACGCCGAGACCGGTGAGCACCTGCTGGACATCGCGCTGCCGACCGAGGGCTGGTGCGGGTTCCCGCTGCCCGAGCCGGTCTGGTCACCGGACTCCCGGTTCGCGGCGCTCACCTTCAGCTCCCCCACCTCACCCGGTGACGTGCTGCTCGTCGACATCACCGCCCGCAGCTGCGCACCGCTGACCGTTTCAGCTGCGCAGTTGGCCGGAGAAGCCCTCGCCGAGCCGAGCGTGCACCGGGTTCCCGCTCGCGACGGCCAGCAGATCCCGTGCTTCCGCTACTCCCCTGCCGAGCCGGACGGTTCGGCCGTGCTGCTCATCCACGGCGGACCGGAGAGCGAGTCGGTGCGCGCGTTCCACCCGTTGGTGCAGGCGATGGTCGCCCGCGGCCACACGGTGCTGGTGCCCAACGTCCGGGGCTCCACCGGCTACGGCAAGACCTGGTACTCAGCCGACGACGCCCGCAACCGGCTCGAATCCGTCGAAGACCTCGCCGACCTGCACCAGTGGTTGCCCGCGGCGGGCGTCGACCCATCCCGCGCGGCGCTGTGGGGCGGGTCCTACGGCGGCTACATGGTGCTCGCCGGACTGGCCTTCCAGCCCGAGCTGTGGGCGGCGGGCGTGGACATCGTCGGCATCTCCTCGCTGGTCACGTTCTTGGAGAACACCGCGCCCTACCGTCGGGCCCACCGGGAACGCGAGTACGGCAGCCTCGCCACCGACGCCGACTTCCTCCGCGAGGCGTCCCCGCTCACCCGAGCCTCCTCCATCGCCGCACCGCTGTTCGTCCTCCACGGCGCCAACGATCCGCGCGTGCCGCTGAGCGAGGCCGAGCAGATCGTGGAAGCGGTGCGCGGCAACGACGTAGCGTGCGAGTTCCACGTGTACCCCGACGAGGGCCACGGTCTCGCCAAGCGCTCCAACCGCCTCGACGCCTACCCGAAGGCCCTCGCCTTCCTCGCCCGGCACCTCGGCTGACGGCAGCGTCAGCCCTCGATGCGGCGGGCGCCCAGCTCTCGTTCGAAGAGCTCGACGGCCGCCGAGTCGGCATCGCGACCGACGCGCGTTCCGGCCTCCATCGGTGAGGACTCGGCGAGCATCGACTCCGGGTCCTCCTCGTCCGGCGGCGCCGCGGGGCGCTGCGGCTCCGGTGGCGGCGGGATGTCGTCCGGCGGGGGTTCCTCGTCCGGGGGCTCCGGTGGCGGCGGGATGTCATCGGGTTCCGGTGGGCGCGGGACCGAACCACCGCGCGCACCACCGGGTTCGCGCTGCTGAGCAGCACCGTTGGGGCCTTGCCCGTTGCCTCGGGACGGCTTCGGCTCCGGCGGGCGCTGCTCCGTGGGCTGCTGCCGGGCGGCGTCCTGCTGCTGCGACGGGCGCTGCGGTGGTTGCGGGGGCTGCTTCGGCGCGGCAGGCCGGGCGGGCGGGGCCGCCCCGGCTTCGACGCACTGGATGTCCCACTCGCCGCCGACGACCTCGCGCAGCGACTCCCGGACGAAGTCCAGCCGCCGCTGCTGCGCGAGCTGCTTGACCAGCCCGGACGTCGGCATCGACAGCACCAGCACGCTGTCGTTGAGGTCCTGCACGGTGGCGTTGAGCAGCAGCGCCTGCGTCGGACGGTTGCGCTTGGCGACGCCCTGCAGCACGTCGGTCCACACCCGGCGCACGGCTGCGGCGTCGAACCCGTTCGGCGCGGACGCGGCGGGCTGGTCCGGGGCCGGCTCCGGCGGGCGCGGCGGTTCGGCGGGACGCTGCGGCAGCGGTGCTGCGGCAGGCTCTTCGGCCTGCGCGGCGGGCGGCTGCGGTGCCGGTTCAGGCGCCGGAGCGGGTGCGGGCCTTTCCTGCGCGACAGGGGTTTGCGCCGGTTTCGGCGCGGCGGGCGCCTCTTGGGCGGTCTCGGCGGCGGCGCGCTCGTGCGGTCGCTGGAAGACCCGCTTCGGCTTGTCGCCGTCGTTCGAAACCGGCGCCGCAGCAGCGGGTTCCGCGGCCGGGGCCTCGCCCGGCGCGATGGTCATCCGGCGCTCGACGCGTTCGAGTCGTTGCAGCAGCGCGGTTTCCGAGTCCGACACGGCCGGCAGCAGCATCCGCGCGCACAGCAGTTCCAGCAGCAGGCGCGGCGCCGTGGCTCCGCGCATCTCGGACAGTCCGGTGTGGACGATCTCGGCGAACCTCGACAGCGTCGCCACGCCCAGCTGCTCGGCCTGCTGCTGCATGCGGGTGAGCTCGTCCCCGGTGGTCTCCACCAGACCCCGCTCGCCCGCGTCCGGAACCGAGCTGAGCAGCACCAGGTCGCGCAGCCGGTCCAGCAGGTCGGAGCCGAACCGGCGCGGGTCGTGCCCGGCCTCCACCAGCCGCTCGACCGTGCCGTAGACGGAGGCGGCGTCGCCGGCCGCGAGCGCGTCGACCATGTCGTCGATCAGCGCGACGTCGGTGACCCCGAGCAGCGCGACGGCCCGCTCGTAGGTGACGCCCTCGTCACCGGCACCGGCCAGCAGCTGGTCGAGCACGCTCAAGGTGTCTCGCGCCGAACCACCACCAGCACGGATGACCAGCGGGAACACTGCCGGTTCGACCTTGACGCCCTCGTCGGCGCAGATCCGCTCCACCAGCTCGCGCATCACACCCGGCGGCATCAGCCGGAACGGGTAGTGGTGGGTCCGGGACCGGATGGTGGTCAGCACCTTGTCCGGTTCGGTGGTGGCGAAGACGAAGATCAGGTGTTCCGGCGGCTCCTCGACGATCTTCAGCAGGGCGTTGAAGCCCTGCGTGGTGACCATGTGGGCCTCGTCGATGATGAAGATCCGGTACCGCGACTGGGCGGGCGCGAAGAACGCGCGGTCCCGCAGCTCGCGGGTGTCGTCGACACCACCGTGGCTGGCCGCGTCGAGCTCGACGACGTCGACGCTGCCGCCACCCTCGGGCGCGAGCGACACGCAGGAGTCGCACTCACCGCACGGGTCCGCCGTCGGGCCCTGGGCGCAGTTCAGCGACCGCGCCAGGATGCGCGCGCTGGAGGTCTTGCCGCAGCCGCGCGGGCCGGAGAACAGGTATGCGTGGTTGATCCGCCCGGCGGACAGCGCGGTCCGCAACGGCTCGGTGACGTGTTCCTGCCCGGCGACCTCAGCGAAGGTCGCCGGACGGTACTTGCGGTAGAGGGCGAGCGCCACGGTCGGAACCCTACGCGGTCGGGCTGACAACTCGGACCAGGGTGAGCTTCCCTGAAAAGTAAGGGGACCCCGTGCACCCGTCAGAGCCCGCTTACCCTTGCTGCCTTCCGGCCCTGGGGGAGTTCACAGGATGGACGCCGCACGAGGTCCACGGACAGTGTACCCAGACGCGGTCCGCGCTCGTAGAACCGGGGCCCACGACTCGGGTCACCAGTGGTCACCGCAGCTCAGACCCCCTATCCGCTCCGCCGAAACGCCCTGTTAGGCTTCCGCACGGAGGATTGGCCGAGCGGCCTAAGGCGCACGATTGGAAATCGTGTTGGGTTAATAGCCCTCACGGGTTCGAATCCCGTATCCTCCGCAGTTCAGAGGCCCGGAAGCGATCTCGCTTCCGGGCCTCTTGCATGTCCAGTCTCAATCGTCGTCTCGATGGAACCCGTCAACTGACCCAGATCACGCCCTCTCACTGGATCGGTTCTTGCGTGCGTACATGTCTTGGTCGGCGCTGTCCAGCAGGACTCGGTAGGGGGTCGAGGGGCTTCGCGTGAAGGCCATTCCCACGCTGGCGCCCGACCTGATGCCTAGATCGGGTGCGGTGGGCTCGGTGTTCAGCCTGCGGTCGACTCGGGTGCGCAGCTCCTCGGCCTGGGCCTGGTCGGCCACGCTGGCGAGCACGACGAACTCGTCACCACCGACGCGAGCCACGGTGTCGGCGGTGCGCACGGCCCCTAGCAGCTCGCGTGCGGCGGCCTGCAAGATCTCGTCACCTGCGACGTGTCCGTAGCGGTCGTTGATCTCCTTGAACCCGTCCAGGTCGACCAGGAGCAGGGCGAGTACACCTTCCTGCACCGGGAACTTCGCGATCTCCTGCTGGTATCGGTCGATGAGCAGGGCGCGGTTGGCCACACCGGTCAGCGGATCGTGCAACGCCATGCGGGTCAGCTCGGCCAGGCGCCCCTCCTCCACCTGCGCATCGTCGCCGAGCGGCTCGTACTGGCCGACCACGTAGGCTGGCCGGTCATCCAGCCCTCGAATCAGACCGAGGCGGGCCAAGATCCAGAACGGGTGGCCGTCCCGGTGCCGCATGCAGATCTCCAGGCTGGCCGAATCGGTGCACCCATCCCGGAATTCGGCGTACAACGCATCCACCGGTTCCTTGTCACCGTTGTAGATCAGATCGGTGCACCGTTGGCCCACCAATTGCTCGCGGCGGTAACCGACCAGCTCGCACAGCCTGACGTTGGCCTCGGTGCAGCGTCCGTCCAGACTCGTCAGGGCTATGCCGATGGGGGCGTTGATCAGTGTCTGGCGCCAGAGCAGCTCGGATTCATGGCGAGCGGTGATGTCATGGAACTGGGAGACGATCAGCTCCGGGCTGCCGTCCTGCGCTCTGATCAGCGAACTGTTGACGAGCACCAGGATCACACTGCCGTCGGAGCGCAGGAGCCGCTTCTCCGCCGAGAAGCTCTCGATCTGCTCCCGCACTATGTTTTGGACTGCTGTTTCCGTCAGGACGTAATCATCCATGTGGGTGACGTCTGCGGGCAGCAGTTCGAGCAGCGTCTCGCGGTCATAGCCGAGCAGACGGCACATGGCCGGGTTGACATCCACGTGCCGCCCCTGCAGGTCGAGCAGCGCAATAGGGCCGGAGACCTGACTCCACAGCGCATCCCACAACGCGGTACCGCGTGTGCTTCGCGCCCCGACTCCCATGGCACCGATGCTAGCTGCCCAAACGCAACGCACACCTTCCGAGCGCGCACGGAGACCGGCCGGGTCGAGTTCATCGATGTGGCTCAGGGCCACCCGCTGGAGGGCTACCGCGAGTACCAACGGCCGCCGACCCGGCAGGCTTTCAATCCCGGCCTGCTTGCCAAGTCGCTCGAGACGGATGTCGACCGTTGACGTGCAACGGGTGCTCGTCGCCGGCGCGCAACGAGGGGGACCCGAAAGTCGCTCCCCTCGCTCGCAGCTGGTCCGGGGCTCTTCTCCTTTCTCCCCATCCCGGGCCGAACGTCTCTGTGCAGCGAACCGCGGGTGTCGCACGGTGCGATCGAGGGCAACGCACAGGAATGGAGCGGGGGCGGCTGTCGTGGGCATGACGATCGAACAACTGCGGGAGCAGGTGCGCGGTCCGGTGATCACACCACCGGATGCCGGCTACGAGGCGGCGCGGCGGGTCCACAACGCGATGATCGACCTGCACCCGGTCGCCGTGGTGCGCTGCGCCAACGCCGGAGACGTGCGGGCCGCGGTCGCCTTCGCGCGGGAGAACGCCGTCGACGTGGCGGTGCGCGGCGGCGGGCACAGCGTTCCCGGTTTCGGCACCTGCGAAGGAGGCGTGGTCGCCGACCTGTCCGGGATGCGCGGCGTGCGGGTCGACGGCGAGCGCCGAACCGCGCGCGCTGAGGGCGGCGCGACCTGGGGGGACTTCAACGCGGCCACGCACGCCTACGGGCTGGCGACCACCGGCGGCATCGTCTCCACCACCGGGATTGGCGGGCTCACCCTCGGCGGCGGGATCGGGTACCTGGCCCGGGGGCTAGGCCTGTCCTGCGACAACCTCATCTCCGCCGATGTCGTGCTGGCCTCCGGCGAAGTGGTGGTGGCCGACGAGCAGCACAACACCGACCTGCTGTGGGCGCTTCGCGGCGGAGGCGGCAACTTCGGCGCGGTGACGTCGTTCGAGTACCGGCTCAGCCCGGTGAGCGAGATCTACGGCGGCCCGATCTTCTTCGACCTGGAGCACGCGACCGACGTGCTGCGCGGTTTCCGCGACGTGATCGCCGACGCTCCAGAGGAGCTCGGAGCGTTCCCGGCCTTCCAGATCGCCCCGCCGCTGCCGTTCATCCCCGAGGAGCGGCACGGCGTCCCGCACATCGCGTTGGTGACGTGCTGGGCAGGGCCGGTCGAGGAAGGACCGGCGGCTGTGGCCGCGCTGCGCGACCTGGCGCCGGTGGTCGCCGAACACGTCGGCCCGATGCCCTACCCGGCGCTCAACGCGGCTTTCGACGCACTGGTCCCACCAGGCTTGCAGCACTACTGGAAGGCCAACTTCGCCACCGAGCTCAGCGACGAGATGATCGCCGCGCACGTCGAGCACGGACCGCGGGTTCCGGTGGTGAACTCGACGGTGCACATCTACCCGATCAACGGCGCCTGCCACCGCGTCGCACCCGGCGACACGGCCTTCGCCTACCGGGATGCGAACTTCGCGACCGTCATCGCGGGCATGTGGCCGGATCCCGCTGACAACGAGGCGAACATCAGCTGGGTGCGCGACTACTACGCCGCGACCGCTCCGCACTCCGAAGAGGGTGGCTACGTCAACTTCATGGCCGCCGACGACCAGGGACGGATCGAGGCGAACTACCGCGAGAACTACGACCGCCTGGCGGAGACCAAACGCCACTACGACCCGCACAACCTCTTCCGGCTGAACCAGAACATCGCGCCCTGACCCGTGTGAAGCGCTGCAGCGTCTCGTCAGCGGCGACCATCCATCACCGGTGGCGACGGCGGTTCCGTCCGTCCAGCGGGCCGACTCGCCAAGATCCACAGCACGCGCAAAAAGGGCCGGTCCTCGAGGGGACCGGCCCTTTGCCAGCGGTAGCGGTGGGATTCGAACCCACGGTGGCTCTCACCACACGCGCTTTCGAGGCGCGCTCCTTAGGCCGCTCGGACACGCTACCGCCGATAAGGCTACCGGCCGCCTCCTCGAAGCCTGCAGAGGGGGTCCGCCACCCGGTGCGCGCCCGACGGCACCGGACGGCCCTGGGCCGAACCGTTCGTGGTCAACGGCCGTTCCGCCCGGTCAGCCCGGACCGAAAACCGCCCTTGGTGAGGCACGGGGTCAGGGGGCGGGAGGTTCGTGGGAGCGGTGGGTGGCGAAGAAGGATTCCAGGAGGGCCGCCGACTCGTCGGCGAGGACGCCGCCGACGACCTCCGGGCGGTGGTTGAGGCGGTTGTCGCGGACGACGTCCCAGAGCGAACCGACGGCTCCGGTGCGTGGTTCCCAGACGCCGAAGACGACCCTGGCCACGCGGGACAGGACCAGCGCTCCAGCGCACATGGTGCACGGTTCGACGGTGACCGCGAGGGTGCAGCCCTCCAGCCGCCAGCCATCGCCGTGGGCGTGGGCGGCGGCGCGCAGGGCGAGGACCTCGGCGTGCGCGGTGGGGTCGCCGTGGGCTTCGCGCCGGTTGCAGGCCTCGGCCAGCACCCGGCCTCGGGCATCGGCGACGACGGCGCCGATGGGCACGTCGCCCGTGGACGGCGCGTCGGCGGCCACCCGCAACGCTGCCCGCACCAGCTCGACGTCGCCGGTGCGGGCTTCGGTGGTGTTCACCGGTACATGGTCTCCAACAGCTTCGAGAAGTCGTCGCCGAACCCGCAGCGCTGGGCGATCATCTCCAGCTGCTCGTCCGGGTAGAGGTCGACCTCCTCGATGATGACCAGCAGCTCGCCCTCGGGGAGCCCGAGGTCGGACAGCACCGCGAGGTTGCCCTCAGGCCAGACCTCCTCGTCGTCCTCATCAGGAGCATCCACGCGCAGCAGGTCGAGCACGTCCCCGGCGATGTCGTAGTCCAGCGCCGCAGCGGCATCGGACAGCAGCAGGTCCACACCCCCCGGGACCGGCCGGATCAGCACGAAGAACTCGTCGTCCACATTGCACATTCCGAACACCGCGCCGGTGGAACGCAGCTCGCGCAACGCCGTGATCGAAGCGTCCAGGCCGGTCAGCACCGAGTTGTCCATCGCGCTGCACCGCCACCGCCCGTCTTCTCGGACCACGGCGACGGCGAAGCCTGCGACCGGCTCCTGCACCGTCATGGAGACACCGTAAAGCGTACGAAGGCCACCCGAAAGCACTATTGCGATTGTCGTATCCATCAGGGGACGGAAAGCGCTCAACCGGGTGCGTGCGGAGCGGCCTCGTCGGGCAGGATGGACGGATGCGTGCCGTGTGCGTGATCGGACTGGGACTCATCGGTGGATCCGTGCTGCGGGCCGCGTCCGGCGCCGGGCGCCCCGCGTGGGGTGCCACCGCGTCGGAGGCGGATGCCGCAGCAGCCCGCGACGATGGTTTCGAGGTGCTCGGAACCGATGCCGCGTTGCGCCGGGCCAAGCAGGAGGACGCGCTGGTGGTGGTCGCGGTGCCGCTGACGGCGCTGCGCGAGGTGCTGCGCAGCATCGCCGAGGTCCACCCTGGCGCCTGGCTCACCGACGTGGTCAGCGTGAAGGACCCGGTCGACTTCGAGGTCCGCAAGCTCGTGCCGAACGCTCGCTACGCCGGCGGTCACCCGATGGCGGGCACTTCGGCCTCTGGCTTCGCAGCCGGGTCGGCGGAACTGTTCCAGGGCGCCGCCTGGGCGGTGACCATCGAGGAGGCCACCACGATCGAGGCGTGGCGCGAGGCCGCTCAGCTGGCGCTGGACTGCGGCGCCCACGTGGTCCCCACCGGCGCCGCCGCGCATGACGACTCGGTCGCCCGCATCTCCCACCTGCCGCACCTGTTCGCGGCGATCCTCGCCACGGTCGGCGCTGACGGAGGTCCGCTCGCGCTGTCGTTGGCGGCGGGGTCGTTCCGGGACGGGACCCGGGTCGCGGGCAGCTCACCGGAGCTCGTCCGGGCGATGACGGAGGGCAACAAGGCGGCCCTCCTCGACGCGGTGGACGACGCACTCGGTCGGCTGGGTGCGGCACGCGGCTCCCTCGCCTCGACCGGCGGCCTCAAATCCACTCTGGACTCGGGCCACGAGGCCCGGAAGCGCCTGGACGACCTGGCCACCGGCGACGCCACGACGACCTCGACGGTCCAGCTCCGCCCGGAAGCCCTGTCCCGCCTGCGAGATCTCGGGGAACTCGGCGGCAGGGTGACCGCCATCGGGGAAGACCGGGCAACGACCCAAGTCCCGGTCGGCTGACGAGCGGCGCCCGAGAGCAGACGAAGAAGAGGTCGCCCTGTGCGTTGGGGCGACCTCTTCTGTGGTGCGCTCCGACCACTGGTCGGGACGGCTTTCGCCTTGCCCCGCCGCCAGCCTCGGCTGGAGCGCCGTAGCTTCGCGTTGTCCTACTGACCGGCAGGCGGAGGCTCTTCCTGATCTCCGGCGACGAAGACCTTGCCCTTCTGCACAGCCTGGTCGACCTGCTGCTCGTGGCCGAACTCCTGCTTGGCCGCGTCACCGGCCCTGTCCACGCCCTGCTCGACCTTGTCGCCGTGCTCCTGGCCGACGTCCTCCAGCGTGCCCTTGAAGTCTCCGAAGCCCATGGTGCGCCTTCCCGTGCCTCGTGCTTGTTCGTACCCCCGGCGAAGCTAAGCTCGATCGCCCGTTCCCGCTGGTTGCGACGCACGGCGTTGGCTCGTTCAGGGGACGCCTTGCGCCCGCTCGGGCACCTACCCGCGGGCGCCCTGATCACCGAGTTCGCAATTCTGGTCAACGAGTCGCGAGAGGTAGCGCATGACGGGGCGGGCGCGGGCAGCAAGCTCGCGATGTTCCCGCTTCGACGAGCTGCTGCGCACCACCGGCGGGCTGGCGGCCGAGGTCGCCTGGTCCTGAACTACACCATCAGGGATACCCCCACGCCTCGTGCGTGCCGACGACCCGCCGACCGCCGCATCGAATTGGTCCAGATCACCCATTCGGACTTGCTTTCGGCACGCTTCGTGACAGGCACTGATATGCTCCATTCACCAGTCGAGATCGATTGCAGCAAGCCACCATTCACGTCGCGAACACTTTCCGGTGACGTCCCGGCGAAGAATCTGCAGACCTCGAAGGCAGCGGGTAGGAATTGAATTGCCTGATCCGGGTTCGATCATTTCCTTTCCAGGGTTCAACGATCACTCTGAGAGTTCGCTGTCTCGCACCATTGTCATCGGCGCCCTCTCGCTGCCCCTCGCCTTCGCCGGAGCCGGCCTCGCAGCCGCTGAGGAGGCAACTGAGATCTGCGGCTCCTCCTGCCAGGTCTCATCGGACCACGAACACGACCGTGTAGGCGGAAGACGACTCCATGACCAGCCTGAAATGCGGGATCGCGGGCTAACCTCCCGAGACTGAGGTCCCGCCGGCCACACCCGGCGGGACCTCACCGCGTCCCGCACTGGAGCACCCCCGAAAAGTTGCTCGATACGAACTGGGGGACACTCCGAGCTCGGTTTGCAGGTGCTGGCGCAGAGAAGCAGCAGTTCCGAATCCTGATTCAGCGGCGATCTCATCGATTGAGAGGTCCGTCTCCTCCAACAGCTGACAGGCGCGTTCCACTCGCTGCCTGGTCAGCCATCGCAATGGCGACAAACCCACCTCATCGCGGAATCGTCGGGTGAAGGTGCGCACGCTCAACGAGTCCTGCGCGGCGAGTTCTCGCAACGTGAGCGGCCGGTCGAGGTGCTCAAGCGCCCACGCGCGCGCTCGCGCGGTCGTCGAGATCCGCGCTTCCGGAACCGGGCGGCGGACGTACTGCGCCTGACCTCCCTCCCGGTGCGGCGGGACGACGGTGGTGCGCGCGACCTCGTTGGCCACCGCAGCCCCGTAATCACGGCGGATCAGGTGCAGGCACAGGTCGATGCCGGACGCCTCCCCCGCCGAGGTCAGCACGTCCCCGTCGTCGGTGTAGAGCACGTCCGGCTCCAGTTCGACCTGCGGGAACAGTCGGCGGAAGTGATCGCAGGACTTCCAGTGCGTGGTCGCGCGCCTGCCGTCGAGCAAGCCGGCCGCGGCCAGCACGAACGCTCCGGTGCAGATCGACGCGATCCGAGCACCGTCCGGGATCCGGGCGAGCGCGGCGGCCAGCTCGGACGGCAGCCGCCCCTCCGTCTCGGTCTCGTCCGGCTCGTGGCTGGCGGGCAGGACCACGGTGCGCGCGCCGTCGAGCGCCTCTGGGCCGCGCTCGACGTGGATCGGGAAGTCCGCGTCGGTGCGGATCACACCCGGCACGACCGCGCAGGTCACGACCTCGTACAGCGGTTCGCCGGACGGCGAGCGGGCGCTGCCGAACAGCTGGTGGACCAGGCCGAGCTCCATCGGCATCACGCCGTCGCGGACCAGCACCGCCACCCGAGTGGACATGGCCCGATCCTTCCACATGTTGGCCATCAGGCCAATCGTCGCGAACCCCACCGGATCGCAGAGTGGGGGTCATGTTCGTTCATCGAGCCTGGTGGGTCGCCGCGGTGACCGCCCTGGTGATCATCGGAGCCGGCGCCTGCGCCACGACCGCCGGCCTGCTGGTGACGCCGCTGCACCACGAGTTCGGCTGGCCGCACGGCACGATCAGCGCAGCCGCCTCGGTGAACCTCGTGCTGTACGGGCTGACCGCGCCCTTCGGCGCCGCCGCGATGGACCGCTTCGGCATGCGCCGGATGGTCACCGCTGCCCTGCTGCTGATCGCCTCCGGCGCGGCCCTCACGACGCTGATGGCCGCGCCCTGGCAATTCGTGCTGGGCTGGGGCCTGCTCGTCGGCACCGGCTGCGGCGCGCTGGCCACGACCTTCGCCGCGCTGGTGGCCGACCGCTGGTTCGCCGCCCGGCGCGGGCTGGTCGCGGGGATCCTCACGGCGGCCACGGTGTTCGGGCAGTTCGCGCTGCTGCCGGTGTTCTCGCTGCTGGTCGACTTCGACTGGCACGCGGCGACCGGCACGCTGGTCGCCATCGCGCTGCTGGTCACCCCGCTGGCCTGGGCGGTGCTGCGGGACCGTCCCGCCGACATCGGTCTGCTCCCCTACGGCGCGACGCAGCCGGAACCGCGGTCCGCGCCCGCGTCGGTGACCCGCGCGGTGCGCGCCCTCCCGTTGCGGAGCGGCCCGTTCTGGTTTCTCGCAGGCACTTTCGCCGTCTGCGGTGCGTCCACCAACGGCATCATGTGGACCCACTTCACCCCGGCCGCCCACGACCACGGGATGCCGACCGGCGTCGCGGCCTCGCTGCTGGCGATCATCGGTGTGGTCAACGTGCTGGGCACGGTCGGCTCCGGCTGGCTCACCGACCGCACGAACCCGCGTCTGCTGTTGACCGCCTGCTACGCCCTCCGCGGCGTCTCGCTGATGCTGCTGCCCGGCCTGTTCGGGCCGTCCGTGCAGCCCGGGATGCTCGCGTTCGTGGTGGTGTTCGGCCTGCTCGACGTGGCCACGGTCCCGCCGACCATCGCGCTGTGCCGGGAGCTCCACGGCGCCGACGGCCCGATCGCCTTCGGCTGGATCAGCGTCGCCCACCAGCTCGGCGCCGGAACCCTGGCTCTCCTCGGCGGCCTCGCCCGAGAACTCACCGGCACCTACGCCCTCCTCTGGCCAACCACCGGCGCCTTGTGCCTGACCGCAGCACTGCTCGCCACCAGCATCCCCCGCCCCGCCGAAGCCCCCGTCACCGCCGATCAAGCGACCTGCGCACGCTGAGACCCAGAGCCTCGGGGTGCCACGCGCGGCAGGACGGGCTCGTACGTCTGGTGCACGACGTAGTCGCAGGAGCCGCGTGGGTCGTCCCCGGTAGGTCCCCGGCAGCTCTTCTTCGACCACGTGCACGTAGCAGGACCCAGACCTTCAACAGCACGAAGAACTCCCGCCGCTCGCCGCCGATCATGACTCCAGACGTGGTCCTCCCACGACATCACCGCGGACTTCCGGCCGAGCGCGACGTCGATCAGCTCGGCGGGTCCGCCCGGCGCGAGATCGACCGGGACGAACGTCACCGAGCGCTCGGCGCACAGCTGCTCCCACTGCTACGTGGGTTCCGGGCTCTCACCACGTGCGCCCCTTTGCCGCCAGCACGGAAGCGGTCGCGAGTTCGACCCCTTGCTACCGCCGGTGACCACGCAGACCGTCTCCACGCATGTGCAGCTCCACGACCACCACTTCGCGGTTCCGCAGACCCGGCCGCTGGCCCATGACGGTCAGCTCCGCCGAGACCTCGGTTCCGCGCGTGGCATGACGAATCGTCGGGGTCGCCCGTATCGTCCAGTTATGCGGAACTCGAAGATTCGAATCGTCACTGCCATCGCCGGCGCTGTCTTCGCACTCGGTGCGACCGCTGGCTGCGACTTCGCCCAGCCCCCGCAGCAGGAGGACCAGCAGGAGCAGCAGGACGGCGACCAGCAGCAGCAGGAAGACGGCGGCCAAGAGCAGGAGGACGGCGACAACTGATCGCGCTGACGCGGAGACCTCTGGAACTCGGAGGTCTCCGCGCCGTTCGCGCCCGCGCGGTGGCCCGGGCGCCCGGCTCAGTCCAGCGGAATCGCGACGGCTCCGCCGGTCACGGTCACGCGGGGGGAGGCGGGGCCGACGTCCACGGTGATGCGGCTCGGGCGTCCCATGTCCTCGCCCTGGATGACCGTCAAGCGGCGGGGTTCGGTCACGCGGCCGAGGCTTCGCAGGTAGCCGCCGAGGGCTGCGGCAGCGGCACCGGTGGCCGCGTCCTCCACCACACCGCCGACCGGGAAGGGGTTGCGGGAGTGGAAGACCTCGTCGTCCTGCTGCCACACCAGCTGGAGCGTGGTCCAGTTCCGTTCCAGCATCAAGGACTTGAGCCCGTCGAAGTCGTAGTCCAGGTCTGCCAGACGCCCCCGGGTGCGCACGGCGAGGACCAGGTGCTCGTTGCCCCCGAAGGCGACGTGCGGCGGTAAGGCGCTGTCGAGGTCTTCGTCGTTCCACCGCAGCGCCTTCAGGGCTTCCCGGACCTCGACCTCGGTGGCGGCGCGGCTCGTCGTGGCGACGCTGCGCAGGCCCGCTCGGACGGCGCCGGATGAGTCGGCGCTCGTGCTGATCGCGATCTCCCCCGCCGGGGTGTTGAAGTGGAGGTCGCCGGTCGTGGTGCGCTCGGCGAGTGCGACCGCGGTGGCGACGGTGGCGTGCCCGCAGAAGGCGACCTCGGCGAGCGGGCTGAAGAAGCGGAGGTCGAAGCGCCGCGGCCCGGTGGGGAAGGCGAACGCGGTTTCGGAGTAGCCGACTTCGGCGGCGATCTGCTGCATCCGGGTCTCGTCCAGGCCCCTCGCATCCAGCACGACACCGGCAGGGTTGCCGCCGGTGGGGGTCGAGGTGAACGCGGCGTAGCGGTGGATTTCAGCCATGCGTCCACTGTCCACCAGCTCTTCCATTCGTTCAAACGATGGATTTCGATCGCATCGATCGAACTTCCCGATAGCCTTGGGCTGTGGAAACCGATCTGCTGCGCACGTTCCTCGCCGTGGGGCGTCGCGAGAGCTTCACGGCCGCCGCGGCGGAGCTGAACCTGGTCCAGTCGACGGTGACCAGCAGGGTCAAAGCGCTGGAGAAGGCGCTCGGCGCCCGCCTGCTCGATCGCCTACCCGACGGCGCCCGGCTCACCGACGCCGGTCAGCGCGCCGTCGACCACGCCCGCACCCTCCTCGACGCCGAGCACAGGCTGATCGAGGACACGGCCTCCACGGAGCCTGCCGGCGAGGTCGTCATCGGCGCACCCGAGTCGGTCTGCGCCTACCGCCTGCCGAGGGCCGTCGCGGCGCTGCGGCAGCAGCACCCCGGGATCACGGTCCACCTGATCCCCGCCGGAACCCGCGAGACGTTCCAGGGGGTGTTGGAAGGACGCTTCGAACTCGGGCTGATCCTCGACCGCGCGGCGGCTCCGAGGCCGCTCAGCCTGCTGCCCATCGGGACCGAGCCGATCGAGCTGGTCGCCGCCCCGGTCCATCCGAGCACCCGCGAGGAGATGACCTGGCCGGAACTGGCCGAGCACTCCTACTTCCTGCTCGAAGAGGGGTGCGGCTACAGCGACGAGTTCGTGCGAGAACTCGAACGGCACAGCCCGATCCGTCCGCGAATCACGCGTTTCGGCAGCATCGAAGCCGCTCGCTCGTGCGCCGAAGCCGGCCTCGGCCTCTCGGTCCTGCCCGAGGTCGCGTGCGCCGACGCGCTCCAGAACCACCGCCTGCGAACCCTTCCCCACCCGCCACGTCCCGACGCACCGCTGGCGTTCGTGCTCGACGAGCGGAGGTGGCGATCCCCGACCGTCGAGGCGATCACCCGGACCATCGCCGAGTCCTTCCACACCGACCGGTGAGCACCAGTTCAGGAATCGATCGCGGTGTTTCTACAGACGTGCGCCCGTAGGGATTCGACTTCACGGTCTGGAACGAGATCGCCGATCAGCCCGGCAGCGAATGAGGCGTCATGCAGGGCAGAGCCAGTCGTCGGCACCGCGAACGGGTTCCTGCGGCGTTGCACCAGTGTCGGGCGATGGGTAGCTCGTGCGCAGCGTGAAGGCGTACGGGGCAGGTCCGTGGCTGCGCAGGTGGAGAAGGCGTTCTTCTGCCTCCTCGGTGGCCGGGCGGTGTCCGGCGGGGATCCACCAGCAGGCCGTGTAGGCCTCGCTCATGCGCTGGAACCATTCGCGGCGGCGCTTGAGGACCCGGCGGTGCAGCTCGCCGTGGACGAAGGCTGCGAGGGAATCGACATCTCGCCAAACGGACATGTTGACGATGACGCCGGAGCTGTCGCCCACGTCCCAATGGAAAGCGCGGATCGCTGTGGCGTCGCCGTCCTCGGTCTGCAGGCGCCATACGAAGCCTGGTGCGGCCTCGGCGGCAGCGTTCACCGGATCGAGCGCTGCTACGAAATCTACGAGCTGGGGATCGTCTAGTGGGGCTGCGAGACGAGCGATGTTGACCTGGGCGAGTTCGTGGGGCATGGCCGAATCCTGACAAGGAGCACCATGCTTGTCACGCCTCGTAGCACCTCTGGTGCAACGCTGCACCGATCTGCGAAGAGGGTTCGATGACCTGCTACTTCGTTCGGAAGACCGCTGCTAGCGGGGACAGATGGCTGCGGTCGGCACCAACTGCGTCACGACGACTGCGGGCTTGCCCGATCGGTTGGTCAGCTCGAACGTCGCGAGCGCCCACCAGTCACCGACGCCTGATGCCAAGCAATCAGGACGCCGGGAACCGTCGCGGCGACGTTGATGCCACCCGCTCGAACGCGGAGCGGGGTGTTGCCGCAACCGATGCCCCGTTGTGGCGGGAGCACCTGCGCCAGGCGGACCCAGATGGGCTCGGGGTGTCCGGCCGTCGCCGTGTGCCCTGCCAGCCCATCCCCGCCCTCGTTCGCCACCTGGTGCCCGCTCCGACGTGAAGTTTGGTCGGGTCGGCCAGAGAGGTGCAGCGACCGACCCGCGCCGAGCTTTCTGGACCTTCCCCATCCTCCAGCCCGACACCCCGAGGCTAGAACACGCGTGCGAATGATCGCCAGTTCGGGTTCGTCCTCGATCGAGCTACTTGCGCTCGTCGCTGTCGAGCGTGGCGTGGATGGTCAGCTCGGCTTCGATGAACGCGCTGATCATGGCGCGGAAGGTTGCTTCCACGACGTCGGGGTTTGCGCCGGTCTCCATCGCGGCCGTGCGTGCGCGAGTGATGATGTGGTCGATGCGCGACTGAGGCCCCCGAACTTCTGCTCCGTTCCGCTTGAAGCCGGCTGCTCGCTGGACACACCGACCTCGGGCCGCGAGGAGGTCGACGAGCTCGCGATCAATCGCGTCGATGTCAGCCCTGACCTGCTCAAGGCTGTCGGGTTCGAGGTCGTCGAAGTCGGTCATGATCTCCTCCGTGGCGGGTTGATCGTTCGGGCCGGAACCGCATCCGCGCACCGAGTTGATCTCTGGTGGGACTCGTCCTCGTCCCTGCCTAGTTCCAGGCCGGCAACTGAACGCGCGGTTCCGATCGAGGTGGTCGTTGGTGGAGGTGAAGCGAAAGCAGGGAGAACGGACCACGAGCAGGCAATCAGTTCAGCAGCACGTCCCCGCAGCTCGGGGCTGGTGCGGTAGGTCGGTCCCTTCCCTGGCGGCGCTGCTCTGCGACTTGCGCACCTCACACGAGAGCCGCGGACCAGATCCGCGAAGCTGCGGTGGCCGTGGATTGACGGGGGCAGCACGGCAAGAGAGCGGTGCAGCAGTGATCCACGCGGTGAAGATCCGGAACGCGCATTCGACTATCGCGTACGACCTAGTGGTCCGCTGGTGGAACCACGCTGGCATTGCCTGCGTGGGCAGCAACGCTCCTTCTCGGATCGACCCGTTCTGCTCACCGTCTAGATCGGCGAACCGCCCTCCCGCGGTCGCCAGCGGCGACGCTGGGAGCGAGGCGCAAGAGCAAGAAACCCCCAGGTAACTGGGGGTTTCTGCTGTCTCGACCAGACGTGCGCCCGTAGGGATTCGAACCCCAAACCTTCTGATCCGTAGTCAGATGCTCTATCCGTTGAGCTACGGGCGCTTGTTCAATTGTCGGGTCCCACCCTGAGGTAGGGCCCTTGCGGAGGCTCCGGGATTTGAACCCGGGAGGGGGCGTAACCCCCAACCGCATTAGCAGTGCGGCGCCATAGACCAGACTAGGCGAAGCCTCCCGGCGTCCTTCGCGGCCACCGGAGAAAACTTTACACACCCCCTCAGCTCCGTCGAACAGGGGGGTCCCCCACTCCCCCGTTCACTTCCTCGCAGTGTTGCTGAGCTGCACGAACGGCTCCAGCGACGCCGGGTTCTGGAGGGCGTCGCGGCTCACGGCCCGCTCCGGCGGGGTGCCGGCGAGGATCTTCTTCACCGGAACCTCCAGCTTCTTGCCGTTCAAGGTGCGCGGCACCTCGTCGACGACGATGAAGCGGTTCGGCACGTGGCGCGGCGACAGCTCGGTGCGCAGCGCGGCCTTCAGCTCGCCGATGACGTCCTCGAGCTCCGCTCCCTCGGCCATGACCAGGAAGCACAGGAGTTCGCCGTCGGTTTCGCCCGCACCGGAGGTGTCGATCACCAGGGAGTCGGCGATCTGCTCGAAGCCCTCGGCCACGCGGTAGAACTCGGCGGTGCCCATCCGGATGCCGCCGCGGTTGAGGGTCGAATCACTCCGGCCGTAGATCACCAGCGAGCCACGGTCGGTCATCCGGACCCAGTCGCCGTGCCGCCACACGCCCGGGAACGCGTCGAAGTAGGACTCGCGAAGCCGGCTCCCGTCCGGGTCGTTCCAGAAGAACACCGGCATCGTCGGCATCGGCTTGGTCAGCACCAGCTCGCCGACCTCCTCGTGCAGCTCCTCGCCGTACTCGTCGTAGGAGGCCGCCGCCGCGCCCAGCAGCGGGCAGGAGATCTCGCCCAGCCACACCGGGACGTCCGGGCTAGCGCCGACGAACGCCGTGCACAGGTCCGTGCCACCGGACATGCTGGCGATCTGCACGTCCGCGCCCACCGCGTCCGCCACCCAGCGGAAACCGTCGGTGGTCAGCGGAGAACCGGTCGAACCGACCGCGCGCAGCGCCGAGAGGTCGAACGCGTCCTTCGGGCGCAGCTCGCGCTTCAGGCAGCTCTGGATGTACGGGGCCGACGTGCCGAAGAAGTTCACCCGGTAGCGGGCCGCCAGCTCCCACAGCGCCGACAGCGACGGATACCCCGGGCTGCCGTCGAAGAGCACCAGCGTGGTCCCGGTCAGCAGGCCGCCGATCAAGAAGTTCCACATCATCCAGCCGGTGGTGGTGAACCAGAAGAACCGGTCCCCCGGTCCGAGGTCGCAGTGCAGTCCGATGGCCTTGAGGTGCTCCAGCACCATGCCGCCGTGCCCGTGCACGATGCCCTTCGGCAAACCCGTCGTCCCCGACGAGTACAAGATCCACAGCGGGTGGTCGAACGGCACAGGCGTGAACTCCAGCGCCGCGCCCCGGTGGTCGGCCAGCAGCTCCGACCAGTCCAGCGCGCCCGGCAGCCGGTGCTCCTCGCCGAGGTAGTCGATCAGGACGGTCGCGGCCAAGCCGGGCATCTCCGCGCGCAGCTGGTCGACGGTCTCGCGGACGTCGAAGCGGCGACCGCCGTAGCAGTAGCCGTCGACTGCGATGAGGACCTTCGGCTCGATCTGCACGAAGCGGTCGGCCACGGCGCGGGGGCCGAAGTCCGGCGAGCACGACGACCACGTCGCTCCCAGGCTCGCGCAGGCCAGGAACGCAACCAGCGTCTCCGGGCTGTTCGGCGCCAGCGCGGCGACCCGGTCGCCCGCACCGACGCCCAGCTCGGCGAGCGCGGAGCGGGCCGCGGCGACCCGGTTGCGCAGCTCGCCGTAGCTGATCTCCTCGCTGCGGCCGTCCTCGCGCACGAAGACCACCGCGAGGTCCTCATCGCCCTTGCCCTCGCCGTCGCGGAGCGCGTGCTCGGCGTAGTTCAGCGTCGCACCCGGGAACCAGCGGCCGCCGGGCATGACCTCCTCGGCCAGCACCTCGTCGGCGCGCTCGTGGAAGATGACGTCGAAGAACTCCGCGATCGCCGCCCAGAAGCCGGTCAGGTCGGCCACCGACCACTCCCACAAGGCGCGGTAGTCCGACACGTCGAGTCCGCGCTCATCGCGCAGCCAAGCGCGGAAGGCGGCCATCCGGCTGGCGGCCACTCGTTCCGGACTCGGTTCCCACAGCAGTTCCGGTGCGGTCGTCATGGGCTACTTCCTAACCCACGGGACGCCCTCCCTGCCAGGGCGAACATCACCCCGCAGCGCGCCGCTTCAGCGGAGGTGCAGGTCGAACCAGTTGCGTGCGCGGCGCAGCGCCTCAGCGGCGGCGTCCGCGTCGAGGTCGAAGCGGTGACCTGCACCCGGGTAGCGGACGACGTCGGCGACGACCTCGGCGGCGTCGGTGATCTCGCGGAGCTTGTCGACCTCGCCGGCCTCGACGTCGTCGCCGTAGAGACCCAGCCACGGGCACGCCAGCTCACCGGCGACGTCCACCAGCGGCGGCAGCTCCGCCGACAGCGGTTCGATGATGCCGCTGCCGCCGACGCTCACCGCAGCGCCGAGCGAACGGCTGGAGGCGACCACGAGAGCCGCCGAACCACCGATGTCGAAGCCCACGATCCCCTGCCGGTCTGCGGGAACGCCCTGGTCGGACAGCCAGAGGAACGCGGCGTCGGTGTCGGCCAGGATCGACTCGCCCGAGAGCTTGCGCACCTGCTCCTGCTCGCTCTGGTCCTCTGCGAGCTCGTCGGTGCCGTCGCGGTGGTACAGGTGCGGGGCCACCGTGAGCCAGCCCTCCTGGGCCAGGAGGCTGCAGAGCTTGCGCACCCGCTCCGTGATCCCGCGCGCCTCGTGGAGGAAGACCAGGCCTCCGCGCACCACGTTGTCGGGCTCGGCGACGGTCAGCCGCAAGCCCGTTCCGTCGGTGAGCGCGATCGTCTCGGTACGGGTTTGGATCATGTCCGGCAGGTAACCACAGGTAGGTAAACATCGAGCAACACGGTCATCCATACGGACCAACACTCGGCCGAAGAGCACCTCATCGTGATCGGGATCGACTGTCCGCTCCCCGGGGGCGGGAAGCGGACAGTGGTGGTGTGGGAGCGGGGGACGTCGTACTAACGTCCTGTTTGACGGATCGAGGTAGGAGATGTCGATGAGCGTGCGCACCCGTGCCGACCTGGAGCAGTTGCCGCCCTACGTGGCGGGCCGGACCGTGCCCGGTTCGATCAAGCTGGCCAGCAACGAGGTCTCCGAGGGACCGCTGCCCAGCGCGGTGACCGCGATCAACCAGGCCGCGACCGAAGTCCACCGCTACCCCGACATGGGGGTGAGCGCGCTGACCGAGGCCCTGGCCGCGCACTACGACGTCGCGCCCGAGCAGATCGCGGTCGGCTGCGGCTCCGTCGCGCTGTGCGAGCAGCTGGTGCAGGCGACCTGCACCGCCGAGGACGAGGTCATCTTCCCGTGGCGGTCGTTCGAGGCGTACCCGATCATCACGCAGGTGGTCGGGGCGAGGCAGGTGAAGGTGCCGCTGACCGGCGAGCACGCCCTGGACCTCGAAGCGATGCTGGCGGCGATCACCACGGCGACGCGGCTGGTGTTCGTGTGCACGCCGAACAACCCGACCGGCACCCTGGTGCGCGAGGCCGAGCTGAACGCCTTCCTCGACCGCGTGCCCGGCGACGTCCTGGTGGTGCTCGACGAGGCGTACTTCGAGTTCGTCGACGACCCGGAAGCGCCGGACGGCGTGGAGATCACCCGGGTTCGCGACAACGTCGTGTCGATGCGGACCTTCTCGAAGGCCTACGGCTTGGCCGGGCTGCGCGCCGGTTACGCGATCGCTCCAGCGAAGGTCGCCGAGGCCCTGCGCAAGGTCACGATCCCCTTCAGCGTCAACGCTCTCGCCCAGACCGCCGCCATCGCTTCCCTGCAAGCCCAGGACGAGCTCCGCAGGCGCTGCGCTGACGTGATCGCCGAGCGCGGCCGGGTGCACCGCGAGCTCGTCGCGATGGGCTACGAGCTCCCGGAGACGCAGGCCAACTTCGTGTGGCTGCCGCTCGGTGAGCGCACCACCGCGATGAACGAGCACTGCCTGGAGAACCGGGTCGTGGTGCGGGCGTTCGTCGGCGAAGGCGCCCGGGTGACCATCGGCCAGACGCACGAGAACGACGCGTTCCTGGCCGCCGCGAAAACCTTCGGCGGCTGACGGAAACCCGCTCTCCCGCAGGAGAAGAGCAACGGTGGTGGCCGGCGAAGAGAGGGGGAGTACTTCGCCGACCACCACCACTGCGGATGCGGTCGTTCGAGCCGAAACGACCGCACTCTCTACGCGTAGCGATCTACGCAGCACCGGAATGTAGTGGCGGGCCGGGCCAGCCGCTACATAAGCGACAGGGGTCCACCCGTTCAGGTGGCTAGCCCATCCATCCAGGTGGACTTAGCCGGTCACCGCGTGGTGGCCTTGCACCGCGACGGGCGCCGGGGCCTCGGGCAGCCGCTCCTCGCCGGACGAGACCTCGAGCTGCTGCTGCACGGCGGGCGGTTCGGTGGGCTCCTCGTCCAGCTGCACGCTCGAGTCCTCCACGATCGGAGCGTTCGCCGCGCACACCACGTTCTGCGGGGACGCGACCGGCACGACCGCGCCGAGGATGGCGATGTTGTTGCCGCACAGCTGAATCGGCAGCACGCTCATGTTGTTGTCGTTACCGACGTTGACGCCGTCGTTGTCGGTGCTGTCGGCGAAGGCCTGAGCGCCGCCGAGGACCATGCTCGCGGTGCCCACGGCCAGCGAGCCCGCCAAGTAAGCAGTCTTGCGCATAGATCGCTTCCTTTACCTTTTCCTGGTGTGGAATTTCACCCATGGCGGAGTCACCGCAGGTGGACGAGCGTGCCCAGTGGCAGTGTTGCCAGCAGGCGCAGCGCGTCGTCGGGGACGCGTACGCAGCCGTCGCTGTCGGCCTGGCCGAAGACCGAAGGGTCGGGCCAGCCGTGCAGCGCGACCGTGCCCGGCCCGCCTCCGTACGTGCTGAAGGTGTTGGAGTGGATGCCCAGCGGCAGGATGATCGGGCTGAACTTCGTGACGGTTTCCTCGATCGCGGCCATGATGTACGTCCGGCCGCGCGGCGTGGGGGATTCCGTCGCCCCGACGCCGACCACCCACTCGCCGATGACGGCACCGGCCCGGCGCACCGTCAGCCGCCGAGCGTCGATCTCGACGTCGACCACGTAGGGCGTGCGGGCGCGTTCGACCTGGTCGTCTTCCAGCACCCAGCCGGTGGCGCCGTTGGGCCGGGAGGGCAGCAGGACCTGGGCCCACCGGCCGTGTTCGGCGATCACCGGCACCCACGTGGGGTTGTTCAGCTGCTTGGCGGGCAGCTTCGCGAACACCGGCCCGCCGGGCGACTGGTGCACGGCCACATCGGCGTGCACCCGCAGCACAACCCCCTCCGTCAGCCCACCGGGGGCGGGATCGTCCGGGGCGGTGGGGAATTCGGTGAACGTGGTGGCGTCGGCCTGCATGCCCAGGTCGGCCTTGGCCATCGCGTACGGAGGTCGTTCGACCGGCGCGATGACCGCCGCCGCGCAACCGGTCGGCGCGAGGCACGCCAAGCCCAGCGCGGCGGCCGTCAGCGACCGCACCACGCGTGCGGTGCCTCCGGCTGTGCGACGTAGGCTCATCATCGGCTCCCGGCCCGTTGGCGCTGCGGCCCTCCGGGCCGAAACGCCTTGTGGGGCCCGGAGGTGGGCAGCTGATCGGAGATCACATGCCGACGAGAAGTTATCCGGGCGTTCCGACACCACCACATCGGCCCGCGCATTGGCCGCGAGGAGAACTTGGCCTCTGATCAGCTAAAACAGGCTTCCCGACGAGTCGCCGGAAGCTCGTTACTGAGCAGTGATCACCTGATGGTGTAGATCTTTTAACTCGTTCGAGCGGCTGCTAGGAGCGTTTGAGAACGCGGCGGCATCGGATGGTCGGGTGTGGTGCTCAGCGTGCACCGCCGAGCGAGCCCACCCCTCAACAGCTCTAGTCGAGAGCGCGGCGCAGGAAGAACTTGATCCCGAGCGCGCCGAAGAGCGCCGTCGCGAACAGCAGCGCCAGCACGCACACCCACGGAGCCATGTGCGGGATCTCCGGCAGCAGCGCGCCGCGCATGCCCTCGCTGACGTAGGTCAGCGGGTTGATCGCGCACAGCACCTGGAACCAGCGCAGGTGCTCCAGCTGCGCCCACGGGAACTGGGTCGCACCGGTGAACATCAGCGGCGCCAGGATCACCGCGAACATGATGTTGATGCGCCTCGGCGGCACCGCCGCACCCACCGTCAGCCCGACCGCGGCGCCCGCCGCCGACCCCAGCACCATGCACAGCAGCGCGAACGGAAGACCGCCCAGGTCCCAGTCGATCCGGCCGAGCATCCACACGCCCATCGGCACCATCAGCACCGCCGCGAACAACCCGCGCAGCGCGCCGAAGAGCATCTTCTCCACCGCCACCCAGCTGATCGGCAGCGGCGCCAGCAGCCGGTCCTCGATCTCCCGCGAGTACGAGAAGTCCAGGACCAGCGGGAACGAGGTGTTCTGCAGCGCCACCAGGAACGCGTTGAGCGCGATCATCCCGGGGAGCAGAACCTGCGCGTACCCGGGCTGGGTGTAGCCGAGCTCGCCGAGGACCTTGCCGAAGATGAACAGCAGCGCCACCGGCTGCACCAGCACCTGCGCGAGGAAGCTCGGCAACTCCCGGCCGGTGACGAAGACGTCCCGCCCGAGCACGGCGAGGAAAGCACGAGCGGAACTCATCGCAACTCCCGTCCGGTCAGCTCGATGAAGACGTCCTCCAGCGTCGCCGAGCCCAGCGACAGGTCGCTGACCGGAATGCGCTGCTCGTGCAGGGTCTGCGCGATCGGGCCGAGCAGCGCGGCCGGCTCGGCGCCGACGTAGAGCCGGAGCCGCAGCTCGGCGGCATCGTCGGTACTGATCCGCTCGACCCGGTGCACGCCGCGGACCTCGGCGAGGAGGTCGATGATCTTGTCCGGGTGGTGGCCGTCGGTCAGCACCGTGGCGTCGAGGGTTCCGCTGCCGGGCAGCGAGCGGATCAGGGCTCCTGGGGCGTCCAGGGTCAGCAACTGGCCGTGGTCGACGACTCCGACGCGGTCGGAGAGCTTCTCGGCCTCGTCCATGTCGTGCGTGGTGAGCACCACCGTGACGCCCTGGTCGCGCAGGTCGTTGATCCGGTCGTGGACGAACAACCGGGCCTGCGGGTCCAGCCCGGTGGAAGGTTCGTCGAGGAACAGCACCTCGGGCTCGTGGATCAGCGCTCGGGCGATCATCAGCCGCTGCGCCTGACCGCCGGAGAGGTCGTCGACGCGGGCCTTGGCCTTGTCGGTCAGGCCCATCCGGTCCAGCAGCTCGTCGGCCAGCCGATGCCGTTCGGTGCGCGGAACACCGTGGTAGGTGGCGTGCCAGATCAGGTTCTGCCGCGAGTTGAGCGAGCGGTCCAGGTTCACCCGCTGCGGCACGACGGCGACCTTGCTTCGCGCGGCCACCGGGTTCGCGGCCACGTCCACCCCGGCGACCATCGCTCGTCCGCTGGTCAGCTCCACCCTCGTGGTGAGGATGCCGACGGTGGTGGTCTTGCCCGCACCGTTGGGCCCGAGCAGTCCGAAGACCTCGCCCGCCCGCACCTGGAAGGACAGCCCGTCGACCGCGTTGGCGCGACTCTTGGGGTAGCGCTTGACCAGCTCGCTGACCTCGACCGCGACCGACACATCGACCCCCTGTTCCGCACTCGATGCTAGTCGCGGGAACCGGAGGTCAGGCAATCCGTTTTCGACCGAAGGTTCCCCGACCTGGACACGCGGCACCGCAGACCTCGGTAACCTGACCGGGTGAGTGAGGCGACCGAGCAGATTGCCCCCTGGCTGGGCGACACGGAGATGACGGCCTGGCGCGCCTACATCGTGGGCAGCGCGTTGCTTGAGCACCGGCTGAACCGAGAACTGCAGGTCGCGCACGGCCTGTCGATCGCTGACTACGAGATCCTCGTCTCGCTGTCGGAGGCTCCGGACATGCAGATGCGGATGAGCGAGCTTGCGAACGGCGTCGCACATTCCAAGAGCCGCATGTCCCACCAGATCCGCAGGATGGAGAGCGAGGGGCTGGTCCGCCGACAGGAGTGCCCGCAGGACGGGCGAGGCGTGCTCGCGGTCCTCACCGCGGAGGGCTTGGCCAAGCTGCGCGAAGCCGCCCCGTCCCACGTCCAAGGCGTCCGTGACCACATGATCGACCTGCTCGACCCCGACGAGCAGAAAACCCTCGCGGCAGTCTTCAGCCGCCTCACCGACCACCTCCGCGGCTTCGAATGACCCCGGACCGGTTGTAGGCCCACCACCCGGAGTTGGCTACGCTGCGGCGTGGAAGCGTGGCAGAGCGGCCGAATGCACTCGCCTTGAAAGCGAGCGTCGGGAGACCGACCGCGGGTTCGAATCCCGCCGCTTCCGCTCAGCTGACCAGCATAAACAGGACCCGGCGGGGATCTCCCCCACCGGGTCCTTTTGGTCGTGGTAGCAGTTTTGGTAACAGTCGCGCCCCGTCAGTCCGTCCGCGACGGTTCGGGCACGCCTCTGGCAGCGGAAGAGCCGTGCGCGCGGTGAGCCGCTCCGGCCCATCATCGACGACGAGCCGTTCGGCGACGTCAGCCAGCTGATCGAGGTCGTGTGTGAGGCACGCACCGCGCGATGGTGGAGCACGCGATCCACGAGAGTCCTCCTTCGCGGCTTGTGATCTCGTTCCACGGCGGTTCCCCTGCGCGTCCCGGACCGGCAGCATCCAGGAGTGATCGCGCGGAGGGCTCGGTGAGGATTCGTCGGAATTCGCTGTGGGGTGACCGCGATTTCCGACACCTGTGGGTCGCCGACGGGCTCAGCCAGATCGGCACGAGGATCAGCTTCGTCGCACTTCCACTGCTGGCACTCACCGAGCTGAACGCCTCGGCGTTCCAGGTGTCGGTGCTGGTGGTGCTGGAGACGGCCGCCTTCCTGGTGCTGGGGCTGCCGGTGGGCGCGTGGTGCGACGGCTGGCGCAACCGCCCCGTGCTGCTGATCGCCGATGTGGGACGGGCGGTGGCGTTGGGTTCGCTGCCGGTCGCGGCGGCCTTCGGGGCGCTCACGCTCGGGCACCTGTACGCGGCAGTGGCCGTCACCGGCGTCTTGACCGTCTTCTTCGACGTCGCGCACCAGACCTACCTGCCGCGGCTGGTGGAGCGCGCGCACCTGGTCGAGGGGAACTCCAAGCTCCAGATGAACATCTCGATCGCCGAGGTCTCGGGGCCTGCCGCCGGCGGGCTGCTCGTCCAGTGGCTGACCGCTCCCCTCGCGATCGTCGTCGACGCCCTGAGCTTCGTGTGGTCAGCCGCGTGGCTGCGCTCGATCAAGCGCACCGAACCCCGGCGGGAGCGCCGAACCGACCGCCGGTTGATCAGCGAGATCCAGGAGGGACTTCGGTTCGTCTTCACCCACAGGCTCCTCCGCGCGATCGCGTGCAGCGGGGCCAGCGTCGTGTTCTTCCAGGCCGGGAGCGTCGCGATCACAGTCACCTTCCTGACCGTCGACATCGGACTGACGCCCGGGGAGGTCGGGGCGCTCACCAGCGTCGGCCCGCTCGGAGCGGTGGCGGCCGCGCTGACCACGGGCGCCATCGCGCGGCGGATCGGGCAAGCGCGTCTGGTGCGGATGGCGATCATCGGCATCGGAGCCGGGATGCTGCTGGTACCGCTGACCGGACCCGGCCGGCACCTCACTTGGTTCGCCGTCGGCGGCCTGATCAGCGGGTTCAGCCTGGTCGCGTTGAACATCGCGGAGGTCAGCTCCCGCCAGGCGCTGTGCCCGGACCACATGATGAGCAGGATGAACGCCACGATTCGGTTCATGTTCCGCGCAACGGCGCCGTTCGGGGCGCTGCTGGGAGGCGTGAGCGCCACGCAGCTGGGAATGCGGCCCACCTTGTGGATCACCGGCGCGGGGGTTCTGCTGTCGTCGGCTTGGCTGCTGAGCTCACCCCTCGGTCAGGTCCGAGATCTCCCGTTGGACCAGGCCTCCCCTGCGCGTCCGTGAGGTCACCACGCCGACGGGTTAGGACCGACGTCGATCATGGACGGTTCGGACCAGAACTGCCCGGGGCGACCACATCTTCGGTCAGCGGCCTTCGGGCAGCGGTCGACACGCTCGTCACCCTCTCGTCGGAACGACGAAAGCCCGTGCCTGCAACGTGAACCGCTCCCGGACCGCAGCCGAGAGGCCCGAGAGCGGTTCGTGGCGGCCGCGACCCGCCGGACCGCGGCCGCTCGAGGTCACAGCCAGCCGCTGCCCATGCGGGCGAGGTGGTTGTGGAGTTCGGCCGTCCAGTCGACCTGGGGAATCGCCTGGTAGTCGATGTTGAGGACGTTGGTGAGGTCTCGGCCGCTGGAGAGCAGACCCGCCTTCTTGTCCCCTTCGATGATCATGTCGAGGCCGTCGTGACCCGCGATGAAGGTGACTTCGAGTTGCTTCAGGCGCGGGTAGTTCGGGGAGCCGTAGAACTCGATCTCCTGGTAGAACGGCAACGTCTGACGAGTTCCGCGCAGGTGGCCCGCCTCGCAGTCGACCCGGTGCAAGCGGAAGCCGAGGCGCTCCACCGCCTCCAGCAGGACGTGCTGAGCGGGCAGCGCGCCGACTCCGACCGGGTCGGTGTCGGTGGCGTCGACCGCGCCGCTGATCTCCAGCCTCGTGCGGATCGCGACCTCACCGCCCGGCAGGTGCCGGCCGTCGTAGAACGTGATCGGGGATTCCATCGGGGCCGTCACCTGGAACGGCAGCTCCACGACCTGGCCCGGCTGCAGGGCAACGCCCTCCCCGACCCGCTGCCGGCCGAAGCCGCGCACCGATTCGACCTCGTCGTCGTCGACCTCGCGTTCCACGCGGGTCACGAACTCGACCGACACACCGTCCAGCTGCTGCGGGACCTCGCCGCCGCGCAACCGCACGACGCCGTGGACCTGACCTCCCGGCTGCACACCCGGGGTGTGCAGCTCGGTCTCCACGTCGGCGCCGCCGACGCCGACCGCCGCCATCAACCTCTTGAACATGCCCCCAGTCTTCCCGGCGCACACGTTGCGCGGGCCCGCATTCCCCATTGTTCAGGCACTTCTCAGCAAGCCACGACAACGACCGCGCGGGTATAGCGTCGAAGCATGACTCAGATCGATTTCCAGAGCCGCGTCGGCGTGTGGTGGACCAGCGATTCCTGGAGCATCCGGGACGTGCGCTCTCGCGCGAAGGAGGTGGAAGGGCTCGGCTACGGTTCCCTGTTCTACGGCGAGGCGTTCGGCAAGGAGTCGTTGACGCAGGCTGGGGCGCTGCTCGGAGCGACCGAGCGGCTCGTCATCGGCACCGGCATCGCCAACATCCACGCCCGCGACGCCACGGCCGCCGAAGCCGGCTCCCGCACCCTCTCCGCCCTGCACCCCGGGCGGTTCGTGCTCGGACTCGGCGTCAGCCACGCTCCCCTCGTCGAGGGCAACGCCGGGACCTACGCCAAGCCGCTGGCGACCATGCGCACCTACCTCGAGCGCATGGACGAGCTCTCGGACGAGGTCGAACCGGGTGCCGCGCGACCTGCCCGGCTGCTGGCCGCGCTCGGCCCGAAGATGATCGAGCTGTCCGGCACGGCCGGCGACGGCGCGCACCCCTACCTGATCACCCCGGAGCAGACCGCGAGCACGCGCGAACTGCTCGGCCCCGACAAGTGGGTCGTCAGCGAGCAGGCCGTCGCGCTGACCACCGATCGCGAGGTCGGTCTGCGCCGCGCCCACGAGCACCTGCACATGTACTCGCAGCTGCCGAACTACAGGAACTCCTGGCTGCGGCAGGGCTTCGACGAGTCCGATCTCGTCGTCGGCGGGTCCGACGAGCTCGCCGAGCACCTGGTGGCGATCGGCGACGCCAAGGCGATCGCCGAGCACGTGCAGCGCCACCTGGACGCGGGGGCCGATCACGTGGTCATCCAGGTCCTCGGAGACGACCCGTCCGCGGACCCGGTGCCCGCGCTGCGCGAGATCGCACCCGCACTCGATCTGTGAGCCTTGCGTCAGGGTGACGGACCAGTGATCTTGCGCCGATAGGGTCGGCGCGTGAGTGGAACCGAGCAAGAACACCCCCACGACACCGAGGACCTGGTCCGCCTGGTGCTCCTCACCCGCCAGGAGCTGGGCTGGGACCAGGAGAAGCTCGCCGCGTCGGCCGGAATACCCGAGTCCGACGTGGCGCGCTTCGAGGCGCACGAGATCGTCCCGGCCAAGCCGCTGGCGCTTCACTTCCTCGAAGTGATGGGCGTGGTGGTGCAGTCCTGAACCCGCTCGTCATCGAGGGTTCAGCTTCTCGACGGAGGGCTCGGGGAACGTGGTCTACCCCGTGCTGCGAGCATGGGGGTCGTGGATGAGACGCAAGACGTGAAGGCCCGGCCCAAGCCCACCGGCGCCGTCGTGTGCGCGCACCTCGGAATCGGGGTCGACGACGAACAGGCGAAGCTCGCCCGCGACCGCCTCAACAAGTCGCTGGCGCACTACAGGGTGGCGTTGCTGGCAGGGGAGCGGTCAGGCGCCGAGGTCGTCGGCGCCTGACCGCCCCACCACCGGTAGCGGCGAGCGCACTCCGTCCAGCGGAGCTAGCTCGTCGCGATGCGCTGCGCCTTGGCGCGTTCCTCGGCGGCCCGGTCCTCACCGATGAACGGGGCGACGACGCAGAACAGCAGATCGGGCAGCAGTTCGGGCAGCTGCTCGGCCTCACCGCGCCGCACGCGGTTGTAGAGGACTTCGAGGACCGCCCCGACGATGGTCTCGGCGGTGAAGCTCGCCCCCAGCGCGGTTTGCGGGAAGTTCCGCGTCTGCTCGGTGATCACCTCGGTGAGGCTTCGGATGATCTCGCCACGGCGGCGCAGCGCCTCAGGCCCCGCGGCGAAGACCTCGACGATGCCCAGCACCGCCGCGTCCGGATCCGCCGCGAGCTCGCGCAGCGTGCTCTCCAGCGCCTCTCGAGCGCTGGAGACGTAGTCCTCGTGCGCCGAGTAGGCGGTGTGCACGGCCGTGACCAGGCGATCCGCGACGTCGTCGAACGCGGCGAGGAACGCGACCTGCTTGTTGGCGAAGTGCTGGTAGAAGGTCTTGCGTGAGACGCTGGCCCCGCTGACGAAGTCCTCGACCGTCGCGTCCGCGTAGCCGCGCCGACCGACGGCGGTCACCACGGCGTCGAGGATGCGCCCGCGCTGGTCGTCGGCCACCTGATCCGCCGGTATTCCGTGCCGTCCAGGCGGCAGCTTCCGCTGATCGCGGGAAATCCTGGCGCCCACCTGCCTGCTACCTCGCTCGTGGTCGATGGATCAGTTCGCCGGAAGCAAGATCTTCAAATCAAGCGTACCGGCCCGCTAACGTGCCCGCGTAAACATTTCGGGGGGAATGAAGGTGAGCACGTGATCTCGAATTCGCCTGAGTCGTTCGCCAATGCGGTGGAGGCGTGGCACGCGGCCTGCAAGCAAGCGTGCCTGGAGAATCGGAACTGCCTTGATCGATACGGCGCGGTCGTCACCGCGCTGATCACCTGGTTGGCGGACAACCCGGACGCCGCTCGACTGTACTTCGGTGACTGCGATGAAACCGAACATCCCTGGCTATCGACTTATGTCCGTTCCGCCGCGAACGATCTGACCAGGTCACTCGTCGAGTTGAACGTTGCGCACAACCACCCGGAGAACAAGACGAAGATCGAATTCGTCATCGGGGCGCTCCGCCACCTCGTTCGCGAGGAATTACGCAGGGGAGCACTCGACCACACCCGATTGGCCCACCGCCTCACCCAATTCGCCCCGTTGCTCCCGACGAACCAGAACTGCAGCGATCACCCGTGATCAACCCTGTCATTGCGGTTTAGAAACGTGCGTGTTTCTATACATTTTCCTCAAGGCGCAGCCTCGAATCCACCACCAACTCCACGTCATCCGCGACACGAAACGACGTGCCGTCGGAGCTGCGAGGCATGCCCCACGACAGGAGGTCATGATGCGCACAGGACGACGCAGGACCGCAGCCGTGGCGATGATCGCCGCGTTCTCCCTCAGCGGCGCCGCGGCGGCCCAGGCCGCCACCGCCCAGGCCGTGCAGTGGAACCCGCAGAACACCGTCGAACCCATCACCCTGGTGAGCGGAACGCAGCTGGTCATGACGGCCAATACCGGGGTCGAGGTCAGGTGCGACGTGGTGAACGGCAACGTCCAAGCACCCGTCGCCGGCAACCCGGCCGTCGCCGGAACCGTGGATTCCTCCGGCGCTCCGGCCGCACCGACCATCACCGACTGCACCAACACGCTCGCACCGTCGGCGACCACCACCGTCACCCCGTCCGGCCAGTGGCTGGCCACCGCGACCAGCACCGGCAGCGTGGACATCAGCCAGGCCAGCGCGACGGTGACCATCAGCGGAACGTGCACGATCACCGTCGACAACGCCGCCGTCCCGGCCAACGGCTGGGACAACGGGACCCACCAGCTGACCGCCAACTCCACGTCCTCGTTCCCGATCAGCGAGAGCGGCCTGCTCTGCGACGGCGCGACCAGCGCGACGCTCAGCGGCACGCTGCAACTCCCGGCGGAGGTGACCATCTCCTGACCCCGCGGGCGGGGCGCGGCGACGACCGCGCCCCGCTCGTCGCATCACCGACGCGCGCAGGGGAGTTGCGCAAGATAGGAGAAGACGTCATCGGTGGGGCGTCCTAGGTTCAACGGGTCGAACAATCGCAGGAAGGACTCCCCACATGACCCAGCGCGTCCGCGTTCACTGCATGAGCGTCTCCCGGGACGGGATCGGAGCAGGTCACGACCAGAGCTTCGAGCGACCGTTCGGCACGGCCGCGAACCCGGAGGCGATGTTCGCCTGGGCCGGTGCCACCGCCAGCTGGCCGAACCGCGCGGACGCGGGTGGCACCCGGGGGTTCGAGGACCACATCACGCGTGATTTCACCCGCAACATCGGCGCTGAGATCATGGGGCGCAACAAGTTCGGCCCGCTGCGCGGCTCCTGGCAGGACCACGAGTGGCAGGGCTGGTGGGGTGGTGAACCGCCGTTCCACACCCCGGTCTTCGTCCTCACCCACCACGAGCGGCCCTCGTTCACGCTCGCCGACACAACGTTCCACTTCCTCGACGCGACCCCGCAGGAGGCCGTCGAGAAGGCGAAGGCCGCGGCGGGCGACGAGGACGTGCGCATCGGCGGTGGCATCACCACGCTGCGCGAGTTCATCGACGCCGACCTCATCGACGAGATGCACATCGCCGTCGTCCCGGTCGAGCTCGGTGACGGGGTCCGGCTCTGGCAGACCCCCGACGAGCTCACCGACCGCTACCACCTGGAGCGCATCACCGCTCCGAGCGGCGTCGAGCACCACTTCTTCTGGAAGCGCTGAGCGGGGCGCGGGAACGACCGCGCCCCGCTCAGCGGCTTCGGTCAGCTCGCGTTGTGGCCGTGCGGGATCGCGCGGCCCTCGGGGTGCGCGGCGAAGGTGGACGCCTGCGCCTGGCGCAGGCGTGCCCGCTCCTCGCGGGTCTGCATGCCGTTGATCGCCTCCGTGCTGTGCGAGTACGCCTCGACGACGTTGGCGAGGCCCTTGGCGTTGCGCTCCAGGGCGAGGCGGTCGATGTTGCCGAGGTGATCGGCCGCCTGGTGGTAGTTCGGGTCGTACGCCGCTCCCGCGGTGCCGCCCCACTTGGCGGCCTGGGCCTCGGTCTTGATCCCCTCGGCACCGGTGAACAGCCCGCCCGCGGGGATGCCGTTGGCGATGAATTCGCCGTAGTCGGAGCGGCCGTTGAAGTCGGTGCCCTCCAGCTCCACGCCCTGCGCGGCCATCGCGGCCACGAAGTCCTGCTCGATCTGACCCGAACCCTGCGGGCCGGGGCCCGAGCCGACAGCGTCGGAGTCGTCACCGTCGTAGGCGAAGTAGCCGGCGTTCGGCGAGCCGATCATGTCGAAGTTCAGGTACAGCGCGATGTCGAGCTGCTGCTCGAAGCTCAGGCTCTGCACGTACTTCGTGGAACCGATCAGGCCCGACTCCTCCGCGCCCCACCAAGCGAAGCGCACCGCGTTCTCGGTGTGCGGGCTGCCGCCCATGCGCAGCGCGGCCTCCAGCAATCCGGCGCTGCCGCTGCCGTTGTCGTTGATGCCCGGACCTTCCGCGACGCTGTCCAGGTGCGCGCCCGCCATCACGACGTTGTCGGGGCGGCCGGTGCGGGTCTGCGCGACGACGTTGCGGGTCGTGACGGTCTCCAGCCGCGACTGGACGTCCAGCTCCACCTCGGCGCCCGCCTGCCCGGCCAGGACCTCGCCGACCTGCTTGGTCACGCCCGCGCTGGGGATGCGCGCGTCCGCGGGGTCGCCGAGCGTGCCGTTGAGCGGCCCGTCGACGTTGTTGTAGATGATCGCGCCCGCGGCACCGAGATCTGCCGCGACGCGCTGCTTGTGGGCGAAGGTGCAGGAGCCGCGCTGGATCAAGACCACCGAACCCGCCACGTCAGCGGGGAAGTCCGCGGCCTCGCAGCCCGGGGTGTCGTCGACCGCGGCGACCGACAGCGGGGCGGTGATCCCGCCCTGCGGGGTGGCCGGGGAGTACTCCAGCGCATCGCCCTCGGTGGGCTGACCGGCGACCGCGAGGCTGAAGGAGTCCAGGTAGTAGGCGTCGTAGGTGAACTCCGGCGTCGTCACGTCGAAGCCAGCACCGCGCAACTTGCCCGCGACGTGGTCCACGCTCGCCTCGTACCCGGGAAGCCCGGACGCGCGGTTCCCGCCGTTGCTGTCGGCGATCCGCTGCAACGCGATCAGGTGACGGTTGACGGCGTCACCGGTGATCCGGTCGCCGAGACCGGCCGGTGCCGCGGAGGCCGGGGCGATGGCGACCAGAGCTGCCGCGCAAGTGGCGGCCAGAGCAGCGGCCGTGCGTCTGGGTGTGGTGGTTCGCGAACTCATCGAGCTCCCCCGTTTTGTGCGGATTGGGTGGTTGTCCGATCCAGTCAAGCGAACCCGGACGGAGTTCAGAAGCGGGAATGTTTCCCGTTTTTCCCGACCCGGTCCGCGTTCTCGGTTTTCGCGCCGCCCGAGGCTGACTACCGTCACGGGCATGCATGGGATTTCAATCCGCGAGCCCGGTGACCCCGACGTTCTGGTGTGGACCGAACACCCGGACCCCGAGCCTGGCCCCGGTGAGGTGGTCATCGACGTCGTGGCCAGCGCGGTCAACCGCGCCGACCTCGCTCAGCGCCAAGGCAACTACCCGCCGCCCAAGGGCGCAAGCGAGATCCCCGGACTGGAGTGTTCCGGCACGATCGCCGAGATCGGCGAGGGCGTGACCGGCTGGAACGTCGGCGACGAGGTGTGCGCGCTGCTGGCCGGCGGCGGCTACGCCGAGCGGGTGGCCGTCCCCGCGGCGCAGGTGCTGCCCAAACCCGCCGGGGTGGACCTGGTGGAGGCGGCCGGGATTCCCGAGGTCGGCTGCACCGTGTGGTCGAACGTGGTCATGGAAGCCGGACTGCGCGAAGGGCACACGTTCCTGGTGCACGGCGGCGCGGGCGGCATCGGGACCTGCGCGATCCAGATCGCCAAGGCACTGGGCGCACGAGTCGCCGCGACCGCGGGATCGGCCGAGAGCCGCGCGCTCTGCGCGGAGCTGGGCGCCGATCCGGTGATCTCCTACCGCGACGAGGACTTCGTCGAGATCATCAAGGGTCTCGGCGGGGCGAACATCATCCTCGACAACATGGGCGCGTCCTACCTGGACCGGAACCTCTCCGCGCTGGCCGTGGACGGGTTCCTGGCCGTGATCGGGATGCAGGGCGGCGCCAAGGCCGAGCTGAACATGGGCAAGATGCTGATGAAGCGCCTGCGCATGTCGGCCCTCGGCCTGCGCGGACGCCCCGTGGACGGGCCGAACGGCAAGGCCCGCATCGTCGCCGACGTGCGCGAACGCCTCTGGCCGCTGATCGAGGGCGGCGAGGTGCGGATGCCGGTGCATGCGCAGGTCCCGATGGCCGAGGCGTCCCGCGCCCACGCCACCCTCGAATCGGGCGATGTCCGGGGCAAGGTCCTCCTGGTGCGGTGAGGACGCGATCGCGCGCGGAGCTCGACGCCCCCGCAGGTCTCGAACTGCGCGCGGAAGCCGGTATCAGGTGAGGTCGGCGACCGCCTGGAGGAGCTGGTCGACCTCGGTGGAGTTCGTGTAGTGCGCCAGGCCGACCCGGATGGCTCCGCCGACCTCGGCCGCGCCCAGGGCCGCGAAGACGCCGTGGGTGCCCGGGTCGGCGAAGGCGCAGATGCCCTGGTCGGCCAGGTGCAACACGGCGTCCTCGGCCTTGACGCCGTTGACGGTGAAGGCCACCGACGGGATTCGGCGCATGGCATCGCCGATGAGCATCACCTCGGGGAGCTTGCGCAGCCCGTTGGTCAGGTTGGTCAGCAGACCCGCCTGGTAGGACTTCACCGCGCGCAACGAGGTCAGCAGCCGTTCCCGGCGAGGCCCGATGGCCGCGTCGTCGAGACCGGCGAGGTAGTCCACCGAGGCGACCAGGCCCGCGAGCAGCGGGAACGCGTGCGGCCCCATCTCCAGGCGCTCCGGCCCCCTGGCGCTGTGGTCCAGCGACACCGACGGCAGGTGGTCGAGCATCGCCGGGTCGCGGAAGGCCAGCGCTCCCACTTGCGGACCGCCCCACGCCGAGGCGTTGACGGCGACCACGTCGGCGCCCAGCTCGGTGATCTCCAGCGGGACGAACGGAGCGGCGGCGGAGGCGTCGACGACCAGCAGCGCGTCGTGCTCGTCAGCGGCCTCCGCGGCCGGGCGGATGTCCGGCCGGGTGCCGACCGCGCCCGAAGCCGCCGTGATCGCCACGACCTTCGTGCGCGGCGTGACCAGGTCGCCGTACTGCCAGGTCGGCAGCTCGCACGTCTCGATGTCGATCTCGGCCCAGCGCACGGTCGAACCGGAGCGCTGGGCGGCGCGCTGCCACGGGTCGACGTTGTCGGGCGAGTCCAGCCGGGAGACGACGACGTCGTCGCCGATCATCCAGCCGTCGCCCAGGGCGTCGGCGAGCCTGCCGAGCAGCACGGCCGAGTTCGGCCCGAGCACCACCCCGGAGGGCTTGGCACCCACGAGATCCGCGATCGCGCGACGAGCGGCCTCCACGATCGCCTCGGCGCGCTGCGAAGCGGGGAAGTTCCCGCCAGGACCGGAAACCGGGGCCCGCAGCGCGGTCGATGCCGCTGTTGCCACCTGCTCGGGAACCTGCATGCCTGCCGGGGCGTCCAGGTGCACCCACCCGTCGCCGAGCGCCGGGAAGAGTCCGCGAACCGCCGCGACGTCGAACGCCATGATCCAGACATTACTGAAACGCGGAGCTCGGCGGCGTCCAGGGTGGCCGATACTGCATCACTCGCGAGCCGTTGCCCCAGCGCTGCGGGCGAGTCGGCACGACCCCTCCCACGATCTCGCGGGACACTGGGAACATGGCAGCCATGAACGAACAAGAGCGTCCGCAGGTGTTCGTGGTGGGCGAGGACGGCAACCCCGTGGGTGCCGGCGCAACCGAAACCGGCGAAGAGGGTCAGGAGCACGGCGAGGACATCAACGGCCTGGTGGAGCAGCCGGCCAAGGTGATGCGCATCGGCACCATGATCAAGCAGCTGCTGGAGGAAGTCCGCCAGGCGCCGCTGGACGAGGCGAGCCGCAGCAGGCTGAAGGAGATCCACCAGTCCTCCATCCGGGAGCTGGAGCAGGGCCTGGCGCCGGAGCTCATCGAGGAGCTGGAACGGCTGTCACTGCCGTTCGCGCAGGAGAGCACGCCCTCGGACGCAGAGCTGCGGATCGCCCAGGCCCAGCTGGTGGGCTGGCTGGAGGGTCTGTTCCACGGCCTGCAGACCGCGCTGTTCGCCCAGCAGATGGCCGCACGGGCCCAGCTGGAGCAGATGCGCCGAGGCCTGCCGGCAGGTTCAGGCGAACCGGACATGGGCCCGACCAAGGGCACCGGGCAGTACCTCTAGTGGTCCTGCGTACTAACGGAAGGTAGCGCCCGACGTCAAGCGGGCGCTACGCCTTCGAGTGACGCCCAGCCCGAGTGGGCACACGCGTGGTCGGTACTCTTTCGCTCGTGCATGCTACGAGCACGCTAGACCGACCCCCGGCGCCTTCTGAGATCTCGCCGCGGTCCTGGCGAAAAGCGTTCAACGACATCAGTGACGCCCTCAGCCAGCGACAGCTGTGGGCTCATCTGGGCTGGCAGGACATCAAGCAGCGCTACCGCCGCTCCGTCATCGGCCCGCTGTGGATCACCATCAGCATGGCCGTCACGGTCACGGCGCTCGGTCTGCTCTACTCGCAGCTGTTCGGGCAGCCGCTGGCGGAGCACCTGCCGTACCTGGCGGTGGGCTTCATCGTCTGGGGCTTCATCGGGAACTGCGTCAACGACGGTTCCGAGGTCTTCATCTCCAACGAGGGGCTGATCAAGCAGCTCCCGGCGCCGGTCAGCATTCACGTGCTGCGGCTGCTGTGGCGGCAGGTCCTGTTCTTCGCGCACAACCTCGCCGTGTACTTCGTGCTGCTGCTGATCTTCCCGCAGCCGTTGTCGTGGACGGTCCTGCTGGCGATCCCGGCGTTCGTGCTGATCGGGCTCAACGGCGCTTGGGTGATCATGGTGGTCGGCACCATCTCGACGCGGTTCCGCGACATCCCGCCGGTGACCCAGAGCATCGTGCAGCTGATGTTCTTCATGACGCCGATCGTGTGGAACTACGACCAGTTCAAGTCGAGCCCGAACCCCGTGATCGCGGAGCGCGCGAAGCTCGCCGAGATCAACCCGTTCATGCACTTCCTGGAGATCATCCGGCAGCCCATGCTCGGCAGCCCGATCGCCTGGCACCACTGGCTGGTGTGCGGCGCGATCACCGTCGTGGGTTGGACTGTGGCGCTGTTCGTCCTGCGCAACTACCGTGCCCGTGTCTCCTACTGGGTCTGAGTGAGGCCGATATAAACCATGGTCAGCATCGACGTATGGAACGCGGCGGTCGACTTCCCGATCTTCGACGCGAAGTCCCGCTCGCTGAAGAAGGCCGTGCTCGGCCGAGCCGGGGGCAAGATCGGCACGGACAGCCGGGTGCCGGTCATCGAGGCGCTGCACGACATCAACATGTCGCTGCGCGAAGGTGACCGGGTCGCGCTGGTCGGCCACAACGGCGCGGGAAAGTCCACGCTGCTGCGGCTGCTGTCGGGCATCTACGAGCCCACCCGGGGCAGCTCTCGCGTGGTCGGCAAGGTCGCGCCGGTGTTCGACCTCGGCGTGGGCATGGACCCGGAGATCTCCGGCTACGAGAACATCATCATCCGCGGCCTCTTCCTGGGCATGTCCCGCAAGGAGATGGAGAAGCGGATCGACGACATCGCCGAGTTCACCGAGCTCGGTGACTACCTGGCGATGCCGCTGCGCACCTACTCCACCGGCATGCGGGTCCGGCTCGCGCTGGGCGTGGTGACCTCGATCGACCCCGAGATCCTGATCCTGGACGAGGGCATCGGCGCGGTCGACGCGGAGTTCCTGGAGAAGGCGCGGGACCGCCTCAACGACCTCGTCAAGCGGTCCGGCATGCTTGTCTTCGCATCGCACTCCGACGAGTTCCTCGTCGAGCTGTGCAGCACCGCGATTTGGATGGACAAGGGCGGTATTCGCGAAGAGGGCTCGCTGCGCGAGGTCTTGACGCACTACAAGGGGTACGACCCCTTCAACAACCTGAGTGAGGAAACCCTGGCCCGGATCGGCGAATCACGGGCCACGATCGGGAGCGAAGAAGGCTCATGAACACCGACTCCGCACAGCAGCTGCCCGCCGGATCCGTAGTCGCGGTCATCGTCACGAGGCACCGTCGCGAGCTGCTGGCCGAGTCCCTGAAGGTCATCGCGAGTCAGACCCGGTTGCCGGACCACCTCGTCGTGGTCGACAACGGTCCCGACCAGTCGGCCTCCGACGTGGTCGACGACTGCCCGGTGCCCTCCACCTACATCGCCTCGCAGCGGAACCTCGGCGGCGCCGGCGGCTTCGCGCTGGGCATGCTGACCGCGCTGTCGCTGGGCGCGGAGTGGGTGTGGCTCGGGGACGACGACGGCCGCCCGGCCGACGAGCGCGCGCTGTCCACGCTGCTGGAGGTCGCCGAGAAGCGGCGGCTGGCCGCCGTGTCGCCGGTGGTGGTCAACATCGACACCCCTGACACGCTCGCCTTCCCGCTGCGCCGTGGCCTGACCTGGAAGCGCGAGGTCAGCGAGCTGCCGGAGGACTTCCTGCCGGGCATCGCCTCGCTGTTCAACGGCGCGCTGTTCCGCGCCACCACGCTCGACGTCGTGGGCGTGCCGGACTACCGGCTGTTCTTCCGGGGCGACGAGGTGGAGATCCACCGCCGCCTGGTGCGCTCGGGCCTGCCGTTCGGGACCACGTTCCGCACGAAGTTCCTGCACCCGGACGGTTCGGCGGAGTTCAAGCCGATGCTGGGCGGCCGGTTCCACGCCCAGGACCCCTCCGACGCCAACAAGCGCTATTACACCTACCGCAACCGCGGTTACCTGCTCTCGCAGCCGGGAATGCGCAAGATCGGCGCCCTGGAGGTCGTCCGGTTCGGCCTGTACTTCGTGGTGCAGCGCAAGGACCCGAAGGCGTTCCGCCAGTGGCTGCGCCTGGTGATCCAGGGCCGCAAGGAGCGGTTCTTCCGCCGTTGATCCGAAGCTTCGACCGAGCGGTCGCCGGAACTCCCGGCGGCCGCTCGCTCTTTACGCGGACTTCACACCGGACTCGATAACCGGAGGGTCACGGGACGCTTAGAGACGCCTGAGATCGAACTGAGTTCGCAGCTCACGGCGTTACCCCTGGTGTCGATTCGCACACCCTCGGAATGCCGCGAAAGCGCCCGGACCAGCAACTACTATTCTCCTTTCGTGCTCAGTGGCCAGGAAGACAGCCGCCGAACGGACGACCCTTCGGCAGACAACGGGACCGACCGCTCTCGACCGTCGGCCAGGCGGCTGAAGCTGTTCGCCTCCGCTCTGGGCGTGCTGGGCACGGTGCTCGCCCTGGCGGTGCCGTTCCTGCCCGTCAACCACGACATCACGACCCTGAAGTGGCCGACGGCGGAGGGCACCAAGTCGGTGTCGGCGCCGCTGGTCGGCTACTCGCCGCTGTGGCTCAACGCGGAGGTGCCGTGCGTGTCGGCGCGGAGCCTCGACGCGCGCACCAACGGCGCGGCCGTGCTGCTGAGCACGAACCCGCCCTCGTCGGACTACGGCAAGCTGACCGGTCTGACGCTGCAGGTCGACAACGGCCAGCTGACGCTGCTGACCAAGGGCCAGCAGGTCGGCACCGCGGCGATACCCGCCGGGGACTGCTCGATCTCGCTGCGCTCCGACGGCTACGGCAGCACCGCCAGCGTCGGCGATCAGTCGATCGCCAACCTGCGCGGCGACCAGCGCCCGCAGCTGACCGGTGTGTACTCCGACATCGACGACCACCTCGACGACGTGCGCGGACTGTCGTTCGAGGCGCGGGTGGACACCCGCTACGAGAGCCAGGCGACGTCGCTGAAGCTGGCCGTGATCGCGCTGACCGTGCTGGCCTTCATCGGCTCGGTGTTCTGCCTGCGACGCCTGGACGTGCGCGCGGGCAGGCGTCCCCCGAAGTGGCTGGCCATCGGCTGGTGGAAGCCGACGTTCCGGGACGTCGCGGTGATCGGCTCGCTGCTGGTGTGGTGGGTCATCGGGGCGATGACCTCGGACGACGGCTACATCCTCAACATCGCGCGAGCGCGTGAGAGCTTCGGGTACGTCTCCAACTACTACCGCTGGTTCGGTGTCCCGGAGGCCCCGTTCGGCTGGTTCTACGAGGTGTACTCGGTGTGGGTGCAGGTCTCCACGGCCACGCCGTGGGTGCGACTGCCCGCGCTGCTGATGGGCATCGTCAGCTGGCTGCTGATCTCCCGCGAGGTGCTGCCCCGGCTCGGCCAGCAGGTCCGGCGCTCCAACGCCGCCGGCTGGGCCGCCGCGGCCGTGTTCCTGGCGTTCTGGCTGCCCTACAACAACGGCCTGCGCCCCGAGCCGGTCGTGGTGCTGTTCTCGCTGCTGGCGCTGTGCGCCGTCGAGCGCGCCGTGGCCACCGACCGGCTGATGCCGGCCGCGCTGGGCCTCGTGGTCGCCGCGCTGTCGGTGGGAGCGAACCCGCACGGCATGGTGTCCGTGCTGCCGTTCGTGGCCGCCCTCAAGCCGCTGTTCCGGCTGCTGCGCAAGCGGGCCCTGGAGTTCGGCTGGTTGCCGGTGCTGGCGCCGATCGCCTCATCAGGGTTCGTGATCCTGACCCTGGTGTTCGCCGACCAGACGTGGCAGTCGGTCATGGACGCCACCGACCTGCGCACCGACATCGGCCCCAGCCAGAGCTGGTACGAGGAGCTCAGCCGCTACAACCTGCTGTTCAGCCCCACGGCGGACGGCTCCATGACGCGACGCTTCCCCGTGCTGCTGGTCATCCTGTGCCTGGCGACCTGCGCCGTGGTGCTGCTGCGCCGGGGCCGGATCCGGGGTGCGGCGCTGGGCCCGAGCCGGCGACTGCTGGCGATCAGCGCCATGTCCTTCGGCGTGCTCGTGCTGACCCCCACCAAGTGGTCGCACCACTTCGGCATCTTGGCCGCCACCGGCGGTGCGCTGGCCGCGCTGACCGCGCTGGCCACCAGCACCACCGTGCTGCGCTCGAAGCGCAACAGGGCCGCGTTCTTCGCGGGTCTGATGGTCATCCTCGCCTTCGCCGCCACCGGCCCCAACGCGTGGTGGTACGTCTCCGGCTGGGGTGTGCCCTGGTACAACATGCCGCCGCAGCTCAAGGGCAGGCACCTGAGCACGATGCTGCTGATCGTCGCGTTCATCGCGCTGGTCGTGGCGTTCATCGAGCACCTGAGGATCGACGAGCACAACCCGAAGGTCGTCGACGAGCGCTTCAACCGCGAGGAGGGCCGCAGCCGCGCGCTGCGGATGGGCACGGCTCCGCTGTCGATACTGTGCGCCCTGCTGGTGCTGTTCGAACTGGCGAACTTCGGCAAGGTCATCCAGAAGCAGTGGGGCAGTTACAGCCTCGGCGCGGACAACATCAAGCAGATCGTGGGCACCAGCTGCGGCCTGTCCGACTACATCTACGTCGAGACCAACCCGCAGTCCGGGATGCTGCGCGTGGCCGGGGAACAGCCGGCCACGGCGGCGCCGTCCGAGGACGAGGACATCGGTGTCCCGCCCAAGCGCCTGAAGGACAAGGAAGACGCCGACCAGTACATGCGGGCGAAGCTGTCCGGCTTCAACCAGCCCGGCCTGCCGCCGGGCGACGGCACCGACCCGCAGGAACCCAACTGGAAGCCGCCGCACCAGTTCGGCAACGACAACGCGCCGGTGTGGGGCAGCTACGACGCCGCCGCCGTCGGCACCGGTGAGCTGCGCACCCAGTGGTACGACCTGCCTGAGCGCGCGCAGCGCGGCGAGGTGCCCGTGGTGCTGTCGCTGGCCGGCGCCGAGTTGGGCGCGAACTCGGTGGCGCTCGAATTCGGGCACGACACCCCGAACGGCTTCCTGATCACCGAGCGCAAGTACGTGGTGCAGCGGGAAGGAGTCCCGTACTGGCGGGACTTCCGCTACACCCTCGGCGGCAAGTCCGAGGGCGCCACGAAGATGCGCGTGGTCGCGGTGGACAACGCGCTCGGTCCGAACGGCTGGGTCGCGGTCAGCGCCCCGCGCGCGCCGCAGCTGGTGAACATGACCGACTTCGTCGGTGACCAGCCCGCGTTCGTGGAGTGGACGGCCGCGCTGGTGCACCCGTGCCTGCAGCTGCCGCGCGTGCAGCACGGCGTCGCCGAGATCCCGAAGTTCCGGGTCGCGGCCGGTGCCGAGGTCCGCGACATCGGCCAGGGCTGGTCGTCCCCGGACTCCGGGGGTCCGTTCGGCTGGCTGAACGTGGCGACGAGCATGCGCGAGCTGCCGACGTACATGAAGAACAACATCCACCGGGACTGGGGCTCGCTGTACGCCGTGGACCCGTACGACGCGGACGCCGTACCGGCTCAGACGGCCATGGACGTCCACACGGAGACCCACTGGGGCAACTGGACCCCGGGACCGCTGCCGAAGAGCCTGCAGCTCCCGGGCGACGTCCCCAGTTCCGACGACCGCAACGACGTCAAGGGCTTCGAAGCACCCGAAGAAGGGGGCCAGTAAGCCTCACCAGCGCAGAACCCTCGCGCCGCAGGCCTCCCACTCGGGAGCGAGGCCTGGGACGGGAGGGTTCTCCGCTGTCCGCTGCCACCTTCCCGATGCCCTGCCCGCCGCCGTCGGCCGTCACCACCCCACCGGCGATCACCCGCCGAAGGACGGGACGCAACGGGCGCCCGGCCAGGGTGGCCGAGCGCCCGTTCGATGCGCGTTTCGCTGGTCAGTCGCGGAAGATGAGGAGCTTGAGCATGATGAAGTTGATCATCGTGCCGAGCCCCTGGGCGATGACCCAGAACAACGTGAACTGCCATGCCTCCTGCGCGTTGAAGACCACGCACAGCAGCTGGTTGGAGCCCATGTTCACGAAGAACGTCGTGGTGTAGAGCACGACGAAGGCACCGACCTTCGCGGTGGTGTTGCCCTGGCCCGCGCCTTGGAAGGTGAACTTGCGGTTGATCACGTAGGAAGCCGTGGTGCCCAGGATGAACGACAGGGACTTCGACAGCCAGATCGGCCAGCCGAGAACGCCGAGCAGCAGCGAGTACGTGCCGAAGTCGATGACGGCGCAGCCGCCGCCGATGATGATGAAGCGCGCCAGCTGGTTGAACACGCCCAGTTTCCTGGGCTCGGTGTTGGCTGCGGTATCGGCCACTGTCACAGGTTCACCCTTACGAAACGACGGCAGGACCAGACGCCCTCCGACCCAGCTGGAGATGCCGGGACCGTGGCACACACGTCCCCCGAGAGTGTAGCGATGACGCTTCGCCATCCGCTGGGGACCGCTCGTACCCGGCGATGGAAGAACCCGATGCGCGGATAGACTCGGCTGGGTGGGATCGGTGAAGGACGAGCTACAGACGCTGACCGGCTGGGGGCGCACGGCGCCCACCAGGGCACACGTCCTCAGCACTCCGGACGTCGAGGCCATCGCCAACGCGGTCCGGGAGGCGGGCGAGCGGGGCGTCATCGCGCGCGGCCTGGGTCGCAGCTACGGCGACCCGTCCCAGAACGCGGGGGGCACGGTCATCGACATGACCGCCCTGGACCGCGTGCACATGATCGATGTCGACGACGCCGTGGTGGACGTCGACGCAGGGGTTCCGCTGGACACCCTGATGCGCCGGCTCCTGCCGCACGGGCTGTGGATCCCGGTGCTGCCGGGCACCCGCCAGGTCACCGTCGGCGGCGCCATCGGATCCGACATCCACGGCAAGAACCACCACTCGCAGGGCAGCTTCGGCAGCCACGTGCTGTCGCTGGACCTGCTCACCGCCGACGGCGAGGTCCGCACCCTCAAGCCGGAGGGCGACACCTCGGAGCTGTTCTGGGCGACCGTCGGGGGCATGGGCCTGACCGGCATCATCGTGAGGGCCACGGTCAAGCTCAAGCGCGTCGAGACCGCGTATTTCGTGGTCGACAACGTGCGGACGAAGAACCTGGACGAGCTGATCGAGCACTTCACCGACGGCTCCGACGCCAACTACGTGTACTCGGTGGCCTGGTTCGACTCGCTCGCCCGCGGCGACAGCCTGGGCCGCGCGCTGCTGACCCGGGGCAACTCGGCCAAGCTGGAGGACCTGCCGAAGAAGCTGCGCAAGGACCCGTTGAAGTTCAACGCGCCGCAGCTGATGACCGCCCCACCGATCTTCCCCAACGGGTTGGTCAACAAGTACACGATCACCGCGTTCAACGAGGTCTGGTACCGCAAGGCACCGACCAAGCACGGCGCGGTGCACAACATCACCCAGTTCTTCCACCCGCTGGACCTGGTCGGCGAGTGGAACCGCATCTACGGCCCGAACGGCTTCCTGCAGTACCAGTTCATGGTGCCGTTCGGCCAGGAAACGATGTTCCGCCGGTCCATCGACAAGATCAGCGCCTCGGGCCACGTGTCGTTCCTGAACGTGCTCAAGACCTTCGGGCCGGGCAACGACGCCCCGATGTCATTCCCCCAGGAAGGCTGGACGCTGACTGTCGACATCCCGATCACCCCGGGCCTGGACCGGCTCTGCCAGGAGCTTGACGAGATGGTCCTCGACGCAGGTGGCCGGTTGTACCTGGCCAAGGAGTCGCGGACCAATGCCGAGATGATCGAGAAGATGTACCCGCGAATCGACGAGTGGCGCAAGATCCGCGCTTCGGTCGACCCGCAGGGCATCTTCGTCTCCGACCTTTCGCGAAGGCTGGGCCTGTGACCGCAGCAATGGAGTACCGCACGCTGACCGGTTGGGCACGAACGGCACCGTCCCGGGTGCGCGTGCTCAGCACGACCGACGTCGACGCCATCGCCGAGGCGGTGCGCACCGCCGACGAGCGGGGCGTCATCGCCCGCGGCTTGGGCCGCAGCTACGGCGACGTCGCGCAGAACGCCGGTGGCGTGGTCGTCGACATGACCGCGCTCAACCGCGTTCACGACATCAACCCGGACACCGCCATCGTCGACGTCGACGCGGGCGTGAGCCTGGAAGAGCTGATGCGGGCCGCGCTGCCCTACGGCTTGTGGGTCCCGGTGCTGCCGGGCACCCGGCAGGTCACCGTGGGTGGCGCGATCGCCAACGACATCCACGGCAAGAACCACCACAGCGCGGGCAGCTTCGGCAACCACGTGGTGGCGATGGACCTGCTCACCGCCGACGGCGAGATCCGCACGATCACGCCGAACGGCCCGGACGCCGACCTGTTCTGGTCGACGGTGGCGGGCATCGGCCTGACCGGCATCATCCTGCGCGCCTCGATCCGGATGACCCGGACCGAGACCGCGTACTTCATCGCCGACGCCGACCGGACCGCGAACCTCGACGAGACGATCGAGCTGTTCAACGACGGCTCGGACGACAAGTACACCTACTCGTCGGCGTGGTTCGACTCGATGTCCACCGGGGCGAAGCTCGGCCGCGGCGCGTTCGGCCGCGGCTCGCTGGCCACGCTCGACCAGCTGCCGCCGAAGCTGCGGGCCGACCCGCTGAAGTTCGACGCGCCGCAGCTGCTGACGCTGCCGGACGTCTTCCCGCCGCGGCTGGCCAACAAGCTGACCTTCGGCACGATCGGCGAGCTGTACTACTGGAAGACGCCCAAGCGCGGCCGCGACCTGATCCAGAACCTGACCGCCTTCTACCACCCGCTCGACCTGATCGGCGAGTGGAGCAGGGCCTACGGTTCGCAGGGCTTCCTGCAGTACCAGTTCTCGCTGCCCTACGGCAAGGACGAGGACCTCAAGCGGATCATCCGCAAGGTCGCCCAGTCCGGCAACGTGTCGTTCCTCAACGTCATCAAGAAGATGGGCGAGGGCAACCGGTCCCCGCTCTCCTACCCGCACCCCGGCTGGCTGGTGTGCCTGGACTTCCCGATCGTCGACGGTCTGGGCAAGTTCTGCACCGAGCTGGACGAGGACGTGCTCTCCCTCGGCGGCCGGCTGTACACCGCCAAGGACTCGCGGACGTCCGCGGAGACCTTCCACCAGATGTACCCGCGGGTGGACGAGTTCAAGAAGATCCGCCAGACCATTGACCCCGAAGGCAAATTCGCCTCAGACATGAGCCGGAGGCTTGAGCTGTGATCGACGCTGTTGGCAACCCCCAATCCCTGCTGGTGCTCGGCGGCACCTCGGACATCGCGCTGACCACCGCGAAGCAGTACGCGCAGACCCGCGCGCTGCGTATCGTGCTGGCCGACCGCCCCGAGGAGTCCGAGCGCCTCGAAGCCGCTGCCGAGGAGCTGCGCAAGACGGGCAGCACGGTGTCGATCCTGCACTTCGACGCCCGCAAGCCGGAGACGCACGCCGAGGTCATCGACAAGGCGTTCGCCGACGGCGACGTCGACGTCACGCTGATCGCCTTCGGCATCCAGGGTGACAACGAGAAGGGCTGGACGGACTTCGAGGCCGCCCGTGCCGTCGCCGACATCAACTACGTCGCCCCGGTGGGCCTGGGCGTGCTGCTGGCCAACAAGCTCAAGAAGCAGGGCCACGGCAGCATCGCGGTGATGGCCTCCCCGGCCGGTGAGCGCGCTCGCCGCTCGAACTTCGTCTACGGCTCCTCCAAGGGCGGCCTGGACATCTTCTACACCGGTCTCACCTACGCGCTGGAGGAGCACGGTGTGAAGGTCACCGTGATCCGCCCGAACTTCGTGCACACGAAGCTCACCGCGGGCATGAAGCCGCCGCCCATGTCGCAGACCCCGGACCAGGTCGCCGAGGCGATCATCGATGGCGTCCGCAAGGGCAAGGAAGAGGTCTACGCGCCCGGCCAGATGCGCTGGGTCATGTTCGTGCTCAAGCACGTTCCGCGCTTCATCTTCAAGAAGCTGCCGTTCTAGGAGCAGTTTCGGGTCGGTTCGCTGGGCGGTGCGGGTTAGCGGGACCTCTCACGTGGTCTGGCTGCGGCATCCGCGACGAGGCGTGCCAGATCGAACGCTCCGGGCAGAACGGGGTCGTCGGGTGCATCCCGGCGGCCCCTTTCGCCTCTCCGGGTTGACCGCGCATCCCGGCGAGATCCAGAATCCCATCTCGGCTGCCCGGTTTGTCCAGAACACTGGAACGGGATCTCGATCGGGACAACTTCGCCGCGAACAGGCAACGTTTCGCCCTCCCGCGGCGATCTGTAACTGTGCGGGCGTCGCGACGCCCGCCGACTTCCAGACGCGCGGCGCGCATCGGGAAGCGCGGATGCCCGGAGAAGTGGGGTTCACCAGGCATCCGCGTCCGTGGGTCCTCCACCTGCCCTCACCACCCGGAGGACCCACGGAACGTCCGCGAGCAGACTCCCATCGGACGCCCGGGGTGGCTCCGAGGTTTCTCCACGCACGCGGAAACAACGGCGGGGAGACGTTTTTCGCCCGATCGGCCTATCACGGGAAAACTTCCCAGGACTGCGTGTGAGCGACTGGACGCCCCCAGTAACCTGATCCTTCGTGGACGACTTCGAGACGGCCATCGCCGAGTACTACCGGCTCGGTCCGGAGCGGGATCGCCTCAGCACCTGGGGATACCTGGAGGCGCTGCGCACCGCCGAACTGCTGGGTCGACACCTGCCGCCGGCACCGGGCGTCGTCTACGACATCGGCGGCGCCGAGGGCGCCTACGCCCTGCCGCTGGCCCGCGACGGCTACGAGGTGCACTTGGTGGACGCCTGGCCTCCGCACGTGGCGGCCGCAGCCGAGGCGTCCGCCGCCCAACCCGCCGCACCGCTGGCCGGCTGCACCGTCAACGACGCGCGGGACCTCCCCTTCGACGACGGCACCGCCGACGCGGTGCTGCTGCTCGGCCCCCTCTACCACCTGCTGGAACGCGCCGACCGGTTGCGCGCGCTGCGCGAAGCGCACCGGGTGCTCAAGTCGGGAGGCGTGCTCTTCGCGGCGGCCGTGTCGCGCTACGCGTCGACCTTCGACGGCGTGGCGATGGGCGACATCGTCAACCCCGACTTCCAAGAACTCGTCCAGGGCGCGCTGCGCGACGGCCTGCACCGCAACACCAGGCCCGACGAATTCCCGCACTGGTTCACCCTCACCTACTTCCACCGGCCCGCCGACCTGCGCGATGAGGTCGCCGACGCGGGTTTCCGGGCGATCGAGCTGGTGGCGGTGGAGAGCGTGGCGGCGTGGGCCGCAGACACCCGCCGGCTGAACGAGCCGGAGTACCGGGAAGCGACGCTGCGGGCGATCCGCCGAGTCGAGTCGGCTCCCGAGCTGCTGGGGGCCAGCCCGCACCTCATGGCGGTCGCACGCAGGTCCCACTGACGTCTCTTCCCGGTATGTTCCGCCTGTCGGGCAACCTGGAGCGCGGTGGCTGTCGTGGAACTGCATGAGAATTGACGCGGTTCCCTCGCCGGCATCGGCACGATCACCCCGGGAGAACGAGAAGGGTGAAGTACCTGACGAGCACGGCTCCGGTCGAAGCGCCCGCCACACCGCGGGTCGACGACGTCCCTCGGCGTTCGCACCTGGGCAGATGGCTGGCGCACTTGATCGCGCTGTGCCTGGGCGTCGCGGGTTCGTGCTGCGCGATCGCGCTCCCGCTGGCGCCGGTGCTGCTCGACCGCACCGAGGTGCACTGGCCCGCGGCGACGGGTGAGAACCCCACGACGACGGCGTTCATCACGCCCTACCGGCCCGCCGAGTTCCGCGCGACCGTGCCCTGCGCGACGATGCGCGCCGCGCTGGGCGAGCCGACGACGGTGCTCAGCACCCTGCCGCCGGGCAGCGACCGCGAAGGGCTGGTGCTGTCCACCCAGGACGGACACCCCCGGCTGCTGCTGGGCGAACGCGAGGTGGAACTCCCCGCCGGGTCCTGCGGTCTGGTGGTTCGCGGTGACGGCGCGGGCTCGGTCGTCGAACCCGCCGGACGTGCGCCGATCATGCTGCCCGGTGTGCCCGCGCCCGAGGTCTTCACCTTCGCCACCTCGCTGGAACCCGAGCAGCTGCACGGGCTTTCGGTCACCGCGCGCACCTACGCGTGGGCTGACACCTCCCCCACCGAGACCAAGCGGAGCCTGATCGAGGCGGCGCTGCTGCTCGGACTGTGCTCGCTGCTGCTGCTGTTCGCCCACGCCCCACCTGCGCTGCGCGGTTTCCGCCCGCACCCGCTGCTGTGGCCGGTGGACGCCGGGGTCGCCGCGGTGATCTGGGTGTGGCTGTTCGTCGGGCCGCTCACCGACGACGACGGCTTCGCGATGATGACCGTCCGCAACTCCGCCGGGACCGGGGACATCGGCAACTACTACCGCTGGTTCAACGCCTCCGAAGCGCCGTTCACCCTGGTGCAGCACTTCATGCGGTGGTGGTCGGCCGACGGCCTGGAGCCGCTCTGGCTGCGGATGCCCAGCGCAGCCGCCGGTCTGCTGACCTGGCTGGTGGTCAGCCGCGGCATCGTCGCTCCGATCTGCCGGGGGCGCAGGAGGTTTCCGCTGCAAATGGTGACAGCGGTGTTCTTCCTCGCCTGCTGGCTGCCCTACGGCCTGGGCATCCGCCCGGAACCGTTCATCGCGCTGGGAACGTCGATCCTGGTCGCCACATTGCTGCGCGCCTCGCGCAGCAGCGCACCGTTCGGCTGGCTGGGCGTGGCCGCGCTGGTGTGCGGTTTGACGGTGTCGATCAACCCGACCGGGGTCAGCGCGGTTCTGACGGTGCTGGTCTTCGCGCCGCGCATCTGGTCGCTCCTGGTGCGTCCCGGAGCGCTGCCGCGCTGGGCGCTGGTGCCGGTCCGCGTCGTGCTGCTGGCGAGCCTGGGATCTGTCGGTCTTGTCGCGATGTTCGCCGACACGTCCTGGAACGGGGTGCTCCACGCGACCGAGGTGCACGACGAGATCGGGCCGAGCCTGGGCTGGTACCAGGAGATCGACCGCTACGCGAGTCTGCTCGGCACCACCATGTGGGGCGTGGCGGGCAAGCGGCTGGTCGTGTTCCTGGTGATCACGGCCGTGCTGATCGCCGCGGCGTGCGCGATGCGACGGCTGCACCGCACCACGGCCGTGACCGATCTGCCGGTGCTGCTGGGTTCGGTGGCCGCGGTGCTGGCCGCGCTGTGGCTGACGCCGTCGAAGTGGACGCACCACTTCGGTGCGCTGATCGGTGTCGGTCCGGCGCTGGTGGCGGTGACCGTGGTGCTCCTCGTGCGGGTCGGCGCGCTGGCCGACGGGCACCGGGAGGCCCGACTGCTGGGGGTTCTCGGCACGCTGGCGGCATCGGTGGCGTCGGGTCTGGCGTTCATGGGCCCGAACTCCTGGCCGTGGCAGTCGAACTTGGCGATGCCGTGGGCGGACACCCCGGTCCGGCCGGGCCTGCCGCTGGACAGCCCGGTGCTGTGGATGTTCGTCGGACTCGTCACCGGGCTGCTGACGCTCGTCGGGCTGCTGATCCGGATGCGGCTGCGGTCCCGCGCCCTCGGCGGTCTGATGTGGACGATCTCCCCGGCCTCTGTGCTCACCGGGTCGGCGCTGGCGATGGCGCTGGTGCTGCTGGGCTCGTTCTTGTCGGTGCCGGAGACGATGGGCGACCGCTTCTCGGTGGCCCGGATGAACCGGCTCAGCCACGAGGCGTCCAGCTGCGGGCTGGAGGACGAGGTGCAGGCGATGCCCATCGCCGAGCCACTCGTTCCGATCGACTGGGACGACACCGGCGAGCTGGACGGGTTCACCGCCGGCGGAGCACCGCCGCAGGAGCCGGACTTGCGCCTGGAGAACCGCGGCGAGCCGCTGCGGCTCCCCGAGCCCGCCGATCCCGACGATCCGCGCGCCGACGAACCCACCGGCCGCCAGGCCAGCGATTTCGCCTGGACCAGCCAGGACGGCGGCCCGCAGAACACCGGCACGCTGATCACCCCGTGGTTCGGACTGCCGCAGGTGAACGCGCAGCAGGTCCTGTCGATGTGGGTGTCCGGCCGTCCCGAGCAGGGCAACTCGCTGACCTTGGAGTTCGCCGCCGGGAACCGCCCGCTGGGACGCGAGGTGCTCCACGACCCGCCACCGGTGGACCTGCCGTTCGAGGACCCGCGGCACGGCCGCGACGACGACTGGCGGGACTTCACCGCGTGGCGCTCGATGACCGTCGAACCCGGTGACATCCCGGCGGGCGCGGACCGGGTCCGCGTGCTGGCCACCGACCGCAGCACCGACCGGCAGGGCTGGTTGAGCGTCAGCGGCCCGGTGGTGCGCGACGTCGTCGGCCTGCGGCAGGCCTTGGACGCGCAGGGACCGCTGCTGATCGACTGGCCGATGAGCTTCGTGTTCCCCTGCCGGACCGACTACCCGCAGGTCGGGCACGGTGTCGCGGCGAGCCCCCGGATGCTCATCACGCCCCCGGAGGGTGAGGGTTCGATGGCCTACGACCCGAACCTCGGCGGCGTGTTCGCCGGGGTGCCGATGCTCTCCGAGCGCATGGAGCTGCCCACCCGGTTGCGCGGAACGCCGGGCTACACCTGGGGTCACCTGCTCGTGGTGCGCTACGAACGCGAACGCGATTCCTACACCACGACTCGCCAGCGAGAACGCGTCAGCGGAGCCGACGGCGACGGGTCCTACCCCTTCGAGCAGCGGTGATCGTTCGTGCGAGTCACCGCCGCATGCCCGAAACTGATTCTCCCGGGACCGATTTGCGGCTGACCCGCTAAACATCGCTGAGCTGGGGGAACGTTGCTGGACGGGATCGAGCGCACCGCGGACGCCTCTCCTCCGATGCCCGCCGCGCCCACGCCGCGCCGCCGCCTCGCCAACGCCCTCGGCCTGGTGGTCGGCGTCCTGGCGGTGCTCGCCGCGATCGCCGTCCCGTTCGCGCCGGTCGTCGGCGACCGGGTCACGGTCACCTGGCCGATGGCCGGGCAACCGGCGGAGAGCACGCTCGCCTTCGTCGTGCCCTACCACCCGGACGAGGTGCACGTCCGGGTTCCGTGCGAGGTCGTCCGCTCAGGTCAGGACCGCGGTGAGCCGACGACGCTGGTGTCCTCCCGCCCGCCCGGTCAGCCCACCGAGGGCTTCGCCGTCACCACCGCCCAGGACCACGTGATCGCCCTGGTCGCGGGCCGGGAGGCGTTGCGCGCGCCGATCGGGGCAGCCTGCGACGTCGCCATCGACGGCGGCCCGTCCGGAGCCACCGCCCGCATCGGCGACCGGACCGCCTCGGTGACCACCGGGATCCGAGACATCGTCGCGTTCACCACCCAGCTCTCCCCCGCCGAGGTGACGGGCACCGAGGTCCAGGTGGTCACCGCCAACTGGTTCGAAACAACCCCCACCCAGGGGAAGCAGCTGCTCATCGTCGTCCAGCTGCTGCTCGTGGCCGCCGGTTTCGCGGTCCTGGCGGCGCTGGACCGCCGACGCCGCGAAGTTGTCGAACGCCCGAGCCAACGGCTGGCTCATCGCTTGTCCGGCTACGTGATCGACCTGGGGCTGCTGGTAGTGCTCGCGGGTTGGTGGCTGCTGGGCCCGAACAGCCCGGACGACTCGTTCGCCTCGGTCACCGTGCAGAACGGGCTGCGCACCGGCGACATCGGCAACTACTACCGCTGGGAGAACGCCTCCGAAGCGCCGTTCACGCTGGTCCAGCAGCTGCTGATGCACGTCGCCGAGTGGAACCAGAACCCGCTGGCCATGCGCATTCCCAGCATCCTCGCCGCGGTGCTCACCTGGCTGGTGCTCAGCCGGGGCGTGCTCGGCGCAGCCGTTCCCGGACAGCACCACCGGCCGCTGGTTCGCGTCCTGGCCGCGCTGGCCTTCCTGTCCTGGTGGCTGCCGTTCGGGATGGGCGTGCGACCGGAGGCCTTCGAAGCGCTGGGGCTGACCGTCGTGCTGGCGGCGGTGCTGCAGGCCGCCCGCACCGAGCGGCGGGTGTGGCTGGGCGTGGCGGCGCTGGCGGCGGGGCTGTCGATCGCGGTCAACCCGATGGGCATCACCGCGATCGCCCCGTTCCTGGTGCTCGCGCCGCGCCTGTGGCGCATGGCCGGGGTGGGGGTGGCCGCCCTGCTGGCCGGGAGCGCCTCGGTCGGTGTGGTGGCGATGTTCGCCGACCAGTCGCTGTTCGGCGCCGCGAAGGCCACCGACCTGCATGGCTACTACGGGCCGAACGTGTCGTGGTTCCAGGAGGTCACGCGCTGGCAGTACCTGCTCGGCTTCGACCTGCAGGGCGACGTCGCTCGCCGCGCCGCCGTCCTGCTCACCCTCGTCGTCGCGGCGTTCAGCGTCGTGGTGCTGCTGCGCAGCCGCGGTGCTCGCCGTGCCGCCGGACTGCGGATGGCGCACGTCCCCGCGGCATCGCTGCTGCTCAGCCTGGTCTTGATGACGCTCACCCCGTCGAAGTGGACGCACTACTTCGGCGCGCTCGCCGGCTTCGGAGCCGCTACTGTGACTGCGGGCGTCGTGCTGGTCGGCGTCGCCGCGGTCACCGCGAGCCGGGACCGGGTGGTGCTCGTCGCCGGTCTGGCCGGAACAGTGCTCGCCGGTGGTGCGGCCGCGCTCGTCTTCTCCGGCAAGAACAACTGGTTCCTGCACTCGCAGTACGGGGTGCCGTGGGGCGAAGGACCGGTCCGGCCGCTGAACAACCCGCTGGTCTGGTTGCTCGTCGCCGGTCTGTTGATGGCCGCCTCCGCGCTGTTCAGGGGAGGTGATGACCGGGCGCGACGGGCGTTGATCCGCACACCCGCGCTGGTGTGCGTCACGGCGATGGGGGTGGCGGTGACGATCGTGCTCGGCTCGTTCGCGGCGGCGCCGATCAGGCAGGGCGACGCCTACTCGATCGGCGCGCAGGGCATCGCCGCCGCGCGCGGAGGCAGCTGCGGCATCGCCGACAAGATCGTCGTCACCCCCGACCTCGTGGGGCTGCGCGGCGGTGACGGCGCCGAGATGACCGGGTTCACCGAAGGCTCCGGGTTCGCAACGGGTTTCACCCCGCCCTCCGACGTCCCGCTGTGGGGCAGCCTGACCGGTGGGCAGATCAACACCGGCACGCTGACCACCGGCTGGTTCCCGCTGCCCGCGCTGGCCCCCGACCAGGAGCTCGCCTTCGGGGTGGCCGGGCGCAGCGGCGACGGCAACCGGGTCGCGCTGGAGTTCTCCGGTCCCGGCGAAACGCGCGAGGTCGTGCTCGACGACACCTGGATGGACTCCGACGAGCGCGAGACCTACCCGAGCGACCGCGTCATCGAGGACGAGCCGCAGGACCACCCCGGCTGGCGGGACATGCACCTGTCCCCCGCGCAGATCCCGGCCGGCGCCGACCGGGTCCGCATCACGGCGAGCGACGGCACCACCGACCCCGCCGGGTGGGTCGCGGTCAGCGGGCCGCGGGTCCGGCAGGTCATCCCGCTGACGGAGTACATGCAGGACAAGGCCCCGACGTACGTGGACTGGTCGATGACCTGGAACGTGCCGTGCCTGCGGGACCTGCCGGAGGTCGGCAGTGGTCTCGTCCAAGCCCCCGCGTACCTGATCACCCCGCCGAACTCGACGGGGTTCGGCGGCACCGCCGCGTTCGAGCGCGGGATCGGCGGGGCGTTCGCCGGAGTCCGGGACGTCGGTGTTCAAGAGGAGATCCCGACAAGGCTCAAGGGTTACGAGAGAACACCCGAGTATTCCGAGTGGGGCCATCTCATCGAGGTGCAATACCCCTACCCGGGCAACCGATTCGACGTCCAACGCGTTGAAGCTCCGCGGTGGGGTTGGCGAGGGGAGTGACCATGTCCGACACGGTCCGGCACGAGGTCGGGATCCCGGTTCCGCAGCAGGCACGAACTCCCGATGCCGAATCACCACAGCTGATCTCGTACGTGCTGCCGGTCTACAACGAGGCCGAGGGGATCAAGCACTTCCACACCGAGCTCACCGACGCGGTCGCCGCGCGACCCGAATTCGACTACGAGTTCATCTACGTCAACGACGGTTCCGCCGACGGGTCGATGCGCATCCTGCAGGACATCGCGAAGAACGATCCCCGCGTGCGGGTCGTCGACTTCGCGCGCAACTTCGGCCACCAGATCGCCATCACCGCGGGCCTGGACTACGCGGCTGGAGAGGCGGTGATCGTGATGGACACCGATCTGCAGGACCCGCCGCGGGTCAGCCTGCAGATGATCGACGCGTGGCTGGACGGCGCCGAGGTCGTGCAGGCGCGGCGGCGGACCCGGCGCGACAACCCGTTCAAGCGCGCCACCGCGCACACCTACTACCGGCTGCTGCGCAGCTGCTCCGACGTCGACATCCCGGTCGACACCGGCGATTTCAGGCTGCTCAACCGGCGGGCTGCCGAGGAGCTGCGGACGTTCCGGGAACGCAGCCGGTTCATCCGGGGCATGGTCGCCTCGATGGGGTTCAACCAGCAGGAACTGCTCTTCGACAGGGACGAGCGGGTCGCGGGCGAGACCAAGTACCCGATGCGCAAGATGCTGCGGCTGGCCGCCGACGGCGTCACCGGGTTCTCCACCGCGCCGCTCAAGCTGATCACCAGGATGGGGTTCTCGGCACTGGCCTTGGCGCTGCTGGGCATCACCTACTCGGTAGCGCTGCGGCTCTTCTTCCCCGAAGTCACCGTCTCGGGGTGGACGATGTTGATGGTCGTGATGCTGTTCCTGGGCGGGCTGCAGATGCTGTCGCTGGGAGTCATCGGCAGCTACATCGGCCGCATCTACAGCGAAGTGCAACAACGCCCCCTCTACATCGTCCGGGATGTGATCCGGCATGACGAAGCTTGAGCCGCGTCCCCGGCTGATCAGCCGGGAACTGCTGCTCTACGCGGTGATCGGCGGCAGCGGCGTGCTGCTGGACTACCTGCTGTTCCTGGCGCTGTTCAACCACTTCGGGATGCACCACCAGCTGGCCAACGCCCTGAGCACGACGGCGGGGATCACCAACAACTTCGTGCTCAACTCGCTGTTCAACTTCCGCAAGACCGACCGGGTCCTGGTGCGGTTCCTGCGCTTCTACGCGGTGGGCCTCGCCGGGATCTTGCTGACGTTCCTGCTGCTTGCGGTGTTCTCCACGTGGCTCGGGATCGACGCGAACCTGGTCAAGCTGGCCAGCCTCCCGGTGGTCCTGCTGTTCCAGTACACGATCAACAAGAGGTGGAGTTTCGGATGAGAGTGGGGATCGTCGGCGCCGGTGCGACCGGGCTGACCGCGGCCTACGACGCGGTGCGCGCCGGGCACGAGGTGACGGTGCTGGAAGCCTCCGCCGAACTCGGCGGGCTCGCGGCTTCCATCGAGGTCGGCGGCACTCCGCTGGAGCGCTTCTACCACCACAGCTTCCGCAGCGACGCGGCGATGATCGAGCTCATCGAGGACATCGGGCTCAGCGACCGGCTGCGGTTCCACAAGCCGACCACCGGCGTGTACTCCAACGGCCGGCTGCACGACTTCGGCACACCGGTGGAAATGCTGAGATTCCCCGAGTTCTCGATGCTGGACCGCTTCCGGTTCGGTGCGTCCTCGGCCGCGCTGAAGTTGATCCGCAACGGGTCCCGGTTCAACGGGGTTCGCGCGCTGGACTGGATGCGCCGCTGGGCGGGCAAGGAGGTCACCTCGACCATCTGGGAACCGCTGCTGAAGGGCAAGTTCGGCGATCGCGCCGAGGAGATCTCGATGGCGTGGCTGTGGGCGCGGATCCACTGCCGCACGTTCGAACTCGGTTATGTCCACGGCGGTTTCGACCAGGTCTACCGCGCGCTGACCGACGCGGTGACCGAACGCGGCGGGAAGATCGAGTTCAGCAAACCGGTCTCGTCCATCACCCAGCCGTCGGAGGCGGTGCAGGTGGGGACCTCGGACGGCAGCAGCTACGAGTTCGACCACCTCATCGTAACGATCCCGCAGCCCGCGTTCGCCAAGGCCGCCGACATCGAATCCGACGACGTGCTGTGGCGGAACCAGTACCTGGGCGCGACCTGCTTCATCCTCGAGGTCGACCGCAGCGTCATCCCGTACTACTGGCTCAACATCAACGACCCGGAGTTCCCGTTCCTGGCGGTCGTGGAGCACACCAACATGGTCGACGAGCAGGAGTACGGGGGGAACCACGTCGTCTACGTGGGCAACTACGTGACGCGCGAGGACTGGCGCTTCACCACCGACCCGGCCGAACTGCTGCAGAACTACATCCCCTGGCTCAAGCGGCTCAACCCGGAGTTCGACGAGTCCTGGATCAAGCAGTGGCACTTCTCCAAGGCCGGGTTCGCCCAGCCCATCGTCACCCCGACCTACCGCTCCCTCATCCCGCCGCACAAGACCCACATGCCCGGCGTCACGCTGGCCACGATGTCCCAGATCTACCCCCAGGACCGAGGCCAGTCCTACGCCATCGGCATGGCGCACGAGATCACCGAGAGCCTCGGCCTCCGCTGACCGAACCTGCGGCCCGCGGTTGGGGAGTTCACACACATCGCGCGGAGTTCGACATCGGAGTCGAACTCCGCGCGATCGTGTGGCTCGGGTCAGCGCTGGTTGATGCCCGGGGTGCCGTCTTCGATGGTGAAGGTGGCGAGGTCCTGCACCGGGGCTCCGGGCTTGGAGACGTAGGGCAGCACCTTGTAGGTCGCCGTCATCTCCGCCTCGGTGATCTTGGTGGAGATGTAGCCGCGCTGGTTGCGGAAGAAGCGGACGTGCGGGTTCTCCGCCAGGTACGCCTTCTCCTTGTCCGTGAGCTCAGCCGAGCCGTCGCCACCGCTGGTGATCGAGGTGGCCGTGAACTCGGTTGCCACCACGTCCTCGCCGTCGTGGATCTCGTTCGCCCAGTGGGTGTGGACGTCTCCGGTCAACACCACCGGGTTGCGGGTGCCGGCCTGCTTCCAGCCCTCGATGACCCGCTGCCGGGAACCGACGTAGCCGTCCCAGGCGTCCGGGTTGTACCCCTCGTCCTCGCCGTTGAGGTAGTCGATCTCGGCGAACATGACCTGCTGGCCCAGCACGTCCCAGCGCGCCCGCGACGAACGCAGGCCCTGCAGCAGCCAGCGCTCCTGCTCGGCGCCGGTGAGGCTGCGCTTGGGGTCCAGCCGGGCCGGGTCCTGGGTCGGGGACTCGTCGTTGCCGACCTGGTCGTCGCGGTACTGGCGGGTGTCGAGCATGTGGAACGTCGCCAGCGAACCCCACTCGATCCGCCGGAACAACCGCAGGTCGATGCCCTGCGGGACCTGGGCGCGGCGCAGCGGCATGTTCTCGTAGTACGCCTGGAAGGCGGCCTTGCGGCGCTCGAGGAAGTTCGGCTGCGGCTCGTCGGGGTGCTCGTAGACCTCGTCGGCCCAGTTGTTGTCCAGCTCGTGGTCGTCCCAGACCACCACCCACGGGGCGGCGGCGTGCGCGTGCTGCAGGTCGGCGTCGAACTTGTACTGGGCGTGCCGCTGCCGGTAGTTGGCCAGCGTCTCGGTCTCCGGGCCTGCGTGGTCTCGGATGTTGCCACCCGGGATCTCGTATTCGCCCGCCTTGTACTCGTACTGGTAGTCGCCCAGGTGGAGGATCAGGTCCGGGCGCTCGTCGCCGAGGTGGCGGTAGGCGGTGAAGTAGCCGTGCTCGAACTGGGCGCAGGAGGCGAAGGCCATCGACAGCTCGCCCATCGTGCCCGGCAGCGGCGCCGTCCGGGTGCGCCCTGCCGGAGAGACCGAGCCCTCGGCGCGGAACCGGTAGAAGTAGTCGCGGCCCGGCCGCAGCCCCTCCAGCTCGACGTGCACGCTGTGGCCCATCTCGGGAGCGGCGGGAGCCTCACCCCGGCGCACCACGCGCGTGAAGTTCTCGTCCTCGGCGACCTCCCACTGCACCGGGATCGTCTTGGCCGGCATGCCGCCCATGCCGTCCTCGGCGAGCGGGTCGGCGGCCAGGCGCGTCCACAGCACGAAACCGTCCGGCAGCGGGTCCCCGGAGGCCACGCCGAGGCTGAACACCTCGCCCCTGCGGGCCGCACCGGCACCTGGCAGCGACATCGCGGACGGCGCTCCGGCGACGGTCAGCGCCGCGGCACCGGCGGCACCGGCCAGCAGCACTTCGCGCCGCGAGAACTTCGAAACGGACTTGTCCATGAGAGTCGGTCCTCCATCGATTCGGGAACTTCGCCCACTCTCACCGGACGGGGTGAACGCGCCGGTGATCGACGATGAACAAACAGTGCAGAACGACGAAGCCCCCGGCCACTCGGGCCAGGGGCTTCGACGCAGGCGCTGCTTACAGGTAGAACGCCAGGAACAGGCAGCCGGCGAGGATCACGCCGAGCACCATCAGGACCTTGTCCTTGAGGACCACTTCCTCGGGCTCACCGGCGACACCCTTGTCGATGTCCACCGCGTACCGCAGGATCGCGACCACCATCGGCACGATGGAGATCAGGCCCCAGCGCGACATCTCGAACTCGCGGATGTCGTAGGCCCACAGCGAGTAAGTCATGATCGTGATCGCGGCCGCGATGGCCCACACGAACCGCAGGTAGGACGGCGAGTACGCCTTCAGCGACTTGCGGATCTTCGCGCCGGTCTCGGCGGCCAGCTTCACCTCGGCGTAGCGCTTGCCCGCCACCATGAACAGCGAGCCGAACGCCACGATCAGGTAGAACCACTGGGTGATCACCAGGTTCGCCGCCGCACCACCGGCGATGGCGCGCAGCAGGAACCCGGAGGCCACGATGCACAGATCGATCACCGGCTGGTGCTTGAGGCCGAAGCAGTAGCCCAGCTGCACCGCGATGTAGAGCGCCATCACCGCCAGCAGCTGCATGCTCGTCAGGCCCGAGATCAGCAGTGAGCCGCCCAGCAGCAGCACGCACACCACGTAAGCGATCGGCAGCGGGATCAGGCCGGCCGCGATCGGGCGGTTGCGCTTGGTCGGGTGCTGCCGGTCCGCCTCGACGTCGATCGCGTCGTTGACGAAGTAGATGCCCGAAGCGGCCATCGAGAACACCACGAACGCGATCACCGCGTCGAGCAGGATGGCCGGGTCCAGGATCTCGCCCGCCGCGAACGGCACGGCGAGCACCAGGACGTTCTTCACCCACTGCTTCGGGCGAAGTTCCTTGATCAGACCGGTCGCCAGACCGGTTGGCGTCCCCGCCTTGGCAGTCACCTTCGCATGGTAGGCGTCCGAGGCCTTGTCCTTCTCGTCGTCGGCCTTCTTCGGCCCCGGCTCCAGCACCTCGTCACCGAACTCGGCGCCGATGGTGCCTTCCGCGTCGGACTCGACCTCGGCCTTCTTCGAAGCGTCGGAAGCCTCGGCGGCCTCGGCCGTGTCAGTCGAAGCTTGCTTGTTGTCAGGCACGGTTCCTCCGCCGTCTCATGAACCGCCGGGTGACCAGTGCAACGGCACCGCCGAGCACCGAACCGGCGACCACATCGCTCGGGTAATGAACCCCCAGGACAATTCGGCTGACCATCATCGGCGGCACGATCGCCGGGGTCAGCTTCTTGCCGGTCAACCCGCCGTAGAGCACCGCGGCGGCCGTCGTGGACGTCGCGTGCGAGGACGGGAAGCTCAGCTGGCTCGGCGTACCGACCAGCACCTGGATCTCGGGGTCTTTCGGACGCGGGCGGCGAACCACCCGCTTGACCGCGATCGACGCCGCGTGTGCGGCGGCGACCCCTGCCGCGGCGGTGACCCACTCACCGCGGCGCTTGCGGTCGACCAGCGCACCGACCGCGCCGATGGCCAGCCAACCTGCGGCGTGCTCACCGAACAGCGACATCGCGTGCGCCGTCTTGACGACCGCGGGCTTGGCCAACGCGCCCTGCACCTTGCGCAGCGCGATGGTCTCGGCCGTGACCTGCTCGTCGTGCTTGAGGTCGGTCACGTCCTCGGGGGCGATCAGCGTAGTCAGCTCTGCCACTTCGTCTCCGGGAAAGTCGGCATCATTGGGGATCAAAGACTTGCTTCCAGGACTCCGCGCTGGTCAGCTCCGGCAGCGCGGCGCGGTACTCATCACGCAGCCGCGCCCACTCCTGGCCGAGCCGCTTGTAGTTGGCCAAGGACTCCAGGCCGAGACGGCGGAACGTCTCCGGGTCGCGGCGGCGGAAAGCCACCCCGCTGCCGTCGGCGTTGGACACCGTGGCGCTGTCCAGGTTGCCCAGCAGGAACCAGCGGGCGGCGGCTGCCGGAACGTTGAGCTGCGGCCGGTCCGACGCGTCGTGCGCGGGTTCCTTGAGGTTGTGCAGCAACGCCTTGGACGCGCGAGCCGCGATCACCGCCGGGTTCACCGGCGGGTTGAGCAGGCCCTCCGCCATGATCGGGTCCGCGGTCGGCGGCGGGAACTCCCGCGCCGACGGGAGCGTCTTGGCGTCGTCGTAGTCCTTGCGCAGCTCGCGAACCTCGGGCAGGGCCGTGCGCAGGCTGTCGAACAGGCCAGACGGGCCCTTCAGGAAGTCCTCGATGGCCTTCTGCTGGACCGCGACCGTGGAGTACTCCATCGACAGCAGGTGCCGCAGCGTGAGCTTGAGGCCCTGCTTGACGATGTTGTTCTTGACCTCTTCCGGGCTGTGCAGCGCGGCCAGGATCAGCCGGTTGCGGGTGTGGAAGTAGGCGGTCCAGTCCGTGGCGTCGTTCTTGTCGGTCCACGGCATGTGCCAGATCGCCGCACCCGGCAGCGTCACCGTCGGGTAGCCGTGGCCGCCCGCGCGCAGCGAGTACTCCGAGTCGTCGTGCTTGATGAACAGCGGCAGCGGCAACCCGGTGCGCTCGATGATCTCGCGCGGGAACAGGCACATCCACCAGCCGTTGTAGGTGGAGTGGACGCGCTGGTGCAGCTTCTTGGTCTTGCGCAGCGGCTTCTTGGCGAAGTCGTGGTCGGTGACCGCGCCCGGCGCCGCGCGCCAGATGCCCTGGCCGAGGTCGACGACCTCGCCCATGGTGTGCAGCCGCGAGCGCGCCTGCAGGTTGAGCATCTGGCCACCGACGATGACCGGGTGGGTGGCGGCGCGGGCGAAGGCGTTGGCCCGCAGCACACCGTCCGGCTCCAGGGCGATGTCATCGTCGATGACCATCACCTGGGCTGCGTCGGAGTTGTGGATGCCCTCGTACATGACCCGGCCGAAACCGCCGGACCCGCCGAGGTTGTCCTGCTCGATGACGTGCAGCTTGTCACCGATGGCCTTGGCGGCCTCGTCGAAGCCCTCGACCTCGTGGATCTTCTGCGGGCCCTGGTCGGCCACGATGACCCGCTCCACCACGGCCATGACCTGCGGGTCTTCCCCAAGCGTCTTGAGCGCTTCGATGCACTCCGAGGGCCGGATGGTGGTGGTGCCGACCACGACCTGCTGCTTGGGCATCGGCTGGTCGGTCGTCCACGCGGCGTCGCTGATCTCCAGCGCGACGTCGTTGGTGAACAGGTCGAACCAGATCCAGCCGCCGTCCTCGAACGGCTGCAGCGACACCTTGAACTCCAACGACGTCCAGTCCTCGCTGGAAACCTTGGAACCCTGCAGGTGAACGCTGTCGCCGTTCGACTTCGAGCGGTAGACGTCGAGCCGACCGGACCCCTTGACCTGCAGCCTGAGCACGATCTCTTCGATCTTGGTCCAACGCTTCCAGTAGCTCGCAGGGAAGGCGTTGAAGTAGGACGCGAGCGAGATCTTGCTGTGCGCGGGCACGCGCAGGTTGCGCCGGGAGACCACCGTGGCCGTGCTGGCCAGCGCTGCGGGCTCGTCGATGTAGAGCGGACGCACGTCCAGCGGGTCCTCACCGCGCGGGAACACGATCCGCTGCAGCACCTGCTCGGGCGCCGCGTCCGAGGTCCCGGCGCGCACCGAAGTGACGTCGCTGAACTTGCTCTCCCCAGCGGCGTTGGGCTCTCGAGGGGTCCGGTCGGTCACGTCAGTCCTCCAGCGAGCCGTCCAGCGAACGGCCCTCGGTGAAGTATGGAGCGATCTTGTTGTCGAACATGCTCAGGGCCGAGCCGATGGCCATGTGCATGTCCAGGTACTTGTAGGTGCCCAGTCGACCACCGAAGATGACCTGGCGCTCCTTGGCCTCCTTCTTGGCCAGTTCGCGGTAGGCCTCCAGCTTGCGCCGGTCCTCCGAGGTGTTGATCGGGTAGTAGGGCTCGTCCCCGCTCTCCGCGGACCGCGAGTACTCGCGCACGACCACCGTCTTGTCCTTCGGGTAGTAGTCCCGCTCGGGGTGGAAGTGCCGGAACTCGTGGATCCGGGTGTAAGGGACTTCCTCGTCGGCGTAGTTCATCACCGACGTGCCCTGGAAGTCGCCGGTGTTGACGACCTCGGTCTCGAAGTCCAGGGTGCGCCAGCCCAGCTCGCCCTCGGCGTAGTCGAAGTACTGGTCCAGCGGACCGGTGTAGACGACCGGGACGTTGGTGGGCAGCTCACCGCGAACGTCGAAGAAGTCCGTCGCCAACCGGACGTCGATGTTCGGGCTCTCCGCCATCTTCTGCAACCACGCGGTGTAGCCCTCGACGGGCAACCCCTCGAAGTCGTCGTTGAAGTAGCGGTTGTTGAGGTTGTACCGAACCGGCAGCCGGCTGATGATCGCCGCGGGCAGTTCCTTGGGGTCGGTCTGCCACTGCTTGGCCGTGTAACCGCGCACGAATGCCTCGTACAGCGGGCGGCCGATCAGCGAGATCGCCTTCTCCTCGAGGTTCTGGGCCTCGGCGGTGTCGATCTCGGACGCCTGCTCGGCGACCAGCGCCTTCGCCTCGTCCGGACTGAAGGCGCGGCCGAAGAACTGGGACAGCAGGCCCAGGTTCATCGGGAACGAGTAGATCTGCCCCTGGTGCTTGGTGAACACCCGGTGCTGATAGTTGGTGAATTCGGTGAACTGATTTACGTAATCCCACACCCGTTTGTTCGACGTGTGGAACAAGTGTGCACCGTATCGATGCACCTCAATACCGGTTTCAGGCTCCGCCTCCGAGTAGGCGTTGCCCCCGATGTGGTCACGTCGGTCCAGCACCAGCACCCGCTTGTCCAGCTGGGTGGCGGCGCGCTCTGCGATCGTGAGGCCGAAGAATCCGGAACCAACAACGATCAGGTCATAGCCTGCGAAGCTCACAGTCGTCGAGGGTAGCTGTAGCGCGACGCCGCCCCGAAACCGCGTTGACGTTATTGACTACATATGAACACGAGGAGTGTCGATATCGCTCCCGAAGACCACCTATTCCCCGTTGTCCAGGCAGTTCACCACCCCGCAGGGTGACTGCGGCGCCACCGGCGGCGACTATTCGTGGCTGTTATTACCCGTTAGGCGACCCGCCGGGCGAGTCGCGCGGGGGCTACCATCGCGCCGTATCGACGCGCCGGTGGAACCTTTTCACGCAGGTCCGAGACTCCGGGACGGGCGCGCAACACTGGGTGGTGAGCTGTGGGGTCGACCCGCGCCCGTGACGGGCGTCACTTGCTGATCGCGGCGATCGTGCTCGAGGTGCTGGCGGTCTGGTTCGTGCACTGGATCGACACCCGCGGCTACATGGACACCGAGATTTACCGGCTTGGTGCGCGCGCGTGGCTCAACGGTTACCAGGTCTACGGCGACGACCTGACCCCCGAATCGCCGGACTCCGCGACGTTGCCGTTCATCTACCCGCCGTTCGCCGCGCTGTTGTTCGTCCCGCTGACCTGGATGTCCGAGACGGTCGCCGTCGTGGTCGTGGCGCTGTGCTCGCACCTGGCGATCCTGCTGACCGCCTACTCCCTGGCCCGCTCCTCGCGGTACCTCGCGCCCCACGCCGGCAGGGTCGCCGTGGCCACCGCGCTGCTGCTGCCGTGGCTGACGCTGATCGAACCCGCCCGCGAAACCCTCAACTACGGGCAGATCAACCTGGTGCTCATGGGCCTGGTCGCCGCCGACTGCCTGCTGCCGCGCACCCGCTGGCCGCGCGGGATGCTGGTCGGCATCGCCGCCGCGATCAAGCTGACCCCGCTGGGCTTCCTGCTGTTCTTCCTGCTGCGCAGCGATTACCGGGCCATGTCGATCACCGGCGTCACCTTCGCCTCCACCGTGTTCCTGGGGCTGCTGGCCGCGCCGCACGACTCGGCGGACTGGTGGCTGGACAAGATGCTGTCCACCGGCGACTCCTTCGGCACCGTCTACGCGGGCAACCTGACGCTGCGAAGCCTGCTGGCCAAGCAGGAGCTGACCGGGTTCGCGCTGAACTCGCTGTGGATCACCGGCTCGCTGCTGCTGCTCGCGCTGGTCGTGATGGGCATCCGCTACGCGTTGAGCGTGCGCGACGTGCCGCTGGCACTGGTGCTCAACGCGGTGTGGATCCTGCTGGTCTCGCCGATCTCCTGGTCGCACCACTGGGTGTGGGCTGGTCCCGCGCTGGCGCTGGTGCTCATGACGTCGCTGCGCAACCGCTGGCACGGGATGACCATCGCAGTGGTCATCTCGGCGATCACGGTTCTGGCGGGGCCTCAGTGGTACCTGCCCAACACCGGCGATCGCGAACTCGACTGGACCTTCTCTCAGCAGATCGTCGGCAACGCCTACACGTTGATCGGAATTGGATTCCTGGTGTGCGCGGCGGTGGCTCATGTGCGTTTCGGGCGGCGCCCGGTGAATTACCCGGAATTCCCGAACGGTTCTCTCATCCCGGGGCGCTGAATACCGGCCCGCGATTCGGGCATAACGGAGTTCCGGAAGGCGAATGATCGGTTTCGGACCCATACTCGTTCTTCGTCAGGAAGCGGGTTTCGACAAGGGACACCCGCCCTCCAGTCGAAGCGAGGTATCGCCCATGCGTTTTCGGTCCGCACTCCCGAGGCTGGCGGCCACCGCCCTGCTGACCATGGCCGCTCTTCCGCTCTCCGGGCCTCCCGGCGCCGCGGGTCCCACCTCCGAACCGCCCGAGGCGCAAACCGTCCGAATCGCGTTGCGCGACGTGGCCACCACCCGGGCCGCGGTCCGCGAGGTGCACAGCGAAAAGCCCTTCGAACTGGTCGGACTCACCTGGCGAGGCCCGGCACCGGACCGCGTCGAGGTGCGCACCCGCACCTCGGAGGGCTGGGGTCCGTGGATTCCGCTGGAAGCCGAGGAAGGCGGCAGCCAGCCGATGTGGACCGGCCGCAGCAACGACGTGCAGGTCCGCGCGGACAAGCGCGGTCAGGACATCACCGAACAGCTGCAGTTCATCGGCATCGACCCCGGCCGGCAGGCCGTCCCTCCTGAGATCAGCACGCCCGTCGCGGGCGCTCCGCCGGTGGTCACCCGCGCGCAGTGGGGAGCTGACGAGTCGAAGATGACATGGCCGGTCGAGCCGACCTCCACCAAGGCCGCCGTCGTGCACCACACCGCGGGCACCAACGACTACACCTGCGACGAGTCCGCCAGGATCGTGCGCGGCATCTACCAGTACCACGCGGTCGAGCTGGGCTGGGGGGACATCGGCTACCACGCGCTGGTGGACAAGTGCGGCACCGTTTTCGAAGGCCGCACGGGCGGTTTCGCGGGCGAGGTGATCGGCGGTCACGTGCGCGGGTTCAACGACCACACCTTCGGCATCTCGATGATGGGCCACCACGACGCCGTGACGCCCTCCGCGCAGACGGTGCGCTCGGTGGCGGACGTGGTTGCCTGGAAGCTCAAGACCAAGGGCGTTCCGGCCGACGGCACCACCCGCCTGCTCTCCGCTGCGCCCCAGGGCTCGAAGTACCCGGCAGGCACGGAGGTCACGCTGCCCACGATCTTCGGCCACCGCGACGCCGCCTACACGGCCTGCCCCGGCAAGAGCGGCTACGACCAGCTCGGAAGCATCAGGTCCCAGGCGTACGACGCCCAGCGGGCACCCGGTCGCTGAGACGGGCGGTCGTGGTCGGAACCGACCGGACGGTCGTGGGCGGTTCGGGCCGGACCGCCTCACCACCAGCGTTCGAGGACCTCGGCGACGCCGTCCTCCGCGTTGGTCGTGGTGACCTCGTCTGCCGCCGCCAGGGCGTCCGGGTGGGCGTTGCGCATGGCCACGCCGTGACCGGCCCAGGTGAGCATCGGGACGTCGTTGGGCATGTCGCCGAAGGCGATCACCTCCGACCGCGCGATGCCGAGTTCCGCCGCCACCGCGGCCAGCCCCGCCGCCTTGTCCACACCTGGCGCGGAGAACTCGATCAGGCCCGATTCGGTCGAGTAGGTGGACTGGAGCCGGTCGCCGATGATCTCGGCGGCAGCCGCCGACAGCTCGGCGCTGTTCATACCCGGGTTCATCACCAGCAGCTTCATCGCGGGCTTGCCGGTCATCTCGTCGGTGGGCGCGACGCGGATGTCCGTGTTCATCCAGCCGCGGTGGAACTCGGCCTCGGCGAGGAACTGCTCGCGCAGGTCGTCGTGGGCGCTGCGGGTCGCGCGCTCGACCGCGAACGCGCAGCCGGTCAGCTCGCGCCGCAGCTCACGCACCACGTCGTGCAGCGTCACCGGATCGATGTCGTGGCTGTGCAGCACCCGGTCGGCGGCGGTGTCGTAGGTGACCGCGCCGTTGGCGCACACCGCGATGCCGGACACCCCGAGCGCGGCGACCACGCGCGGCATCCACCTCGGCGGACGGCCGGTGACCAGCACGAACGGCGTTCCTGATGAGGCGACCCGGCCAGCCGTGGCCACTGTCCGGGCGGAAACCTCCTCCATCGGGTCGAGGAGGGTTCCGTCCACGTCTGATGCCACCAGGCCAGGTTCACGCACGCGCCCCATCATGCCCGCCGCCCCGGCTCGTGGGCGTCGTGGCTGGTAAGAGGAGGAAGGGACGTTCGTCACCTGATCGGGTCGAACGCCGTTGGGCGGGACCAGTACCGTCTACCCGTGCGCGTTGGGATCGTGATCTTGCCCGAACACCGTTGGTGGGCTGCCGAGCCGCTGTGGCGGATGGCCGAGGAGTACGGCTTCGCCCACGCCTGGACCTACGACCACCTCGGCTGGCGTTCGCTCGTGGACAAGGCCTGGTACGACGCCGTGCCCACGCTGACCGCCGCCGCCACCGTCACCTCGACGATCCGGCTCGGCACGCTGGTCGCCTCGCCGAACTTCAGGCACCCGGTGCACTTCGCCCGCGAGCTGACCGCTCTGGACGACATCGCCGACGGCCGCATCACCCTCGGCGTCGGCGCGGGCGGAACCGGGTTCGACGCGAGCGTGCTCGGTCAGCCCGAGCTCACACCGCCGGAGCGTTCCGACCGATTCGCGGAGTTCATCGAACTCCTCGACCACGTGCTGCGCTTCGACGTCACCGATTACGACGGCACCTACTACTCGGCGGTGCAGGCACGTCGCGCGCCCGGCTGCGTCCAGCTGCCGCGCATCCCGTTCGTGGTGGCCGCCAACGGCACCCGCTCGATGCAGCTGGCCGCGCAGTACGGCCAGGGTTGGGTGACCACCGGTCGAGGCGGGGATGACCTGGAGAGCTGGTGGCGCGCGGTCGCGGAACTGTCGCTGCGCTTCACCGACATCTGCCACCAGCAGGGCCGCGACCCGGCGAAGGTGCACCGGTACCTGCAGGTCGACGCCGCACCGGAGTTCTCGCTGTCCAGTGTTGAGCACTTCCGCGACGTGGTCGGCCGCGCCGACGAACTCGGCTTCACCGACGTCATCACCCACTGGCCCCGAGCCGACAGCCCGTACGCGGGCAAGGAGTCCACGGTCGAGGAGATCGCCACCGAGGTCCTCCCCGAGCTGTAGAGCGCGCCCCGGGTTCGGCCGCCAGCGCCGCTGGGCGAAGCAACCCGCTGGGGGAATTCCCAGGTGTGCCACCCCATCGGCGTGGGTATCCGTCGTCGGCAGGAGGTGGTGACGTTGTCGGTGCGGACCAAGGTGCAGACCCTGCTCGACGAGGCGGGGACCAGCTTCGCCAGCGAAGCCGGGATCACGCTGGCCAACAAGCCCTCACCGCTGTACCGGCTGGCGGTGCTCTCGGTGCTGCTGTCGACGCGGATCAAGGCGGGCATCGCGGTGGACGCCGCCAGGGAGCTGGCGCAGTGGAACAGCCCGCAGAAGATGTTCGACGCCACCTGGCAGCAGCGCGTCGACGCCCTCGGCCGCGCGCACTACCGGCGCTACGACGAGAGCACTTCCACCGCACTGGGCGAAGGAGCCGAGCTGCTCCTCGACCAGTACCACGGTGACTTGCGGAAACTCCGGGCCAAGTCCGGCGGCGATCCGGAGGAGCTGCGCGAGCTCCTGATGGACCTGCCGCGCCTGGGCCCGGTCGGCGCCGACATCTTCTGCCGCGAGGCTCAGCTCGTCTGGCCCGAACTCCGCCCCTACTTCGACGGCAAGGCCCTCAGCGGCGCGAAGAAGCTGGGGTTGCCCAGTGACCCGGACAAGCTCGCCGATCTGGTCGAGGGCCACGACCTCGCGAGGTTCGCCGCTGCCCTGGTCCGCAGCACCCTCGACCGAAACCTCGCCTCCGCCGTGCGTTGAGAGGTTCAGGCCGAGAAACGACGAGACCCCGGCGGAACCGGGGTCTCGTCGCAGTTCCAGCCTGCGGTCACTTGGGTTCGAGGACCTCGAGGCCGCCGAGGAACGGGCGCATCGCCTCTGGCACCCGGACGGAACCGTCGGCCTGCTGGTGGTTCTCCAGGATCGCCACGATCCAGCGGGTGGTCGCCAAGGTGCCGTTGAGGGTGGCCGCGAAGCGGGTCTTGCCGTCGGCGTCGCGGTAGCGGGTGTTGAGCCGTCGCGCCTGGAACGTGGTGCAGTTCGAGGTCGACGTCAACTCCCGGTAGGTCTCCTGGCTCGGCACCCACGCCTCGCAGTCGAACTTGCGGGCCGCGCTGGAACCGAGGTCACCGGCCGCGGTGTCGATCACCCGGTACGGCACCTCGATCTTGGCCAGCATCTCCTCTTCCCAGGCCAGCAGGCGCTGGTGCTCGTCGCGGGAGTCCTCTTCCCGGCAGTAGACGAACATCTCGAGCTTGTTGAACTGGTGCACGCGGATGATGCCGCGGGTGTCCTTGCCGTAGGAGCCGGCCTCGCGGCGGAAGCAGGTCGACCAGCCCGCGTAGCGCGCGGGACCGCCGGCGAAGTCCAGGATCTCGCCCGAGTGGTAGCCCGCCAGCGGGACCTCGGAGGTGCCCACCAGGTAGGCGTCGTCCTCCTCCAGCCGGTACACCTCGCTGGAGTGGGCGCCGAGGAACCCCGTGCCGTCCATGATCTCCGGACGCACCAGGACCGGCGGCACGACCAGCGTGAACCCGGCGGCGGTGGCCTGCGCGGCGGCCATGTTCAGCAGCGCCAGCTCCAGCTGCGCGCCGATTCCGGTGAGGAAGTAGAAGCGAGCGCCGGCGACCTTCGCCCCGCGCTCCATGTCGAACGCGCCCAGCGCGTTGCCCAGCTCCAAGTGGTCCTTGACCTCGAAGTCGAACTCCGACGGGACGCCCACGTGCTTGAGCACCGCGAAGTCGTCCTCGCCACCCGGCGGCACGTCGGGCTCGACGACGTTGGAGACGGCCTTCTGCAGCCGCAGCAGCTCGGCATCGGTCTCGGACTGCTCGGCCTCGGCCTCCTTGACCTGCGCGGCCAAATCCTTGGCCTGGGCCAGCAGCGCGTCGCGCTCCTCGCCCTTGGCCTTGCCGACCTGCTTGCCGAACTGCTTCTGCTCGGCGCGCAGGTTGTCCGCCCGGGACACCGCGGACCTGCGACGCTCGTCGGCGGACAGCAGCGCGTCCACCAGGGACGCGTCTTCACCACGTGCGCGCTGCGACGCGCGCACCGCTTCCGGATCATCGCGTAGCGTCTTCAGGTCGATCACAGCTGGTCAGCGTAGTCGGCCCACCAAAACCGACCGTGCCCAGGGTGCCCCAAGGCGGCGGAGACCATTCCTCCTGGGCAGAGTCGTTCTCGCCGCGCCCCACCCGAGCAACCGGCACCGCCGCGGGTCCTCAGACGTCTTCTGGGGGACAGCGGGAGCGCCGTGCATCTGTGCGAGGTTCCGCTCCCGAGACCGCCCAGCGGCAAGGCTGCTGAGTGGTTGTCGGCGAACCCGCGCCACCAAGCAGTCAGACCGCGGAGCAGCTGCGACGAACCCGATCACTGAGGAATGCGGTGCGGGACGAAGGCCGCGCCATCATCGGTGATCAGCCCAGCGGTCTCCCGAATACCCAACCCGGCGGACTCGTCCCCGACGATCCAAGCCCCGAGCGCAGGCCGCATCCCGTCGAACTCGGGCAGCGGATCGAACGCCTGGTAGACAAATCCCTCTTCGCCGTAGAACCCGCCGGTCTCGGTCTCCCAGCCGGGCGCAGCGATGGTGATGTTGTTGCCCTCGCGGCCGAGCCTCGGCTTGCGCACGTACTCGGTCAGCAGTCCGGGCTGGTCCAGGTAGGTGGGCAGCAGGTTGGGGTGCCCGGGATGCATCTCCCAGAGGATCGCCAGCAGCGCCTTGTTGGACAGCAGCATCTTCCACAGCGGCTCGACCCACTGGGTGGCCGGCAGCGTGGTGATCGCGTGCTTGCCGAACTCGTCGTCGACCATCCACTCCCAGGGGTAGGTCTTGACGACGGTGTTCATCGGCGCCTCTTCGAGGTCGACGAAGCGCTCCAGCAGGCTGTCCCAGCCGATCTCCTCGATGGCCAGTCCGACGGTGTTCAGGCCCGCCTCGGCGGCGGTCTCCTGCAGGTAGGCGGCGGTGATGTTGTCCTCACCGGTGTGCTCCTGGGCGGACCAGGTGAAGTGCACCTCGTTGGTCGCCAGCTGCGGCTTGATCTCGGCCCAGCGCTCCACCAGCTTCTCGTGGATGGAGTTCCACTGGTCGTCGCCGTCGTGGACCTCGGTGAGCCAGTGCCACTGCACGACCGCGGCTTCCAGCAGCGAGGTCGGCGTGTCGGCGTTGTACTCCAGCAGCTTGCCGGGCCCGGAGCCGTCGTAGCGCAGGTCGAAGCGCCCGTAGAGGTGCGGGTCGCGACGGCGCCAGGACTCGGCGATGTGCGGCCGCACCCACTCGGGGATGCCGAAGTCCTTGTACCGCTCGGTGGTGATCACGTGGTCGACGGCGTCCAGGCACATCGAGTGCAGCAGTTCGACGTCGGCCTCCAGCGAGAGGACTTCGTCGAGGCTGAACTCGTAGTGCACGCCCTCGTCCCAGTAGGGCCGGTTGCTGCCGTCGGCGGCGCGCGCGGGGGTCCCGAAGACGAGCCCGAGCTCTTCGACCTTCGACTGCCAGTCCGGGCGCCGGGCCCCGATCTTGCGCTTCACTCGTCAGCTCCCGCTGCTACCGGACTTGCTGGAGATCCCGAACCCACCGCGCTGGATGGTCGAGCCCTTGGTGTTCTTCACGGTGCTACCGGAAGGCTTGTTGAACGTCGATCCCGCCGCCGGGGAACCGATCGCAGGCGGGGCCGTGCCCGCCGGGGTGTAGGCGTACCGGTAGGACTGATGACCGCCGAAGCCACCCCCGGGCAGGATGATCGGCATGAAGAACATGCCGCCGTGGGAGTAGCCGCCCTGGCTGTTGACGTAGTTCTCGTCGCAGTAGTTGTCCTGGTCGCGAACACCGGGCTGACCGTTCTGGTCCGTAGCGCAGTACTCGGTCGACGCGTTGGCCTGCGCGCTGACCTCGGACGCCGAGTACATCGCAGCGACCAGCGCGACGACACCGACGGTCGCACCGCCGCCGATCAGCATCTTCCGGCGCTTGGCCGTCTTCGCAGCGGCTGCGGCCTGCTCGGCGCGCTCAGCCTCGGCACGACGCTGCTCGGCCATCTGCCTGGCCTTCTGCTCGGCCAGCGTGGGCTCGCGCGGCGTCGTGCTCTGGGGGTCCTGGTAGCGGATCCGCCTCTGGGCGTCCCCCGGCGTCTGCTGGGTCGGCTCGTCCGGGGATGAGCCTCCCTGCGGCTGCTCGTTGTCTGACACTGGCTCGCCATTCTCCGTCATTGCCCCACTCCCAAGCACCACACTACTCAAAGAACGGACGCTCACGGCAACGAATGAATTCCTTTCCTCTCCGCTTCCTGCGCGGGTCGCTACCAGCCCACATCCGAGCCAGGCATGATGGGTTCGATGGTCCCGCCCGAGCGCACACCCGAACCCCGCCGCAAGCCGCCCAACGCCAAGCTGGTGATGGTCGCGGCCGCGGTCGGTGCACTGCTGATCCTGACGGTCAGCATCCTGCTGAACTGGCCGATGGAGTCCGGCAAGGTCGGTGGCCCGGCCGGGATCGGTGAGGCGCCCGCGCCCGAGGTCGTCTTCGAGACGCGCGCCGGTGAATGCCTGAACTGGACCGAGCCGGACGCCGCGGACATCCGCAAGGTCACCTGCGCCGAGCCGCACCTGTTCGAGGTCACCGGCCCGTACGACCTGAAGGAGTTCGGCCCGACCGCGCCATTCCCGAGCACGCAGCAGTGGCAGGACGTCAAGCAGCAGCGCTGCATCGAGGTCTCCGCCCAGTACCTGGGCGGCAAGTTCGACGAGGAGGGGCGCTTCACCGTCGGCGCCTTCACGCCCAGCCAGGAGGGCTGGGCCGACGGCGACCGCACGCTGCACTGCGGCCTGCAGCAGCCGGGCCCGTCGGGGAAGCTGTTCCCGATCACCGGCGAGGCCTCGAAGATGGACCAGTCGAACGTCTACCCGGCGGGCCGCTGCCTGGGCATCAACGGCACCCAGGTCTGGGACCCGGTCGACTGCGGACGACCGCACGCGGTGGAGCTCAGCGCCGTGATCAACCTGGGCGAGCAGTTCAAGGATGACTTCCCGTCGGAGAACGACCAGGACGGCTTCCTTGCCACCAAGTGCGAGGAGCTGACCGCGGCCTACGCGGGCGGGCCGACGACGGCCAAGGACAAGGGCCTGATCGTCTACTGGGACACCCTGTCCGAGCAGAGCTGGGCAGCCGGTTCGCGGCAGGTCAACTGCAAGCTGAGCGCGCAGCTCCCCGACGGCAGCGGGCTCGCGCCGGTGACCGGCAGCGTCAAGCGCCGGGTGCAGGTCGGCACGGCCCCGGCCGGCCAGAACACGGCACCGACCGAGCCGGGCGCCCCCGCCACCGAGCAGCCGCGCTGACATGGCGGTGGAGATGACCCGCGCTCGCTTCGACGAGCTGGTGGGCGAAGCCCTGGACCGGCTCCCGCCGGAGTTCGCGACCGCGATGAACAACGTCGTGGTGCTGGTCGAGGACGCCCACCCCGAGGAACCCGAGCTGCTGGGCCTCTACGAGGGCATCGCGCTGACCGAACGCGACCACACCTACAGCGGCGTCCTGCCGGACACGATCACGATCTTCCGCGATCCGCTGCTGGCCATGTGCGAGGACGAGGAGGAGGTCGTCGGCGAAGTGGCCATCACCGTGGTCCACGAGATCGCCCACCACTTCGGCGTCGACGACGACAGGCTCCACGAACTCGGCTGGGGCTAGGGAGCTGTTGAGGAACGCGGCGGTGCGCTGTTCCAGTTGTGGGACTCAGCCCTGCACCACCGCGGGTCCTGAGCGGTTTCGCGGCGAGGACGCCGGGACGCCGCGTGCATGCACCACGAGCGGCGCACGGCGTCCACGGACCCGCTCAGGTTGTGCTACTGGCACCGCTCAGCAGAACATCCCCGAACGACCCTCAGTCCACGGAGCGGGTCGGCCATCAGCCGCTCGGTCGAGGTCGCCCGCTCGGGCGCGGTCTTGGCCGGGGCGAGGCCACCCGGCCGCCGCATGGCCTGCTCGAGCACGGAGTCGATCAACGCCCGGCAGAACGCCTCGAGGCCCGCGGGCAGCTCGACCGAGCGCCCGCAGCTGCGGTGCAGGTCCCAGCCGTGCATGGCGAGATCGGCGACCGGGAACGCCAGCGCCTGGCGCAGCGGCACCTCCCCGGCCGGTGAAGGCCGCGCCGACTCCAGGTCGGCTCCTGGCATCGCGCGCCGGATCCGCTCGGCGACTCGCGGAACTCCGCAGCGGGGTCCGCGCACACCCAGTCGGCGGGTTCGGACGGGGTGTTCGACACCTCCCCGTCCTCCAGCAGAGCCGCGATCTTCGTCGCGCTGCCGGTGACGTGCCCGACGAGGTCGCGCACGCTCCAGCCGTCGAGGTTGGAGGGCTCGTCCCAGCGATCGGCCGGGACCCGGTCCACGGCTCCGACGAAGAACTCGAGGGATTCGGCGGCCAGCACGCCGATCTGCGCATTCGGGTCGACCACGAGCCGCACCGTAGGACCCACCACCGACACCCGCCCGCTGACCGGTCTAGAGCAGGCCGTCCCAGGTGAGGCAGCGCCAGCCGGTGCCGGTCGTCGGGTCGGACTCGATCACGATCAAACCGGTGTTGGGCAGGTGCAGCGAGTCGGCCTCGGCACCCGTGACCTCCTCGACCAGCACGCCCGCGACCAACCGCAGCATCGCGCCGTGGCTGACCATCACCACGGTGCCCTCGGACACGCCCTCCAGGGCGGTGCGGGCACCGTTGAGGAACCGCGTGATCGCGTCGCGGCCGGATTCCCCGCCACCGGGCATCGGCACGTCCAGGTCGTGGCCGTGCCACTGGGCGTAGACGTCGTCGAAGACCTCCAGCGCCGGACCACCCAGCCCCTCCAACTCACCCACGAAGACCTCGTGCGTGCCCTCCGCCAGCTGCAACGGCAGGCCCAACCGCCGCGAGACCGGCTCAGCGGTCTCCTGCGCGCGACGCGCCCCGCTGGCGTGCACCGCGACGATCTTGTCCTCGCGCGCGGCCAACCGCTCGGCGAGCTCCTCGGCCTGCTGCCGACCGAGCTCGGTCAGCCCCGGGCCCGGCGGAAGGGTGTCGAGCAGCTTGGCGACGTTCGCCGGGGTCTGCCCGTGGCGGGCCAGCACCAGCCGCACGCCCTCCGGCGCTGCCAACTCGAAATCACTCACGCGAGCCTCCCCGCACGCACGGCGGCCAACCACTCGGCCGCGTTCCGGAACGCTTGCTCCGACGAAGCCGGCCGCACCGACGCGGGTTTCCGGTCCGCCTTCGGGTACGAACCGAGGAAGCGCACCGAGTCGCAGCGACGTTGCAACGCCGCCATCGCCTCGCCGATCCGCGCGTCGGCCACGTGCCCGTCGAATTCCAGGTAGAAGCGGTAGCGCCCGAAGTGGTCCTTGACCGGCCGGGACTCGATCCGGCTCAGGTTGATGCCGCGCAGCGACAGTTCGGCCAGCATGTCCGACAGCGTGCCGACCTCGTCGCCGATCACCGCGCAGATCGACGTCCGGTCCGCGCCGGTCGGATCCGGCAACGTCCCCGGCCTGCGGACCAGCAGGAATCGCGTGACCGCATCGCGGACGTCGGCGATGCCGGTCGCCAGCCGCTGGAGGGACGAGTAGTGCTCACCAGCCACCGGCGCGGAGATCGCCGCGTCGTACTCGCCGTCGGCGACGGCGGCGGCCGCAGCGGCGGTCGAGCTGACCGCGCGGACGTCGGCCTTCGGCAGCGCCTCGGCCAGCCAGCCGCGCACCTGCGCCAGCGCGTGCGGATGGCTCGCGACGGTCCCGACTTCCCCCAGCCTCATCCCCGGCCGGGCGAACACGTCGAACTGGACCGGGATCACGACCTCCTTGACCGCGATCAGCGGATGGTCCTCGGTCAGCGCGTCGAGCGTGGCCGGAACGGAGCCCTCCACGGAGTTCTCCACCGGCACCCCGGCGGCCAGGGCCTCCCCCGAGCGCACCGCTGCCAGCGCGACCGGCACGGTTTCGCAGGGCATGAGTTCGGCGTCGAAGTCGGCGGTCAGCAGCCGAGTCGCTTGCTCGGTGAAGGTTCCCGGCGGGCCGAGGTAGGCGATTTCTGGCACCCGCCCAGATTACGGGGCGCGCAAGGCCGCCCGGGCTGGGCCACGTGAACGCTTTTCAACGGCTACTGAGGGGTTTCCACGCTCCGTGACCGTTTCGGCCTCGCTCCGCGGGGCTAAACGCCACGTCGTCGCGGATGTGACCTACCCAATGCCACTACGCGGCGCATTCCTGCGATGCTGTGAGGCGTGACCGCAGATTCGGGGCGCTCATCGGCAGGGGGAGCGGAGCCGGAGCTGCAGCTCGTCCTGTGCGCGTTGGACGAGCCGCTGGCCGCTGCATGGCAGGAGATCGCGGAAAGCCGGCCCGGCATTTCCGTTCATCAAGGCTCGGTTCTCGACGTTCAGGTGGACGCCGTCGTCAGCCCCGCCAACTCCTACGGCTGGATGCGCGGCGGCATCGACGCGGTGTACGCCCGCGCCTTCCCAGAGGTCGAGGAACGGGTGCGCAGCGCTGTGCTCGCCTACCACGGTGGTGAGCTGCCGGTGGGCGAAGCGCTGCTGGTCCCCACCGGTGTCCCCAACCCGATCTGGTTGATCAGCGCACCGACGATGCGCGAGCCCGGGGAGACGCTGCCCGCGGACACCGTGCACCCCTACCTCGCGGCGCGCGCGATGCTGCGGCTCTGGGCGAGCGCGGTGCTCGACAACGGCGCCCCGGTGCACCGGGTGGTGCACTCGATCGCGATGCCCGGCCTGGGCACCGGAATCGGCGGCGCAGTCCCGCAGCTGTGCGCCCGCCAGGTCGCAGCCGCCTGGGACGAAGTGTTCGCCCAGGTCGATCTGCACTGACGCCCGGTTGCCAGGCGGAACGGGGCCCTGAAAAGTACCGTCGGGCTCAAGACGACCCATCTAGGAGGTTCCCCCGATGCTGATCCGCCGTCTGGCTCGTCCGATGCTGGCCTCGATCTTCATCATGGGTGGGATCGGTGCCCTCAAGGACACCCCGAACCACGCCAAGGGCGCTGCGCCGCTGGTGGAGAAGGCGACCGAGCCCGTGCGCGACGCGCTGCCCGAGCAGGTTCCGACCGACCCCGAGACCCTGGTGCGCTTCGACGCCGCGGTGAAGATCGGCGCGGGCGCGCTGCTGGCGCTGGGCAAGTTCCCGCGACTGGCGTCGCTGCTGCTGGCGGGCAGCATCGTCCCGACCACCCTGGCCGCGCACCGCTTCTGGGAGGAGCAGGACCCGCAGCTGCGCTCCGAGCAGCAGATCCACTTCCTGAAGAACCTCGGTCTGCTCGGCGGGGTGCTGCTCGCCGCGGTCGACACCGGCGGCAAGCCCAGCGTCGGCTACCGGGCCCGCAAGAGCGCCCGCATCGCCAAGAGGACCGCGAAGAAGACCGGCGCCAAGAACGCGAAGAACGCGAAGATGAAGTAGCCCGAAAAGCGACACTGCCGCGCGGACCGCCACCGGCGCCCATTAGCGTGGACGTCGTGGCGGTCAGGGTGCTGTTGGTCGATGATCACGAGGTCGTCCGGCGAGGTCTGCGAGACCTGCTGGACACCGAACCCGACGTCGAGGTCGTCGCCGAGGCCGGTGGTGTCGGCGAGGCGCTGGCGCGTGCTCAGGCCACCGCGCCGGACGTCGCGGTCATCGACATGCGGCTGCCCGACGGCGACGGGCTGGAGCTGTGCCGCAAGCTGCGGGCTTTGGCCGAGGCGCCGTACTGCCTGGTCCTGACGGCATTCGACGACGAGCAGGCGCTGGTCGGCGCGATCAACGCGGGTGCGTCGGGCTACCTGCTCAAGCAGGTGCGCGGCCAAGACCTGGTGAACGCGGTCCGCGAGGTCGCCGCCGGCCGGTCGCTGCTGGACCCGGTCACGACCGGGCGGGTGCTCGAACACCTGCGCCAGTCCAGCAGCCCGGAACCCGATGAGCTCGCCGCCCTCACCGAGCGGGAGCGCAAGGTGCTCGAGCTGATCGGCGAGGGCCTGACCAACCGCCAGATCGCCGAACGCCTGTTCCTCGCGGAGAAGACCGTCAAGAACTACGTGACCGCAGTCCTGGCGAAGCTCGGCATGGAACGCAGAACCCAAGCAGCAGCCTGGGTAGCCCGGCGGGAGAAGCACTGAGGGCACCAAGCACCGGAGGTTCTTGCTTCGAGCCTGAGCAGCTCGCACCGCACGGGCGGGACGCCTCGACGACGTCGGCATGCGCCCGGAGCCCAGGCGCCCGGAGCCCAGGCGCCGCGTCAGGGTTGCGCTACCCGCGCGCCCACGCGGAGCGCTCCACGAGGTCTAAGCCTTCTTGGCTCGTACTTCTACTGAGGTTCCTTCTGGCCCGTGCTCGACGGTGATCTCGGCCTTGCTCAGGACCGCTTCGCGGATCGACGAGCGCAGGCGGTCCTTGAGCTCCGTGGGAGCGTGCTCACCGCTGCACTTGCGCTGCAACAACGCCTTCAGGTGTTCCTCGATGCCGAAGTGCTCCAGGCACGTTCCGCAACCATCGAGGTGACGCTGCACGGCCTCGCGCCGCGCCTGGTCGCACTCGTTGTCCAGGAACAGCCACACCTCGGCGAGCGCGTCCTGGCAGGATGCCTCGTCCGGCTCACCGCAGTTCATGAAGTGCTCACCTCCTGCTGGGTCTCCCGCATGAAGCCTCGATCACGGGCGACGTCGGTGAGCATCTCACGCAGCTGCCTGCGACCACGGTGCAACCTCGACATGACGGTGCCGATGGGGGTGCCCATGATCTCGGCGATCTCCTTGTAAGCGAAGCCTTCCACGTCCGCGAGGTACACGACCATGCGGAACTCCTCGGCCAGCAGCTGCAGGGCGGCCTTCACATCGGTGTCGGGCAAGCGGTCCAGCGCCTCGACCTCGGCCGAGCGCAGTCCCGTCGACGTGTGGTTCTCGGCCTGCGCGAGCTGCCAGTCGGCGATCTCATCGGTCGGCTGCTGCTGCGGCTGTCGCTGCCGCTTGCGGTAGCCGTTGATGTAGGTGTTGGTGAGGATCCGGTACAACCACGCCTTCAGGTTCGTGCCCTGCGTGAAGGACTTGAACGCCGAGAACGCCTTCAGGTAGGTCTCCTGGACGAGGTCTTCGGCGTCCTGAGCGTTGCGGGTCATCCGCAGCGCCGCACCGTAGAGCTGGTCCAGCAGCGGCATCGCATCCCGCTCGAAGCGGGCCGCGCGCTGCTCGTCGGTCTCCTCCGCGCGCTCGACGTCCTGCGCGGTGGCAGCGTCGGTGCGCGCGGTGTTGGCAGAGTCCTCTGGGGTGCTAGGCACCAGGCTCCTTTCCCGCCGTCCGGACGATGTGGCGGCGGACGACGCACCCATGCACTCCTTCGCATGGTCCGTGTTCGAGGATACCCGCGCTGTCCTGCCATTTCCCGGCGGCGACAGCTGCGGGCGCGGGGGGCGGTCCAGCACGCAGGTGTTCGTCGAATCCATCGTCACGCTGGGTTCAACACACGTGTCCGGGCGCGCTATTCCGGGCTCTACAGTGACGTGCGTGGCAGGCAGGGGAACACCGGCGACGGCGCTGTTGACCAAGAAGGGCGTGACGCACCGCGTGCACGCCTACGACCACGACCCGCGTGCCGAGTCGTTCGGCCTGGAAGCAGCGGAAGCACTCGGCCAGCCACCCGGTCGAGTGTTCAAAACGCTGGTCGCGGACGTCGACGGCCACCTCACGGTCGGTGTGGTTCCCGTCACGGGCCAACTCGACCTGAAAGCCCTCGCCGCTGCCGCCAGCGGCAAGAAGGCCAAGATGGCCGAGGTCTCCGCGGCGGAACGAGCCACCGGCTACGTCGCGGGCGGCATCTCCCCGCTGGGCCAGAAGAAGCGCCTTCCAGTCGTCATCGACACCTCCGCTCGGGCCTTCGACACGATCTTCTGCAGCGCGGGACGCCGGGGACTGGAGATCGAGCTGCCCCCGTGCGAACTGGCGAACCTGCTGGGAGCCACCTTCGCCGAGATCTCGGCCTGAGCGGGCCCGAGGGGAGCGACCCCGGAGGACCGCTCCCCCCGGCACCTGGTGCCGCTGCCGCGCAACAGCCGCACCCCGCGCCGGACAAGATCGGGGGAATCACCCCTGTCCGGTTGCACTAGCTCGGGGGCCAGCGCCGACCGATGTTGGGGTCTCCGGACACGGCAGAGCAATGCGGCGAATTTCAGATGGTGATCACGGTACGAGGCCAAGGCTCCTACCTGCACAGGAAGAAAACGGAGCACATGGCTCCACGAGGCGAGAACACTCGCCGGAGCGACGTCAGCCGATCAGCCGCAGCACCCTCGTCAGCCACTCCGACGTCGCCCGGTGCACCGCATCGACATCCGCCTTGAGCGAGTGGTCCCCGGCCACCAGCACGACCTCGCGGTTGTGCGTCGGCTCAGGCCTGCCGAACGCGTCGCGCTCACCCTGCACGACCAGCACCGGGTTCTCCACCGCGTCGAGCTCCGACGCCCGCGACTTCTCCGGCTTGCCCGGCGGGTGCAGCGGGAACGCCAGGCACAGCACCGCCTCCGCCTCACCCGCATCCGCGGTGCGGCAGGCCACCCTCGCCCCTGAGGAACGCCCGCCGAAGATCAGCGGCAGATCCGCGAACCAGCGCTCACCGAGGTCCTCGACCACCGCCAGCCACGCCGCGTCCAGCTGCTTGGCCGGTGCCGGAGCCCGGCGGCCCGCCACCCGGTAGGGCTGCTCGACCAGCGCCACGTGCGCCCCGGCGTCGGTGGCCGCGCGAGTCGCCGCCACCAGGTCGGGCGCGTTGATGCCGCCACCCGCGCCGTGCCCGAGCAGCAGCGCGGCACGACCTTCTTCAGCGCAGTGCAAGTCGGCCCGTGCCGGGCCGTGCGGGGTGTCGACCTCGATGCTGGTCATGACTCGAACAACGCCGCTTGCTCAGCCGGCTCGGGCACCGGATCGGCGGGTTCCAGGAGGTCGGGATGGTTGTTGCGCACGCTGTTCACCTCAGTCGACACGGGGTGGAGCGCCAACTCGCCGAGCACGCCGGGATCGGGGTGCAGCAACTCGTCGATTTCGCTCCGCGTGGGATCCAGCCAGTCCGCCCAGCGCTCCTCGGGCAGCACCAGCGGCATCCGGTGGTGGACGTCGGCGAGCTCGCCGACCGCGTCGGTGGTGACCACGGCGCACGTCACCAGCGGCTGACCGGCCGTTCTCGGGTCCCACCACGCGGAGAACACCGCGGCCATCGCCATGCTCGCGCCGTCTCGACGCCGGCACAGGTAGGGCTGCCGACGCTCGTCACCGGGCTTCCACTCGTACCAACCCGTCGCGGGCATCAGGCAGCGGCGCCGCCGCGCGGACTCGGCGTAGGCCGGTTTGACGGTGATCGTCTCCGCCCGCGCGTTGATCATCGGCGGACCGCCGCCGGCCTCCTTGGCCCAGGTCGGCACCAGACCCCAGCGCACCGGCCGCATGCTGCGCTCGGCGCCGCGCTGCACCACGATCGGGACCATCTTGGTGGGCGTGATGTTGAAGTCCGCGCCGGTCGCGCCCTCGGTGCGATCAGCGGCCGCGAACTCCTCGGCCAAGGCCGCCGGGTCCCGCCGCACGGCGTAGCGACCACACATCCGCTCTCACCTCGACTCGACTACTTCTCCCGGTCCAAACCTACCGCCTCTTCACGCGCGTCGAGAGACACGCGATCGAGCAGTTCCACACCGTTGTTGCGGACGCTGTTGACCGCCGTGGAAACCGGCCTGACCTCGAGTGATTCCGCGATCTCCAGCGACGGCGGCGCGAGCAGGTCCGACACGTCCGGCTGATCGGGATCCAGCCAGTGCGCCCACGCCGCCTGCGGCAGCAGAAGGGGCATCCGGTCGTGCACGTCGGTCAGCTGGCCCACCGCCGACGCGGTCAGCACCGAGCAGGTCACCAGCGGTTCGGCCTCGTCGTCCTCCCGCCAGGTCGAGTAGATGCCCGCCATCGCCAGGCTCGAACCGTCCGGCGGGGTCATGAAGTACGGCTGCTTCGCGCCGCCCGCGCGCTTCCACTCGTACCACCCGTCCGCCGGGACCAGGCAGCGGTAGCGCTTGATCGAGCTGCGGAACGCGGGCTTGCTGGTCACCGTCTCCGACTTGGCGTTGATCATCCGGCTGCCGATGGACTTGTCCTTCGCCCAGAACGGCACAAGGCCCCAGCGCATCACCCGGATCGACCGCTCCGTCCGCTGCAGATCGGCATCCCCGGTCCCGTCCTGCGGATGCCGCTGCACCACCGTCAGCACCCGCTTGGTGGGGGCGACGTTGAAGTCCGCGCCCGGCGCCGCACCGCCGGTGGCGTCCAAGGCGGCGAACTCCGCCGCGAGCTTCCCGGGATCCTTGCTGGAGGCATATCTGCCGCACATCCGGAGTCCAACCTCCCGCGAGTTGACGGCGTGTCCACTTCATCCTGGCAGTCCCGTTCATCCCAGGCGAGCTCCTGACCGCCCCGGCGCTGAAATACCAGGGTGGAATGCGGGATCATTGGTGCATGACCCAGCTCTGGCCTGCTCCCGCCGCCGCCGGCGCGGTGCGCGCGACCGTCCCGCTGCCCGGATCGAAGTCGATCACCAACCGGGCTCTCGTGCTCGCCGCGCTCGCGGACGGGCCCTCCGCGCTGCGCGCACCGCTGCGCAGCCGGGACACCGAGCTGATGGCCTCGGCGCTGCGCTCGCTGGGCGCCACGATCACCGAAGGCCCGGACGGCTCTTGGCAGGTCACCCCGGCCGACCTGCGCGGACCTGCGCAGGTCGACTGCGGCCTGGCCGGGACCGTGATGCGCTTCCTGCCCCCGGTCGCCGCACTGGCCACCGGGCGGATCTCCTTCGACGGCGACCCGCAGGCCCGCGCACGACCGCTGGGCACCGTGCTCGACGCGCTGCGCGAGCTCGGCGCCGACATCACCGGCGACTCCCTGCCCTTCGAGGTGCGCGGCAGCGGGAACTTGACCGGCGGCACGGTCACCATCGACGCCTCGGCGTCGTCGCAGTTCGTCTCCGGCCTGCTGCTGTCCGGCCCGCGCTTCGACAAGGGCGTCACCGTTCGGCACTCCGGCCCTCCGCTGCCGTCGCTGCCGCACATCGAGATGACCGTCGCGATGCTGCGCGACGCCGGAGTCATCGTCGACGCCTCCCAGCGCAACACCTGGCGCGTCGAACCCGGGCCGATCAGCCCGCTCGACGCGGACGTCGAACCCGACCTGTCCAACGCGACCCCGTTCCTGGCCGCCGCGGCCGTCACCGGCGGCACCGTCACCGTGCCCGGCTGGCCGGCCCGGACCACCCAGCCCGGCGACGCGATCCGCGAGATCCTCACCAAGATGGGCGCCGACGTCCGCCTCGACTCCGACGGCCTGACCGTCACGGGCCCCGACGAACTGGCACCGGTCGACATCGACCTGCGCGCCGTCGGCGAACTCACCCCCACCGTCGCCGCGCTGGCCGCTCTCGCCTCCGGCCGGTCCCGCCTGCGCGGCATCGCGCACCTGCGCGGCCACGAGACCGACCGGCTCGCCGCCCTGGAGACCGAGCTGAACAAGCTCGGTGGCAAGGCTCAGCAGACCGAGGACGGCCTGATCATCGACCCTCGGCCGCTGACCAGCGCTGAGTGGTGCTCCTACGCCGACCACCGGATGGCCACCGCGGGCGCGATCCTCGGGCTCAAGGTGCCCGGCGTGATGGTCGAGGACATCGCCACCACCAGCAAGACCATCCCGGACTTCCCCGGGATGTGGACCGCGATGCTCGGTGAGCCCGCATGATCCCGGGGGCTCGCAGATGAGCAAGCGCGGCTGGCGGAACCTCGACGAGTCCGACGTGCGGGTGCGCCCCGGGAGGGGCAGCAGGCCGCGCAGCAAGCAGCGGCCAAAGCACTCCGACGCCGCCGAGGCCATGGTCATCGCCGTCGACCGAGGCCGGTGGACCGTCGCGCTCGACGGCGACCCGGACCGCGTCGTCACCGCCATGCGAGCCCGCGAGCTCGGACGCACCCCGGTCGTCGTCGGCGACCTGGTGGGCGTCGTCGGCGACGTCTCCGGCAAGCCCGACACGCTCGCGCGCATCGTCCGCGTCGCCGACCGCGCCAGCGTGCTGCGCCGCACCGCAGACGACACCGACCCCTACGAACGAGTGGTCGTCGCCAACGCGGAACAGCTGATCATCGTCACCGCGCTCGCCGATCCGCCACCGCGCCCCGGATTCATCGACCGCTGCCTGGTCGCCGCCTACGCGGGCGGGCTGTCGCCGGTGCTGTGCCTGACCAAGGCCGACCTGGCCGACCCCGGTGAGTGGATCGCCAGCTACTCGTCGCTGGACATGCCGATCACCATCACCAGCCTCGACGCCGAACCCGAGGAGTTGCGCGACAAGCTCGCCGGCCGGGTCTCCGCGCTCGTCGGCCACTCCGGCGTCGGCAAGTCCACGCTGGTCAACAAGCTGGTCCCGGACGCCGAACGAGCCACGGGCGAGGTCAGCGGGGTCGGCAAGGGCCGCCACACCTCGACCTCGGCGGTCGCGCTGGCGCTGCCCGGCCAAGGTTGGGTCGTCGACACACCCGGTATCCGCTCCTTCGGCCTGGCCCACGTCACCGCCGACGACGTGATCGCCCCGTTCGAGGGTTTCGCCGAAGCCGCCGAGGAATGCCCGCCGAACTGCGGCCACCTCGGCGGGGCTGACGACCCCGACTGCTACCTCGACACCTACACCGAGGAAGGCGGCAGCCGCGACCAGCTCGCCTCGCTCCGCCGCCTCCTGCGCTCCCGAGCCGGTCTCGACGAGGCTTGACGAAAGTGGCGCCCGCAGGGCTCGCCCCATCCCCCTAATGGGAAAGCACGTTCCCGGTGGGGTTGGAACTTCGTTGCTAGCGTTGGCCAGCGACGACGCCCAAGCCATCCGCCACCCGCCGAGGAGCACGCCCGATGCCCCGTGCCTGCACCAGGACTGCGGTGCTGTCCGCTTGTCTCGCCCTTGCCGCAACGCTCAACGCCTGCACCAGCGGTGAGCACCACCAACCACACGCGGCACTGCCAATGGCCCGTCCCGATCCACGTCCGGTCGCCGAGGCCGTCCTGGCCGACACGATCAACAAGATCAACGCGCACGGCACCGCGCTCGCCACCATGACCGGAAGCCTCGGGATGGTCGGGCAGCTCGATGCCGACGGAGCGGTCAGGTACCGGGGCCCGCAGGCCGACCTGGCGCTCGACGGCAAGACCCGCAACGCGCGCACCGAGGAGCTCGCCGTGTCCATCGTGGACGAGGTCGGCTACCTCAACACCCCGCTGGCCCGGCCGGACGCGACCAAGCCGTGGTTGAAGATCTCCCAGGACGGCACGGACTTCGGCTCGAAGCTGCTCAGCCCCGCCCTGAACCAGCTGCACGAATCGGTCGACCCGCGCGCCACCTTCAGCGGCGTCGAGCAGGCCACCCGCATCCAGGGATCTGCGCCCGACACCGTCGACGGCCGGCCCACCACCCGCTACGACCTGCGGATCCTCACCGAGGAAGCCGCCAAGATCGCCCCGGACGAGCAGCAGCGCGAACGCTTCCAACGGGCCGCCGAGGACGGCGAGCGCGAACTCGGCTTCCAGCTGTGGGTCGACGAGCAGGGCCTCCCGGCCAAGTTCGCCGCCACCACCAACATCGCCCAGGCAGGCGAGGTCTCGCTCACCTCCACCTACCGCGACTGGGGAACTCCGGTGGACATCCACTCGCCCCCGGCCGCCCAGGTCGGAGTCTTCGACGACCTCCCGCCGATGGCGCAGCCGCCGCGCTGATCACATCAGTTCGAGCAGGAACGGGACTTCCTGCGGCGCGTACCAGGCGAGTTCGTGATCCTCGGCGTCGCCGAGGGCGAACTCCGCGTCCGGGTCTCCCAGGTCGGCAGCGTCGATGACCTCGGCCGCCGACCGGACCGCGTCCTCGGCCTCGGCGGTGTCCACGTGCACGGCCGCGAGCTGCTTCCAGATCACCGGGCCTGACACCTTCACCACCGCGTGGTCGAGATCCGGCCGCAGCGTCACGTCGTCCACGTCGGCGGAGATCACCACGCGCCGCTGCTCGATCTTGCCTTCCTCGTCAGCGGCCAGGAGCCGCAACGAGGCACGAGCGGCCTCCCGCATCGCGGCGTACTCCAGCTCTTCGGTGTCGCCGGTCGCGTAGGACTCGCGAAGCGCCGGAGTCAGCGCGAACGCCGTCCCGCCCAGCGGCTGCATCTGCTTGTCCGCCACCAGTTGCTGCAGCATCGGCAGCGTGGCAGGCAGGTAAATCCTCATGCGTCGACCGTCCCGATCATCTCGTCTACAGCTTCACCGATCATCGCCGCCAGCACGCCGACGTCGGGCATCGCGTCCCGATCCGCGTTCAGCCCGAAGTACACCGCGCCGTTGTACGAGGTCACACCGACCGACAGCGACTGGTTCTTGGCCAGCGGCACCACCGGGAACATCTCCACCATCCTCGCCCCAGCCGCGTACAGCGGCACCTGCGGCCCCGGGACGTTGGTGACCAGCACGTTGAACAACCGGTCCGAGAACTCGTTGGCCACCCGCGCGCCGAGCGCGTGCAGCGTCGGCGGAGCGAAACCGCTGACCTTCACCAGCGTGTCCGCGGCCACCGACTGGCCGGACTCGGCGTGCGCCCGCATGGCATGGCTGACCTGGTGCAACCGCACCGTCGGATTGCCCTCGCCCACCGGCAGGTCCACCAGGTACGCCGACACCTTGTTGCCGACCGTGCCGACCGGGAGGCTCGCCGTGTCCTGGTAGGCGGCGTCCGCCTCGGCGTCCTCGTCGCGGACCGACACCGGCACCATGGCCCGCAACGTCGTCGACGGGGTGACCACCTCACCGCGCGAGAGCAACCAATTGCGCAGAGCGCCGGCCACCACCGCCAGCACCACGTCGTTGACCGTGCTGCCGTGCGCCCGCCGCACCGCACGCAGATCGTCCAGCTTCGCCTTCGCCACGGCGAACCGCCGCTGCGTCGACGTCGGCGCGTTCAACGGGCCGCTCGGCGCGGGCACCACCGCGGCCCGGACGGCCGAAGCGACGCCACCGAGAGCGCGCGTCACCTTCTGCACCGTCGCCGAGGCGTCGACCATCGCGGCCCGGGCGTTCTCCACCACCTCGCCCGGCCGCTGCACCGCGTCCGTCGCCGCCTCCACCAGCAGCTGCGCCACGGTCGGGGCCGGTCGCGGCATCCAGAGCGAGTCCACGTCCTCGATCTCGCGGTTGCGCTGCAGGTCGAAGATGACCTGTCCGATGTCGATCGCGCCGATGCCGTCGATCATCGCCTGGTGTGTCTTGGTGATGATCGCTACCCGGTTCTTCGACAGCCCCTCGACGAGGTACAGCTCCCACAGCGGCCGGGTGTGGTCGAGCTTGCGGGACATCAGGCGCGCCACCAGATCGTGCAGCTGATCGTCGCTGCCCGGTTTCGGCAGCGCCGACCGGCGGACGTGGTAGGTGAGGTCGAAGTCCTGATCGTCCACCCACACCGGACGCGCCAGGCTCCCCGGAACTTCCATCACCCGCTGCCGGTACCGGGGCACCAGACCGAGCCGCCGATCCACCATCGACAGCAGGTGCTCGTAGTCGAAATCGCCGCGAGGGCGGCGGAAAACCGCGACACCGCCGACGTGCATCGGCGTCGTGTGGTCCTCCAGGTAGAGGAAGGAGGCGTCGACGGCGGAAAGACGATCGGGCATGCGGAGATCCTGGCACACATCCCCGCTGGACCCAGGGGTTCACCCGCAGCGCCGCAACGTGGGCATGTGACACTTGATGGTGTGACCAGCGAAGTTTCCCCGAAGGACCGATTCGTCACCGTCTACGGCCGCAAGCCCGTGTTGGAGGCGTTGGCCGACTACGACCTGCGGGTCGACAAGGTGATCGTCGCGGAGGGACTCCGCGGTGGGGCCATCGCGGAGATCGAGGAGGCGGCCGCGGACCGCGCCGTGAAGGTGCAGCGCGCGAGCGCGCACCGGGTGAAGGTGCTGGCCGGCAACGGACGTCACGACCAGGGCGTCGTGGCCGACGTCGTCGCCCGCAAGATGCGGCCGCTCGCCGACGCGCTCGCCGATTACGCCACCGCCCCGCGAACCATCCTGCTGCTGGACGGCCTGACCACTCCCGCCAACGTCGGCATGATCCTGCGGACCGCCACCGCCTCCGGCATCGGCGGCATCGTCGTGCCGCACCGAGGCGTGGCCGGACTGGACCCGCTGGTCATCAAGGCATCCGCCGGAGTCGCCTTCCACGCTCCCGTGCTGCGCAGCAGAACCGCGGCCGAAGCGGCCGAGATGCTCACCGAGGCCGGCTACCCGCTCTACGCGCTCGACGCGGGCTCGGAGCACAGCCTCTACAACACCGACTTCGGTGACCGCGCCGTGTTCGTGCTCGGCAGCGAAACCGCGGGTCTCTCCACCGAGGTGGAGGAGCGCATCGCCCAGCCGCTGTCGATCCCGATGGCCAACGAGGTCGAATCCCTCAACGTCGCCAGCGCCGCAGCGGTCCTCTGCTTCGAACTCCGCCGCCGCAGCCTCAGCTGACTCCCGCTCAGACGGGCACCGCAGTCCTCGGCATTGCGATTACTGCGGTGTTCGTCGGTCGGCGGGCATCATCTGGGGTTCCCGCGGGTTTTTGGGCATGAAAAATGGGGTGGGCAGGAGAATTCCTTCTCCTGCCCACCCCACTTGAGGATTGTGTCGGCGGTGTCTTACTCTCCCACACCCTAGCGAGTGCAGTACCATCAGCGCTGGGGAGCTTAGCTACCGGGTTCGGAATGGGACCGGGCGGACCCTCCCCGCCATCGCCACCGA
>NZ_SMKV01000014.1 GCF_004348445.1 Saccharopolyspora aridisoli | reverse complement strand
GGGATGCTGGTGGGGTGTCGCCGCGAAGTACTGAGCAGATGACCTTCACCAAGCCCGGGCAGTTGGTGGCTGCGGGGTTGGTGGCGGCCGTAGTGGTGTACCTGCTTTCCCGGCTGATGTACGGGGAGCTGCCGCCGTTGCCGTTGCTGGCGGGGGCGACGTTGTCGCTGATCGCCGTGGTCGACGTGGTGCTGGCGGCGGTGTTGCGGCCTCGCGTGCAGCGCAAGCCCGGGGTGGAGCCCGTCGAGGCGTTGACGGCGGCGCGGGCCGTGGCGTTGGCGAAGGCGTCATCGCTGGCCGGGGCGATCATGGCAGGCGTCTGGATCGGACTCCTGGCCCACCTGCTGCCGATGATGAGCTCGGTGGAGGCCGCGCGGTCGGACACCTTCGCCGCAGTCGTCGGGATGATCAGCGCCGCAGCCCTGATCGGTGCGGGACTGTGGCTGGAGCACTGCCTGCGCAATCCCGATGAGCCGGATGATCCTCACGAGGACGAGTGAATCCGGCCACCCCATGGGCTGTTCGGAGCAGTGTCCGTACCGCTGTTGCGAGCAATGTGCGAACTGTTCGGCGCACCTTCAGGTCTCGAACTGATAACCGCCTTGTACGGTGGGCGCCATGTCCGAGCGCGGCACTACCGAAACCGACCCCGGCAACGGGCGATCCACCCTCCTGTGGGGCGGTGCGCTCGTGCTCGCGGCGGCCGCCACGTCGCTGCTGGTCCTCAGCAACGACGCCCGGATGCTCCGCCTCGGCCTGATCGCCGCGCTGTGGGCCGCGCTGCTGGGCGCGTTCGCGGTGGCGCGGTTGCGGCACCGGGTCCTGGAGGGCGAGCAGGCCGCCGCCGATCGGCAGCGGATCTACGAGCTGGAGCTGGAGCGCGAGATCGCCGCGCGGCGCGAGTACGAGCTGGAAGCCGAGGCGGAGGCCCGGCGTCAGGCCACTGAGGACTCCAACGGTCAGATCCGCGCGTTGCAGGCCGAGCTGGCGAAGTTGCGCACGACGCTGGAGCAGGTGATCGGCGGTGACGTGCTCTTCGAGCGGGTCGCGTTGCGCGCGGAGTCCACTCGGGTGCGTTCGCTGGGCGAGCGCCCGCAGGGCGAGGCTCAGCTCGTGCAGCACCGCCCGCAGCGGCCGAAGACGATCCAGCAGCCGGTCCAGCAGCAGCCCGCCCCAGCTCCGGCCGCGGCCAAGACGGAGGTGATGGCCCGGCTGTCCGGCGAGGTCCCGCTCGACCAGCCGAAGCAGCAGGCGCCGAAACCGCAGATGGCCCAGTCGTTCCCGAGCCGACCGGGACCCCAGCGCCCGGATCGCACGGCCTACGAGAAGCCGAGTCCCGACCCGGCGGGCGCGCACACGGCGGGCACTTCGGTCAACGACCTCCTCGCCGCCTACGGCGGCAGCGCCGACGCCCCGCCCCGCCGCCGTCGCCGTTCGTGAGTTCCGCGACGGACAACGGTCAGGAGAACAAAAGCAGAACCATCCGGTCAGTCGCGGATCGGGTTCTCTAGGGTCTGGGGCGTGTCGAGTCATGATCACGCGGAGCCGGTCGCTGACGTCTCCCGCGCGCGCCGGTTGCAGAGCCGCAAGCACCACGCCGTCGGTTGGCCGATCGCCGGCTTGATCCTGCTCGGGATGATCGGACTGGTCATGATCGGGATCACGACGTCGAAAGTCGGTGCGCTGCCCGCCGTGTTCGGCGCGGTGGCCGCGCTGCTGCCGGTCGGTGTCGTGGTTGCCGCGACGGTCTGGATCGACCGCTGGGAACCCGAGCCGCCGATGCTGATGGTCGGCGCGTTCCTGTGGGGCGCGGGCGGTGCGACGGCCTGCTCGCTGCTGCTCAACAACACCTCGCAGTCGGTGGCGAACCTGTTGCTGGGCCAGGCCGATCACAAGTTCTTCCTGACCGCGGTGATCGGGCCGCTGGTGGAGGAGGCTGCCAAGGCCGTGTTCGTGGTGGGCCTGTGGATGCGCCGCCGCGCAGAGTTCAACGGCCTGGTCGACGGCATCGTCTACGCGTCGCTGACCGCCGCCGGTTTCGCCTTCACCGAGAACATCCTGTACTTCGGCAAGGCATTCGCCGACGGCGGTGTGACCGGTGGAGCGGTCGTGGCCCTGTTCGTGCTGCGCGGTGTGCTGGCGCCGTTCTCGCACCCGCTGTTCACCGCGATGTTCGGCATCGCCGTCGGTTTCGCTTGGGGCGCTCGCACCCGGCTCAAGCAGCTGAGCTGGCTGATCGCCGGCTACCTGGTGGCGGTGCTGCTGCACGCGGTGTGGAACTCGGCGACGTTCCTCGGCGGGGCCGGTTTCATCAACGTCTACTTCTTGATCATGGTGCCGGTCTTCCTCGGCACGTTCGCGCTGATCGTGTGGCAGCGAAGGCGGGAGCAGCGCATCGTCATCGCGCAGCTGCCGAAGCTGGAGCGGGCCGGGCTGGTCGCGCACAGCGAGATCGACCTGCTGGCGAGCCTGACCGGAAGGCAGGGCTGGCTGCGCAAGGTCAAGCGGCACGCGGGCCCCCAGGCCGCGAAGTCGGTGCACGACTACCAGATCGCGGTCACCGAGCTGGCGTTCCTGCAGCACCGCTCGGAGGCGGGCCGCACCACCAGCGCCGCCCGCCGCGCTCGCCGGGAGAAGCTGATCGCCGACCTCAAGCATTCCCGACGCTCGGCGGCAGGGCGCCAGGAGGCCATCCAGACCGCCAGGATCAACATCGACGAGCTCACCCGCCGAGTCCCGAAGCCGCGCGGGTGAGCACCAGCAAGCGGCGAAGCCGCATCCGCAGTTCCCACCTGAGCACTCGGCACCGCCACGGGTTCTGAGCGCTCTCGTGGCGAGGACGCCGTGACGCCGTGACGCCGTGCAGTTGGCGTACCTCGGGAGCGGCGCCCGGAGTACGCGGAAGCGCTCAGGTCCGCTGCTGGCGCGCTTCGCGAGGTGATCGAACCGGGTATTGAAAGGGTGGTTCTCGCCACCTTTCGCGGTCGCGGAGTAGCCCCGGCACCGGGTGTTGGCGCTACTCTCGCGGCGCTGTCTGGTACCCGGTAGCGGGACTGGAACGGTATGGGAGGAACACGTGGCGATGTCTGCTGAACCCACGGGCCCACGGCTGCGCGTAGGGGTGATCTCCGCTGGTCGGGTCGGCGCCGTGCTGGGCGCCGCGCTGCAGCGGGTCGGGCACGAGGTCGTCGCGGTCTCCGCGGTCTCGGACGCGTCGCTGCGTCGCGCGGAAGAGCTGCTGCCCGGTGTGCCGGTCGAGCCGCCGGACGCGGTCGCGGGCACGGCCGAGCTGCTGGTCCTGGCGATCCCGGACGACGCGATCCCGGGCATGGTGCAGGGCCTGGTGACCGCCGACGCGCTGCACGGATCGCAGCTGGTCATGCACACCTCGGGCTCGCAGGGCGTGACCGCGCTGGAGCCGGCCGCCGCCATCGGCGCGTTGCCGATGGCCATGCACCCCGCGATGACCTTCACCGGACGTCCCGAGGACGTCGACCGGCTCTCCGACGCATGCATGGTCATCACCGCCGACGAGCTCACCGGCTGGAGCGTCGCGGAGAGCATCGCGATCGAGCTGGGCATGGAGCCGGTGCGCCTGCCCGAAGAGGCCCGTCCGCTCTACCACGCGGCCCTCACGCACGGTGCGAACCACCTGATCACGCTGGTCAACGAGTGCCAGCAGCTGCTGCGCGACGGCGGGGTGGAGGTCCCGGGCCGGGTGATGGCGCCGCTGCTGTCGGCCTCGCTGGACAACGCGCTGCGTCTCGGTGACCGGGCTTACACGGGTCCGGTGGTGCGCGGTGATTCGGGAACCGTTCGCGGGCACCTGCGCGCGTTGTCCGACGCCGACCCGGACGTCGTTCCCGGCTACCGGGAACTGGCTCGCCGCACGGCGGTCCGGGCCGAGCGGAGCGGCCTGCTGCGGCGTGACGTCGCCGCGCGGGTCCACGAGGCCCTCGACGAAGAACAGGCTTGATCCGCGATCTTCGCGGCGGAGACATGGAGTCGACGATGACCAACAACCCCGGCTACCAGCGCGGTGAGCTGACCGTGCACGCCGACCCGGCGGAGCTCGCGCGCGTCACCCGCGCCCTGCGGGCGACCGGACGCAAGGTGCACCTGGTGCCCACGATGGGCGCGCTGCACCGCGGTCACCTGGAGCTGATCAAGCGGGCGAAGCAGGACATCAACGCCGTCGTGGTGGTGTCGATCTTCGTGAACCCGCTCCAGTTCGGCCCGAACGAGGACTTCGACCGCTACCCGCGCACCTTCGACGCCGACGTCGAGGCGTGCCGCGAGGCCGGCGTGGGCCTGGTCTTCGCACCGACCGTGGACGCGATGTACGGCGGCGGACGTGAGCTGTCGGTGCACGCCGGGCCGCTGGGCGATGAGCTGGAGGGCGCGACCCGCAAGGGGCACTTCGACGGGATGCTGACCGTGGTGCTCAAGCTGCTCAACATCGTGCGCCCGGACCTGGCGTTCTTCGGCGAGAAGGACTACCAGCAGCTGGTCCTGATCCGGAAGATGGCGCGGCAGTTCGACCTGGATCCCGAGATCCAGGGCATCCCCACCGTCCGCGAGTCCGACGGCCTGGCCCTGTCCAGCCGCAACGTCTACCTCGACGAGGACCAGCGGCGTGCCGCTCTGGCCATCTCGGCGTCGCTGACCGCGGGCGCGCACGCGGCCGTCGGCGGCCCGGAGGCGGTGCTCAAGGCCGCGCAAGAGGTGCTGGACACCGAGCCCCTGGTGCGGCCGGACTACCTGGAGCTGCGGGATCCCGAGCTGGGTCCGGCCCCGGCCTCGGGTGAGGCACGACTGCTGGTGGCCGCGAAGGTCGGCGCCACCAGGCTGATCGACAACGCGATGGTCCTGCTCGGTGAGTGAACCGGCCCCTAGGAGGTCAGCGATGTTCCGCACGATGTTGAAGTCCAAGATCCACCGGGCGACCGTCACCCGAGCCGACCTGCACTACGTCGGCTCGGTGACCGTCGACGAGGACCTGATGGAGGCCGCCGACCTGCTCGAAGGGGAGCAGGTCGCGATCGTCGACGTCACCAACGGTGCCCGGCTGGAGACCTACGTGATCACCGGCGAGCGGGGTTCCGGGGTGATCGGGATCAACGGCGCCGCCGCGCACCTGGTCGAGCCCGGTGACATCGTCATCCTCATCGCCTACGGCGTGATGGACGAGCTCGAAGCCCGGAACTTCAAACCCAAGGTGATCTTCGTCGACGCCGACAACAAGCCGGTTGATCTGGGGGTCGATCCCGGTCGTGCGCCGGAGGGCTCTGGCCTCCTCTCCTCCCAGGCCGACGCTGAGACCGACGACGCCGCCAAGCTGGACGCCCTGCTCCAGCAGCCGGAGAACTGATCGAGGACGCCGCGTCCCCGTGCTCGGCGGTGCCCGAAGCGGAACCCGGGACGTCCTCCGGCTCCGGGAGTTGTGCATGTCTTCTGTGTGAAGGGATCCTTTTCCGTGCTGCTGGCCGTTGACGTCGGGAACACCAACATCGTCCTCGGGCTCTACGACGACGTCGATGACCCGCCGGATCTCGCCGCGACGCTGGTCCGGGACTGGCGGATGCGCACCGAGCCCCGGATGACGGCGGACGAGATGGCGCTGACCATGCGGGGCCTGATCGGGGGCTACGCCGAGCGGATCACCGGCATCGCCGCGCTCTCCACGGTCCCGGCGCTGCTGCGCGAGCTGCGGGTGATGCTGGAGCGCTACTGGACCGACGTGCCGCGCGTGGTGGTCGAGCCGGGCGTGCGCACTGGCGTGCCGCTGCTGGTGGACAACCCGAAGGAGGTCGGTGCGGACCGGGTGATCAACACCTTGGCCGCGCACCACTTGCACGCCACCAACTGCGTGGTCGTGGACTTCGGCACCTCGACGAACATCGACGTCATCTCGGCCAAGGGTGAGTTCCTCGGCGGCGCCTTCGCCCCAGGTGTGGAGATCTCGCTCGACGCGTTGGCCTCCCGGGCAGCGCAGCTGCGCAAGGTCGAGTTGGTCCGGCCGCGCTCGGTCATCGGGAAGAACACCGTTGAATGCCTCCAGTCCGGGATCCTCTTCGGATTCGCGGGTCAAGTCGACGGGCTCGTCCGCCGAATCGTGGACGAACTCGAAGCCACCCACGGCGGCCCCACCACGGTGCTGGCCACCGGAGGCCTCGCCCCGCTGGTGTTCTCCGAATCCACCACGATCACCCACCACGTCCCGGACCTCACCCTCCTGGGCCTGCGCCTCGTCTACGACCGGAACTTCCGCTGATCACCAGGAGCACCCACCGCACCGCAAAGCAGGCCGCCGGAAGCGGAAAGCACACCACTACGTACCCTGTTTCGCGTGACTGACCAGGACACTTCCAATCCTCCGGCAAGCGCTGACGGCGTCGAAGACCTGCCGGAACAGATGCGGATCCGGCGGGAGAAGCGGGAGCGCCTGCTCGACGCCGGAGTCGATCCGTACCCGGTGACGCTGCCCATCACGCACGGGCTGGCCGAGATCCGCTCCGCCCACGAGGGCCTGGAGCCGGACACCGCGACCGGCGAGCAGGTCGGCGTGGCAGGCCGCGTGATGTTCTTGCGCAACACCGGCAAGCTCTGCTTCGCCACGCTGCGCGCCGGCGACGGGACCGAACTGCAGGCGATGCTGAGCCTCAAGCAGGTCGGTGAGGAGTCGCTGACGTCCTGGAAGGGCGAAGTGGACCTCGGCGACCACGTCTTCGTGCATGGCGAGGTCATCACCTCCCGCCGAGGTGAGCTTTCGGTGATGGCCGATGAATGGCGGATGGCGGCGAAGTCGCTGCGCCCGCTCCCGGTCATGCACAAGGAGCTCGGCGAGGAAATGCGAGTCCGCCAGCGCTACGTCGACCTGATCGTGCGCAAGCAGGCCGCTGAAACGGTGCGCACCCGGGCCGCCGTGCAGCGCTCGCTGCGCGATTCGTTCGAACAGCGCGGATACATCGAGGTGGAAACCCCGATGCTGCAGACGTTGCAGGGCGGTGCCGCCGCGCGTCCGTTCACCACGCATTCCAACGCCTTCGACATCGACTTGTTCCTGCGCATCGCGCCGGAGTTGTACCTGAAGCGCTGCGTTGTCGGTGGGATCGAGAGGGTTTTCGAGATCAACCGGAACTTCAGGAACGAAGGCAGTGATTCTTCCCACTCGCCCGAGTTCGCAATGCTGGAGTTCTACCAGGCGTACGCCGATTACAACGACATGGCCGATCTGACCAGGTCGCTCATCCAGGAAGCGGCTGAACGGGTCTCCGGTTCCCAGGTCGTCACGTGGTTCGACGGAACCGAGTACGACCTCTCCGGCGAGTGGGCGACGCTGACGATGTACGAGTCGTTGTCGGAAGCGCTGGAATCCGAGGTGACACCGGAAACTCCGGTTGAAGCGCTGCGCAAGCACGCGGACGCGCTCGGTGTGCAGGTTGATCCGAAGATGGGTCACGGCAAGCTGGTTGAAGAGCTGTGGGAGCACACCGTCGGTGACCATTTGACGGCTCCCACCTTCGTCCGCGACTTCCCGGTGGAAACCTCACCGTTGACCCGTCAGCACCGCGAGAAGGCGGGTGTTGCGGAAAAGTGGGATCTCTACGTTCGTGGGTTCGAGCTGGCGACCGGTTACTCGGAACTCGTTGATCCGGTTGTGGAACGGCAGCGGCTGGAGGAGCAGGCCGAGCTCGCGGCGGCCGGAGATGACGAGGCCATGCCGGTCGACGAGGACTTCTTGCGCGCTCTGGAGTACGGAATGCCTCCCAGCGGTGGCGTGGGAATGGGTATCGACAGGTTGTTGATGGCGTTGACCGGTCTCGGTATCCGGGAGACGATCCTGTTCCCGTTGGTCCGCCCGGAATGACCCGATCAGGGTGGCTCAACAGAATTTTGTGGACCGGATGAGTGCATTATCGGAGTCCCTGCGCTAACCTGACCCCAGAATGTGTCGGCGACGGCTTTTGGCGTACTTGCCCAAGTGCGGCTGGCGTTCTGGCGAGGGGGTTTCCGCTCCCGGCAGATGGTTGCTGTCCCGCTAAAGCACAATTTTTTGCTCGGGGAGGACTTCGAAGATGGCGCAGAAGGTCACTGTCACCCTTGTCGACGATCTGGATGGTGGGCAGGCCGACGAAACCGTTGAGTTCGGATTGGACGGCGTGTCGTACCAGATCGACCTTTCCGCCGACAATGCCGGCGATCTGCGGGAGGCGCTGGCCAACTACGTCTCCAACGCGCGGCGCGCCGGTGGTCGGAAGAAGCCGGGTCCGCGCCCGGGTGCGGCCGCGCGTTCCACTGGTGGTTCCACCAGTGCGGACCGCGAGCAGAACCAGGCCATTCGCGAATGGGCGCGCAAGCGCGGCCTGAAGGTCTCGGACCGCGGTCGTATCCCGGCCGACATCGTGGAGCAGTACCACCAGGCGAACTGAAAGTCGCGTTCAAGAGGCGTTTGCCGGGTCGTCGGGGCCCGGTGAACGCCTTTTGTTGCGTTCGGATAACTCAATCGCGCGGTTCTCCGCGTTTGATCGAGCTTCCGGGAACCCACTGGCACAACGGCCCGGTGGCACGTGCGCAACAGCTCATCAACTCATCGTCCGAGGAGTCGAACAACTCCCTCCGCTCGCGGTTGTGATGGCGAACATCCGAACCCGCTCTGTCGGTGCGGCTTAGGTTGTCCTAACCTAGGCGACGTCCGGGTGAACACCGAAGGGGAGTGGGACGTGGCTCGAACGGAGGCTCTCACCGAGCCGCCCACGTCGGAAACCGCGTCCGCCACACCTGGTGAGCGCCTGAAGCGCAGACGCTCCCGCCGCCTCACCGGCATCGGGATGCTGCTGCTGGTGCTGCTGGCCAGCGTCGTGCTGAGCATCGCGGTCGGCGCCAAGACGATCCCGCTCGCCGAGGTCTGGAGCGGTCTGGCCGCGCCCGGCGGCACCGAGAACGACTTGATCATCCAGGAGCTGCGGGTTCCGCGCACCATCGCCGGCGTGCTGACCGGTGCCGCGCTCGGTCTGGCCGGTGCGCTGATGCAGGGCCACACGCGCAACCCGCTCGCCGACCCCGGCATCCTCGGCATCACCCAGGGCGCGGGGCTCGGCGTCGTGCTCGCCGTCTACACCTTCGGCATCACCACGCTGTTCGGCTTCATCTGGTTCGGCTTCGCCGGCTCGCTGGTCGGCGCGCTGGCGGTGTTCGCGATCGGCTCGATGGGCCGCGGCGGCGCGACTCCGGTGACGCTGGCACTGGCGGGCATGGCGATCAGCTCGCTGCTGCACGCGATCACCTCGGCCCTGGTGCTCACCGACCAGCAGACGATGGACACCTACCGGTTCTGGAAGGTCGGCTCGATCGCCATCACCGATCCCTCGGTGCTGCCGCAGGTCGCGCCCTTCCTGGTGGTCGGGCTCGTGCTGGGACTGGCCAACGCGACCAGCCTCAACGCGCTGTCGCTGGGCGAGGACGTGGCCAGCTCGCTGGGCCACCGGGTGGTCTGGGCGCGCCGCGCCGGGATCGCCGCGGTGAGCGTCCTGGTCGGAGGGGCGGTCGCGATCTGCGGGCCGATCGGTTTCGTCGGCCTGGTCGTGCCGCACGTCGCCCGCTACTTCACCGGCGCCGACTACCGCTGGCTGCTGCCCTTCGCCGCGCTGCTCGGCTCCTCGCTGGTGCTGCTGACCGACGTGCTCGGCCGCATCGTCGCCCGTCCGGCCGAGGTGCAGGTGGGCGTGATGCTGGCGGTGGTCGGCGCCCCGTTCTTCATCGCTCTCGTGCGACGCCGGAAGTTGGTGCGGCTATGACGGCGACCGTTCAGGACCGGCCGGTCGAGGAGGTCACCGGGCGGCGGCCGCTGCGCGTCGGCCCGTTCTCAGGCGTGTTCCGGCTCCGGCCGCTGCTGGCGTTGGTCGGCGGGCTCGTGGTGCTGCTGGCGGTGTTCGTCCTCGACGTCGGGATCGGCGAGTACCAGATCAGCCCGGCCGAGGTGCTCAGCACGCTGTTCGGCGGTGGTGACCGCGCGCAGTCGATCATCATCTGGGAGCTGCGGATGCCGCGCGGCCTGACCGCGCTGCTCGTGGGTGCCGCGCTGGGCCTGGCGGGCGCGATCATGCAGGCGCTGGCCCGCAACCCGCTGGCCAGCCCGGACATGCTCGGCATCACCTGGGGCGCCGGGTGCGCGGCCGTCGGGGTGATCGTGTTCGCGGGGACGGCGGGCAGCCTGTCCGGTGCGCTGTCCGACTACGGGCTGCCGGTGGTGGCGCTGGTCGGCGGACTGGTCACCGGCGTCGCGGTGTACCTGCTGGCCTATCGGCGAGGAGTGGATTCCTACCGGTTGGTGCTCGTCGGCGTGGGGGTCAGCGCGCTGGCGAGCAACGCCGTCTACTGGCTGCTGACCGTCGGCGACGTCAACGACGCCGGTCGCGCCATGGTGTGGCTGACCGGCAGCCTCAACGCTCGCGGCTGGGAGCACGTGGTGCCGTCCGGCATCGCGCTGGCCGTGCTGGTCCCGCTGGCCCTCGTCGGCGCCCACGTGCTGGGCGCGCTGCAGTTCGACGACGACACGGTGCGCGGCCTCGGCGTTCGGATGGACCTGGCGCGCGGCTTCCTGCTGTTCGCCTCGGTGGTGCTGGCCTCCATCGCGACCGCGGCGGCCGGTCCGATCCAGTTCGTCGCGCTCGCCACCCCGCAGATCGCGCTGCGGGTTTCGCGCACCTCCCGCCCACCGCTGCTGACCTCGGGCGTGCTCGGCGCGGCGTTGGTGGTCGGTTCGGACGTGATCGCCCGGACCGCGTTCGGCACCCTGGAACTGCCGGTCGGCATCGTGACCGCGATCCTGGGCGCCCCGTACCTGATCTACCTGCTCATCCGTCGGTACCGGGAGGTCCGAGCATGACCGCGTCCGCCTCTACCCGCCTCGAGCAGGACCAGGCCCAGGTCGTCACCGACCGCCTCCGGGCTCGAGACCTGAAGTTGGCCTACGGCGAGCGCGTCGTCGTCGACGGCCTCGACTTCGAGGTCGCGAGCGGCACGATCACGGCGGTGATCGGCCCCAACGGCTGCGGCAAGTCGACGCTGCTGCGCGCCCTCGGCCGCCTGCTGCAGCCGCAGCGCGGCGAAGTGCTGCTGGACGGCAAGAAGATCCACAAGATGTCGACCAAGGAGGTCGCCCGGGTCCTCGGCGTGCTGCCGCAGTCGCCTGCGGCGCCGGAGGGCCTGACGGTGGCCGACCTGGTCGCGCGCGGTCGTCACCCGCACCAGTCCTGGTACCGGCAGTGGTCCAGCGACGACGAGTCGGCGGTGGCCGAGGCGCTGGCCATGACCGGCATCGGCGACCTCGCCGAACGCACCCTCGACGAGCTCTCCGGCGGTCAGCGGCAGCGCGCCTGGCTGTCCATGGCGCTGGCGCAGGGCACCGACCTGCTGCTGCTCGACGAGCCCACCACCTACCTCGACCTCTCGCACCAGGTGGACGTGCTGGAGCTGGTCGGCAGGCTGCACGACGAGAGCGGCCGGACCGTGGTGATGGTGCTGCACGACCTCAACCTCGCCGCCCGCTACGCCGACCGGCTGGTCGCGATGAAGGACGGCGTGGTCGTCGCGTCGGGCGAACCCGGCGAGGTGCTCACCGAGGCGCTCCTGGCCGACGTCTTCGACCTCCGGGCCCGTGTGATTCCGGATCCCGTGGCGGGTACCCCCATGGTGGTCCCGATCGGCGGAAGGCGGATTGGAGAAGGGTTCGGCGCTCAGGCGTGAACACGGTGCGTCACGATTCGACGCGCGCTGTTCGCGCTCAGCGGAACGGTGCTGAGATCAGGAATCCTGCAGGCCAACGCGCCGTTGGGCACAGTGCCGGGCAAGAATGTGGCGTAGCGGGCACGGACCGCGACCGGGGTTGGCTACTAGAGTGGTCCCCAAGAGTGCTGAACCCGTCGTGGATCGCGGCGTAGCGCTAAAGCCGTGTCCCGGAACTAGACCGCCGGCGCAGCAGTCAGGGAGTGCGAATGTTCGAGAGGTTCACCGACCGCGCGAGGCGGGTGGTTGTCCTGGCCCAAGAAGAGGCCCGGATGCTCAACCACAACTACATCGGCACCGAGCACATTCTCCTGGGCTTGATCCACGAGGGTGAGGGTGTCGCCGCCAAGGCGCTGGAGTCGCTGGGTATCGCGCTTGAGGGCGTGCGCCAGCAGGTCGAGGAGATCATCGGCCAGGGGCAGCAGGCCCCCAGCGGACACATCCCGTTCACCCCACGGGCCAAGAAGGTGCTGGAGCTGTCGCTGCGGGAGGCGCTGCAGCTCGGCCACAACTACATCGGCACCGAGCACATCCTGCTTGGGCTGATCCGCGAGGGCGAGGGCGTCGCCGCCCAGGTGCTCGTCAAGCTCGGTGCGGACCTCAACCGGGTGCGCCAGCAGGTGCTGCAGCTGCTGTCCGGTTACCAGGGCAAGGAGCCGGCGGAGGCCGGTGGCCGCGGCGAAGGCACGCCGTCGTCGTCGCTGGTGCTGGACCAGTTCGGCCGCAACCTGACGCAGGCAGCGCGCGAGGGCAAGCTCGACCCGGTCATCGGCCGGGACAAGGAGATCGAGCGGATCATGCAGGTCCTCTCGCGCCGCACCAAGAACAACCCGGTGCTCATCGGTGAAGCCGGTGTCGGCAAGACCGCGGTCGTGGAGGGCCTCGCGTCGCAGGTCGTCAAGGGCGAGGTGCCCGAGACCCTCAAGGACAAGCAGCTCTACACCCTGGACCTGGGTTCGCTGGTCGCCGGTTCCCGCTACCGCGGTGACTTCGAGGAGCGCCTGAAGAAGGTGCTCAAGGAGATCAAGACCCGCGGCGACATCATCCTGTTCATCGACGAGATCCACACGCTCGTCGGTGCCGGTGCCGCCGAGGGCGCGATCGACGCCGCGAGCATCCTCAAGCCGATGCTGGCCCGTGGTGAGCTGCAGACCATCGGTGCCACCACGCTGGAGGAGTACCGCAAGTACGTCGAGAAGGACCCGGCTCTGGAGCGCCGCTTCCAGCCGATCCAGGTCGGCGAGCCGTCGCTGGAGCACACCGTGGAGATCCTCAAGGGTCTGCGGGACCGCTACGAGGCGCACCACCGCGTGTCGATCACCGATGGCGCCCTGGTGTCGGCGGCGAACCTGGCCGACCGCTACATCAACGACCGGTACCTGCCGGACAAGGCGATCGACCTGATCGACGAGGCCGGCGCACGGATGCGCATCCGACGCATGACCGCTCCGCCGGACCTGCGCGAGTTCGACGAGAAGATCGCCGAGGTCCGCCGCGAGAAGGAGTCCGCGATCGACGCGCAGGACTTCGAGCGGGCGGCCCGCCTGCGGGACGAGGAGAAGCAGCTCCTCGGCCAGAAGGAGGAGCGCGAGAAGCAGTGGAAGGCCGGTGACCTGGACGTCGTCGCGGAGGTCGACGACGAGCAGATCGCCGAGGTGCTGGCCAACTGGACCGGCATCCCCGTCTTCAAGCTCACCGAGGAGGAGACCACCCGTCTGCTCCGCATGGAGGACGAGCTGCACAAGCGGATCATCGGCCAGAACGATGCGGTCAAGGCCGTGTCCCAGGCGATCCGCCGCACTCGCGCCGGCCTGAAGGACCCGAAGCGCCCGTCCGGTTCGTTCATCTTCGCCGGCCCGTCCGGTGTCGGTAAGACCGAGCTGTCCAAGGCGCTCGCGGAGTTCCTCTTCGGCGACGACGACGCGCTCGTGCAGATCGACATGGGTGAGTTCCACGACCGCTACACCGCCTCGCGGCTGTTCGGCGCCCCGCCCGGGTACGTCGGCTACGAGGAGGGCGGCCAGCTCACCGAGAAGGTCCGCCGCAAGCCGTTCTCCGTGGTCTTGTTCGACGAGATCGAGAAGGCCCACCAGGAGATCTACAACACGCTGCTGCAGGTGTTGGAGGACGGCCGTCTCACCGACGGCCAGGGCCGCACGGTGGACTTCAAGAACACGGTGCTGATCTTCACCTCCAACCTCGGCACGCAGGACATCTCCAAGGCCGTCGGCCTGGGCTTCTCCAGTGGTCAGGGCGCTGAGTCCAACTACGAGCGGATGAAGTCCAAGGTCAACGAGGAGATGAAGAAGCACTTCCGACCGGAGTTCCTCAACCGGATCGACGACGTGATCGTCTTCCACCAGCTCACGGAGTCCGAGATCGTCCAGATGGTCGACCTGCTCTCCAACCGCGTGGAGAAGGCGCTCAAGGGCAAGGACATGGCCCTGGAGCTCACCGACACGGCGAAGAAGCTGCTGGCCAAGCGCGGGTTCGACCCGGTGCTGGGTGCGCGGCCGCTGCGCCGGACGATCCAGCGGGAGATCGAGGACAAGCTGTCCGAGAAGATCCTGTTCGGCGAGATCGAGCCGGGTCAGATCGTCATCGTCGACGTCGAGGGCTGGGAAGGCGAAGGGCCGGACGACAAGGCCCAGTTCACCTTCCGCGGTGAGCCCAAGCCGTCCGCGGTGCCGGACGCCCCGCCGGTCGGCGTCTCCGCCCACGGCGAGGACAAGCAGGACAACGGCAACACCGAGTCCTGATCAGGACGCGGCACGGCCCCCGCACCCACTCGGTGCGGGGGCCGTTCGCCGTCTCGGGCAAAGTTCCAGCGGTGTTCGGCGGCGGTGCTGACCGGGCCAGCAGACACCGGTCATGGACGGTTCGGACCGGAACCGCCGCGCGCAGATCAGCGGATCCGGCGGATCTCCTCGGTGGGGTGGTCGGTCTGGACGCGAGCGAACTGGACCGTGGGGGCCTCCGCGATCGCCTGGTCCCGGCGGTTGTTGCGGATCCGGAGGGCCACGAACACCACGACGGTCAGCACCGAGGTGATCACCACGGCCCGGGACAGCAGTCCCGCGTACTGCTCGACGAGGTACCAGTGCTGGCCGAGCAGGTAGCCGGCGAGCACGAAGATCGTGTTCCAGACCAGGCTGCCCAACGTCGTGAACAGCGCGAACGTGCTCAGCCGCATCTGCTCGACCCCGGCGGGCAGCGAGATGAAGCTGCGGAACAGCGGGATCATCCGGCCGAAGAACACGGCCTTCACGCCGTGCTTGGCGAACCACGCCTCGGTCTTGTCGACGTCGGAGAGCTTCACCAGCGGCAGCTTCGCCGCGATCGCGCGCGTCCGCTCCCGGCCCAGCTTCGCTCCGAGCCAGTGGAGCGCGAGAGCACCGACCAACGAGCCCAGCGTGGTCCACAGGATCGCCCCGATCAGCGACATGTCGCCGCGGCTCGCGGTGAACCCGGCCAGCGGCAGGATCAGCTCGGACGGGATCGGCGGGAACAGGTTCTCGAGCGCGATGATCATTCCAGCGCCGGGACCCCCGAGGGTTTCCATCACCCCGATCACCCAGGCCGTGAAGCCGGTGGGCTGGGCGGACGTGGCGGCTGTCGTCGTCAGATCCATGCGGGGCGAGCTCCGGGGGTCGTTTGTCCGTTCACCCCATGATTCCAGCGGATGTCGGCGTTTCTCCCCGAGCCCGTGTGACCTGTGGCACTCATCGGCGTGTCCGGTGATCTTTGGCAGGCTGGGGAGCAACCATCCTGGGGCGTCGGACGTCCGGATGGCCGGGGCCGGGGAGCAGACGGAGGCAGGGATGACGCGCACGGCGCGCGAGGTGGTCGACGAGCCGGTGGACGATGAGGTCGCCCGCAAACCCGGCGGTGGCTGCGCGACGGCGCTGCTGTCGCTGCTCACGCTGGCCTTCCTGGGGTGGGCGGCGCTGCCGATCGTCGAGCTCGACGTCGAGCGCTACACCGTGGCGCTGACCGCGCTGACCCCGTACGCGGTGGTCGCCGGATCGGTGCTGGTGCTGCTCGGTTCGCTGTTGCGGCGCTGGCTGAGCGTGCTCTTCGCACTGCTGGCGACGGCCGCGCTGATCTACACCGTCGTCCCGCGCGTGCTGCCGGACCAGGTGGCCGCCGAGGGCGAGCCGCTGCGCGTGCTGTCGGTGAACACCTACTTCGGCGGCGCCGACGCCGCCAAGATCGTCGAGGAGGTCCGGGGCAGGCGCGTGGACGTGCTCAGCCTCCAGGAGCTGACCCCGGAGGTGGTCGCCGAGCTGGATCGGGCGGGCCTGTTCGCGGAGCTGCCGAACCGGGTCCTGCAGCCGGGCCCGAAGGCCGACGGCACCGGGATCGTCTCCCGCTACCCGCTGCGCGAGCTCGCGCTGGTGCCGAGGACGACACTGGCGCAACCGTCAGCGCTGGTGGACGTGCCGGTGGGCCGGGACGTGGAGTTCGTCGCGGTGCACCCGCTCTACCCGATGGGGGCCGACACCGCGAAGATCTGGGCGCACGACCTGGTCGCGCTGCCCGAGCCCTCGCTGACCGGGCAGCCGCGGGTGATGGCGGGCGATTTCAACGCGACCCTCGACCACACGCGGCTCAAGGACCTCATCGGCCGGGGTTATCTCGACGCCGCCGCCACGGTGGGCGCGGGTCTGACGCCGACGTGGCCTGCGGGCTGGACCGCGCCACCGGTGACCATCGACCACGTGCTGTCCTCGGGCGGCGTTCGCGCGGAGGACTACGAGGTCATCGACATCCCAGGCAGCGACCACAGGGCCGTGTTCACGACCCTGCGCGTCGCCGGCTGATTCACTTCTCCGGGTGCGAGCCCAGCACGACCTCGAACTCGAGAAGGCTGGAGCCGGAGGCGACGGGGTTCTTCCGCTCGCCCGCGTGGGCTTCCTTGGCCGGGCCGTTGGCCCAGTTCTGGAAGTCCTCCTCGGTCTCCCACTTCGTGTAGACGAAGTACCGGTTGTCGCCCTTGACCGGGCGCAGCAGCTCGAATCCCAGGAAGCCAGGTGCGTCGTCGACCGAGCCGTGGCGGGAGGCGAAGCGCTTCTCCAGCTCCGGGCCGGAACCTTCGGGGACCTCGATCGCATTGATCTTCACAACAGCCATGGCTCAACCCTACGAGCGTTTCGCGCAGAGCACCGTGTCTCGTCGATCTCACTCCCGGTCGACCGCCCAGAGAACGGCTCACAGCTCGAACTGCGGGTGCAGGCGCCCCAGCGTCCACGTGCGCTGCCGGTGCAGCACGAGCGTCGTCAGCAGCACCACCACCAGCAGCACGCCTCCCAGCACGGCCACGTCCCGGTGCAGGTGCATCGCCAGACCGCCGGAGATCGTCACCCGCAACCCGTCGACCAGGTAGGTCATCGGCAGGAACGGGTGGATCGCCTGGAACGGGGCCGGTGTCGTCTCCATCGGGTACAGGCCGCCGCACGCGGTGACCTGCACGATCAGCAGCACCAGCGACAGCAGGTAGCCGATCGCGCCGAGCGCGGTGCGCAGCAGGTGGTCGATGGCCACGAACGTCACGGCCGCCAGCGACAGGATCCCGAGCGTCCAGGGCACGTGCACCGGATCGAGCCCGAGCCCGAAGTTGACCACCGCGAACAGCACCAGGCCGCCGATCACGCCCAGCACCGCAGCGGGCAGCAATCCGGCGACGGCGATCGAGAACGGGTTGATCCTGTCCGCCAGCGCCCGCAGGTTCACCGGCTTGAGCAGCAGGTACGCGAGCAGCCCGAACACCCACAGCGCGATCGCGAAGAAGAGCGGAGCCAGACCGCGCCCGTAGACGTGGGCGGGGTTGACGTTGGCGGTGTGGATCTCGGTCGGCGAACCCAGGACGTCGGCGGCGCGCGCGACCTGGGTCGGGTTGGTCGGCGGAATCCGCCCCAGCGTGTCGTTGATCATCATCTGCAGCTCCTTCGACCCGCCGTTGAGCTGACCCGCGCCCGTCTGGAGCACGTTGCTGCCCGCCACCAGCGAGTTCAAACCGCCGGTGATGCCCTGCGAGCCCGCCGCCACCTGCGTCGTCCCGGAGTGCAGGGTGTCCACCGGCGCGGTGATCGACCGGACGCGCTCTTGCAGCGGCCCCATGCTGGCCTGCAGCGCCTGCGCCCGGCGGCTGGCCTCCTCCGCGGTCCGCAGCGACTCCCGCGCCCGAGCGTCGGCCGCCGACGCGCCACCGGCGAGTCGGCGGGAGGTGTCCAGGGCCTGCTGGTAGGCCGGATCGCCGCGCAGCTCGGGGTGCGCAGAACCGAGCCTCTGCACGGCGGAGAGCCCGTCGGCGGCCTGCTGCTCCAGCATCCCCGTCGCGGTCGAGATCGACGTCAGCCCGCTGACCGCGACACCGCTGGCGTTGACGAGCGCGTTGACCGCACCGGGAAGCTCATCGGCGGTGAAGCCGGCGACGCTGTTGAGCTGCCTGTCCAGCTGCCCCGTCGCCTCCGAGATGTCCCGCACGCCGTTGGAGACCAGGCTCGTGCCGTCCCGCACCCCACCGAGCCCGCGGGTGAGCGCGGCCGCGCCCTGCTTGCTCAACTCGGTGCCGTCGACGAGCTTCTTCGACGCCTCCGAGGCGGCGTGCAGCTCCTCCCGCATCTGGCCGAGCTCACCGTAGAGGGCGCGGGCGTAGCTGGCGTGCGCGGCGGCGTTGATCTGGTTCTGCAGCTCGGTCTTGACGGTGTCGGCCATGATCCCAGCGATGTAGCCGTTGGCGTCGTTCTTCGTCAGCCTCACCGCCGCCCGCTTCGGGTTGCCGTCAGCGGCTGCCGCCAGCTTGGCGCTGAAATCGGACGGGACCTCGATGACGAAGTAGTAGCGTCCCTCGGCGAGCCCGCGCCGAGCCTCGGTGCCCCGGACGAACCGCCAGTCGAAGACGTCGTCGACCTTGAGCTGCTTGATGAACTGCACGCCGGCGTCGAGGTGCTCCCCCTCGCGGTCCACCGCCCGGTCGTTGTTGACCACCGCGACCGGAACCCGGTTGAGCTTGCCGTAGGGGTTCCAGTTCGACCACAGGTACAGCGCCCCGTACAGCAGCGGAACCAGGACCAGGACCAGCGGCACCAGCCGGAGCAGCCGGCCGCGAAAGCGCCGCAACTCCAGCCAGGCGAGCCGAACGGCCCTCACCTGCCGGCCTTTTCCGCCAGCTCGATCTCCGCGGTCGGCTCGTAGAACCGGCCCACGGGCAGGCGGACCACGTTGACGTCCCCGGGAGGGCGGTCGGTGGAGCTGGCGATCACCGTCATCCCGATCCGGGTGACCTCGCGCAGCGCCGCCCACACCCGCGCCCGGCCGGACTGGGTGAGTCCTGCGTCGACGTCGTCCACCACGATCCCGGCGGGCGCGGGGGCGGCGGCGAGAGCGACCGCGAGCAGCAGCTGCTCCTCCGCGGGCAGCTCGCCGATCAGCATCGACCGGTCCACGTCCAACCCGACGAGTTCCAAGCCCAGTTCGAGGGAAGCTTTGTTGGTGCCGCTGATCAGCCTGCGCTCGGTGATCGCCTCCCGGACCCGGTGCCGCTGCTCCAGCTCGCAGCCCGGTCGCAGCCGGGCCGGCCGGATCAGCTTGCGCACCTTGCGGGCCTTGCGCGGCAACGGGAACCCGTCGACCTCCAGCTCACCGGTGATGATCCGCAGCCGCCCGCACAGCACCAGCAGCAGCGACGTGCGCCCGGAGCCGCTCGGCCCGGTCACCACGGTCAGCGAACCGGGCTCGACGCGAAGATCCAGGTTGGCGAACACGACGCCTTCCGGTCCCTTCGCGGCGATCCCGTGCGCGAGGATTCCCGCGCCGAGGACGTACATGAACTCTCCTCCTGCAGTAGTGGAGGTCCTGCACGTCCAAAGTGGCCGTTCAGCCCAAGGTCGGCAACTTCAGCGGAGAGATCGTGGTCGGCTTGCTCAGCGGTGCGGGTGGGGGGTACCGCGGACGCCCTCTGGCTCCGGGATCGCGACTGGAGTGCGTCGATGCGCGGCGCTGCGGCTGTCCTCACCGGACAACGTCTGAGGCCCCCGGCGGTGCGAGTTGCTCAGGTGGGGCAAGGAGGAGGTGACTTCGTCGCTCACCCGACGGCTACCTGGTCGTCAGGAGGGTTTCCGCGTCTCCGGTGCGGGTGTCGACGACGCTGATCTCGCGAACCGCTGCTCGCACGGGTTCGGGTGGGAGCAGCGCGGAGAAGGCGGCGGCCAGCTGGTCGGTGTCGAGGCCCTTGGCGAGCGCGCAACAGGGGACCCAGGCACCTGGGAAGTAGTAGGCCGACGGGTCTTTCACCTTTCCCGCCAGCACGTCGTGCACGGCGGAGTGCACCGCCAGCAGCTCGGTGTCGACGACCGCGCCCAACAGCAGCATCCGCTCGTCACCGGGCAGCGTGCCCAGGGTGTTCAGCCACAGATCCGGTATCGACAGCAGCTCCAGCTCGCAGCGCAACGCCGTGCGCGCTGGGGGAGGGATGCTGCCCGCAACGGCGAGCGTCACCCTCGGACGGTCGCCCGCGCCGGGGATTCCGGCTTCGCCGAGCCGTTTCCGCAGGCCGCGAATGCGCGCCTGGGTCTCGTCGGCGAAGTGGAACACCAGCGCGTCGGCCATCAGCGCTCTCCGGGGAGCGAGAAGCGGCCGTCGTCGGTCTGCTCGACGAGCCCGTCCACCAGCAGGGAGTCCAGGCATCGATCGCGCTGACCGGCCTCGTTCCACGCCGCGTCGAGCTGATCGCGGGTGACCGGGCCGGTCGAACCGCGCAGCACGTCCAGCAGCCTGCCGCGCACCTGGCGGTCGGTTCCCGCGAACTTCTGAACCTTCTTCGGCGGGCCCGCGTAGGCCGGTCGGCCGTTGTGCTGCCAGGCGCAGTCGGCGGCGATCGGGCACCGCTCGCAGCTCGGCGAGCGGACCGTGCACACGACCTGCCCGAGCTCCATGAACGCCGCCGACAGCGTCGCCGCAGGCGCGTCCTCGGCGGGCAGCAGGGCGTCCACGTCGGCGAGGTCGCGGTTGGTCGACGGCGGTCCCGCGTCACCGGCGCCGTGCACCGCGCGGGCCACGACCCGGCGGACGTTGGTGTCGACGACCGGAGCGCGCCTGCCGTAGGCGAAGGCCGCCACGGCGCGGGCCGTGTAGGCGCCGATGCCGGGCAGCGCGAGCAGGGTTTCCACGTCGGAGGGCACCACGTCGCCGTGCTCGGCGGCGATCGTCGCGGCGGCCTCGTGCAGGCGCAGCGCGCGACGCGGGTAGCCGAGCTTGCCCCACGCGCGCAGCACCTCGCCCTGCGACTCGGCGGCCAGGTCGGAGGGACGCGGCCAACGGCGCATCCACTCCTCCCAGATCGGCTGCACGCGGTTGACCGGTGTCTGCTGCAGCATCGTCTCGCTGACCAGCACACCCCAGCCCGTCACGCCCGGGGCGCGCCAGGGCAGCGGGCGGGCGGTGGCGGTGAACCAGTCGGCCAGGGCGTCGAGGTCGAGCCGGGTGTCGGCTCCGGTGGCGGGAGTGTTCATGGCGTCTTCAGATACTGCCAGGCGATCGGTGATCGCCCGAAAGACGCCCTTTGGTCACTCGCCAGCAGCGGATACGCCCCATCGGGCGATCGTTGGGTGGATCATTCAGCGCAGCCTCCGGGTTACGGTCGGTTCGTGCTTGATCCGAACGGTCCGTTGCCCCCTGCGGTGTACTGGCGTCGCCGCGCCGTGGCGATGTCCGTCTCCGTGCTCGTGGCACTGCTCGGGTGGGGCTTGGTCGCCCTGTTCACCGGTACCGGAGAACGGGGCGCCACGACGCAGCAGCACGTGGCCAGACCGCCAGGACAGCCCGTGGCGGTCGCCGCCGACCACGGGCCGGAAGCATGCCCGGACCAGACGCTGCGCGTGGGCTCCGAAGTCGGGCGGCCCACGTTCCGGACGGGCGAGCGGATCGGACTGGCCGTCGTTGTCACCAACATCGGTCCCCGACCGTGCCTGCGCGACCTCAACCGGATGCTCCGCGAGATCGAGGTGACCACCCCGGCCGGACGCCAAGTGTGGTCCAGCAACGACTGCTACGCGGAATCGACCAACGAGCGGCCGGTCCTCGAACCCGGCAAACCCGTCCGCAACGACGTGCTGTGGCAGGGCCTGACCTCGGCCCCGGGCTGCGCCGCCCGTCAGGAAAGGGTGCCGCCCGGCGACTACTTGGCGGTCGCCCGGCTCACCTCGATCGCCAGCGCGCCCACCCCGTTCCGGGTGCTCCCCTAGTCCGAATCCTGCTTGCGGCGGCGGACCAGCTTCAGCGCGTCCTTGATGGTCGCGACCTCGGTGACCTTGATCCCCTTGGGGAGCGGTCCCGGATCCGGTGGCACCAGCGCCCGATCGAAACCGAGCCTCGCGGCCTCCGCCAAGCGCCGACCCACGCCGTTGACCCGGCGGATCTCGCCCGCCAGCCCGACCTCGCCGATCACCACCAGGTTCGGCGGCAGCGGACGACCCGTCTGGGAGGACGCGACGGCCATCGCGATCGCCAGATCGGCGGCCGGCTCACCGATCTTGGTGCCGCCCACCGTCGCGGCGAACACGTCGTGCGAGCCGGTCGGGATGTGCCCGTGCTTGCCCAGCACCGCCAGCATCATCGACACCCGCGCCGAGTCCAGCCCGCTCACCGACCGGCGCGGCATGGCCATCTCGGTCTTCATCAGCAGGGCCTGGATCTCCACCAGCAGCGGGCGCTTGCCCTCGACCATGACGGTCACCGCCGTTCCGTCCACGGCGGCTTCCTGCCGGTTGATGAACAGGCCCGACGGGTCCAGCACCTCGGCGATGCCGTCGTCGCGCTGCTCGAAGCAACCGACCTCGTCCGACGGGCCGAAGCGGTTCTTCACGCCGCGCAGCATCCGCAGCGAGGAGTGCCGGTCGCCCTCGAACTGCAGCACCACGTCCACCAGGTGCTCCAGCACGCGAGGCCCGGCGACCGCGCCGTCCTTGGTGACGTGCCCGACCAGCACGACCGGAAGCCCGCGCTCCTTGGCCAGCGCCACCAGCGCCGTGGTCACCGCGCGCACCTGCGTCACGCCGCCCGGACTGCCGTCGGCGTCGGGCGACTGGACGGTCTGCACGGAGTCGACGATGAGCAGTCCGGGCTTGACCGCGTCGACGTGCCCCAGGACGGCTGACAGGTCGCTCTCGGCACCCAGGAACAGCTCGGGGTGCACCGAGTCGGTTCGCTCGGCCCGGAGCCGGACCTGCCCCGCGGATTCCTCGCCGGTGACGTACAGGGACGCGCCGGGCGAGGACCCGGAGGCCCATCGGTGCGCGACCTCCAGCAGGAGAGTGCTCTTACCCACACCTGGCTCTCCGGCGAGCAGCACGACGGCTCCGGGCACGATCCCGCCGCCCAGCACCCGGTCCAGCTCGCCGATGCCGGTCGACACCGACCGCGCCGAGTCCAGGTCGACTTCGGCGATCGGCCGTGCCGGGGTGCTCGGCGCCCCGGCCGAAACCTTCGCCAGCGCAGGCCGGGCGGGCGCGGCCTCCTCGATGGTTCCCCACGCTTGGCACCCGGGGCACCGGCCGACCCACTTGGCGACCTCATGGCCGCAATCAGCGCAGCGGAACGCAGGGCGAGGAGAACGAGTCTTGGGCGGCACGCGCCGAGGCTATCCACCCACCCCGACCATCGCCCCGCCGACTCGCGAACACGAACCTCCCACGAGCGCGGACCCAGGTTGCCCCGGAACACCGGTGATCGGGGGTCCGATCACGGCGGTGAGCCGGGTCCAGGCTCGGGTGAACGGGTCACGGCGTGACAGGGCGATCGGGTCCTCGGCTCCCGGGCTCCTGGGGTGACCGAGGCAACCACGGTGATCTAGGTCACGTGGTCGCGGCGTGGTCGTGGCGGCTTGCCGCCGTGATCGGGTGCCGGGATGCGGCGGTGATCGGGGGTCTGATCACGGCAGGTCCGGGGCCTCGGGTGGCGGTCAGGAGCGGTGTGAACGCACTGAAGCCCGGGGCGTCCGAGGGCGCTCCGGGCTTCGTGGGGTTCTGGGTCAGTGACCGCCGCCGGACTGGTGGCCTCCTGGGACGGGGCTGCCGTGCTCCGGGCGCGGGTTGTGGTCCTCGCCGATCGGCACCTGCACGGTGATCTGACCGGCCTGCGCGAACACGAACGTCACCGGGATGGTCACACCGGGCGTGATGTCCTGCTTGAGCCCGTTCAGCGTGATCTGCACCGTGCGCTGGCCGGCGCTCGCCGACTGCGCCGACGGTCCGGTCGCGTGCACAGCGGTGTGGCTAGGCAGGTCGCTGGTGCCGCTGACCTGCGCCGATGCCGCGTACGGACTCGTGACCTGCACGAGCTTGTCGTTCGGTCCTTCGTTGCTCAGGACGAGCTCCAGCGGCGCCGACGAGCCGGCGCGGTAGAACGCGCCCCCGGTCGGGAAGGAGAGCGTGGCGTTGCGGACGGCGACCTGCTTCGCTTCACCGCTACCGCCGTTGACTGCGGCGACCTGCGTGTCGGTCTCGGTGATCTGACCGGCACTGCAGCCAGCGAGGGCGACGACGGCGCCGAGTCCGAGTGCGGCCGGGATCAACCGCAGGCGGACGGCCTTGAGGTGCTGAGGGCGGCTCACGGTTGCAGCGTCCCTTCCTGATTGCCGGACAACCACGTGGAGCTTAATCCCCACCCCCCGGTGGGCGTGCAGGGGCTTGCCGAACTACGTATCGCGGGGCTCCGACAGGCCCGGGGGACCACCCGACTGGGCGGTCCACAGTGGATGGTTTCACAGGGCCGAAAGGGGCTGCCTTGCACGTCGGAGCGGGTCTTGTCAAGTCCCACCCATGCTCTGACCTGCAAATACGGTTGGTGAGGTGGTCGAGGCCCAGTTGCCCTACGTGTTAAAGTGGGGGTAGCGAAAGGGGCAGAGGACACATGGTTTTCAAGGTCGGAGAGACCGTCGTCTACCCGCACCACGGTGCCGCGCTCATCGAAGCAATCGAGACTCGTGTGATCAAGGGCGAGGAGAAGCAGTACCTCGTCCTCAAGGTCGCGCAGGGCGACCTGACGGTGCGCGTTCCCGCTGACAACGCCGAGATCGTCGGTGTTCGGGACGTCGTCGGTCAAGAGGGTCTGGATCGAGTCTTCGACGTGTTGCGGGCCCCGCACACCGAAGAGCCCACGAACTGGTCTCGTCGGTACAAGGCCAACCTCGAGAAACTCGCCTCCGGCGATGTCAACAAGGTGGCTGAAGTGGTGCGCGACCTCTGGCGACGCGAGAAGGATCGTGGCCTGTCCGCAGGCGAGAAGCGAATGCTGGCGAAAGCCCGTCAGATCCTGGTCAGCGAATTGGCGCTGGCGGAGGGCACTGACGAAGGCAAGGCGGAAACACTGCTGGACGAAGTCCTCGCCGCCGCGGTTTGATCATCGGAACGGCTGAAGCGTGAGCGTTGTCGCGCTGGTCCCCGCAGCTGGTCGCGGGGTGCGCCTGGGGATGAACCGGCCCAAGGCGCTGGTTCCGGTGAAGGGTGAGTCCCTGCTGCTGCGCGCGGTTCGGGGCCTGCTGGGCTCGGGCTGCGTGCAGCACGTCGTGGTGGCTTCGCCGCCCGACCAGGTCGAGGTCGTGGCGGCCGAGCTCGCCACGCTGCCGAACGCGCACGTGGTGCCAGGCGGCGCCGAGCGAACCGACTCGGTGCGCCTGGCGCTGGGCGCTGTCGCGGAGGTGGCTCCGGATGCACGGGTCGTGCTGGTGCACGACGCCGCACGGTGCTTCACCCCGGCGACCATGATTCGCGATGTCGTGTCCGCGGTGGAGGCCGGTGCGCCCGCCGTGATCCCAGTGCTCCCCGTGACGGACACGATCAAGAGGGTCGACGAGTCGGGAACGGTCGTGGAGACCGTCGACCGCGCACCGCTGCGTGCGGTGCAAACTCCTCAGGGCTTCAACATCGACGTGCTGCGGCAGGCCTACGCCGCCGCGGGCGACATCGCCACCGACGACGCCGGGCTGGTCGAGCGCGTCGGGGGCAAGGTGCGCACCGTCGACGGACATCCCGACGCCCTGAAGATCACGACCGCTTTCGACCTGGCGATCGCCGAGGCCGTGCTGGCCACCGAGGAGAGTTCCCCCAAGTGACTGATCGTCTGCCGTTCGTCGGGCAGGGTGTCGACGTGCACCCGATCGAGGCCGGGCGCGAGTGCTGGATCGCCGGGTTGCAGTGGCCGGGTGTGGACGGCTGCGCCGGGCACTCGGACGGTGACGTGGCCTCGCACGCGTTGTGCGACGCGCTGCTGTCGGCGTCGGGCCTGGGTGACCTGGGCGCGGTGTTCGGGACCGGCGACGATCGCTGGGCCGGTGCGCACGGCGCGGAGCTGCTGGAGGAGGTCCGCGCCCGGATCGACGCCGCCGGTCATGCGATCGGCAACGCGGCGGTTCAGGTGATCGGCAACGCGCCGCGGATCGGCAAGCGTCGCGAGGAGGCGCAGCAGGTGCTGTCGAAGGCGGTCGGAGCTCCGGTGTCGGTCGCGGGCACGACCTCGGACGGATTGGGCCTGACCGGTCGTGGCGAGGGCATCGCGGCGGTGGCGACCGCGTTGGTTTTCCGCTGAGTAACGGGCAGGTACCCCGGTGTGTCGGGCAGTTGGAGTCGGGGAAAACTCAGGGGGCGCGCTCTTCTGATCAGGGGTCCGGGCGCGCGATGCTCGAACCATGTTGATCGAGCGGAACCGGTGGGTGCGTCGGCTGCTCGTTGTGCAGCCCTCGGTGATGTGGCCGGTGTCGGTCGTGCTCTGGTCGCTGGGCGACGAGCTCGACCTCGCGCTGGCAGTCGTGCTGCTGTGGCTGAGCGCCTCGGCGAGCGTTGCGGCCATAGTCCTCCCGATGAAGAACGACCAGAGCCGTCATTTCCACAATCCGGAATCTCGCGTCCGGTGCGGGCAGTTCTAGCCTGGCGAGGACGTCGATCCCGGGCGGTGTCGGGCCGGAACCGCCCGCTCCCGGAGCGCGACGCGGCGAACGGGGGAAATCCTCGCTCCTGGTCGTGAGGTTGGCCGCATGTTCATGTCGGGTTCGCCGAACCCGCATACCGTTGCCGGTGTGACTCTGCGAGCGGTGATCTTCGACTTCTCCGGCACCCTGTTCCGCCTGGAGGAGAACCCGTCCTGGTACTCCGACCTCACCGACGCCGACGGCAGCCCCTTCGACCTCTCCGCGCAGGCCGAGATCATGCGCCGGATGACCGCTCCGACAGGGCGGATCACCGAGCTCGGTGACGAGTTCATCGAAGCCTGGGAGAACCGCGACCTCGACCCCGCGCTGCACCGCAAGGTCTACGTCGAGGTGCTGCGCAGCTCCGGGATCCAGGACGCGCAGGCCCAGAGCCTCTACGCGCGGCTGATCGACCCCGATCAGTGGACCCCGTACCCGGACACCGCCGAGGTGCTGCGCCGACTGCACGAGCAGGGCGTGAAGGTCGGTGTGATCAGCAACATCGCCTTCGACATCCGCCCCGCCTTCGACCGCCTCGACGTCAGCAAGCACGTCGACGAGTTCCTGCTGTCCTACCTCGAAGAGGTGATCAAGCCGGACCCGAAGATCTTCCTGCGGGCCTGCGAACGCCTCGGCGTCGCGCCGGAGGAGGCGCTGATGGTCGGCGACAGCGAGGAAGCCGACGGCGGCGCGGCCGGTGTCGGGTGCCAGGTCGCGATCGTCGACCCCGCTCCCACCGCCGAGCGCCCGACCGGCTTGATCGACGCGGTCCGAGATCTGCTGAGCTGACCGGTCCCACGTTCAAGAGCGGCCTTGACGACAAACGGCCTGTCGTGATTGAGCCGGAGTGCTTCCCCGTACCATCGGGGGCGTGAGCCTGCACCTGCACGACACAGCGACCCGCACGACGCGCGAGTTCCACCCGCGCTGCGACGGAGTGGCGTCGATCTATGTCTGTGGTGCCACCGTGCAAGGCGTTCCGCACGTCGGTCACGTTCGCAGCGGGTTGAACTTCGACGTGCTGCGGCGCTGGTTGCAGCACTCCGGCTACGACGTGCGCCTGGTGCGCAACGTCACCGACATCGACGACAAGATCCTCACCAAGGCCGCCGACGCCGGTCGGCCATGGTGGGAGTGGGCGTCCACGCACGAGCGCGCTTTCGAGTCGGCCTACGACCGGCTGGGCTGCCTACCGCCGTCGGTGCTGCCGCGCGCCACCGGGCACGTCACGCAGATGATCGACCTGATCCAGCGTCTGATCGACAAGGGGCACGCCTACGCATCCGGCGGTGACGTCTACTTCGACGTCGCCTCCTACGGCGACGAGTACGGTCGGCTGTCCGGGCAGCGCCTCGACGAGGTGCAGCAGGGCGAGTCGCTGGCCTCCGGCAAGCGCGACCCGCGTGACTTCACCCTGTGGAAGGGCGCCAAGCCGGGTGAGCCGAGCTGGCCGACGCCGTGGGGTCACGGGCGTCCGGGCTGGCACTTGGAGTGCTCGGCGATGGCGACCTTCTACCTGGGCGGCGAGTTCGACATCCACGGCGGCGGCCTGGACCTGGTCTTCCCGCACCACGAGAACGAGCTGGCGCAGTCCCACGCGGCGGGCGATGGGTTCGCGCAGTACTGGATGCACAACGCGTGGGTCACCATGAGCGGCGAGAAGATGTCGAAGTCGCTCGGCAACGTGCTGTCCATCCCGGCGGTGCTGGAGCGCGCCCGCGCCGTCGAGCTGCGCTACTACCTGGTGACGCCGCACTACCGGTCGACGATCGAGTTCTCCGAAGCGGGCCTGAAGGAAGCGGCTTCGGCGTTCGGCCGGATCGAGAACTTCGTCCGCAAGGTCGTCGACCGAACCGGTTCGGTCGAGCCGAGCGAGGTCTCCGAGGACTTCGCCCAGGCCCTCGACGACGACCTGGGCACACCGCAGGCCACCGCCGCCGTGCACGCGGCGGTCCGCGAGGGCAACGCCGCGCTGGACCGCGGTGACGACGAGGCGGCTCGCGCCGCCGCCTCCGCGGTGCGCGCGATGACCGGCGTGCTCGGCCTGGATCCGCTGTCGCCGCAGTGGGCCGAGGACGGCGGCAACGCCGCTCACGAGGCGCTCGGCGAAGCCGTGCGGTTGGTGCTCGAACAGCGCCAGAAGGCGCGTGCGGAGCGCGACTTCGCCACCGCCGACCTGCTGCGGGACCGGTTGCAGGAGGGCGGGATCGCCGTCGAGGACACCCCCGACGGTCCGACGTGGACATTGAAAGACGGGTAACTCGTGGCCGGCAACGACAAACGCCGCGGCGGTGTGCGCAAGACCAACAAGAAGGGCATGGTCGTCGGCTCCGGTGGGCAGCGACGCCGCGGACTCAAGGGCAAGGGCCCGACGCCGAAGGCCGAGGAACGCGTCACGCACCCGGCCAAGAAGCGCGCCGACCAGCGCGCCAAGGCCGACCAGCAGCGCGCGAAGCGCCAGGCGTCGGCCGAGAACGCGCCTGAACTGGTCGCCGGGCGGAACCCGGTCGTGGAGTGCGTCCGCGCCGGTGTCCCGGCCACCGGCCTGTACGTGGCGCAGGGCATCGACGTCGACGATCGGGTCACCGAGGCGGTCCGCGAGGCCAAGGACCGGGGCATCCCGGTGCTCGACGTGCCGCGCGTGGAGCTCGACCGCCTGACCAGCAACGCGATGCACCAGGGCCTGGCCCTGCAGGTGCCGCCGTTCGAGTACGCGCACCCCGGTGAGGTGTTGACCGCCGCGCAGGACACCGGTCTGCCGCCGCTGATCGTGGCGTTGGACGGGGTCACCGACCCGCGCAACCTGGGCGCGGTGATCCGCTCGGCGTCCGCGTTCGGCGCGCACGGCGTGGTCGTGCCGCAGCGCCGGAGTGCGGGCATCACGGCGGTGGCGTGGCGGACCAGCGCGGGCACGGCGGCGAAGCTCCCGGTCGCCAAGGCCGTCAACTTGACGCGCACGCTCAAGGACTACAAGGAAGCCGGGCTGATGGTGATCGGCTTGGACGCCGATTCCGACATCACCTCCGACGAGCTGGAGCTGGCCACCGGTCCGCTGGTGGTCGTCGTCGGTTCGGAGGGCCGGGGCTTGTCCCGCCTGGTGCGGGAGACCTGCGACCAGACGGTGTCGATCCCGATGGCCGCTGGTGTCGAGTCGCTCAACGCCTCGGTCGCGGCCGGTGTGGTGCTGTCCGAGGTGGCAAGGCGGCGCCGGATCAGGTGACGGTGAAAGCCCGGTCCATTCCGGGCATGCGGCGTGCGGACCTCGGTTAGGCTCCTTCTCCGGTAACCGACCGAGGAGGCGTGGGCCTCCCGCAGCCGAGGCCCTTCATGTCGTTCGCTTCACCGCTGTTCCTGTGGTACTTCCTGCCGGCCGTGCTCGCGGTCGTGCTGGTGGCACCTCGAAGCGGGCGCAACGTCGTCATCGCGGTCGCCAGCCTCGTGTTCTACGCCAGCGGCGCGGGCGGCACGACGTTGTTGCTGCTGGCGTGCATCGCGGTGAACTTCCTGGCGGGGCGTCGCCTGGAACCGGGTGCCGAGTGGCCGGGCCAGCGGGAACGCCGCAGGTGGCTGCTGGTCGGCGTGGTCGCGATCAACCTGACCGTCCTGCTGATCTGGAAGTACGCGGGTTTCGCCACCGAGCAGCTGGCGGTGCTGGCGCACTGGTTCGGTGGCGACTACCCGGTGCTGCAGCTGGCGCTGCCGATCGGGATCTCGTTCTACACGTTCCACCACATCTCCTACGTGGTGGACATCTACCGGGGCGAGCGGCCCGCGCTGCGCGACCCGGTCTCGTTCATCACCTACATCGCGATGTTCCCGCAGTTGGTGGCGGGCCCGATCGTGCGCTACCGGGAGATCGCCGACCAGCTCCCGCAGCGCCGCACGCACCGGCTCGACGACATCGCGGCCGGTTTCCCGCGCTTCGCTTGGGGTCTGACGAAGAAGGTCGTCATCGCCGACACGTTGGCGCCGATGGTCGACGCCTGCTTCGCCACTCCCGCCCAGGACATGACGTTCGCGATCGCCTGGCTGGGCGCGATCGGCTACACGGTGCAGCTGTACTTCGACTTCTCCGGCTACTCGGACATGGCGATCGGGCTGGGTCGGATGCTGGGGTTCCGGCTGCCGGAGAACTTCGCGCGGCCCTACTCCTCGGTGACGATCACCGAGTTCTGGCGGCGCTGGCACATGTCGCTGTCGCGCTGGTTCCGCGACTACGTCTACATCCCGCTCGGCGGCAACCGGCTGGGCACCAGGAGGACCTACCGGAACCTGACGATCATATTCGTGCTCACCGGTTTTTGGCACGGCGCGGCCTGGACGTACCTGGTGTGGGGGCTCTTCCACGGTTCGCTGCTGGTGCTGGAACGCCGTTTCGGCTGGTCGACGGCACCCTCGGACTGGCGCTTGCGGCTGGTGCGGAGGGCGTCGACGATGCTGCTGGTGGTGATCGGCTGGGTGTTCTTCCGCGCCCCGGACCTGGGCAGCGCGCTGGGGGTGCTGGGGCACATGCTGGTGCCGGACCTGGCGGGGCTGACCGACATCGTCTCGGCGTCGGTGACCCACCAGCGGCTGTTCTTCCTGCTGGTCGCGCTGATCGTGGTGCTGTTGCCCGCGGGCTCGGGAACCGGTCCGTTCCTGGAGGCCGTCCGCACCCGCGAGGCGTACGCGGTGCGCGCGGCGGTGCTCACAGCGGGCCTGGGCTACTCGGGTCTGCTGGTGGCCACGGGCACGTTCAGCCCATTCCTGTACTACCAGTTCTAGGAGTTGTTCATGGTTGCGGCGGAGCCGCTGTTCCAGGTGCGGGACTCAGCTCGCACCGCCGCGGGTTCTTCAGCGGCTTCGTGGCGAGTGCGCCGCGACGCCGTGTACGTGCATCAGGTGTGGTGCGCGGAGCCGGTCAGGTTCCGCTACCCGAACCGCCAAGCGAGGCAACTCCGCAACGGGTTCAAGAGGGCGTGATTGACGTGAGGACTCCTGAGCTGCCGCCGGTGCACGAGGCGTGGTTGCCGCGGGAACACCCGCTGCACCGGCCTCGGCACGGCAGGCGTCAGCTGGTGGCGTTGATCTGCGCGCTGGCGTTCTTCAGCGCTCCGTTGAGCAGCTGGTTGTTCGGCGCGCGGCCGGAGCAGCTGGAGAACCGGCCGCTGGCCGAGTTCCCCAGCGTCACCGAGGGCCTCGATTTCTTCACCGGTCTGAACGGGTGGGCCACCGATCACCTGCCGTTCCGCAAGGGAGCGGTGCAGGCGGTCAACGGCATCAGCAGGGGGGTGTTCGGCGAACCGGCTCCGCTGGCGGGCGGCTCGCACAGCTCGCCGGTGGGCGCGGGGCAGGTGGACGCGAAGCCGCCGATCGACGAAAGCGTGTTCCCGCCGGTCATCGAGGGCGAGGACGGGTGGCTGTACCTGGGCCACGACGTGTCCTACCGCTGCGTCCCGTCCCGCTCGACGGAGGAGGTGATCGCCGGGCTGCGCGCCTGGCGGAAGGCCGTGGAGTCGTCCGGGCGCGAGTTCCAGTTGGTCATCGCCCCGGACAAGTCCACCGTGTACCCGGAGCACCTGCCGGAGACCTACCCGGGCGAGGACTGCTCCGTCGCCGGGCGGGAGGCGTTCTGGGGAGAGGTCCCGAAGGCGACCGGAGCGATCGACCTGCGCGCCCCGCTGCGGCAGACCGCCGAGCGCAACGGCCGCCCGATCTACCACGACATCGACACGCACTGGACCCACGAGGGCGGCGCGACGATGGTCTACCAGCTCGCGGAGCGGTTGTCGCCGGGAATCACCAGCACGTGGAAGATGGCACCGTCGCGGCAGTACTCGCACAGCGCCGACATCCCGGACCTGCTGGGGCAGGACCGCACGGTGCCGATCCAGGCGTATTCGCTGGCACCGGACGGGGGAGCCGACAACACGCAGTTCAAGCCCAGTGACTTCCACCAGCCGCTGCACCTGAAGTCCTCGCCCAAACCAGGCATGATCACCAAGCCGGTGCGCATGGTGGGCGATTCGTTCACCCAGTTCGCCAGCCCGTACCTCGCCGCGACCCACACCGACATCGCCATCACGCATCCCGACAACGTCACGACGAACGCCCAGGCCACGGCGAACTTCCTGGCAGAGGGCGAGACGATCACCTTCGAGCTCTCGGAGCGCTTCGTCGCCGGAGGCAGGTACCCCCTCCTGGACCCGGCGGCTGCGGCGGAGGCCGGCAGGGTTCTCGCCGCTCACCCCGTGAGGTGAGGGAAGTGGGCAGTTCCGGTCCGAACTGACGGGGCGGAACGGAGGTCGATCACGGGCGGGCCAGAACCTCCGTTGGCGACCACTGGTGGCACCGTGAAGTTCGCTTCGTGGTCCGGCTCCACCACCGAGGAAGAGGAGCCCCTCGGGTCGCCGAAGCTCCCCTTACGCCGACGTCCCCAGGGCCGGTGGGGTTCCGCCGCAACGCACCGGCCGGCCCGCTCCCCGCCATCGAGGAACGGGCCGCTCCGGGCCGGAATCAACGCCTCAGGGGGGTGAAGTCCCTGGACGCTACGTAATCCGGTCGTGGGGACTTCGCTGCGAAGGGCTCTACCAGTGCGTTGTCCACGCTGTTAAACACGATGAAGATGTTCGAGCGCGGGTAGGGCGTGATGTTGTTGCCCGAGCCGTGCATGCAGTTGGAGTCGAACCACAAGGCCGAACCCGCCTGGCCGGTGAACTGCTCGATCCCGTGCTCGTAGGCGAGCTTGGTGATGTTGTCCTCGGACGGGACGCCGACCTTCTGCTGCTTGAGCGAGGACTTGTAGTTGTCCTCCGGAGTCTCACCAGCGCAGGACACGAACGTGCGATGCGCACCCGGCATGAGCATCAGACCGCCGTTGAACGGGTAGTTGTCGGTCAGCGCGATGGAGATGCTGACCGCGCGCATGGCCGGCATGCCGTCCTCGGCGTGCCACGTCTCGAAGTCCGAGTGCCAGTAGAAACCCGTACCGCGGTAGCCGGGCATGAAGTTGATCCGGCTCTGGTGCACGTACACGTCCGAGCCCAGGATCTGCCGGGCGCGGTCCAGCACTCGCGGATCGCGAGCCAGCGCTCCGATCTGCTCGCTGATCTCGTGGACCTCGAAGATGGAGCGGACTTCGTTCGACGAACGTTCGACGACGGTGCGTTCGTCGTTGCGGACCCTCTCATCGCGCATCAGCCTCTCCAGCTCCTGCCAGTGAGCCTGCACTTCCGCGGGGGACAGCAGTCCCTCCACCACGTGGAAGCCCTTGGCGTCGTGAGCGGCCAGCTCGTCGCGCGCGGCCGGGCCGGTGCGAACACCGGACCAGACGGTCGGATCGGTCCGATCGAGCAACGTCGAATCGGAGCCCCGGGTGGGGTAGCGGTCCGTGGTGCTCAGATCAGCGAGGGTCATGGGTTGCGCCTCCTTCGCGAATTCCCGCCGGAGCGGGCCGATGCCCTGGTCGACACCGCCCGCCGTTCTCGGTTCCTCGGTAAGAAGCGGCACACGTCAAGTGCCCGCGTTCCCCCACGTCAACGCGTGGGGAAAACCCTGGTGGTTCAAAGACAGCGCGGCGGGTCCGTTTTCTCCGGGTACCCGCCGCGCGCGTCGCTTAACTCAGCTGGCGACCTCGTCCTCGACGATCAGCGGGTAGACCCCGTTCTCGTCGTGGACCTCACGACCTGTGACCGGCGGGTTGAACACGCACACGGTCTTCATGGTCGTCTTGGGGCGGACCTGGTGCTTGTCCGCATCGTTGAGCACGTAGATCGAGCCCGGCTTGAGCTGGTGGACCTCGCCGGTCGCCTTGTTCTCGACCTCGCCCTCACCCTCGGTGATGAACACGGCCTCGATGTGGTTGGCGTACCAGAAGTCGTTCACCGTGCCGGCGTAGAGCGTGGTCTCGTGCACCGAGAAGCCCAGCTTGTCCTTGGCCAGGACAATGCGCTTGCTGCGCCAGTTCTCGGTCTTGATGTCGGCGTCGGTGTCCTCGATGTCCGAGAGGTGCCGGACGATCACGTTTCCTCCTGCGAATCTTTACCAGTGGTGCACTGCGCGGGTACTCGCCCACACGTAGCTTGCCGCACGACGTGCAGGGGCCGGGAGGGGCGAGAGCCGATCGACGGCCCTTTTCACCCTCCCGACCCCGTGAGCGCTACGCCGGAATCAGGCGAGAACGGACTTGACGGAGTCGCGGACGATCGCCAGTCCCTTCTCCAGCTCCTCGTTGGAGATGGTCAGCGGCGGCATGATCTTCAGGACCTCGCTGGAGGGACCGGAGGTCTCCATCAGGAGCTTCCGGTCGAACGCGGCCTTGGAGACCTTGCCCGCCACGTTCGTGTCCTCGAAGCCCAAACCACGAGCCAGACCGCGGCCCTTGGCGATCGCGCCACCGTGCTCTGCGGCGATCTCCTCCAGCACCTGGCCGACCCGCTCGCCCTTGGCGATGGTGGACTTCTCCAGCTGGTCGTCGGACCAGTACAGCCGGAACGCCTCGCTGGCGGTCACGAACGCCGGGTTGTTCCCGCGGAAGGTGCCGTTGTGCTCGCCCGGCTCCCACACGTCGTGCTCCGGCTTGATCAGCGTCACCGCCAGGGGCATGCCGTAGCCGCCGATGGACTTGGACAGGCAGACGATGTCGGGCTGGATGCCGGCCTCCTCGAAGGAGAAGAACGGACCGGTACGGCCGCAGCCCATCTGCACGTCGTCGACGATCATGAGGATCCCGTGCTTCTGGCACAGGTCGTAGAGACCGCGCAGCCACTCGGGGCGGGACGAGTTGATGCCGCCCTCGCCCTGCAGCGTCTCGACGATGACCGCCGCCGGCTCGTTGAGGCCCGAACCGCTGTCCTCCAGCATGCGCTCGAAGTACAGGAAGTCGGGCACCCGGCCGTCGAAGTAGTCGTCGTAGGGCATCGGGGTGGCGTGCACCAGCGGGATGCCCGCGCCGCCGCGCTTCATCGAGTTGCCGGTGACCGACAGCGAGCCCAGCGTCATGCCGTGGAAGGCGTTGGTGAAGTTGATGATCGACTCGCGGCCGGTGATCTTGCGGGCCAGTTTCAGCGCCGACTCGACCGAGTTGGTGCCCGTCGGGCCGGGGAACTGGACCTTGTAGTTGAGGCCGCGCGGCTGGAGCACGTTGGAGTTGAAGCTCTCCAGGAACTCGGCCTTGGCCTTGGTGGCCTGGTCGAGTCCGTGGACCACGCCGTCGCGCGCGATGTAGTCGAGCAGCTTCTCCTTCAGGGCCGGGTTGTTGTGGCCGTAGTTGAGCGCGCCGGCGCCTGCGAAGAAGTCGAGGTAGCCGGTGCCGTCCAAGTCGTAGAGGTAACTTCCGACCGCGCGGTCGAACGTGGTCGGCCACGTTCGGCTGTAGCTGCGGACTTCCGATTCAAGGGTGGCGAAGATGTCGTTCACGGATCCTCCGTTCGGCCGACGGCGCGCGGGCGCCCGGCGCTTCAGGGACGAACAAGATTGGGTGTAGTCAGGCGGCGTCGAGCGGCCCGATGCGGTACAGGTCTTCCCCCAGGTGCGAGTCGGGGAACAGATCAGCGGTGAACAACTCGCTGCTGTTGATCTCTGCGGCTCGGTCGCGCGCCAGTGCGCTGAATAGCTTGATCGACGCGGTGTTGTCCGGGGTGATCGTGGTCTCCAGGAACCGCACTCCGCGCCCCTGCACGCGGTCGAGCAGGTGGTTCAGCAGCTTGCCTGCCACGCCACCCCCGCGCTGGGAGGCATCGACGGCGATCTGCCACACCACGATGGTGTCCGGGGCTTCGGGCCGGATGAACCCGGTCACGAAGCCCACGACCGCACCGTCGACACGCGCCACCGCGGAGGTCTGCGAGAAATCACGACACCACAGCAAATATGCGTAGGACGAGTTCACATCGAGCACTGCCGAATCGCGGGTGATCCGGTAGAGCTCTGGGCCGTCCGCGACGACCGGAGCGTCGATCTCCAACCGTCCGGCTGAACCGCTTCCGCCATTTCGATCTTCGTGCTTATGGCTCGGTTTATCGCCGGTCATGCTTTGCCAACTTAACAGAACATCCGTGTTGAGTCAGGTTCTGGCGCCTTTCTTCCGGCATCTACCAGGCGATTCGCAATTTTACACGTGAGAAGCACTACAGAAACGTTGATCCGTCGTCTCGGCCGGTGCTAGCCCCCATCTTCGGGGTTTTGCAGGACAATTTCCGGCATATCCTGACCTGCGAAAACGCTGAATTCAAGACTGATCGGTGAACGTCGGGCAGGAAATCTTCCGGTGTTGCGAATACCGTCGGATCCGGTGGAAATGGCAGCGGGCGCACTCGCCCGGGGCCGGCACGCCCCGGGCGAGTGCGCCCGCGTGTGGGAGCCCGTGCCTGCGTCCGGGTTCCCGTGGAGAGGGGTCGATCAGACTCCGGCCAGCGACGAGATCCAGTCGCGGTACTCGGTGATGTTGACGTAGGCGGTCGAGGTCGCGCGGTCGCTCGTGGAGGCCACGCCGACCTGCTTGTCACCTGCGAACATCGGGCCGCCGGAGTCGCCACCGGCCGGGATGCCGTCACCGCGCGACGCGCAGATGGCCTGGCCGCCGCGGTAGTCGGTGCAGTCGCCGTTGACGCCGGTCACGTTGACGTCGGCGACCTTCAGGATCGGTGCCTGGCACTCGATCTCGGGCTTGTCGGTGCAGGTCGCGCCCCAGCCGTAGGCCTGGACGGTGTCGCCGGTGTTGACTGTGCCCGCATCGCCCAGCGGTGCGTAGTCGGTCTGCACCGCGTGGTCGATCTTGACCAGCGCGATGTCGGCGGTGTCGTGGATGTGCACCTCGCCCGGGATGGCGTTGGCGTGCTCACCCTTGGTCTGGTCGACGTCCCCGATGTTGAAGCTCAGTCCGTTGCCGTCAGCCGCGTCGGCGACGCAGTGCTGAGCGGTGAGCACCCACTCGGGGGCGATGATCGAAGCGGTGCAGGTCTCCTGGTCGTTGACGAACAGGCGGGCCGCCCAAGGTGCGCTGTCCACCTCGCGGCCATCGATGATGTACGGCTGGACGTCCTGCGGAGTGGTATCTGCTGCCTGAGCGGGCACTGCCAGCAGGCCACCGGCGATCACGGCACCGGCGAGTCCGGCGAAATTGCGGACGAGCGACACGTTGGTCTCCTTCGGTTCGCGGATTGGGCGAGGACCGAAATCGACCTTCACTCGACCGAGTGACGCTGTCCATTGATTGAGCACAAATCGCCAATTGCTGGGAATTACCCGCGTGACCAATTCCACGGATTTCCCAACGGAATTCCTGCTCCGCCGGTGTCCGGCGGCGCGGAGATCGTTCCGTCAGGCGGAGTCTCGGCGCAACTCCCGGTACTCCTTGATCACCAGCACGATGATGACGACGTCCAGCGCGGTCAGCACCGGCAGCACCCACGAGTGCGTCTGCACGCCGCGGACGAGCTCGAAGAGCACGAACACCCCGAGCGCGGTGATCGCGGCCGGGTACCAGCGGACGGCCTTGCGGAGCAGCGCGATGACCAGGACGAGCTTGATCAGCCCGTGCACCAGCAGGTAGCCGATCACGAACGCGCGGGCGCCACCGGTGAAGTGGCGCACGGCCTCCTCGAAGTGCCCGGCCAGCGGACCGGTCGGCGGACCTAGGAGGTCCCGGGTCACCACCCCGTGCGCCATCCGCGTCAGCGCGCGCGGCGGGAAGAAGATCAGCAGGACGCCACCGGTCAGCTGGCTCACGGCGTCCAGCCCCTTGAGCCACACGGCCGCGCGGAACAGCCGATCGGTCACCGTCGCCTCAGCACCCACGTCCCCATGATGCGCCGCATCGCCCGAGGGCCGACGCGCGGAGTCGTCGGGGCCCGGGACCTCGGCAGTTGCCGAGGATCCGCGCCCAGGGGCCGTTGCTCGGTGGCTCAGAGGAACTTGGTCATGAAGACGCTGCAGGGGTCCTTGCGGTATTCGGCGAACGGCTCGCAGTAGGCGAAGCCGTGTTTGAGGTAGAGCTTGCGCGCCGGCTCGAAGAATTCGGCGGAACCGGTTTCGAGGCTCAACCGGGTGTAGCCCATGAGTTTCGATTCGCTGATGATGTGCTTCAGCAGTTGCGATGCGATTCCGCGATTCGTGTGCCCTGGGTCGGTTCTCATCGATTTGACCTCGGCATGTTCAAGATCGATTTCTTTGATCGCTCCGCAACCCAGCACCGCGTCGCCCTCGCGCGCCGACCAGAACGTCACCCCAGGTCGGCGCAGGGAGCTGAGCTCCAGCGCGTGCGTGCTCTCGGGAGGGGAGATCGCCCGCATCTCGCTGAGGTGGCCGTGCAGGAAAGCCTCGATCTCCGGACCTGTCAGATCGTCAACGACAATGCGCACGAGCAAACCCCACCAGTATTCACGATCGACATCCGCTAGGACGGTATAGGGCGAGGTCGTCCGATGTCCAGCGCCCTTGTGGAAGTGATCGTCGACCCGTCGAAAAGAGGATCGTGATCGCGAGCGGGAGGCCGGGCGTTACATTCTTGCTGGTCTCGGGACCAAATTTCACCCCGATGGCTGTGGCGGAACGGGCACAGCCGTACCTGGTCAGTTAAAATGCCTGGTCAGGTACGCTCGGAGCCGCTGAGGGGACTCGAACCCCTGACCATCCGCTTACAAGGCGGGCGCTCTACCAGCTGAGCTACAGCGGCGACGCACGAACGATGTGTGCGCGAACATCGTAAGCGCCGCTGCGCGCGGGCTGGGAAGCGGCCACGCTCGCCTCGACGACCAGGTGATGGAAGCCACAGATGCCGAGTGCAACGGTCCGCTCATGACAGGCGATCCCCGAGGGGAAGATCAGCCACGGCGGCGCCCCGTTCGCGGGGCGCGGCAGGAAGGAAAGTCCGCGGTGGGAATCACGCAGCGCGCGCGTGGTGTGCTGCGGCGGCGCGACCCCGAGCAGACGACCGTCCCGGGTTCTCGCAACGTCGTCTTCGGGCCCTCGCTGCCCGACGAGTCAACCGTCCACCTGGTCCTGGACCTCGGCCTGCGCATCGGTGAGGTGCAGATGGCCAGCGGTGCGGGCGCCTCCGACGTCACCGCGACCATCATCGGCGTGGTCAGCGCCTACGGTCTGCCGCACTGCGAGGTCGACGTGATCTACACGTCGATCACCGTCTCCTGCTACCGGGGCACCGAGCAGCCGCCGATCACCTCGCTGCGCGTGGTCCGCAACCGCTCCATCGACTACACGCGGCTCGCCGACGTCGAGAAGCTGCTGCGGCGGATCACCTCGGGCGAGATCAGCGCCAGCGACGCCTACGCCGATCTGGACCGGATCACCACCGCGCCGCACCCGTTCCCGCGCTGGGTCGCCACCCTGGCCTGGGCGGGCATGGCCGCGTCGCTGGCCGTGCTGCTCGGCGGCGGCGAGGACCCTTTCCTGCCGCTGGTCGCCGCGGGCACCAGCGCGCTGGTCGACCGCATCGGGAGGTTGCTCAACAAGCGCGCCCTGCCGTTCTTCTTCCAGCAAGCCGTCGGCGGCGCGATCGCCACCAGCCTCGCGCTGGGCGCCTACGCCGCAGGGATGCTGCACGACCCGCCGCTGGCGATCGCCGCGAGCATCATCGTCCTGCTGTCCGGTATGACCGTCGTCGGTTCCATGCAGGACGCCATCACCGGCTACAACGTCACGGCGGCGGGCCGGATGGCCGAACTGGCGATGATGACCGCCGGGCTGATCGCGGGCGTGGTCCTGGCGCTCTACGTGGGCCTGCGCATCGGCGGCGAGAACGTGGCCGGGTTGGACGCCCAGTCGCTGGGCAGAGCCCAGGTGAGCACGCCGGCGCTGCTGCTGTCGGTGCAGGTCCTCGCCGGTGCCTCCACCTCGGCGTGCTTCGCGCTGGCCAGTTACGCGCCACCGCGGCCGCTGCTGATCGCGGGCATCGCTGGTGGTGTGGCGGCCGGGGTGCACGCGACGCTGATCGTGCAGGGCGGCGTGGAGCTCAACCCGGTGCTGGCCGGGGCGGTGGCCACCACCGTCGTCGGTTTCGCTGGCGGCATCGTCGCCCGCCGGCTGGAGATCCCCGCGCTGGTCGTCGCGGTCTCCGCCGTGTCGCCGCTGCTGCCCGGTCTGGCGACGTACCGGGGCCTGTTCGAGCTGTCGGTGCTCCGCAGCCCGGCCGGTGTGGCGACGCTGATGCTGGCGGTGGCCACCGGGCTCGCCCTCGGTGCGGGCGTGGTGCTCGGTGAGTACCTGGCGCAACCGGTGCGCAGCAGGCTGGGCCGGCTGGAGCGGCGGATCTCCGGGCCGAGGCTGTCCGGTCCGCTGCGCCCCAGCAAGCGGCGCCTGGACTGACCGCCGTTTTGCCGCGTTCCGCAACGGGAACGAAGTTAAGGCCCCATCCGGACCGAAACACGCGGGTGTGTTTGGTCCACACGAAGCACGCGGTGGCGGTGTGGGTTAAGTAGCCTCACAACTACAGGTGGATACATGGCAGGAGGGTTTCCGGTGAGCGAGGGCGACGGGCCCAACAGGAGTTCCGACCGGGCGGACTTCGTCGTGGTCGCCAATCGGCTTCCCGTCGACCTGGAGAAGCTGGAGGACGGCACCGAGCGCTGGAAGCACAGCCCGGGTGGGCTGGTCACCGCGCTGGAGCCGTTCCTGCGCGCGCGTCGCGGAGCTTGGGTCGGCTGGCCGGGCGTCGCCGACGTCGACGTCGAGCGCTTCGACGATGACGAGATGCAGCTGTACCCGGTCCGGCTGTCGGCCGACGAGTTCGCCGAGTACTACGAGGGTTTCTCGAACGCCACGCTGTGGCCGCTCTACCACGACGTGGTCGTGCCGCCGGTGTTCGACCGCTCCTGGTGGCACGCCTACCAGCGGGTGAACCGCCGCTTCGCCGAAGCCGCCGCCGAGGTCAGCGCCGAAGGCGCCACCGTGTGGGTGCAGGACTACCAGCTCCAGCTGGTGCCCGCGATGCTGCGCGACCTGCGGCCCGACCTGCGGATCGGTTTCTTCCTGCACATCCCGTTCCCGCCGGTCGAGCTGTTCATGCAGCTGCCGTGGCGGACCGAGATCGTGCGCGGCCTGCTCGGCGCCGACCTGGTCGGGTTCCACCGGCCCGGCGGCGCGCAGAACTTCCTCTGGCTTGCCCGCAGGCTCGCCGGCTTCGAGCCCAGCCGCGGCCAGGTCGGCGTGCGCAACCGGCCGGGTGTCGTGCAGGTCGGTGACCGGACCGTGCGGGTGGGCGCGTTCCCGATCTCCATCGCCTCCACCGAGCTGGACAAGCTGGCGCGCAGCAAGGACGTTCAGCAGCGCGTCAAGAAGCTGCGCGCCGACCTGGGCAACCCGCGCAAGATCATGCTCGGCGTGGATCGGCTGGACTACACCAAGGGCATCGACGTGCGGCTGCACGCGATGCACGAGCTGCTCGCCGAGGGCCACATCAAGGCCGAGGACGTGACGATGATCCAGGTCGCCACGCCCAGCCGGGAACGAGTCGAGCACTACAAGCAGATGCGCGAGGACATCGAGCGCGAGGTGGGCCGGATCAACGGCCTCTTCGGCCGGGTCGGTCACCCAGCCGTGCATTACTTGCACACGTCGGTGGACAAGAAGGACCTCGTCGCGCTCTACACCGCCGCCGACGTCATGGTCGTCACCCCGGTGCGCGATGGGATGAACCTCGTCTGCAAGGAGTACGTCGCCTGCCGCCACGACCTGGGCGGCGCACTGGTCCTCAGCGAATTCGCCGGGGCCGCCGCGGAACTCACCAGTGCGTTCTTGGTCAACCCCCACAACCTGGATGGCGTGAAGGACGCGCTGCTCGCCGCCCTGGAGATCGACGAGGCGGAGGGCCGCCGTAGGATGCGCGCTCTGCGTAGGCAAGTGCTCACGCACGACGTCGACCGCTGGGCGCGGTCGTTCCTCGAAGCGTTGGGCGCACCCCTCGTGGAGTAGCTGGCGGCAAACCGGTCCGGAACACGGATCGCGCGACGTCGGCGATACTGAGCAGAACCGGTCGCCAGCAGACGGTCTTCGCCGGCGGCGAACCGGATCGATCCATCCAGACTTGACCCGCCCCCAAGGAGTATGGCGTTGACCGCCGAAGCCCTGCCTGCGGAGCTGCGACGCATGATCGTGCAGCTCGCGCGGACGCCTCGACTTCTGGTCGCCTGCGACTACGACGGCACGCTCGCACCGATCGTGGCCGACCCGACTCAGGCCAAACCGCTACCCGAATCGGTGCACGCGCTGCGGTCGCTCGCCGCGCTGCCCGCCACCACCACGGCGGTGATCTCCGGACGCGCGCTGCGCGACCTGGCCACCCTGTCCCGGCTGCCGGCGGAGGTCCACCTCGTCGGCAGCCACGGCTCGGAGTTCGACGTCGGCTTCGTGCACGGCCTCGAACCCGAGGCCACCCAGTTGCGCACCGAACTCCAGGTATCCGTCCAGGACATCGTGCGCGGCCAGCCCGGCGTGACGCTGGAGGCCAAGCCCGCCAGCGTCGCGGTGCACGTCCGCCGCGCCGAGGACGACGTGTCCGAGTCCGTCCTCGACGCCGTCCGCAACGGCCCCGCGCGGTGGGAGGGCGTGCAGGTCACCGAGGGCAAGGCCGTCATCGAGCTCTCCGTGGTGCAGACCGACAAGGGCAACGCCCTCGACGCGCTGCGCCACCAGGTCAGTGCCACCGCCGCGATCTTCCTCGGCGACGACGTCACCGACGAGAAGGCGTTCGCTCGGCTCCAAGGTCCTGACCTGGGGATCAAGGTCGGCGAAGGCGACTCGCTGGCCGCGCACCGGATCAGCAGCACCACCGACGTCGCCACCGTGCTGGCGTTCCTCACGGAGGAGCGGCGCACCTGGCTCTACGGCGAGCAGGCGCCGCCCATCGAGCGGCTGACCATGCTGTCCAACGAGCGCAACATCGCCCTCGTCACCCCGGACGCCCGGGTGACCTGGATGTGCCACCCGGGTCCCGACTCGGCCGCGGTGTTCGCCGATCTGCTCGGCGGTCCCGCCGCCGGTCACTTCAGCATCCGCCCGCACGTCGGCGGCAACGGCGGGCAGCGCAGCCCGCTGCCGCTCGGCCAGCGCTACGTGCCCAACACCATGACGGTCGAGACCCGCTGGTCGCGGCTGCTGGTCACCGACTACCTCGCGCACGGCACCGACACGCACCGCACCGACCTGGTGCGGGTCCTCAGCGGCAGCACCACGGTGTCGGTGGACTTCGCGCCACGTCCCGAGTTCGGCCAGGTGCCGGTGCGGATCACCCCGGAAGCCGGGGGTCTGCGCGTGCAGGGCACCTCCGAGCCGATGGTGGTGTACTCGCCGGGCGTGCAGTGGGAGATCGCCTCAGACGGCGTGCACCAGTCGGCGAGGGCCGTCATCGAGCTCACCGAGGGCGAGCCGGTCGTGCTGGAGATGCGCGGCGGCACCGAGGACCTCACGCCCACCGACGAGCCCGCCCGTCGGGCCGAGACCGAGGCGTACTGGTCGGAGTGGATGAAGACCCTGTCGCTGCCGGAGGTCGAGCGCGAACTGGTGGCCCGCTCGGCGCTGACGCTGCGCGGCCTGGTGCACTCCGACACCGGAGCGATCATGGCGGCCGCGACCACCTCGCTGCCGGAGGAGATCGGCGGCGTCCGCAACTGGGACTACCGCTACTGCTGGCTGCGGGACGGTGCGATGACCGCTCAGGCGCTGGTCACGCTGGGTTCCAAGGCTGAGGCGGAGGCGTTCCTGGACTGGCTGCACCGGGTGCTGGAGACCGTTCCCGGCCCGGAGCGGCTGCACCCGCTGTACTCGCTGCAGGGCACCGGTCTGGGCCCGGAGGCCGTCATCGACAGCCTGCCCGGCTACGCCGGATCGCGTCCGGTGCGCGTCGGCAACCTCGCCGACCAGCAGGTCCAGCTGGACGTGTTCGGTCCGGTCGTGGAGCTCATCGCGCACCTGGCGCAGGCCACCGGCACGGTCCGGGACAACGACTGGGAACTGGTCACCGCGATGGCCGATGCGGTCAGCAAGCGCTGGTTCGAGCCCGACCACGGCATCTGGGAGGAGCGCGACGCGCCCCGGCACCACGTCTACTCCAAGGTGATGTGCTGGGTGACCCTGGACCGCGCGATCAAGATCGCCGAGGCCTACGGCCGCGAGGTCGAGGACGGCTGGGTCCCGCTGCGCGACCAGATCTCCGAGGACGTGGTGAAGAACGGCTGGCACCCGGACGTGCAGGCGTTCACCACCGCCTACGAGGGTTCCGACCTCGACGCGGCCTCGCTCTACGTCGGGTTGTCGGGGTTGATCGACCCGTCCGACGAGCGGTTCCGCGCCACCGTCACCGCGATCGAGGCGGAGCTGCGCAGCGGCTCCACCGTCTACCGCTACCGGCGGGACGACGGTCTGCCGGGTGACGAGGGCGGTTTCCACCTCTGCGCGGCGTGGCTGATCGAGTCCTACCTGCTCACCGGTCGCCGCACCGAGGCCGAGGAGCTCTTCCAGCAGATCGTGGACACCGCCGGGCCGACCGGCCTGCTGTCCGAGGAGTACGACCCGATCGCGGAGCGCTCCCTGGGCAACCACCCGCAGGCGTACTCCCACCTGGGCCTGATCCGCTGCGCCCAGCTGCTGTCCGCCTGATCAACCCTGGAACGGGCCGCTCACCGATCGGGTGAGCGGCCCTTCTCCTCTTCCCGCCGCGATTGGTCACGTTTCGGGGTTTTGGGCCACTCGGGTGATCCGCGAGCGATAGCCTCGGCCCGGAAATCGCGCGGAAGGGGCGTACCGGAATGGCCGAAATGCTGGTCGTCTTGGTGTTGCTGCTGGTTGTGGTCGGGGTCGTCGCCGTGGTGCTCGGGATGCGGGCGCGGCGGGCGGCCCGGCAGGGGGAGTCCCGGGCAGGAGTGCCGCAGGACCCCTTCGGGACCGGCGACCAGGACTCGTTGCGAGGTGATCCCCGTGCGCTCAAGGCCGGGGACATCGTGGAGATCCGCTCGACCACCTACACCGTGCGCGGGAGCCTCCGGCTCGACGAGGGCGGTTGGGGCTGGTCGGAGCACCTGCTCGACGACGCCAAGGGCACGCAGCTGTGGCTGGCGGTCGAGGAGGACCCGGACCTGGTCCTGACGCTGTGGAAGCCGGTCACCGGCGTCGGTGCCCCTGGTGAGGCGACCGTTGAGCACGACGGCCGCACCTACCGCTCGGGCGAGTCGGGCTCGGCGACCTTCCGCAGCGAGGCCACGACGGGTCTCGATGCCGAGGGAACCGTGCGCTACCACGACTACGAGGCCTCCGACGGCGCGCTGCTGGGCTTCGAGTCCTACGGCGGCGCCGCGTGGGAGGCCTCCGCGGGCGAGGAGCTCGGCCGCTACGACGTGCTCATCTACCCGACGGCGGATTGATCGATGAAACACAAGTACTGGTTCGTCATCGCGGCGGTGGCCGTGGTGATCGCCTTGATCGTCGGGCTCGTGATGATCTTCTCCGGTGGTGGCGGGGCGCGCGGCTACGTCGCGCAGACCTACACGCGCGCCGCGCACCTCGACATCGCCGGTGACGACGACAACGAGGCCTACACCAGCCCGAAGCCACCGCAGACCGTCGCCGCCGAGATCACCGCCAAGTGGCGTCCGCAGGCGCAGTCCTCCGACGCCTCGGGCATCTACTTGCGCTACTCCGACGACGCCGTGATCATCCAGCCGCACCAGCGCGGATCGGTCATCCACCTGATGGACGCCGACCGCGCCTACCACCGCTACCACAGCCACGTCGGTCACGTGTGGGGCTGGACGTCCACGCGCGGCGAGAGCTTCCGCGGCGGCGGACCGGGAGTCGGCAAATGATGAGCGGACTCGCCGCCGGAACCGCGCACCGACCACGACCTCCGCGGGCGGCTCCGGCCGGGCCCCCGCGCTGACGCACCACGACACGGGAAGGGCACACCACCTTGCTCAACGAACTGCTCGCCGGCCTGCTCGCCGCGGTCGCCTACGGGGTGATCGGCGTGGCGATGATGGCCCTCGGCTACGTGCTCGTCGACCTCGCCACCCCCGGCAAGCTGCGCGACCTGATCTGGGTCAACCGCAACCCGAACGCCGCGCTGCTGCTGGTCTCCGGCCTGATCGGCGTCGGGATCATCCTCACCACCGCGATCATGGCCAGCGCCAACGACCTGCTGCTCGGCCTGGTCGGCACGGTCGCCTACGGCCTGCTCGGGATGGTGCTGATGAGCCTGTCGTTCCTGCTCATCGATGCCATCACGCCGGGCAAGCTCGGTGACGAGCTGGCCTCGCCGAACATGCACCCGGCCACCTGGGTGTCGGCTGCTGCGCACGTGGTGATCGCGGTGCTCATGGCCGCATCGATCTATTGACGACCACCGAAGCCGCTCCGGCGCAGGACGAGACCGCTGGAGCACCGCGAGGCCGCACCGCGCGGTTCGCGGTGCTGGTGGCCGTGTTCGTCTGCGCCGCGTGCGGACTGGTCTACGAGCTCGCGCTGGTCGCGCTCGGCAGTTACCTGATCGGCGACACCATCGGGCAGGCATCGATCGTGCTGTCGCTGATGGTGTTCGCGATGGGCATCGGCGCGCTGACCGCGAAACCCCTGCAACCGTGGGCCGCTGCCGCCTTCGCCGGGATCGAGCTGCTGCTGGCGCTGCTCGGCGGGCTCAGCGTTCTCGGGCTGTACGCGGCGTTCGCGTGGCTGAGCCTGTACTTACCGGCGCTGATCGCGACGGCGCTGGTGCTGGGACTGCTGATCGGTGCCGAGATCCCGCTGCTGATGGTGCTGCTGCAGCGCATCCGCAGGCAGGACGCGGGTTCCGCGGTGGCCGACCTGTTCGCGGCCGACTACGTCGGTGGGCTCGTGGGCGGCCTGGCCTTCCCGTTCCTGCTGCTGCCGCTGTTCGGGCAGGTGCAGGGTGCCCTGCTGGTCGGGATGGTCAACGCCGCAGCCGGTTTGGGCCTGGTGCTCACGGTGTTCCGCCGCGAGCTGACCAAGCGCGCCCGACTGCTGCTGATCGGCGCGTCGATGCTGGTCGGCGGCCTGCTGCTGGGGGCGTACGCGTTCGCCGACGACTTCGAGATCACCGCCCGGCAGGCGCTCTACGCCCATCCCGTGGTGCACGCCGAGCGCTCGCCCTACCAGGACGTGGTGCTCACCGAGTCGGTGTCGCTGAGCGGGGCGAAGGACACCCGGATGTACCTCAACGGCGATCTCCAGTTCAGCTCGGTCGACGAGTACCGCTACCACGAGGCGCTGGTCCACCCGGCGATGAACGGCCCGCGCGAGCGGGTCCTGGTCCTCGGCGGCGGAGACGGCCTGGCGGTGCGGGAGGTCCTGCGCTACCCCGATGTCCGGGACGTGACGCTGGTCGACCTCGACCCGGCGGTGCTAAAACTGGCACGCACGGATCCGCGCGTGTCCTCGCTGAACCGCAACGCCTTCGACGACCCGCGGGTGCGCGCGGTGGCGGGCGACGCCTTCAGCTGGCTGCGGGAGAACCGCGAGCGCTACGACGTCGTCCTGGTCGACATGCCCGACGCGGACTCCACCGCCACGGCCAAGCTGTACTCGGCGGAGTTCTACGGCCTGGTCTCCCAGGCCATGTCCGACCACGCCCGCGCGGTCGTGCAGGCGGGATCGCCGTACTTCGCGCCGAAGGCGTACTGGTGCGTCGAGGCCACGCTGCGCTCGCTGGGCCTGCGCACCACGCCCTACGAGGTGTCGGTCCCCGCCTTCGGCGAGTGGGGGTTCCACCTGTTCACGCAGGAGGGGCCGCCGGAACCGCGCTTGCCGCAGGACGTTCCGCCGCTGCGCTCGCTCGACGCCGAAACCCTGCGCGCCGCCCAGACCTTCCCGCCGGACCGCGCCCGGCTCCCGGATCTCGCGCCCTCGACGCTGATGCACCCCACGATCCTCGACTACGCCCAGGGCGAGTGGGTCAACTACTGACTCCGGACGTGAACGATCGCCGCCCACCTGAGGTGAACGGCGATCCCTCCGCGGCTGCGGGAATCAGGGGCCGAACCAGAACTCCTCGCCGGAGCGGGGCGGACCCGACGTCGATCCGGTGATCAGCTGCGTTTCGAGCTGGATGTGACGGGGACGGCTCGGTTCGCTGGTCTCCAGCAGGAGGCGACCCGCCGCGCGGCCCTTCTCAAGCCAGGGCTGGCGGACCGTGGTGAGCCCGGCGCGCTCGGCGTCCGGGATGCCGTCGAAACCGGTGATGGTCAGGTCTTCCGGCACGCGCAGGCCGCGGTTACCGGCCTCGCGCAGCGCGCCGAGCGCCAGGATGTCCGAGGTGCACACCAGCGCGGTGATCTCCGGGTCGATCTCCAGCGCCTGAGCGGCGGCGGAGGCGCCCGAGTCGAGGGTGTGGTCGAAGCGCTCCACCACGGGCACCGTCGTCCAGTCCACGCCGGCCTCGCTGAACTCCTCGGCGAGCGCGGTCAACCGAGCCTTCTGCACGTGGAAGCTGGCGTTGGCCTGCCGCTGCACGGTGGCCGGGCCGTCGTTGCGGCCGCGCGCCAGGCGCATGCACAGCACGCCGATGCGCCGGTGCCCGAGACCGATCAGGTGATCTGCGACTGCCTTGATGGCCTTGCGGTCGTCCGGCCCGACCCAGTCCAGGTTGTCCAGGCGCGGCTGGTCGCAGACCACCACGGGCACGGGGCGTTCCAGCACGGCGGCCAGGTGCGGGTCGTCCTCGGGAACGGAGTAGACGACGAAGCCGTCGACACCGGCGCGGTGCACCGCCGCGACGTCCTCGCGCTCCGGGCTGGCCGGTATGAGGGTGAGGCCCTGTCCGGCGTCCTCGCAAGCGAGCGCGAGTCCTTCCAGGAATCCGACGGCGCCGGGGTCGCGGAAGGCGTAGGAGAGGTTCTCGGTGAGGAGCAGGCCGACGGCACCCGCCTTGCGGGTGCGCAGCGAGCGCGCGACAGGGTCCGGTCCGGGGTAGCCGAGCCGCCGCGCCGTCTCCAGGACGCGCTTGCGCAGCTCAGGGGACAGCTGATCCGGACGGTTGTAGGCGTTCGACACCGTCGTCCGGGAAACCCCGAGTTCCGCAGCGAGCGACGCGAGGGTCGCAGGCCGCCGGGCATTCGTTGACCGCGCCATGGAGGAACCGTAACGGTTCAGAACCCGAGCGTGAAGCGAGCATGACCTACGTCCCACTGATGTTCGAATGGTGAACACGGAGCGACGCGGAGTGATCACGCTCCGGAATTGGTTCAGTCGGTGGGGTGACGTTCGGACAAAACGACGCTACTTTCTCGGGGACCGATTGTAGTGAAGGGTGTCACAAATGGCTGAGGTCGCGTACGTCAACGCCTCTCGCGTATATCCCGGCAGCCCGCCGGTCAAGGCGGTTGACCAGCTGGAACTGGACGTCGCCGACGGCGAGTTCCTCGTTCTGGTGGGGCCCTCCGGCTCCGGAAAGTCCACCGCGCTGCGCATGCTGGCCGGACTCGAGGACATCGACGAGGGTGGTATTTCCATCGGTGGCAACGATGTCACCAACACTCCGCCCAAGGCTCGGGACATCGCGATGGTGTTCCAGTCCTACGCGCTCTACCCGCACATGACGGTCGCCGAGAACATGGGCTTCGCGCTCAAGCTCCGCAAGGCGCCCAAGGCGGTCATCAACGAGAAGGTGACCGAGGCCGCGCGGATGCTGGACCTCGAGAAGTACCTGGACCGCAAGCCCAAGGCGCTCTCCGGCGGTCAGCGCCAGCGGGTCGCGATGGGACGCGCGATCGTCCGCGAGCCCAGCGTCTTCCTGATGGACGAGCCGCTGTCCAACCTGGACGCGAAGCTGCGCGTGGAGACCCGGGCCAACATCGCCGCGCTGCAGAAGCGGCTGGGGACCACGACCATCTACGTCACCCACGACCAGGTCGAGGCGATGACGATGGGCCACCGCGTGGCAGTGCTCAAGGACGGTTTGCTGCAGCAGGTGGCGACCCCGCGCGAGCTCTACGAGAACCCGGCCAACGCGTTCGTCGCGGGCTTCATCGGCTCGCCGGCGATGAACCTCAAGACGGTCCCGCTGACCAGCGAGGGCGCGGTGCTGGACGGCACCACGGTCCCCCTGTCCCGCGAGGCGATGGCCGCTGCCGGCGATCTCGAGGAGGTCACCTTCGGCGTTCGCCCGGAGGCATTGGAGCTGGCCTCCAGCGACGCCGACGGTCTGGACATGACCGTCGAGCTCGTCGAGGAACTGGGCGCGGACGCGCTGATCCACGGCTCGATCTCGGTCGGCGGCTCCTCGGAGCGCTTCGTGGTCCGCGCCGACGGCCGCACGCCTCCGGCCCTGGGGCAGCAGGTCAAGGTCGCCCTGCGCGACGCGGGCGAGGTGCACCTGTTCCACCCCGAGACGGGTGACCGCCTGGCCGCCTGATCTCGGACGGCTGCTGGTGGTCCCGCTGCTCGGCGGTCGGGCGGCGGAACCCGAACGGAAAAGCGCAGCGGTGACGGCTGCGAGGGTGGTTCCACGCCTCGCGCCGCGCCGCTCGCGCGAGATCTTGAGAGCAGTTCCGATCGCCGCTGCCTCCTGCGGGGCAGGTGATCTCGCGAACGCCTCCGCCTGGTTCCCGGGCGGAGGCGTTCTTGCTGCGTGTGGTCGATGTCGCGTTCGGGGAGTACGCCTGGTGCTGGAGCGTTCGGTCCAAGGGTGCTTAAACTGTAGTTGACAACGGTTCCCGTTACCGTTCGCATCTGGAGTCGCTCGAAAGCGTCCACCTGATCACCCGGGAGTGCACTCATGACCGTCCGCAGCCACACCGCTGTGACCGCTTTAGCCGGACTGACCGCCGGCGCCATCGCGCTGACCGCTTGCTCCTCCGGTGAGACCGCAGCCCCCGGGCCCGACGACAAGATCAAGGTGGTCGCCTCGACGAGCGTGTGGGGCAGCGTCGCGCAGGCCGTCGGCGGAGATGCCGTGGAGGTCGAGTCGATCATCAACGACGCCGGAGCCGACCCGCACTCCTACGAGAGCAGCCCGCAGGACGCGGCGAAGATCAGCGACGCGAACCTGGTGGTGCTCAACGGCGGCGGCTACGACGAGTTCATGACCCAGGTGCTGGGCGACAACCCCAAGCCGACGGTGCAGGCGGTCGATTCCGAGCACGAGCAGCCCGCGCCGCCGCAGGGCGAGCAGCCCGCGCCGCCGCAGGGCGAGCACGCGGGCGAGCCGCACGCCGGCGAGCAGCCTGCGGGCGAGCCGCACGCCGGTGAGCCCCAGGCAGGTGAACAGCACGCCGATGAGCACGCGGATGAGCAGCCCGCGCCGCCGCAGGGCGAGCAGCCCGCGCCGCCGCAGGGTGAGCCGCACGCCGGCGAGCACGCCGGGCACGACCACTCCGTCAACGAGCACGTCTGGTATGACCTGCACGTCGTGCACGAGGTCGCCGACGAGGTCGCCGCCGAGCTCGGCAAGGTGCAACCCGCCAAGGCCCAGCAGTTCGAGGCCAACGCCGCGGCGTTCGAGCAGCAGGTCGCCGGTCTGGAGAGCCGCGTCGGCGAGATCGCCGCAGCTCACCAGGGCAAGCCGGTGATCGTCACCGAGCCGGTCGCGCACTACGTGGTCGAGGCCGCCAAGCTCGACGACGTGACCCCGCCTTCGTTCGTCAACGCCATCGAAGCCGAGACCGACCCGTCGGCCGCCGCCGTCGCCGACATCCAGAAAGCGATCAACTCCCGCCAGGCCGTTGCCTTGATCTACAACCCGCAGACCGAATCGCCGGTCACCCGCAACGTGCGCGCCGCCGCCGACTCGCAGCGCATCCCGGTCGTCGAGATGACCGAGACGCTGCCGGAGGGCCAGAGCTACGTGCAGTGGATGGACGCGCAGATCACCGCCCTGCAAGGTGCGCTCAACCGATGACCTCAGAACGAATCGCGGAAACCACGACGGACCCGGTGACGGCTGAGGCCGCCGCCGGGCCTCCGGCCGTCTCGCTGCGCGGCGCGACGCTGGCCTACGGCGAGCGGACCCTGTGGTCCGGCCTGGACCTGGACGTCGCACCGGGCGAGTTCGTGGCCGTGCTCGGTCCGAACGGGTCCGGCAAGACCAGCCTGCTGCGCGTGCTGCTCGGCCTGCAGGAGCTCAACTCCGGGACCGTCCACATCGGTGGGGAACCGGCCCGGCGCGGTAGCGACCGGATCGGATACGTCCCGCAGCAACGCGCGCTGGAAGCCAACGTGACCGTGCGCGGCAGCGACCTCGTCGGCCTCGGTCTCGACGGGCACCACTGGGGCCTGGGCTTCGGCGGTCGCCGCGAGCGCAAGCGCCGGGTCGCCGACGCGCTGCGCGCGGTCGAGGCCACCGAGTACGCGAAGATGCCGGTCGGCCTGCTCTCCGGCGGTGAGCAGCAGCGGCTGCGGGTGGCGCAGGCGCTGGTCAGCAACCCGTCGGTGCTGCTGTGCGACGAACCGCTGCTGTCGCTGGACCTCTCGCACCAGCGCAAGGTCTCGCGGCTGATCTCCGAGCAGGCTCGCCGCACGAACGCGGGCGTGCTGTTCGTGACGCACGAGATCAACCCGGTGCTGCCGCTGGTGGACCGGGTGCTGTACCTGGTCGACGGCCGGTTCCGGATCGGCGCTCCGGACGAGGTGATGAACTCCGGAACGCTCTCGGAGCTCTACCGCACCGACATCGAGGTCGCGCACGTCGGCGGGCGGCTGGTCGTGGCCGGAGCCGAGAACGACGATCACCACGTGGTGGGGGCGGAAGAAGCGTGAACGACGTAGTGGAGTCGCTGAGCAAGGTGTTCGACTTCGACACCATGATCGACCTGCTCGGCTACCCGTTCGTGCAGCAGGCGCTGCTGGCCGCCGCCGCGCTCGGCCTGGTGTCGGGATGCCTGGCGCCGCTGGTGGTCGCCCGCAAGATGTCCTTCGCCGTGCACGGCACCGCCGAGCTGGCCTTCACCGGCGCGGCCGCCGCGCTGCTGGTGGGCGCGAGCGTCGGTGTCGGCGCGCTGGCGGGCGCCGTGGTGGCCGCGCTGCTGCTCGGTCTGCTGGGGCAGAAGCACAGCGAACGCGATTCGGTGATCGGCGCGATCCTGTCGTTCGGGCTCGGCGTGGGCGTGTTCCTGCTGTGGCTGAACCCGGAGCGCGCGGCGAACAAGTTCAGCCTGCTGGTCGGGCAGATCGTCGGGGTGGACTCCTCCGACGTGCTGCTGCTCAGCGGCTCCGCGATCGTCGTGCTGCTGGTGCTGGCCTTCGTCTACCGGCCGCTGCTGTTCGCCAGCGTCGACCCGGACGTGGCGACCGCGCGCGGTGTGCCGACCCGCGTGCTGACCCCGCTGTTCGCGGTCCTGGTCGGCGTCGCGACGGCGCTGGGCGTCTACACCGTCGGCGCTCTGCTGGTCCTGGCCCTGATGGTCACGCCCGGCGCGGCTGCCGCGCGGGTGACCGCGAGCCCGGTGCGGGCGACGGTCCTGGCCGTGGTGTTCGCGGAGGTCGCGGTGCTGGGCGGCATCCTGCTCTCGCTGGCTCCCGGAGCCCCGGTGAGCGCCTTCGTCACGATCATCTCGTTCGTGATCTACCTCGTCTGCCGGGCCATCGGCACCCGCCGACTCGCCCGGGCATCCCGAGCGCCCGCTCCGGCTTGACTGGCGCGGCCGCCGACGTTGACCGACGCTGACGGCCGTGCCAAGGACGTACACCTCCGCCAGCACCGCCTTCGCGGTGGCGCTGTGCACCACCGGCTACTACCTGCTGCCGGTCGGCGAGCACGGCCTGGGAGGCACGGTCTGGGCGGTGGCCGCCTTCGCGGTCGGCCTGATCGTAATCGCGGTGCTGGTCTACTTCCAGGTCCGCGGGTACCGCTCCGGGCGCACTTCGATCGCCTGGGTGGTGGCGGCTTTCTACCTGGCGGTGCTGTTCTTCGCGGCGGTCTACCACGCCATGGCCGTCCACGCCCCGGACGCCTTGGCGGGGCTGAGCACCAAGACCGATGCCCTGTACTTCTCGTTGACGATCACGGGCACGGTCGGTTTCGGCGACATCCACGCCGTGACCCAGTCGGCCAGAGCCCTCGTCGCGCTGCACATCGCCTTCAACATCGCCTACCTCGGCACAGCCCTCTCCACGCTCCAGCCAAGCCTGCCGGCACGACGGGAGGAGTGAACGGGTCAGGCGAGGCCGAGGTAGCGGCGTTCGTTGAAGTGCTCTCCTGAGCAGGAGGCGCCGAGGTCGTGGCCGATGCGTTCGATGACGTCGGCCAGTTCCAGCCGGGCCAGCCACGGGCGGGGCAGGACGGCCGTGCCGTGGCGGGCGCCGAGGATGCTGCCGGTGACCGCCGCCGTGGAATCGCTGTGGCCGGAGTGGTTGACCGCCAACCGGATGGCGTCGGTGAACTGCTGGGGCTTGGGCAGGGCCAGCGCGCAGTAGACGCCGATGGCCAGCGCCTCCGGGCCCACCCAGCCCTGGCCGAGGCGTTCGATGTGTCCGACGCTGGCGCCGAGCCGGGCCAGGGTGGCGGCTTCGGCGAGGGCGTTGGCGGTCTCGTAGTCCTCCCGCAGCACCCGACCCGCGGCCTGGTCTACCGCTGCGGGCAACCGGCGCTGCTGCACCGCGACCAGGTGCACGATCAGCGCGAGCGCTCCCGCCGAAGCCCAGCCGCCGACGCCGCCGTGCGTCAGGGCCGCGCTCTGGCAGGCCAACTGGTAGGCCATCTCGGGCGTGGGGGAGAAGCCGATCGGGGTGCTGCGGTCCAGGCCGCCGCAGCCCCTGGAGGTGTTGCGCGGCCGGTCCGGCGTGCCCAGTTCGGTCTCTTGGAGCGCGCGCAGGCTGGTCAGGCCGGGTGCGCGGCTGACGTAGAGCTCGGGTTCGGCGAGCAGTCCGGTGGCTCCGGGGACGGGTTTGTCCTCCTGCTGCGTCAGCAGCCAGCGTCGCAGCGCTGCGGCGGTGGATTCGACCGGTCGCCACGGCCCTCCGCTGTTGCCTGTGGTCCACGCGTGCAGGTAGCCCTCACCGGCGAACAGCGCCATCTGCGTGGCGTCGCCGAGCAGCGCTTGGGGTGCGGGTTCGGTGAGCCCGTCGGGGCCGAACTCGGCGCGGATGTCCTCCAACGGGGCGTACTCCACCAGGGTGCCGAGCGAGTCGCCGAGGGCGCCGCCGAGCAGGCAGCCCACCGCCCGATCGACCACTGTGGACGTCGTCGGCACGGGTGGCGCTCCTTCCGCGGCGTCCTGCACGCCACTCGTTCGGGTGATCGACGCCCTCAGACCTTACTTGCCCGCCTTCACCGCTGGGAGAGGTTCTGCGGACTCGCGTCCTGCGCGGAACGCGCTCGAAAAATGGGAACCCGATCTTACGCCTAGGTCTGGGCGTACTCCATTGGTGTGAGCCTGGTGAACGCGTCGACCTGGCGTGCGGGGCGGATCGCTACCGTGTGTCCGGCGCGGGGGACAGGCCGGAAGTCGTGAACTTGGGGGAGAATGACGCCGCACGGCAGCTTGGAGAGGACCGCAGGGTTCGAATTCCGCCTGCTGGGTCCGCTCGAGGTGCACCTCGACGGCGTCGCCCTCGAAACGGGGCGCATGCCGGTTCGGGCGCTGTTGGCCTGCTTGCTCCTGGAGCCCAACCAGGTCGTGCCGATGGACCGGCTGATCGACACCCTGTGGGACCACGAACCGCCCGCCAGCGCGCGCACCATCGTCCAGGGCTACGTCTCCCGGCTGCGCAAGTTCTTGGGCAACGACGGTCCCGAGATCATCACCCGGGCTCCGGGATACCTGCTGCGCGTCAACGGCGACCGGATCGACGCCCACCGCGCCCGCAGTCTCATCAACCGCGCCCACGGCCTAGAACCCGCCGAACGATCACGCCTGCTCACCGAGGCCCTGTCGCTGTGGAGCGGGCCGGTGCTCGCCGACATCGCCGGCAGCAGGCTCTACCGGATGGTGGCGCCCAACCTCGACGAGCTCCGGCTGCTGGCGCTGGAGGAGCGGGTCGCCGCCGACCTGGAACTCGGCAGGCACCACCAGCTCATCTCCGAACTGTCCACTCTGGTCGACCAGCACCCGATGCGGGAACGGCTCACCTGTCAGCTGATGCTGGCCAACTACCGCGCCGGGCACCGGGCGGAGGCGCAGGCCCGCTTCCACGACCTGCGGCACCGGTTGTCCCACGAGCTCGGCATCGATCCCGGCCCCGAACTGCGCGAGCTCTACGAGAAGCTGCTGCGCGACGACCCCGCGCTGCGCAACCACCCCAGCCGCGTCGAAGCCGGCCTGGGCATCCGCCGCCCCGTGCCCGCCGAACTGCCGCCCGCGCCAGCGGGTTTCGTCGGCAGGCGGCTGGAAGCGGCGACGTTGGACGCCATGCGGGAGGCCAACGAGGAGGGCTTCAGCTTGATCACGGTGCTCACCGGCACCGCGGGCGTCGGCAAGAGCGCTCTCGCGCTGACCTGGTCGCACCGGGTCGCCGAGGAGTTCCCCGACGGGCAGCTCTACGCCTCGCTGCGCGGCTTCGACTCCGAGCACGAACCACTCACCCCCGGCGAGGCCCTGACCAGCATGCTCAAGGCGCTCGGCGTGGCCGCCGACGCGATCCCCGTCGAACTCGACGACCGCACCGCGCTCTACCGGTCGCTGCTGGCCAAGCGGAAGGTGCTGGTGCTGCTGGACAACGCCCGCGACTCCGACCAGGTGCTGCCGCTGCTCCCGGGCAGCGCGGCCTCGATGGTCGTGGTGACCAGCAGGCGGCGGCTCGACGGGCTCGTGGTGCGTTCGGGTGCCCGGGTGCTGCCGCTGGAGACCTTGCCGACCGAGACCGCCATCGAACTGCTCGACCGCGCGGGCGTGCCGGGCAAGTCGGCGGCCGAACCCGACGCCGCCGCCGAACTCGCCGAGCTCTGCGGCGGGCTCCCGCTGGCGCTGCGCATCGCCGCCGCCCGGCTGGCCGCCAACCCGGCGCGCGGCGTCTCCGACCTGGTGCGGGAGCTCACCGACGAGCGGACCCGGCTGCAGGCGCTGGACATCGACGACGACGCCGACACCAGCGTGCGCCGCGCCTTCGACCTCTCCTACCGCAGCCTGCCGCCCCTGCACGCCGAGACCTTCCGGAAGCTGGGCCTGGTTCCCGGGCAGACCTTCACCGCCCACGCGGTGGCGGCGCTGTGCCGGACCGACCCGGCGGGCGCCCAGCGCCGGCTGCGCGCCCTGGCGCTCGCGCACCTGGTCACCGAGCCGGAACCGGACCGGTTCGGCATGCACGACCTGCTGCGCGCCTACGCGCGGGAACTCCCAGCCGACGAAGGTGACACCGAGGCGCTGCGCCGGCTGCTGCGCCACTACCTGTGCGCCGCCGACCACGCGCGCCGCTTCCTGCGCCCGGCCCGCGACGAGCTCGACTTCTCCGACGCCAGCGAGCACCAGCCCGAGATCGGGTCGCGCTCGCAGGCACTGGAGTGGTTCGACGCCGAGTGGCCGAACCTCGTCACCGCTGTCCGCGCGGCCAACGCCGCGGGGCTGCACGACCTGGCCTGGCCGCTGGCCCGCCTGCAGTTCAACTACCTGATGGTCCGCTGCCCCTGGGAGGACTGGCTCCGCGTCTACTCCGACGGCGCCGATTCCGCCCGCACCGTCGGCGATCCGGTCGGCAAGGTGCTCATGTCCGCCGGTCTCGGCGTGGCCTGCGCCCGATCCGGCGACCTCGACGAGGCCCTGGCGCACTACGAGGAGTCGTACCGGGTCGCCGTGCAGACCGGGGATTCCGAGCGGCTGGCGATGACGCAGGTCAACCTCTCCAGCGTGCTGTTCCGGCTGCGCCGCTACGAAGAGGCCAAGGTGCACTCCGAGGACGCGCTCAAGGTCTACCGCTCGCTCGGCGACCGCTACTTCGTGGCGGGCGCGCTGAACAACCTCGCGATGGTCGAACAGGTCAACGGCGAGCTGGAAGCCGCGCTGCGGTACCTGCGCGAGGCCGAGGACCTCTACCGCGAGGCCGACGACCTGGAAACCCTGGCCATGGTGCTGAACAACTGCGGCGAGGTCAGCATCGAACTCGGCAGGCTCGACGACGGCGAGCGGTTCCACCACGAAGCCCTCGACGTCGCCCGGCAGTGCGGGTCGGCGGTGCGCCAAGGTTCGGCGAACCTCGGACTCGGCGACGCGGCGAGGCTGCGCGGCGAGATCTCGGTCGCCCGCACCCGCTGGGAGACCGCCCTCGCGATCTTCGAGGTGGAGGGCTCTCCCAAGGTCAGAGAGGTCCGCCAGCGCCTCGACGAGATCGCTGGACAGGGCGTTTAGCCCGCGTTTAGCGGACGTGTAGTTCCTGCTGCGAACTTGATCGTGCGGATCGATCCGTGCTTGATCCGCACGCGGGCGGCTCTGGGGGAGTCCTAGGGGGGATTGTCGCCCCGGTCGTCCCGGCCGTACGCGGTCGGGACGACCACGAGGGGGTCAAGGGCATCCGGGACTCCCGGGTGTGGGGGTGTGCAGGCGCTCGGACGGTTCGGGGGAGCCGCCCGAGCGCCTGTTTCTGTTCTGAGTTCTTCAGTGGCTGGGTTTCTCAGCCGTGCGGGGACCTCAGACGCCCGCTGGGTCCGGGACCCGAGACCCCGTGCATGCCCACCGATACGCGGCCGCCACGGCTGTCCTCCCCAGCGAACGCCTGAGCTCCCCCGGCGGTGCAGGTGCTCAAGGTCGGGTGAGGGGAGACCGGCTTCGCCGATCGCCTGACGATCTCCTGCCGACCTCCCGCGTTCTCCTCATCCGCAAGTGGTGGGGAGCTTCTCGAGGCAGGGGCGCTTGGCCGTGCGGCCGTCCCCGCTGGAGACCCCTCGCAGGCGGCGGCTGATCCACGGAGCCAGGTGCTCGCGCGCCCACCTGATGTCCTCGGCGGCCTGCTCCTGCCAGCTGCGCTCGTCGAGGTCCGGCCAGGGCTCGTTCCAGTTCTCCGACGTGGGCAGGCCGAGCGTCTCGCAGGCGCGCAGCGCGACCCGTCGGTGGCCGTCGGCGGACAGGTGCAGCCGGTCCTCGCACCAGGCGCGGGGGTCCTGCAGGACCCGCATCGACCACAAGTCCATCACGTAGCAGCCGTGCGCGTCGGCGATCGAGCGCAGGTGCGAGTTGTAGGTGCCGACCTTCCCCCTGACGTGCCTGAGCACCGGGGTGCGCGCGGTGTCGAAACCCGTGCCGATCAGCACGTCGGCTCCGGTCGCGCGGATTCGGCCCACGGCGTCCTCGAACAGCGCCGCCACCAGGTCGGGATCGCTGCCCGGTCGGATGATGTCGTTGCCGCCTGCGGTCAGCGCGACCAGCGACGGCTTGAGCTCGATGGCGTGCGACACCTGGTCGGTGACGATCTGGCGGATGAGCTTCCCGCGCACCGCCAGGTTGGCGTAGCGCAGGTCCGGGTTGTGCTCGGCGATGTGCAGCGCCAACCGGTCCGCCCACCCCCGGTAGACGTCGGTCTCGGCAGTGGTATCAGCCAGACCTTCGGTGAAGCTGTCTCCCAGCGCGACGAAGCTTTCCCAGCGCCCCGATCCCATTTTCGACTCGTCCCTCCTGCTCATCCGCCACGCCCGTGTTGGTGCGAAATCAACAGTGGCCCTCCGGGACGTACCTACGCCACCGAAGGTTCCCGCCAAGTGACAAACGGCACTGGACGGTCTAGAAACTATGTCCGATTGGTCTGCCGACTTCGCCGAAACGATGCTCTTCCTTGATGCGCGGTGCATCCGACCGTCACGGGTCGAGAAGGTGGATCTTGGCAGGAAACACCGGTACGGGTGAAAGTCAGCTGCTAATGTCCTTCGGCGGTAGCAGAAGTGGCAAGGGGGCTCACGATGACGCGATCGCTGCAGGTCACAGCTCGACGTGCGTCCGCTCGCAGGACGTCCGAGCGGGTGTTTCGCGCGCTCTTCGTCGTGTCCGGTTGATGGGGAACGACGACATGGGGCATTGCGTCGATTCCACGAGGACCACGACTCTGATCGTCGGTCTCCGCAACCGTCCTGCAGATCTGGGGGAATCGTGACGGCACCGCAGAATCCGGCGTCCGCGCCGGGGCCGGCGGGCTTCGAGGCACCGAACCGGCGGGCTCCGGAACCAGGAGGTAGGCGCCGAGCGGACCCGCTGTTGCGAGGTTCGCTGAGCGACGCTGGACCGGGAGGTCCGCCGCCCGCGCCGCCCGCGCCTCCCGCGCGCCCGGCTCCGGCCGCGCAACGCTCGGGGCAGTTCGACGTGCGCGCCGAACTGGCCGCGCTCGCCGCCGAGCCGCACCCGTTCGCTTTCTGGCAGCGGGCGGAACAACTTCCCGACCGCTTCGAGCAGGAGCAGCGCGGGTCGGGACCGGCCGGCAGGCCCGTCACCGAACCCTCGCGCCCGTCCACCGGCGGTCTGCCCTCGCTGTCGGGCGATCTCGGTGGCGCTCCGGCGCGACCGGCCGAGATGTCGGGCTCCCTGGAGCGCGACGAACCGCGCCACGGCCGACCGGAGAGCGCGAGCCTGAGCGGTTCGCTGCTCCCGCCCGCCGAAAACCACCGCCCAGCACCGAATCCGGCTCCGGACAGCGGTCCGCAGCCGCAGGTGCGCGACGGAGTCCTGCGCGGCCCGCTGGCTGAAGGTCCGCCGAGCGTCCCGGTTCCACAGCTCTCCGACGCACCGCCTCCGGTGGAGGCGCCGCGACCGCCCCACCCGCCGATGGACCAGCCGCCCGTGCCCGAGCCGCCGGTGACTGAGCCGTCGATGCCTGAGCCGCCCGTGGCCCAGCAGCCGATGCCCGAGCAGCCGATGGCTCACCCCCCGATGACCCAGCCGTCGATGCCCGAGCAGCCGGAAGCGCCCTTCGCCGAGCAGGTGTCATCACCGCAGCGCCCGGACGCCGCCCAGCGCCCGGACGGCCCGCCTCCGAGCCCGCCCGCCGGGGCACCTCCGGCCGGCCCGCCGAGTGGTACACGTCCGCAGGGCCCGCCACCGGGTCCGCCGAGCGGCCCGATGCCGCAGGCAGGCCCGCCGCCGGGGAACCAGGCCCCGGCCGGACCTCCGCCTCCGCCGCCCCCCTCGCCGCCTGCGGGAAGGCCCGCGCCGCCGAACGGCGGTCAGCAGCGCCCGCCGCGTCCGCAGGGCCCGCCGATGGCACCTCCGCCGCCGCGACCGGCAGGGCCTCCGCCTGCCCCGCAGCAGCAGGCGGAGCAGCCGGTCGCGCAGCAACCGCCGCGCCGACCGGAGCCTCCGCGCCGGCCGGAGCCTCCGCGCCCGCCGGAGCAGCACTCGGCGGAACCGCCCCAGCAGCAGCCGGATCAGCAGCGTCCGAAGAGCAGGACGCTGCGCACGCCGAAGATCAACGAACGCGCCGACGGCGGGTTCGGCCCGATGGGTTCGGTCGGCGCCTGGTCGAACGGCACGGGTCGCGCAGGGTACGGGCGCAACACCTCGTGGTCGGCCGACGACTTCAAGGAAGAGCGCCGCGAGGGTGGCGACGACCTGCGCGCCGGTTCCGGTTACAAGCCGGGCGAAACCGGAAGCGGTGCCGTGCCGCAGTTCCTCATCGAGGCCGACGAGCTGTGGGACGACGATGACGGCGGTCGTCTCGTGGCGCCGCCGGTGCTCGGCGAGTCGCCGGCGAGCTTCCGGGACTTCTGACGCGGCGAAACCCCTGACGAACCGGCTTTCGGGCCGGTCACGCCGGGGCGCACTGATAACACTGGCTACCGCTGACGCGAAATGTGAGCTGTGATGGTTGAGACGATCACCTTGTCGGCCCCTGCGGTCGATCTGCTCGGTGAGCAGCTGAACCTCACCGTTCGGCAGTACCCGTTCGAGCTGCCGCGCATCTCAGAGCTCGCGGAGGACCGCAACGTCGTCGCCCAGCGGGTGTGGCAGGAGCTGGAGTCCGCGGGGCTGGCCCGCAACGGGCGCCCGGAACCCGAGGTCGAGGACGCGCTGTACCTGCTGTGCAGCTCGGAGGTGTCGGTCGCGGCGGCCGGGCTGCTCGACGTCCGCGCCGGGCACCGGCTGGCGGCCCGCGTGGTGGCCACCGGTGAGGTCGGCGTGCTCGGCACCTTCGACGGCCGGGGCATGCGGATGACCTTCCTACCGCCGAGCGACCTGCCGCGCACCGCCGCCGACCTGCTGCCGGACGCCCCGGTCGGCGCGGGTCCCGCGTTGCGCGCGGTCGCCGACCGGCGTGGCGGCATGCCCGCCGACGCCGACATCGAGGGGCTGCCGGAGCTGCGCGCGGTGACGTCGAGGCCGAAGTTCCGCTTCGGCCACTTCGTCGTCGCGGGTGCCCGGAGGGCGCGCGTGCCCAACCTCATCTGGTTCGACACCGACCAGGGCCGCTACGCGATGCGGGGCGAGCGGGTCGACGGCCAGGACGCCGTGGCCTGCCAGCCCGCCGACAAGCCGACGATCGCCGCCGAGATCGCGACCCTGGTGGAACGAGCCCGCCGCCTCGGGTAGAGGTGGGGTGACCGTTTCGCCGGGAGAGCCACCCGGTCTTGAGGCCGGGGTTTGGCCCCCCGTGGAAGTTAGGGCAGGCTTAGTGTCGTGACGCAGGGGCAGACGGACACGGGCTGGGACGATCGCGATTCGTTCATGCGGTTGCTCGGCGGGCGCAGCAGCGCGATCGACGCGAGCCTGCCGCCGGTCGCCTTCGGCGCCGGCTGGTTCTTCGGCGGCGAGTCGATCGTGATCGGCAGCGCGGCGGCCGTGGTGGTCGGTGCCGTCCTCGGGGGCTGCCGACTCCGCAAGGGCGCTCGCCCGCTCGCGGTCCTGATCAGCTTGCTGGCGGTGATGCTGGGAGCGCTCATCGCGATCCGCACCGGCGACGCCGCCGACTTCTTCCTGCCCCGCCTGGCCAGCAACGCGCTGAGCGCGCTGGCCTGGATGACCAGCATCGCGATCCGCTGGCCGCTGCTGGGCGTGGTCGTCGGCGTCGCGCTCCGGCAGGGCCGCAAGTGGCGGCGCGACCCGGATCTGATGCGCGCCTACAGCCGGGCCAGCTGGGTGTGGGTCGGGCAGTACGTGGTGCGGCTGGTCGTGTTCATCCCGCTGTGGCTGGCCGGGGCCACCGGCGCGCTGACCATCGCGCAGGTCGTGCTGACCTGGCCGCTGGTGGCGGTGTGCATCGCCGCGAGCTGGTGGGTGCTGCGCCGCTCGCTGCCCGACGATCATCCGGGCATGGGCCACCCGAGGGAACCCGCGATGTGACACCTCCAGGGCGCGGGCGCACAATGCGCTCATGTCTCTCGGCAGCGTGATCACCGCGATCGTGACCCCGTTCGACGACCGGCAGAAGGTCGACGAAGATGCGTTCCTGAACCTGTTCCGCCACCTGCTGGCCAACGGCTCCGACGGGGTCGTGGTGTGCGGCACCACCGGCGAGGCGCCGACGCTGTCGGACGCCGAGCACCTGCGGCTGGTGGAGCTGGCCGTCGGCGAACGCCCCGAAGGGGTCACGGTGATCGCCTCGACGGGCTCCAACAACACCGCGCACGCCTGCTGGATGACCGAGCGCGTCACCGAGATCGGCGCCGACGGCATCCTGTCGGTGACCCCGTACTACAACAAGCCCAACCGGCGCGGGCTCGTCCGGCATTTCACCGAGATCGGCAAGGCCACCGACAAGCCGGTGGTGCTCTACAACGTCCCGTCGCGGATCGGCCTGTCGCTCGACCACGACCTGCTCTCCGAGCTCGGCCAGATCGACAACCTCGACTACGTCAAGCAGGCCGACAACGACGCCCTGGCCCAGGTCGACGGCCTCGGCCTCTACGCGGGGAACGACGACGGCTTCGCGCTGGCCCTGGACCTGGGCGCCGTCGGCGGCATCCTCGTCGCCAGCCACCTGGTCGGCCCCCGGATGAAGCAGATGGTCACCGACCCCGCCCGCCGCTCCGAGATCGACGCCTCCCTCAAGCCCCTCTACTCGGCCCTGGGCGTCACCACCAACCCCATCCCGGTCAAGGCGGCTCTCAACCTCCTCGGCCACGAGGTAGGAGGCCCCCGCCTCCCCCTGGTCGAAGCAGATGACGCAGAACTCCAGGTGATCCGGAACGCCCTGACCGAACTCGCCCTCCTCTAGCCCCACCCGAACCACACCCCCGACCGCACCGGTCCACGGCTCCCGCCCGGCCGTGATCGACCGTGCCCCGGTGACCCGGAGTACCGCCGTGATCAGTGACCGGATCACCGGGTGTTCCGCCCGGTCGGCCTCAGCCGAGGAGGGTTTTGTGGAGGGTGACGGGGTCTTGCGCGAGGGGCAGGGCGGCTAGCCAGGCGGCTGCTGCTGCGCCGGGGCCCGCGGTGCGGGGTTCCGGCCAGGAGCGGGCTTCGAGCTCGGCGCGCAGGGCTTGGCCGATGCGGTTGCCCGGGTGGAGCAGGCCACCGGCCAGGACGACCGGGGAGTGCGGATCCGGCCGGGCCGTCGCCGCCGTGTCGGCCAGCAGGACCGCGGCGCGGTGCACGATGTCCTCGGCCGCGTCGTCCTCCGCGACCGTGACCAGCGGTGCGAGCTCGGCGAGGCGGATCGGGTCGCGCGCGTTGGCCGCAACGATCACCGCCTTGCGCTCCGCAACAGCGCCGAGGTGGCCGCACACCGCCTCGACCAGCCCCTCCACCGGGGCGCCGCGTTCCAGCGCGCGCAGGGTGGCGCGAACGGCTTCGCGGCCCAGCCAGTAGGCCGAACCCTCGTCGCCCAGCAACCAGCCCCAACCGCCGATGGTGGCCGCCGTGCGGTGGTCCTCGACGCGTTCGGCGACCGCGCCGGTACCGGCGATGAGCACCGTGCCCCGCGGCTCCGGAGTACCCGCGGCGAAGGCGACCACGCCGTCGCTGACCGGCGTGGTCTCGCAGCCCAACCCGAGCCGAGCCCACTCGCTGCGGAAGAACTCGCCGAACGCGGGATCGGCCATCTTGCTCACACCGGCCATGCCGAGCACGCATCCGCGCACCGCAGCCGGGTCCTGGCCACCGAGCGCATCGCGGGCGGCGCCGGCCATCTGCGCGACCGCGTCGGGCGCGGGGTGCGAGTTCGGGTTGCCGCCGGCCGCTTCACCGGTGCCCAGCACCCGGCCGGTCAGGTCGCTGACCAGCGCGCGACTGCTGGTGCCGCCGACGTCCAGCCCGAGGACGAGGGCCGTGTCATCACCGTGCATGCGCTCTTTGTACTCTCGCGCGGCGCGATCGGCGGGCGCCGCGACGGGAAGTGGCCAATTCGAGCCCTGGTCTCCGAAGCGGTGAGCCGATATACATCGACACGTCGTTCCATCCGTCGGGGAGAAGAGACAACATGGGCGAGGCCTGTACGAGCGCCTGCCGCGTTCAGTCTGATGTGGACATTCGCGGAGGCTCTCGATGACCGTGGACACCCACCACCACCTGTGGGACCTCGACGTTCGCGACCTGCCTTGGATGACCGGCACGGAGATGGATCCGCTGCGCTGCGACTTCCGCCCGGCTGACCTGCAGGCCGCGATGCGCGGAACCTCGGTGGACGCGACCGTGCTCGTGCAGACGGTCGCCGACCCGGACGAAACCCCCGAGATGCTGGTGCTGGCCGAGACCGTCGACCGGGTGGCCGCGGTCGTCGGCTGGGTCGACCTCACCGCCAAGGACGCCCGCGAGCGGATCGGCCGGTTGCAGACCCATCCCTCCGGCGGCTGGCTGCGCGGCATCCGGCACCAGGTCGAGGACGAGCCCGACCCGGACTGGCTGATCAGGCCGGACGTGCTGGCCGGGCTCGGCGCGGTGGAGGACTCCGGGTTGCTCTACGAGCTGCTCGTCCGCCCGCACCAGCTGCCCGCCGCGATCAAGGCCGCCGGGCAGTTCCCGCAGATGACGTTCGTGCTCGACCACTGCGCGAAACCGGACGTGGCCGCCGGAGAGCTCGAACCGTGGGCGAGCCGGATCCGCGCGCTCGCCGCGCACCCGAACGTCGTCTGCAAGCTGTCCGGCCTGGTCACCCAGGACGACTGGGCGGCGCAGCCGGACCCGTCCCGGCTGCGCTCCTACGCCGAGGTGGTGCTGGAGGCGTTCGGGCCGAGCCGGATCATGTTCGGCTCCGACTGGCCGGTCTGCCTGCTCGCCGCGTCCTACGCCGAGGTCCTCGGCGTGGCCAAGGACCTCACCACCGGGCTCAGCGATGCGGAGCGGACGGCGGTCTTCGACACCACCGCCCGCGAGATCTACGACCTCTGATCCCTAGGAGGTCACGTCGTCTTGGTGACCTTCTGCAGGCCGCGGGGGTTGTCGGGGTCGATGCCCCTGGCCAGCGCCAGGCCAAGGGCCAGCTGCTGGGCGGGCAGGATCTCCAGGATCGGAGCGACCTCCTCGGCCGATTCCGGGACCGGGATCCGGTGCGAGGCCGGGATCTTCGCCGCCGCTGAGCCGATCGCGCAGATGTCGGCGCCGCGCTGGTGCACGGCCTCGACGACCTCGCGCGTCGACTCGCCGCCCAAGCCCGCGCTGCACAGCGCGAGCACGGCGGTCTCCGCATCGATGGCGGCGACCGGTCCGTGCAGCAGGTCCGCGCCGCTGTAGGAGCGGGCCGACAGGTAGCTGGTCTCGGCCAGCTTCAGCGCTGCCTCGTGCGCGGTCGCCAGCGAGTACCCGCGTCCGGTGGTGACCATCCGGCCGGCGAAGCGGTACCGCTGCACGGCCTCCTCCACCGGGTCGGCGGCGTCGGCGAGCGTGGTGGCCGCGAGGTCGGGGAGGGTTCGGGCCAGGGCGGCGCCTCCGCCGCGAATGGCATCGATGAGCAGGTACAACGCCAGCAGCGTTGCGCTGTAGGTCTTGGTGGCGGCGACCGCCTGCTCCGCGCCGGCGCGGATGTTCAGCGACAGCTCGGCGGCCGAGGTGAGCGGGGAGTCGGTGGTGTTGGTGACCGCCACGGTGAGCGCGCCGCTGGCCCGGCCGGACTCGGTGACCGCGACCAGGTCGGGGGAGCCGCCGCTCTGGCTGACGGTCAGCATCAGCACGTCGGTGAGGTCGGGTCGCGCACCGTAGAGCGTGGTGGTCGAGGGGGAGGTCAGGCCGACGGGCAGTTGCAGGAGCACCTCGATCAGGTACTTCGCGTACAGCGCGGCGTGGTCGCTGGAGCCGCGCGCCGCGAGCAGCGCGAACCGCGGGCGGCGTTCGGCGACGACCGCCGCGACCTCTGCGAACTGCTCCTGGGCGGCCAGCAGGTCCGCGAAGATCGCGGGTTGCTGGCCGATCTCGTGCTTCATGTGGGTGCCGGGGGTGGCGGACATCTCGGCCCATCCCTTCCATAAGGTCCAGACCAATTCTACCTGGTCTGGAACCGGAGAGCACCACCGTGCGTCCGGTGGTCGGCTTCACCACGGCCCCCAGGGCGTCACGGAATGTGGTGAGCGACACTCATCGTCAACAGGAATTGGCGTAATGTGCACGCCACCGAAGTCTGAATTGATCAGTGCGAACGATCTGCCGGAGACGCGTTTCGCGAGGCCGCGCGGTCGGGCATGCTCGGAGGTCAGGCTGCGGCGGGTAGGAGGAACGATGCTCGACACGACCGTGTCCGGCGGGGCGGATTCGCAGGGCCGCGCGCCACGGGAACCGAAGTACTGGGGGCTCAAGCAGCACCTGCTCGACCTGCTCAGGTCGATGCCGCCCGGTTCACCGATCCCGACCGAGCGTTCGCTGGCCACCGAGTTCGACGTCTCGCGCACCACCGTCCGCCAGGCGCTGGCCGAACTGACCGTCGAAGGCCGGCTGCTCCGCGTGCAGGGCAAGGGCACCTTCGCCGCCAAGCCCAAGGTCGCTCAGCGGCTCCAGCTGTCCTCCTACACCGAGGACATGCGCGCCCAGGGCAGGCAGCCGACCTCCCGGCTGCTGGAGGTCGTCGAGGAAGCCGCCGATGAGGAGCTCGCCGTCCTGCTGGGCACCAAGGCCGGTTCCGCCGTGCTGCGGCTGCGCAGGCTGCGGTTGGCCGACGCCGAACCGATGGCCATAGAGACCACGCACCTGCCGCTGGCCCGCTTCCGCGGACTCACCGCGAAGCTGGAGTCAGGCGGATCGCTCTACCAGGTGCTGCGGGAGACCTTCGAGGTCGAGCTCGGGCACGCCGAGGAGACCATCGAGACCGCCCTGGCCAGCCCGGAGGAGGCCGAACTGCTCGGCTCCGACGTGGGTCTGCCGATGCTGCTGCTGTCCCGGCACTCGTTCGACACCGAAGGTCGCCCGGTCGAATGGGTCCGCTCCATCTACCGCGGTGACCGGTACAAGTTCGTCGCGCGACTCAACCCTCCCGCTTGATTCCCGCAACGGTGCGCGATCGCGTTCTCGCGCAGTGACACCGCTTTTCGTTACACGTCGTGGGAGTCCTCACGAAAGTGGCCGAGGCGGAGAAATTCGACCCGGTGCGCGCGTTGGTGTTGCAGATGTGCAACTCCAATTGCGTGTGTGAGGGAAATGGCGAGGGGTGCAGCGGATTCGGCTGAAGATCAGCCGGAGGAGCTGAGGGAGAAGAAGACGCAGGTGTCACCGGCGCAGGTCGGTGGCGCGGCGCTGGCGTCGGTGACGGCGGCGTTCCTGGGCTCGCGGCTCGGGGTCGCGGGAACCGTCGTGGGCGCGGGACTGACCAGCGTGATCATCACGATCGGTGGCGCGCTCTACCAGCGGTCGATCGAGAAGACCAGGGAGAAGGCGGTGGTCGCCGCCGCTCGGGCCTCGGTGCTGCGGCAGCGCCGGAGCCAGTCCGGCCAAGTCGCCGGGACCGAGGAGGCGACCCGGAAGATCCAGGTCACTGGCTTGCAGTGGCCGGGAGGCGAAGCCGTCGAGGAACCGGCCGCCGAGCGTTCCAGCACCCGGACCGTGCTCTCCCCGCCGGTGTCCCGCCGCAGGTGGGGGCGCTGGACCCTGGTCGGCGCGACCTGCGTGGCGGTGTTCGCGGTGAGCATGCTGCTGGTGACGGGCTTGGAGGGCATCACCGGCCGCCCGCTGTCGGGTGGTGACGGCACGACGCTCGGCCGGGTGCTCCAGCCCGCGCCGCGGGATCCGGTCGAGGTCGAGCCATCCGAGCAGATGACCAGTCAACGGGTGCCGAGCAGCGAGACTCCGTCGCCGCAGCGACCCGCTCCGCCGACCGGTTCGCAGCAACCCGTCCCGAGCGAGCCGCCGGTGCAGCAGCCGAGCAGGACCGGTTCGCCCTCCACGCGATCCCCGACCACAGAATCGGCACCCGAGTCGATCGTTCCGGGACTAACGCTCGAATAAGTGCGAAAAACGGTGAATGCTCTAATTCCGCTGTTGATCGAGGATCAATCGGAGTTGTTCGCGCACATTGCGCTAAAAGCTGGATGTGATTCCCCTGAGGAAATCTGATACTGGACCGGCGACGGGGCCTTGAGAGATCAGGTCATCACAAGGGAGACACGAGATGAAACGTAGACTCGCGGCTCGCATTGCCGGGACCGTCCTGGTCACCGCGGGCACGGTCGCCGCGCTGACCATGCCGGCCACCGCCACCGCACCCAACGCCATCCCGGTGGCGGGCACGCTGCTCGACGCGATGCAGCGCGACCTCGGCCTCACCGAGGAGCAGGCCCTCGACCGGCTCCAGCTCGAAGCCGCCGCTCAGCGCACCGAGAGCACCCTGCGCGACGCGTTGGCCGACTCCTTCGGCGGTGCCTACTTCGACGCCGCGACGGGCAAGCTCGTGGTCGGCGTGACCGACGCGGCCCGCTCCGAGCAGGTCCGCGCCGCCGGTGCAGAGGTCCGCCAGGTCGCCTTCAGCGCCAAGCAGCTCAACGGCGTCGTCGACGGTCTCAACGCGGGCAAGGCGCAGGCGCCGAAGAGCGTCACCGGCTGGTACGCCAGCAACGAGCAGAACGCCGTCGTCGTCACCGTCAAGCCGGGTGCCGCCGCCGAGGCCGCGCAGTTCGCGCAGGCCGCAGGCGTGCCCGCCGAGGCGGTGAAGGTCGTCGAGTCGCAGGAGCAGCCCCGGACGCTGATGGACGTGGTGGGCGGCAACGCCTACTACATCGGCAGCGGCGCTCGCTGCTCCGTCGGTTTCGCCGTGGAGGGCGGGTTCGTCTCCGCCGGCCACTGCGGCGGCACGGGCGACACCACCACCGAGCCCAGCGGCACCTTCGAGGGCTCGTCCTTCCCGGGTGATGACCACTCCTTCATCTCCGTCGGCACCGATGACAGCCCGCAGGCCGCGGTGAACGACTACAGCGGCGGCACGGTGGCCGTGGCCGGTTCCACGGAGGCCTCGGAGGGCGCGTCGATCTGCCGCTCCGGTTCCACCACCGGCTGGCACTGCGGCACGCTGGAGGCCAAGAACCAGTCCGTGCAGTACGAGCAGGGCACCGTCGAGGGTCTGACCCGCACCGACGTCTGCGCCGAGCCGGGCGACTCCGGTGGATCGTTCATCTCGGGCGACCAGGCGCAGGGCATGACCTCGGGTGGTTCGGGCGACTGCACCAGCGGTGGCACGACCTACTTCCAGCCGGTCAACGAGGCCCTGTCGGCCTACGGCGTCTCCCTGCTGACCCAGTGATCGGTGACGGCGGTTCCCGCTGACACCAGCTCACGCCGCGACGACCCCCCCGGGATCTTCGGTCCCGGGGGGTCGTTCGTCGTCAGGTCAGGGGAGCCGCGACCGGAGGTCGCGGGCGGCGGCTGTGGGATCGTCGGCCTCGGTGATCGCGCGGACCACCACGATGCGCTCGGCCCCTGCCTCGATCGCCTCGTCGAGGTTCTCCGGACCGATGCCGCCGATGGCGAACCACGGACGGCCGTGCCCCCGGTGCTCGGCGGTGTGCCGGACCAGCTCGATGCCCGCAGCGGGACGCCCGGGCTTGGTCGGAGTCGTCCACACCGGCCCGGTGCAGAAGTAGTCCACGCCTCGTTCGGTCGCCGCCGAGTCGGCCTGGGCGGTGTCGTGCGTGGAGCGGCCGATCACCACATGGTCGCCGATGATGCGGCGGGCGACGTCCACCGGCAGGTCGTCCTGGCCCAGGTGCAGCACGTCGGCCTCCGCGGCCATCGCGACGTCCGCGCGGTCGTTGACCGCCAGCAGAGCGCCGTGCCGCACGCAGGCCTCGGCCAGCACCTCCAGCGCGGCGAGCTCGTGGCGGGCCTCCAGCGGAGCACCGCTCGGGCCCTTGTCGCGCAGCTGGATGATGTCGACACCACCGTCGAGCGCGGCGTCGGCGAACTCCGCGAGGTCACCTCGCTCCCTGCGAGCGTCGGTGCACAGGTACAACTTCGCCTCGGCGAGGCGCGCGCGGATCCCGAAGCCGTCCAAACCAGGCATGAGCCCAGCCTAGCTGTTGCGGAAGAGCGACGTAGCCGCTGCTGGTGCGGGACCCGACCTTGCCCCCTCGGTGTTTCCGCCACCCGCACAGCCCGGCAAGAGTCCCACCGGACCAGACGCTGACGTCGCGATCTGTTGACGGGTACGGTGGACGGTGGTGAGCACGGGAGCCCGGCGGACCGGGCTGAGAGGGAGCGCAGGGCTCCGACCGTCGAACCTGATCCGGGTCATGCCGGCGCAGGGAGCGTGGAGTTGTCTGAGAAACGAACCGATCATGTCGTCGTGGTGGGCGGCGGGGTCGTCGGCCTGTCGGTGGCTTGGCGCGCCGCTGCGGCCGGTAACCGGGTGAGCCTGGTCGATCCGGCGCCCGCCTCAGGTGCCTCGTACGTCGCGGGCGGAATGCTCGCACCTCTCGCCGAGGCGTGGCCCGGCGAGGAGGAATTGCTCGAACTGGGCTCGACGTCGCTGAACCGCTGGCCGGACTTCGCCGACGAGCTCAGCCGCGCGGCCGGTCTGCCGTCCGGGCTGCGCACCGAGGGCACGTTGATGGTCGGCGTCGACGGCGCCGACCGCGAGGAGCTCGACAACGTCGCCGGGTACCTCGCCGGACTGGGCCGCAGCGTGACCCGGTTGACGGGCCGCGAGCTGCGCAGCCGAGAGCCCTCGCTGGGCCCCGCGGTGCGCGGTGGGTTGGAAGTACCGGGTGATCTCGCGGTGGACAACCGGCTCGCGCTGACCGCGCTGCGGGCAGCGGCGGAGGCGGCGGGCGTGGAGTTCATCGCCGAACGCGCCGAGGCGGTCCGGCCGGGCGGGGTCGAGCTCGTCGAGTCCACTGTGGAGTGCGATGTCGTGGTGATCTCCGCAGGCGCGCAATCGGGTTCGCTGCACCCGGCGCTTTCCGACCGGATCCGTCCGGTCAAGGGCGAGATCCTGCGGCTGCGGCGACGTGCCACCGCGCTGCCGCCGCCGACCCGCACCGTGCGCGGCCCGGTGCGCGGCAGGCCCTGCTACCTGGTGCCGCGCGACGACGGGGGAGTGGTGCTCGGCGCCACCCAGCACGAGGTCGGCTTCGACACCGAGGTCACCGTCGGCGGCGTCCGCGACCTGCTCGCCGACGCCGAGACCGTGATGCCGGGCATCGCCGAGTACGCGCTGGTCGAGGCCACCGCCGGGCTGCGCCCGAGCACCACCGACAACCTGCCGGTGATCGGCTGGCTGGAGCCGGGAGTGCTCGCCGCCACCGGACACCACCGGGGCGGGTTCCTGCTCACGCCGGTCACCGTCGATGCCGTGCTGTCGCTGCTGCGCGGCGAAGAGCCGGAACCGCTGATCAAGGCCACCGATCCGAGCCGTTTGGGAGGGCAGCAGTGAACGTCGTGATCAACGGGGACGCACGGGAGGTCGCCGCAGGCGCGACCCTCGCGTCAGTGCTGGACGACTTCGGCGTGCCGGAACGAGGCGTGGCCGTGGCTCTGGACGGTGCTGTGGTGCCGCGCGCGTCGTGGCCCGCCACGGCGTTGCGCGCCGACGCCACCATCGAAGTGCTCACCGCAGTGCAAGGAGGGTGACCGTGGACGACCCATTGCTGATCGCCGACCGCGAGTTCGGTTCGCGCCTGATCACCGGTACCGGTGGGGCGAACAACCTCGCCGTGCTGGAACGCGCGCTGATCGCCTCCGGAACCGAGCTGACCACCGTCGCGATGCGCCGCGCCGACGCAGGTGGCGGCACCGGTGTCCTCGACCTGCTGCGCAAGCTCGGCATCGAAGCGCTGCCCAACACGGCGGGCTGCCGCACCGCCGCGGAAGCGGTGCTCACCGCGCAGCTCGCACGCGAGGCCCTGGGGACCAACTGGGTCAAGCTCGAGGTGGTGGCCGACGAGGACACCCTCCTGCCCGACCCGATCGAGCTCGTGGACGCGGCGGAACAGCTGGTGGACCAGGGTTTCGTCGTCCTCGCCTACACCAACGACGACCCGGTCCTCGCGCTGAAGCTGGAGGAGGTCGGCTGCGCGGCGGTCATGCCGCTGGGCTCGCCGATCGGCACCGGGCTGGGGATCCGCAACCCGCACAACATCGAGATGATCGTTTCCCGAGCCACCGTCCCGATCGTCCTCGACGCGGGCATCGGCACGGCCTCCGACGCGGCCTTGGCGATGGAGCTCGGCTGCTCGGCGGTCCTCCTGGCCACCGCCGTCACCCGCGCCCAAGACCCGGAGCGCATGGCCACGGCGATGCGGAGCGCCGTCGAAGCGGGCCGCCTGGCCTCGCAAGCGGGACGCATCCCCCAACGATTCTGGGCCCAAGCCTCGAGCCCGGGCACCCCCATGAGCTGACCACGGGCCGCGTCGACCACGCGGTTCACCAGCTCCGTCGAATCGGTGAGCAAGAGGTCGAAGGTCGCCGACGACGTGCGCTCTGATCTCGCAGGTCTGCTGCCCGTTCATGCGGAGCCTCGCGCATCGGGGGCCGATGGCGATGGGACATCCCCGCAACTGGGGACTACGGCGTCTGACCGACCGCCGGGTCGGGGTTGTGCGAACCCAACCCGGCGGTCGGACTTCGCGCGGGGTTCGGGAGTCCCGGCCTAGCGGATGTGGAGGCGTTCGGGGCGGACGAAGCTGATCGTGTAGCTCTTCCAGGGGTTGTCGTAACCGAAGGTCCGGTCGATGGCCTGGCGGGCGTGGAGGGCGTTCTCGACCAGGGAGCTCGCGAGGAGTTCCGAGGCCGGTGCGCCGCTCGACGGGATGTCTGGGATCTTCGCCGTGGACTTGCCGCCGAGCAGGTCGTCGACCGCGCGCAGCGCCGGAACCGCGACCTCGCGCTCCTCGGCGGGGCGGAAGGCCAGCGTGGCGACGTCCTGGCGCAGCGCGTCGAGCGCGATCGCCGCGGCGCGGGTGGCGTGGTTGTCGTCGGTCTCCTCGCCGGTGCCGTCCAGCAGCGCGGGCATGCCCAGCAGGTCCTGGGTGCGGCGCAGCGCTAGCACGTTCGCGGACTGCAGCGCTCTCGGGAGATCGGCGCCCTGACCGGAGGCGCGGACGCTGCGCAGCAGCTCCGAGACCGACCAGACGGTGGAGCGGACCGCGCCGCGCACGTCCGGCACGATGCTGCTCGGCAGCACGAGGTAGCTCACGTAGCCGACGATCAGCGCGATCGCCGCGCCCACCGCCGTGTTGGCCGCGAAGCTGATGCCGACGTTGACCAGCGGGCGGTCCAGCGCCATCGCCTGATCCACCACGGTGATCACGATCACGCAGCCCAGCACCGCCTGGTACTCGGCGCGCAGCCTCGGCATGTTCAGCAGCATTCCGCCGATGACCAGCGGGATCAGCAGGTAGGCGCCCGGCAGCAGGGTGATCAGGATGGCCAGGGCGGTCACGCCCAGCACCGCGCCACCGGTGCGTTCCAGCGCGCCGGTCATGCTGTCGCGCGCCGCCGGAGCGAGCACCACGTACAGCGCGAGCAGCAGGCTCGACGCCGACGGGTCGCGCAGCAGCAGCACGATCACCATGCCGACCGCGACCGCCAGCGTGCAGCGCAGCGCGTGCCGGAACAGCGAGGACCGGAACGACAGGTGCGCGCGCACCGCGCCCAGCAGCCGTTCCCGCAGGGCGCCGTCCTCGGCGGGTGGCACCGGGCTCTCGTCGCGGTCGACCACGGCGGCGCGGATCCGGTCCAGGCCCTGGTTCACGCCGGCGACGGCGTCGGGCATGTCCTGCCGGCCGCCCCGGGCGATGACGGCCTGGGCGGGGGCGCGGCGGGCGGCCATCGGCAGGCCGGTGCAGGCGCGGGAGCGGATCGCGCGGGCGAGCTCGGCGGCGACCCGGTCGGCCTCGGCGACGATCTCGCGGAGCCGTTCGGCCTCGATGCGGTCGCTCTGCTGGGCTTGCGCGAGCAGCGTCTCGCGGGCGGCGCGGAAGCGGGCCGAACCCGCCAGGACCTGTCCGAGCCAGGTGCTGGAACCGTCGGCGCGCCACGCGGCGGCGGCTGATTCGAGCACGCCGGGACCGGGTGTCAGCAGCGTCCGGGCCACGGCGACGCGGGTCGCGTGCCCGGGGTCGCCGACCCCGATGATCATCCGCAGCAGCAGCGCGAACAGCCCGCCCGCGGCGGTCGAGGCCAGCAGGATCAGGAACGGCTGGTCGTTGCCGATGCCGGTCGTGGTGGTCACCAGGGTCGCGGCGGCGAAGATCTGCCCGCCGATGCGGTAGTGCTCACCCAGCGCGGGCAGCATCCCGGTGCCGAACACGACCACCGCGACGGCCAGTCCGGCCAGCACCGGGACCTTGGTCAACATCGGCCCGACGGCCATCATCAGCACCAGCACGGGCGTCAGCCACACGAACCTGCGCAGATCGGAGCGCAGCGCCTGACCGCTGGTGGCGGTCAGCGCCAGCACGGTGGTCAGCGCTCCCAACAGCACCGGCGTCTGCAGCTCGAAGAACCAGCCCGCGAACGTTCCGGCGATCACGGCGAGCACCACCAGCAGCACGTATTGGCGCTGCCGGGGGTCCGGCGCACCCGCCTCGGTGGCCATCCATCCCCGTGCCCTTGTCAACACCGCTCCAGCCACGCTCCCGCAAACCCCTGTCGTCCCTCGCCGCGCCCTCCAGGCCCACGCCTGGATTTGAGCCCCTCTTCGACATATGTCGGCGAGTAGCACCTAACGGGTTACAGGATGCGGACGAGAATCACTCAATGATTGGTCAGTACGAGCGAGGGCTGATCCGCCAGAAGGTTGAGACCGGTCCCACGCCGGAGCCGAGGGGGTAGGCCTCGGCGACGCTGCGGGTGACGAACCGCTTGCCGCCGCGCACCGCGTCCGGCATGGAGGCGCCCTTGGCCAGCGCGGCGGTGATCGCCGAGGCGAACACGTCACCTGCGCCGTGGGTGTGCTCGGTGGCGTAGCGCGGGCCGGGCAGCTCGATGGACTCCGTGCCGTTGAAGAGCAGATCGACGCACTCGGGGTCGTCGGGCAGGTGACCGCTCTTGATCAGCACCCACTCCGGCCCGAAGGCGTGGACCGCCTTGGCCGCGTCCAGCAGGTCCTCGCGGGTGCGCGCGTCGATGCCGGTGAGCAACCGCACCTCGTCGAGGTTCGGGGTGACCAGAGTGGCCCGGGGGAACGCCCGGTGGCGCAGCGCGTCGAGCGCGTCCGTCCGCAGCAGCGGCTCGCCGCTGCGCGACGCGGCCACCGGATCCACCACGAACGGCGTCCGGCCGCCGCGGCCGATCCCGTGCCGGTCGCAGGCGTCCAGGACGGCGTCGATGGTGGCGGCCGAGGCGAGCACCCCGGTCTTGGCCGCGCCGACGCCGATGTCGGAGGCCACCGCGTCGATCTGCGCGGCCACCGTCTCCGGTGGGATCTCCACCAGCCCGGTCACCCCGACGGTGTTCTGCACGGTCACGGCGGTCACGGCGGTCGTGCCGTGCACCCCGCAGGCGAAGAAGGTCCGCAGGTCGGCGTGCATGCCCGCACTTCCGCCGGAATCCGATCCGGCGATGGTCAGCGCGGTGGGCGGCGCGGTCTCGTCGTGCATTCCCAGGATGCTACGTGCCGCGTGATCCCCTCCGATCGCGTAGCCGCTGACGCCTCGGTGGCTTTTCGGGGGAGCTCGTGACCACGCAGGCCACGAGGTCGGCCGAGTCGGTGGGTGCGGTGCGTGAGGACAACGGCGCAGGAGGTGACCGCGGCTATCGCTGCCGCGGCAAGTCGGTCGAACTCGCCGCACCGTTCGACCCGAGCGTCCGCACTTAGATCTGAGGCGCTGGGGCGGCTCGGGGGAGCCGCCCCAGCCTCGCGATCAGTCGTTGGCCGCGAGCGGCAGGTAGACCTCGCCGCCGGTGCGGGTGAACTCCTCGGACTTCTCCGCCATGCCCGCCTCGATGGCCTCCACGCTGGTCAGACCGTGCTCCTCGGCGTACTTGCGGACGTCCTGGGTGATCTTCATCGAGCAGAACTTCGGGCCGCACATGGAGCAGAAGTGGGCCGTCTTCGCCGGTTCGGCGGGCAGCGTCTCGTCGTGGAAGGCGCGTGCGGTGTCCGGGTCCAGCGACAGGTTGAACTGGTCGGTCCAGCGGAACTCGAAGCGGGCGGTGGACAGCGCGTCGTCCCGCTCCTGGGCGCGGGGGTGGCCCTTCGCCAGGTCGGCGGCGTGCGCAGCGATCTTGTAGGTGATCACGCCGGTCTTGACGTCGTCCCGGTTCGGCAGGCCGAGGTGCTCCTTGGGCGTGACGTAGCAGAGCATCGCGGTGCCGGCCTGGGCGATCATCGCCGCGCCGATGCCGGAGGTGATGTGGTCGTAGGCCGGTGCGATGTCGGTGGTCAGCGGTCCGAGCGTGTAGAACGGTGCCTCACCGCACAGCTCCTCCTCCAGCCGCACGTTCTCCGCGATCTTGTGCATGGGCACGTGGCCGGGCCCCTCGATCATCACCTGCACGTCGTGCTCGCGGGCGATGTGGGTGAGCTCGCCGAGGGTTTCCAGCTCGGCGAACTGGGCGCGGTCGTTGGCGTCGGCGATCGAACCCGGACGCAGGCCGTCGCCCAGCGAGAACGTCACGTCGTAGGCGCGCAGGATCTCGCAGAGCTCGCGGTAGTGGGTGTAGAGGAAGCTCTCCCGGTGGTGCGCCAGGCACCAGGCCGCCATGATCGACCCGCCGCGCGAGACGATCCCGGTCACGCGCTGGGCGGTCAGCGGGACGTAGCGCAGCAGCACGCCCGCGTGCACGGTCATGTAGTCCACGCCCTGCTCGCACTGCTCGATCACGGTGTCCCGGTAGATCTCCCAGGTCAGCGAGGCCGGATCGCCGTCGACCTTCTCCAGCGCCTGGTAGATCGGCACGGTTCCGATCGGCACGGGGGAGTTGCGCAGGATGCGCTCGCGGGTCTCGTGGATGCGCTTGCCGGTGGACAGGTCCATCACGGTGTCGGCGCCCCACCTGGTCGCCCACACCATCTTCTCGACCTCCTCCTCGACGGAGGAGGTGACCGCGGAGTTGCCGATGTTGGCGTTGACCTTGACCAGGAAGTTCTTGCCGATGATCATCGGCTCGCTCTCCGGGTGGCACCGGTTCGCCGGGATCACCGCGCGGCCCGAGGCGACCTCGTCGCGCACGAACTCCGGCGAAACCCCTTCGCGGTGCGCGATGTACTCCATCTCGCGGGTGATCGCGCCCGCCTTCGCCCAGCCCAGCTGGGTGTTGTGCTCCCGTCCGTCGCGCCATCCCGCCCGCGTTCGAGGTAGTCCACTGTGGACGTCCACGGTGGTGTTGTCGTCGGTGTACGGCCCTGACGTGTCGTAGACGTCGAGGTGTTCACCGTTGGTCAGCTCGATGCGGCGGAACGGCACTTGCAGCCCGGACTCGGTGCTGCTGAAGACCTTTCGTGACCCCTCGATGGGTCCCGTGGTGATTCCGGATGCGTTCGGATGCACGTCGGCCATTGCCGTCCACTCCCTACGCCGGCATTACCCGGTCAGGTTCGTGCGGTCGGCGACCCCGGAGTTCTCCAGTCGCCCTCTCAGCCCGCTGTTGGTGCGAGCTCCCGCGGATTGACTTGTTCGTGGCCGAGGCTACGGGGGTGTCGGGCCGATGACAACAGTTTCATCCGTCCGGCCGCGCCCGGCTCACTCGGCGAACGGGTCGCCCATCTCCGCCGGGTCCCAGCTCAGACCGGGGACGCCCCACTCGTTGCGCTTGACCATCTTCTTGGCCGCGCGGGCGTGCCTGCCGGTGAGCCGGTCCAGGTAGACGTAGCCGTCGAGGTGATCGGTCTCGTGCTGCAGGCAGCGCGCGAAGAAGCCGGTCCCCTCGACCTCCACCGGATTGCCGTCCACATCGGACCCGGTGACCTTCGCCCAGCTCGCCCGTCCGGTCGGGTACGACTCGCCGGGGACCGACAGGCAGCCCTCCCAGTCGTCGTCCGGATCGGGCATCGTCTCCGGGACCTCCGAGGTCGTCAGCTCGGGGTTGATCACCAGGCCGCGGTGCTGCACGCCTTCGTCGTCCGGGCAGTCGTAGACGAACAACCGCAGGTCGACGCCGATTTGGTTGGCTGCGAGGCCCACCCCGTTCGCGGCTTCCATCGTCTCGAACATGTCCTCGACGAGAGTGCGCAGCTCCTCGTCGAAGCGCTCGACCCGGCGAGTCGGGTGGTGCAGCACGGGGTCGCCGTAGACGCGGATGGGGTGAACAGCCATGCGCGGACTCTATCCGGTTCCCCAGGTGGCCCGGCCGGGTGCGCTCTTGCGCGTGGAACAGGGTTCTGATCGGCTCACTGCCCGGATCACGGCATGGTTCAATTGGTCACCGGGAATGACAGCCGTGTGATTCTCCGCGACCGAATCGCGAGGCGAGGAGCCGGATGGACGCCGCTCAGATGCTGACCGCGCAGGAGATCGCCCGTCAGTGCGAACAACTCGCGCGCACGCACGGGCGTCAGCAGGCGCCGGAGCGCCGGCGGCTGTTCCTCGCCGAGCCGATCACCCAGCCCATCGAGCGGATCGTCGAACCGCCGGCGGACGAGCCCGAACCGGGCCCCGCGGGCCGAGATCTGACCGATCGGGAGCGGGGGATCCTCGCCTTCGAAGCGCAGTGGTGGAAGCGCTCGGGCAAGAAGGACATCGCGATCCGGGAACTGTTCGACATGTCCGCGTCGCGGTACTACCAGCTGCTCAACACGCTGCTGGATTCCCCCGCTGCGTTCAGCGCGGACCCTATGCTGATCAAGAGACTGCGCAAGGCACGGGCGGCCCGACAGCGCGCGAGGGCCGCTCAACGACTGGGAATCGAGTTGCACTGATGAGTGTTGGGGAACCGTCCGGCGGGCCCGGCGGGGCCAAGCTGATCGGCCTGGGCCTGATCGGAGCCGGCGTGCTCGCGGGCGTGTTCGGGACCGTGACCCTGATGTCCGGCGAGTCCTCGGACACCGCGCAGCCGCTGCCGCAGGAGCCCACCTCGCAGGTGCAGCCGCCGCCGAAACCCGCGCCGTCCCCGGTGGTACCGCCCGTGCAGCCCCCGGCGGCCCAGCCGCCGGTCGCCGAGAAGCCGCAGCCGGGTTCGGGCAACGCCCAGCCCCCGGGTTCGGGGCAGGACGTCCCGGTCGGTTCCGGCAAGGGCAGCGAGCAGATCATCGTGCGGGTCTACAACAACTCGACGATCTCCGGGCTGGCGCACCGCGCCGCCGAGGACCTGCGCAAGGCCGGGTACGACGTGCCCGAGGTCGGCAACTACGCCAAGGGCAAGATCCCGACCACCACCATCTACTTCCGCCCCGGCACGGACGAGGAGCGCCAGGCCAGGGAACTCGCCGTCCGCATCGGTGCCCGCGCCGACGTCCGCTTCGACGGGATACAGGACGCCACGCCGGGCCTGATCGCCATCATCACCAACGACTACAAGGGCCCTTCGACGGGGAAGTGATCTGTGGTCGGTTCGCGCCGCGGTGCGCGTAGCTCAGGCGGGGTGGAGGAAGGCGGCTGCGCGCTTGGCCGGCAAGTGAGCCGTCAGGACCGTTGGTTCTCCGCGTAGGCGGCGAGGGTTTCGAGTTGGGCCGGGTCCAGGGACGGGCGGACCGCCTCGCGAGCCGTGGCGAGGTGCGTGGCCGTGACCTCGGCCGCGGTGATGGATTCCCGCATGGCCGTGAGCGCTGCTTCGCGGACCAGGGCCGTGCAGTCGGCGGCCGAGTAGCCGTCGAGGGTTCCGGCCAGCTCCGCGAGGTCCACGTCATCGGACAGCGGGGTGTTCTTCACCGCCGCGGCGAGGATGGCCTGTCGGGCTTCGGCGTCCGGCGGCGGGACGTAGACGAGGCGTTCGAGGCGGCCGGGGCGAAGCAGGGCCGGGTCGATGAGGTCCGGGCGGTTCGTGGCGGCCAGCACGACGACGTCGCGCATCGGTTCCACGCCGTCGAGCTCGGTGAGCAGGGCGGCGACCACCCGGTCTGACACGCCGGAGTCCGAGGACTGGCCCCGTCGCGGGGCCAACGCGTCCACCTCGTCGAGGAAGACCAGCGCGGGCGAAGCGCCCCGGGCGCGCAGGAACAGCTCGCGGACAGCGCGCTCGGACTCGCCGACCCACTTGTCCATCAGCTCCGCGCCCTTGACGGTGAGCACGTTGAGCCGGCCGCTGCCCGCCAGCGCTCGCACGAGGTAGGTCTTGCCGCAGCCGGGAGGGCCGTAGAGCAGCACGCCGCGCGGAGGGTCCACTCCCAGGCGGGTAAACGAATCCGGGTACTGCAGCGGCCACAGCACCGTCTCGGTGAGGGCCTGCTTGACCTCGGTCATGTCGCCGACCTCGTCGAGGGTGAGCCCGCCGGTCTGCAGGTTGTCCGATGTGGACATCGAGATCGGCCGCACGGAGGTCAGCGCGTCCAGCAGGTCCTGACGGCTGATCCGCGGGTCGGCGGGGTCGTCGCGGTGCCGCAGCGCGGAGCCCAGCGCGGACTCCCGGCACAGCGCCAGCAGGTCGGCGGCGACGAAACCCGGCGTGCGCTCGGCGATCTCGTCCAACCGGATGTCCTCGTCGAGCGGGGCGCCGCGCAGCAGCACGCCGAGCAGGTCGGCGCGGGTGGCGTCGTCGGGCAATCCGATGGTGAGCTCGCGGTCGACCACGCCCGGTTCCCGCAGCCGCGGATCGACCGCCTGCGGGTTCGAGCTGGTGACGATCACGGTCAGCTCGTCGCGGCCGATGGCGTCACGAATCGTCTCCAGGGCGACGGTGGCCAGCGGCGGCGGGTCGGATTCCGGCAGCAGCGCTTCGACGTCGGTGAGCAGCAGGACCGCGTCACCGGAGGCGGCGGTGGCGCGGTCGACGGCCTCCCGCAGCCGGTTGGCGGCGGAGCGCGCTTCCAGGGCGGCGATGGTCGGGGCGGCGACCTCGACGAGCTCCACGCCGATCTCGGCGCACACGGCGCGCACCAGCGTGGCCTTGCCGACTCCGGGCGGGCCGCTGATCAGCGCGCCCAGCCGGGGTTCGGCGCCGAGCCTGCGCAGCAGCTCGGGCTGGTCGAAGGCCAGCCGGAGCCATTCGGTCAGGCGGCGCGCGGTGTCGCGCGAGCCCACCAGGTCGGCCACCGGTACGGGTGCGTGCTGCTCGTCGACGGGCTCGGGAGCCGTCGGCTGCGAAGTGGGCTCGGGTGAGGCGGAGCGGTTCTCGGACGTCGCGCCGTCCAGCCACTCGACCACTGTGGAGGTTTGGACGGCCACGGTTCCGGCGGGCTCGGTCGCGGCGACGGTGATCAACTCGTTGGTCCAGGTCAGGCCGATGGCGGCCGACATCTGGCGCCGCACCTCACCTGCGCGGGACGAGGAGGACGGGGAGAGGTCCTGCGGCAGAAGCGACACCGCGTCGCCGACGGAGAAGACCTTGCCGGTCAGCGCCAGCCGGGCCGTCTCGGGCGAGACGGTCGCCCGCGCCATCCGCGAGCCGGTGATCGAGACCCGCTTGGCGACCTCCACCTGCGCCGGGGCGACGGCCACGGACGAGCCCTCGGCCACCCCGAGGTTGAGCAGCGCGACGTCGTCGAGCAGCAGGAACCCGGTCGGTGAGGTGCTCTCCGCGGCGGCGGCCAGGGCGACGGTTTCGCGCGCGCCGGTGAGGCGCACCGCGCTCCACGGTCGCAGGCCCAGGGCGTCCAGCACTTCGGGGTGCAACCGCACGACCCCGCGCCGGGTGTCGCGGGCGGACGTGGAGACGCGGGCGGTCAAGCTGATCGAAGCCACCCCACCGACCCTAGCCGCTCACAGCGGAGACGACGTGGTCAGCGGCGGTGGGCAACCGGCAGTCCGCCCCTGATCGATGTCCCTCTTCGCCTGGACGGTTCGGACCAGAACTGCCCGTTGCCTCAGTAGTCGTCGCGATTGCGGCGGAGTTCGAGGCGGCGCCAGCTGCGCCGGGGGTGTCCCGGCCCGGTGGGGCGCCGGGGGAGTCGCACTCGACGCGCGGCACCGGCCACGCTGCGGCGCAGCGGAGGGCGGATGCCCAGGCGGCGCTGGGTGCTGCGGCGGATCGCCCGGCGCTCCCGGGGAGCGGCGTCCCATGCCTCCGGGTGCCGCGAGAGCCACTGGTAGCGGTAGACCGCGTAAGGCACGTGCAGCAGGTACAGCACCATCGCGACGGCCAGCGAGATCAGCGGGAACACCACGACCAGCGCGGCCAGCAGCGCGACGCCCACCAGCAGCGGGGCCACGAGCTCCGGCGGAACCTTCACCGTCTTCAGCGACAGCGTGGGCACCCGGCTGACGGCCAGCGCGGCGATCAGCACCATCCACACCATGACCACGCTCTGGTTGGCCCACCAGCCCGGGTAGCCGAAGTGCGCGGTCAGGGCGAGCGGCAGCAGCGCCAGCAGCCCGGCCGCGGGGGCGGGCACGCCGACGAAGAACTCCTTGGTGAACGGCGGCTGCTCGGCGTCGTCGAGCAACGTGTTGAACCGGGCGAGCCGCAGCACCATGCAGACCGCGAAGATCAGCGACACCACCCAACCGGCCCGGTTGTCCTGCATGTGCCAGGCGTAGAGCGTCAACGCCGGGGCCACGCCGAAGGACATCGCGTCGGCCAGCGAGTCCAGCTCGGCCCCCATCTTGGAGGTGGCGTCGAGCAACCGGGCGATCCGGCCGTCGAGGCCGTCGAGCACCGCAGCGGCGGCGACGGACCCGATAGCGAAGGTCAGCTGCCCGTTCAGGGCGAACTGGATCGCGGAGAGGCCCGCGCACATCGCCAGCACGGTGATCGCATTGGGCAGCAGCCGGACGCCGGGGGTGGTCCGCATGCTCATCGGTCGCGCTTCCCCCTGGGCAGTTCGGCGAGCGGGGTCTCGCCGCCGATGGTGCGCTGCCCGGGCTCGACCAGGACCTTGCTGTCGGCGGGGACGTAGAGGTCCACGCGGGAGCCGAACCGGATGAGGCCGTAGGTGGCGCCGGTGGTCACGGTGTCGCCCTCGGCGACCTCGCAGACGATGCGGCGGGCGACGAGCCCGGCGATCTGCACGACGGCGACGCGGGTGCCGTCCTGGGATCGGATGGCCACCGAGTTGCGCTCGTTGTCCTCGCTGGCCTTGTCCAGGTCGGCGGAGAGGAACTTGCCCGGCCGGTAGACGACCTTGTCGATCTTGCCGCTGACCGGGACGCGCTGGACGTGCACGTCGAAGATGGTCAGGAAGGTGCTGATGCGGATCATCGGCGTCTCGCCGAAGCCGAGCTCGGCCGGCGGGACGGCGCTCTCGACGTGCGCGACGGCGCCGTCGGCGGCGGCAACGGCCAGGCCCTCGCGGGTCGGGGTGGTGCGTGCCGGCTCGCGGAAGAACCACGCGCACCAGGCGGTGAGCACGGCGCCGACCACGCCCAGCGGGCGCCAGATGCGGCGGAGCACCAGCGTGGCGACGGCGGCGCCGATGACGAACGGCCTGCCTGCCGGGTGCATCGGCGGAACGGTGTCCTTGGCCAGCGCGATGAGGTGCGCCAGCGGGCTCTCTTGGGTGCTGCTCATCGAGGTAGTCGCGCCCCTGCGTCGGAGGTCATGTCAGCGCGGCGCGGTAGTCCTGCGTGCGCCGTAGACGTACAGCATCGCGGACGCCTCGTTCACACCGTCGCCAGGGGGCGCAGTCGATCAAGAACAACCCGCATGACCTGCACGTATCTGAAGCGGAATGCTACCGCCCACACACCCAGTGAGTCACACGTACGGGTGAACTCACCCGCCAGGCGAGCGGCGAAGGCGCTCTCTCAGCGCCCCACCCGAGCAACTCGCACCGCCGGGGTTCTGGCCGTGCGTGGCGAGCGCGCCGCGACGCCGTGCACTGGCTGGCATGCATCAGGAGTGGCGCGCGGAGTCCACGGCGCGGCTTAGGTTCCCCCACCCGCACCGCCAGCAGGATGACCACGACCGGCGGGAACAAGAACAAAGAGGCCGTTCGGCGCCTCCCCGTAGGTGCCGAACGGCCTCTTTGATTTCGGGTCCGTGCGCCCCCCGACGGCGCACGGCCCTCTTATCGCGGTCCGCGACACCCGGCAAGCGAGGTGCCGTTGCGGACACGAAGGGGAAGGACGTGATCAACGTTTCGTGACGCAGTTTCTAGTGTAATTGAGTTCACAGCATCTCCGTAGCCGCTAACGGAGGACGTTGGGAACGCCTTCAGTAACTCCGCGTCAACAGGACGTCTACCGGCTCCACGTCAGGGTGGCGGTCATTCCAGGGACAGGGCGGGTTCGTCCAGCTCCATGCGGGCTCCCATCAGCTCGGTCAGCCCGTGGTACGGATCTCCGTGCTCGATCCCGTCGGCGGTGCTGCTCAGGGTCAGCACCGACACGCCGTCGTCGCTGCCCGGGGCCACGCGCACCTCGTCGAGCGTCGACATCGCGTACTCGTCGAGGTAGAGGTCCAGCTCCAACGACCAGCCGGACTTCTCCTCGTCGAGGCGGGCGCTGGCCACGTCGCGGCTGTCCACCCACTGCGCTCCGGAGCGCTCCCGCAGCTCGTTGATCGGTCGCGAGGCCAGCTCGCTGAGCTGTTCCTGCTCGGCTTCCCTGAGCCGGGCCAGGGTGCCCGCGAGCAGCCGTTTCGCGGCGCTGGCGTCGCTGGGGAGCAGCAACAGGCCGCGGTCGCTGACCAGCAGGTCGTAGGCCTCGCCGGAGCACTGCACCGGACTGACGATCCCGGACAGCGACGGCTCCGGCTCCTCGGCGGGCTCGCGGGTGTGGTGCAGCGGGACGCCCAGGTCGACCAGCACCCGGTGCAGTCCGGGGATGAGCCGCGGGTCGGCGACGGCGGGGCGGACCAGGCGGTCGGGGTCCAGCGGCCGGCCGTTGACCAGTCGCACCGCGGGCGGGCCGCCCCAGTCGAGTTCGTGGTGGGCGCGGCGGGCGCAGATCAGCGCGTCGATGACGGTGCAGCCGAGCAGTTCGGTGAGCGTGTCCTCGGCCGTCTGGTCGATCGTCGACGGGTGCAGGCCCGGGTTGAGCACGGGGTTGACGAGGTCGCGGCCGTGGCCGCGGTGGATGGCGGCGAGGACGCCCTGGATCGTCGGGTCCACGCCCAGCCCGCACTTGTGGGCGGCCGCGCTGAGCTGCGCGGCCTTCTCGGCGGACTGGGCCGCTCCGGCCTGCCGGACGACCTCCGACCACGGCATCCGGGGGCCGAGCGAGTCCACCAGCAGCCGGTCCTCCAACTCGGGAACGGCGTTGCGCGGCTTGCGCAGGATCGCGAACGCCGGGCGCTCGTCGGCCTCCTGGTCGGCGGCCTTGAGGCGCTTCATCAGCTCGACCCTGGCGCGCACCGGTAACTCGCCGAGCTCGTCGGCGATGGTCTGCTTGGCACGCTCGGCCAGCGCGGGTTTGCGCGCCGGGTGGTCCATGAAGTTGCGGAAGCCCAGCAGCACGTCGGGTGCGTGGCCGATGCTGGCGGCCATGCTCAGGTACGCGTCGGCGTACTCGCGCCAGCCGAGCTCGACCGCGACGGACTTGCGCAGCGCCATCACCGCGGTCCGCTTGCCCGCGACGCGCACCGCTGCGGCGTCCCCGGCGAGCACGAGCTCCTTGGTGGTGGTGACCGCGATGGCGGTGAACAACCGCGCGTACCCGACGAAGAGCCACTTCACCGGGCCGGTCGTGAGCCCGTCGACGGTGCGCTGGACGCTGGCCAGCACCCGGTGAGCGGTCACCGTCAGCCTGCTGCGACCGGTGAGGCGGCCGACCGCGTGCGCCAGCGACGCACCGAGTTCGGAGGTGGTCAGCGCCGCCAGCATCGGCAACCCGATCTCCAGGTACCGGGTGCGGGTGCGCAGGCCGAGCAACGCGGTGTCCTCGCGGATGGCGACGCCCGGCTCGGAGGTGATGCGGACTTCGTCGGGCAGCGGGGAGTCGGTGGCGTCGACGAGCTGGTCGATCGTGCGCCACAGGTTGGGTTGGGAGACCCGGTCCACGGGCACGCCGCGCGGGCGGACCCGGTTGCGCAGCACCGCCCGCAGGCCGATGGCGAAGATCGCGCCGACGACGACGGCGGCGAAGGCGACCTTCATCCCTCCGACGGTGTCGCGGCGGAAGGTCATGCCCGCCATCATCAGCAGGCCGGCGACCAGGCCGAGGGACACGACGAAGAAACCGATGTGCAACGCCAGCGCCAAGGCGGCGCGCCAGGGGCCACGCACGTGCAAAACTCCGGAGGGGAAGTGGAAGGTCGGACTCGCAGTCTTCGCGACCGGAAGTCGAACCGTCAACGATGGTGTGACAAGCGATATCGACTTGAACTAGTCCAGCAACACCACGTCCACAGTGGACCCAGCTTGCAACTCGGTCACGTCCTCCGAAATCGCCAGCAGGCAGTTCGCCTTCGCGAGGCTGCCCAGCAGGTGTGAACCCGGGGCTCCTTGCAGGCTGACCTCGCCGGAAACCGGGTTGAACACCCCGCGCCGGAATTGCTGCCTGCGCGAGGGAGCTGTCAGCGACTCGGCCAGCACCGCCTGCCGCTGGTGCCGCGTGGTCGTGGCATGCCCGGCCGCGGCCAGCATCGCCGGACGCACGAAGACCTCGAACGAGACCATCGAGCTCACCGGGTTGCCGGGCAGCGTGACCACCGCGAAGGCGTCCCGGTAGCGGCCGCATCCCTGCGGCATGCCCGGCTGCATCGCGACCTTGGTGAACTCCACGCCGTTGCCGGCCAGGGCGTCCTTGACCACCTCGTACGCCCCGGCGCTGACTCCTCCCGAGGTGATCAGCAGGTCGGCGGAGTCCAGGTGAGCCTGCAGCACCTCGTGGAAGGCGTCGACGTCGTCGGGTACGAAGCGCAGCATCGTCGGCTCACCACCGGCCTCCTGCACGGCAGCGGCGAGCATCAGCCCGTTGGACTCGTAGATCTGCCCGAGCTGCAGCTCTTCCCCGGGCGCTACCAGCTCCGAGCCGGTCGAGAGCACCAGCACCCGCACCGGTCGGTGCACGGGCAGCTCAGCGATGCCGACGGCGGCGGCCACGCCCAGCTGCGCGGCGCCCAGCCGGGTGCCCGCGGTGAGCACGGTCGTGCCCTCGGAAACGTCCTCGCCCGCGCGGCGCACGTGGGCGCCCGGCTGCACGGAACCGAACAGCGCCACCGTCTCGGTGCCCGCGTCGGTGCGCTCCACCGGGATCACCGCGTCGGCGCCCGGGGGCAGCTGCGCGCCGGTCATGATCCGGTGCGCGGTGCCGGGCTGCAGCGGCGGCACGTCCACCCGGCCGGCCGGGACGTCCTCGGAGACCGGCAGCTTCACCGGCTCGTCCTGCGTCGCCTCGGTCAGATCGACCGAGCGGACCGCGTAGCCGTCCATCGCGGAGTTGCTGAACGGCGGCAGCGGGATCGGGGCGACCAGGTCCTCGGCCAGGGCCAGGCCGAGGCAGTTCTGCAGCGGACGGGTCTCGACCGGCGTGCGGGTCAGCAGCGAAGCGACCTTCGCCCGGTGATCGGCGACCGACGTCAGCTCGTGGGCGGGGTTGTTGGACGACACGCACGCATCATCTGTCATGGGTGCCCGTCGTGTCGCCATCGGCGTGGGATTGGTCGCTCCTCGGCGCGATGGCACAATGCCCCGTTCTCCGTGCGCCGCAACCCGAGCACCGGTTCTCCGGGTGGTGGCGCGGACTTCCCCCAGGCTCGGAGCCAGCTACATAGAATCGCCGTGCCCACGCCGACCGGTGGGGCCCTGAAGGGGGTTGTGCTGTGCAGGTCCGTACTCGTCACACGCCGTCGTACGGGGTCGCCCGGTTGATGCTGGCACCGGGGGAACCGGTGCGGGTGGAGTCCGGTTCGATGCTGGCCACCAGCTACGGCGTGACCGTCGAATCGCGCGCGCAGGGCGGTTTCTTCAAGTCGCTTGCCCGATCCGCGCTGGGCGGCGAATCGTTCTACGTCTCCACCTACACGGCGCCGCAGCAGGGGGGCTGGGTCGACGTGGCGCCGACGCTGCCCGGTGATCTCAACGTGCTGGAGCTCGACGGCCGGGTCGGCTGGTGCGTGACGAGGGGTTGCTGGGTGGCCTCGGCGAGCACGGTGCAGGTCGAAACCCAGTGGGGCGGTTTCCAGAACCTCTTCGGCGGCGAGGGCGGCTTCCTCACCCGGGTCAGCGGGCACGGCTCGGCGGTGGTGGCCTGCTACGGCGCGCTGGACGTGGTCACCCTGCAGCCCGGCGAGTGCATCACGATCGACACCGGTCACGTCGTCGCCTACGCCGACACGGTGCAGAGCCAGCTGCGGCAGATGAACCAGGGCGTGGCGCAGTCGCTCAAGAGCGGCGAAGGCCTGGTCTTCGACTTCGCCGGGCCGGGACAGGTGCTGACGCAGACCCGCAACCCGCGCGGCCTGGTCGGTTGGCTGCGGGCGAATGGCCTCGGTCCGCGTTCCTGATCAGCGCGTTGGAAATGATCGCTCATCGCGCCGGACCGCGATTGGTCTGACCCATTCGCTCCGATCGTCATCGTGATCGGTTTCCCGTCGGGAGCATTCGTTGCCGTTTTTTCGTCCGGGTTTGAAAGCGATTGCGACAGTCGGGGGAATTAGCTCCCGTTGATGACGGAACGTGTCCGGAGAAGCCACTCGTTCGGCCCAGCGCTTAACGGAAAAGTCGTATTGCTGGACCCGCGACGAGCCCGATTTTCCGGAGTAGTGTGGCCGATGCTCCAGCGGCGCTAGCGTCGTGCATCACATTTCTTGAGGAGGACGCCGTGGCGGTCGGCACGGTCAAGTGGTTCAACTCGGAGAAGGGCTACGGATTCATCGCGACGGACGGTGGATCCGATGTGTTCGTCCATTACTCCGCAATCGACATGTCTGGTTTCCGCACCCTTTCTGAAGGGGATCGGGTCGAATTCGAGGTGAAAGCCGGCCGTGATGGCCGAACTCAAGCCGACGGCGTTCGCAAGGTCTGAAGAGAACTTCGCACCAGGTCGTCGTGCGGCCCGGTTCTCCTGGTGGGAACCGGGCCGCAGCGCGCCATCCCGCGAAACCTGCACCCGCACGTGATCTCAGCCGGTTAGGCTTCGTGACGTGTCGGAAGATTTGACCGGTCGCAGGCTCGGCCACTACAAGATCGACGGCGTGCTCGGTCGCGGTGGGATGAGCGTGATGTACCGCGCCACCGACGTCCGGCTCGGCCGCAAGGTCGCTCTGAAGGTGATGGGGGAGCACATCACCGGCGACGCGGAGTTCCGCGAGCGCTTCGTCGACGAAGCCCGCAACACCTCGGCGATCGACCACGCGAACATCGTGCCGCTGTACGACTTCGGCGAGGTCGACGGCATGCTGTTCATCGCGATGCGGCTGGTCGAGGGCACCGACCTCGCCGGGCTGATCTCCGATGGGCCGATCTCGCCGAAGCGCAGCTTGGAGCTCCTCGGGCAGATCGCCGAAGCGCTGGACATGCTGCACGAGCGCGGCCTGGTGCACCTCGACCTCAAACCGGCCAACGTGCTGGTCACCTCGCGCGAGTCGTCGCACGAGCACGTCTACCTCGCCGACTTCGGGCTGACCCGGCGCGGCGCGACCGGCCACCGCACGTCCTCCGGGGACTTCCTGGGTTCGCCGACCTACGCGGCTCCCGAGCACCTGCGCGGCGAGCCGGTCGACGGCCGCACCGACCAGTACGCGTTGGCCTGCATGCTCTTCGCCTGCCTGACCGGGCGTCCGCCGTTCCCGGGCTCGGTCCAAGAGGTCATCCAGGGGCATCTGGGCGCCGAGCCGCCGACGCCCGGATCGCTGGTGCTTCTGCCGCCGCCGATCGACGAGGTCCTGCGCCGGGGCATGTCCAAGCGCGGCGACCAGCGCTACGCGAGCTGCCAGGACCTGATCGCCGCTGCCCGCGGCGCGCTCGGCCCGGCCGCCGGGGAGGCACCGGCGCCGCCGCGCGTCGCGCAGCAGCCGGTCCCACCGCCGCCCGCGAACCCCGCTTCCCAGCCGTTCCCGCAGCAGATGCCCCAGCAGGCCGGGCCGTACCCGCAGCAGTCCTACCCCGGCTACCAGCAGCAGCCGGTGCGGCTGCGGCCGCCGATGCCCGCCGGGTCCTCGTCGTTCACCAGGACGTCGTCGGGCGGTGCGGCGAAGTGGATCGTGCCGGTGCTGGTGGGCGTCGCGCTGCTGGTGATCGTGCTGCTGTTCGTGGCGATGGCCACGTCCGGGAGCGGTTCGGGCTCCGGGAGCACGCCTTCGACCGCCGAGTTGCCCACGTCGGTGCCGACCGCCGACGGGTGAGACCGAGGCACGACGCTTGCACTCGCCATCGGTGAGTGCTAAACACGGTACTGGCACTCATCAAGGTTGAGTGCCAGGTCGGGACGGTGAGGTCGTTCCGGCGGCGCCACATGACGGCGTCGTCGCGCGATCGTCCGTCGCGGGCACCGAGCCTGGCCGAGCAGAGTCCTGCCGTCGTGCACGCCCCAGTGTGCACCGTCGGCGTCCAGACAGGTGGAGGACCACACCGCAATGGCCAAGATGATCGCGTTCGACGAGGACGCCCGCCGCGGTCTTGAGCGCGGCATGAACACCCTCGCCGACGCCGTCAAGGTGACGCTCGGCCCCAAGGGCCGGAATGTCGTGCTCGAGAAGAAGTGGGGCGCGCCGACCATCACCAACGACGGCGTCTCGATCGCCAAGGAGATCGAGCTCGAGGACCCGTGGGAGAAGATCGGGGCCGAGCTGGTCAAGGAGGTCGCGAAGAAGACCGACGACGTCGCGGGTGACGGCACCACCACCGCCACCGTGCTCGCCCAGGCCCTGGTTCGCGAGGGTCTGCGCAACGTCGCGGCCGGCGCCTCCCCGATCGCTCTGAAGAAGGGCATCGAGAAGGCCACCGAGGCGATCGCCGAGCAGCTGCTCAAGAACGCCAAGGAAATCGAGACCAAGGACCAGATCGCCGCCACCGCTGCGATCTCCGCTGGCGACCGCCAGATCGGCGAGCTCATCGCCGAGGCGATGGACAAGGTCGGCAAGGAAGGCGTCATCACCGTCGAGGAGAGCAACACCTTCGGGCTCGAACTCGAGCTCACCGAGGGCATGCGCTTCGACAAGGGCCTCATCTCGATGTACTTCGTGACTGACACGGAGCGCATGGAGGCCGTCCTCGACGACCCGTACATCCTCCTGCTGAGCAGCAAGATCTCCAACGTCAAGGACCTCCTCCCGCTGCTGGAGAAGGTCATGCAGGCCAACAAGCCGCTGCTGATCATCGCCGAGGACGTCGAGGGCGAAGCCCTGTCGACCCTGGTGGTCAACAAGATCCGCGGCACCTTCAAGTCCGTCGCCGTCAAGGCCCCGGGCTTCGGCGACCGCCGCAAGGCGATGCTGCAGGACATGGCCATCCTCACCGGTGGTCAGGTCATCAGCGAAGAGGTCGGCCTCAAGCTGGACACCGCTGACCTGAGCCTGCTGGGCCAGGCTCGCAAGGTCGTGGTGACCAAGGACGAGACCACCATCGTCGAGGGTGCTGGCGACGACGAGCAGATCGCCGGCCGGGTCAACGAGATCCGCGCCGAGATCGAGCGCTCGGACTCCGACTACGACCGCGAGAAGCTGCAGGAGCGCCTGGCCAAGCTGGCCGGCGGTGTTGCGGTCATCAAGGCCGGTGCGGCGACCGAGGTCGAGCTCAAGGAGCGCAAGCACCGCATCGAGGACGCGGTCCGCAACGCCAAGGCCGCGGTCGAGGAGGGCATCGTCGCCGGTGGTGGCGTGGCTCTGCTCCAGGCCGCGCAGACCGCTTTCGACGGCCTCAAGCTCGAGGGCGACGAGGCGACCGGTGCCAACAGCGTGAAGCTGGCCGTCGAGGCTCCGCTCAAGCAGATCGCGGTCAACGCCGGTCTCGAGGGTGGCGTCGTCGCGGAGAAGGTCAAGAACCTCACCTCCGGTCACGGCCTCAACGCCGCGACCGGCGAGTACGAGGACCTGGTGCAGGCCGGCGTCATCGACCCGGCCAAGGTCACCCGCTCGGCGCTGCAGAACGCCGCGTCGATCGCCGCGCTGTTCCTGACCACTGAAGCCGTGGTCGCGGACAAGCCGGAGAAGGGCGGGGACGCGGCTGCCGCCGCCGACCCGACCGGTGGCATGGGCGGCATGGGCTTCTGAGTCCAGCCCCAAGCTGAGAAGGGCCGTCCCCGCGGGGGCGGCCCTTCTGCTTGCGTCAGACGGGGCAAGGCGACCCGGTCGGGTCATCTTCCCGTGTGTTGAACTGGGGGCGTCGCCCGAGGATTGGATGGGGAGCTCGATGCGCGGTTTTTCCAGGTCGTTCGCGGTGTGCGTGGCCGGGGTGATGGCCTTGGCCGGCTGCACGAACTCCGCGCCCCCACCGGAGCGGCCTGCCCCGCAGAGCTCCGACGCGCTGCCAGGTGAGGGAGTGCCGTCGTTGGTGCCGCAGCCGGAGCTGCTCGACAGGCTCGGCGACGACGTCGCGGTCCGCGGGAAGGTCGAGGTCGTGGTGGACCCGCTGGTCGACCGGCAGACCAAGGACCTCGCCAAGCAGGTGCTCGAACTCGCCGGGGCCGACGAGGTCGCGATCCGCGAACCGGGCGCTCCCGCAGCGGATGCCTCACTGCGGGTGCGGATCGGCGAGCGCACCTCGCCGACCGTGGTCAAGGGTTTGCAGGAGACGCGCATGAACGCCCCGGTCCCGATGGAGGAGGAGGCGTACGCGCTCGCGGTGCGCCCGGACACCGAGTTCGAGGTGTTCATCGGCGCCTCCGACCCGGCCGGGGCCTACTACGGGGTGCAGACGCTGCGGCAGCTCGTCTCGCCCGGCCGCATCGCGGGCGTGACCGTGCTGGACCGGCCGGCCATGCCGCTGCGCGGCGCGATCGAGGGCTTCTACGGCCCGCCGTGGACGCACCAGGAGCGGATGGACCAGCTGGCGTTCTACGGCGACGTCAAGCTCAACACCTACATCTACGCGCCCAAGGACGACCCGTACCACCGCGAGAAGTGGCGTGAGCCCTACCCGGCGCGGGAGCTCGGGGAGGTTCGGGAGCTGATCCGGCAGGCCGGTGCGCACCACGTGAAGTTCACCTTCGCGCTCTCGCCGGGGAACTCCATCTGCTACAGCGATCCGCGGGATCTCCACGCGCTGCAGGCGAAGTTGCAGGCCATGTACGACGAGGGCATCCGCGACTTCTCGCTGCCGCTGGACGACATCTCCTACACGCGCTGGAACTGCGCCGGTGACGAGCGCGCCTACGGCCGTCCCTCGGAGGGCTCGGCCGGGCGGGCGCAGGCCGACCTGCTCAACAAGGTGCAGCGCGAGTTCGTCGACACCCACCCCGGGGTGGCGCCGCTGCAGTTCGTGCCCACCGAGTACTCCGATGTCGAGGACTCGGAGTACAAGAAGGCGATCCGCGAAGCGCTTGACCCGAGGGTGCTCGTGATGTGGACCGGTGACGGCGTGATCCCGCGCCAGATCACCGCTTCCGACGCCCAGCAGGCCGAAACCGTTTGGGGCCGCAAGGTTTTCCTGTGGGACAACTACCCGGTCAACGACTTCGACGGCTCGCGCGGCCGAATCATGCTCGGCTCCTACGACAAGCGCGAGCGCGGGCTCAGCGATCAGCTGGCCGGAGACGTGGTCAACCCGATGAACCAGGCGGCGGCGAGCAAGGTCGTGGAGATCGGTGCGGCCGATTTCGCCTGGAACGACGAGGACTTCGACCCGCAGCGGGCCTGGCGGGCCGCCGCCGAGTACCTGGCGGGCAAGCGGTTCGCCGGTGATTCGCCCGGTGTGCAGGCTGACCCGGCGACGCGGGAGGCGCTGCTGGCGTTCTTCGACCTGGAGCACATGGCCCCGGTGGCCGGCGGTTCGGCCTGGCTGCCGCCCGCTCCGGAGCTCTCCCGGCGTCTCGACGCGTTCCGCGCGGCGTGGGCGGGTGGCGACCGCCGCGCGGCGGTGCGGGACCTGCGGGCCTACGCGGAGCTCGTCGCCAACGCCCCGGAGCGCATCCGCGCCGGGGCACCGAGGGACTTCGTCACCGACACCGATCACTGGCTGACCGCGACCGACCAGTGGGGTCAGGCCCTGCTCGCGACGGCCGACGGCCTGCGAGCCCGGGCTTCCGGTGATGAGGCGATGGCCAACGCGCGCTTCGACGAGGCGCGCTGGGCGGTGGACGCGGCCGAGCGCATCCGCTCGACGACCGCGGAGGTCCGCCCGGCGGGCCAGGTCCTGGTCGCCGACGGAGTCCTCGACAGGTTCCTGGCCGAAGCTCCCGGCCTGCGGTGATCAGGGCAGTGATCGGTCCGGTCCATGAACCGTCCATGATCAACCCGGTCGGTTCGGACTAGAACTGGCCGCTGCCCGCGTCATCCCGGTAGATGTCGGCCAGGTCGGTCCCCTGGGCCTCCCACCGGTCGTAGAGCGCGTCGCGGCCGAAGCGCGCAACCAGCTGCGACTCCGCGCGGGTGATCGGGACGAGCGTGATCAGCTGCAGGACCGGGACGCCCTCGTCGAGCAGGACGTCGAACTCGTCGTCCAGGTACGGGTGCGGTGCGGCCATCGCGCCTGCGATCGCGGTGTCCGGCAGCAGGATGCGGTCGTTCATGATCAGGGCGCCGTAGCCGACGCGCGCCTGCGACTCGGTGAGCAGCTCGGCGACCACGCCCACCAGGTGCTTGGCGTAGACCTCCTGGTCCTGACGCAGCGTGCACAGCAGCTCCTGCGGAAGCGGCGCCCCCGCGGTGTGCTCGCGGAGCCCGCTGGTCAGCACGGTCACGTGGGTGCCGTCGGCGTGGTCGCAGTACACGAGGTTGTAGGCCCGCTCCCGCCCACCGGCGCTCCTGCTGTCGGCTCCCCGAACGCGTCCGACGTGCTTCTCCACGTGCGCCGGGAACCCCTTGAACCTGCTCATGCCCCACCTCTAGTTCGACCGACGCGCATCCTATGGGGTGGATGCGTCCGGTCGAATAGGCTCGGGGGGTGGCTGACGCTCTCGAGATGAAATCACCGGCCGAGGTCGCGGCGGCGCTGGACGAGACCGGTTACCTGCCGGACGACGGGATCGCGACCGCGGCCTTCCTGGCGATGCGGATGCGTCGCCCGCTGCTGACAGAAGGCGAACCGGGCACCGGCAAGACGGCGCTCGCGCAGGCGCTGGCAGCGGCCCTAGGCGTGAACCTGATCCGCCTGCAGTGCCACGAGGGCATCGACGCGGCCCAGGCGCTCTACGACTGGGACTTCCCGCGGCAGCTGCTGCACCTGCGCACCCTGGAAGCGGCCTCCGGCGGTGAGCTCGATGCCGACGCCGCCGAGTCCTCCCTCTACACCCCGCGATTCCTGCTGGCCAGGCCGCTGCTGCGCGCTCTGCAGGAGACGCCGTGCGTGCTGCTGGTCGACGAGGTCGACCGCGCCGACGACGAGTTCGAGGCGTTCCTGCTGGAGGTGCTCTCGGAGTACGCGGTCAGCATCCCGGAGTACGGCGAGGTCCGCGCCGAGGAACCGCCGGTCGTCATCCTCACCTCCAACCGCACCCGCGAGGTCCACGACGCGCTCAAGCGCCGCTGCCTCTACCACTGGCTGGAGCACCCGGACCTGGACCGAGAGGTCGCCATCCTCCGCCGGCGCCTGCCGGGCGTCGACGGTCGCCTGGCGGAGCAGGTCGCCGCGGCCCTCCAGCGGATGCGCCAGATGGAACTCCTCAAGCCCCCGGGAGTCGCCGAAGCCCTCGACTGGACCCAGGCCCTCCAGGCCCTGGGCGCAGGTTCCCTCGACACCGAAACCGCCGCCACCACCCTCGGCGCGGTTCTCAAGTACCGGGAGGACGCGGAGCGAGTCCGCTCAGCAGGCGTCCTCACCCCCTGACCCGTTCCACCCCGGTGAGCAGGCACCGGATCACGACGGTATTCGCGAGGACCAGGTGGGAGGGGAGGTGTGGTGATGGTGGAGACCGTGACGGGGTTGGTGGGGTTCGCCCGGGCCCTGCGGCACTCGGGGATGGCCGTGGGGCCGAACCGGGTGCAGAGCTTCCTGGCCGCCGTGGACCAAGTGGGGGTGGACGAGCGTGAGGGCGTGTACTGGGCCGGACGCCTGACCCTGTGCTCCGATCCCGACGACGTCGCCCGCTACGACGCGGCTTTCGAGACCTGGTTCAGCGCGGAGCCGATGGGGGTGGAGCAGCCCGGGAAGCCGGTGCCGCGCCCGGCGAAGATCGCGGCGCTGACCGCCGAGACGTCCGACGGCGGGGGCGAGGGGGAGTCCGAGGACCCGCTCGCGGCGGCCGCCAGCGACGCGGAGGTGTTGCGGAACCGCGATGTCACCGAACTCAGCGCGGCAGAGCGCGACCACCTGCGGCGGATGCTGGCGGTGCTGCGCCCCGAACCTCCGACGCGCCCAGCCTTGCGGCGCGAACCCGGCAAGCGCGGAGGGCTGAGCCCCCGCGCCACGCTGCGCGCGATGCTGCGGTCCGGGGGCGAGCCGGTGCGCCTGCCCCGGCAGCACCGCTCGCGGCGTGCTCGTCGCGTCGTGCTGCTCATCGACATCTCCGGTTCGATGAGCCCGTACTCCGACGCGCTGCTGCGCTTCGCGCACGTCGTGGTCCGCCGGGCTCCGGCGAGCACCGAGGTCTTCACGCTCGGCACCAGGATGACCCGCGTGAGCAGGCAGTTGCGCCAGCGCGATCCGGAATCCGCGCTGCAGGCGGCTTCTCGCGCGGTCCCCGACTTCTCCGGCGGCACACGACTGGGCGACACTCTCCGGGTGTTCTTGGACAGGTGGGGGCAGCGCGGCATGGCGCGCGGTTCCGTCGTGGTGCTGTTCTCCGACGGATGGGAGCGCGGCGACGCCACTGACCTGGCCGAGCAGATGCGCCGGCTGCGCAGGTTGGCTCGCGGTGTCATCTGGGCGAACCCGCACGCGGGCCACGACGGATATCAACCCGTGCAATCCGGAATTGTGGCGGCCCTCCCGCACGTTGACCGGATGGTGGCCGGTCACAGTCTGAGGTCGCTCGAAGACATCTGGTCATGGGTTCGCAGACTTTCCCAGTCCGGGGAGCAGCTCCCCGGCGTGCCGGTCGGTTTCGCCTGACACCGACCCGGGTGGATGCTTGGAAGGGCCAGGACGGCCCGTGGAGGTAGGTGCACCGTGCGTGACGTGTTGGATGACTTGACCAAGCGCTGGGAGGCCGGCGAGTCCGTCGGGCTGGGCACCGTTGTGGCCACGTTCCGCTCCGCCCCTCGCCCGCCCGGTGCGTCGATGCTGGTCACGCAGGGAGGCGAGGCCGTGGGCAGCGTCTCCGGTGGCTGCGTCGAAGGCGCGGTCTACGAGGAGGGCTCCACGGTCCTGCAGGGCTCGGAGCCGGTGCTGCGCCGCTACGGCGTCAGCGACGACGACGCCTTCGCGGTGGGTTTGACCTGCGGCGGAATCCTCGACATCTTCGTCGAGCGGATCGACCGCGAGACCTTCCCGGACCTCGACGAGGTCGCCGCCTCGGTGCGCGCGGAGGAGCCGGTGGCGGTCGCGACCGTCATCGAGCACCCCGAACAGGCCAAGGTCGGCACCCACCTGCTGATCTGGCGCGAGCGGGTGCGCGGCACGCTCGGCGCGTCGCGGGTGGACGACGCGGTGATCGACGACGTGCGCGGCATGCTCGCCAGCGGTCGCAGCGGCGTCATCGAGTACGGCCCCGAGGGGCAGCGCCGCGGCGAGGGAATGCGGGTGTTCGTCAACGCCTTCGAGCCGCCGCCGCGCATGCTCGTCTTCGGCGCGATCGACTTCGCGGCCGCCATGGCCCGGATGGGTGCTTTTCTCGGCTACCGGGTGACGGTGTGCGATGCGCGTCCGGTGTTCGCCACCAACAGCCGGTTCCCGGGGGTCGACGACGTCGTCGTGGACTGGCCGCACCGCTACCTCGCCCAGGAGGCGGAGGAGGGGCGCCTCGACGAGCGCACGGCGGTCATGGTGCTCACCCACGACCCGAAGTTCGACGTGCCGGTGCTCAAGGAAGCTCTGCGCATGAACGTCGGGTACATCGGCGCGATGGGTTCGCGCCGCACGCACGAGAACCGCTTGACGCGGCTGCGCGAGGAGGGCGTCACCGAGGAGGAGCTCTCCCGCGTGTCCTCGCCGATCGGTCTCGACCTGGGTGCCAGGACCCCGGAGGAGACCGCCGTTTCCATCGCCGCGGAGCTGATCGCGCTGCGGTGGGGCGGCCGTGGTGTGAGGCTCTCGGACGTGGAGGGCCCGATCCACCACGACTGAGCCCGCTTGCTCTCGTCGGGACGGAGTAGGACCCTCTAGCGGAGTGACATCCGTCACTCGGCGGATAGTCGTGTCCCCGAACGTTCGCGCTCCCGGCGAGGAGGCCGTTCCATGTCCCGCATCACCGTCAACGTAGACGGCACCAAGTACACCGATGAAGTGGAACCTAGAACGCTGCTCGTGCAGTACCTGCGCGAGCAGCTCGGCAAGGTGGGCACCGTAGTCGGCTGCGACACCAGCAACTGCGGTGCCTGCACCGTCCACATGGACGGGCACAGCGTGAAGGCGTGTTCGGTCCTGGCGGTCCAGGCCGACGGCCACGACGTGACCACCATCGAAGGACTGGCACAGGACGGCAAGCTGCACCCGTTGCAGGAGGCCTTCCACGACAACCACGCGCTGCAGTGCGGGTACTGCACCCCCGGCATGATCATGCAGGCGTTGGACCTGCTGGCCGAGGACCCGAAACCCGACGAGCAGGCGGTCCGCGAGGGCATGGAGGGCAACCTCTGCCGCTGCACGGGCTACCAGAACATCGTCCGTGCGGTGCGCGACGCCGCCCAACGCATGGAACCCGGCGCGGGGCCCGCGGCCGAGCACACCGAAGACACGCCCATGCAGCGCAAGCCCGCCGACGAGCGGACCGGCGCCGAGGCCACGGGAGGTCGCCAGTCATGACCGCCGTGGCAGAGCCGGAACTCGGGCGTTCCCGCAAGCGCAAAGAAGACGCGAGGCTGATCACCGGTCGCACGCGCTGGACCGACAACCTCGCGCCCAGCGGAACGCTGCACCTGGCGATCCTGCGCTCACCGATGGCGCACGCCAAGATCACCGCGATCGACACCGAGGCCGCCAAGGAGTCTCCCGGCGTGGTCGCGGTCGTCACCGGCCGCGACATCGCAGATGTCCAGGGCAGCCTGCCCTGCGCGTGGCCGATCACCGAGGACATGAAGGCCCCGGCGGCTCCGGCGATGGCCGTCGACGAGGTGCACTTCGCGGGTGAAGCGGTGGCGATGGTCGCCGCCCGCTCGGCCGCCGAGGCGCGCGACGCGATGGACGCCATCGACGTCGACTACGAGGACATGCCGGTCGTGCTGGACATGCCCTCGGCGATCGAACCGGGATCACCGCTGGTCCACCAGGACCTGGGCACCAACACCAACGCCGTGTGGACCTTCGACTCGGCCGAGGCCGGCACCGGCGGAGACGTCGAGCAGGCCCTGTCCGCCGCGGAGGTGGTCGTCGAGCGGACCTTCCGGCAGCAGCGGCTGATCCCGGCGTTCATGGAGCCGCGCTCGGTCGTCGTCGACCCGACCGGTGAGCAGATCACCGTCTGGTCGGCCACCCAGGTCCCGCACATCCTGCGGGTCATGCTGGCCATGACGCTGGGCGTCGCCGAGAGCAAGATCCGGGTCATCGCCCCCGACGTCGGTGGTGGTTTCGGAGGGAAGCTCCAGGTCACGCCGGAGGAGGTCCTCTCGTTCCTGATGGCGCAGCGGCTCGGCCGTCCGGTGAAGTGGACCGAAACCCGTTCGGAGACCATGGTTTCGGCGCACCACGGCCGGGACCAGATCCAGAAGCTGTCGATCGCGGCCACCCGCGACGGCCGGATCACCGGGCTCAAGGTCGAACTGCTCGCCGACATGGGCGCCTACCTGCGGCTGGTGACCCCGGGCGTGCCGATCCTGGGCGCGCTGATGTTCAACTCGATCTACAAGATCCCGGCGTACCACTTCAGCTGCACCAACGTGTTCACCAACAAGACGCCGACCGACGCCTACCGCGGCGCCGGGCGTCCGGAGGCCACCTTCGGCATCGAGCGGATGATGGACGAACTCGCCGCCGAGTTGGGCATGGAGCCCATGGAGGTGCGGCGCAAGAACTGGATCGCCCACGAGGAGTTCCCGTACGACACGGTCGCGGGTCTGACCTACGATTCGGGCAACTACGAGGCCGCCAGCGACAAGGCGATGGAGCTGTTCGGCTACACCGCGCTGCGCGAGGAGCAGGAGCGGCGCCGTCGCGAGAACGACCCGGTCCAGCTGGGCATCGGCATCTCCACCTTCACCGAGATGTGCGGGCTGGCGCCCTCGCGGGTGCTGGGGTCGCTGTCCTACGGCGCGGGAGGTTGGGAGCACGCGGCGATCCGGATGCTCCCCACCGGCAAGGTCGAGGTCGTCACCGGGTCCTCCCCGCACGGCCAGGGGCACGAGACGGCGTGGAGCCAGATCGTGGCGGATCGGCTCGGCATTCCCTTCGAGGACGTCGAGGTGCTGCACGGTGACACCCAGGTCTCGCCGAGGGGCATGGACACCTACGGTTCCCGCTCCCTGACCGTGGGCGGCATGGCCGTGGTCGCCGCCGCCGACAAGGTCATCGACAAGGCCCGGCCGATCGCCGCGCACATGCTCGAATGCGCCGAGGACGACCTGGAGTTCTCCTCCGGCCGGTTCGGCGTGCGCGGCACCGACCGGGGTGTGGCGATGGCCGAGGTCGCGCTCGCGGTGTTCGCCGCGCACGACCTGCCCGACGGGGTGGAGCCGAACCTGGACTCCGATGCGACGTTCGACCCGGAGAACTTCTCGTTCCCGCACGGCACCCACCTCTGCGCGACCGAGGTGGACACCGAGACCGGGCACGTGGAGATCCGCAAGTACGTGTGCGTGGACGACATCGGTTCGGTGATCAACCCGCTGATCGTGGAAGGCCAGGTGCACGGCGGCCTCGCCCAGGGCATCGCGCAGGCGCTCTACGAGGAGGCCGTCTACGACGAGGGCGGCACGCTCACCACGGGCACGCTGGCCGACTACCTGGTGCCCTCGGCAGCCGACCTGCCGGAGTTCACCACCGACCGCACCGAAACCCGCGCGACCTCGAACGCCCTGGGTGTCAAGGGCGTGGGGGAGGCGGGAACGATCGCCTCCACGCCCGCGGTGGTGAACGCGATCGTCGACGCGCTGCGGCCGATGGGCGTGAACGACGTCGAGATGCCCTGCTCACCGCAGCGGGTGTGGCGGGCGGTGACCGGCGCTCGCGCGTCCCGGGAGACGGCGCCGGAGGCCGGCGGTGGACTCGGCTCGATGAATCCCCATGGAGGTGCCCGGTGATCCCGGCCCAGTTCGAATACGTCGCGCCCTCGACCGTGGACGAGGCCGTTGCCGCGCTGGCGGCGGCAGGTGAGGACGCCAAGGTGCTCGGCGGCGGGCAGAGCCTGCTGCCCGTGCTGCGGATGCGGATGGCAGATCCGAGCACGATCGTCGACGTCGGTCGCATCCCCGAGATGCGGGGCGTCCGCGAGGACGGCGACAAGCTCGTCGTCGGCGCCATGACCACCCACTACGAGGTGCAGCGGGATCCGCTGATCCGGCAGCACGCCGAGCTGATCATGCTGGCCACCCGCACCGTCGCCGATCCGCAGGTGCGCCACCGGGGCACCTTCGGCGGTTCGCTGGCGCACGCCGATCCGGCCGGTGACCTGCCGGCCCCGGCGCTCGCGCTGGACGCGGAGATGGTCATCGCCGGTCCCTCGGGTCGGCGCACCGTCCCGGCGTCGGACTTCTTCGTCGACTACTTCACCACCGCGCTGGAACCCACCGACCTGCTGGTCGAGGTGCGGATGCCGAAGTGGACCGGCTGGAACGCGCACTACGAGAAGTTTAACCGCGTGGCCCAGGCGTGGTCGATCGTCGGAGTCGCCGCAGCGGTGCGGGTTTCCGGCGGCGCCATCGCCGAAGCCCGCATCGCGCTGACCAACATGGGCGCCACCCCCGTCCGCGCGATGGGTGTGGAGCAGGCGCTGGTCGGCCAGCAGGCCACGGCCGATGCGGTCCGCGCGGCCGCCCGGCACGCGACCGAAGGCACCAGCGCGACAAGTGATTCCAGCGCTGATGTTGACTACCGGGAGCACCTCGCCGAGGTCCTGACCGGACGTGCGGTGCTGGCGGCGGCAGGCGGCTGATCCGCTCCGGCGAAGACCGGGTCTGGCGGCGTTCCGCGGAACCGCCGCCAGACCCGGATCGTTCTTGTGGGCGGGTGGTCCTCCCCGCTGAGCCGATCGGGCTATCGGCGCGCCGTCCGGCCTGGGAGGCTGGTGGGTGGACTGCGTTATAGCTTCAGACTGAAACGATGGCTCTGCGCCTGAGCCGAGCACGGTCAATCAGGAGGACCTTCCAGTGGAAATGCAGCACACGTTCAGCGTTCCGGTGCCGATCGATGCGGCGTGGAAGGCGATGACCGATCCAGAGCGGGTCGCTCCGTGCATGCCCGGCGCCACGCTCACCAAGGCCGAAGGCAACGAGTTCGCCGGTTCGGTGAAGGTCAAGCTCGGACCGGTGACGCTGCTGTACAAGGGAACCGGTGTCTTCAAGGACATCGACGAGGAGAACCGGCGGCTGGTCATCGACGCCAGCGGCAAGGACTCGCGGGGCAGCGGCACCGCCGCCGCGACGGTCGTCGTCACGTTGACCGACGAGGGCGACACGACCTCGGGCAAGGTCGACACGGACCTGAAGGTCACCGGCAAGCCCGCTCAGCTGGGCCGCGGCCTGATCTCCGAGGTGGGCGGCAAGATCTTGAACCAGTTCGCCGACAACCTCGCCAAGAAGCTGGAGTCCGAGCAGGAGGCCCCACCCGCGCAGGAGAAGGCGTCGGCCGAGCCGCAGAGCACCGAGACCAAGGGCGGCACCAACGGCGACGGTGCCGCCGCAGCGGCGGGTTCGGCGGCTGCGGGCCCCGCGGTCGGTTCGGCGCGCAAGGACACCAGCTGGCGGGTCACACCGGCCAGCGCCGACTCGCCGAGCCCGACCACGGTCGCTGATCCTGCCGCCAACGACGAGGCCATCGACCTGCTGGGCACCGCGGGAACACCGGTCCTCAAGCGGGCCGCTCCGGCCGTGATCGGTCTGCTGGTGGCGTTCATCGTGCTGCGCCGCTTCAAGAAGCGCCGCGCCCGCAAGCGCGCCTCGTAGCGATTCCCCCAGGCGGGGGCCAACCCTCAGTCCTGCAGTAGGGCTCCGACCCGGCCGAGCCGGTCAAGCCACCACCGCTGCACGTCGGCGGGGGGAGTGGCGGCCGCGACCAGCGCCGGGTCGGGCTTCGGGGGCTTCGACAGCACGGGCAGGAATCCCTGCTCGGGCAGCAGCGAATCGGCGACCACGTCGCCGTCGAGCAGCGCCATGGTGCCCAGCCCGCACGCGAACGGCAGCTCGGGCAGCGCACCCGCCAGCGCCAGCTGCGCTGACAGACCCACGCTGGTCTCCACCGCCGAGGACACCACGCACGGCAGACCGGAGGCCTCGGCGACCTGCAGCGCTCGGCGGACTCCGCCCAGCGGCGTCGCCTTGATGATCGCCACATCGGCTGCTCCGGCCACGGCCACGCGCATCGGGTCCTCGGCGCGGCGGATGCTCTCATCGGCGGCGATGCGCACGTCGACCTTGCGCCGCACGGCGGCGAGCTCCTCGATGCTCGGGCACGGCTGCTCGGCGTACTCCAAGCCGTGGGCGGCGGCGTCGAGCTCGCGGATGCGGCTGACAGCGGTGTCGACGTCCCACGCCGCGTTGGCGTCGACCCGGATCGCGCCGTCGGGCCCGAGCGCGTCCCGGACGGCGGCGACCCGCTCCAGGTCTTCGGCGGCGGTCTGACCGGGATCGGCGATCTTGACCTTCGCGGTCCGGCACCCGGAGCGCGCCACGATCTGCGCGGCCTTCTCGGCGGACACGGCGGGAACGGTGCAGTTGACGGGGATCCGGTCCCTGATGGGCTCCGGCCATCGGTCACCGCACGCCTCGAACGCCGCCTCCAACCACGGAACGGCGCTGGCGTCGTCGTAGTCCTCGAACGGGCAGAACTCGCCCCAGCCGGCAGGGCCGGACATGAGCACCCCGCGCCGCACGGTGATCCCGCGGAACCGGTTCCGCATCGGCAACGCGTACACCCGCACGGCGTCCAGTTCCGCAGGATAGAAGCTCGCCATACCTCAATCCTTCCAGCCCGAACCTGCGTCCGCGCCCCCGAGGGGGACCGGACACGGCCGTGTTCGGCCCTCCGATCACGGCGGTAACCAGGGGTTCACCCAGGAGCCCAGCGGGTCGGGTACCCGGAACACCGCCGTGATCAGGAACCGACTACGGCGGTGATCCGACCACCCTGGGGTCGGGTGCTGGACCTCTCCGTGACCGGGTTCCCCGAACGCGGGGTGATCAGGCTCCCCCCGGGACGTGGGGATGCCGGAGCACTGCCGTGATCAGGTTGTGGGTGCGGCCGTGATCCGGGTTCCTCCCCGGGGCGCTGGTGTCGTTGGTGGTGGGCGGTCGGTCAGGCGACGCTGGGGCGGCCCAGGTCGAAGACGTCTACCTCGAAGCGGGCCCATTGCTGGCGCAGGGCGGTGACGCCGTGGTCGAGGATGTAGTTGAGCTCGCCCAGCGTGACCGGGAGGAGGGTGAAGACCTGGAGCTGCTCGATGCCCTCCGGGTCGGTGAAGCGGGTGAACTCCGACGGGAAGATCGGATGTCCGCTGGCCAGGACGCCGTGGAACTCGGTTCCCGGCAGCAGCGGCTTCTCGTTCGGCACGATCTGGTCGGGAACCAGGAAGGTGCGGTTCTGCACCAGCAGTTCCGAGGTGAGGTCGACCAGGTGGCGGGCGGCTTCGGCCTGCTCCCGGTAGACCGAGCAGGCCAGTTCCTGAGCGGGGTGGGCGCCAAGTGGCTGGAACCGCAGGCCGCTGCTGATCACCGTCGTCAGATGGAGTTCTTCGAGGTGGAAGAACACCAGACCGTAGCCGCGGTTGGTGCCGTTCACGTTCGGCGGCTCGGCTCCCGTGGGGGCGCCGGCGTAGCGCTCGAGGTTCTCCGCGAGGCCGACGAAGCGGTGCGCACCGCCCATCGCCGGCCGTTGGTGCTCGGTTTCCATCCGATCTCCAGTGTCTTGCAGCTCAGGCGCTGCGTTCGTTCAACGCAACGGTAGCTGCAAAGCAGCCGAACGCGGGCCCCTTTTGGATGACAGCTATCCGAGGCTCACCCGGAGTTTCGGTCACCCCGCGTCCGGGAGAGCCGGGCCGAGCAGGTCGTCGGCGTCCACGATCCGGTAGGCATAGCCCTGTTCGGCGAGGAACCGCTGCCTGTGCGCGGCGTAGTCGGTGTCCAAGGTGTCGCGCGAGACGACCGAGTAGAAGTGCGCCTGCTTGCGCTCGGCCTTGGGCCGCAGCAGCCGGCCGAGCCGCTGCGCCTCCTCCTGCCGGGACCCGAAGGTGCCCGACACCTGCACGGCGACCGAGGCTTCGGGCAGGTCGATCGAGAAGTTGGCGACCTTGGACACGACGAGCCGGTTGATCTCGCCGCGCCGGAACGCGTCGAAGAGCTCCTCGCGCTCCTTGTTCTTCGTCGAGCCCTCGATGATCGGCGCCTCCAGCGCCTCGCCGAGCTCGTGCAGCTGGTCCAGGTAGGCGCCGATGACCAGGGTGGGCTCGTCCGGGTGCTGGTCGAGGATCGCCTTGACCACCGGGGCCTTGGTGCGCGCGGTCGCGCACAGCTTGTAGCGCTCCTCGGCTTCGGAGGTGGCGTACTGCAGGCGTTCGTCGTCGGTCAGCGTCACCCGCACTTCGACGCACTCCGCGGGCGCGATCCAGCCCTGCGCCTCGATGTCCTTCCACGGGGCGTCGTAGCGCTTGGGGCCGATCAACGAGAACACGTCGCCTTCCCGGCCGTCCTCGCGGACGAGGGTGGCGGTCAGGCCGAGCCGGCGGCGGGACTGCAGGTCCGCGGTCATCCGGAACACCGGGGCGGGCAGCAGGTGCACCTCGTCGTAGACGACCAGGCCCCAGTCGCGGGAGTCGAACAGCTCCAGGTGCTTGTACTCGCCCTTGGAACGGCGGGTGATCACCTGGTAGGTCGCGATGGTGACCGGCCGGATCTCCTTCTTCTCCCCGGAGTACTCGCCGATCTCCTCCTCGGTCAACGAGGTCCGCTCGATCAGCTCGCGCTTCCACTGGCGGCCCGCGACGGTGTTGGTGACGAGGATCAACGTGGTCGCCGCCGCCTCGGCCATGGCCGCCGCGCCGACCAGCGTCTTGCCGGCGCCGCAGGGCAGCACGACGACGCCGGAGCCACCGGCCCAGAACGACTGCACGGCTTGGCGCTGGTAGTCGCGCAGGTTCCAGCCGTCCTGCTCCAGCTCGATGGGGTGCGCTTCGCCGTCGACGTAGCCTGCGAGGTCTTCGGCGGGCCAGCCGACCTTGAGCAGCATCTGCTTGAGACGTCCGCGCTCGCTGGGATGCACGACGACGGTGTCGTCGTCGATGCGGGCGCCGAACATCGGGGCGATCTTCTTGTTGCGCAGGACCTCTTCGAGCACGGCGCGGTCCACGGAGACCAGCACGAGGCCGTGCGCGGGGTCGTTGGTCAGCTGCAACCGGCCGAAGCGGCCCATGGTCTCGACGATGTCGACCAGCAGCGGCTGCGGCACGGGGTAGCGGGAGAAGCGAACCAGTCCGTCGACGACCTGCTCGGCGTCGTGCCCGGCCGCGCGCGCGTTCCACAGCGCGAGCGGCGTGATCCGGTAGGTGTGCACGTGCTCCGGCGCGCGCTCGAGCTCGGCGAAGGGTGCGATGGCGGTGCGCGCGTCGTCGGCGAGGTCGTGATCGACTTCGAGCAGCAACGTCTTGTCGGACTGGACGATCAAGCAGGACACACATACCTCCAACAGATAGGTTCGTCACGTGACCCACGAAGCTGCTCCCGAGTCCGTCACACCTCGCTCGCCCAAGGCTATGCCTCGTGCGAAGAGACGGAAGGGAACACCTGTCACGACTGGGCCTGGGATGCGCGCGGCCATCTACGTCCGGCTGTCACGGGACACCGACGAGAGTACGTCCCCAGAGCGTCAGCGGGCGGCGTGCGAGGCCATATGTGAGGCACGCGGTTGGGAAGTCGTTGCGGTCGAGGAGGACATCGATGTGAGCGGGTTCTCCCGCGGCCTGGAACGTCCGGGACTCCAGAGAATCTTGGCCCGCCTGGCCGACCTTGATGTGGTGGTGTTTTTCAAGATCGACAGGCTTGCGCGGTCGACCGTCGACTTCGCCGAGATCATGCAAATCGCGGAGACGCAGTCGGTTGCACTGGCCTCGGCGCAAGAGCCTCTGGACCTCACCTCCTCGATGGGGCGGGCAATGGCGCGGGTGATCGCTGTTTTTGCTGAGTTGGAGTCCGACACCATCGGGTCCCGAGTGTCCAATGCGCACGAGCATCTGCGCCGTGAAGGACGTTGGACTGGTGGGCGAGTCCCGTACGGGTACCGGGTTGTTCCCAACCCGAACGGTGCTGGGCGGGTGTTGGAGATCAACCCTGACGAAGAGAAGGTCGTTCACGGGATCGTTGATCGAGTCCTGGCTAAAGAATCGCTCATGAAGATCGCCACGGATCTGACCAAGGCGGGTGTGGTTTCGCCTGGGCACCGCTCACGTCAGCCGAACGGCAAACGGAGTGATTCGGAGCGGTGGTATACGACCACGCTGCGGAGCTTGTTGACGAACCCCCAGTTACTTGGCCAGGTGATCGAAGACGGTAAGCCCATCTTGCGGACAGACGGGCTGCCGCTAGTGACACGTCCTCCGATCCTGGACATGCGCACTTGGCATGCCCTCCAGGATGAGTTGACACGGAGGAGTGACCGCAGTGAGCGGCGGCGCGAGGGGACAGCGTTACTGCGGGGAGTCTTGTTCTGTTCGTTGTGCAGTGGGCGCATGTATACCTACGTGGCGGGCGGGCGCACTCGATACCGTTGCATTGGTCGGTTGAAGCAGCGACAGGCTGGCCAGGACGTGGATTGCTACGGACCGAGCGTCGCGGCAGAGGCGCTGGAAGCGCATGTGGCCAAGGAATTCCTCCGTGGGATCGGTCACATGCCGGTGGTGAAGATCGAAAAGAAGGTCGCTGAAGATTTCCGGCCTCAGATCCGACAGGCTGAGGAAGCGCTGAAAGACCTAGAGGCTGACCGATACGAGCGCGGCCTCTTCAAGGGCGAGGACGGTGCTCACCGGTACGCAGCGCAGTACGCCAAGCTGGAAGAGCGGCTGTCCAGCCTTAAAGCGAGGCAGAGTGATGCAGCTCCCGGCGGCGTTGAAGAGATTCCAACCGGCAAGACGCACGCCGAGCTGTGGGACGATTCAGACACTGCTGGTCGGCGAGACCTCTTGCTGAACGCCGGAACGTTCGTCGAGGTGGCGCCTGCCCAACGCGGCGGAAAGAAGCTCGACCCATCGCGCATCTCGGTCTACTTTGGACCCGAAGGCTTTATCCGCCGAGCTGAGGCGGAAGGCAAAGACCCCGAGTCCGCCACCCTGATGTTGATTGATTCTGATTTCAACTAGCGCTCGCCGCTGGGCACAAAGAGTAATTGCCAGGCAATGTAAGGCCCTTCCGGGGGAGCAAGTGCTACGGCTGCGTCCGTAACACTTCGCCTTGGTTGTAACGGATGTTCATGCCTGTGTGCTGCACTGTTGCGCCGGTTACGGCTGTTACGGCCGAGCTGGGCGCGCCCGCCTCGAAGTGGCCGATGATCACCTTTTCGTAATTCTGGCGCGCGCTCGCCTTCGGGCTACTTCCTAATTCTCACTTTACAAATTGATATGATTTTGGTAGTTCAATTGTGAAGGTTCGCGATGAGCAAGCTCCCTCTTGACCCGCCCTGCACGCCGCTAGCGATGGCATGGGCGAAGGGAGAGGCAAAAGCCTCTTCCTTCGTCCTGGGCAGCTAGGCAACGCTATGGTATGACGCTTGTAATTGCACTTATCGGACTCGCGCTAAGTTTGATATCGCTTGGCTGGCAGATCTGGTCTTGGCTACACAACGGCCCCTGGGTACAGGTCACGTCGCAACATGCATACGCTGCGGAAATCGGTGGAGCCGTAGGGCCGCACCTGATCGCAGTGCGCGCAATAAACAAGGGCAGGGCAGCAACGACGGTAACCGGCTTCGGACTTCGGAGTCCCAGCGGGGGAACGATCGTCTCGCCGAACCAGCCGATGCAAACACACTCCCTTCCGCATCGCCTCGAACCACACTCCGACGCGACCTTCTACATGCTCGGCTCCAGCGTGAAGGAAACCCTCCAGGAGCAGAAGATCAGGCCATCGGACGTACGGCCGTACGTGACGCTTGGCAGCGGCAAGTCGGCTCGTGGGAAGCCGGTGAATTGGTGAGAAAGCCCGACCCCTCATTTAACTAGGAGGCGTTCGCTCTTACGCCCCCGTAACAAGCGTAACTGGCGTAACAGTGCAGGTCACAGCCTTGAAGGCCCGAAACGATCCTTCAGTGTCGTTACGGCGCGCGCACGAGAAGCCCAATTTGTGATCTGGGTCATATGCGGCTTCGTGCCCAGTTCGGGGACTCCAGCACCCACTACAAGGGCGAGGGCCATTTCCCGCCCGTCTGCCGGGGTCGACCTGCACGCGCCCGTGCCCCGCGTGCTTCCCCCCGGCCTCTCGCCGCGCCGTCCCGTAAAGCGCTCCACGTCGCGTCTCCATGCCGCGTGGTCGGTTGACGGCGCGGCGTCTCTACGTGGGCACCTTCCAAACCTTCGAGGGAAGGGAAATGGTCGCAGGCAACAGCAACCCCAAGTGGCGGACTGGCTGCGTGTTCGAGGACCCGAGCGCAGTGTTGCCCTACCTCTACCGATCAACAGCGGGTGAAGTCCGGCGTCTGGCGGCCACGATGAGCCGCCGGATCGAGATCGAACGCGGTGCCGTGCACCCGACACCGGTCGACATGACCGCCGAGCAACTGTCCGCCTTCGAGCCGCGACCGATGACCGTCGCGGAGTACGCAGCCCGCATTGGCGATGTCCGGGCTCTGCTAGATCGTGCAGACGAGCTCGCCGCGATCGCTGAACAGACAGAGGAGTGGGAGTTCGGGCATGACCACCGAACGACCCCGACTCCTTGACCAGACTCCACCACGTGCCCGCAGCGATAGCGGCGAGCCCTGCCCGTGGGGCAGGGCTAGGGGATGCCCATGCGCGTCGCCGCGGATCCCTCGGGCGTTTCTATCGCTGCGCGACGTGGTGACCCGCCGCGTGTCTGAGCAGGCAGACAAGACCACACCGGTCTTTGGGTTCGATTCCCTGCGTGAGCGCTCGGGCATCTCGCTACCCCCAGAAGGCACGTCTTCTTACGGCGCCTCGCGAGATGCCCCGGCCTGGTTGACGGGGCGTTCTCACGACTGATCACCGCGAGTCCCCGGCCCAGGCCCTCAACTTCCGCGCACCTGAACCGCCGGCACCCGTTCGCCGGCGGGCGTCTCCAGGCCCGCGCAGCCCGTGCGACCTGACAACTGAATACGGCACGAAATCAACGTCACAGGAGGCATGAACCATGACCGCCGAGGACAGCGACAGCAAGGACCGCACGACCTCGGGCAGCAGCTCCGACAGCGACTCGGGCTCCTCGTCCCGGTCGCGAAGCGGGAGCAGTGACCGCTCCGGCTCCTCGTCTTCCCACAAGCGCAGCAGCGGCAGCGACTCGGGCTCTTCGTCGGGCAAGCGCGGCAGCGACAGCGATTCGGACTCCGGCTCGTCTTCGCGGAAGCGCGACAGTGACTCGGACTCGCGTGACCGCGACTCCGGCTCGTCCTCCAGGAAGCGGCGCGACTCTGACTCGGACTCCGACTCCTCGTCGCGCAAGCGCAGCAGCTCGGGCTCGAAGAGCGGTAGCGATTCCGACAGCGACTCCAGCTCCGGCCGCAGGAACACCAGTGACCGCAGCTCCGGTTCGGACGACTGAGTTCCCGGCAAAAGTAAAACGGCCCGGCAAACATCCGTAGCGGATGCTGCCGGGCCGTTCGCCTCAGCTTCTCGCACGTCCTACTGGAGACGTACCGGCGGGCCGCACTGGCGGTTGCCCATCGTCTTGCAGTCCCATCCGGCGTCGTCCTCTTCGATCCGGCCGGGGTGGTGCGCGCTGGGCGCAGGCACGATTGTGGTCTGACTTCCGATCGGTCGCTCAGCCAGTGCAGCGCCCACAAGTAGGACGAGAACGACGCTTGCAATCCACGCTTTGATCATCACGCCCAATTCCCGGTGACCTCTGCGCTGTAGTGCTCGTACCCGCGCTTTACGAGCTCGTCGAAGTCCAGCGATAGCGCATCGCACAAGTGCAAGAGGTCGGCGAGTAGGTCCGCGACGACGAGGTCGATGTTCTCGCCGTGCAGGCGAGTCGTCTCGGTGAAGGCTTCTAACGCCGGGACGGCGAAACCGGCACGCCGCGAGTTGTCGTGGACGTGGTCCTCGGGCGAGTTTCCGTAAAGCATGTCGCCTTCGCCGTCGAAATCGATCTCGGCCAGGTCTTCAACTGACTCGGCATCGATGCGCTCGGCCGGAAACCGGTCGACCGTCGACAAGGGCTCAGGGCTGTAAGCAAGCTCCCAGTCGTACATGCTGGGGCCAAGCCACGTGATCGGCCGCCCACAGTCCTTGCAGCGATCGCCCTTGTCCGGCATGTCATCCGGGCGGTGGGCTCCCCCCGAGCTCTGGCACAGGGGCTCGGTCTGCTCCGTGGCGCTGACAGTTGTGTTTTCGGACATTGGTGTTCTCCAATTCGTTAGGGCACCGCAACGCTCAGGCCCTAAGAACCTGAGCGCCACGGCATGTCTCAACGGCCGACAGGGAACGACTCCGCATCGGAGTCCGGCGCCGCGACCTCGAACTGAACGCGGGAGAGCATGAACGAGGAAAAGCGGCGGTGGCCGGTGCTCTGGACGTGGTCCTTCTCCCAGCTGTTGCCGTCCTCAGCCGTGAAGACCCACGACGAAAACTGCCCGCACTCCAGGCAATCCGTCCGCAGCCACGACGCGTGCGGCCACTCCGTTGGTGCCTGCTGGAGGTTCGGGACGGTCAGGAGAAAGCCGACTGGTGAGACACGCCGGTCTTGTAACCAGGATGGCAACCCCGGCGGCTCTGGCTGGAGATCTGGAAACAGATCGATCTGTCCTGGTTGTGGGTGCGCGTTGATATGCTTCGATTCAGCCATTGGAACCTATCTCCGATGGTCAGCGAGTCGCCCTGGTCCTTGCCCGAGGCAGGGCGGCTCGCGCGTACAGATCTGATGCGCCCCTCTCTGCGGCGCGGTCCCTCCGGTGTCCGTTGGGACACCGCAACGCTCAGGCCGAGACCTGAGCATCACGGCGTGTCTCAACGGCTCAGGAGTCGATGCGGTACACGAACACCCGCGCGCCGATGTGCATTGCGTCGAACCACTGCAAGGCGACCCACACGTGCGCCCAGTTGAACGACAGCCGGAGGTAGTCAGGTAGTGCCTTGATCGCCTCCCCGTCGACCTCCAGACAGTATTCCGCTGCGAAATTCTCCTCGGACTCGTAAATTCCTTGCCCGTTTTCCTTGATCCACCGCGCGACTTCCCACCCGTCCATGGAGCGGTTCAGGTGTCCGTCGCTGTCCAATTCCTGGATCACGACGCGGATCGCGTCGCGGTCGAGATTCAATAGCGGACCCGGCGTATCCGTTTCCAGGTAGTCAACCACCGAACGAAGCCACCCCATTTTGATCACCTTTCCGATCGAGTCCGTTGGGATACCGCACGACACGGACCACGGCCCGTGTCGCACGGCGTATCTCAGCGGTTCAGATCAGCCATAGACGACGTCGCCCAGGACGGCGACCTGAACAATGCAGTCGAACGAGTCGGCATCGAGCTGGCACAACTCGTCTTCGGCGTCCGCGTGACTTTCGGCGGTCAGAACGTCGCGAGCCTGGCGCACGTATCGATCAGCGAGCGATGTACCGCCGCGCTCGATCTTCTCCATTGCCGCCAGGATTTCGTTGTGGCCAACGGTGGACGAACGGTCGAGGTTGTCGGATTCGGTGATCTTCACCGACCACTCGCCGGTTACGTCGCCCTTCTCGGTGACGTGGCGCCATTCGCTGTAGTTAAACCACGATGAGCCGAAATGCAAGGAGTCAAGCAGGATGTCATAGGTGGTTTGCTGGCTCAGGTATGCCATTTTTCCTCCGTATCCGTTGGGATACCGCACGACACGGGCCAGTTCCCGTGTCGCACGGCGTATCTCAACGGCTGGCCGCTTCGGTCCAGTCGTGCCAGTCGTGCCCGTACATTTCCTCTGCGGACTGGACCGTCTCGAAATCGTCCTTGCCCTCCTCGTAGGCGTCTGTCCAGATCTGGGCGACTTCCGCGAACCGTTCGGGCATTTCGGTTTCCGGCGTCGGGCCATAGGCGTCCACGTAGTTCGCCTGGTCATACCCCGCATTGAAACCGTTCTCGCGTGCTTCGTGCTCGTGGTCAGAGTGGCGAAAGTCCCGATAGACGGTGCCCATAGCCATTACATGCTCCCTCAGATTTCCGATCCTGTATCGGCGGCACGGTGTCAGGGTGAATCTGACACCGACCGTAGAAACAGTTCAGACGTCCCACTTAAGAACAGTGCGGGCGACGTGCAAGACTGTGTCTTCGTGGCAACCGTTGACGACGGACGTTGCCGTTTCGCAGTTCCACTCGTTCGTCTCGTAGGAGTAGTACGCCTCGCGGATAGTGTCTTCGCTCTTTTCCCGCAGGTATTCGACGTATTCGGCATGGTCCTCGACCGGATAGCCGTAGTGCGTCAGATCGTCGGGAATGTCAACGTCGTTCTGTTCCGCGAGTTTGATCAAGTCTCTCTGGGTGTCGTCGCCGAGGAACTGTCCCCATGCTTCATCGGCCAGCTCCAAGACGTACTCAGAGTGGGTTTCCTCGTTGATCAGTGGGTAATCCGTGAGTCCGTCCATGGTGTCGGCAAGGTGCTTCAGCCACCCGATGCCGGTTTCGATGTCTTCACCGTTAGTCGGAAGCTCGCCTAACTGAATCCACGCGGAGTTTTCACCGTGAACGCCGTTGGTGGAGACGTTGACCCCTGGCGTTCCGTCCAGTGCCCGGACGTTGGCGGCATCAAGGTCGGTACCGCCGTAGTCCGAGTAGCTGATCAGATTCAGAGTGACCGGGAAATAGTCCTGCGGTTCCTCGCCATCGCTGAACACAAGCGCGTACAGGTGCTCGCACCTGTCTGGCTTGTCAATGCCCCATTTGTAAGGGCGCTCCTCGATAAGCGAGGTGTAAGGGTTGCCGATCAACCGTTCCCAGAGTTCAACAACTCGCGCGTACTGCTCCGGCGAATAGACGTGCGTCATCGTGAACAATTGATTCCTCCCAGTTGATCGGGTAGGCGACGCTTTGTCGCCTGATCTCTCAGATGCCGACACGGAATATCCGCGCCGACTACTCAAAGATCAGTTTCGCGGCGGAGTTAAGCGCTATGGAGTTGTCAAGGAACAAAAGCAGATCGCGGAGGATATTGGGATTCCGTTTCGCTGATTTTTGCGTACGGCGATAAGCCTACGGATAAGGCTATTTCGGTCAAGCATATGTGTTGTCTATCACATCTGCACGTAGCAAAAAGTCTCTGACCAGGGGAGATGCATATATGGATGCATGGGGTGGCAGTGCCCGTAAGCAGCGGCTACCGCGTACCTGGTCGCACCTGCGGTCACAGGTGATGCGTAGGGACGCCTACACCTGCCAGATCAACGGACCGGATTGTGTGCGTGCGGCTACCGATGTGGATCACACGCAACGTGGTGACCTGCACGAACTAGCCAACCTGCAAGCCGCATGCAAGCCATGCCATGCACGCAAGTCCGCCCGTGAGGGTGTGCAGGGGCGCGCACGTCGTGCCGCGCTGCGGCTACGTCCGGCCGAGCGGCACCCAGGGTTGACCGGCGAGCACTGACCCAGGGGGAGGCCCCTCCCCCTGGTCATTCGGGCTCGGTGGGCATAGCGGCCCAGCAGTTGTACGGGTTTTCAGGTCGCGCAGCGGCCGATTCTTTCGATTCGATTGGACTTTCATGGAGACGGGATACTTCTGGACGCCGCTGATGGCCTGGCACGACACCGGGACATCCGCGGGGCTGTTCAAGCCGAAGCCGTTGTCCGGGATCGAGCCCGGTCAGCACTTCGAGCACCCCGACACGAAGCGCAGGCTCGCTGAGCTGATCGAGACCTCGGGTTTGCTCTGGGACTTGGACCGCATAGACGCGGTGCTGATCGACCGCGAAGACCTGGAGCGCGTTCACGACGCGAGCTACCTCGATTGGCTGGAGCAGGCCAGTGCGAACGATGGTGGCCGGGTGGATGGGTCCAGCCCGTTCGGGCGCGATAGCTACGACATCGCGCGGGTGGCCGCCGGGGCACTGCGGCAGCGATGGACGCCGTCCTCGAAGGTTGGGTCGACAACGCCTACGCGCTGGTTCGTCCGCCCGGCCACCACGCGCGCCGAGCCGGCGGCCTTGGCTTCTGCCTGGTCAACAACATCGGAGTCGCGATCGCGCGGTCGATCGCCCGCGGGGATGCCGAGCGGGTCGCGGTCGTGGACTTCGACGTGCACCACGGCAACGGCACACAGGACATCTTCTACGCCGACCCGAACGTGCTGACGATCTCGCTGCACCAGGACCAGTTGTTCCCAGCGAACTCCGGTCATTTGCACGAGAACGGCAACGGGCCGGGTGTCGGCGCCAACCTCAACGTCCCGCTGCCTCCGGGCTCGGGCCACGGTGCCTACCTGGCTGCCTTCGATGAGGTCGTGCTGCCCGCGCTGCACCGGTTTGTTCCGGACGTGATCGTGGTCGCCGCCGGGTATGACGCTGGGGCTTACGACCCGTTGGGGCGGCAGATGCTCACGAGCGCGACCTACCGGGAGATGACCCGCAAGCTCCTGTCCGCGGCCGAGGAGCTGTGTGACGGGCGCCTGGTCGCGAGCCATGAGGGTGGGTACTCGCCATGGGCCGTTCCCTTCCATGGCCTCGCGGTCTTAGAGGAGATGGCCGGCGTCCGGAGCGGCGTCGCTGATCCCTTCGCCCGCAGCTTCGAGATCGCAGGTCAACAGGACCTACAGCCGCACCAGCGCAGCGCTATCGAGCGGGCCGCCAACCTCGTGACCAACCGCCTCGACTCGACGGCCTCGTAGGTCTTCCGGATCGCGGTGAACTGTCCGGAGAGCGATACCGGGGTGCCGTCGGTCTGGATCTTCTCCCAGTAGTCGAACAGGTTCTCCTCGGCGGTGTGCCAACGTACCGGCAACGCGTCCCGGTCGCGTAGCCCCCACTTCTCCAGTTCACGATCGCTGGCCGAGCGGACTGCGCCGGCAAGGTCTCGAAGGCGTTCCCCTTGCCTCTCGTCGACGCCCGACGGGCTCGATGAGCTGGTCAGGGAGATGGGGCCATTGTTGACGCCGATTTGAAAGCTGGTCCCGGCCCGACCACTGAACTCGTTGTGGATCTCGTTCCCCTTGGCCACCCGCACAGTGTGCCGGACACGTCTGCACGCCTGTACGGAAAGACACCCAACTGCCCGAACCGTTGACGCATCCTTACGCGCCTCAAGTGGTCGCTTAGCTCAAGTCGGCCAGCAACCACGGAAAGGAGGGCCACGCGATGGGCACTCGTGGCCCTGTCCCCAAGCGCAGCGAACAGCGAATTCGCCGCAACCGCACGGACCAGCCCACCGAGTCGGTGACTGAACTTGGTGCCGTCAGCGCACCGGACCTCGGGCTCGATGACCCGCACCCGCTCGTCGCGGAGTGGTATCGGGCGCTGACCGAGTCCGCGCAGAGCCGCTACTTCGAGCCGAGCGACTGGCAGACCGCGCGCTTCGTCGCACACACGATGGACCGCTACGTCCGGTCGTCGAAGCCGTCGTCGCAGATGTTCGCCGCGCTGATGAGCGCGATGTCAGACCTGCTGGTTACCGAAGGCGCTCGGCGCCGGGCGCGGATCGAGATTGAGCGTGGGCAGGTCGAAGAGAGGGCTAGTGTCTCGGCGCTGGCCGAATACCGTAGATCTCTAGGGGTCTAACCGGTGGATTCCTTGCGGGCTTGTAGCTGTTTGGTTTTGCTAGCTTGCTAGAAGATCGAGAGCTGTCCCTGCGATAAAAATCAGTAGTGCTATGGTGCGTAGGCGGCGTTCGTTTGCCATCGTAATCGCGCGATTGAGTAATTTGGAAGCGATTCGCGACCATGTTGTAAGGAGTAATAGCGTCATCCTGGTCGGTTCGAATGACGTGAAAACGCGCATGAAGATATTGGGGTGTTCACGTCGGGTCTCGTCGTCGAGTAGGGCACTGATGGCCACTACGAAAAAGATCAATCCCCACAGGGCGTAGAGCAGGCCTGCCGAGAATATTCCAGGTACAATTGGAACCCAGATTATCGCTATCGAGACTCCCCAGTATAGGTTGAAATTATTTTTGGCTCCGTAAAGGCGGAGCGCAGCGCGTTCTTGGGTCTTGAACCTTTTTCTCATAAAGGCGTCGACCTGTTGATTAAACAGACGTGCGCCGTGCTTACATTCCCATAGTTTCAATGAGGGTGATAAGGTATGCAGCCTGCCGGGATTTGGCGGCTCTACGCAGTAGGCGCAACGGGACTTGTTTTCGAACTCGTCACGTAGGCGCTGTAGGATGTTCTGGTATTCGTCATCGTGTTTGAACGAGTGCTGCCATTCTCCGAGCGATCGAATTGCTTCATGTGCGTCTAGTGCCGTTCGGGAAAGATCGGAGTCGAGCGCTTGCCGTAAGTACCTGTCGGTGCTGCCCATTCGCCGCCCAAGTCGTAGATATTGAATCTTCTTCATTCTTCTGTCTGCGCGGCTGTCGATCCGGTCTCTTGTTTTTCTTAAGCCTCTAGGTCCGTAGATATCGATAAGTGCAACAAATCCAGCCGCGAATAGAACGAACTTCCCAATGCGCCCCCAATATAAAATTGTAATGCCCAAGACTTTGTGGTGTTCCGGAATTTTTTCTTGTGGCCAAGTTAAACTCGCGTCCCATGCCCCGTAGTGCAGCGCGCCGATTACCGCAGCCGCCATGGCCAGTCGTGTGAGCCATTTGCGTATTTTTGAAGGCCGTCTTCGATTCGGGGTGTTCAGATGCTTGTCTGCGTTGTGTTCGGCCTCCATGAGCATGATCTTGCCGTGTAGTCGTGCGGTTGTCATCGGAGAGCGCGGTTCTTGACAGCGAGCTCGATGGGTGAGCGTTCTGTTTCCTCGCCCGCGGCGTGGAGGGGAGGTGATCAGGGTGGCAGCGCTGAGGGAAGGCGGCACGCTCGAACCGGTCCTGATTGGTCCCGGGGGCCTGCCGCAACGCACGCTGGGCTGGGATCTGCTCGCGTGGACCGCCGACTATCTCAACCAACCGGACGGTGAGGGTGCTGGGCAGCGGTGGCGGTTCACGCCGGAGCAGGCACGGTTCATTTTGTGGTGGTATGCGGTCGATTCATCGGGCCGCTCCGTGTACCGCAACGGCGTGCTCAGGAGGATGAAGGGCTGGGGTAAAGACCCTCTCGGCGCCGTCTTATGTGCCCTGGAGTTGTGCGCCCCGGTCCGTTTCGACGGCTGGAACGCTGAGGGCAATCCGGTGGGGCGGCCAGTTGCGGCGCCGTGGGTGATCACCGCCGCAGTGTCGAAAGACCAGACGAGGAACACCATGAGGTTGTTTCCGTCGTTGCTGTCGGATGCGTGCGTCGATGAGTACGGGCTCGACATCCACCACGAGATCATCCACAAGGCCGGTGGTGGGCAAGTCGAGTCGGTGACCTCGTCCCCGCGGGCGTTGGAAGGTGCTCGTGCGTCGTTCTCGCTGATCAATGAGTCGCATCACTGGTTGGCGAACAACGACGGCCACGAGATGTATAAGGTCATCGTCCGCAACGCGGTGAAGACCCGGTCCCGGCACCTCCAGATCACCAACGGCCATGTTCCCGGCGAGGAAAGCGTCGCTGAGCAGGCATGGGAGGCGTGGCAGAAGATCCAGGCGGGTCAGGCCCGCGGGACCGGGATGCTCTACGACTCCCGTGAAGCCCCGCCGGAGACCGACATCCATGATGAGGCGTCGCTGCGGCAGGGCCTTCTCGCTGCCCGTGGGGATGCGACGTGGCTGGATGTGGAAAGCCTTGTGGATGAAATCCATGACATCCGCAATCCACTGTCGGTGAGCAGGCGGTTCTACCTGAACCAGATCGTCGCGGCCGAGGATGCGTGGATGGCCTCGCACGAGTGGGACCGCTGCCGCATCGACGCCGAGCTCAAGCCCGGTGAGCGAATCACGCTCGGGTTCGACGGCAGCCGTAGCGACGACTCGACGGTGCTGATGGCCTGCCGGGTCGACGATGGCGTGTTGTTTCGCTTGGCCGCGTGGGAACACCCGGCGCATCAGCCGGTCTGGGAGGTTCCGCGTGAGGACGTCGACAACCATGTCCGTGCGGCGTTTGAGCGCTACCGCGTGCAGGCGATGTATGCCGACATTGCTTATTGGGAGTCCTACGTTGATCAGTGGACTGCGGACTTCGGTCGCCGAGCCAAGCTCAAGGCCAGCCCCCGCAGTGCGTTCGCCTTCGACATGCGCGCCCGCATCCGCGACTTCGGCCTGGGCTGCGAGAACTTCCTTGAGGCGGTGCTGAACCAGCACGTCAGCCACGACGGCGATCCGCTGCTGCGGCAACACGTGCTCAACGCCAAGCGGCGGGTCACGAAGTACGACCACATCGGCATCGGGAAGGAAACGCGCGACAGTAAACGGAAGGTTGACGCCGCGGTGACGGCGGTCCTGGCGTGGATGGCTCGCCAAGAGATCGTCAAGGGCCGCCGAGTGGGAGCGAGAAAGGTGGTGTTCCACCGCTGATGGAGCAAGCTGAGTTGGACATCATCGATCGGCTTCAGACCGAGCTGGCTGCTCGCGAGTTGTACACGCGGGTGGAGACGGCCTACTACGAGGGCCAACAGCGGCTTACCTCGATGGGTCTGGCGATCCCGCCAGAGATGCGCAATCTGTCGGTGATTGTGAACTGGCCTGGCATGTACGTCGATTCACTCGAACATCGCCAGGATGTCGAGGGTTTCCGGTTGGCCGGCGGGTGGCGTGGTGATGAGCAGCTGTGGGACTGGTGGCAGTACAACGACCTTGATGAGGAGAGCAGCCTTGCGCACCTGGAGGCGCTGATCCACGGCCGCGCGTACGTGTGCGTGGGCTACAACGAGGAGGACCCCGAGGTCCCGTTGATCACCGTGGAATCCCCGCAGAGCATGATCGTAATGACCGATTCCCGCACCCGGCGGGTCACCGCTGCGCTGCGGCTCTACGAGCCCGACCCGACTCGCGATGTGCAGGGTTGCGTGCTCTATCTGCCGGACGTGACGATCTACGCCGAGCAAGTCGACGGCCGGTGGGTGGAAACCGACCGGCACGACCACCGGCTCGGGATCGTGCCCGTGGTCGCGCTGATCAACCGAGCTCGGGTCTCGGACCGGCAGGGCCGTACCGAGATGCGGCGCATCATGGGCCTGACCGACGCTGCTTGCCGCTCACTCATGAACTTGCAGGGGGCGCAGGAGTTGATGGCCACGCCGCAGCGCTACATCCTCGGTGCTGATGAGGGGCTGTTTCAGGACGAACTCGGTAACCCGATGCCGACCTGGCAGGCATACCTCGCCCACATCCTCGCCATCCCGGAGAGCGGCACTGAGGTCAAGGTCGGCCAGTTCACCGCTGCGGACCTGCGCAACTTCACGGACACCTTGAACGCCTATGCCCACCACGTTTCCGCGCTGACCGGACTCCCCAGCCACTACCTCGGGCTAGCCACGGACAACCCGGCTTCGGCGGATGCGATCCGCTCGTCAGAAGCCCGGCTGGTGAAGTCCGTGGAACGGAAGAACCGCGCGGCCGGGGGCGGGTGGGAACAGGCAATGCGGATCGGGTTGCGCATCACCGGCGGCGATCCGGACGCCTACCGGCGCCTGGAGACGATTTGGCGCGATCCGGCCACACCCACCGTCGCCGAGAAGGCCGACGCAGTGCAGAAACTCTCCGGCGGTCAGCCGCTCTACGACCGCGAGACCGCGCTCGAAGAACTTGGCTTCAGCCCCGAGCGGATTCGTGTGGTGATGCAGCGGGTCAATGACGATCCGATGCTCAAGCTCATGGCGATGGAGGGAGGTGACCAGGCTGGCGCTGACGATCAGCCAGTACAGCAGCAGGCAGGCGGGGATCGTGCGCCGGCTGGCGCGAGCGATCCTCAAGCTGCTTAGCCCCTTCCGCGTCCAGGCGCTTAGCGATCAGCAGTACCACGTCCTGCTCGGCCAGATGTACGACCTTGTCGACGAGTCTCGCCGCGAGTCCGCCAAGACCGCGCGGGAGTACTTCGACAGCCAGTGGAACAACGAGTTCGACGAAGACCCGCCGGACGTGGACCTCCCGCCCTACCGGCCGGAGTGGTCCGAGGCGGCCATGCGATCACTCGAACCGCAATTGACCAGCCGCAACACCCCGCGCGAGACCCTCCACCGGGCCTCTCAGATCGCGACCAAGGAGGCCGAGAACGGCGGCCGACGCACGATCATTCGTGCCGTCGAGGACAACGAACGCGTCCTAGGCTGGGCGCGGTACGACCCGGACTCACCGACGTGCGCGTTCTGTCTAATGCTCATCTCCCGCGGCCCGGTCTACAAGACCCGCCGCACGGCCGGCGACCAGCAGGTCTGGCATCCGGGCTGCACCTGCAAGGTGGTGCCGGTGTTTTCCCGCGGGAGCTGGACGGGCCGAGAGCAGTACCTCGACGCCGACCGCCTGTGGCGCGAAGCCACGCGCAATTGGTCCGGCCGTAACGCCATTAATGCCTTCCGCCGCGCTGTCGACGACCAGCGTCGCGACGTCGCCGACGCTGCTTGATCCCTACCGCTCCTGGCGAGCGGTTTTGACCTGGTCCTGGAGGCCACCTATGCCTGAATCCCTACCCGATCCCGCTAACGCCGATGTGGCCCCGGAGGACACGTCGACTGAGCCGGAGCGGGAGTCGATCGAGACCCTGCCCGATTTCGCCCAGAAGATCATTAGGTCGTTGCGCTCCGAGGCCGCCACACATCGGCACAAGGCCCGAGTGGCGAGCGAGAAGGCCGCCGCGTTGGAGCAGGAGACCGCCGCGCTGCACGCGGCGAAGACCCATGCCGAGGCGACCTTGGCGGAGTCTCGGATGGATCTGACCCGCATTCGCGCCGCGTTGTCGGCTGGTGTGCCGGCCGAGGTCGTCGAGGACTTCGCTGCCCGGTTGCACGGCTCAAATGCCGAGGAGATCGCCGCCGATGCTGCGCGCTTGAAGTCGACCTTCGGGGTCTCGGCGCGACGTGGGGACCCGTCGCAGGGCTCCTCTGGTGGCTCGGCGATGACCGATCACCCGTTGACGAACTTCTTCCTGTCACACCGAACCTAAAGGAGGGCTGCTGTGGCGTTCGAAAACGAACTTGCCCCCAACGAGCCCACGACCAACCACGCCATCGCCGATGGGCGCCACCAGCTGCGGATGGCGCACCTGCAATCGCACGACGTTCCTCGGGAGATCGTCAGCGACATCTTCCGCGAGGCCCAGGAATCTTCGCTCGTGCTGCGCGTCGGTCGTCGCATTCCCGTCGGCTACGGGGAAACCATCATTCGTGTCGACGGCGTGCAGCCCGAAGTCGGGCAGGTCGGCGTCGGCACTCGTCCAGAAGACCGCGAGGGCTACACGAAGCCGGTCTCCGGGGTGAGCTGGGGCCACAAGAGCTTCGGGCCGATCAAGCTTGCCACCATCGTGACCGCGAGCGCGGAGTGGGAGCGGACTGATCCGCTGCCGTTCTACCGCGACCTTCAGTCGAAGATGAGCCGGGCGATTGGCCGCGGTGTCGACCTCGCGGTGTTCCACAATCGGCGTCCGGACACTGGCGCTGCGCTGCTGGGCACCGAGCTCAATAGCTACGTCAACGCCACGCCGAACCGGATCTGGCTTTCCGGGGACATCTACACCGACATTATGACCGGCTACACGATGCTGGCCGAATCTGACAAAGATTTGACCCAGTTCGCCGCCGACGAGCGCGTGCGTCCGCAGTTCATCTCCGCGCGGGATCACAACGGCAACCAGGTGTTCCAGTCCCGGTTGAACCTGGCCGATCCGTTCGACTCGATCGCCGGTCTGCGCGTGGAGTACGGCAAGGCCGTGCCCGGTCGCATCGGCACCTCTCGCGATACCGGGGTGCGCATGTTCGCGGGCGACTTCAGCCAGATCGTCTACGGCTATGCCGATCAGATCACGCTCAAGCGCACCGACGTCGGCTCGATCGAGGTTGAGGGCCAGCAGGTCAACCTGTGGCAGACCAACCAGGTCGCCTACCTCGTGGAGGTGACCTTCGGCTGGCTGGTCAACGACCCGAACGCCTTCGTCGCCTACGAAATGGCGCCACTGCCGCACGTGGCCGCCGCTGCCTGAAAGGAGCCGAGAATTGACTGACTTCAACGCACTACCCGAGCTGCACGAAGGCGACCACGGCCACATCGACGCCCACAACACCATTCGCTCGATCTTGTGCGACCACGAAGCTCGGTTGCGTGATCTGGGCGTGCGCATTTCCCGCTTAGAGCCCCGGCCGTGGCTGCCCGAGGACCCGGACAACCACGCAGGCCAGCGGCCGTTGCTTCCCGAGGACCCGCGACAGGCTCCCGAGCTGCCCGAGCAGCCGCCGATGCGGCAGGACCCGGAGCTTCCCGAACAGCCGCCGGCCGTCCAGCGGCAGCCGCGGCAGGGGCGGTGAGGCGGATGCGCCTGATCAGCCCGTACGGCCGCGAGATCCACGTGTTCGGCCCGATGGTCCCGGCCCTGCTGGCGGTCGGCTACACCGACGCCGACGCCGAGTGCCCCACCGACGAGGAGGGAAGCAGCGATGCCGGTAGCCACAGCACAGGACGTGGCGCTGAGGCTCGGCAGGGACCTGGACGAAGCCGAGGTTCCGCAGGTGGCAGCACTGCTAAGCGACGCGGAAACGCTGATCCTAACGAGACTGCCTGACCTGTACGCCCGCATCGAGCACGGCCTGCTGGCTACCGAGGTGGTCGTGCTCGTCGAGGCCACCGCGGTCATCCGGGTGTTGCGCAACCCTGAAGGCATTCGCTCGCAAACAGCGGACGCCTACAGCGTCAGCTACGACACCCGCGCCGCGTCCGGAAAGCTCGACCTCGCGCCGCAGGAATGGCGCCTGCTCGGGGTGCGCACCGGCCTGTCCGTCCTCCGCCCGTTCCTGCCACCCGCGGCCTGGTGGTGATCGACATGCGTTTTGCCCGCCCGATCACGATCAGGGTCCGGCGTGTCGAATCGGATGCCTTCGGGGAGGAGACCGTGCGCGCGGTGTTCACCGTGCCCGGCTGCGCACTGGCGCAGCAGTCGACCGGCGAGACGCCCGGCGATCGTCGCAACGAGGTCACCACACGCTTGCGGCTGTTGGCACCGGCCAGTGCCGACCTGCACGCAGGCGACGAGATCGAGCTCCCCGAAGGGCGGCGATTCCGCCTCCGCGGCGACCCCGCCGCACCGCGATCCCCGTTCACCGGGTGGCGGCCCGGCCTCGTCATCGATATCGACGAAGTAAGGGGGTAGGGATGCGCTATCGGCGCAACAGCCGCTCCACTGGCCGGTTCCTGCGCTCGTCGCAGCTGTATCCGGTCGTGCGGGAGACCACCCGCGAGATCGCTCGGCGAGCGCGACGCTTGGCACCGGTCGGTGACACGGGCGACTACCAAGACGGGATCACCACCAGCTACCACGGCGGGTGGACCGATGGGCGCCTAGTCGGGGAGGTGGAGGCCACCGCGCCGCATTCGGCCGCAGTCGAGTTCGGCAACCGCGGCAACCAGTACTCCGCACAGCACGTATTGCGCCGCGCCGCTGCCGGCGAGGAGTAAGGCCGTGTACTCCGACACGCGCCCGTTTCCCGATGCCGAGCAGGTGGTCATGGCTTTGCTGGAGCCGCTGGCCACCGTCGTGGTGGTCAGCCCTCGCGAGATCAGCAATTCGCTGATTCAAATCCACAGGGCTGGCGGCGCCGACGACGGAGTCACCGACATCGCCCGGCTGGAAACCGAATGCATCGCCTGCTCCCGGCACGACGCCTGGCGCCTGGCCGAGGCGGTCCGTCAGCGCGTCCTTAACGCCGCGGCCTCTGTCCACGCTGGAGCGCTCATCGACCGCACGGCCGTCGAGATCGCCCCTCAGCAGGTACCCGACGACAACCCCGACATCCGGCGCGTGGTGGCCACCTACCGCTTGTCTATGCGCCGCCCGTTGACAGCGGGAAAGGACTGAAGACATTTGCCTGCTTACGAAGAGATCGCCAACCGGCAAGCCGAGCTCATCCGCAAAGCCCTAGCTGGGTCCGTGTTCGTGGCCCCTATCGCCGCGCCTCTTCCGGAGCGGCTGACCAGTGGCCGCGATGCCGAGCTTGTGCCGCTGCCCCAGGGCTACGGCGACCTGGGATGGATCAGCAAAGAGGACGGGGTGAACTGGGTTCGGGAGACCGAGGTCTCCGAGGTCACCTCGTGGGGAGCCTGGGAGCCCACGCGCCGGGACATCCAAAGCGACGTCACGGAGATGACCGTCATCGCCCAGGAAACCAACCTGCGCACCCTGGGCATGTACAACAACACCGACCTTTCGAAGGTCAGAGCCAACCCCGAAACCGGGGAAGTCTCCTTCGCCACCGCCGTGCGGCCGGCCACCCAGTACTGGCGAATCTTCGCCGTCTTCGCCGATGGCGCCGGCGAGGACACGATCTACGTCGGCCGACTGCTCCCGCGCGCGATGGTCTCCGAGGTCGGCGAGCAGGTCTGGACCGACGGTGAGGACGACCCGGTCGCCTACGAGATGACGCTCACCGCCACCCGCGACTCGGCCGCCGGGTTCTCGATCCGGCACTTCTTCGGTGGCCCCGGCTGGCGCAAGCTCCTGACGCGCATGGGCTTCGCGCCAGACGAACCGGTTCCGCCCGCCCCGTGGCCGACCCCGATTCACCAGCACGGCATCGGCATCACCGCGACCGTGACGAGGGCCGCATGAGCACCAACGGCAGAAAGGGCAAACCCGTGGAGCAGCGCAACGTCCGTACTGAGGTTCGCACCTTCGAGCAGTTCAGGGCCGAGGCCGACCGCGCCGAGCCCTACCCGCTCGACCTCGGCGGCGAGGTCATCGAGATCCCACCGCCTGACACCACCGAGCAGGTGTTCACGCTATCTGAGAACGGACACAAGCCCCGCGAGGCTCTGAAGGCTCTCTGCGGCGAGTACTACGAGCGCGTCTACTCCCGGCTCAAGGGGGAACACATCTCGGTCTTCAACGGCCTGGTCGCCGACATGGCCGCCCACTTCGGCATGGGCAGCGCCCCTTCTGGGCCTGGCGGGAACTGATCGAGCTGATCAACCGCTACGGCGAGGAGATCGAATACGACCTTCTCACGATCGGAGTGGACATCCTCGACTTCTTCCGAGGCGTGCACCCGTGGATGCGGTTGTTCCGCCTGCTCAACCAGTTCCCGCGCACCTCGCATTACTGGGCCGCGGTGCACAGCGACGACGACCGGGCCGACGAACTGACCGACCAGAGCGAGGGCGAGCAGGACAACGGGCGAGCGTCACGCCCGCCGCTGGAGACCTGGACCCAAGAAGCAGAACTGCTCGCACTGATCGCCGACCTGCTGGCCTACCAGCGCGCCGATTTCTCACAGGTCCACAGCAAGTCCCACCGCTGGCGCGCGCCGAAGCCGGTGCCGCGCCCGGAAACTGCGCTCGATCGCGCTGCACGGCGCAGTGAACACCACCGCCACCGCGACATCGTCGCGGCCATGCTTGGCGCCTAGGGTCCTGCTCTCGAATTGGTCGCGGCCCGTCGCGGGTAGGTAGTCGGGCGACCAGCCGTCGTCGTCTAGGTTCGGCAGGGCGTGGCTAGGTGGTCACGGAGCCGGGCGTGACGGAACTGGTAGACCACACCCGTTCGGCGCATTACGCCGAGGTCGTAGGCGTCTTCGAGGAAGCACTTCGAACGCCAGGGCAATCGACGGGTCAGCGGAAGCCACAAGCGTACGAACAACAGCCAGGTTCCCCATGCCGAGAGCATCAGACGGACTGTTCCGCCTACGAGGCCAGCCAAAAGCCCCAGCTCATTTGTGAACCCGAACACAAGGCCCACGGTGAGCCCGGTCGTGGCGGCAGCCGCAGTCGACCGTGCGAGTGTGACTGTGCGATCCATTTTCAATAGATGCCAGGGGTTAACCGCATCTTGCGGTGTGTGATTCTCGCCCATGGCTGAAACAAGGATGTTCGCAATCCCGGTTGCAGTACCGGCCGTGATCCCGAAAATAAGCCCACCCAGAAGGCCATGTGTGAACCCGTACGCGAGTTCGTCGATGATTCCATTACTTAGTCCATAAGTAAGTCCGTCTCTGATCCAGAAGAGGAAGTAGTAGAGCCCGACTGCGAGTCCGCATGCAAGCCCAACCGCAAACGCGCTGGTGAACTCTGCCCAGGAATTTTTGAGATAGGTTTTTGGTGGGCGTATTCCCTTGCTGCGTGAACGAAAAAGTATGCGAAGCCGTTCCGGGTCGCGGCCCATGCGTCCGCGCGCGAATCTCGCGTCATTGATTGCCCCCAGCGCAAGCCCGTAAGTGGGCCAAGTCAAGAGCATCTCTGGTGCTGTTAAACCGTCGTAATAAGTGATAGCAAGAATGGGGACGAACCCTACTGTTGCCGCTGTAACGAGGATTCGAGTAAAGCTGTTGAGGGCAGTAGAGAGCTTCCACCAAGCGAGGTCCTGGGCGTTGTTACTGATGAGGTGGTTTGCAAGGTAGCTGAGCCAGCGGCGGGCTTGGTCGGGGTTCCAGTTCGGGCTTCCTTTGTGTTGTGGGTCGGTGTTTCTGCGGGTGTAGACGGCGCGGAGGTAGGCGTCCAGGAGGTGGTTTTCCAGCGCCTCGGCAGTGGGGAAGCGCTCACCGTTGAGGAGTTCGCCGGGTTCGTCCGGGGTGTCGTTGTAGACGGTGCGGGCGAGGGTGATCATCAGCGGGCTAGTCAGCACGGCGGTGAGGTTCCGGCTCACGATGTCGTATGGCGAGGTGCGCAGGTGGGTGAATACCGCTTCCCAAGCGGGGGCACGGGTTTTGCCGGTGCTGTGGAGCAGGTACGTCTTGGCGTCGTCGAGGGTGATGTCTTCGAGGATGATGGCCGCGGCTCCGCTGACGGCTTTGGTCTGGTGGGCGGCGCGGGCGTACTCGTTCGGGCGGCTGGTGACGATTAGCGGCATGTCTAGATTGCTGATTCCGCGGATGGCGGCGGAATGGTGCTCCTCGGGGATCTCGTCGAAGCCGTCCAGAACGGGCAGGATTAGCCCCCGTGCTATGAACCGCTCGGCCGGTTTCGCGCCGTTCGGGTTCGGGTAGTTCAGGAACGGGTAGTCGCGGATTAGGCGTTCGGTTAGCCAGTGCCGAAGTTCGGTTGAGGGGTTCCAGTCGGCGAGGCTGAACAGCATTGGAACCGAGCCGGTTGGGCTGTTCTTGAGCAAGTCCAGGATCAAACGGTGTGCGAGCACCGTTTTGCCTGCGCCAGCCCGCCCTAAGATCACGAGCCGCCGGGATTCGACCGCCTCGTAAGTCTGCCGGATCGCAGTGAACTGGCCCTCCAGCAACGGCGGAGCACCATCGAGCTGGATCTTCTCCCAGTAGTCGAACAGGTCTTCCGAGGCGATGCGCCAGCGCACTGGTAGTGCATCCCGGTCGCGAAGTCCCCACCTCGTCAGCCCATCCGCGCTTGCCTCACGCACTGTATCGGCAAGTCGCTGAAGGAGTTCCGCCTGCTTCACGTCGACGCCCAACGACCCCGGCGGACTTGTCAGCCAGATGTTGCCGTGGTTGACGCCGATCTGAGCGTTGTTCCAACTCTGACCACTGGAGTGATTGTGGATCTCGTACCCCTTCGCCACCCGCACAGTGTGCCGTAACTACCTACACGTCGATCGTGATTTCGCCCGATCCATCCAAACCGTTGAGGACAGACCCAACCCATTAGAGGAGGCGGCACACTGTGGCAAAGTTCGAAGCAGGCACCGCCTTCGTGCAGGTCGTCCCTTCCCTGCGCGACTTCCACAAGACGATTGGCCAAGCCCTCAAGGGCCTTGACAACCAGGTCGCCCTGCCGGTGTCGGCCGATGCCGCCGACGCTGAAGCCGCAGCGGCCCAGCTTTGCAAAGGGCTGAAAACGAGACCCACCGTCGATGTTTCGGCCGACACTGCCCCAGCGCGGGAAAGCGTCGAGCAGTTCCAGCAGGAAGCTGAGAACACCTCGGTCGAGATTCACCTCTACGCGGATACCTCGAACATCGAGGCGGACACGCAAACGATGCTGGCGCGGCAGAACACCACCAGTGTCACTGCCGAGGCCGACGTCAAGCGTGCCCAGGCGCAGATCGACGCGCTGGCAGCCACCGTGCCACCGGTCGAAGTGCCGGTGGACGCCAATGTCGCCAAGGCGGAAGCGAAAGTCGCCGCTCTTGCAGCGAAGAAGGCCACCGCCGAGGTCGAAGTCACTGCGCAGATCGACCAGGCCCAGGCCCGTATCGAAGAACTGACCACCCAGCGCCGTGCGCGGGTGATGGCGATCGAGGCAGACATGGCGCCGATCCGTCAGCAGATCGCCGCGCTGGTCAAACAACGCGACGAGAAGCAGATCGACGTCACCGCGGAGATCACCAAGGCCGAGGCGCAGCTTGCCAAGCTCAACGCGCAGAAGCGCGGCGTCGAAGTGCAAGTCGACGCCGACATCTCCCGTGCGCAGGCTCAGATCGACAAGGCGCGCGCGCAGTGGGAGCACACCGCCTTGAGCGTGGATGCCGACACGGCGATCGCGCAGGCCAAGCTCGAAGAACTCCGCGAACGCGCCGACGAGATCGACGGCCGCAAGCTCGCCCTGCGCGCCGACGTCGAGGGCGCCGAGCGCGCGATCAACGTCCTCGGTCTGCTCTCGGCGGGGCTGTCCATGCTCGGCGCGGCAGCCCCGGCTGCGGCTGCCGGACTCGCGGCCGTACCAGCGTCCCTGGTCGGGATCGGACAGGTCGCCGGTGCCGCCATCGCCGGGTTCAACGGCATCGGCGAGGCCGTGAAGGTGATGGAAACCGTTCGGCTGGACAATCTCACCGATCCCGGCGCGACCAAGGAACAGCTCGACAAGATGAACGACGCGCTCGCGTCGTTGACCCCCGCCGGCCGCCAGTTCGTGACCTTCGTCAGCGGCGAACTGCTACCGACCATGCGCACCGTCGGCGACAGCGTGCAGGCCGAGATGCTTCCACCCATCCGCGACGCACTCGGGCAGCTTATGCGCCTCGCGCCGCAGCTCAACCACGCCTTGGTCTCCACAGGGCAGGTGCTCGGCGAGGTCGCCAAGCGCTCGGCGCAGCTGGCGACCACCCCGCTGTGGAGCAACGACTTCACGCTCGTGGCCGAGGCCAACAACCGCATCATGGCCTCGCTGGGAGGAGCAGGGCTCGCCTTGGCTGACGCGCTTCGCTCGATCACGGCGGCAGCCATGCCGATGCTCGACACCTTCGCCCAGTGGGTCGAATCCCAGGCGATCCTGGTCAACCAGTTCAACCAGACCCAACGCGCCAGTGGAGCGCTCGGCGTGTGGTTCTCACAAATGAGCGACCGGCTCGCCGAGTTCGGCGCCATCGCCGTGCAGACCGCAACCGGCGTCGCTGAACTGCTCAACACCCTCGCCCCGCTCGGAATCGCGGTGGCCGGGATGGTCGGCAACCTCGCCGAACTCGTCGGCGGATTCGCCTCGGCCAACCCAGCGCTCACCCAGGTCATCGCCGCAGCAGCCATCGCCCTTGCCGGGTTCGTCGCGCTCGGTCGCGGCATCGGCGGTGTCGCCGCCGCGATCACCTCCGCGCGGGCTGGCTGGCAGGCCCTCGCCGGGCTGATGACAACCTGGCAGGCGCGCGCCACAGCCGCCGGCGCCGCGATGGGAGCCGTCGCGACCTCGATGACCGGCAGCGTCACCGCAGGCCAGCGCGTCACCACAGCAGTCGGCGGTGTCGCCGCCGGGTTCTCCCGACTCATCAGCGTGGTCCCGGTCGCCGGTGCGGTGATCGGTGGCGCGGCCCTCGCTCTGGATGCGGTGGCCACCAACGCCGATGAGGCCGCGAACTCACTGCTCAAGGGCGGCAGCGCGGCACAGCAAGCCATCACCTCGATCAACGAGGACAACTCGCTGACCGGGCTGGGATGGCTGGACGCCTTTGGCGGACCGGGACAGTGGATCAAGGGCCAGTTCACGACCACCCTCGACGAGGCCAAAGCCAAAGCGAACGAGCTCTACACGGCGATGACGCCTCTGCAACAAGCGCAGACCGACCTCACCCGCGCTCAAAACGACTACGCCTTAGCCGTCCAGCAACACGGCCCGGCCTCGGCTGCCGCCGCTCAAGCCCAACAGGCTGTGGCCGCGGCAACGGACCGGGTTGAACAGGAGCAGGCTGCCGCTGCTGCCGCGACCAAGTCCCACACGGATCGAATGGTCGAGCAGCAGTTGCAGGCGATCTCGGCGCTGGACAAGGACTTAGCGCTGCGCCAGGCGTTGACTGCGGTCACGCAGGCCCAGCAACAGGCGGCAGCAGCAGTCGCCCAATATGGGGCGGGCAGCATGCAGGCCACCGTCGCTGATCAGCAGTTGGAGCAGTCGATGTTGCGTGCGGCCCAAGCTGCACGCGACAAGGCCGTGGCCCAAGCCCAGGGGGCGACGGCGAACGACCGGGACCGGATGGCCACCGCGGCGTTTAACCAGACGCTTGCGAACCTGGTCATGCAGGCCGGAACAGCTGCTCCGGTCGCCTTGCGCCAATACCTGGCGAACCTGAATTCCTCCGCGCTCGGCGCGATCGGCGCACGGATGGAAACCGACCGGTTCGGTCACGCCGTACTCGTGCTTCCGGGTGAGAAGCGCGTCTTCCTCGGGGTCAACGGCGCCGACGAGGCCACCGCCCGCATCAACGCACTGCGCGCCTCGATCGAGGGACTCCCCGAATCCCAATGGATCACCGTCTACACCCGTCAGATCATCGACGCCGTCCAGCCTCCACCGAAAGACCCAAACGCACCACCATTGCCCTTGGGCAACGCCACCGGCGGACTCGTGCAGCCCTTCGCCACCGGCGGCATCGCCGGACTCAAACCCATGCGACCGGTCGCCCAGGTCGTCCCGCCGCAGACCTGGCGTGTAGTCGGCGACAGGATGCGCGGCGACGAGGCGTACATCCCCGTCAACAACTCCGCACGCTCACAGGCGATCTTGGCCAAAACCGCCAGCCGGATGGGCTACGCACTACTGCCCAAGCAACAACAGTTGGTAGGCATGGCCTCCGGTGGCCTCGTCGGACGACCCGTGGCTTACAACAACACCACGCCGCCACCGCGCGTACTCCCGCGTGACGGCAAGCAGATGGTGTCTCCCGCCCAACAGGTGTGGTCACCACAGATCACGGTCCACGCTCGCACTGGCGCATCACCTGAGCACATCGCGCACGCCGTCGACCGGCACCTGCGCATCCGCTCACGTTTGTAGGAAGAGGCTTCAAGCTACTGCACAGAATTATCCCAAAACCTGGGAACGTTCTCGAATTTCATCAGTTTTATGAGGTAAACCATCTCATAAAACAATCTCACGGGCATGCGCGCTTGAGGAGGCATTGATAATCCAGTGAGCAGCGTGGAGGCGATAGCGGCGTCTACAGCCCGGCTAAAGCTTCCGAATTCTTTGTATTCCTCTTGGCTGCGAAGGTTGGTTTCTAGGGCGTCTACCAGTGTATCGTGGAAAGTAGAATCCAAAGTGGTTAATCGGCCACCTTCTCCCTCCCGGCGAACCAGGCCCAGGTCGTACATGATGTCGGTGAGCTGAAGCCCCATCTCGCCTTGAATGCGTTGTGTGAGCTCGTTCCCTTCTTCTCCTGCGGAGTCCTCGATGAGGCTTTCTCGGGCTCTCTGAGACTCCAAAAGCCTGTTCGCTGCAGCAAGTCTCGCGTCCCAGGCGAGCAAATCCGCTGCGGCGACGTCAAATTTGTCATCGCGGGAGAAGTTTAGGCTGACATGGGCGGTTCCTGAATCAAGGAGATTTGCATAGTCAAACCCGTGGTCATCTGGTATGGAATACCAGCCGACGTCGTTGGATACGTCCCAGAGAACGACGACGACAAGCTCCTGGAAACGCGACCAGCGGATCAACTGACGAACACCAAGCTTGACCGACGGAAGCTTTTTGGTCTCGTTCATACAGTCGCGCTCGGTGCCTTTGACCTGGACCCAAATCGGCTTCGGGTCAACACGGCCACGGATACAGGTCTTCACATAAAGGTCTTCGCCGTAATCCTTATGAATCTCGTCAACTGCGGCGCCTTGCTTGTTCCAGATCCTGCGGACGGCGGCAACGGCCTGATCTGCGATGACATGCTCTCTGGTCCTTCTCGTCACTTTCCGAGCTCTTCCCTTGAGTGGAACTACCGCGATGGTCGCCGACTACTGACTCTCACACAGGCTACTCGCCCGAATCTCATGAAAGGAGGCTGCTTGTGGATGGCTCTCCGATCTGGAGCCTCGGTCCTCTGACGTTCGACCCGGAGCAGCCGGATCGCCGAGGCGTGCACTGGATTCTGACCAGTGAAGAGGGATTTTGGGCAACGCCTGCTACCAACGCGGAAATCAACCCCCAGTTAGCCACACACGGCGCGTTCCGCTCTCCCGGTTGGAAATCCGAGCGCACGATCACGTTGGAGGGCCAGGCATTCGCACCCGACGCTGCGGCGTTACGCCGCGCCTCGGCTGCGCTTACCGGCTTACTCAGCGACCCGACTATCCCGATGGCCTTGACTTGCTACTCGGAGATCGGGGCGCTGACCTGCGAGGTCTACCTAGACGACCAGATCTTGACCAAGCCGACCGAAACGGCGGCGTTCGGGTTCGAGTGGTCGCTTCAGGTAGTCGCACCGGACCCGCGCCGCTACTCGCTGGCGTGGCACCGCAGTGACATCGGACTGCCCTCGCAGGGCAGAGGTGGGTTGAAGTTCGGCGACGGCCTGAACTTCCAGCACGGACTGCGATTTGGCTTGGGTGCGAGCTCGGGGGCGATGGTCCTCATCAACGAGGGCACCGCACCGAGCGCACCGCTGTACAGCCTGCATGGGCCGCTGCACCGGCCAAGGCTGACCGTCAATACGGGTGGCAGTACAGCAGTTCTGGCCTACGACGCGGCCCTGAACGAAGGCCAGACGCTCGTGATCGACCCGGCGGTGCCCACCGCTCTGCTTGACGGCCGTACCCCCGTACGAGGCCGGATCTTCCCAGCACAGTTCGACCGGTTCGTCATCCCCGCGGCGAGTTTCGACGGCGAGCCCGGACGGCTCTGCGTGCGACTCGGGCACGACGGCCCTACCGGTGCCGAAGGCCACCTCGAAGCGGCCTGGCGGCACGCCTGGTTCTGAACCCCACCTCTTACTTCTCAGGGAGTTTCCCCATGTCCACCATCGGCATGTACGTGACCTCGGATGTTGACCCGTGGGCCGTCGAAGGGCAGATCGGCCTGCGTGACGCGCGTATGGCCTTCTCCGCCCTGCTGGCACCAGCGCCGCATGAACCTATCGATGTCCGAGCCGGCGTGCTGCTCTCCGGCGACAGCGAAGGCTTCGACGGCTCCTGCCACACGGGCCTGCGGGTGCAGGCAGCGCAGTCGATGAGCCTCACCGTCGAGCCCGGCAACTGCGTGATCGCGACCGAAGACGGCCCGTACATCTGCACGCTCAACCGCACCGCCCGCCTGCACCTGGAACCGGCCAGCCGGTACATGAACCGGATCGACCTCGTCGTGGCTCGCGTGTACGACGACATCAGCGAGACCCTGCTGCCGTCGAAGGGCCGACACTTCTGCATCGAGGTGTGGACCGGCGACCCCTCGCCGACAACCCCCGTGGCTCCGGAGCCCGACGGCATCGGGTGGATTCCGCTCGCCCAAGTCCGGGTACAGGCCGACACGACCCAAATCACCGCCGAACAGATCACCGACCTGCGCGGGCCCGGCCTGGCCACCCGAGGTGGTCTGCGAGTACTGCACGGCCGGGACGCTCGCGCAGACTCACCCGCCTTCCGGCAGCCCGGCGCATTCCCCGGGGAACAGCGGTGGGTCACCGAATCGGCCTTCGCCGCCCAGGTGTGGCAGGGCGGTGGCGAGGACCGGACCCGTCACGGATGGCACGGGGTTCACAACGCCGCCACGCACACCGCCTCGCCCGGCCCCGGCGACTGGCTGTGGCTTCGCGGCGGAGGTGCGCTGCGCGAGGTGTGCAGCGTGACGATCCCCGACCCCGGCGTGCCCTACAGCATCTATCCGACCGGTCGGGTCGTTACGCGGCAAAGTCCGAACACCGCCGTCGATGTCCACATCAAGGTCCACGACCCCAACACCGGACCAGCAGTGAACTGGACCGGATACGAGACCGGCAACACCGACGCCGACTCCCGCCACGTTTTCGGCGTTCCGCCACTGCGAAACGGCCCGTTTACCGGCGAGATCCAGGTCTTCCTCACCGTCCAGGTCATCCGCACCAACAACCCGGAGTTCGGAGCGGCCTACCGCGGTGACGACGTCGGCGACAACCTCCTGTCCGTCGAGGTCTGGCCGTTGTCTCGGCGTCTGTGAGGCGGCGCCCATGATCGACGAATGGCGCGTGCTCGTCGCACGAACTACCACCGGACAGATCGTCGGCGACATCCGGATCTCTGACGTGCCGAAGTTCGAGCGCCGAATCTCCGACCCCGGCAGTTACACCGTCGAGGTCTACCTCGGCACCGGCGCAAACACGGCCGCCGACCTGCACGAGTTCACCGAGACCGGCGCCTACTCCTGGGTGGTGTGCTACGGCGATCACGTCGTGCAGGCCGGGCCAGTGCGCACCTGGCAGTTCACTGATTCCGCGCGCACGCTCTCGGTCTCCGGTGCCGGCATCGGGTCGGAGTTCGACCGCCGGGTACTGCGCAATCCTCGCGGCCACACGGCAATCACCGACCCTTCTGAGGACCTGGTGCTCCGAGACCTCTCGGTGCGTGGACTGATGGGGGAGTTGGTGCGGGCCAACCTTGCCCAGCGCGGCTACGGCCTGCCGATCGTGCTGCCGGAGCCCGAGCCCGGTCCGGAGTCGGTCACCTACTACGGCTACGACCTGGCCAACGTCTGGGAGCGGCTGCGGGATCTATCCACTCGGGAAGACGGTCCGGAGTTCGAGTTCCAGCCACGGCTGGTCGACGGCGGAACCCGAGTGGAATGGGTGCTCGATCTCGGAGACCCGCTTCTCGGGGCGCGCGACACCGCGCTCGTGTGGGACTACGGCGCCGCGATCGGGGCGATCGATCTCGACATCGATGGCAGCCGAACCCCGGCCGCCCGGGTATGGGTCAAGGGCGCCGGCGGAGGCCGAGACCTCCTGACCGGGGTCGCCGCCGTGGACCGGCCAGGAACGCCCCCGGTGGACGTGGTCAACACCGAGCACGTGTCAGAGCGACGCCAGGACGTTCTCGACTCCTACGCCCGCGCTTCCCTCGCCGCAGGTCAAGCGCCGGGCACCCGGTGGGAAACACACCTGCGACTCGACAAACCGGGATCAGGACTCGATGACTGGGCGCTCGGTGACGCTCCAACGATCGCGATTTCCCGGCACCCCTGGCTTGCCGACGGCATCTATCGACGCCGCGTAACCGGCTTCTCCGACGCCAGCGCAACCGAGATCGCCCTCGACCTGGACGTCATGCCACCACCGTAGGAGACAACTATGTCAACACAGGACGAACTCGCTCGCCGCATCAGAGCGCTGGAGCGGGCCTTCGACGAGCTGACTCGACGCCTTCCGCCCGCCCCGAGCCCCGTCGAAACCATCACCGATCTCCTTGACGAGGAGCGGCAGTGATCGACCTCGCACGCATCCTCCACGACGCCGGAGTGCGCACCGTCGTCGCACCTGGCTGGCAAAACCGAAGCGTCAGCGGCACACCGCCCCGTCCGATCGGCGTGCTCAACCACCACACCGCCACACCCTCCAGCGCACGCAACCCCGCACCGAGCGTGCAGCTCACGATCGACGGCCGTTCGGACCTAGCGGGGCCTCTGTGCCACATCGTGATCGGAACAGACGGCACCGCCCACGTGATCGCGGCTGGCCGGGCCAACCACGCCGGCCGCGCTCGCGCTTCGGGCCCGAACCCCGGTGGCGATGGCAACACCCTCTATCTCGGAGTGGAGTGGGACTACGACGGGACGCATCCGCCCAGCCGCGCCCAGTACGCCGCGGCGGTGCAGGTCAACGCCGCCCTGCTGCGTCACCTCCAACGCCCGGCCGAAGCCGCCCGAGGCCACCGCGAAACCTCCGTGACCGGGAAGGTCGACCCCGGTCATGTTGACCTCGACCAGTTCAGGCGCGACATCGCTTCGGCGATGGCCGCGCCTGCGGGAGACGACATGCAACTCAGTGACGAATTCACCGACTGGGCCGGAACGAAGAAAACAGTCCAGTCCCTCTTCGACGACCTCGACCGGCGGTTGGCGAGCTTCGAGCACATCTTCCTCAAGCCCGGTTCCGAACCGTCCCGTATTCCCGGGGACACCAACCGGACGAACCTGCGCGACGCGATCATGGACACCACCGCGCGCGTGGTGGAACTCCAGCGGGAGGCCGGACGTCCGGCACCGTGGCCCGAGCCGTTGCCTTCCGACAACCTTGCCCCGCCACCTCACCCCGAATCGCCGGAGACACCACAGTCGAAGGAGTCGGGGGGCGAAAAACCAGACGGCGCTTCGGAGCCGAGGCCCTCGCGTAAGCCGAGCCGCACCGTGGCCGCTGGTGGCGCTGCCGGCGCCGTCGGGACCGTCGCTGTCTGGATCGCAAGCCTCTACGGGGTTCAGATGCCCGAGCCTGTCGCCGCCTCGATCGTGCTCGTACTGAGCACGGTCATGACCTACCTCGTCCCCACCCCGGCACCGAAGCAGGAGGCCCGTCGATGACCACTCCGAACGCCGAGTTCTACGCCGCGCAGTCCGTCTTACCGCCGTCGACGTACGCTTTCGTCTCCGGCGGCGCGGGAACCGAGAGCACCGTCCGCCGCAACTTCGACGCATGGGAGGGGATGCGTCTTCCGCACCGGCTCCCGGCCAACGTTGGGCAGCGGGACATGTTCACCACGATTCTGGGCACCCAGTCGATGGCGCCGGTGGCCGTGGCCCCGATGGGCGGACTCGGTGCCGTCATGCCGGGCGCTGATCTCGCCATCGCCCGTGCCTGTGAGAAGGCAGGAGTGCCGATGGTCGTTTCGACGATGGCCTCCAGCACGATCGAGGACATCGCGGCGGCCGGTGCCGATCTGGCCTTTCAGCTCTATCCGATCCGTAACAGGGACGTGCAGGCCGATCTGATCGACCGTGCCGAACAGGCTGGCTACCACGCACTTGTCGTCACCATCGACACCCCGATGCGCCACGGCTCGGCGCGCGAGCAGACCACCGGGTTCACGCTTCCTACGCCTGCGAACTTCCACAATCTCGACGACGCCGAAATCGACCCCTCGTTTACCTGGGGCGACCTGGAAGTACTCGTGGGTAAGACTCGGATGCCGGTGTGGGTCAAGGGCGTGCTCACCGCCGAGCAAGCACAACGGGCGATGCGGGCAGGTGCCAACGGCGTGATCGTGTCCAACCACGGTGGCAGGCAGTCCGACGTCGCGCCGGCCACCGCAGGAGCGCTTCCCACCGTCGCGACGACCCTTGAGGGCCCCGGATTGCTCGTCGACTCGGGCGTTACGACCGGTTCCGACGTCCTGCGGGCACTCGCGCTCGGGGCGGATGGAGCCCTCATCGGGCGACAGGTCGTCTACGGGCTCGCCGCCGGCGGTGAACAGGGTGCGCACGCTGTGCTGACTCGCATCATCGGCGAGCTCGACCGTGCGATGGCGTGCGCCGGCTGTTCCACGCTCGGAGACGCCAAAACGCTCCGTGCATGACCATTACGCCTGGTCATCTCTAGGGGACTGGCGTCGTCGAAATATTCATCGGTAACATTCAGCCAGCTTGAAGAGAGACGCCGCTGGCGAGGGGGACGCGAACGTGGGCACGCCTGAAAACGCTGAGGACATCAGCGCTGAGGTTCGCGGGCGTGTGAACGCGGCCGTGCACCACCTTCGCGATGCACACAAAGCGTCAAAGTCAGAGAAGCAAAAAGAGGCGATCGGTCATCTGGCCGAAATCATGCTCTGGCTTCGCAAAAACTGCCGTCGGCTCGATGGCAAAATGGACCTAAACGGTCAATCGCGGGAATACAAAGCACTCATCAAGCGAATCCGCGAAGCAGCGGGTGATTCTGGCGATCCGCTGGACATACCCACTCAAGCTCGTCACAAAGTGACTGAGCTGCTGTTTCAAGATCCTGATATTACCGATGAGGTGCGCGCCGAATATGGTTTCGGCGCTGCGCCAGCGCATATCGTCGCGCGAAGAAAGCATGACGAGCGGCGGTCTCGTGAACGCGCTTTCCGGCGTTCTCCATTGGTCGAGAGTATCGAGCAACTTATCCGTGATGTGGAACAGCTAAGTCTGTCGCAGCTGGATGACGCGAGCGTGTCTGATTGCGAGGCTGTCGTTGAGAAGCTGAGTCGGCTGGAGACCCTGGTGAGGGAGCGACGCGACGAGATCGGCGAGATCTTCTAGCCGGCCTGACCTGTGATAACGGCCCGTCTTCCCCTGGTGGAAGGCGGGCCGTTGTTATCTCCACGTTCTGCTCTATTCGAGTGAATGCCTGCCGGGCTGTGCCCACCTATCTCGGTCCAGCACCCCTTACCTCGGTGCAACCACAGCCCGAGCGAAGGAACGCGTATGGCAGGCATACAAACCCTCAACCGCAGCGGATCGCGCTTCTACGTCGATCCGGACGACAGCAGCAAAAAGGCGCCAAGCGTGACCAGCATCGTCGCGATGCTGCCCAAACCCTTCCTCACCAGCTGGGCGGCAAAACTCACTGCTGAGAACGCGATCGACCACCTCGGGTCCATCGTGGACCTAGCGCTGACCGACCGAGCGGGCGCGATCGACTACATGAAGCGCGCCCACCGGCGCAACACCCAGGCCGCAGCCGACATCGGCACCGAGGTCCACGAACTGTTCGAGCGGATCGCCCGCGGTGAGGTCGTTCGCAGCGTCCACCCAGACCTGCGTCCCTACGTCGACCACATCCACGCATTCCACGACCGCTACCAGCCTGAGCACCGTCACATCGAAGACGCCGTTTGGTCCGACAAACACGACTACGCGGGCAGTTTCGACACGATCGGTGATATCGACGGTGAAACGGTGATTCTGGACGTCAAGACCACGAGGTCCGGAGTCCATGAGGATGTCGCTCTCCAACTGAGCGCGTACGCCTACGCCGACCGCATCATCAAGCAGGACGGATCCTCGGAACCGGTTCCCGACATCCATGCCGGCGCGGTGCTGCACCTGCGACCCGAGGGTTGGAAGCTCGTGCCGGTCCGCATTGATGAAGAGGTGCTGGGGTATTTCCTGCACCTACGCCAGATCTTCGATTGGAACAGCGAGGTCTGCAAAACCGTCATCGGCAAGCCGGACTACGAATCCGTGGCCTCGACAGGATCGCAGCGCCGGAAGTCGAAGAGTTAAGTGGTCGCCTGAAGGCGACAAATCACCCCGAGCTCATCGCCGCAGCTTCAGTGCTGATTGGCCTGCCAATGGCTGTTGTCTCAATTTTCCTGACAGGAGCATCATGACCCTGCGCATTTGGGAAACCGACCCTGATTCCAAGCCGCGCCCTCGAAACCGTTACGTCGAAGACGTCGTGGGCTACATCCACGGCGGAATGATGATCAAGACCAAGCCGGTGTCGTTGTCGGAGTGGCGCTTCACCACGGACGACCCCGAGGTGGCCGCACGCATCGCGGAGCTCTACGGCGGCGAGGTCGAGGAGTGGGACACCGAGCGGGCCAACAACCAGCAAGTCCTATCCGAGACCTCGCGCATCGAGCTGGTCATCGACGACCCGGACGCCCTGCGCTCCCGCATGGTGCTGTGGGGACGCAAGGGAATCATCCACGCCTGCGATGGCCTCTACTTCGTCGATGGTGAGGATCGCGGGCAGCCCTGCGGCTGCCCGCCCGAGTTCTCCGTCCGCAAGGCCAACGCGGAGAAGGGCACCGGGCCGCAGCCAGAGATCACGCTCAAAGCGCGGTTGGCGGCGGACGAGAAGCTGGGCTTTTTCCTGTATCGCACGAGCTCGTGGACGCTGACCAAGGAGCTCCATGAGATCGAAGCCGCGATCGCCGAAGCCGGAGGGGAGGGTAGCCGGGTTCGGCTGACCTTGAGTCTGGAGCACGTGGAGTTCACCACGAAGAAGGGCCAGCACGTCGACTATCACCGGCCCGCGCTGACCGACATCACCACGGACACGACCTCGTTGGAAGCCGCAGCGTAGCCATGCCGCTCACTGCGCCCCGGTCGTCCCTACCTGGGAAACCGGGGCGTATTTCGCGTCCCAGGAGCCCTCGTGCCAGCTGAGTCCGCACCGTCCGAAACCGAAATCCCCGAACTTCCCTACACCGCGCGTCCGCGCCGGCGACGGCACTTCCCACCACCGCCGAACCGCGAACACTACTGAACGGAGGTTGCCATGCCCGTTTACGTCTACCTCGCTGGATTCTCCTGGGCGACGGCCGACACCGGACATCAAGAGTGCTCCCAGACGGAGCTGACCCGCGCTTACGAGTCCATCAGTGTCCTGTGCGACGAGCTGGAGCAGACCCAGCGTGCGCTCGCAACCAAGGATCGGGAGCTGACGTCGCTCAAGCGACGCCTGTCCGATCTGGCAGGTACGGCATGAGCCGAGCCCGAGCGACCGGCACGAACTGGGAACGCCGGTGCGCCAACTACTACTCGCAAGTGCTGGGCACACCGGTTCGCCGACTGGCTCAACACGGCGTGCTCGACATCGGCGATCTGGAAGGGATCTACCTGCACGCGGCTGAAGCCAAGGCACACCGCAAGTGGGACGTTTTGGAGTGGGTCCGGCAGGCCCGGCGGGAGGCCGACAACAAGGGAGTGCCCTTCCACGTGGTTCTGGCCAAGCGCCCGCCTATCGCTACGCCGGAGTGCTTGGCGATTTCCACGATCGCCAACCACGCCGCCCTGGTCGCACGGCTGCGCGATGCCGAGGAAGCACTTCAGCGCGCCGATCCGGCCACCTACCGCGTACACGTGGCCGAACACGGGACACCATCACGGAGGTAGCGGTGCACATCGACACGCTGGTGCAGCGGCTCGCGGCGGGGGGACCGGCTGAGCAGCGCAGTGACGGGTGGCTGGTGCGCTGCCCCGTACATCGGGACCGCCACCCCTCCCTGTTGATCAGCGTGAGCCCGGAACGCAAAGCCATCTTGCACTGCCGTTCCCAGGGGTGCGACGTCGCCGCCATGCTCAAACAGGTGGGACTGGCCTGGTCAGACCTCTTCGACGTCACCGGCGAGATCACCGCGGGAACAGCTCCCTCAACCGAGCTCGACACTGCCGATATCGCCGCGCTCACCGCCTACCTGGACCGCGCCCAAATGGCCTTCGCTGGCTCGCCGGCCGCCACCTACGCACGCCAGCGATTCGGCATCACCGAGGACATCGCTCGGGAGCTACGCCTGGGGTTCGACGCTGGCACCACACCGTTCGTCCACCTCTCGGACTCCTTCCGCGAACACCCTCGGCTGGTCGTGCCCTTCTGCACAACCGACGGCATCGCGCACGGAGCACAAGGCCGCGACCTGTCAGGCACAGACCCGAATCGGTGGGCGGGACTAACCAACCCGGAGGGCAAGAGGTGGACGCACTTGGCCTGGTTCAGCCGCCAGGCACACGGCCCCGTTGTGGTCACCGAAGGGCCGAGTGACGGACTTGTGGTCGCCGCGACCGGCTTCACCGCGGTGGCCGTGGCGGGTGCCTCGCACGCTCGCCGACGAGCTACGGCGGAAGCGATCGTAGCCGGAAACGCTGGACGGGAGATCGTGCTCGCCGGCGATGCAGACGAGAGCGGACAGCAGTTCAACACCCACCTCACCGAGCACCTGGCCGAGATCGGAATTCGCGCTCGCTGGCTGTCACTGCCTTCCGGGTGCGGCGATCTGGCCGACTGGCGTCAGCACAGCGGCGACAGCTTCGCCGACGAGTTCGGCGAGGCGATCCGGACGGCCCGGCCGAAACCGCTCGACGGCGACTTCGATGACGACCCAGCCGAGTTGCTTGAGGAAGTCCGCACGTTCTTGCAACGGTTCCTGCTCATCGAGCCCTCAGCGTGGTTCGACGTCATCACGCTGTGGATCGCCGCGACGTACTTTCTGCGCCGCACCGAAGCCGCCGACGTCGCTCCGCGACTGGGGTTTTTATCCACAGTGCCGGGATCGGGCAAAACATTGGCGTTAGATCTGGTGTGCCGGCTCGTGCAAGGGCGGCTGGCGGTGGACCCCACTGCGGCGTCAGTGCTGCGCACGATCAACGCGCTGACCCACGAAGACTCTGACCCGGGCAAGCCTGATGTACCGGTGCCGCTGGGCTTGGACGAGGTCGACAACCTCTATGCCGCACGAGGCCAAGACACCAGCAGCATCACCGCAGTGTTGAACAGTGGCTATAAGCGGGGTCAGGACACCATCCGAGCCGACACCAACGACCAGCGTAAGGCGATCTCCTACACGACGTTCGCTCCAATCGTCTGGGCTGGCCTGGCTCGCGCCGCTCTGCCGGATGCCCTGCTCTCGCGCACTTTCGTGGTGTCGATGCAACAGGCCATGCCACACGAACGCCCGGCGTCGTTTCGCCCACGTCGGGACGGCCCGGTCGCCGATGACCTGGCAGCGAAGTTGGCGTCTTGGACTGCCTCGGTCGCCGACGACGACGCGGTGAGCACCGTCCTGGATCAGGTCGAAGACGAGCTGGCGCCGATGGTCTCCAACCGGGACCTGGAGCTGTGGTCAGTGCTCTCACTTCCCGCGGTGATGGCCGGTGGGCAGTGGCCGGCGCGGGCCTACGCCGCGTGCGAAGCGCTCCGCAATGCGGGCAAGGACCAGGCTGAGAACATCAGCGTTCGGTTCCTTCGGGCCACGCGCGACGTCTACCGCTCGGGCAACTGGGGGCGCGGGATCAACGACCGCGTGGTGTTCCGTTCGGCTCTGGCCGAGCGCGTCATCGACGCCGATGCCATCTTCGCACGCTGGGGCCGAGGTCAAGGTATCGACGACGAACATGTACGCCGGTTCCTGGCTGAGTTTGGCGTGCGGCCAGTCGTTGTCCGCGTCGGCAAGGAAACAGGTAGGGGCTTCCGGTGGGCTGACCTGATGCCGCCGTGGAATCGCTATCTCGGTGAAGACCCCGACGAACCCATCACGGAATGAGGGAGGTGACCATGCGCAGCTATTCCTACCGCGTTGCCGGCGAGCAGACGGTGACATTCGTACCGGAGTCCAGCGATGACTTGGAGGAGTTCGCGGCCTGGGTTCGGCGTGAACACGGTCGCGTGATCGGGGTCGATACCGAGGGCACCGGGCTGGACACCTACGCAGCAGGCAACCGCCTGCGCACCGTGCAGTTCGGCACAGGCACCGAAGCTTGGGTGGTGCGGGTCGAACATCGACCCCAGTTCGAGGCAGCCGCACGGAACGCACTGCTGGGGCTACCCCGGATTGCGCTGCACAACGCGCCGTTTGACTGGCTCGTACTCGACCGGCACCTGCGCGTCCCGATGGAGGTGCTGGCACACAAGACCGTCGACACACGGATTCTCGCTCACCTGCTGGACCCCAGAGGCCCGGAAGACGGTGGGATTGGCCACGGCTTGAAGTCGCTGTCACAGCATCACATCGACCCCGACGCCCCGGATACCCAAGAGGGCCTGATCAGCGTGTTCCGGCAGCTCGGGCACACCAAAGCCACCGGCTGGGCGGCGATTCCATCCGACCACCCGACCTACCTGCGCTACGCCGGACTCGACGTCATCTTCACCTCCCGCCTGCTGGACGTGCTTGGCCCACTCGTGCACGAGCGCAGTTTGGAGCGCCTTGCTGACTTCGAACACCAGGTAGCACGGGTCTGCGCCACGATGGAACGTCGCGGCGTCTTGATCGACAAGCCCTACGTCGACGAACTGTCGTCGCGACTGGCAACCGAGGCGGAGCACCACCGCAACCGCGCCAAGCGGTACGGAGTCTCGACGATCGGGTCCACCCGCCAGGTTGCCGACGCGCTCGTGGCGATGGGCGAAGTTCTTACCGACACCACCGCCAGCGGGGCACTGCAAGTCGACAAAGACGTGCTGCTGCCACTGGCCGACCTCGATCCGCAGTGGGAGCGCCTCGGTGTCCGCGAGCCCAACCCGCTCGCCGATGCTGTCGTGCGCGCCAAGCGCGCGTCGAAGTGGCTGACGACCTACGCCGACGCGATGGCTGCCGGTCTCGATGAACGGTCCCGACTGCACCCGAAGATCAATTCACTACAGGCGCGTACCGCGCGCATGTCGATCAGCAAGCCGCCATTGCAGCAGCTCCCCGGCGGAGACAGCACTATCCGCAAGGCGATGGTGGCCAAACCCGGCAACATCATCGGCAGCGTCGACTACACCGCCATCGAAATGCGGGTCTTGGCCGCCCTAGCCGGCGACCGCGCGATGGTCACCGCCATCAGAGACGGCGCCGATCTGCACGACTTCACCGCAGAGCAGATCTACGGACCGGACTTCACCAAGCGCCACCGCAAGGTGGCCAAGACCACCGGGTTCGCCAAGGTCTACGGCGGTGGTGTCGAGTCGATCGCGCGTCAGACCGGAGTACCGGAGGCCGATGTCCGCCGTGCGATCGCCGCCTACGACCGGACCTTCCCCGGCATCAAACGCTACTCAGCCCGCCTGACCGCACGAGGTAAGTACGGGGCGAAAGAGCTGATCTCGCCCACTGGTCGCATCCTGCCGCTGGACCGCAGCAGGCTCTACGCCGCAACGAACTACATGGTCCAAAGCCTCGCCCGTGACGTCTTCGCCCAAGGTCTCCTGGGCTTGGACAAGGAGGGTCTGACCGCCTACCTGCGATTGCCGGTGCACGACGAAGTGATCTTCGAGGTAGACGAGGACGATGCCTTCGAAATCGCCGAGACGATCCAAGCGACCTTGGCCGTGGCCGACTTCTTCGGTGTCCCGTTGGACACCGAAGCCGAGCTCTTCGGGCCGGCCTGGGAACCCTCTGCCACCCGCTACGTCCGGACAGGAGACGGCTCATGGACCAGGACAAGCCCAGTATCCGATGCCGCCTGAAGTCCGACTGGCCCCAAGGCAGCTCATGGCAGAAAACGGTACCGCCAAAAGGGTGGAGCGTAATTTCAAACAATTGTGGCTAGGTAATTCCACCCAGCTGCAATAGGGCAAATTCGTCCCATTACTCCAAAAGCGTGTGATAAGCCAGACGGAACCCTGGCTGCGCAATAAGATCGTTACTTTTCGCACTTTCAAGATCGAGAGCAACCACGTAGCTTTCTCACGGTACGTGTTCCCTGGGGTGGGGTTGTCACTCTGACGAGTGGCATCCGAGGGGGCGAGGGGGGCATGCCCGGCACAGGCCAGCGTCCTACTTAACGTCGAAAGTATGCACTGGCCGGTCACGAGAGTAGCGAAGGGCTTGCTGACGCACATGACTACGGAACGTGGTTGTATAGGGGGAGTTCAGTGGATGGGGGCACGTTTGAAGAGCGCATCTCGGCGACCAGAGAAGCAGTTTTCGGGAACAACCAGCTCTCCAACGTGGCACGCGCACTCGTGCGCAATGTTGGATTTCAGGATGTCGCCGAGAACTATGACGAGCCGGAATACCTCGTTAGCTTGATCAGCCAGCGACGCGACTCCGTCGCCGAGCTTGCTCTATACCGCCACTACACGGTGATGATTGAATCGATCGGCGCCCGGTTCGGGCGGCACCCCGCTTTTGGTCCGGATGACGGACACCAGGAAGGTGCACTTGCCCTGCTGGAGATGGCACGCAATGGCGCTGCTGACTTCACCCGGCGTGCCAAGCGCGCGATCACCAACCGCGTGGCGACGGAAGCCTCACGCCATTCGCGTGCCGTGACCGGCTACTCACGCGATCAGCTCCGCACCGTGGCCACGGCCTTGGAGGACGCCGACCATGACGTCGATGTCGCGCGAGCTGCCGTGACCAACCACCCGGACATCAACCGGCGAATGAAGCCCGACACGTTCGACGCGATCGCCGCGCTTCTGCTTCCCGCAGCTCCCTCTACGGATGAAGCCGATCTCGATCCGGTCGACCCGTCATGGCCGGAGGACGCCACCGCTGCCTACGTCGATGAGCTGCTGCACCATCGGACCGTCAGCGCCGCCGACTACGAGCTGCTGTGTCGCGCCTACGGCTTGGCCGGCTTCAAGCCGCATACCGACGACGCCCTCGGCCTGCACTACGGAGTAGACCGAAGTGTCGCTGGAAAACAGCGCCGCAAGGTGCTGACCACGCTGCGCACCGCCGCAAAGGAGATCGCAGCAGCGTGACCAGCCTGTGCCTGGAAGCACAGCCAGCGATTCCACCGCTGCAACGGTGGAATCGCCATGTCGAAACCCTGTCTCAACCAGTGGAATCGACCGGGCGACCGTACAGCAGCCAAGGAGATTGTCTCCAACTTCGCCTCGGCTGTTCTGGTCGCCTCGGTCCCGAGAAGGAGGAGCCGTGCCCGAGCTCAGTACAGACGCCCTCGTTCCGGCGGCCCGATTCACCATGCAAACCGTGTGGGAGGTCTACTCGAAGCACAAAGAATTCCTAGGCACGGTCCGCCGCATCGAACGATCAGGCGCCACGGTCTACGAGCCAGAGCGCAAAGACGGCAAGCCGGTGCCGGTGCCAAGGGGCTCATCGCGCCGCCCTGGATGGCCGTCGAAGGACGCTGCAGCCGCAGCTCTCGTACTCTCCTACGGCTGAAACGGCGACTCCCACGAATGCATAGAGCCCTCTCCCCAGCTTCGATCGGGAGAAGGCTCTTGGCATTTTCAGGTCGCCGATGTGTTGAGCAAGGTTCACCGGGCCCCGAACAGGCCGGGGAGTATGTAAGCCCAGGCGCTGACACACCCCGCAGCCTTCCCGACCTCGCGGCGCTGGACCGACCTTGCGCGGCAAGTAGTTCGTCATGCTTGCTAGATCGACGCGGAATCCGGTGCCACAGGTTCCGACCTTCACTAGACTTGTTCAAGCTGACAGCCCCAGAGGCTAAAGACAGGCAGACCGCCCACCCAGAGGGCTTCAGTACACGTCGGCCAATTGGATCAAGCTCGTTCATGGATGATTGGTGCGTTGCTAAGTGTCGAAGGAGCTGTTCGCTGTGACCGCTACTCAACCGCCCGCGGTTTTCGACGTCCGCGAGAACCGGCACGAGGATGTTCTTGACCGTGTCGAACAGGCGTTGGGGGTGCGTCTCGATCGGGCGTCTGTGGTCTACGGGGAGCACGGGGCTACGGAGGGCTTCCGCACCAGCGACGGCACTTGGGTAAGAGTGGAACGCCGCCAGCGGTGGCGGATCAACAGCGCGGTGTGGATCGGGTTGGAAGCTGCGGCGACGATCCGTGGGGTTAAGAAGCCTGAGTGGTTCCAAAGCGCTACGTGGTCCGATACGACTAGGGACGTCGTGTGGCGTGTGGACGAGGTGGAGTTGATTACGTCCCCCGTGGTGGGTGATCTTGCGACGGCCGCGACGCTTCCAGATTCGTGGTGGACGGGCCTACATGAGTCGCTGGCCGCGCTGGGAACGCACCCAACCGAACGGGTCGGTATGAGCCAAGCTCACCTCACCAAGAGGATCACCGAGGTCTTCGAAGGCGTCGATACCATTGTGGATGAGTGGGCGACTGCGCACACGGACCTGCATTGGGGCAACCTCTCCACAGAGGGCCACATCATTGACTGGGAAGACTGGGGCGCGGCGCCGCGTGGGCACGATGCCGCGACCTTGTGGCAATCGGCGCTGCCTGACCGCCGGATGGCCTCGCGGGTACAGCACGAATTCTCTGCTGATCTTGAAACTCGTTCGGGCAAGCTTGCACAGCTGTTGCAGTGCGCCAACGCGATCCGAGCTGCCGCCCGCCGCGGAGCGCCGACACCACTGTCTGAACCCGCGCGGGCGGCTGCGGACGTTCTGCTTGCTGAACTAAGGCGTGCGTGAACCTACGCCAACGTAGCCCGCCGCTAGTTCCTCGGTCAGCTCCCCGCACAAGCCTTCATCGAGCAGAGCCCTGGCGAGCACATCGGCATTGACTCCCGTGGTCTTGGTGACCTGGTGAACATTCGCCGGGTTGCCTGACAGCAGTAGGCGTAGCGCCGGTTCAGCCTTGGCCGCGAACGTCATTTCCTTGCCGGCGGCGACAACCTCGACGGTGGAGCCGTTCGCGTGGATGCGCGGAGGGAAGTCGGCCATGCACACCACGTCGGTGACCGGACCGAAGACCCCGGATGTAGTGACATGCCTCCGCGATGGGCGCTCCTGCTCGCGGGCGGCGAGGTACACGTCCTGCGAGTACTGCGCGAGGAGCTGCGGCACCCGCTCGGCGAGCGCGGCCGAGCTGCCCTCGCGATCCAGATCGAGCCGGAACGCCTCATCCGTACGGGACCGGTCGGCGACCCACGAAAGCCAGTCCACCCCGGTCCGCTTTACGAATCCGAACGTCGCGTGCAGGCTGTAGCCAGCATCGTCGCCGGACCGGTCAGTACGGGTGGCCTGGTGCCAGAATCCGCGCGGAATGTGCATGACGTCCCCAGCCCGCATAGTGCCGGACCAGACGATTTCCTCTGGCGGCTCGCCTGAGTGGTCGGTGTCTCGGTACATCGGCGCGACACGGCTGGTCCCGCGTACCTCCCACGATTTCTCGCCACCAAGCTGCACGATCAGGACATCATGGTCGTCCCAATGCAAGTTGAACCCAGCCGCGTCGGCCGTGGTCAGGTAGGTGTTCACCTGTACCAGCTCGCGGGACCACCACTGCAATGCCTGACAGGCGATCTCCATCGTGGGGTCGAACGCGTCGAGCGTGTCCAGCACGACGGTGCAGCCATCACCGAGGAACTGAGCGAGGCGTTCCATCCGCGCCATCGACAGGCTTTGCCCACGACGCGTCACTACGTTCCTCAGATACCGGTCCGGGTGCATTTCCTCACCGTGCTGGAACACCCGGAACTGCGGGAACTCCAACGACCGCCGCATGATGACATCCAGCAACCGCGTTGGAGTCAGGATTCGTTGGCACAGCGCCGGATCGTTCATGCTGCCGTGGGCAAACCCGGCGCCAAGCGGACGAGAATTACTCCATCCCAACGCCTTTTCGATCGATTCGACTAGGTAGTGATCCACAATTCCCTCCTTGCTCGTAAGAACGGTGGGCAGACCGACGAGCGCGGATTGGTCTGCCCACCGTCACAACAACGCGCTTACTCCGGAATGTTCAGTCCGTCGCCGCCCTGGTCTCCGTGGCCGTCGCCACCGCCGGACTTGGACGGGTCTCCGTGCGACAGATCCATGCGGTCACGCACGACCGACACCTTCCGCACACCGATCACCAAGTTGTCTTCCTCCATCTGCTTTCCCTCCCTTCGTTGCTCGCTTCTTCACGCTGGCGTGAACCGCCAACGCTGCATACCTCCGGGCGGGCACTCTTACCCACGCAGAGGAAGGTCGGAGATGCTGTTTCTACAGGCGCCTTTTCAGCGCTTCCAGCAGCTGCGCCAGAAACTCTGGCGTTGGCTTGGCCCACCCCTGGCTGAGGGAGAGGTCATCCACTAGCTGCAAGGTCTGCGTAGGCATGTCATCAGCGAGATCGCCGGACCAGGCGGTGACGTACCCGTCTGGGCTCTCGTTCGCGGAGTGTTTGCCCACGGCGCCGCAAGTCATCGTCTTGCGGTCACCGATTCGTCGGTGTTGAGCTCGTCGATCACGCGGGTCAACTCGTCGACGAAGTTGCCGATGTGGTCTTTCGGCACGTGAAGCACGGTGGCCGCAGCCCTGGCCGGCACCAGTATCGCGAGTCCACGCGACGTGGACCTGAGACGGAGGCAGGTCGGGTTTCCGAGGCCGTCCTCGGCCGAAATCTCGCTCCAGTGCATGACTGGTTCTCCTTACGAATTCCTCGCCAGCGTGGTCAGTGCGGTTCGGGGCTGCCGCACTGACCACGGCGGCTATGAAACCCAGTCCAGCGCCGAGGCTTCGGGGCTCCGCGCTGGACCGGGGTCTAGAAGTGAAAAACGTCAACTCGCTCGTAGCCGTGGCTATCCACGGTCGACTGCCAGAGGCATTGCCCGCAGAAGGTCTCGATCCCCAGTGATTCGGGCTTTGAGCGCGTGCCGGGCTTGGCCAGAGCGATCTGGCCTCCGCACAACTGTGCGACCTTTGTCCCGTCGTCCAACCTCGTGGGATCTGTGGTCGTCGCATGTCGTTGGTCGGATTCGTGATCCACGACCCACCAGAACGTGAAGATCCCGCCTCGGATGTTCATGACGGCACCTCTGGACCAGGGTGGGTGCGGCCGGCGGGAACTCCCTGTTCCTCGCTCCCCACCGGCCGCCCCATACCGCCGCGCGCCAGGTGGAGGGCCCGTCGCGGCGTGGCGGCGTCAACTTGGCTTCTCGGTCTGCTGTCAATCAGGCGTAGGAGGACCAACGGTCCGCCGAGCATGGCGGCTGCCAGGAAGGTCAGGATCAGATCTACTGCCATGTGTTCGTACCGCCTTGGTCGTGGTCCTCGCTGGCGGCTTGGTGCCAGCAGCCGAGCCAGCGGTGGAGGCGACATGTCCGGCTGCTGGAACCGACTGTGAACCCCGTTGGCCTGTAGAGGAATTGCTACGACGCATAGCCGTATGCAGCAGGTATGCCTGTGATCCATAAACCGAGGCACAACGGGATATTGCTCGGTTACACTGCGAGCGATCACTACGCTACGGAGTGAATCGCACATGGGGATGAACACGTGCGCAGACTGCGGATGCCGACTCGCTGGGGATCAACACGGCAAACGGTGTAGTCCATGCGCCCGTCGAGCTCAGTACCGGGAAGCTGAGCAGCCGCCTACGCCTCCCAATGACTTTTGGGAGCGCGAGGACGTTCGTGCTGCTATCGCTGAGCAACACTTTGGTCGTATCGTCCGGTTGTACCGTTTTGCGTTTGTGCCCGCGATCAATCAAGCAACGATGGCCGAGTGGTTGGGAATTGGGCAAAGTCAACTAAGCCGCATCGAACGGGACCGGCCACCGACCGATCTCGCCAAGCTTGGACGGTGGGCACACCTACTTCGTGCGCCCGCGTCCGCGCTGTGGTTTCGGTTCGGCTATGTGTCGGATGCATCGCCAGCAGATGGGCCACCACCTACCCTCGCGCCGTATACGCACCACGACCGAGGAGATGACGACGTGGATCGCCGTGACGTCCTCAAGTTGGCAAGCGCAGCCATTATGAGTGCTGCGCCGTGGCAGAAGCTCGCCGACACAATCGAACACGGTCGCGCCCCTGATGAGCGCACGATCGACCTGGTGCAGGACCGCACAACCGAGTTTTTCCACCTGGAGGAAACGACGCCCTCTAGGACGATCCTGGCGTCGCTCGCGGAGCACGGACGGACGTTGCAGGATCTGCTCGCCGTGACGTCGAACGAGCGAGATCGGCGTCGTTTGTTGTCCGCCGCTGGTGAGAGCGAAGCGCTCGCCGGGTGGCTGGCATTCGATCTCTCGAAGCCGCGCGAAGCGCTCAGGCGTTACCGCGAGGCCATGCGAATGGCCGAGGAAGCCGGCGATGGACCACTGACCGCATGCATCCTGAACTACTGGTCGTATCTGCTTGCTTCGCAGGACAAGTCGTATGAGGCTGTCGAAGTACTCGCTAAAGCGGGGGAACACGTGCGCGGTTCTGCGCCAACAACGCAGGCTTGGGTCGCAGCAAGACAAGCTGAGGAAGCTGCTCGAATTGGGGCGACCTCGACGGTGGAGCGGGCGCTTGAGCGGGCCTTCACCGCTTATGACTACGCGCGTCCGCACCATGAGCGTTCGTGGACCAGCTTCTTTGGTGCTTCCCGGCTTGGGAGCTTGGCAGTTTCGTCGTACGGCCGTTTGGGACACCGCGAGACAGACAGTCTCGCTGGTTCCCTGCTCAAGTCCCTGTCGCCGTCAGAAACCAAGGTCCGTGCCCTAGTGGTGTCTGATTTGGCACTTTCCGCAGCAGCCAACGCTGACTACGACCGTGCTGATGGATTGGCCAGGCAAGCCCTCCCGATGGCTGTTCGCTATGAGGCGAGCCTCGCGCAAGACAGGTTGTGGGAGCTGACCGAGACGCTGCCGCAGCCTGGTGGGCGTGGCATCGCCAATGACCTGCGGCAGCGCATCACATCCGGTCTGGCAGGAAAACGTCAGGAGGCTTGAGTCTCCTCGTCAATCCACTTCAAGTACGCATCATTTCCGGCTGTGATCGGGGTGACGATCACTTCCGGGACGTCGTAGTCGTGGTTGGTCTTGATGTGCTCGATCACAGCATCGGTGCGGCCAGCAGCAGTCTTGATCTGCAACTGCCATTCGGGGTCGTCCTGGGCAGCGCCATCCCACACGTAGAAGCTGCGGATCGGAACGACCTGCACGCATGCTCCAAGACGAGCTTCCACGATGCTCCGCGCGAGGGTGGCCGCCTTGTCTTCTGAATCTGTCGTGGTCACAACCTGCACGTAGTCAGCCATGTCGTCAGCGTACTGCCCTTGAGGTCAGGGATCGACGATCATTGCGGTCGAGAAGGGGCATCCTCCCGAGGTTCTACGACATCCGCCGGCAGCCAGCCGGTATGCAGAACACCTTCGAAACCATCGCCTCGACGCACGCGAAACCGGACCTCGGCCAGCCACCCTCCGGTTGTGGTGCGCAGCCACGCGCTTAGCTCGCCGGGAACCACAGCCTGGACATCCCACGCCTCTCGGAACGGTTGGACCGCAGCGGTGACCGGGTAAAGGCGGGAGAGGTGTGGGCGAACGCGACGGTCGTCGCCTCGCTTCCATGACGGCTCCGGATGGACCATATCGAACACAGCTTCTAGTATGGGTGTTGCGTGCCTCCGGATGCACGCCTCGGCCCCGCAGCCGACGAAGTTCGCGCATGACCGACGTAGATGTTTCCACCGCGGAGAGAGTCTAGATGAAGCCGCAGAAGATCCATCTGGACATACGGGTGGATACAGACGAGACGATGAAGACAGTCGAGGCGCTGGAGCAAGTGGCGGCGAGCGTCGGACAGGCGTTGAACTGCACCTTCGTCGAAGGTGAGTTTCAACGGTGGTACGCGCAAGTCGCCTATGTGTTCGGTCTGAAGCTCTCCGTGGTGGGTGTGGCCGGAATCGGCGGCAAGGATGTGGCCAAACTCGTCGGAAGCGTCATCGAGAAGGGATTCCGTTACGCCCCGGACGGCAGTGGGTTGGCCGAGATCGAGCGGGTGGACATCAGCGACTACATGGTTGACTTGCTCACCATCCGCACCGAACTCCAGTGGTACCGGCCTACCCCTGAAGACCGGGCCGCTGAACGTGCAGCGGCCGGCAGGTTCGACGACATGCTCGGCGGAGTCGGCCCGCGGGGGTGGACGACCGACGACGAGGAGAAATTCGGCGACTGGTAACCGAATTCGGGCACGTGCACGACCGGCTCACCTTTCACACAAGGTCCCAGCTCTCTTCGATGGTGTAGCTGTATTGGAAACCACATCCAGTAAGATGTGTATCAGACTTGATCGCTTGGACGATCAGAGGTCCGTCGGTCAAGGTGAGCGCTCCCTCGGGGATGGGTGGAGTTTCCGCAGGTGATCAGCACTGTCGGCAGCCACCGGCCGGACTCCCGGCCCAGTATTGCACCCGGGCAACACCGCCCCCGCCGGGTCCAGTCCCAGCAACGGCCCGAAGTGACTCATCTCGCCCGCTCCTCCGGGTGGAGGACGCCCACGACCGTGGTCGCGCCCGCGCCGTTGGTCAGCAGGTGCGTCGCCCGGCGGGCGGGGGATTGTGGGTGGGGATGGGGTGGTGGG
>NZ_SMKV01000013.1 GCF_004348445.1 Saccharopolyspora aridisoli | reverse complement strand
GGGGGCCACGGTGGTTGGGCGTTATGAGGGTGACTACCTGTTGATCGCGCAGGGGAACGTGATGTGGCACGTCAGGGCGGGGCGGGTGGTGTTGGCGACCGGGGCGCACGAGCGGCCCCTGGTGTTCGCCGGGAACGACCGGCCCGGGATCATGCTCGCCTCCGCAGTGTCGACCTACCTGCGCAGGTTCGCCGTGGTGCCCGGCCGTGAGGTGGTCGTGGCCACGACCGGCGACAGCGCGTACGCCACCGCCGCCGAGCTCGCCGCAGCCGGGTGCCGGGTGCGCGCCATCGTCGACAGTCGCAGCGACCCACCACCCGCCGACGTCCCGGTGATCGCCGGAGCCACCGTCGTCGACACCTCTGGCCGCTGCCTGGAATCCGTGCTGCTGTCCGACGGCACGGAGATCGACTGCGACTTGCTGGCGGTCAGCGGCGGCTGGAGCCCAGTGCTGCACCTGCACGACGGCGACCGCTGCTGGGACGACGGCATCGCCGCGTTCCGGCCGGTCGACGGCCTGGTCGCCGGGGCCGCGAACGGAACGTTCGACCTCCCCGGCTGCATCGACGAAGGGCTCCGGGCGGGTGCCCGCGCATCGGGGACGGCCGCTCCCACGGCGCCCGACCTGCCACCGGAACCGATCCGCCCGCCCCACCCGGTCTGGCTGACGCCCGGCGACGACGCGGAGCAGTTCGTTGACTTCCAGCGCGACGCCACGGTCGCCGACATCCGACGCGCGATCGGCGCCGGGCTGCGCTCGGTCGAGCACATCAAGCGCCACACGACCATCGGGGTCGGCAGCGACCAGGGCAAGACCTCGTGGGTCAACGCGATGGCCGTGATCGCCGCCGAACTCGGCGTCGGACCCGGAGAGGTCGGTGCTCCGGCCTTCCGCCCGCCGTACGTCCCGGTCCCGTTCGCGCTCATGGCCGCCCACGAGCGCGGCGACCTCCACGACCCGATCCGCACCACCCCGATGCACTCCTGGCACGTGGCTCACGGCGCGGTGTTCGAGGACGTGGGGCAGTGGCGGCGCCCGCGCCACTACCCGCGCCCCGGCGAGGACATGGCTGCGGCCGTGCACCGCGAATGCCTCGCCGCGCGCACCGGGGTCGCCATGCAGGACGTCAGCACGCTCGGCCGCATCGAGGTCGTCGGCCCGGACGCGCCGGAGTTCCTCAACCGCGTCTACACCGGCGGGTTCGCGAAGCTGCCGGTCGGCAAGGGGCGCTACGGGATCATGTGCTCCGCCGACGGGATGGTCCTCGACGACGGGGTCGTGCTGCGCTTGGCTCCCGACCACTACCTGCTGAGCACCACCACCGGCGGTGCCGAGAAGGTCCTGGACTGGCTGGAGCAGTGGCTGCAGACCGAGTGGCCCGACCTCGACGTGCGGTGCACCTCGGTCACCGAGCAGTGGGCGGCGGTGGCCGTCACCGGCCCCGACTCGGGCGAGGTCGTCGCGCGGCTGGCGCCGGACCTGGGAGAGCTCGGGTTCCTGGAGTTCCGGGACACCGCGCTGCACAACGGGATTCCCGCCCGCATCGCGCGGATCTCGTTCTCCGGCGAACTGGCCTACGAGATCAACGTCCCGTCCTGGTACGGCCTGGCGCTGTGGGAGGACGTCGGCGTCACGCCCTACGGGACCGAGACGATGCACGTGCTGCGCGCCGAGAAGGGCTACGTCATCGTCGGCCAGGACACCGACGGCACCGTCACTCCGCTCGATCTCGGGATGCCGGTCTCGCACCGCAAGGACTTCATCGGCAAGCGGTCGCTGAGCCGCGCCGACACCGCCCGCGCAGACCGCGAACAGCTCGTCGGCCTGCTGACCGAGGACCCCGCCGAGCTCCTGCCGGAAGGCGCCCGCCTAGCAGGCGGGATCGGGCACGTGACCTCCAGCTACCGCAGCCCGATCCTCGGCCGCACCATCGCGCTGGCGCTGGTCCAGTCCGGGCGCGACCACATCGGTGAGCGCATCGGGGTTTCCCTCGACGGACGCGAGGTCCCGGTGCGGGTGCACGAGCCGGTCTTCTACGACCCGGAAGGAGCCCGCCGTGACGGTCGACGTTGACCTGCGCCGCAGCCCGCTCGGGCACCGCGCCGCCGAGCTCGCGGAAGTGCTGGTCGAGGAGCCGTTCCTGCCTCAGCTCGACGTGCGCACGGACGCCGAGCTCGCGCTGGGGCTGCGGCTCCCGGAGGTCAACCGGGTCACCGGGGACGAGCATCGCGCCGCCCTCGGGCTAGGCCCGGACGAGCACCTGCTGGTCGGGGTCACCGGCACGGAGTCGGGCCATCGGAGCATGGTCGACGTGTCGGCGGCCCGGACCACCCTGCGCCTGCACGACCGCGAGGTCCTGGAAGCCCTGTGCTCCCTCGACCTGCACCCCGGGATGTTCGTCCCGGGGCACTGCGCGCAAACCCTCGTCGCCGGAGTCCCGGTGATCCTCTGGCGCCTCGACGCCGGCTACCGCGTCCTGGTCCGCAACTCCTACGCCGACCACCTCGCCACGGCGTTGCTGGACGCTGGCCAAGTGACCTCGCGTGTTGCACAATGAGAAACAGAATTCCCTGCCCACCCCGGATGATCGCGGAATAGGTCCGGCGAGCCGATAGGGTCTGGCCCGTGGCTAGTGCGTCTCAATCACGCGGAAGTAGCTCGGGTGCCCTCGTGCAATCTGTGGACCGGGCGGTGACCGTGCTGGAACTGCTGGCCCGCAACGGCGAGGTCGGCATCACCGAGATCGCCGGCGAGCTCGGCGTGCACAAGTCCACCGCATCGCGTCTGGTCAGCGTGCTGGAATCGCGCGGTCTGGTCGAGCAGCTCGGTGAGCGCGGCAAGTACGCCATCGGGTTCGGCATCGTGCGGCTGGCGGGCGCGGCCACCGAGCGGCTGGACCTCTCGCGCATCGGCCAGGCCTACTGCGATTCGCTGGCCACCGAACTCGGCGAGACCGTCAACATCGCGATCCGCGACTTCGACGTGGCCATCAACATCAGCCAGGCCAGGGGGACCGCCTCGGTCACCGCGCACAACTGGGTCGGCCAGCGCACGCCGCTGCACGCCACCTCCAGCGGCAAGGTGCTGCTCGCCCACGCTCCCCGCGACGACCAGGACCGCATCCTGGCGCGCAAGCTCGAGCAGTACACCGAGCAGACCGTCACCGCCGCCAGGCAGCAGCGCAAGGACTTCGAGCTCATCGTCCACGACGGCTACGCGACCAGCTACGAGGAGTTCGAGATCGGGCTCAACGCCGCCGCGGTCGCCGTCTACGACCACGAGGGCAACGTGGTGGCGGCGCTGAGCGCTTCCGGCCCCACCTACCGCTTCACCCGCGAGCGCGTGAGCGAGGCAGTCGGGTTCATGAAGAGCGCTTCCGCGGACCTGTCTGCGCAGCTGGGCTTCCTGCCGTCAGTCCCGGGTGAGTGACAGCTCCTCCAGGTCGAGCTGGTGCATGACGCGGCGCAGCACCTCGTCGTCGATCCGGCGGGCGTCGCGGAACTGCACGAACACCGCCCGCTCGGCGGCCAGCATCTCGCCGCGCAACCTCCGGTAGGCGGCCGTGGGGCTCTCACCCAGCTCCTCGTCGGAGCGGCCCAGCCGTTCCCACGCCCGGTTGGCGCGCTGCTGCGCCACCCGCCGGAGTTGATCGACCACGTCCCCCGGCGGCTCGGTCTCCGCGGTCAGCTCGTCGAGGCGCTCCTGCGAGGCGCGCGCGGCGTTGTGCCTGGCCTCGGCCTCCGCGAGCGCGTCGGTGTAGTCCTCACCGCCGGTCACGCCGAGCCGCTCGATCAACCGGCGCAGCGTGGCGCCGTGCAGCAGCAGCGTCGCGAGCGTGACGAACAGGGTCAGGAACAGCACCTCGTCGCGGTGCGGGAACGGTTGCCCGGACAGCGTCACCGTCGGGATCGCCGAGGCCGCCGCCAGCGACACCACCCCGCGCATCCCGGCCCACGACACGACCAGCTCGTAGCGCCAGTCGGGACGTTCGCCGCGCAGCCACTCCGGCAGGTACATCACGCCGAACACCCACACCACGCGCGCGAGCACCACCGCGACGGTCAGCGCGCAGCCCGCCAGCAGCAGCGGCCCGAACCCGGTGCTCACCCCGTCCACGACGCTGCTGAGCTGCAGGCCGATCAGCGCGAACACCACCGCTTCCAGCAGCGTGTCCACCGCGCCCCACACCGCTTTGTCCTGCACGCGCGTCGCCGCGCTGCGCGCGGGTGCCTGCTGGCCCAGGTACAGCCCGGCGACCACCACCGCCAGCACTCCGGAGGTGTGCGCCTCCTCGGCGACGAGGTAGGCCAAGAACGGCACGATCAGCCCGACCGCGCTGTCGAGCATGTCGTCGCGCAGCAGCGGCTTGACCCGGTTGACCACCCAGGCGATCACCAAGCCGATCAGCGTCCCGCCCACCGCTGCCAGCAGGAACATGCCCAGGCCCGACAGCAGCGAGGTGCCGGTGCCGATCGCCGCGGCCACCGCGACCCGGTAGGCGGTCAGCGCGGTCGCGTCGTTGACCAGGCTCTCGCCGCTGAGAACCGTCATCAGCCTGCGCGGCAACCCGACCCGGCGGCCGATCGACGTCGCCGCCACCGCGTCCGGTGGGGCGATGACCGCACCGAGCACCAGCGCCGCGCTCAGCGGCAAGCCGGGCACCAGCCACCACGCCACCAAACCGGCGATCGCCGTGCTGAACAGCACGAGGCCGATCGCCAGCAGCCCGATCGGCCGCAGGTTCGCCTTGATCCCGACGGACGAGCTGTGCAGCGCGGCCGAGTACAGCAGCGGTGGCAGGATCAGCAGCAGGACCACGTCGGGGTTGATCGCGTAGTCCGGCACGCCCGGGATCGCCGAGACGCCCAGCCCGACCACCACCAGCACCAGCGGTGCCGACACGCCGAGCCGGCGGGACAGGGCCGTGATGGCCAGCGCTCCGGTGAGCAGAGCCATCAAGGCGGGCAGGTCGTGCATGCTCACTCCCGTCGGGACATGCTGAGCGGCAGGAGAGAAGGGACCAGACGATGTCGGATCGTTGCGCACACCTGACCGGTGCCGCCACTCAGCGGCCGGACCCCAGCAGCGCGGACAGCTGCGAGGACTGCTTGGCAGCCGGTGAACGCGTGTGGGCGCACCTGCGGATCTGCACCGACTGCGGCCACGTCGGTTGCTGCGATTCCAGCCCCAACCGGCACGCCACGGTCCACCACGAGCAGACCCGCCACCCCGTGATCCGCTCCTTCGAACCGGGTGAGAACTGGATGTGGTGCTACGTCGACGAGCAGCTGGGCGTCTGAGCGCTCAGTCCGCTTCGTCGGCGGCGTCCTCGATGGTCTCGCCTCGGGCCAGGCGGCTGCGGTGCATGCTGTAGACGAAGTAGATCAACAGGCCGAGGGCCATCCAGATGCCGAATCGCAGCCAGGTCCAGCCTTCGAGGTTGAGCATCAGGTAGAAGCAGGCCAGCGCGGCGAGGACCGGGACCACCGGGACCAGCGGGACGCGGAACGCGCGCGGCAGGTCCGGACGCGTCCGGCGCATCACCAACACGCCGATCGAGACCAGCACGAACGCGAACAGGGTGCCGATGTTGGTCATCTCGGCGAGCACGTCGATGGGCGTCAGCGAGGCGATGATCGCGACCACGACACCGGTGATCACCGTGATCCGGTAGGGCGTGCGGTACTTGGAGTGCACCTTCGCGAAGTACACCGGCAGCAGCCCGTCGCGGGCCATCGCGAAGCCGACGCGGGCCTGCCCGAGCATCAGGATCAGGATCACCGTGGTCAGACCGGCGATCGCGCCGAGCGACACCAGCCCGACCGCCCACGGCGCTCCGATCGCCTGGAACGCGGTGGCCATCGGCGCTGCGGTGTCGAGCTTGTCGTACCTGACGATGCCGGTCATCACCAGCGAGACCAGCACGTAGAGGATCGAGCAGATCGCCAGCGAGCCGAGGATGCCGATCGGCATGTCGCGCTGCGGCCTGCGGGTCTCCTCCGCACCGCTGGCGACGATGTCGAAGCCGATGTAGGCGAAGAACACCAGCGCGGCTCCGGCCACGAGCCCGCTGACGCCGAACGAGCCGGTGCTGCCGAAGATCGCGTTGATCAGCGGGTCGTTGAGCGCGGAGCCGCTCTCGGCCGGGTCCGGGGGCTGGTGCGGCGGGATGAACGGGTCCCAGTTGGCGGTCTTGACGAAGAACGCGCCGAAGATGATGAAGAACAGCACCACGGCCAGCTTGATCGCCACGACCACGTTGGTCACCGAAGCGCTGAGCCGGATGCCGACCACCAGCACGACGGTCAGCAGCAGCGCGATGATCGCGGCGGGCAGGTTCACCGCCCCGCCCGCGCCCGGTGCGGCGGTCAGCGATTCGGGCAGCTCGAGACCGACCGCGCTGAGCGCTTCGACGAAGTACTGCGACCAGCCCACCGAGACGGTGGAGGCGCCGATGACGAACTCCAGCATCAGGTCCCAGCCGATGAGCCAGGCCATGAACTCCCCGAGCGAGGCGTAGGAGAACGTGTAGGCGGATCCCGCGACGGGCACGACGGAGGCGAACTCGGCGTAGCAGAGGGCCGCGAGTCCGCAGGCGATGCCGGAGATGACGAAGGAGATCGAGATGCCCGGCCCGGCGTCGGTGGCCGCGGCGACACCCGTGAGCACGAAGATCCCGGTGCCGATGATCGCGCCGATCCCGATGCCGAGCAGGTCGACCGCTCTGAGCACGCGGCGCAACCGGAATTCCGGTGCCTCGGCGTCGTGGATCGACTGCTCGACCGACTTGACCCGCATGATCGACATGGCTGGCTCCAGGGTGAACCCGAATCTCGGCCCAGAATGGTGACTCGCGACACGCAGTGCAACATTTGGAGGGCAGGCCAGCCGCTGAGCTGCGAAGACTCAGCCCTTGGTGTGCTCGTTGAGGGCGTCGATCGCCGAGGTCTTGGTCTCCTGGTCGACCGAACCGGATTTCGCCTCCGGCGGGGCGACCGGTTCCAGGTCCGGTCGGGTCGGATCGCGCCGCTCGGCGACCGGTGGGAACCGCGGGTGCGACGGCGGAGCCGGTGGCATGGGCCTGCGCGGAGCGGGGCGCGACGGCTGGCTGGCGTTGATGTAGAAGCCCTGCAGCAGCAGCACGATGATCCCGACGATCAGCGCGGTCACGGCCAGGTAGAGGGCGTTGCGGTCGTTGCTCAGCCACCACAGCGCTCCGCTGACGCCTGCGGCGATGCCGGCGACGATCGCCAGCAGGTGGAAGAGCAGATGAACGGGATAACCCCGCACGGCCGACACCTCCCGGGCGTGGGAATCGGGCCTCTCGGGTCAACACGTGCGCCGGTGGCTGTGGGTTGCCCGCCGACCGGCTCGGAACGCGGCGACTTCGGACCCGATGGTAGACCCTCATCGGGTACCAGATTGCTCGATCAACGATCGTCCGGAGCACCGGATCAATCCGCGGGAGAACGTTTTCACCCGTTGGGGCGAGCGGGGCGGAACGCGCGCGGCGTTCAAGACGCCCCGCACCTACCGTGAAATCAACAGGCCACAGTGGATCTGCGCGTGCAGCGGACGACTCGATCGAACGCGAGGCCGCCGCCCCGATCGGGGTACCGGTGGCGTCGTGCGGGCAACCGGTGGGCGCGAACCGGCTAGGTTTCGGGGGTGTTGCCGGTGCTGAATTCATTGACCGGGTTCGCCGGGGCGGCGGGCATCGGCATCGGAATGGTTCTGGGTCTTTCGATCGTGATGTCGTGGGTGGAGCGAGGCATGCTCGGTTCCGGCACGACACGCCGGGGCAAGCACCGCGACCGCCAGCGCGGTCTCGTCGCCGCCTACCGCAGGCACCGCGCGGCGCTGCTGGCCAGGGGAGCGTTCCTCCCGGCGGTAGCCGCCGTCGTCGCAACGGCCCGCGGCCCGCGCGGTGACGTCGTCGTCGGGGGAGGCCCTGGAGCGATGCGCCGACCGGGAGCGCGGCACTCCTCCTTCGACTTGCCTACACGACCTCGAAGTCAGCGAAGTCGAACCCGGGCGACACCACGCACGTGACCAGCGATTCGACCGTCGCAGCGGCGGACGCGTACTGCCAGGTCCCGGCCGGGACCACCGCTTGCGGGGTCTGCCCCGCACCGGCGCCCAGCACCACCTGCTCGGGGTGGTCGGAGGGCTTCGACCCGGTGCCACCCAGGTGCAGCGTCAGCGGGCCGCCGCGGTGCCACAGCCACACCTCGTCGGAGAGCACCACGTGCCACGCCGAGTGCTGGCCGGGCGGGAGCAGGAAGTAGATCGTCGTCGCGGTCGGCCGGGTGCCGTTGGGGCGCTCGACTTCGACCGGACTGGCCCAGGTCCGCCGGTACCAGCCGCCCTCGGGATGCGGCAGCAGGTCGAACTCCTCGGCGGTGCGGTTGCGCGACTCCAGCGACAGGAACCGGCCCTTGACATCGCGGCGCGCGTAGCGGATGCCGATCACTGATTCGCGATCCAGCGGGCCGTAGACGTGCGGGAACAGCGCGTCGTCGGACACCCCGGGCGGCGGCGCCGGATCGGCGGCCTCCCAACGCACCGGTGAGGACAACCTCTCGGGGTCCAGTTCGACGGCGACCATCGGTTCCTCGACGTCGCTGTAGAGCTCGTTGGCCACGGCCAACGTGGTGGGCACGTCGGGGGAGCAGTGCACGAAGCCCTGCGAGGTCAGGCTCGCGGCTGTGATGGGCCGGTCGCGGTCGTTGTGGAAGGTGCTCAACGGCAGCAGGTGCAGCACGGTGGATCCGGTCACGGGCCCAGTGTCTCGCGCCACCCCTGCCGACGCGATCACCTGCGTAGGATTTTCGCCGTCCCGTCTTTGCCGGAGCAGGAAAGCGGAGGTTTGACATGCGGATCGCGGTGCTCGACGACTACCAGGACGTCGCCCGGAGCTACGCCGACTGGGACGGGCTCGACGTCGAGGTGTTCACCGAGCACATCGCCGATGTCGATGAGCTCGTGTCGCGGCTGGAACCGTTCGACGTGATCGCCGCGATGCGCGAGCGCACCCCGTTCCCGCGCGAGGTGATCACCCGGTTGCCGAACCTCAAGCTGCTGGTCACCACCGGCATGCGCAACGCGTCGATCGACCTGGACGCGGCGCGCGAGCACGGCGTGGTGGTGTCCGGGACCGGCAGCGGTGGGGGCTGGGGGGCGACCTCCGAACTGGCGTGGGGGCTGATCTTCGCGCTGCTGCGCGACATCCCCGGGCAGGACCGGCAGATCCGCACCGGTGGCTGGCAGACGGGTGTGGGAGTGGAGCTCGGCGGCAAGACCCTCGGCGTGCTCGGTCTCGGGAGGCTCGGTTCGCACATGGCCACCGTCGGGCGGGCGTTCGGCATGGACGTGATCGCTTGGAGCAGCAACCTCACCGCGCAGTGCGCGGCCGAGGCCGGTGCGCGGCTGGTCGGCAAGGACGAGCTGTTCGAGCGGTCCGACGTGCTCAGCGTCCACCTCGTGCTCAGCGAGCGGTCCCGCGGCCTGGTGGGAGCCCACGAGCTGGCGCTGATGAAGCCCACCGCGTACCTGATCAACACCTCGCGCGGCCCGATCGTCGACGAGGACGCGCTGCGCACCGCACTGCGCGAAGGCCGGCTCGCCGGCGCGGGCATCGACGTCTACGGCGCCGAGCCGCTGCCCGTCGACGACCCGTGGCGCGACACGCCGCGCACGGTCCTGACCCCGCACATCGGCTACGTCACCGACGACACCTACCAGGCGTTCTTCGTCGAGATCGTCGAGGACGTCCGGGCGTTCCAGGCGGGTTCCCCGATCCGGGTGCTCAACGAGGGCTGACCGGCTGAAGATTGCCCCTTGACTCAAGACGAGACGGACATCACAGTCATACCAACCGGTCGGTCTGGTCCTAAGACAAGGGAGTCTTTCGATGACTGCTCATGAACCACCCAGAACGCCGAAGAAGCTGCTCGGCGCGGCGCTGATCGCCAGTTCCATCGAGTGGTACGACTTCTTCATCTACGCCACCGCAGCCGCGCTGGTGTTCGGCACGCAATTCTTCCCCAACGCCACACCGCTGATCGGCGTGCTGCTGTCCTTCGCGACGTTCTGGGCCGGGTTCGTCGCCCGCCCCATCGGTGGCCTGGTCTTCGGCCACCTCGGCGACAAGATCGGCCGCAAGCCCGCGGTCGTGACCTGCCTGATCATGATGGGCACGGCGACGTTCCTGATCGGCGTGCTGCCCGGTGCGGGCACCATCGGAGTCGCGGCCCCGATCCTGCTGGTGACGCTGCGATTCCTGCAGGGCATCGCTGTCGGCGGGCAGTGGGGTGGCATCGTGCTGCTGCTGACCGAGAACAGCGCGAGCGGCAAGCGCGGCATGGCGGGCACGTTCGGTCAGATGGGCGTGCCATTCGGCGTCATCTTCGGCAACCTCGCGTTCCTCGGGGTAGGCGCGATGATGAGCCAGGAGGCCTTCCTGTCGTGGGGTTGGCGGCTGCCGTTCCTGTTCAGCGCGGTGCTCGCGCCGGTCGTGCTCTACATCCAGCTCAAGATCGAGGACACCCCGGTGTTCCAGGAGCTGCAGGAGCGCCAGGAGAAGCAGGTAGTCAAGGCACCGCTGATGGAGGTCCTGCGCGACCACAAGCGCAGCGTGCTGCTGGGCGCCGGACTCCTGTTCGCCACGAACACGTTCTTCTACATCGGGATCTCCGGCCTGCTCGACTACGGCACCCGTGAGCTCGGCCTGCCGCGCCAGCAGCTGCTCGGCGTCACGCTGCTGACCTCGTTGGTCGGCATCTTCGTGATCTTCTTCTCGGGTTCGTGGTCCGACCGGCTGGGCCGTCGCCCGATGATCCTGCTCGGGGCCGGGTTGCTCGCGCTGTGGTCGTTCCCGTTCTTCTGGCTGATCGATACCGCGTCGATCTGGCTCATCGCCCTGGCCGGATGCGTCGGCAGCATCGGGCAGAGCATGACCTACGGCCCGCTCGCGGCCTACCTCAGCGAGCTGTTCCACCCGAGGGTCCGCTACTCCGGCGCGTCGTTGGCCTACCAGCTGGCGGCGATCCTGGTCAGCGGCGGAACACCGTTCATCATGACCGCGCTGCTGGCCGCCACCGGCACATCGGCATCGGTCTCGGTGTTCCTGCTGGCGATGTCGCTGTGCACCTTCGCCGCGGCGTTCTTCCTGCGCGAGACCCACGCCAAGCAACCGGCCCCGGCCCCAACCCCGGCCGAAGCCTGACCCCTGCGGAGGTCCCCGATCTCAATGGAAGTCAGAACCCCGGTTCCCATTGAAATCGGGAACCGGAGTTCAATGGGAATCGGGGACGGGACGGGGCCCGGGGTGGCGAGTTGGTCACCTCGAGCCCCGTTCGTGTCGTGGATCAGACGTCTTCGGCGAGGGTCTTGACCTGCTCGATGAGCTTGGCGCGGCCCGGGGCGTCGCTGGCGAATGGCGTCACGTTGAGGGTGGTGACGCCGGCTTCCGCCATCGCCGCCAAGCGCTCCTTGACGTGGGACTCGGTGCCGATGAGCGAGATCTTCTCCAGCAGGTCGCGCGGCACGGCCGCGGCGGCCTCGTCCTTCTTGCCGTCGAGGTAGAGGTCCTGGATCTCCTCGGCTTCGGCCTCGTAGCCGTAGCGGCGGGCGAGGTTGTTGTAGAAGTTCTTGCCCTTGGCTCCCATACCGCCCACGTAGAGGGCGACCATGGGGCGCACGAAGTCGACCAGGTCCTCCAGGCCTTCGCCGATGGCCAGCGGTGCCTGCGCGACCACGTCCAACGGCGGGAGCGATGCATCGCGCTTGGACTTGCCGGCGGCCAGCGGCTCGCCCCAGACGTCACCGGCGCGCTCGGGCAGGAAGAAGATCGGCTCCCAGCCCTCGGCGATCTCGGCGACCATCTCGACGTTCTTCGGGCCGATCGCGGCGATGAGGATCGGGATCCGCTCGCGCACCGGGTGGTTGATCAGCTTCAGCGGCTTGCCCAGCCCGGTGCCCTGCTCGGCGGGCAGCGGGATGTTGTAGTGCTTGCCGCTGTGCTCCACCTTCTCCCGGCGCCACACCTGCCGGCAGATGTCGACGATCTCCCGGGTCCGGCCCAGCGGTGCCTGGTACGGCACGCCGTGGAAGCCCTCGATGACCTGCGGCCCCGAGGCGCCGATGCCGAGGGTGAACCGACCGTCGGAGACGAAGTCCATGCCGGCCGCGGTCATCGCCGTCAGGGTGGGCGTGCGGGTGTAGATCTGGAGGATGCCGGAGGCGATCTCCAGCCGCTCGGTCTTGGCAGCGATGAAGCCCATCTGGCTGACCGCGTCGAAGGAGTAAGCCTCCGGGACGTAGACGATGTCCAGCCCGGCCTTCTCGTAGGTCGCCAGGTCGTCGACGGTTTCCTTGAAGCCTCCGCTGTAGTTCAGCGGCATCCCGATGCGCATCGGCCGTTCCTTCCGGGTCCGGCGGCGGCGGGTCGCGGCGACACCGCCGAGGTCTGCAGGCGAGGTTACCGCCGAGTACGCCGGGACGGGGAGCCCGCTCGGACCGTCGCGTCATGTGATGCACCTCGCAATGCGATGCGTCGATTTGGCCGCGCGACGACAGTCATGCCCATGCTGTTGGCATGTCGTTCATCAAGGCTGTGACTTCGTCATGAGACTCGCCATGCTCGACATCGGCTCCGCGGCGGCCCGCCTGGACATCGTCGACCTCGCCAGTCCGCGCATGCCCCGCGCAACCTGGAGCGTCAAGTCCCGCACCCGGCTCGGTGAGCACACCCTGCCCGACGGCCGGGTCACCGAGGAGGGCATCGCCGAGGCCGAACGCGCGGTGCGGCGCTGCGTGAGCGCCGCGTCCGACAAACCGACCGAGGCGCTGATCGCCTACGGGACGTCGGCGGTGCGCGACGCGAGCAACGGCGCGCTGCTGCGCAAGCGCCTCGGCGAGGCCGCCGGCGTGCGCATCGGCGTGCTCACCCCGCGCGACGAGGCCGCCGTCGCCTACCACGCCGCCCGCCGCTGGCACGGCCGCAGCGGACGGGCGATGACCACGGTGGACATCGGCGGCGGCACCGTCGACGTCGCGACGGGAACCGGAACCGACCCCGACCTGGTCGTCTCGCTCCAGCACGGCGCCGCTCGGTTGACCAGGCAGTTCCTGCCCGACGACCCGCCGACGCCCGCTCAGCTCGCCGACCTGCGGCGGGAGCTGCACGCCACCATCCCGAAAGCCTTGCGCCGGGTGGAGGGCGGTCACCCGCTGGCGCTGTCGAAGGTGTTGCGCCAGCTCGCGGTGCTCACCGAGAGCTCGCCGGAGGAGGTGGCCCGCCGACCGCACCGGCTGCGTCTCAAGCACCTGTCGCGGTGGATCCCCCGGCTCGCCGAGCTAGACCACGAGCAGCGCGCGCAGCTGCCCGGCGTCTCCCACAGCAGAGGCAGGCGCATCCTGGCCGGCGCGATCGTCGCCGAAGTGATCATGGAGTCGCTCGAGATCCCCGAGCTGGAAATCTGCCCGTGGGGCTTGCGCCAGGGCCTGGTCTACCGGTTCCTGGCAGCGCGCACCCGGACCCGCGCCGACGCCCTCGGCCTCGTGGGCACGCTGTTCGACTGACCGGGCGCGCGTTCGGCGGTAGCGTTCCGGGTAGATCGACTAGGGAGGCGCTGTGGGACTGCTGTTGCACATCTTGATCACGATGGTCGCGGTGTGGATCACCACCGCGCTGCCGGGGATCGACCTCTCCGGCGAGGACACCACCACGAAGGTCCTGACGCTGCTGGCCGTCTCGGTGATCTTCGGCCTGGTCAACCTGGTGCTCAAGCCGATCGCCAAAACGCTCGGCTGCCTGCTCTACGTCCTGACGCTGGGCCTGTTCGGGCTGGTCGTCAACGGCCTGCTGTTCTGGCTGACCAGCTACCTCGCGGGCGAGCTCGACCTGCCGTTCCACGTCGACGGCTTCTGGGCGGCCTTCTGGGGTGCGCTGATCGTGTCCATCGTCAGCAGCGCGCTGGCCGGCATCGTCCGCCGCGTCGCGCAGCCGGAGGAGGACTGAGGCGGTGCAGTGCGGACTGCGCGAGTTAGCCGCGCTGCTGAGCGACGTGGCCGACGAGGTGGCCGAATTCCTGGGAGTGGCACCGGAACCCGGTGAGGTGTCCGACCAGTGGCGGGAGGTGGCGAGCACGCTCTCGCGCGCGTCGGTCTTCGGCCTGGCCGAGGTGCGCGTGCCGGAGGACTTCGAACTGCGCGCGGTCGTCGCGGTCGGCGACGGCGGGGGAGTGCGGGTTCGGGTGCGCGGCGAGGACGTGACCGCCGAGGTCGTCCGCCCGGACGCGCCCTGGCCCGCGCTCGTCGCGTGCCTGCCCAAGCGCGAACCCGCCGAGGGCTGCGAGGTCACGGTTCCCACGCGCGAACTCGCCGAAGCGCGGGCGGAAGCCGCTGAACGGGACCAGGCCGCGGACTGGCTCGCCTACGAGCTCAAGCAGCGCGAGGTCCCCACCGATGACGCCCGCGCCGTGGCCGACCTGCTGGCCCGCGCCGACGACACCGAAGCCCGGCTGTCGGTGGCCTACCGGGGTGGGGGCGGCGCGTTCCAGCGCTGGCGCCAGGGCATCGAGATCCGGCACTCGCCCACCGGCCGCTCGGCGGTCATCCCGGAATCGCCGGACGACACCTTCACCATGGTCGCCCCCGCCGACACCTACCTCCTCGGCAAGACGCTGCAGGAATACCTCGAAGACCTCACGCAGGCGCAGGACTGAGCGCGCTCAGTCCCGGGACCGCAGCCGGGCGGCGATGTCCTTGCCGATCAGCAGGGACGCGGTCGCTGCGGGGGAGGGGGCGTTGAGGACGTGGACCCAGTTCTCGTCCTCCACCACCAGGAAGTCGTCGACGAGCGTGCCGTCGGGGGTGACGGCCTGAGCGCGCACGCCGGCCTCGGCGCGCAGCAGGTGGTGGCCGCGCAGGTCGGGCAGGAGGGTGCGGGCGGCCCGCAGGAACAGTGGTTTCAGCGCGGAGCGGGCGATTTCGGTCGCGCCGGTGCGCCAGTACTTCTTCGCCAGCACCCGCAGCCCCGGGTCGGTGGCGAGGCGCTGCAGGTGGGACGGCGAGATCGAGCCCCAGCGGTAACCCTCGCGCGAGAGCGCCGGTACCGCGTTCGGGCCCACGTGCAGGCTGCCGTCGATCATGCGGGTCAGGTGCACGCCCAGGAACGGGAACGCCGGGTCCGGAACCGGGTAGACCAACGCGTTGACCAGGTCGCGGCTGAAGGACGTGGTCTCGTAGTACTCGCCGCGGAACGGCAGGACGCGGGCGGGCGGCGTGGTCCCGGCGAGCTCGGCGACGGCGTCGCTGTGCAGCCCCGCGCAGTTGACCGCCCGGCGGGTGCGGACCTCACCCCGATCGGTGAGCAGCACCAGGTCGGAGCCGTCCCGGCGAACACCGAGCAGCTCGGTGGCGGGTCGCAGGTCCACTCCGCGCTCGGCGAGGAGTTCGGCGAGCCTCTCGCTGACCGCGGCGAAGTCGGTGATGCCCGCGTCCGGGACCAGCAGCGCCCGCACCCCGCGCACGTGGGGTTCGCGTTCGCGCAGTCCGATCTGGTCGAGTTCGCTGACCTGCACGCCGTTGGCGGTGCCGCGCCGTTGCAGCTCGGCGAGTCGGGGCAGTTGATCGATCGAAGTGGCGACCACAACCTTCCCGGTGCGCCGCACGGGAATTCCGTGATCGGTGCAGAAGCGGTACATCGCTTCACCGCCGGCTCGTGCGAACCGCGCCTTCGCGCTGCCCGGCGGGTAGTAAAGTCCACTGTGGATGACGCCTGAGTTGTGGCCGGTCTGGTGCGCGCCCCAGTGGCGTTCCTTGTCCAGCACCGTGATCCGGCGGTCGGGCTGCTGCTCGATGAGCGCGTGAGCCGTGGCCAGGCCCACGATCCCGCCGCCGATGATCGCCACGTCGTTGGTCATGCCGCCATCCTGCGCGCTCGGATGCTCGGATTCCAGATTCGACGTTTCGAATCGTCCGGAAGATCCTCTTTCGCCTGTTCCTCGGAATTGGGCGATCGGGGCTCAAGATCACCCTGTGCTAGGGTTCGTTCATCCTGTCGGGCGAACGATGTTCGACGCTGACAGTGGTATCGGCTTGGTCACGAGCAGTGAGTTCCGAACTCGCGTGCCTCATGCTGATGCCGAATTCCGCGCCGCATCCCCGGTCGCGGAGCCCTGCTGAGTTGAGTCGCGATTCCGGCGAACGTGCGCCGAACCGCGACCGGTTCGACGGTTACGAGGCGCTGTGACGTGGAGCAGTTCGGGTAGTGAGCACAAGACGATCCGGGCCCGCCTGACCCGCGTCGGGCTGGCGCCCAGCATCATCTTGCTGGCCATCTGGCTGGCGTTCTCGGCTGTGCCGATCTACCAGGGGTTCCACTCCCGGGTGGTCGCCACCGAGATCCGCGACGCGGCGATCCCGGCCGCGGACGCCTTCGCGGCCCTGCAGGAGGAGCGGCGACTCGTCGTCGACCTGCTCAGCGACCGAGGAGCCGATCCGACCGCCCTGGCGGCCCAGCAGCCCAAGACCGACCGCACCGTCGCCGAGATGCGCCGCACGCTGCGGGTCGCGAGCGAATCCGCCTCCCCGGAGGTCGCGGGCAAGATCAAGTCGTTGGACGGGCTGCTCGCCCCGCTGCCGAAGCAGCGGCAGCGCGCCGAATCCGATCAGGCGAGCCGCACCGAGGTTCTGGACTACTACAACGAGGTCCTCGACGCCGGGCTCGACGTGTTCGAGTCCTACACCGAAACCGTCGCCGACACCGAGAGCGGCCACGCCGGGCACGTGGGCACGGAGCTGTTCCGCGCCGCCGACCAGATGTCGCGCGCGGCCTCGGTCGGCACCGCCGCGCTCGACGACGGCGAGTTCAGCACCGCCGCCCACCTCGAGTTCGCCCAGCTCGTCGGTTCCTACCGCAACACCCTCGAAGCCGAGATCCCCGCCGCCGAGCCGCGCGCGGGAGACATCGCCAAGCGGCTGCGGGAAGACCCGGCCTGGGCGCGCGTCGCCGAGCTGGAGGACCAGCTCATCGGGCACCCGCCGCAGCGTCCTGGCCGCTTCGCCGTCGACGAGGCCGCCTGGCGGCAGAGCACAGCTCAGGTCGCGAGCGACCTCACGGCCGTCGCCGTCGAGCAGGTCCGCTCCGGCGCGCTGATGGCGGTGAGCAACGCCAGCGGGCACCTCATCGGACTGATCGTCGGCAGCCTCGTCGCGCTCGCCGCGATGCTGCTGGGCATCCTGCTGGCCGCTCGCAACGCGCGAGTGCTGGTCAACCGGGTGCTCGTCCGGCGGCTCGAGAGGCTGCGCGACGACACCCTGCTGCTGGCCACCGAGCGGCTGCCCAACGTGATGGAGCGGCTCGAACACGGCGAAGAGCTCGACATCGAAGCCGAGCTGACCCCGCTGAACTACGGGGCGGACGAGATCGGCCAGGTCGCCGACGCGTTCAACACCGCCCACCACACCGCGGTCGTCGCGGCGGTGAAGGAGAACCAGGCCAAGGAAGGCGCGAACAAGGTCTTCCTCGGCATAGCGCACCGCAACCAGGGCCTGGTGCACCGCCAGCTCAAGACGCTGGACAAGATGGAGCGCAGCGAGGAGCACCCGGAACGACTGGAAGGCCTGTTCCAGCTCGACCACCTCGCGACCCGGTCCCGGCGCAACGCCGAGAACCTGATCATCCTGGCAGGGGAGAAGCCCGGCAGGCAGTGGCGCAAGCCGGTGCGCCTGATCGACGTGATCCGCTCCGCGGTCGCCGAAACCGAGCACTACTACCGGATCCGGGTGCACGCCGCACCGGAGCTCTCGCTGGTCGGTGCGGCGGTCGGTGACGTGATCCACCTGCTTGCCGAGTTGATGGACAACGCCACGTCCTACTCGCCGCCTCGTTCGCAGGTCCAGGTCTACAGCAGCGATACGCCGCGCGGCGTGCTGATCCAGATCGAGGACGAGGGCCTGGGCATGCGCCCCGCCGACCGCGACGAGGCCAACGTCCTGATGGCCACCACGCCTCGCTTCGAGGACATCACGCGTCGCGGGGACTCGCGGCTGGGGCTTTTCGTGGTCGCTCGCCTGGCGGCTCGCCGGGGCATCGAGGTCGACCTCCGCGAGGCCGAGGAGCAGGGCACCGTGGCATTCGTGCTGCTGCCCCCGCACATCGTCGCCGAAGAGGCGGCGCAGGGCGACAAGCAGAGCATGTCGCAGTTGGCCGAGAAGGCCCGTGAACGTGCCACCGGGCAGTCGGTGGTCCGCGAGGCGCGGACCGCTCCGGTGAGCGCGATCGAGGAGCCCGTGGCCGAGTTCGAACCGCGCTTCCCGTCGGACGATCCCGACGCTGAACGGCCTGAGCTGCCGCGCCGCGACCGCCAGCAGAACCTGGCGCCGCAGCTGCGCGACGAACCCGACGGCGGAGTTGCGCAGGGCACTGCGGCGCTCCAGCCGGAGCGGACCCGTGGCACCATGTCGGCGTTCCAACGCGGAACTTTGGATGCGCGCCGGGCCGGCGGCCGCGACCGAGCTTGACCCGACGATTCGAGGAGCAGCGCAGGAATGAGCGAACAGATCGGTTCTGACGATGACCTGAACTGGTTGTTGGACGACCTGGTCAACCGGGTCGTGGGCGCCCGCGACGGGGTGGTGCTCTCCGGTGACGGGCTGCTGCTGGCGAGGTCCGAGGGACTGACCCCGCAAGACGCCGACCACCTGGCGGCCATGGCCTCCGCGCTGCAGAGCCTGGCCAAGGAGACCGGCAGGCACTTCGGCGGTGGTGGAGTCCGGCAGACCGTGGTGGAACTGGACACCGCGTTCCTGTTCGTCACCGCGGCGGGTGCCGGTGCGTGCATGGCGCTGCTCGGCGACGAGAACGCGGACGTGGGCATGATCGCCTACGAGATGAACCTGATGGTGATCCGTGTCGGCGAGTACCTGAGCTCGGCCCCGAGAGTGGATGCCGTGTCGCAGCTGCGCCAGCAGTGAAGGCGCTCCATGTCTGAAGACGGCCAGCTCTGGCTGGACGAGGAGTCCGGGCCGCTGGTGCGACCGTATGCCATGGTGCACGGTCGCACCCGCCCGGCACGACCGGAACTCGACGTCGCCACCCAGCTGCTGACGTCGTGGAGCGGTGCCGATCGCAGCGGGATTTCCGTTGAGCACGAGGAGATCCTGCGCCTGTGCGTGCGCCCGATGTCCATCGCCGAGGTCGCCGCGCACCTGGACACGCCCATCGTGGTCGCCAAGGTCCTGGTGTCGGACCTGATCGACCGCGGTGACCTCGTCACGGACAAGGCGTCCCGTCAAGCCCAGCGACCCAACCGCAAACTCCTGGAAGCGGTCCTGGATGGCGTCCGGCGCCTCTGACCGGCGCCCGTGATCACGCCCGGCCGGCCGGAAACCACCCCGCGCCGCCGGCCGCTGGGGCACGATGGCGTGCGTGCGCGCTCTCCACCCGCAGCGGGAACCCCATGTTTCAGGCCACCTCGACGTCGGCGACGGCAACCTCGTCCACTGGGAGGAGAGCGGCAACCCGGACGGGAAGCCCGCGGTGTTCCTGCACGGCGGCCCCGGCGGGGGCTGCTCGCCGGCCCACCGCGGCCTCTTCGACCCCGACGCTTACCGGATCGTGCTGTTCGACCAGCGCGGGTGTGGTCGCAGCACTCCTGACGCGGGAGTCCTCGGTGCCGACTTGAGCAGCAACACCACCTGGCACCTGGTCGCCGACATCGAGCGCCTCCGCGAACACCTCGGCATCGAGTCCTGGCTGGTCCTGGGCGGTTCGTGGGGGTGCACCCTGGCGCTGACCTACGCCGAAACCCACCCCGAGCGGGTCACCGAACTCGTGCTCCGCGGCGTGTTCACATGCCGCCGGTCCGAGCTGGACTGGCTCTACGCGGGCGGTGCTGCCAACCTGTTCCCCGACCACTGGGCAGACCTGCTCGCGGTGGTGCCCGAACCCGAGCGAGACGACGTGCTGCGCGCCTACCACCGCATGCTGCACGACCCCGACGACGAGGTCCGCGAACGTGCCGCCATCGCTTGGAGCCGCTGGGAGGCGAGTCTGATCGGTCTGCTGCCGCGCCCGGAGCTCGTCGAGAACTTCGGCGACCCCGCGTTCGCCGCGGCCTTCGCCCGCATCGAAACCCACTACTTCGTGCACGGCGCCTGGCTCGCCGAAGGACAGATCCTCGCCAACGCCCACCGCCTGCACGGCATCCCGGGCACCATCGTTCACGGCCGCTACGACGTCATCACCCCACCGTTCACCGCCTTCGAGCTCGCCCAAGCCTGGCCGCAGGCTGACCTGCACATCATCACCGACGCGGGCCACGCCTACGACGAACCGGGAATCCTCGACGCCCTGGTCAACGCCACAGACCACTACGCGAGCTGATCGAGCGCTCCGGGCGAAGTGCGGGCGTTGCAGGGCATTTCCGCACCAGAGGTCCACCAGTTCCAGCACGCCGCGTGCTCGTGGATGCGGTGGGTGATCACGCGGCGGAGGAGGTCCTCCGGAACCGGTTGGTCACAGGGTGGTTCCACCGTGCCCTTGCCGGTGTCGAAGTCGGCCAGGTCGGCTTCGAAGGGCTCTCCGTGCTCGGGTGAACGCGAAGTCCACGTGCTTGGCGGCCGCTGAGCCCGAACAGGATCGCCCCCCAGGGGTGCACCCATGCGGCATTGCCCCACTTGATCGCCTCGGTCGCGTCCGGAACCGCCTCACCGGCGAGCCGCCGCAGCTGCTCCAGCAGCGCGTTCGCGGCCGAGGGGAACGCACCGAGGTGCTCGTCGATCGTGGTCGGTCCGGCCATGAGGGGAGTGTGACACCCTGCTCGCTGCTCAGAACGTCAGCAGCATGGTGTCGGCGTGCTCGCGGCGATCCACGACCGTGAACCCCTCGGCCACGTAGAGCCGCGCGGCCGGGTTCGCGCGCTCGACGCTGAGGCTGATGCGGTCGATGCCCCGCGCTCTCGCGGAGTGGAAGAGCGATCGCAGCAGCTTCCGGCCGACTCCGCCGCCCCGGCTCGCGGCATCGACACCGATCGCCAGCTCTGGGACGTCCGGGCTGACGAAACCGTAGGCGGGCGCGGCCTCGTCGAAGTACCGCAGCCACGCGGCCCCGATCGGGCGGGCGGAGCGCTCCGCCACCACTCCCAGATCGGTAGCACGCGGCCACCCCTCGACGTAGTGCGCGACGGCCGGTTCGGCGAGCGCCTCAGCGCGGCTCCGACCAGGATGGCTGGGCGTGTTCGCCGCCTCGACCAGCATGTCTTCGAGGAACACCACATCATCGGGCCCGGCCGGCCGGATCGAGATCTCGTCCATGCCCGACATCTTTCGACCCTGCGGGCGTTGTGACAACGGAATTCGAGCGCGAACCCGGGCCCGCTGGTCATACTCGGCGCTGCCCAGTCGACTGGCCGCTGTCGCCATCGATGCCCGCGGCACCGAGAAGGTGGGAGGTGGCCGCTTCCTGTCTTCGAGGTGCCTGAGCCCAGGACCCCCAGAAACCGCCTGCACTGGGACCTCCGCGCCGAGGACCGCTCCACGCTGACGAACTGCGGCGCCTGGAATCCCTCGGCGCCCGCCGCGTGGATGTCGGCCAGTCGCCCGACGTCACCTGGGTGGTCCTCGCCGACCCTGAGGGCAACGAGTTCTTCTCACCGATCGCCAGGTACTGGCTGCTGCGCGCCATGTTGAACACCAGCAGCATCGCCGTCCACGGCGCCGGACCGGCGCAGACGAGGGACACAGCGGCGAGCAGCGCCCTTCCCGCGCAGCAGAGCACGCCACCGATCCGGGCGATGACGATTGACGCGGACGGCGCGGAACGGGCCAACAGCGGAGCGAAGTACCAGGCTTGCGGATACGCGTCGATGCTCAGCAGCGCCGCCCAGTGCGCCCACCCCGCGAGCAGGAACGCCAGCGCCACCCGAGCCCAGGACGATCGCCGGTGGCGCCAAGCCCAGATTCCGCCGCAGAGCCGGGCTCGGGCCGTGACGGCGGTGTTCAGGTCGAAACCGCCGAGGGCTCACGGAAGTCCTCGCGCGATACTCGGCGCATGACGTCGGAACCTGCGCACCTCGATGATCACCACGTCCTGATCGCCGCATCCAGGGACCGGGTCTGGCAGGCCGTGCTGGACCACGCGGAGAAGATCCGCCGCCGGGGTCGGCCCATCGCGTGGATCCTCGGCGCGAACCCGCCGAACGGCTTCGTCGTGACAGCCGAAGAGCCCGGCCACCGCCTTGACCTCTCCGGGCGGCACCGGTACGCGACCTATCTGCTCCGCTTCGAACTCACCGCCTCACCGGAGCAGGGCGAATCGACGTTGCTCGTCGCACGCTCGTACGCGGACTTCCAGGGCCTGACCGGGCGTGCCTACCGCGCAGCCCTGCTCACCTCGGGCGGCCACGTCGGCGCGGTCCGACTGATCCTGCACGCGGTGAGAGCATCCGCCACCACGCGCTAGGCCGCGCATCATCGCGCATGGCTGAGATGGACGGAATGCGATCAGCCTGTTCCCAACATCATCCGACGTCAATGATGCTGGTCACGAGTTGTCCTGTCGAGAACAGCGGTCGGATCCAGGACCACGGGAATTCCTGTTCCGGCGACTGCCGCGCCAGCTCGGTGCCTGACCGAGTATCGCGGGTGGACCGCGGGTTGGGGCATGCCTGGCGCACCGTCGCCGGTGTCCCACGCTCTTCGAGCCGGTAGGGGTTCCAGTGCGGCACACTGTCCTAGGTGACATCCGCGCACGCCGTGGGCGCTCGAGCGGCCCGCAGCTCGGCATGTCGTCCGGGCATTCCCGGCAAGCGGTCACCCATCGCGCGTGTCACTGCGGTGACAGCCACGCCGGGGACGTGTACCGCCCAGGAGCGATCTCCGTGCGCGGACGCGGCCGAGCTCCGTCAGCTGCGGTTTCAGATCTGACCCTCGGAGCGTGGTTGGTCACCTCCTCGGACGGGGACTTGAGCAGTGACGCGAGGTTCCGCGGTAGGAGGTGAACGGTGGGTGGCTTCTGCGGTGCACAGGTGCTCGAGTTCTCCGACGGGCCACCTGCCAGAGGCCAACTCCGGACTCGAGCACCTGGCACCCGGTCTGCACCGGATTCATCCGGCCGTTCGCAACACCTCCGCGACCGAGACGCGAGTGCCGGACTCCGCCGAGGCGATGGCGGCGTGCACCATCGCGAGGCTCTGCAGGTTGTCGTGGCACTCGCCCATCGGAACCACACCACCGCGAAGCGCCCGCACGAACATCGCGAGTGACCCGTGCAGGTCATCGCCGGGGTATCCGCGATCACCCGCCTGCTCATCGTCGTGTTCCCGGTGGAGCTGGCCGTCGGTGGGCTCCGTCCGGGGGGCTCCAGCTCCGTCCCAGGTGGCCGTGCCGGACTCCGCGGAGACGCGCCAGTTGCTGTTCCAGGAGGTCTCCTGGCCGGGACTGCACCAGGACCCGGTGTAGACGAAGCGGATGCCGCCGGTCATCTCGAACACCGCTGTGGTCGCCGCGTTCCCGGCGTACCAGCTCCACGGAGGGTTGTACTCCTCGCAGTACACCGCCACCGGATCCGCGTCGAGCAGGAAGCGGGCGGCGTCGAAGTTGTGGATCGCCATGTCCAGCACGAGCGGGTGGTCCATGACCTCCCGGAAACCGCCGAAGTGCGGTGCCCTGAAGAACTCGTGGGTCAGGATGCCGACCCGGCCGAGCGCGGAGATCTCACGTTTGAGCCGCCACAGCCCCGGGTGGAACCGCCGGTTCTGGCTGACCATGAACAGCTCGCCGGCCTGCTCGGCCGCCCGCACCAGCTTGACCGCCTCTGGCAGCGTCGCGGCCAGTGGCTTCTCGCCGAGCACCGGCAGACCGAGCTCCAGCGCTTCGAGAGTGACCGTGAGATGCGCGGCGGGCGCGGTCACGTCGAGCACCGCGTCGGGCGCGCACCGGCGCGCCACCTCCGACAGGGGAGTTCCCGAGATGGCACCGGCCGGCGCGGCTGCGTGCGCGGCGGCCTCGTTCACGTCCACGACCCCGACGACGTCGGCGAGCGGGCTTTCGACGATGGCGCGCAACCAGGTGCGGCCCATCTCCCCGGCGCCGACGACCACCAGCCGCAGCGGCCCCTCGCCAGGGATGGTTCGAAAGGTCACGCGAACCACCCCGCGGGCCGGTTGTGCAGGGCCGGCAGGTCGCGTTCACGGGTCGGCACGGCCCACTGGACTCCGTTGGCGATGACCTTGCGCACGTCGGCGTGGTGGTAGACGGGGAATGCTTGGTCGCCGGGGCTGAAGTAGAAGATCCGGCCGTGGCCGCGTCGAAAGGTGCAGCCGGAGCGGAACACCTCGCCGCCGCTGAACGAACTGATGAAGACCAGCTCGTCGGGTGCCGGGATGTCGAAGAACTCGCCGTACATCTCCTGTTGGTCGATCACGACTGGGTGGGGAACGCCCTGCGCGATCGGGTGCGCCGGGTCCACGGTCCACACCAGCTCGCGGTCCCGCTCGCAGCGCCAGTCCAGGTTGCAGGTCGTGCCCAGCAGGGCCCGGAACACCTTGGACAGGTGTCCGGAGTGCAGCACCACCAGACCCATCCCGGAAAGCACGTGGCGCTGCACGCGTTCGACCACCGCGTCGTCGACTTCCTCGTGCGCCTTGTGGCCCCACCAGGTCAGCACGTCGGTGTCGGCCAACACCTCCTCGGTGAGCCCGTGCTCGGGGTCTGCCAGGGTCGCCGTGCGCACCACCGCCTCCGGGTGGTGGTCGGTGATGGCTGAGGCCACCGCGCCGTGGATCCCGTCCGGGTAGCGCTCGGCGACTTCGGTTTCGGTGGTCTCGTGGACGTTCTCGTTCCACACCGTGACCCGCATTGACTTCCTTCCCGTCATTTGGTTGAACCGCCGTTGATCCCGGAAACGATGTGCCGCTGGGCGAACACCAGCAGCACCGCGGCTGGCAGCGACGCGAGGACCGCGGTGGCCATCACCGCGCTCCAATCCGTGACGTCGACGCCGAGGTAGTCGTAGATGCCCAAGGTGACCGGCGTGACGTCGTCGGTGGTGTTGAGCGTCAGCGCGAAGAGGAAGTCGCTCCAGGCGAACAGGAACGCGAACACCCCGCCTGTGATCAGCGCGTTGCGGCTCATCGGCAGCACCATCGTCAGGAACGTGCGGGCACGGTTGGCGCCGTCGACCATCGAGGCCTCCAGGACTTCACCGGGCAGCCCGGCCATGAACGCGCGCAACAGCACGGTGACGAACGGGATGCCGAGCGCGGCGTCGGCCAGGACCAGGCCGGGCACGGTGTTGACCAGCCGCAGGTCGACGTAGGCGTTGTAGACCGCGTTCGCCACCACGATGTCGGGCACCATCTGCGCTACCAGCGCGGCGAAGAGCACCCAGCGGGTGCCGGGGAGCCGGAACCGGGCCAGGGCGTAGGCGGCCGGCGCGGAGACCGCCAGGCACAGCGATGCCGCGCCGAGTGCCACGACGAGGCTGGTCACGATCGAACCGCCCTGTTCGCGCAGCGCCGTGGTGAAACCGCCGAATCCTACGTGCGTTGGCACCAGGCTCAGCGCCGCGAGGCTCTGGCCGGGTTGGAAGGCGATGTTGAGCATCCAGTACAGCGGGAACAGCAGGACCGCCACGATCAGCACCGCCACCGCGGTGAGGGTCACCTCGCGCATGTCAACGCACCTCCTGACGGGTGGCGCGCAGGTAGATCACCGCGAAGACCAGGCACGCGGCCATCAGCACGTTGCCGACCACTGCGCCGCGGCCGAAGTCGAGGTTCATGAAGGAGTTCTGGAACACCTGGGTGCTCAGCGACTCCGTGGAGTTCGCCGGCCCACCGCCGGTGAGCACGAGGATGATGTCGAGGACCTTCACCGTGGCGATGAAGCCGAGCAGCAGCACGACGGTCACCACCGGCCGCAGCATCGGCCAGGTGATGGCCCGGAAGGTGCGCCACCGGCCGGCGCCGTCGATGGATGCGGCCTCGTAGAGGTCGTCGGGGATGTCCTGCAGTCCGCCGTAGAGGATCACCATGTTGAACGGGATCCCGACCCAGATGTTGACCAGGACGACCGACAGCAGAGCGGTCTGCGGACTGCTCAACCACGGGACGCTGTCGTTGACCAGCCCGGTGGTGTGGAGGAAGGTGTTGAGAATCCCGCTCTCCTGGTCGAGGACCTGCCGCCACACGGTGCCCGCGGCCACCAGCGGCACCAGCCACGGCAGCAGCAGGAGCGAGCGCAACAACCGGGACAACGGGAAGTTCCGCCGGAAGTACAGCGCGAGCAGCAACCCGAAGCCGAACTGGCCGAGCAGCGAGCCGAGGGTGAAAACAGCGGTGTTCACCGCGGAACGGGTGAACACCGGGTCGCCGAAGACGGACTGCCAGTTGGCGAAGCCGACGAACGGAGCCTCGCCGGTGAAGAACGTCGCGGCGGAGTACTGCTGGAAGCTCATCATCACGTTGTTGATCAGTGGATAGCCGAAGAACGCGGCGAGGTAAACCGCAGCCGGGGCGAGGAAGGCCCACTTGGCTGCGACCGAGCGCGCAGACGGTTTCATGGCCTTCCTCCTCACGAGCCCGGGTTCGCCTGCTCTTGAGCCGTTTTCAGCGCCTGCTCTGGCGTGGCGTTGCCCGAGATCGCTGATTGGATGGCCGTCCACATCGCCCTGGCGGTGTCCGGCCAGCGGGTACCGAGGTGCTGGGTGCGAGCGCGCGCGACCGCGACGGTGTCGTAGAAGACCTCGATGTCCTCGGCCTGCGGGCGCAGCTGCGCGGCGGCCTCCGGCCGACTGGGCACCCGATCAGCGGCGCTCGCCACGGCGATCTGCGCGCGGTCGGTGTTCATGCAGGTGACGAGATCGGCGGCCTTGCGCTCCCGCCACGGTTCGGTCTTCGGGATGGTCATGACCTCGCCGCCGAGCGCGGTTGCCGGTGGGTCCCCGAGGCGTGGTACCGGGATGGGCACGACTCCCCAGTTCAGGCCCGGGGTCTTGCGCAGTTCGGCGGCCTGCCAGCTGCCGTTGACCATCATCGCGAGGTTGCCCGCGGTGAACTGGTTCTTCACGTCGCCCTGTTCCCAGCTCAGCACCGATTGCGGCGCTGAACCGGAGCGCACCAGGTCGACCCAGAGCCGCAGCGCTCCGGCGGCCTGCGGTGAGTCGAGCGCGCGTTCGTCGGCGCCGCCCGGCCACAGGAAGGCCAGGAACTGGTAGGCGCCTTCGAACGAGGCGTAGGCGCTGAACCCGATCCCGCGGTGCTGCGGGGTGGTGAGGACGCGCGCGGTGGCGGCGAGCTCCTCCCAGGTCTGCGGCGGTCGCGCGCCGACCCGTTCCAGGATGTCGCGGTTGTAGTAGAGGGCGAGCGCGTTGACGGTGGGCGCGACACCGTAGAGCTCGCCCTGGTAGCGGCCGGTTTCGGCGATGTTCGGCGCGATCCCGTCGGCGCTGGCACCCACCTGGTTCAGCGGCACCAGCGCCTGTGTGGTGGCGAACTCCGGCACATCCGGGTTGTCGAGCATCAGCACATCGGGCAGTGACCGGGAGGAGGCCATCCGCAACGCCTTGGGCACCAACTGGTCGCCGGTGACGCTGTAGTGCCGCACCCGAATACCGATCTCCTCGCCGCACCGGGCCAGCTGCGCGTCCATCGCCGAACGCATCGGTTCCTCGCCGTGGTAGTCCATGAACGTCAGCTGCTCGGGATCTCGACCTGCGGTGCAGCCGGAGGCCACCAGCGCGCACAGCACGGCGGCCGCCAACGTTCGTCTTCGGGTTCGCGCCTGCGTTCGCACACGTCCTCCAATTGCGTCGTTGCAAGAGTCGTTCGTCGAAGCGTTTCGACAGTGCGGATCGAACATTTCGAAGGTTCTTCGGCTGGAACGGCTGCGGATTTTGCGCCGGTCCGCGCTTGCAGTCAAGCCTTTCGACGCCAAGGACATCAGGTAGGCCAACGAGGTTGATTCGCGAGCGCCACAGCCCTAGTCTGCAAAATCTCAACAACTGTCGATGCGCTTCGACTGCCGGGAGGATCAGATGGTGTCCATCTCCGACGTCGCCGAGGACGCCGGGGTCTCGGCCAGCACGGTGTCCTACGTGCTCTCCGGCAAGCGGTCGATCTCGGCGGACACCCAGCGGCGCGTCGAAGCCAGCATCCGCAGGCTCAACTACCACCCGCACGCCGGTGCGCGGGCTCTGGCCAGCAGCCGCACCAACGTGCTGGCCCTGGTCATGCCGCTGCGCACCGACATCCACATGCCGGCGATGATGCGGTTCGTGACCTCGGTGGTTACCACCGCCCGCCGCCACGACTACGACGTCCTGCTGCTGACCAGCGACGAGGGTCCGGCTGGGCTGCGGCGCGTGGCGAACTCGGCGATGGCCGACGCGTTCCTGGTCATGGAAGTGCAGTCGGACGATCCGCGGATCCCCGTGCTGCGCGAGCTCTCCCGGCCGTCGGTGCTCATCGGGGTACCGGATGACCCCGGCGAGCTGCCGTGCGTGGACCTGGACTTCGCCGCGGCCGCCAAGCGGTGCGTGGCCGAGCTGGCCGACGCCGGGCACACCGACATCGGCCTGATCGGGTCGCCGCCCGTGGTCTACGAGCGGGGAACGAGCTTCGCGGGGCGGTTCCTGCGCGGTTTCCAGGAGGCGACGCGCGGGCTCAACGCGGTGATGCGCTCCTGCGCACCCGACTACGAGGCGGTCGGAAGGTGTCTGGACGAACTCTTCGCTGAGAACCCCGAGGTCACCGGCCTGGTCGTGCACAACGAGGCGGCCTTGGGCAGCGTGCTCGCCGAGCTGCGCAACCGCGGACGACACATGCCGGACGAGATCTCGCTGGTCGCTGTCGGCCAGGACACCGCCGCGCACCGCGAGGTCCCGTTGACCACGGTCCCGCTACCGACCGAGGACATGGTGCGCATCGCCGTGGAACTGGCGATGCGCGCGCTGCAGGGCTCGAGCACTCCCGAGACCCGGTTGCTGACGCCGCAGATCAGCCCGGGCAAGAGCGTTGCACCGCGGCGCTGACCCGCACCGTGGAGGAGTAGGCGGCAGAGGACGGAACCGCCCTCGGGGTGGGGTGATCGGCTACTCGTTCACTTCCTGCACAGATCGTCCACTCACCCGAATGCCAGCGTCGCGGAGACCGCCCGGGGACCGAACCCGATCGTCCGGGCCGATTCGCCAGAGCCGCAGCCCCGCTCAACACTGGACCTCATGAGCGATCCCACCGCCTCTACGCCCAGCAGGTGGCACATCGGCCACGGAGAACTCCTGCTTCGCCACCGCTACGAAACGGCCAGCATCCTCAACGACATCCTCGTCGCGATCTGGTTCATCGCAGGAAGCATCATGTTCTTCCACCCCGCGATGTTCAACCTGGGCACCTGGATGTTCCTGCTGGGCAGCATCGAACTGGCGATCCGCCCCACCATCCGCATGATCCGGCACGTACACCTGCGCCGCCTCCATCGCGCCGCCGCACATGAATCGGACCAGGACTTCTAGCGCTTCTCACCCGAAGACGGCGGCATCGGTTCGCTGATCTGATGCCGACTACCTGCTGACTTCGGCCCGCGGGGCGAATGAGAATGACCGTGGTCGTTCCTCCGGTTGGAGTTCTGACCAGAATCTCTGTGGCTTGGGTGCCCGGCTCGGGCGCGCCAGGTCCCGGTGAGCCCGCGGTAAGCCCTTACAACGAGGACTCCCTGTTTGCCCCGACCCGGTCAAGACAGTTATGCGCTCTTTGCAGCCATCTAAGAGCTTCCATTCTTTGCTGGCCTGCTTTGGGCTGTTGGGCTGGCTTGGCCCCACACGGCTCCCACGAATCAGCTTCCACGTCGGAGTGAACGCATCTAGCGCGCTTGGGTGCGGCGCCCCCACGGTAATTGGAGCACTATTGCCGCACGCGTCGCTCGGGGACTCGATCTCACAGCCTGCCCTTTGCGTCACAGGGCTGGACCTGGAGATATGCGTTCTCTCCAACAGACATTGAAGACTCGCTCGGGCGGTTCGTACCGCACCTCATCGTCGCCGTGGAGCTCGATGTGAATCTCGTGGACGGACAAGCGGGGATCACGCCCTTCGTTGGAGGTGGATGTTGTTCTCAGCTCAGGACGGGCCAAAGGCCCACGCAACCGCGCCTATGATCGCCAGCGTGACCAGCTAGCGGGGTGCGAGAGCTCCGGCGACACCAAGCACGCCGACTAGGGCGACGACGAACAGAGCACCGACCACGTAGTGCGTGGGGCGTGCGCGCCTCGGCATCCGGTATAGGGCGATTACCACGGCGACCAGAGTCGTGACCCCGATCGGTATCAGCGCTCGCCACGCACGATCAACGGTGTTCAGCGGAAGGAAGGATTGCGCACCGTAGAACGACAGGATCAGTGCCGGGAGCCCCAACCCGGCCGCAGTGGCTGCGGCGAACAGGTTGAAGTTCTGCTGAGCCTCCGCGTCCTGGGCTACCGAGACAGTGGACAGGCTGTCCAGCAAGGAGTGGAGGCGGGAGGTCTCCTCTTCCAGGAGCGTGCTCATGGATTCGCAGTGCCGTAGGGCGTTGTGGTGCATCCGCACCGAGGTGGGCGCGTCTGGTCCGGGGGCGGGAGCGACCCGGCTGCGCTGGTATGCCTCCTCATCGCAGAGCCAGAGCCAGAGACCGTCGCGGATAACGGCGCGGGCCTGGTCGCGGGCCCGGTTGAACGCAATCGACAACTCGATCGCCTCCGCGAGCAGGGGGCGCATAGACTCGCTGCGGCGGCTGGCGAGTTGGTCGGCGAGGCGACGCTCCAGCTCGTACCTCACCGCGCGGATCCGGGTCAGTTCGTTGTGTGACGACTCGGCGATGGCCTTGGCGAGGATCGCGGCCACCGTCTGCTCGTCGCCACGGACCGGGTGCGCAGGATCGGCTAATGAGGCGGCCAGCGCATCGTCGGCATGAGCCAGGACATCCCGTACCTGCGTCCACCCGTCGCGTTCGGACCACACAGCGCTCAAGACCACGGTGACCTGTGGGGAGGCCTCGGTCGTCACGGCGATGCGAATCCGCCCGACGATGAGCTTCCGTGCGCCACGTGCCCCGATCAGCCGGAGCAACGGCGCTACGCGGAAGGCTGGGGCACCCGCACGCTCGAACGCGTCTTCCTCCTTCGGGTACTGCTCCTCATCAACGATTTCGTACGCCACCCGTGCATAAACACCGAGTTCAGGTGGTTCGGATGCACCGGCGAACAGCGGCAACTCGCTCACAGACGCACTCATGATCAACAGCATAGGGAGCTGGCGCGGCCGGCGTACTCGAAACGGCTTCAAGTTCATCCGCTCGGCCGAGCTGCCGCAGCCTTACTTGGTGGCGATGGAGCTGGGGCAGCTAGCTCGCATCGCCAGCCTCGTTGAGCGGTACGGAGACACCGTGGGGCCTCGCAGATGCAGTCGCCGAGCGGTCCCGGGCCCGGCAGGTGGCGGCCACGCTAGACCACTTGCACCTCTCCGCGGTCCGGATCGCGCACGTCTCGGTCTTCACGCGGTTGCCTTGGTTATTCGCGCGCCTAGCGCCTTCTGGATAGCCCTCCTGCCTGGCTGGTGTGGAGGAAATTCCCGCCTTGAGCAGGTGGTCCGAGCTGGGCGGCTCCCCTTGCTCGGTTGACGTTCCTGGCCACGCGAGGCCGACGCGGCGCTTCAGAGCCGCTGGTCTTCGAGGCACAACTCCGTAGCTTGTGGAGTCGACTCCGTCGGAAGGGTTGTCGATGACGAGTGCGGAGGCAGCGTGCGTTGAAGCCGCAAACCCATTCGACGACGTGCGCCTCAATGAGGCTGGGAGAGAACGCTTTCTTCCACGTTACGTCCTGCGGTGTCGTCGTGTGAATTGCCCGCGATGCTCAGAGCACGTGCCGCGCCGGTGTCCGAACGTATGTGAAGCCCTCACGGCGAACCGTCTCTACCGACCTTCTTCGAATCGTGGTTCCCGTACGTGCGAACCACCACGGAAGCACGACCGCACCAACTACAAGAACCTCGTGCGCTACTACGTGCTGCCGGTCATCGGCAAGCGGCGGATGAAGGGACGCGATCGTGCAATTCCTACGAGCTCTGCCGGCTCAGTACCGGTAGGTGCTTCGAGAACGCGAACAGCGATGAGAAGACCCAGAATAGGCGCCACTTTAGGTACCGAGTGAACCCCAAAAGAGCACTGCGGGCATCCACGAAAAAGCAGATGGCCCTGTCCATGCTGGTCAGGGCCATCTACTAGATGTGGGCGATACTGGGATCGAACCAGTGACCTCTTCGGTGTGAACGAAGCGCTCTCCCCCTGAGCTAATCGCCCTTGTTCTGTTGTTCGTTCGCCGTTCCCGGCGACGAGAAGAACAATACACGATCGTTCCTAGGGGCCGAACAGGGGGGAGGCCAACCACGTCCAGCGCAAGCCGAGCCAGCCGCCGATCGTGCCGAACATGCCCAGCAGCCACAGCGTCACCACGACGACCAGGCCGGTGGCGGCCATGATCGTGAGCTTGGTGGCCAGGTTCTGACGGCCCATCCAGTGGATCCATCGCTGGTAGTGCCGTTTGGCGAACGTGTTGACCCGGTGCGCCCAGTGGAACTCGGTGGCGAGGATGCCGAGGCCGGCGAAGACCACCAGCCATCCCGGTCCCGGGTAGGGGATCATCAGGAGTCCGGCGACGAGGACAACCGTGCCGAACACGCCGAGAACGACCCGGTAGGTGATGTTCAGGGTCCGGCGGCGGCGGACGTACGCGCGGTAACCGCGCAGGCGCTCACGCAGCGCGTGCAGGCGCGGGTGCTTGGTGTGCTCGTGGTCGCCCGGTTCCGTACCGGCTTGTCGGGCTTCCGGCTCGGTGTGATCGTTCAGGGCTGTCCACCTAAGGGCGTTCGTCGGGCTCGCGTGTTTCAGGATACGGTCGGAGTCGGCGGCCGGTGGTGCAGTGGGTCGCGGCGCCGACGACTCGGTGGCCGGCATTGTTCCCGGGTCCGGTGAACAGCGGTTTGCTGTCAAGCGGACAGACGGGTGCTCGCCGAGCGATGCTGTGACTGAATTGTGACTGGAACCACTGTCCGGTTCGTCGTGAGCCGGGTCTTTGGACCCTGTGTCCGCCTTCGATCCTGGTCACACTGTGAGCCGGCCCTCGACCGCGCGTTCGGTGCCGTGCGTGCGCTGTAACCGACGCGGTGAAGACCATTAGCCCGAAACGGTGACATCTCGTGGTGGACATCTCATCCACGGCGCTTTCGGGAAAATGCGAAGGCCCTTCGTCGCCTATTCTTGAGTCACGTCAGGCGAACCCGACGAAGCGAGAACCCGGTGGTCAGCCGGTACGCGGAGGCGGGATTCACCGGGCGTGAGCGACCGATCTGCAGACCGGGCTCGGACACAGTCAACCTAGTTACCGAACGTAACGATGGTTGGTCACTGGGCGAGGCGGGTCCCTTGGGCCGGCCGCTCTGATCGGCAGAGTTCGCGACGGATCGAGTCTCCGGCGTGGGCGACGGGCCCGTCAGATCGAAAGAGGATCGGACGGAACCGGCGACCACCCCGACCCCGGATTTTCGACCACGGAGTGCACTCGCTTGGTCGCCCAGTGAATTCGGGCATGGCCCGACCGGGTGATCTATGCGGGAGTCGCGAGTAAATCTGCCCGATGAGGCGTCACAACTGTGTTGCTCGGTCGATAAGCGGACCGGGAGGGAGCAGGAAGGGGAGGACAATGCGTAATGATCACGTGACACTCCGTTCTACGGCCGTGTTCGATCTGCTGGCGCCGCAAGCGCCCGCAGTGCCGGTCCAGGTCGAACTCCGCTACGACACCCAGGACCCCTACGCCGTGGTGGCTGCGTTCCGCACCGGCCGCGCGGGATGGGTCGAATGGGTCTTCGCCCGCGATCTGCTGGCCGACGGCCTGATCGCGCACGCCGGGGAGGGCGACGTGACGATCCGCCCGGCGGTCGACGACCCGGAGGTGGTCGCCGTCGAGCTGAGCTCGCCGTCCGGTCACGCCGTGTTCGAGGCTTCGGCGCAGGAACTCGCCGACTTCCTGGACCGCACCTATGACGTGGTGGTCCCAGGCAACGAGAACCTGTGGGTCGACGTCGACGACGCGCTCACCCGCCTGCTGCCCTTCGACATGGGCTGATCAGGCCAGAACCGCTCTGCCCGGTTGCGACCAGGCGGAGTGGGGACCCCCTTTGATCCCGATCTTGGGCGTGGTCTAGAGTTCATTGCAACGCGGCGGACAGGCCCGGGAAACCGGGCCGAGATGTCGCAGCAGGCGGATGTAGCGCAGCTGGTAGCGCATCACCTTGCCAAGGTGAGGGTCGCGGGTTCGAGTCCCGTCATCCGCTCTGGTTCTCTGGCGTTCCAGCCGGCTTCGGTGTGGATGCGGAGTCCGGCGGAGTGGCCGAGTGGCTTAGGCAAGGGCCTGCAAAGCCCTGTACGCGGGTTCGATTCCCGCCTCCGCCTCGCGCGATTAGCTCAGTGGGAGAGCGCTACCTTGACACGGTAGAGGTCACTGGTTCAATCCCAGTATCGCGCACCAATTCTTCGTGCAGCTCAGCGGCCTTGCTCCTCCAAGGAGCGGGGCCGTTTTAGCTTGCGAATGGCGATGAAATGGCGATTGGGTCTTCATCGGTTGCCAGGCGGCTCGAAGCTGCGGAATCCTCAGCGGGAGTTGCGCGCGTTCAGCGACCGCAGCGAGGCGACGAATCCCACCCAACTGTTTTCCAACGACTGAAGTTGGTCTTCGGTCACGGCGAAGACCGACGCCACGATCGAATCGGCGTAGTCATCGTGCAGTCCCGACACCCACTTCTCGATCTCCACGTAGTTGTTGAACGTCGCAGCGAACAAGCAATGCTCCAGGACCTGCTTGGGAGTCGACGTCATCTGCGTGGTGTCTTTTCGCGGAGACCTCGCCCTTGCTCGCGGCGTGAGCCGCCCCGGACGGGCCTGTGGCACACCAGCACTGCACACGGGTTCACCGGGAGGTGTGCGGGCTGCACGTCGACCTAGGCGCGTTCGGTGTTCCGTTCCGCCTCGACCGGCGCGTTGGTGTCGTCGTCGCGGAGGTGGTTGTGCTCTTGCACAGTGCGGCCGACGAACATGCCCGCGATCAGTCCAGTGCACACCACGCCCATCAGGACGGCGAACGTGGCGCGTGGCGCGTTGGTCATCAGCGTGGGTGTGGCAACCGCGGCGAGGGCCGCCACGACCCGTGCCGCGCCGACGACGGTGCCTTGCGCGGTGGCGCGCAGCAGCGTGGGGAAGGCCTCTTGGGACCAGATCTTGAGCATCGCCTCGAACGCCAGGGCGCCGCCGATGGCGCTGAAGATCGCCGAGGTGGCCAGGCTCCAGACCGTGATGCCGAAGACCGCGACGATGGCCATCGCCAGCACATAGCATGTGGCCCCGAACAGGTACCAGCGCAGCCGGTTTCGCCCGTCGACGATCCGCATGAACCACACCGCGAGAAGCACGCCGAGGCACTGGGTGATGACGCTGATGGTCGAGGCGACCGCCACGGTCGAGCCCGCGACGTTGACGTAGAGGAATGTTCCGAATTGCCCCTTGGTGTTGGCCACGATGTTGACCAGCGAGTAGAAGGTGATGAGTCCGAGCAACGGGAGCACGTGTGGTCCGGTGACGAGCTCGCGCAGGCTCGGTGCGCTGTGGCGTGAACCGGTTTCGGTGAGCTCCTCCCGCGAGGCGACCCACTTCGAGGATTCGGGGACCCGCAAGCGCAGCAGCAGGACCACGACCGCGACCACCGCGACGTGGGCGTAGAGGACGCGTCCGCCGATGCTGCCGAGGTCACCGACGACGATGCTCAGCAGCTGCGTGGCGATGATGCCGCCGAACCACAGGACCTGTGAGAGCCCGACCAACTTGCCCGCTTGACCGGGCGGTGCCTCTTCGGCGATCAGCGCGAGCGAGACCGGTAGGTCCGCTCCGGAGGCGTAGCCGATCAGCACGACGCCGAGGTAGAGCATGATCGGGCCCGCCGCGGCGGCTAGGAGGCCCGCGCCGATCGCGAGCAGCGCCATCGTCAGCGAGAACACGGTTCGCCGGCCGAACCGGTCGCCGAGCCGGCCCCCGGTCAGCGCGCCGGCGGCGATGGACAGCGTCAGCAGGGACGACAGGACGCCGATCTGCAGCGGGTCGAGCCCGAGGTCTTCCTGGAACAGCACCAGCGCGGTGCCGGTGGACACGATCGCGGCGGCGTCCAGGTAGGACGCCATGCCCGCGACGGTGGACCGGGTCCAGTCGCGAGCGGTGAGAGCCGGGGTGGTCATGGGCGAATCTCCTTTGATGGCCAGACCAGAGCGGCGCTTCGCTGCTCGTGGGAGGGTCCACGGCCGCCGAAGCACGGGAGTTGATGAATCGTTTCATGGCATAGTGATGTGATCCGGACTACGTGTCAACAAATCGAACCACTGCTTTTCGTTAAGTGAAAGTGCATTGGAAGGCAAAGCTCCTCGCGCGGCGGCGAAGCTCGGCGCAGATCGGTGCTTGTCGGTGGGGGTTCGAGCCTCTACGGTTCGAATTGAAAGCTTTCAATATAGGGCCTCCGGACAACCCCTGCCGCACGTCGACGAAGACGCGGAGACAAGGACCTCGATGCCATGATCGACAGCGTCATCCCCCACGCCCCGACCATCGAGAACCACCGGGAACCGATCGGGATCGGCGCCGACGCGCCTCGGTTGTCCTGGACCACCTCCGCTCCGGCCGGCTGGGCCCAGCGCGCCTACGAACTCGAGATCACCCGAGGTGATCGGGTCGCGAAGCACGGACCGTTCAGCGACGACGAGTCCCGCTACCGCCCCTGGCCGGAATCCCCGCTCGCGCCCCGCGAGTCGGCGAGCGTCCGGGTGCGCGTGCACGGCGACGGGGTTTCCGAGTGGAGCGAACCCGCGGTCGTCGAACGCGGCCTGACAGCAGCGGACTGGGTCGCCGTCCCGGTCGGCGGCGACCCGGGGGAGCCGGGCACCGAGCGCCGTCCCTGGCTGGTGCGGCGCGGGTTCTCGCTGCGCGGCCCGATCGCGTCGGCCCGGCTGTACGTGACCGCGCACGGCCTGGCCGAGGCCGAGATCAACGGGCGGCGGGTCGGCGACGACGTCCTGTCGCCCGGCTGGAGCACGTACTCGCAGCGGTTGCGCTACCGAACCCACGACGTGACCGACCTGCTCGTCGAGGGGGACAACGCGATCGGCGCATGGCTGGCCGATGGCTGGTACCGCGGCCGGATCGGGTTCCGCGGCGGCGCTCGCGACCGGTACGGCACCGACCAGTCGCTGATCGCGCAGCTGGAGCTCACCTACTTCGACGGCGGCCGCGAGATCATCGCCACCGGCCCCGGATGGGTCGCGGCTCCCAGCCCGATCCTGTCCTCGTCGATCTACGACGGCGAGACCTTCGACGCCCGGCAGGTCCCGCACGGCTGGTCCGAGGCGGGGTTCGACGACTCGGGATGGAACCCGGTGCACGTGTTCGACCGCGACCCGGCGACGCTCGTCGCCCCCGACGGGCCGCCGGTGCGCCGGACGCGCGTGGTGCGCCCGGCGCGCGGTGAGCGGCGCGCCCCGGACCGGTTGCTGGTGGACTTCGGCCAGAACCTCGTGGGACGGCTCGCGATCGCGGTCCGGGGCGAGGCGGGGCAGGAGGTCGTGATCCGGCACGCCGAGGTCCTGCAGGACGGCGAGATCTGCACCCGTCCGCTGCGGCAGGCGGCGCAGACCGACCGCTACGTCCTGGCCGGGCGCGGGACCGAGGAGTGGGAACCGCGGTTCACCTTCCACGGGTTCCGCTACGCCGAGGTGACCGCTCCGCCTGCCGTCCTCGACGTCCTGGAGCTCGAAGCGCGCGTCCTGCACAGCGATCTGCGCCGAACGGGGTGGTTCGCGTGCTCGGACCCGGACCTCAACACCCTGCACGACAACGTGCTGTGGTCGATGCGCGGCAACTTCGTGGACCTGCCCACCGACTGCCCGCAGCGCGACGAACGGCTCGGCTGGACCGGCGACATCCAGGTCTTCGCGCGCACGGCCGGTTTCCTGCACGACGTGACGGGAATGCTGTCGTCGTGGTTGCGCGACTTGGCGATCGAGCAGAACGACGACGGTGCGGTCCCGGTGTTCGTGCCCACGCTGGACGACGCCGGGTCGTGGGACATGAGCGATCCGATCGCGGCGTGGGGCGATGCCGGTGTGCTCACGCCCTGGGACCTCTACGTGGCCTCCGGTGACCGGCTGCTGCTGGAACGCCAGTGGGACAGCGCGAAGGCCTGGGTGGACCTGCTCGACCGCCGTTGCGGTGACGACCGGCTGTGGACCGGCGACCACCAGCTGGGGGACTGGCTGGATCCGGCGGCGCCACCGGACGACCCGGCCGCGGCCACGACCGACCGGGAACTGGTGGCGAGCGCCTACTTCGCCCACTCCGCGCGCCGGCTCGCCGGCATCGCGGAGGTCTTGGGCCGTGCGGACGACGCCGAGCACTACGGCGCGCTCGCCTCCGAGGTCCGCGCGGCCATCCGGGACCGCTGGACCGACGGCGAGGGCGCGTTGACCGAGCAATCCCAGTGCGGCTACGCGCTGCTGCTGGCCTTCGGCATCCTGGAGGACCCCGCAACGCGCTCCCGCGCGGGGGAGCGGTTGCGCGATCTGGTGGTCAGGGCCGATCACCGGATCTCCACCGGGTTCGTGGGTACTCCGCTGGTCTCGGAGGCGCTGTCGTCGACCGGTGGGCTCGACGTCGCCTACCGCCAGCTCCAGGAGCGCGGCTGCCCGTCGTGGCTGTACCCGGTGACCATGGGCGCGACGACCACCTGGGAGCGCTGGGACTCGATGCTGCCCGACGGCACGGTCAACCCCGGAGAGATGACCTCGTTCAACCACTACGCGCTCGGAGCTGTCGCGCACTGGATGCACAACACCATCGCAGGCCTCGCCCCTGCCGTCCCGGGCTGGCGGCGAATCCGCTTCGCACCACGACCCGGCGGCGGTCTCACCTGGGCACGAGGCGCCTACGACGGCCCGTACGGGCGCGTCGCCATCGACTGGTCGATCGAGGACGACACGCTCGCGGTCCGCACCGCGGTCCCCGCCAACTGCACCGCCGTGCTGCACCTGCCCGACGGCACGACCCGCGAACTCCGCTCCGGAGGAGCGGTCCACACCTGCCCGATGTCGCGCGACCGACCGGCCTGACCGAGGCCGGAGGAAGCCGCGTCCCCGGACTCCGAGTGTCATCGGCATCGAGCACGCCGGACAGAACTGCGCACTTCGATGGCTGGGGACGGTGGGTGTGGACGGCTGACGTGCCGAGGGCGTTCTCGTTCAGGTGATCTGCGGGTGTCCGTTCCCAGTTCTGGCGTGTTGACGCCAGGGAAATCAGTACGGTGTGCGCCGCTATGTCAGGTGTGGGCGTCGGTCCTGTGCTGGGGAGGGCTTCGTCCGCTTCGCGCTGACCGCTGGTCGTGGCGGGGGATGGGGGACGAGGCGAGGTGCTGGTCGAGGAGGAGCGCTCGCCCGAGGCGCCGGATGTGGCTGGGCTGAGGCGGAGCCGGCCGTGGTCGGTAGTCGCTGGTGCGGTTGTGCTGGCTTGTGCGGTGTTCTGGTTGGTGCGGGAGGGGTTGCTGGATGATTCCTACATCACGTTGAGCTACGCGCGGAGCGTGGTTGAGCAGGGCGTGTGGGGGATGATCCCGGGTGAGGTGGCGAATTCGGCGACGTCGCCGGGCAACGTGCTGGTGCTGGCGTTGCTGACGCTGCTGGTGGGCAGTCCGGTGTGGGCGTTGGGCGTGGTGTTCGTCGCTTCCGCTGTGGTCCTGGTGCTCGGGCTGCGGCGGAGTGCTCTGGATCGTGGTCTTCCGGGCTGGACCGGCGTGATGACTGCGGTGCTGGTCGGTTTGAATCCGCTGCTGTTGTCGACGGTGGGTCTGGAGATGACGCTGGCCGCCGCTTTGCTGGCGGTGTTGTTGGCGTCTGCCTCGGGTTCGCGGCCGTGGTTGTTCGGTGTCACGGCCGGGGCGATGGCGTTGACCCGGCTGGATCTCGTGGTGTTCGTGGTGACGGCGTTGGTGCTCTGTCCGGGGCTGTGGCGTGGGTGGTGGAAGTGGTTCGTGGCGGTTGGTGCCGTCGCTGGTCCGTGGTTCGCGTTCAGCTGGTTCTACTTCGGCTCGGCGGTGCCGGACACGATGGTGATCAAGCAGTTGCAGGCGTCGTGGGGCGAGTACAGCTTCGACAACGGGCTGGGCATGCTCCACGAGCTGGCGCCACGACCCACGTTGGTGGCGCTGCTGCCCGCGGTGTGCGGTGTGGGGAGCCTGCTCGTCCTTGCGTGCGCCAACATCGCCGGGCGGGCACATCGCGCCTGGCCGTGGGTGGTGCTCGGTCTTGGCGGTGTGGCGCACTACCTCGTGTACATGCGCCTGGACGTGCCGCCGTACCACTGGTACTACGCGCCGTCGCTGATCGGCACGACGATCGCGTTCGGTGGGCTGCTGGGGCTGGTGGCTGCGCGGATGCGCCGGCGAGCGCTGGTGGCGCTGGCCGGTGTGGTGCTGGTGGTGCCCTCGGTGTGGGTTGCCGTGGGGCAGGGTGTGCCGTGGCGGACGGTGCCGATCGAGACGAACTGGGGCAGCGCGGCCGACTACGCCCGCATCGGCACCGAGGTCGGTCGGCGCGTCGGTGAGGCGACGGTGACCAGCCCGGGTGAGCTGGGGACGCTGGTGTACTTCTGCCGGTGCCGGATGGTCGACGGGTTCTCCGACCGCGGCTACCTCGGCCCGGAGATCGCCGAGCGCATCGACCGCGCAGGGCCGTTGACCGCGGCGTTGCTGCGGGTGAACTACCACCACTTCGTCCCGACCGAACCTCGCGAGATCGACTACCTGTTGCGCGTCGCGGAAGGACCGGGTCCGGACCCGTTCTGGACCATCTCCACCCCGCTGGGGCCCCCGATGCACCTCACCTTGGAGGCCGCGAAGCCCTGAGCGACCTCGAAGGCAGGTCTGCCTCATCTTCTGCGTCGGCTTCTCGGCTTCGAGGGACCAGTGCGGTCGACCTAGCGACGTTTCGCGGTCATCGGGAAGGCACCTCGGCAGATGCACTGGCTCCGCGCGCTGCTGCCCGTTGAGCAGGAGATCGTTCTCTCGAATCCCCAGCCGCTGCAACCGCTCCACCCCCGGGTACCGGCACCGGAGTGCCCCCGGGGCTCGCCGGGGGTGTAGGGTGCGTGGTGGTCGTTGTATTTCTGGGTTCGTGTTCTATGCATGCTCGCAGGATGTTGATGCGGGCGAGCTTCTTTCTTTGGTCGTAGCTGGAGTTAGCCGCCGTCTGAGATCCCCGGCCCGGGCCTCCACGCGGTGTGGGTGCCCGTCATACCCCCAGCTCCCGAAGGAGACTGACATGACCAACGGAACCGTGAAGTGGTTTAACTCGGAAAAGGGCTTCGGCTTCATCGCCCCGAACGAGGGCGGCCCGGACGTGTTCGTGCACTACTCGGCCATTGACGCGGCCGGTTTCCGCACCCTCGAAGAGGACCAGCAGGTGGTTTACGACGTCAGCCAGGGCCCCAAGGGCCCGCAGGCCGACGTCGTGCGCGTGGCCTGACGTCCCCGCCTGAGCCTCCTCCCGGCCCGCACCTCGTGTGCGGGCCGGGACCTCGGTTCACCCGGCATAGCTCCCGCACCTGCCACTTGCGGTGCGGTTGAGGCGGGCCGAACCGATAGCAGCACGCTCGCCGCCGTGACGACGCTGCCCACTATGGGCGCGCAACGAAGTTGCTGGCCGCAGCCTGCTGCAACCCCAGTCCTCCTCTCCGGTCGAGCCGAGCGCGTTCTGCGGGCCGGTTCCCGGAGCTCTGTTCCTACTTGCGTGCCTGCAGCGGCAACCCCCTGCGTTGCGCTGGGCCGCGAGATCCTCCTACGTGCATTGGACTTCCGATGCGGGCCAACCACAGCCTGATCACAACCCTTCCCACAGCGTTCACAGTGGATGGTGACCTCGCCGGTTCGGGAGTCGCCCTGCTGGCCGAGTGGCTCTGGCCGCATGTGCTGACCGGACCACCGGAAGCGCTCGTGGACCTGGCCTCGGCCACCACCATCGATGCCGCCGGGCTCGATCTCCTGGTCGCCGCACACGCCTACGCGGCCCATCGCCACGTCTCCCTCCGCATCGTCAACGCGGCGCCCCGCGTGCTCCGCGTGCTGCACATGGCCGGAGTGAGCGCACTCCCGGCCCGCGGCCCCCGCGACGAGTTCGCGACCAGCACGGCAAGGAACCTCGTTCCTCGGCAGGACACCGCAGTGGTGCTGGCTTGATGCGTTCCCACCACGTCGCGGACGTTGTGCGAGACGCCTGGCAGATCACCGATGCCGAAGGCCGGTGACTCCGGGCTCGATGAACTCAACAAGGTGCGGGACTCGAAGGACATCGATGTGGCGGAGAGCATGATCGAGTCGGCGACGTGGTAGGTCGCTGACGCCGCGCGGGAGCAGCCGTGGCTGCCGAACGGGCCAATTCCGGTGCACGTGATGTGGATTCGCGATTTCCGGGCGATCAGGGCGCCGGACGCCGGAGTGGTCCGGACCGGGGGCCGCGAGGACAGGAGGGCCCTCGTTAGGGGTGCCGAGGATTCGATCCCGCATGAATTCGTGTCGCAATTCCCCCGATTGACCTGAACTCGCCTCGATCGCTGTTCTGGTGAGCCCACAACCGCGCCCTCGCCCTTCGAAGATCATTTGATCCTCGCGGGTGGGCAGGCTGAGTGCGGAGAGGAAATCGCTTTGATCCTCACTCTACCGCGATCACTCTAATGGATCACGTGATGGAGTTTCTCCCAGCTTGGATGTTCTCCGCTGGCTAGCCTGGTGCTCGCAGCCCTTTCCCAAGGGCCGCGTATCTGGCTTTCAAGACGGCGGCCCCGTCCGTGGGAGTGGGCGTTCATTCGTCATCTGAGAAGCCCAGAGGAACTCGAGGATGGGCAAGAATCCGCGATCTTCGCCGGAGGAGTTAGGTCCCCAATGTCATCGAATGTCCCTGCTGCGCCTCGCTGGCGCACAACCTCCATTTCCATGGCCCTGGCGGTGTTGCTCGTCCTCGCCGCAGTGATACTGCCGTCGACGAGGGCGAATGCCATTGCAACAGCCGTTCCTCTCGGCACGGCGGACGACTTCGCGGTCCTCGGTGGCGAGTCGGTGACCAATACCGGCCCCTCCGTGGTCACCGGAGACCTCGGGGTGAGCCCCGGGACGTCGATCACCGGGTTCCCGCCCGGCATCGTGAACGGGGCCATCCACTCCGCGGATGCCGTCGCCCTTCAAGCTCAGACCGACCTGACCACGGCTTACAACAATGCTGCTGGCCAAGCCCCGGATGCCAGCCTCCCCCCGGATGCCGGCGGTCTGACGCTGGTTCCGGGCGTCTACAACGCATCCTCCGCTCTCGGGCTCACGGGCACCCTCACCTTGGACGCTGGCGGCGACCCCGACGCCGTGTGGGTCATCCAGGTCGGATCGAGTTTGACGACGGCCTCCGCCAGCAGCGTGTCGCTCATCAACGGCGCGCAGCCGTGCAACGTCTTCTGGCAGATCGGGAGTTCCGCGACGCTCGGCACGGCCACCGACTTCGTGGGCAACATCATGGCCCTGACCTCGATCAGTGCGAACACCGGAGCCGGCATCGATGGCCGAGCGTTCGCGCGGAACGGCTCCGTAACGATGGACACCAACACGATCACCCGGTCGACGTGCGGTGGTGAGACGACCGGTGGTGAGACCACTGGTGGTGAGACCACTGGTGGTGAGACGACCGGTGGTGAGACCACTGGTGGTGAGACCACTGGTGGTGAGACGACCGGTGGTGAGACCACTGGTGGTGAGACCACTGGTGGTGAGACGACCGGTGGTGAGACCACTGGTGGTGAGCGACCGGTGGTGAACCACTGGTGGTGAGACGACCGGTGGTGAGACCACTGGTGGTGAGACGACCGGTGGTGAGACCACTGGTGGTGAGACGACCGGCGGTGAGACCACTGGTGGTGAGACCACTGGTGGTGAGACGACCGGCGGTGAGACCACTGGTGGTGAGACCACTGGTGGTGAGACGACCGGCGGTGAGACGACCGGCGGCGGAGGCACGGGAGGCACCACGGGCGGTGGTGGTACGCCGCAGCCTCCGGTGCCTGCGCCTCCGGGAGGGACGCCGGAGGCTCCCCAGCCCGCCCCCGTTCCGGGGCATCTTCAAGTGACGGGCTGACCGCGAGGAAGCTCGTTGCCCGACCGCCCCCGCTAGTTCGTTGCGGTCCGGGGAGGTCGGCTGGACGAGTGCCGAGACCGGCGCGCGGCGGCTCTTCGCCGTCGCGCGCCGCCAGGGCAAGCCCGGGGGGAGGCGCTGCCCGCAACCGGGGTCGCCCGTGACGCCGCCGAGGCGCAGTGCCACGGATCGGGCGCCGACGGCGTTCGGACGCGGATCAGAAGCCCAGGAGAAGCAGATGAGGGAAAGGTCGGCCGGCCGCGAGCTGGGTGGCGGCGAGTCAGTTGCCGAGGCGGAACCGAGCGGTGGACTCGATGATCGAGCGAACGTCGCCGGCGCTGTGGAGGCTTGGGATGAAGCTGACGACTCCCCAAGGACTCCAGGACATCCACGGCGACTCCGCCTGCTGGAAGTGACAACGGGCCTCGCGGTAGCCCTGTGCCTGGCGCTTTCGGTTGTCCACGTGCTCCTGATATTCCTGCACGTGGCCCCCTCGAACACGATCTCGCGGCACTATCGCGCCGAGATCAACACCTGGGTCTACCCGTACTTCGAACAGAACTGGCGGCTTTTCGCCCCGGAGCCGCAGTCAGTCACCCGGCAGATCTCGGTGAGGACCGTGCAGTCCTCTCCGGGCGGTGCCCCGCGAGTCAGTGACTGGTTCGACCTGACGGCCGTGGACAACGCCGCCGTGGAGAACAGCTTCTTCCCGAGCCATACCAACCAGAACATGCTGCGCCGGGCCTGGGACGCCTACCTCGACCTGCACGGCAGCAGCGATCAACCGCGTTCAGAGCGGGCCCTGATGATGCAGGAGTACTTGCGCAACATCGCGGTGGACCGGCTCGCCACGCACCGGCCAGGTGCCTACGAGGCAGTTCAGCTGCGCGTGATCACGCGACCGATCGCAGCGCCCGGCACAGCGGGTCTTCCCCAACCGAGCTCGGCCGACACCAGGTACCTGCCCTGGTGGGAGGTGGAACTCGATGGCGACTGAGCAGGCACCACTCGCACGTTCCTCGTCACGCACCACGGCGTCGAGGACCGGGAACGCGAGCAGGCGTGGAGTTTTCGAGCGCTTCGATGCGTGGTGCGCTCGTCTGGCGGACGAAGCAACGGCCCTCCACGCGGCGGCAGTGCTGCGCATCGGGTACGGACTGCTCTACCTCGTGTTCCTGCTGAGGGAATTCCCCCACCGGGACGAGATCTGGGGCCCTGGATCGCCGTGGACGCCTGCTCTGGCGAGACAACTGTCCGAACAAACCGGTTGGATCAGCATCCTCACGCTGTCCGATGACCGGGCGTACTTCGAGTCCTGCTATGCACTGGCCCTGATCACGTCCGCGCTCTTCATGCTCGGCTGGCGAACCCGAGCAGTGTCCATCCTGTTCGCGGTGGTGATCTCGTTCCACGGGAGGGCCATCTTCATGTCGGACGGAGGCGACAACCTGATCCTCCTCATGGCCATCTACCTCTGCTTCATCGAGTGCGGTCGACGGTGGTCGCTCGATGCGCGAAGGGCGCGGCTTCGGGCTTCCGGGGGTGAGGCCCGGCGATCCTCAGGAAGACCGGAGGCGTCGTACCTCTGGTGCCAGGTCCTGTCCGTCCGCCGACAACTGACCACGGTGGTGCACAACTGCGGGATGTTCGTCATCGCGGCTCAGATCTGCATCGTGTACGGGGCTTCCGGGCTGTTCAAGGTCCAGGGCGAGGCCTGGGAGAACGGGACCGCGCTCCACTACGTTCTGAACCTCGAACTCTTCCAGCCATGGCCCGCGTTGTCGCTCATGATGGACAGCAATCAGATGGTGGTCGCCGCAGCCAGCTACCTGACCGTGCTGCTGCAGGTGGCCTTCCCGTTCGTCCTGTTCAGCAGGGCGAAGCTCGTCGTCCTGACCATGCTGCTCGGCATGCACGTGGGTATCGCGGTCCTCCTGGGGCTGCCGCTCTTCTCAGGCGCGATGATCATCGCCGACGCCATGTTCGTTCCACACCGCTACTACCGGTACCTAGGACAGCTCTGGCGGCGCGCCTTCGCACGGCCAGGTGGGTTCGAGGAGTCCGGTGACTCGACCTCGGCAGAACCGGCGCTCGTACCGCCACGGGCCGGATCGGCCGGTTGACAGGAGTGCGAGGGCGGCAGGCGGCGACTGCGGAAGTCGAACTCAGGTGCGTCAGCGGAAGTCAACAACCCGCCGCGGAACTCGTCGCGATCCGGCCCGCGGTGTGGGTGGGCCGCCCCTCACTCGTCGAGGCTCCGGAACACCAGGCGGGATGGGTGATGCGCCAGAGCCGGTGCGTCCGACCGTTCTGGGCCTGCGCCTCGGTGATCGGGCGCTGCCGCGTGACGTCTCCGAGGTGCCGGGTGGTGCGGCCGTCGCCGGAGAAGCCGAGCAGGGCCGGGTCGAGTCCCGTCCGGCCGTGCACCATGAGCCGGGTGAGCGCGGTGGCGCGCTCGGGCACGATGTCCTCGTGCGTCCGAGCGCGCTGTCAGGTGCACGGAGGCCATCACGCCGCCCAGGAGGCCCTTCCCTCCGATTTGCTCGTAGGCGAGGAACGTGGGCTGCCGGTCCTGCGTGATCACGCCCTGCGCTGACGGGAGGCCGAGGTGGGGGAGTCTCCGCGGTCCCACGGTGCCGCGTACCGGGAGGCGTGGTGGCGCGAGCCGGTGGGCCAGCCGCGAAGCGGGACCGCGGTGCCCCCTCCGCGTTGCGATGCAACGGCCGGGATCGGACGGGTCTCGGACAGACCTTCGTCGTGGCTGCGCCGTTCGTCCAGGTACGGCTTGATGGCCAGCAGGCACCCGAGTCCGCAGGCCCCGGCCATGATGAGCACAGTGCTGGGTGTCGTGAGCATCGCGACCATCGGACCTGCCAGCAGCGGGCCGGCGGATTGGCCGATGAGCAGGTAGCTGTTGGCCGTGCTGACGACCCCGCTCTTGCGCTCGGCGGGAGCGTGCTTGCTGAAGTGCAGGAACAACGATTGGGCGAGGGCCGCGAAGCAGAATCCCTGCACCAGGCGCAACGGGATCATCGCGTAGGGGTCCAGCGGCAGGGACACGAGCGCGATGGCGGCCGCACACCCACCCGCGGCGAGGGCGAATGCGCGCAGCGGCCGTCCGGTGAGGTCGTTGCGCTTGCCCCACCAGAACGAGCCGAGCAGGGTCGCGCTCCACATCACCGAGTGCAGGACGCCCACCCACAGGCTCGCGCTGCCTCGCTCGGCGACGATGCCCTCGACGTGCTCGGCGTACACCGGGATCAAGCCGTAGACGCCGAAGTAGACACCGACAGCGGCAGTGGCCAGCGGCAACGCCCCCGGTACGCGCAGGACTGAAGGGCGCTGCCGCTCGTCCGGCTTCGTCCCGGTGCGGTGTTGAGCAATGCGGCCGGGTTCCCGCAGCGCCCACGCGCAGGCCACCGCGATCGCGGTCGCGATTCCGGCGATGCCCAGCATGAGCTGGGGCAGGCCACCGGAGCCGACCAGCAGGCCGCCCGCGATCGGTCCGGCCAGCGCACCTGCTGCGGTGGCGCTGAACGACTTGCCCAGCGCTGAGCCTCGCTTGTCGTCCGAGCCGGTGGAGCCGGCGAACGCGGCGGCGGCTTCGACGACGCCGCCGAGCGTGCCCTGCAACAGACGACCGACCACGAGCAGGGCGGGGCTGCCGGCCGTGGCCATGACGACCATGGCCACGGCCAGACCCAGCAGCGCGCGGACCACCATCCACTTGCGGCCGATGCGGTCGCCCAGCCGTCCCCACAGCGGGGTGACGACGGTCAGGGCCAGGGCCGGGGCGGCGATGGCCACCCCGGCCCAGGTCTGGGTCTCGGCAACTCCGCTGGTGCCGATCTGCTCCAGGTAGAACGGCATGATCGGCACCAGCATCATCAAGCCTGCGGTGTTGACGAACTGCCCTGCCCACAGCAGGGCCAGGTTCCGCACGTGGCCGCTGGTGGCCTCCGCCTGCTGCGGCGAGGCCGGATTGCGGGTCTCCGAGGCGCGGGTCACGGTGCCACCGCCTCCTGCTCCTGCCACGGGTCGGGCAGGCCGGCGACCCACTCGTCGTCGTAGACCAGATCGAGGTAGCGCTCGCCGCGGTCGGGCAGCACCGTCACGATCCGGGCCGGCCCTTCCAGCCTGGAGATGAGGTGCTCAACACCGGCGATCACCGCCCCTGACGAGCCACCGGCGAAGACCTTCTCCGTGGCCAGCAGCCGTCGGCACCCGGCGGCGGACTCGGCATCGGGGACGTGCACGACGTCGTCGATCTCGGCCGAATCGAAGATCTCCGGGACTCGGCTGGCCCCGAAGCCGGGGATCTGCCGAGCCCCGGCGGGGGCGCCGAAGATGACCGAGCCGACGGCGTCGACGGCGATGACCTTGAGGTTCGGGTGGTCCTTGCGCAGGCGTCGGGCGATGCCCTGGATGGACCCCGTCGTGGACACCGCGGCCACCAGGTAGTCGATGGGACCGTCGACGGCGTCGAGGATCTCCGCACCGGCGGTTTCGTGGTAGGAGCGCCAGTTCAAGTCGTTGGCGTACTGGTCGACCTGCGTCGCGTTCGGGATCGAACGCGCCAGTTCCTTGGCCCGGCGCACGCGCGAGTGCAGGTAGCCGCCGCCCTCGTCCGGCTCGGTCACCATCTCGACGTCGGCACCGTAGAGCTCCAGCAGGCGCAGGTTCGTCGATGAGGTCTTGGGGTCGACAACGGCGGTGAACGACAACCCGTGCAATCCGGCTGCCATGGCCAGGGCGATGCCGAGGTTGCCGGAGGTGCTCTCGACAAGCCGCATCCCGGGACGCAACGTCCCGTCGGCCAAGCCCTGTTCGACGATGAACCGCGCGGGGCGGTCCTTCATGCTGCCACCGGGATTGAGCATCTCCAGCTTGGCGAGCACTTCCACTTCGGGTTCGGGGAAGCAACGGCTGAGTCGCACCATCGGGGTAGATCCGACACAACCGATCACCGAATCGTGGATCACTGGAACCTCCAGTTCTTCGGGGCGCACTTCGGCGCGCCACCGGAATGAGAAGAGCGGAAAGCGTGAACCGATGCGCGTACGACGACTGCGTGCCGGAGAACCCGGCGACAACGGGGATGCGTCACCGTCGCGCGAGAGCAGATCCCGTTCGAGAACGCAATTCACGGGAGAGAACGCGAAGAGAGCACTCGTTCACGAGTAGTTCACCCGCGATGTGGTGGACGGGATCAAATCCGGTTATCAGGTTCGCGCGATGCACGCGAAGTGGAGGAACGAGGTTCCGGATGTTCTCCACGGTGGTCGGGAGGACCAGTGCCGGAGTCGCTGAGCCCACGTGGGCTCGGTGCGCAGCGCTGCGATCGCCGCTGCGGCGAAGGCGAGCGCGAGGAGCAATCCCAGTTCCGGCGGGGTGTTCAGGGGGCGTGTGAGGGCGACCGCGCTGTGATCCGGTCCGACGTGGCAGTGCGGGTCCCCATGTCCCTGATCGTCGCCGTCGTGACTGGTGACGGCGTCGTTCGACAGCGCCGGGGCGTGGGTGTCGTGGTGCCCGGCCGGCTCGCCGTGGTGTGCGCTCGACGAATTCGACAGCGACATCATCGCCGCGTGCCCGGGAACGGCGTGGCCCGGGAGGAGCGCGACGGGAGCGAGGAGGAAGCCCAGCACGAGAAGAGGAAGTGCCAGCCACTTCCTCATTCCGCGGTGCTGTGCCGTTGACCCCATCACGCAAACCACACTAGAGAGCTCGTCGAGATGTTGCGAAGCGTTATGTCATCTCTCACGGGGTGAATTCGGGATTCGGCCTCGCTGCTGGGGAACTGGCGCGCGCATTGCGGGATCGAATTCGAATCGCATTGCGGCTGCAGTGGGTGGTCGTCGTGGTGGCCGACGCGCGGAGTGTTCAACTGGGTGCGAGCAGTGGTGACTTCTGCGATGAGGAAGGCTTCGATGGCCGTCGGCTCGCCGTTCCTGCGGCTGGTGGGTGCGTGCGGTTCCTTCCTCGCCGGGATCGCCGTGGGAACCTCCCACCAACGCGCTCCCGTCGTGGTGGGGGAACAACTTGGCGCAGGTCCGGCCTGGCAACTCATGGCGTGAATTGCGACCGCCTTGGCCGCACTGGTGGTCGCCGGGTGGTTCGCGCGGGGTTCGTCGGACCGCGGCGCGGTTGCTACCGCGTCGGCGGGCGGCACGTTCCCTAGACTGGTTGGTCGCGCCCGGTACCGCCTGTTCGTCGACAACGCGAAACGGAGTGCGAACGATGCGACATCTGCGACTACCGTCCGGCGGTGTCCTGCCCGTGCTGGGGCAGGGCACCTGGGGGATGGGCGAGCGCGATTCGGACCGCGCGGCGGAGGCCGCGGCGCTGCGACACGGACTTGACCTCGGTATCGGGCTGATCGACACCGCTGAGATGTACGGCAGTGGTGGTGCCGAGGAAGTGGTCGGCGAGGCGATCGACGGTCGGCGGGACGAGGTCTTCCTGGTCAGCAAGGTGTTCCCGCACAACGCCGGCCGGCAGGGCGCCGTCGAGGCGTGCGAGCGCAGCCTGCGTCGGTTGGGGACCGATCACCTCGACCTCTACCTGCTGCACTGGCGGGGCGGAACGCCGTTGGCCGAGACGCTCGAAGCGTTCGAGGAACTGCGTGACAACGGCAAGATCCGTCATTTCGGGGTCAGCAACTTCGACTCCGACGACATGCGGGAGCTGTGGGGGGAGGAAGGCGGCAGCGACTGCGCGGTCAACCAAGTGCTCTACAACCTCACGCGGCGCGGGATCGAGTTCGACCTGCTGCCTCGGTGCCGGGAGCGGGAGTTGCCGGTGATGGCGTACTCACCGATCGAGCAGGGCCGGCTGCTCGGGGATCCGGTGTTGGGGCGGGTCGCGGAGCGCCACGGGGTCACGCCCGCGCAGATCGCCATCTCCTGGGTCCTGTCCGGTGAGGGTCTCTGCGCGATCCCGAAGGCCGCGACTCGCGGCCACGTCGAGCAGAACCACGCGGTGCTGGAGATCCGGTTGTCGGAGGACGACCTCGCCGAGCTCGACGCGCAGTTCCCAGCGCCGGACCGGGCGACACCGCTGGCGATCCTCTGACAGGGCGCGCCTCCGTGCTCGTTCCCAACGCACCTGTGATCACGGGTGCCGTGGTCATGGTCCGGGATCGCGACCAGTCGAGGGCCGGGCTCTTCGCGCCCTCGGGGTCTCTTGTGGACCGTGGCGATGACATGATGACCGCTCGTGGAGTTGAACCAGTTGCTCGGGCGGATCGTCGATGAGGTCGCACCGCTGCGCGGGAGCGGGGTGGTCGCGGATTACATCCCGGCGCTCGCGAGGGTCGATCCTGCTCATTTCGGCATCGCCATCGCGGATCTCGAGGGGCGCGTGCGCGGGGTCGGCGATTGGCAGGTGCCGTTCTCGGTGCAGAGCATCTCGAAGGTCTTCACCCTCGCGCTCGTGCTCGCAGGTAGCGATGAGGCGCTGTGGCGCCGCGTCGGCCGGGAGCCCTCGGGCAACGCCTTCAACTCCCTGATCCAGTTGGAGCACGAACGGGGCATCCCGCGGAACCCGTTCATCAACGCGGGTGCGCTGACGGTCACCGACGAGCTGATCTCGCAGGTCGGCGACGCCACCGGCGAGCTGCTGGCGTTCCTGCGCACCGAGAGCGGGAACCCGGACCTGCGGGTCGACGCGGAGGTGTCGGCCTCCGAGGCCGCGCACGCCGACCGCAACCTGGCGCTGACGCACTTCATGGCCTCCTACGGCAACATGCGCAACCCGGTGGCGACGGTGCTCGACCAGTACGTCCGGCAGTGCTCGATCGAACTGAGCTGCCGCGACCTGGCCCTGGCCGGGCGCTTCCTCGCCGCCCACGGCGTGCGCCGGGACGGCTCGGAGTTGCTCACCCGCAGCCAGGCCAAGCGGGTCAACGCGATCATGCTCACCTGCGGGACCTACGACGCGGCAGGGGATTTCGCCTACCGCGTCGGGATTCCCGGCAAGAGCGGTGTCGGTGGCGGGATACTCGCGATCGTGCCGGGCCGCTGCGCGATCGCGGTCTGGAGCCCGGGACTCGACGCGCGCGGCAACTCCGTGGCCGGTGTGGCGGCCCTCGACCACTTCACCACCTTGACCGGCTGGTCGATCTTCTGACCGGGGAGGTCAGTTCAGGAGCCGAGCTCGGCGAGGGTGTTCTCGTCGCCTACCGCGTCGGGCGTCCAGGGCAGCGTCAGGGTGTCCTCGGTCTTGCGCGCGGTGCCAGAGGTCGCAGCGGTGGGGGTTGTGGCAGCGCTGGGCACCTTGAGCGCGACGAACTCCGTCCGATGGCCGGATAGCTTGGCGGACCCCGCGACATCGCATCCAGGTCAGGCGTTCGCGGAGGGCGATGTTCGGCGCGTTGGGGGACGATGGGCCGGTCGGCGGCGCGAGGCGCGGCCGCACATCCGTTCGGCTCGGTGTGGGCGGGAGCGCGTGTTTCAGGTGGCTGAGTTCACGTTCAGGTTGTTCGTGGTCGGGCAGACGGAGCGCTCCCAGGCCGCGAAGATGAACCTGCGTGCGGTGTGCGAACACCGGGTGCCCGGCCGCTACGAGATCGAGGTCGTCGACGTTGCCGAACAGCCGGAGCTGGCCGGGGAGCTGCGGATCCTGGCCACGCCGACGGTGGTCAGGATCGCGCCGTTGCCGCAACGACGGGTGATCGGGGACCTCTCGGACAACCGCCGCACCACGGCCGCCCTCGGCCTGCCCGATACCGATGCGCTGTTCTCGGAAGGAGGGTGACGTGAGCAGCAGCGATGCGATCGAACGGCTTCCTACCGGCATCAGCGGTTTCGACCAGGTCGCGTTGGGCGGGCTGCCCGCCGGGCGGTCCACGCTGGTGACCGGGACGACCGGCAGCGGCAAGACGCTCTTCGCCGTCGAGTTCCTCGCCCACGGCATTCGCGCTCTCGACCAAGCCGGTGTCTTCGTCACGTTCGAGGAGACCGCCGCAGCCATCCGCCGCAACGCCCGGTCCTTGGGCAAGCCCATCGAGCTGTGGGAACGCGAGGACAAGTGGACCTTCCTCGACGCTTCAGAGGACGTCGAGGAGACCTCCACAGTCGGCGACTACGACTTCGCAGCGCTGGTCGCCCGCATCGAACACGCAGTCCGCCGCACGGGCGCGACGCGCGTCGTGCTCGACTCGATCGGCGCGATCCTCACCCGGTTCAGCGAGGCCGGGAACATTCGCCAGGAGTTGTTCCGGATCGCTGCATCCCTCGAGCAGCTCGGGGTCACGTCGGTGCTGACCGCTGAGCGAACGGCAGAGCACGACGGCGTCTCCCGGTTGGGCGTCGAGGAGTTCGTGCTCAACAACGTGATCATCCTCCGCAACGTCCTGCGCCACGAACAGCGCCGGCGAACCGTCGAGATCGTCAAGTTCCGCGGCGCCGCCCACCGCACCGGCGAGTGGCTGTTCGCCATCGACCCGCAAGAGGGGATCGTCGTCATGCCCCTGGCGTTCCTCGGGACGCGGGCACGAGCTACGCGGACTCGCGTGTCCTCGGGCAACGCCGAGCTGGACGAGATGTGCGGTGGCGGCTTCTACCGGGACGCGATCGCTCTGCTCAGCGGTTCGTCCGGTGCTGGCAAGACGTTGGCCGGACTGCGCTTCGCCGCCTCCGCGCTCGACGCCCAGGAGCGATGCCTCTTCTACACCTTCGACGAGACCCGTGAGCAGCTCGTGCGCAACGCAGCCGGCTGGGGACTGGACTTGGATGCGATGGAGGAGACCGGACTGCTGAGGGTGGTCTCGGAGTACCCGGAGGAGTCGTCGCCGGAGGACCACTTCATCCGCCTGCGGCGCAACGTCACCGAATTCGAGCCGCGTCGGATGGTGGTCGACACGCTTTCCGCGCTCGAACGGGTCACCACCCCGCGGGCACTGCTCGACTTCCTCGTCGCGCTGGGGGCAGTGCTGCGTCCCCGCGAGATCACCACGCTGCTCACGTCGGCGGCCGGCCCCCGCCTCGCACCGTCGCTCACACCGGACGTCGCCGTGGAGATCGCGCGTCTCGCCGACGTCACGATCCTGCTCCGCGACTTCGAACAGGGCGGCGAGGTCCGGCGAGCCATCGCCGTCGTCCAAGCCCGGGGCACGGCGCATGACAACCGCATCCGCCAGGTGGACATCGACGGCCTCGGCATGCACATCGGCGAACCCCTGCACGGTGCTTCCCGCGCCGTGTTCGACACCCCACTGGTTCCCGAGCAGCAGCAACCGCCGCCTCAGCCGAGCTAGCCCGCGAGAACGGTGATCCGATGAGCGACCGGCCGAACGCTCGATCCGGCGGAGGAGGCGAAGGACGGATGTCCGGCTCTCCGTTCCAGGACGTCGGAGACCAGCACCTGGCGACGGCCTCCGCGGACGGGATCGTCGCGGTCGACCACCGAGGATTCATCCGCTCGTGCAACCCGGCCGCCGAGGTGATGTTCGGCCGACCGGCGGAAGACCTCGTCGGAACCCCGTTCGGCTTTCCGGTGGTCGCCGCCGAGACCAGCGAAATCGACTTGCTCGCACCCGGCAGACCACCGCGGGTGGTCGAGATGCGGGTGACCAGCACGACCTGGCAGGGCGAACGCATCCACGTCGCGGCCCTGCGCGACGTGACACGGCGCAAGGAAGTCGAGCACGACCTCGAAAGCGCCTTGGAACGCCAGACGGCGATCGTCGCTGTCGCCGCCCACGAGCTCCGCGCGCCGGTCGCTGCGATCAGGCTGCTCGTGCACCTCCTCCGCGACCACCTCTCCACGAACGACGACGAGCACGGCGTCGAGGTGGTGGACCAGGTGATCCATCGCGTGGACGGCCTCCAGGCGCTCATGCGCAAGCTCCTCGCGGCGTCGCGGATCGACGCGGAGGAATCTCGCTCCTTCCCCGAACGCGTGGCGGTGCTCGCGCTCATCCTCGAACGACTCGCTGACTGGGGGGACAAGGCCCAGCACGTGAAGGTCTCGTGCAGCCCGGATCTCGCGGTGCTCGTGGATCGTCAGGACTTCTCCGAGATGCTCACCATCTACCTGGAGAACGCGTTCACCTACGGAAGCCCGCCCATCGAGGTTCGGGCCGCCGAGCAATCGGGCCGGGTGGAGCTCCGGGTGTGCGACCACGGGCCGGGCGTGCCGGCGGAGTTCGTGCCCCACCTCTTCGAGCGCTTCAGCCGCGAGCCGAGCGCCCGTCGGGGAGTGGAAGGAACCGGTCTCGGGCTGTGGATCGTCCGCAACCTCACGGAGGCCAACGGCGGAAGCACGTGGTACGAGCCAACCGACGGGGGTGGGGCCTGCTTCTGCCTCCGCCTCGAGCTACCCCGGCATCCCGATTCGACCGGGTAGGAATCGGCCCGATCCGTGGTACCTCCGTTCAGCCGTCCCACATCGCACTGTTGATGTCCCACACGGCTCGAACGTGGCAGGGTCGGCAACAAGGCCGACCACCATGCAGGAACAGCGAGGAGAAGTCCTTGTCGAGCAACGAGAACCGGCCCGGCGGCACCGCGGACTGGCATCGGAGGCTGGAGCACGTCCGCGGCGGCGGGCTCACCTCCGACACCAACCAGACATCCGGGATGCGGCGCTTCGAAGCCATTTCGGGCAAGACCGTCGGCTCGGAGAAGCTGTGGATGGGCCGCACGCACGTGGGACCGGCCACCAATTCCGGCGACCACCACCACGGCGAGGCGGAGACCGCCATCTACGTCGTCTCCGGTCACCCCGTGTTCGTCTTCGCCGAAGGCCCTGAGGAGGTCCGCGTCGAGACCGAGCCGGGCGACTACATCTTCGTGCCGCCCTACGTCCCGCACCGCGAGGAGAACCCCTCCACCGACGAGGAGGCCGTGGTGGTCATCGCCCGCAGCACCCAGGAGGGCATCGTGGTGAACCTGCCGAGCCTGTGGGCCGAGGTCGACCCGAACCCCGGGGGCGGCCCAGGTCGGAGCTGACCGGGGAACAGCGCTCGGGCACCCAGTCGGTGGACCGGTGAGGGCCGTCCTGCGCTGCTTCGAGAAGGGCCGAGGCCGACCACCACCGCCGTGGCCACGACCCTGCTGGTCTTCGGCACCGAGCCGGCCACCATGCGCGAGCCGTTCCTAGCGCAACACCCCGAACACGACCAACCCACGCCGAGCTCGCCTCCGAACTCGCCCGTATCCGGTCGAGGGGTCACGCGTTGAACAACGAGGAACGTCTCGTCGGCGTGCGATCCGCAGCCGCCCCGGTGCACGACCAGACCGGGTACGGCATCGCCTCGGCCGTCGTCCAGGGACCCACCGTGCGCCTCGGCGACGACAGGATGGACGATCTGGTCGGCGCGGTCGCCGTCACGGCCCGAGAGCTGTCGTCGCTCCACCGGACGTCGGGTGGGGGATAGCCCTACCCCCTCGCGCGGGGCAGCCTCCCCCGAAAGTGCGGGACAGCACCGGGGAACGGAGGGACAGACCCGACGATTCCTGCCGCGAAACGCGAAAGCATTCCTCTTGGTCACGGCCGGGTAGGGCTTCCCGGATCATCCGTCGAGAGAGGAATGGCGAAATGGACACCAAGAGCACCATTCGGCCCGTAGCTACCGACATGGACGGTGTCATCCGCGAGCACGGTGCCGCGCTGCTCTCCTACGCCACTCGCTTGACGGGGGACAGGTACCTCGCCGAGGACATCGTGCAGGAGACCTGGCTGCGGGCGTGGCGGCACGCCGACCGGCTCAGCAACGGCAACGGATCGGTGCGCGGCTGGCTGCTGCGCGTCGCCCACAACGTCGCCGTCGACCAGCACCGCAGCCGCAAGGCGCGACCCACCGAGGTGGCGTTCGAGAGCGAGGAGTTGGCGAACCGGGCCGTGCAGTCCGCGCCCAGCGACGAGGTCGAGAGCCGGATGGTCGTCGACGAGCTGCTGGACCACCTCTCCCCGGCGCACCGCAGCGCGGTCGTCGAGGTCTACGTCACCGACCGCACCACCGCGTCGGCCGCGACCGCCCTCGGCGTCCCGGTCGGGACGGTGAAGAGCCGCCTGCACCACGCGATCCGGTCGCTGCGCACCCGGTTCGCGCCGCGCGTGCTCGAAGCCGCGTGACGCCTCAGCTCAGCGCGTTGCAGGGAGTCGCGTCGGGCACCTGGGCTTCGATGCGCACGTCGGCGAAGGTGATGTCCATCCGACGCTGGGACCACACCAGGAACGGCGTGTTGACCCGCCGTTGGTCGAGCCCACGGTTGACGAAGCACGAAAGCGGGATCTTCACCGTGGTGCGGTGTTCCGGCTGGAGGTTGGCGAACAGGTGGCTGGCCGGGACCTCGGAGCGGCAGGGGAACTCGCAGTGCATCCCGATCTTCGTGGTCTCGCCGATCGGCGGGGTGTGCACGATCGCGTCGAAGACCAGCGCCCCGCCGTTCGCGGAGTAGGGCGTGAAGTCGAGCGGGGCGCGTGGGCTGTTGGTCTGCAAGTACACCTGGGCGGGCTTGTCCTCCATCCAGGACACCCGCAGGCCTTCGTTGGCGGGGTCGGCGACGGCCTTGATCACCGTGCCCTGCTCGGTGCCCTCGTCGAAGATGTAGGAGCCGCCCCAGTTGACGTCGGATCCGAGGTATCCGGCGAAGGGTTCGAGCACCTTGCCGTCGTAGACCGGCAGCGGACCTCCTGGCGGAGCGGGCTTCTCGGCGACCCCGCCTCTGGTCGCGGCGGAATCGCTGCCGGTGGTGGCGAACACGGTCACGCCCACGCCGATGACCAGGGCTGCCAGGGCCGCGACGGCGGGCACCAGCCAGTTCTTCGTGCGCGCGGGCTCCTCCGGAACTGGCTGGGGGCCAACAGGTTCCGGAGCCGCTTCGGGCGCGGGAGCGGGTCGCGGACGCGTCGCGGTGCGCGCCGCGCCCAGCGCGACGGTGAACTTCGGGTGCAGCGTGACCCGTACCGGCTTGTTGAACTCCTGGGACAGCATCTGCGCGACCAGCGGGACGCGGGACGAACCGCCCGCGAGCAGCACCGCCGAGAGGTCGTCGGCGCTCAGCCCCGCCGAGGTCGTGGTCCGGTGCAGCGCCTCGGCGGTCAGCTGCACCGACGGCCGGATCATCTCGTTGAACTCCAGCCGCGTGATGGTCACGCCGCGCGGGCCGGAGGGCAGCGGGATCGTGAGGTTCACGTCCGGCTCGGTGGAGAGGTCTTCCTTCGCGCGCACGCACATCGCCTGGATCGTGGCGAGCGCGGACGCCGCCCTGGGCTCGGTCGCGTCGAGCCGGCTGATCGCGCCGTCGAGCCGCTGGTCGATGTGGGCCAGCAGCGCCTCGTCGAAGTCGATGCCGCCCAGGTGCTCGATCCCCTCCGGAGTGCCGAGGATCTCCATGCGTCCGGCGCGCATGCGCAGGATCGTGGTGTCGAACGTACCGCCGCCGAGGTCGTAGACGGCGACGACCTCGCCGTCTTCGAGCCTGCGCTCGGTGGAGTAGTGGGTGGCGGCCGCTTCCGGCTCGGTGATCAAGCGGAAGTCCTCCACGCCTGCCAGCCGCGGAACCTCGGTGAAGTGCTCCTGCCGGTAGGGGCCCCAGATCGCCGGGTAGGTCAGCGCGACGGATTCCGGCGCTGCGCCCATCTCCCGGGTCACGATGTCGAGGACGTCGCGCAGCTGCGCGGCCATCAGCGCCGCGGGCGAGTAGGCGGAGCCGCCGAGCACGAGCGGTGTGGGATCGCCCAGCCTCCGCTTGAAGTTCCGGGCCACCTGAGCCGGGTCGGACACCGCGCTCAGCGCGGAGTTCCCGGTCAGCAGCGCACCGTCCGGAGCAGGGTGCGCAACTGAGGGGATGACCACCTCGGATGACAACGACACCATGCGGGTACCGCCCTCGCCGCTGACCGCAGCGGAGGTGAACGAAGTCCCGAGGTCGATGCCAACGCCGTAACGCACCTTGTGTGCTCCCTTCGCGTCAGCAAAAGATAATCACAACTCAGCTCGCGTCAACCCTATGGGAGCCGGACAACCGTGGGGATAGCCCTACCACCGCAACGGGCTGGCACCCTTTTGCCGGGCAGCCGTTCGCGCGAGGCTGGGACGATGGTCGGGAGTGTGGGCAGGATTGACGTGCGGGGCGGCAGGTGGCTGCCCGGCTGGCTGCGCGTGCCCGGCCGAGGTGCCGCCGAGTACCGGTTCGAGCTGGAACGTGCGCTCAACGACGGCCCCGCGGCGGGGCTGTCGGCACTGGCGGTCGAACTGGACCTGTGCTCCGCCGGGGTCGCGGATCTGCGGGTTTCCTCCCGGATCGAAACCCTGAGGGAAACGGTCATCTCGCTCATCGAGAACCTGCGCCAGCTCGGCGGGGCGATCCACCCGCCGGTGCTCGCCGAAGGCCTGGAACCGACGTGCCTGTCCCTCGCCGAGCGCTACGACCTGCTGATCCGGCTGGATCTTCCGGCGCACGAGCTCGGCCCGCAGGCGCGAGTGCGGACCGGTCTCCTCGTCGCGGATCACCTGGCTAGTCTTGAGCCCGGTACGACCGTGCGGGTGCGAGTGCGAGGCAGGAGGGTCGTGCGCGTGCGCATAACCGAGCAACGGCCGGGTTCGTCGGCGTGGCGCAACCTGCGGGCGGTGCTGCTGTGCGGGTAGCCATCGCCGAGGACGGCGCGCTGTTCCGGGAGGGGTTGGTGCTGCTGCTGCAGGCCGCCGGGCACGAGGTCGTCGGCTGCGTCGGCGACGGTGATTCGCTGCTGGGAATCGTGGCCACCGAGGAGGTGGACGTGGCGGTCCTCGACATCAGGATGCCCCCGGAACCCGACGGAGGGTTGACCACCGCCGAGAAGATCCGGGCGCGCAGCCCCGGAACGGGCCTGCTGCTGCTGTCGCACTACGCCGAGACGCACTACCTGATGCGCGTGCTGGAGATCGGCGCCGAACGCATCGGCTACCGGCTCAAGGAGCGCGTCGCGGGCGTTCAGGTGCTGGCCGACACGCTGGACCGCATCACCGCCGGTGAGATCGTGATCGAGCCGACGCTGGCGAAACGCCTGGTCGAGGCGCCCGCCAAGCGGGCCGACAGCCCCATCTCGTCGCTGACGGACCGGGAAGTGGACGTGCTGCGCCTGATGGCCGAGGGCCACGCCAACAACGCGATCGCCAAGGAGCTGTTCGTCTCCGCCAAGGTCGTCGAGAAGCACACCGCATCGATCTTCACCAAGCTGGGTCTTCCGCGAGACCAGGCCATGCACCACCGCAGAGTCCTGGCCGTCCTCGCTTACCTGAGGTCCAGCCGGATCGAGGGTTAGGAGCAGTTGAGGAATCGCTTCGCTCGGCGGTGGGGGTGGCAGGGATCGAGGACCTGCGGCGGTGCGAGCTTGAGTCCCACACCTGGAACAGCGGCTCCGCCGCCCTCTTGAACAGGACCTAGCGGTGATGCGGAAGAACCGGCGCGCGCACGACGTGGTGGCGTCCGCGCCTCGGGAGCGGTTGGCCGGTGCCCTGGTCGACCAGCTGGCCGACCTCGTCGGCGGGCAGGCCGCTTACTGCGTGCCCGCGGCCGACCGGCCAGAGCACTTCGACGTCGTCGCTGCGTCCCCGGCGCAGGAGCACACCGGACCCGTCGAGGAGTCCGCCCGGGAGCCGGTGCGCGGCGGGGGAGTGCTGCTGGTCGCCGGTGCCCGGCGCTGGGGCGCCAAGGAGCAGGCAGCGTTGCGCGACACCGCGGGTTGGCTGGCGGTGACGACCGACGTTGACCGGCTGCGCGAGGACCACGCCCGGGCCGAGGAGCGCTTCCGCGCGTTGCGCGGCGAGGTGACCGCCGCGCGGGAGCGGCTGGCGCACGTGCGGGATCTGGAGCGGCGACGGCTCGTCCGCGCGATCACCACCTCGACGCTGCGCGACCTCGACGAGCTTCGTCGGCGGCTGCGCGGTTTCGGCGAGCACCTCGCCGAGGGAGGCGAGATGGCGCGGATCACCGAGCTCGGCACCGCCGTGGACGACATGCTCGAGGACTTCCGCACCGTCGTGCGCGGCGTGTACCCGGCGATGCTGCCGGACAAGGGTCCGCGGGCGGCGCTGGAGGAGCTGGCGGCGACGTTGCCGCACCCGGTCCGGTTCTCCGGCGATCTGGGCAGGCGCGTCGGTTGGCAGATCGAGTCCGGCTTCTACCACGGGGTTGCGGCGGTGCTGAACCTGTTGGCCGGCGAGGGGATCAACCGCGAGAACCCTGCCGTCGAGGTGGGATTCGGGCGTGACGAAGCGCTCTTCGCGCGGCTGCGGACTCCGATCGGCGAGCTGTCGGCGGCCGATCTGCGCGCCGCGCTGCACCAGGACGCCGAACGCCTCGCCGTCCTCGGCGGCGCGATGGAGTGCTCGGTGACCGGAGGTGTCGCGGTGGTGTCGGTGCGCCTCGCGGACCGGACGACGACCACCACCACCTCACGAGGTGAGGCCAGCGCACTGTTCCAACTGGTCACCGACTTGGTGAAGCAGGGCCAGGAAGCGGCGGGCACAGGGCCCGCCCGGGCGGGCTGGGACGCCGTGGCCGCGCGGCTGGTGCAGCCGCCGCGCCTGGCCGTGGTCTCCGACGCGGGCGGACCTGATTCGTCCGAAGTGGACAGCGCGTCACTGCTCGGCGTGACCGTGGTGCTCGCCGATGGCCCCGCCGACCGCGCGCTGGCCGAGGAGGTCGTGGCCGACGACGGTCCGCGCGGCTCGGTCGACGCGGTGCTGTGCCGGGTGCCGCCCACCTCCGGGTTCCGGGCGGCGCTGCGCAGCGACCGGCACCGGGTGGAGCTCAGCGAGACCGCGAGCGCGGACGAGCTGGCGCGCAGGTTGATCACCTGGGCACCGGTGATCGCGGCCCGGCGCGCGATCGTCTCGGTGCGCGAGCTGCTGCCGGGACTGCCCGCCGACCACTCGTTGCGGTGGTCGGTGGACCGGATCGCCGCCGAAGCCCACGAGATCACCGAACTGGACCTGCTCGACGAACTCCTGGGCGGGGAGACGCGCCTGCTGCGCGGGGTGTCCGAGGACGCCGCGCGGCTGCTCGGAGCGGAGGGCACCGACCCGCGCTCCCGCCTCGGCCTGGAGCCGGAGGCCAACGACGAGCAGGTGCGCGTCGCCGCGCAGCGAGCCGCGGAGCGGTGGCGGGCGCACGCCGTCCGGCCCGTCACCGGCGGCCGGGACGCGTCGGTGTGCGAGGTGCTGGTGCGCACCGCCGAGGGGCTGCTCAGCGCGGGACGACGCCCGTGATCGTGGTGCCCTGACCGGGCGCTGAGCGGACGTCGATTGTTCCCCCGACGGTGGCCATCCGCGCGGAGAGGTTCGGCAGTCCGGGATTGCGGTCGGTGATTGCGAACCCGGGCCCGTCGTCGGAGACCACGAATTCGAGCCCCCGCGCGGTGTCCCGGACGACGACGGTGATGGTCGCGCCGGGCGCGTGCTTGTGCCCGTTGTTGACCGCTTCCAGGCACGCGAAGTACACGGTGGACTCCACCAGCGGCGGGTAGCGGCGGTGGAATCCCTCGGTGTCGAGGGAAACGTCGGCGTGCGCGTCGAGTTCGGCGGCGAGCGCGCCCGCGAGACCTCGGGTGGACAGCGGAATCGGCAGGATCCCCGCGGCGGTGTCGGTCAGCGCCTTCTCGGCGGCGTCCAGTTTGGACTCCAGCTCGGCGAGCCGTTCCGGGGTGGCGCCGGTGTGCTCGACCAGCGCCATCGACATCTTCAGCGCGACCAGGTGGTGCTGGGCCCCGTCGTGCAGGTCGCGTTCCAGGCCGCGCCGCTCCTGCTCCATCTCGACCGTCGTCCGCCACCGGTCGTCGACGAGCTCGCGCGCGGCCGCGTCGCCGTCGCGGCGGAGCCGGTCGGTCTCGGCGGCCAGTCGCAGCGCCGTGAGCGGGGGGCCGAGGACGGTCACCAGCGAATCAACCGGCCCGGCCGACTCCGGGGCCACGGCCAGCACCGCCTGCACCTCGCCGTCGCGCTCGATCGGCCGGCTGAGCCAGCGCTCGGCGCCGTGCCCCCACTGGTGGCGCTCATCGGCGATGGTGAGCGCGCAGCCGGTCGCCCCGAGCGCGGTGCCGATGACCTGCGCTAGCGACAGCGCGTCGGGGGTGAGGTCCAGGCGGGCGAGGTGGTCGGTCACGGCCTCGACGGCTCGTTTCTCCTGAGCGCGCATCCCCCGAACGGTAGCGGTGCGTGAGGAGGTCGTCGCCGTGCGGTCCGGCTGATCAAGTGAGTCCAATCTGGCGACTAATTTTGTCGAAAAGATTGTGAACAATCGTGTCCATCGTTTAGGTTCCTCGCAACCAGATGACCCGATGGAGGACTGCCATGCCAGCCGACACCGCGCGCCGCCGCGGTTCGCAGACCGCGATCCCGTGCCTGCTCATGAGGGGTGGTACCTCGCGTGGACCGTTCTTCGACGAGCGCGCGCTGCCCGCGGACGCCCGGGCTCGCGACGCCGTGCTGCTGGCCGCCCTCGGCTCACCCGACGAGCGCCAGATCGACGGGATCGGGGGAGCGCACCCGCTGACGAGCAAGGTCGGCATCGTCGCCCCGGGCACGCGGCCCGGTGTCGACGTCGAGTGGACGTTCGGGCAGGTACAGCCCGGTGGCGCAGCCGTCGACGTGACCGCCAACTGCGGGAACATGCTGGCCGCCGTGTTGCCGTTCGCCGTCGAGACCGGCATGGTCGAACCCGCCGGCGAGCTGACCACCGCACGGGTGCTCACCCGCAACACCGGCATGATCGCCGAGATCACCGTCCGCACACCCTCCGGACCCGACGGTCGGCGCCACGTCGAATACGCAGGTGAGGCGCGCATCGACGGCGTCCCCGGAAGCGCGGCGCCGATCGAGATCGGCTTCCTCGACACCGCGGGCTCGGTCGCGAGTTCCCTGCTGCCCACCGGCAACGTCCGCGACACCGTCGAGGTCGCCGGGATCGGGCAGGTCGAGGTGACGCTGATCGACAACGGCCAGCCGCTGGTCGTCGTCAACGCCGCCCGGCTCGGCGCCACCGGCTACGAGACGCCCGTCGAGATCGACGCCGATGACGCGCTCAAGGCCAAGGTGGAGGCCCTGCGCTTGGTCTGCGGCCGCGCCATGGGGCTCGGCGACGTCACCGACATGAACTACCCGAAGATGACGCTCGTGGCGCCGCCGGAGCACGGCGGCAGCGTGTCCACCCGCAGCCTCATCCCCCGTGTCGCCCACCGGTCCATCGGAGTGCTCGCGGCCGTCACCGCCGCCACAGCCTGCGTGCTGGAGGGCAGCGTCGCCCACGACGTCGCCACCGGCGTCACCGGCACCGAACCGACGGTGTCGGTCGAACACCCCTCCGGGGAGTTCAGCGTGACCCTCGGGCTCGACCCCGCTGATCCCCAGCGCGTCGTGCGCTCGGCGCTGCTGCGCACCGCCCGCCTGCTGATGTCCGGCGACGTCCTCGTCCCGCCGTCCCCGCTCACCCCCGTCGCGAAGGAGCGTTCCGCGTGATCATCGACGTCCACGGTCACTACACCACCGCCCCGTCCGCGCTCGGCCGCTGGCGCGACGCCCAGGTGGCCGGACTCGCCGACCCGGCCCGGCGGCCCGACCCGGGTGGGCCGGTCATCAGCGACGACGAGATCCGCGAGTCGCTGGAGACGCAGCAGCTGCACCAGATGGACGAACGCGGTATCGACGTCACCGTGTTCTCCCCGCGAGCCTCCTTCATGGCGCACCACGTCGGCGACTACGAGACCTCCTCGACGTGGGCGCGCATCTGCAACGACCTGTGCCACCGGGTCGCCGAGCTCTACCCGCGGCGCTTCGCCTTCGGCGCGATGCTGCCCCAGTCGCCCGGCGTCGACCCGGCCACCGTGGTCTCCGAGCTGGAGCGGGTCGTGGACCTGGGCGCGGTCGCGGTGAACATCAACCCGGACCCGTCCGGCGGGCACTGGAGCGCGCCGCCGCTGACCGATCGCCACTGGTACCCGGTGTGGGAGAAGCTCGTCGAGCTGGACGTGCCCGCCATGGTGCACGTCTCGACCAGCTGCAACCCGGCCTTCCACACCACCGGCGCGCACTACCTCAACGCCGACACCACCGCCTTCATGCAGCTGCTGCAGGGTGAGCTGTTCAGCGACTTCCCCGGGCTGCGCTTGGTGATCCCGCACGGCGGTGGCGCCGTTGCCTACCACTGGGGGCGCTTTCGCGGTCTGGCGCAGGCGCTGGGCAAGCCCGAGCCCGAGGAAGCGTTGCTGGGCAACGTCTTCTTCGACACCTGCGTCTACCACCAGCCGGGCATCGACCTGCTGCTGGACGTGATCCCGCACTCCTCGGTGCTGTTCGCCTCGGAGATGATCGGCGCGGTCCGCGGCGTCGACCCGCGCACCGGTCACCACTTCGACGACACCCGCCGCTACGTCGAGAACGCCGGACTGCCCGCCGAATCCCTCGCCGCCATCGAAGAGGGCAACGCCCGCCGCGTCTACCCGCGCCTGGATGCCCGCCTGACCGCCCAGGGCCGCTAGGAACTGTTGAGGAGGTGCTTCGCGTAGCGGTGCGGGTAGCAGGACCTGAGCGGTTCGCGGGCTCCGTGCGCCGCTCATCATGTGTGCCGATGCACGGCGGCGCGGTGCACTCGCCACGAAACCGCTCAGGACCTGCGGCGGTGCCGGCTGAGTCCCACACCCGGAGCAGCGGCTCCGCCGCAGTGCTCACCAACTCATGACCCCGCCACCAACGAAGGAGTCCTCCACCGTGCACGAACTCGGAGTCGTCCACCGCACCGTCGAGCGCGCCGACAGCGGAGCCGTCGAGGCCCTGTCCCGGTTCGGCGTGGCCACGGTGCACGAGGCCATGGGCCGGGTCGGTCTCATGCGCCCCTACATCCGGCCGGTGTACCAGGGAGCGAAGCTCTGCGGCACGGCCGTCACCGCACTCCTGCAGCCCGGCGACAACTGGATGCTGCACGTCGCCACCGAGCAGGTGCAGGACGGCGATGTCGTCGTGGCCGGCTGCACCACCGAGAGCGAGGACGGCTTCTTCGGCGAACTGCTCGCCACCTCGATGCGCGCCCGGGGCGCTCGTGGCCTGATCATCGACGGCGGTTGCCGCGACGTCGACGACCTGCGGGAGATGAACTTCCCGGTGTTCTCCCGCGCCGTCAACGCCAAGGGCACCGTCAAGGCCACCCTCGGCTCGGTCAACGTGCCGGTCGTGGTGGCGAACGCGCTGGTCAACCCGGGCGACGTCATCGTCGCCGACTCAGACGGAGTCGTCGTGGTGCCGGCCGCCAAGGCCGCCGACGTCGCGGCCGCGGCGGCCGCGCGCGAGGCCAACGAGGCGGGCAAGCGCGAGAGGTTCCAGGACGGGGTGCTCGGCCTGGACCTCTACGACATGCGCACCGGGCTCGCCGACCTCGGACTGACCTATGTGGACTGAAGTGACCCCGGGGTGGTTGCCCTGGCACCCGGACCCGAGCGAACCGACCTTCACCGCGCCAGGTGGTGCCGTTGACGCGCACTGCCACGTCTTCGGCCCGGCAGAGGAGTTCCCGTTCGCGCCCGAGCGCAAGTACACGCCGGTGGACGCGGGCAAGGAGCAGCTGTTCGCGCTGCGCGACCGCCTCGGGCTGTCCCGCAACGTCATCGTGCAGGCGACCTGCCACGGCAGCGACAACAGCGCCCTGGTCGACGCGCTGCGAGCCTCTGACGGCCGAGCGCGCGGGGTGGCTTCGGTGACCTCCGACGTGACGCGCGAAGAGCTGGAACGCCTGCACGCGGCGGGTGTCCGGGGCGTGCGCTTCAACTTCGTCAAGCGGCTCGTCGACGCCGCGCCGACCGACGCCCTGGAGACCATCGCCGCCAAGATCGCACCGCTGGGCTGGCACGTGGTCATCTACTTCGAGGCACCGGACCTGCCCGACCTGCGGGACTTCTTCCTGTCGCTGCCGGTCACCCTCGTGATCGACCACATGGGGCGGCCTGACGTCAGCGCGGGCCCCGAAAGCCCCGAGTTCAGCGGGTTCCTCGACTTCGTCGCCCGCAGCGGCGCATGGGTCAAGGTGTCCTGCCCGGAGCGCCTGACCAAGACGGGACCGCGCGCGCTGGACGGCGAGCAGCACGCGTACGCCGACGTCGTCCCGTTCGCCAGGAAGGTCGTCGAGACCTTCCCGGACCGCGTCCTGTGGGGAACGGACTGGCCGCACCCGAACCTCACCGACCACATGCCCGATGACGGCCTCCTGCTCGACCACGTCCCGCAGATCGCCGTCACCGCCGAGCAGCAGCGAGCGCTGCTCGTCGACAACCCGATGCGCCTGTACTGGCCGGAGGAGTGACCCCGTTCTCGGACCTTCGTGCGAAAGGGGTAGCCGCGAGGCGTGAGAACCCCTCGCAACCTGCACACCGCCGTGCATTGGCACCTCAGGCGTGGCGCCCGGAGTCCAGACGGCGTCTCGGTTCCGCTCCCGCACAGCAACGCGCTACCCGCACAGCAACGCAGTCCAACCGCACACAAGTGCCTTCAGTAGGAGACCGCAGTGCCGCACTCCGCTACGAACTCGGCCAACCGGCTCGACCGGTTGCCGATCTCCAAGTTCCACAAGACCACGATCGTCGCGCTGGCGTTCGCCTACTTCTTCGAATTCGCCGACATCAACACCTTCGCCATCACCGCGCCCAAGGTGCGCGTTCTGTGGGGATCCGACGTCAGCCACATCGCCTACGTGACGTCGCTGTCGTTCGTGGGCATGTTCATCGGCTCGATCGTGGCGGGCGGACTGGCCGACCGGCTCGGCCGCAAGCGGACCCTGACGCTGACCACGACGTGGTTCTCGGTGTGGTCGCTGGCCACCGTCTTCGCCTGGGACATGTTGTCGATGGGCGTGTTCCGCGTTCTGACCAGCGCAGGCCTGTCCGCGATGACCGTGGTCGCCGTCGTCTACCTCAACGAGCTCTTCCCGCGCGCCAAGCGCGGCAAGTTCCAGGCTTACGTGATCATGATCGGCATCTGCGGCACACCGGCGACCAACCTCATCGCCTCGTTCGTGGTGCCGATGGGCGAGCAGACCTGGCGCCTGGTCTACCTGTGGGGCGCGATGGGTGTGCTCTTCCTGCTGTTCCTGCGCAGGCTCGTGGAATCGCCGCAATGGCTGGAGTCCCGCGGTCGCCACGACGAAGCCGAGACCGTCCTGCGGGACCTGGAGTCCCGAGCCACCGCCGAGCACGGCGAACTGCCCACCGCTGAGGAGCCGGTGGCGGCCGAGCCCGCCGCCAAGCCGGGCCTGCGGATGCTCAAGCAGAAGAAGTTCCTGTTCCCGACGATCCTGCTGTCGGTGCTGTGGATCACCCAGACGATCGGTTTCTTCGGGTTCTCCTCGTGGGCGCCGACGCTGCTGGCGGCCGAGGGCGTCAGCGTCGAGGATTCGATCTTCTTCGTCGCCCTGACCACCGTCGGCGCGCCGCTGGGGTCCTTCCTGGCCGCGCAGGTCACCGACCGCTTCGAGCGCAAGTGGTGCCTGGTGGTGTTCGGGCTGATCATCGCCGGATCCGGTCTGCTGTACGGGTTGACCTTCCTGCCCGTGCTGGTGGTCGTCTTCGGATTCATGGTCAACCTGTTCGAGCGCGGCTACACGGCCCTGGCCTACGCCTACTCGCCCGAGCTCTACGACACCAACGGCCGCTCGCTGGGAACCTCGATCTCCTACGGCGTGGGCCGGCTGTCCAACGCCGTCGGACCGCTGATCATCGCGGCTCTCTACAGCGGCTACGGCTACATGACCGTCTTCTACTTCATCGCGGGCACCTGGATCGTGGGCGCCCTCGCCCTGGCGGTCTTCGGCCCCGCCACGCGCAAGATCCGGTTGGAAGCCGCGGCAGCACAGGCCGCGAACCCCACCTGATCCAACGGACCCGGGCATGGCTTGGCTCAGGCGAGCTCGGCGATGAGCCAGGCCCGGAAGCGGTTGGTGAGTGCGACCGGGTCCGCCAGCAGCTTCGGGATGTCGCCGGCGTTGCCCGGTTCGACGCGCACGTGCAGGAACGCCGGGCCCGGAGTGCCGAGCAGTCGGTTGAACTCGGTGCTCAGGGTCCCGGGATCGGTGGCGCGGCCGACGGTCCACCCGCTGGCCTCGGCGATCGCGCCGAGGTCGATGCGGCCGGTGTAGGTGGGCAGCCCTGCGGTGGAGCCGTAGGAGCGGTTGTCCAGCAGGACCAGGAGCAGCGCGCGAGGCGCGGTGAAACCGCCGGTGGGGAGGACGTTCGGGTTCATCAGCAGGGACCCATCGCCCTCGACGCCGATGACCTTCTCCACCGGCGAGTCCTCGACGGCCATCGCCAGCCCGGTGGCGACCGATCCGGCCAACCCCATCGAGTCCAGCAGGTACAGGTGGTTGTCCCGGTCGGCGACCGAGGCGAGTTCGCGGCTGGTCGCCGCGCAGGTCGCCACCAGCGGGCGGTCCTCGGTGAGCTCGACGAGCTGCCGCAGGGCTTCGATCCGGCGCATCAGGCGACCTTCCCGTCGGTGTTCCAGAACGAGGCGAGGACGACGACGGGGCGGTAGGTCATCCGCGCGTGCACGCCGGCCTCGGCGGTGGCCTCCCGCCAGTCCTGCGGGGACGAGCGGCGGTCCAGCTCGAAGACCGGCAGCCCGACGGTGCGCAGCAGAGCGGGGGCGTGCTGGCTGATCGAGTGGATCATCGAGTTGTACTCGCCGAGTCCGCCGCGCGTGTTGGCGAAGATCAGCAACGGCAGGTGGTAGGAGGTCGAGAACGTCGTCAGCGCGGTCAGCGCGTTGCCGAAACCGTTGTCCTGCATGACGACCGCCCCGAAGCGGCCCGCCAGCGGTAGCGCCCCGATGATCCCGATCGCCTCTTCCTCCCGCGACAGCGGAGTGACGTGCGGGGAGACGCCGTCCGCGCCTCCGTCGGTCTCGACCAGCGCGGAGATGACCGGCGCGACGGTCACCGACGGGATGTAGCCGACCCGCTCGGCTCCCGATCCCCAGATGCCCGCCGCAGCGGCCTCGGCATAGCTCGATGTCGTCACAGGCCCACCGTTCGTCGACACGCGTCCACCGAGCGGTCATGCTAGTGGCTCGTCAAGCCGCTGAGCGGGCTCCGATCCTGCGGGCTCAGCGGACCTAACCGACGCGGACGGCCGAGAGCTAGTCGGGGCCGAGGCGTTCACCGCAGTGGTCGCAGCGGGTGCGCGGGCGGAACTCGGCCCGCGCGTGTGGCGCCAGGCGCGCGGCGGAACGGGAGCACTGCCGCGAGTTCCACGTCGCCGGGATGATCCCCGTGGAGCGGCCGAGGCTTCAGTCCGGGGAGGGTGACTCCCGCCTGGTCCGGGACTCGGCCTCGTACGTCGCGATGCGCAGGTCTTCGAGCAGGCCCGCCTGTCCGGCCAGCACCCCGGTGAGGATGCGGCGCGCGACGGTCAGCAGCTCGGCGATGTGCGGGCTGGTCAGCGAGTAGAAGACCGTCGCTCCTTCCTTGCGGGTGACCACGAGTCCGGCGCGACGCAGCACGGCCAGGTGCTGCGAGAGGTTCGCGGCCTCGACGCCGACCTCGGGCAGCATCTCCGACACCGCATGCTCGCCTTCGCTGAGCAGCTCCAGCACGCGGATCCGGGCGGGGTGTCCGAGCGTCTTGAAGAAGTCCGCTTTGACTTGGTAGAGGGGCCTGCTCACTGTTGGCCCTCCTCGCGGACTCGGGCCGCGCTGCGGCGATCGTTCGTGGTCATGCCACTGATCTTCTCGCGCCCGGCCTTGGTCGACGCCGCGCACCACCTCGTGAGGCCCGGCAGTCGCGCACTTCGGTGACCACGACCGCACGTCGCCCGCGGCGAGAGGCCTGTTCCGCGAGGCTTCATCGCGGGCTCCGAGCAGTTCTCATCCGACTGACCAGGTGGGAGGGACATCGATCAACGTTGCGACCGGAACTGCGGCTGGCCGCTGCGGCGGTGAGCAGGGTTCAGAAGCGGGCGATCACCGGGCGGTGGTCGGAGGCCGGCTCGTTGCGCCGCTGCCGCGGCTGGTCGGTGATCGACGTCGCCGCGGTGTCGATGGTGGTGGCCTCCGCGATGCGGCCGACGAGCTGGTGGCTGACGAGGACGTGGTCGATGAGCTCCGGGCGGCCGTTGTAGGTCCTGGGTGCCGCTCGTGGGCTGGGATCAGGGCGGCGAGGTTCCACAGCCGCGCTCCGTCGCCCTGGTCGGGGCGGTCGAACCCGGGCGTCCCGATCTCGGAACCAGGCGGCCCGTGCAGCAGCGTCGTGGTCGCGGCACCAGGGGTGTCGTTGAGGTCGCCCAGGACCACCACGGCCCGTTGCTGGCCGCGACCTTCGAGCAGCTGGGTGGCGTGGCCTCGGACGGTGGCGGCTTCTGCGGCTCGCCGGTTGAGCGCGTAGACCGCGTAGCGGGCGCGTTCGTCCTCGTCGCGCGGGGTGAACCGGCCGCCCGGGTAGGTCAGCAGCTTCGACTTGAGGTGGCAGGTCAGCAGGGTCAGGTGCTGTCCGTCGACCTCGACGCCGGCTCGCAGCACCGGGCGGCTCATCTGCCGGACTGTCTCGCCGTCGTCGGTGGTCTGCACGGGCTGGAGCTGATCGGGGAAGTCGGTGACCTGCGCGAGGTCGGTCAGCGGGTGCCGGGAGCAGAAGCCGACGCGGATGCCGCGGCCGTCGGGTTCGGCGAGTTCGGTGTGCCACCGGCCGTCGAGCTTGCCGAAAAGGTCCGCGAGCGCCTCGGGCTCGCCGACCTCCTGCACGGCCAGCACGTCCGGCGCGATCGAGGTGATGGTTCCGGCCAGCGCATTCAGCTTGGCCTGGTACTCCTGGTCGGAGTCGGGCCCGCCGTCGCTGCCCGGGCGGAACAGGTTCTCCAGGTTCCACGTGCCCAACGTGACCACGACGCACTCCTCGCGCAGAATCCTCCGGACGCGAAGAGCGTCGCCAGATCGCTGCGCCGCGCGCAATCCCCGCAGCACCGGGTTCGCCGGCCCTTCACCTGAGGTCCTCCCCGACGTGGTGCGAAGGCCACCACACCCCGGGAGAACACAGATCGGGAGGGGAAACGTCCGGTTTTCGGCCGAACAGTGCTGGTGGTTCGCGAGAAGCGGAGGGAGGGGTGTCGAAATAACAACTACGACAACGGTTTCGGGAGATCGGGATCTGGACGTGGGATGATCGGGACCTGGACATGGCTCACCTCGCGTGTCATGGTTTTCAGCCATGCTCGTACCGACCGGGCGGTCTGTCGTCTTGAGCTGATGCCGCTGCCGTCGTGGTCGGCGAGAGGTCGGATCAACGGAGGGGTTTCGATGCGAAGACGAACCACGGCGATCCTGCTGGCGTGCGCGTTGGCGGGTGCGACGGGACTGACCGCGCAGGCCGCGCCCGCGCCCGAGGTCGACTACATCGTGGTGCTCAAGGACGGCACCGACGCGAAGGCCAAGGCGGACAAGCATTCCAAGGAAAACGGGGCCAAGGTCGGGCACCTCTACCAGTCGGCGCTGAAGGGCTACTCCGGCCGGATGAGCGAGCAGTCGCGCGACCGCATCGCGGCGGATCCCGACGTGGCCTGGGTCGAGCCGGTGCGCCAGGTGCGCAGCACTGCGCAGTCGTTGCCCACCGGTGTCGACCGCGCCAACGCCGACGCCAGCCCGACCGCCGGGATCGACGGCACCGACCAGCGCACCGACGTCGACGTCGCGGTCATCGACACCGGCGTGGACAGCGACCACCCGGACCTCAACGTGGTGGGCGGCAAGAACTGCACGCTGCCGGTCCTCCCGCCGGAGGACGGGCACGGCCACGGCACCCACGTCGCGGGCACGATCGGTGCGCTCGACAACGGCGACGGCGTCGTCGGCGTGGCACCGGGTGCGCGGATCTGGCCGGTCAAGGTCCTCAACGACGCGGGCGTGGGCACCACGGCCGACGTCGTCTGCGGCATCGACTACGTCGCGGCCAACGCCGGGCAGATCGACGTGGCCAACATGAGCCTCGGCGGCGCGGGCACCGACGACGGGCAGTGCGGCCGCAGGAACGGCGATTCCGAGCACCAGGCCATCTGCCGCGCGGTCTCGGCCGGTGTCACCTTCGCGGTCGCCGCGGGCAACGACGCCGCCGATGCCAAGGACAGCACGCCGGCCGCCTACGACGAGGTCATCACGGTCAGCGCGCTGGCCGACTTCAACGGGCGGCCGGGTGGCGGTGCGCCGGCGACCTGCCGGGACGACGAGGACGACACCTTCGCCGACTTCTCCAACTTCGGCGCCGACGTCGACCTGATCGCACCGGGCGTCTGCATCAACTCCACCTGGCCCAACGGCACCTACAACACGATCTCCGGGACCTCCATGGCCACACCGCACGTGGCAGGAGGCGCCGCCCTCCACAAGGCGACCAACCCGACCGCGTCGCCGGAGCAGGTCAAGAACGCCTTGCTGGGAGCGGGAACGAAGGACTGGACCTGGCCGTCGCAGGACCCCGACGGAACCCAGGAGCCGCTCCTGGACGTCTCCGGCTTCTAGAGCCGCGCCAGGAGCGCCGAGCACCCTCGTTGCGGGTGCTCGGCGCTTCCGGTTCGGGCGGGAACCCGCCGGGTCACTGCCGCGGGAACGGTCCTGCCCTGCCGAGCAGCGCGGGAACCTCCTTGCCCAGCCGCTCGCCGATCCACGTGCCCGTGCGCGACAGTTCTTCCAGGTCGAGGCCGGTGCGCACCCCCATGCCGGCCATCAGGTGTTCGAGGTCCTCGGTGGCGATGTTGCCGGTGGCGTCGGGCGCGAACGGGCAACCGCCGATCCCGCCCACGCTGGCGTCCAACGTGGACACCCCGGCGGCCGCGGCCGCGAAGGCGTTGGCGTAGCCGGTGTTCCGGGTGTTGTGGAAGTGGCAGCGCAGGCGGGCGCCGGTCTTCTCGCGGATCCTGCCGATCAGCTCGCCGACCTGGGTGGGCACGCCCGCGCCGATGGTGTCGGCCAGGGCGAGCTCGAACGGGCCCGCCTCGGCGATGCGGCGCGCCAGCTCGACCACGTGATCGCTGCTCACCGGCCCCTCGAACGGACAGCCGAACGCCACGGCGATCGTGGCCACCGCGCGCACCCCGGCCGCGTGAGCCCGCGTGGCGATGTCCTCCCAAGTGCGCAGGCCCTCCTCGGTGGTGACCCCCTGGTTGCGCTCGCTGAACTCGTCGGTGGCCACGACCACCACGTTGACCTCGGTCAACCCGGTTCCCAGCGCGCGGTCGAAACCGCGCCGGTTGAGCACCAGCCCCGAGTAGGAGACGTCGTCGCGCCGCGGGGCAGCGGCCATCACCGCCTCGGCGTCGGCCATCTGCGGGACGAGCCGTGGATGCACGAAGGAGACGGCCTCGATCCGGCGCGCACCTGCTGCGATCGCCCGCTCGATGAGCTCCACCTTCGTCGCCGTGGGCAGCAGGGTGCTCTCGTTCTGCAGGCCGTCGCGCGGCCCGACCTCCACGATCTCGATGCTGGACGGCAGCGGTGCGGTCACGATCGCCTCCTTTTGTGCACAATTCATGCGCGAAGCAATGTTGTGGTTTCCGGCAACCTGGCGCAAGGCCTGTTCAGATCCAAATCGGATTGCTAGGTTGTGCACAATCCAGAAAGGGAGTGGGACGTGTCACAAGCCGCCGCCCGGGCCTACCGGGCGCTGCGCGAGGACATCCTCACCGGCATGCGCCCAGCCGGGACCCGGCTGCGCGAGGAACAGCTCGCCGAGGACTACGGCCTGAGTCGAACGCCGGTGCGCGAGGCCATCCGCCGGCTACAGGCCGATGGCCTGGTGCAGGTGGTGCCCAACCGCGGCGCCGAGGTCGTCTCGCTCAGCGCGGAGGATTTCGAGGAGATCTTCGGGTTGCGCAGCGTGCTGGAGAGCTACGCCGCCCGCAACGCCGCACTGCGCGGGGACGCCGACGTGGCACGGCTGCGCGAGCTCTGCGGCGCCATGGAGCAGCAGCTGGGGCGCCTCGACGACGACGGGGCGCACGACGAGATCACCCGGCTGAACATGGAGTTCCACCAGGCGATCCACCAGGCGGGCGGGCGGCGACTGCTGCCTGAGCTGCTGTCGAAGGTGATCGAGGTGCCGCTGGTGCGCCGCACGTTCCACCGGTACACGTCCGTCGAGCTCAATCGCAGCTTCACCCAGCACCGCGAGCTGACCGACGCCATCGAGGCAGGCGACGGCGACTGGGCGCACGCCGTCATGCAGTCGCACGTGCTGGCCGCACGGGCGACGCTGCTGCGCCCGGAACCGGAAGAGGAGGAAGCCCAGTGACGGCAAAGAGGAGCGGTCCGCTGTCGGACGTCCGCGTCATCGAGGCGGGAACGCTCATCGCCGGCCCGTTCTGCGGCCAGCTGCTGGCCGACTTCGGAGCCGAGGTCATCAAGGTCGAGGACCCGGGCGCGGGCGACCCGATGCGGGAGTGGGGGCAGGTCAAGCACGAGGGGAAGTCCTTGGCCTGGCCGGTGATCGCCCGGAACAAGAAGTCGGTGACCGCCAACCTGCGCACCACCGAGGGGCAGCGGATCCTGCGCGAACTCGTGGCCGGTGCCGATGTCTTCGTCGAGAACTTCCGGCCGGGCACGCTGGAGCGCTGGGGCCTGAGCTACGACGAGCTGCAGGAGATCAACCCGCGGCTCGTGCTGGTCCGCGTCACCGGCTACGGCCAGGACGGTCCGTACGCTTCTCGCGCAGGGTTCGGCGCCATCGGCGAGGCCATGGGAGGCATGCGGCACGTGACCGGAGAGCCGGACCGCCCGCCGAGCCGCATCGGCGTGAGCGTCGGGGACTCGCTGGCGGCGACGTTCTCGGCGCTGGGCGCGGTGATGGCGCTGCACGCGCGCAACCGCACCGGGAGGGGCCAGGTCGTCGACACCGCGATCTACGAGGCGGTCCTGGCGTTCATGGAATCGCTGCTGCCGGAGTGGGAAATCGCCGGCTACCAGCGGGAACGGTCCGGATCGGTGCTGCCGCGCATCGCCCCCAGCAACGCCTACCCGACCGCCGACGGCGCTGAGATCATCATCGGTGCGAACCGGGACACCGTGTTCGCGCGGTTGTGCGACCTGATGGGCGAACCGGAACTGGCCACCGGCGAGCGCTACGGCACCCACGACGCGCGGGGCGAGAACCAGGTGGAGCTCGACGAGCTCATCGCCGCCTGGACTCGCGGGTTCGACGCCACCGACGTGCTCGACAAGCTCCACGAAGCGGGAGTTCCGGCCGGCCGGGTGTACACCGCAGCGGACATGGCTGCCGATCCGCACTTCGCGGCGCGGCAGGCCATCGTCCGGCTGATGCACCCCGAGCTGGGGGAGTTCCCGATGCAGAACGTCGTGCCACGCCTGTCCGACACCCCGGGTGAGGTCCGCTCGCTCGGCCCGGAGCTCGGCGAGCACAACGCCGAGGTCTACGGCCAACTCCTCGGCGCCGACGAGGAGCAACTGCGCCGCTGGCGCACCGACAACGTCATCTGACCGACCGATCCCGCGTGTCCGGCCGCGCCCGGGCGCGGCCGGGTGGGCACACCTGCGTGAGAACCGCACCGGAAGAACTGAATCGGAGTCCACGATGGATCAACGAAGATCTCAGGACCGACCCAGGTACGAGCCGATCCGCATTCGATCGCTGTGGTGCGCCATGGCGTTCATCGTGCTGGCCGGGGTGCCGTTCTACCTGCCGCCCGGTTCCACGCACCCGATGGTGCTCGGGATCCCCTACTGGGTGGTGGTCTCGCTGCTGTTCACCTTCCTGTTCGCCGCGCTCACCAGTTGGACCTGCCTGCGCCGCTGGAACATCCAGGAGCCAGAAGAAGAAGCCGGAGGTGGGGCGTGAACGGCTTGAGCTTCGCCGGTCTCAGCGGAATCCTGGTGCTGGCCGCCTACGCGATCATCATGCTGGTCATCGGCTACTTCGCCGGACGCGGCCAGCCCGAGGGGGAGCAGAAGACCTCCCGCGGCTACTACCTCGGCGGGTCCGGACTCGGTTTCGTCGCCCTGTTGTTCACCCTCTACGCCTCGCAGTACAGCGGGAACTCGATCGTCGGCTACGCGCCCGAGGCCTACCGCTCCGGCTTCACCTGGTGGCAGTCTGTCCCGTTCATGATCGCGGTGATCGCCGCGTACCTGGTGTTCGCGCCCCGGCTCTACGTCATCGCCAAGCGCGAGAAGTTCGTGACCCCCACCGACTGGGTCCGTCACCGCTTCCGCTCCACACCGGTGTCGCTGCTGGTCACGGTGCTCATGCTGTGGGGTCTGGCGAACTACCTGCTGGAGCAGCTGGTGGCGATGGGCCAGGGCATCTCCGGGCTCACCGGCAACACGGTCCCGTACCAGATCGGCGTGATCGCCTTCGTCGTCGTCATGCTCGTCTACTCGTGGTCGGGTGGTATGCGAGCGGTCGCGCTCACCGACGTCATGCAGGGCATCGCGCTGCTGGTGGGCGTGGCGGTGCTGCTGGTCGGCGCGCTGTACCTGGTCGGCGGCGACCTGGGCGCGGTGACGCAGTACCTGGCCGACAACGAGCCCGAGAAGCTCGGCGTTCCCAGCAGCGAGGACTCGGTGAACTGGCTGTCGATGATCATCATGATCGGCATCGGCGCGGCGGTCTACCCGCACGCGATCCAGCGCATCTACGCGGCCCGCAGCGAACGCACCCTCAAGCGGTCGCTGGCGATCATGGCGTGGATGCCGCTGGTCACCACCGGCGTCGTGTTCGTGGTCGGCATCGTCGGGATCCGGCTGTTCCCGGGCCTGTCGGAGGACGACTCGGAGCAGCTGGTCGGGATGATCGCCAACGAGGTCGCGGGCATCAACCTGTTCTTCTACGCACTGATGATCCTGCTCTTCGGCGGTGTGGTGGCCGCGATCGTGTCCACTGCGGATTCCGCGTTGCTGAGCTTCTCCTCGGTGATCTCGCGGGATCTCTACGGCCGCTACATCGCGCCGAACTCCTCCGAGCGCAAGCAGGTCCTGGTCGGCAAGGTCGCCGGTGTGGTCGCGATCGGCCTGCTGCTGGTGCTGGCCTGGAACCCGCCGAGCACGCTGTACAACATCTTCGTGCTCAAGTTCGAGCTCATCGTCCAGATCGCCCCGGCGTTCATCCTGGGCCTCTACTGGCGCAGGCTCTCCGCTGGACCGCTGTTCTGGGGAATGCTCGCGGGCGCATCGCTCTACGGCGCCTGGACGGTCTTCGACATCGACAAGCTCCACGGCATCCCGGCAGGCCTGCTCGGCCTGGGCCTCAACATCACGATCTGCGTCCTGGGCTCCCTGCTGGTCCCCCGCCGGGAAACCCCGAACACAGACCCCCTGCCAGCAGAACCCACCCGGCAACCCGCGAGCTGACCCCGCGGCGCCAGCCCGCACCAACCGCGTCCCTCGAGGAGCGCGTGGGGCGCACATCTCGCGCGAGATGTGCGCCCTCGGTGCTTAGGGTGGGGCCGTGGTTCGAATGGTGCACCTGAACGGGCCTCCGGGGATCGGGAAGTCGACGTTGGCCCGGCAGTACGTGGACGAGCACGCGGGGGTCCTCAACCTCGACGTGGACGTGCTGCGCGGTTTGATCGGTGGGTGGCGGGAGCACTTCGCCGAGGTCGGGGAGATCGTCCGGCCGTTGGCTTTGCGGATGGCCGACGAGCACCTGCGAGGTGGGCGGGACGTGGTCTTCCCGCAATACCTGGCCCGGCCGGCCGAGATCGAGCGGTTCGAGGCCGTGGCGCGGGACAGCGGCGCCGAGTTCGTCGAGATCATGGTGCTCGACACCCGGCAGCGTTCCGTGGAGCGGTTCGCCCGGCGGGGTGGTGGCGGCGGTGACCCGGACTGGCACGAGCAGGTCAAGGAGATCGTGGCGCGCGAAGGCGGTGCCGAGTTCCTGGCCCAGGCCTACGACCAGCTCGCGGAAGTCGTTCGGAGCCGCCCGGCGGTGACGGTTCTGAGCAGCCAAGAAGGGGCAGTCGAGCGGACCTACGGCGCGCTGCTCTCCATCCTCTCCAGATGACAGCACCGCGGCGCCGGAACCCCGTTCCGACGCCGCGGTGTTCACCTGTCCGCCCGGGTCAGTACGGGCAGGTCGACTGGTAGTCCGAGATCGCCGGGTCGCCCTCCGGAGGCGGGCACAAGAACTGGTCGTAGCGGATGTCGTCGTCGAGGAACCGCTTGAGCCAGGAGATGCTGAACTTCGCGATCGTGGTGTTGTCCGTGTTGGGCGCGAAGTGACTGGCACCGGCCAGTTCCAGGTACGCCTTGCCCGGGTCGTCGGGCAGGCTCTCGTAGAACGGCTTGGAGTGCTGGGAAACCGGCGCGACCGTGTCGTTCTGCGCGCCGATGACCAGCGTCGGCGCGCCCACTCCGGAGAAGTCCTTGGTGGTGTGCCACGGGGTCAGCGGGACCACGGCCTTGAGCGCCGGGTTGTCCAGCGCGGCCTCCAGCGATCCGCCACCGCCCATCGAGTGGCCCATGACGCCGAGCCGGGCCGGGTCGATGAGGTCCTTCACGCTGCTGTCGTTGATGAGGTAGTCCAGCGACGCCTGCAGCTGCCGGGCGCGGGAATCGGGCTGGTCGTAGGGGGAGTTGGTGTCGATCGTGAACACCACGAAGCCCTGCGACGCGAGCCTCGGGCCGAGCCACGAGATGGAGTCCTGCGTCCCGGTGTAGCCGGGGGAGACCGACACCGCGGAGAACAGCCCGTCGGTGTTGTCGGTCGGGTAGTAGATCGTCCCGCCGCCGAAACCGGTGACGCTCAAGCGCGACACGGATTCCTCGTCGACCTCGAACGGTCCGCGCGGGGCGGTGATGCTCTCCTCGGTCGGGTCGGGACCGTGCACGTCGGCGGGTTCGGCCGCCTGGGCCAGCGCGACGCTGCCGCTGACCAGCCCGAGCACGGCCGTGGAAACGACCAGTAATCGGCGGAATCGGGAAAGGGGACCGGTGGAACGTGTGAATTCCATGCATTCGTCCTCTTGGGGAGGCGCCCTTCGAGCGGGCGCACCGGATGGGTCCTCGCGAAGTTCCTCAGGCCGCACGACCGTCGGAACGCGTTCGGCACACGAGCAAGAGTTCCGGAACGCGATCGACCCTAAAGTAGCTCTACCAATTGGTCAATCAACCTTTCGGGCCAGTACTCTGGCGTCATGGAACGGGTCGACGGACGGAAGCTGCGCTTCCAGCACCGTCGCGGCGAAGTGCTCGCCGCCGCGACGGAACACGCGCTGGAGGAGGGCCTCGACGACCTGTCGCTGCGCAAGGTCGCCCAGTCCGTCGGGGTCAGCCACGCGACGCTGGTCCACCACTTCGCGTCCAAGGACCGGCTCGTCGCCGAGATCGTCGACCGGGTGCTGGCCGAAACGCTGTCGCTGCCGGACATGCCGCGTGACGACCCCGATCCGCTGAGGGCGATCTGGCGCCGGGCCACCAGCGAGAGCGGTCGCAGGTACGTCCGGCTGTTCGTCGCGATCACCGGCCGCGCCATGTACGGCGACCCCGCGCTGGCCACGGCTGTCGCGGCCTCGATGCGGCAGCGCAACGACCTCATCGCCGCCGGGCTGGTCCGCTACGGCTGCCCGGAATCGGAGGCGCAGGCCGTGGCGACCTCGCTGATGTCGACCTTGCGCGGACTGCTCGTCGACCTGCTCGCCACCGGGGACGAGCAGCGCGTCGCAGCCGCATTCGACGACTTCGCCGCGGACGTCCAGCGGCGCGCCCTCAACGCCTTCAGCTGAACTTCCGTGCGGCGTGCTCCGTTCGGCCGCACGAGGCGATCTCTTCGGCCGCTTCTCCCGGTTCGTGCGGACACGTAGAACTCTGTGCATGGGTCTCACATCGGGTGCTGGTCACAGCCGTCGCGCCTTCCTGTCCGCATCCGCCGGCATCACCGGCGCCGTCGTGCTCACCGGCACCGCCGGGGCCGCGGACCTGCGGCCGATCGGAGGCGCAGCGCTGCCGCCCGGTGAACCGATCTCCCCGCAGGAGCCCGACGCGCGGCTGCGCGCGCTGCTCGCACGGGTCGACGAGCGGCGGATCGAGGACGTGGTGCGCGAGCTGGTGAGCTTCGGAACGCGGCACACCCTGTCCAGCCAGGACGACCCGCAGCGCGGGATCGGAGCCGCGCGCGACTGGTTGTTCGCCGAGATGCGAGCCTGCGCCGCCCGTTCCGGCGGGAGGATGACCGTCGAGCTGCAGTCCTACGACCAGGAGCCCGCCGACCGCATCCCGGTCACCACCCGGATCACCAACGTGGTCGCCACCATCCGCGGCACCACCGACCCGGACCGGGTGCACGTGGTCAGCGGGCACTACGACTCCCGCGCCACCGATGTCATGGACGCCGTCAGCGATGCGCCCGGCGCTGACGACGACGCCTCCGGCGTGGCGGTCGTGCTCGAACTGGCGCGATTGCTGGCCGAGGAGCCGATCGAGTCCACAGTGGTCCTAGCTGCTGTGGCCGCCGAGGAGCAGGGCCTCTACGGCGCGAACCACATGGCCGAGCGCTTCGCCTCCGACGGCGTCGACGTGCGCGCGATGTTCACCGATGACATCGTCGGAGCCAGCCGCGCCGACGACGGCACCTCGGAGCCGCACACCATCCGGTTGTTCGCCGAGGGCGTGCCGACCTCGGAAACCCCCGAGGAGGCCGAGATCCGGCGCTCGGTGGGTGGCGAGAACGATTCGCCGTCGCGCCAGCTATCCCGCTTCGTCACCGACGTCGCCGCCAACGCCGCGACGGGGATGGATGTTCGGGTCATCTACCGCCGAGACCGCTTCCTCCGCGGTGGAGACCACATCCGGTTCCTCGAGAAGGGCTACCCCGCAGCGCGCTTCACCGAGACGAACGAGGACTTCCGGCACCAGCACCAGGACGTGCGGGAGGAGGGCGGTGTCCGCTACGGGGACCTGCCGGAGTTCTGCGACTTCGGCTACATCGCCCGCGTCGCCAAGGTCAACCTGGCCACGATCTGGTCGCTGGCGCAGGGGCCGGGTGCGCCCACCGGCGTGGTCGTGCGCACCGCGGAGCTCACCAACGACACCGAACTCGTCTGGGAACGCGGCCCGGAGCCGGACCTGGCCGGGTACGAGGTCGTCTGGCGCGAGACCACCGACTCCGACTGGACGCACCGCATCGACGTCGGCGACGTCACGACCGCGGTGGTCGACCTGTCCAAGGACAACGTCTTCTTCGGCGTGCGCGCGATCGACACCGACGGCCACCGCAGCCCGGTGACGTTCCCCCGACCCCAGCGGGACTAGCCCGGCGTCGGGGTCGCCAGGTGGCCGTCCTGGCCCGAATCGTCCGGGCGGAGCAGACGTTGACCAGGGACGGTTCGGACCGGAACCGGCCCGGTGGTGCGCGGACGTGGGCAACGGTCCGGCGGTCTCCGGGAGGGTCGGGCGGGTCAGAGCTTCGCCGCCACCGCTCCGTAGACGAGGTTGATCCACCGCTCCTCAGTGGCTTCCGGTGAGTTCTCCGGTGAGGCGGTCGTGCATGGCGGCACTGCGCTCGTTGAGGCCCACGATGCTGACCCGCTTGCCGCGCGCCTCGTACCTCGTGGTGATGGCGTCGAGGGCGGCGACGGTTGAGGCGTCCCAGATGTGGGCGTCGGTCAGGTCGATGACGACCTCGGCGGGGTCGGTCGCGTAGTCGAACCGGTGGACGAGGTCGTTGCTGGAGGCGAAGAACAGCTCGCCGGTGACGTGGTAGACGACCTGGCCGCCGTCGGGGTCGGTGACGGCGGTGACCTCGACGAGGTGGGCGACGCGGCGGGCGAAGATGACCATCGCGGTGATCGATCCGACGACCACGCCGATCGCGAGGTTGTCGGTGGCCACGACCACGGCCACGGTCACCAGCATCACGATGATCTCGCCCGCAGGCATCCGCTCGAGGGTCTTCGGCGCGATGCTGTGCCAGTCGAAGGTGCCGACGGAGACCAGCACCATCACCGCGACCAGCGCCGCCATCGGGATCTGCGAGACCAGCGGACCGAAGGCGATGCACAGCACCATCAGGAACGCGCCCGCCAGGAACGTCGACAACCGAGTCCGGGACCCGGCCGTCTTGACGTTGATCATCGTCTGGCCGATCATCGCGCATCCGCCCATGCCGCCGAAGAAGCCGGTGACGATGTTGGCGATGCCCTGCCCGATGGACTCGCGGGTCTTGTTCGATCGCGTGTCGGTGATGTCGTCGACGAGCTTCGCCGTCATCAGCGACTCCATCAGCCCGACCAGCGCGAACGCCAGGGCGTAGGGAGCGATCAGCTCGAGCGTGTCGAGCGTGAGCGGCACGTCCGGGATGCCCGGGATCGGAAGCGAGGACGGCAGCGCGCCCTTGTCGCCGACGGTGGGCACGGCGATGCCCGCGGCGATCGTCACCGCGGTCAGCGCCACGATCGACACCAGCGGTGCCGGGATGACCTTGGTGAGCCTCGGGAACAGCACCATGATGACCAGCCCGGCCGCGAACAGCGGGTAGACCATCCAGGGCACGCCGATGAGCTCCGGGACCTGGGCCATGAAGATCATGATGGCCAGCGCGTTGACGAACCCGACCATGACGCTGCGCGGCACGAACCGCATCAGCTTCGCCACGCCCAGCGCACCCAGCGCCACCTGGAACAACCCGCCCAGGATGACGGTGGCGACCAGCACGCCCATCCCGTGCTCTCGGGCCAGCGGGGCCACGACGAGCGCGATCGCGCCCGTGGCGGCCGAGATCATCGCCGGTCGTCCGCCGACGATCGAGATGACCACCGCCATGGTGAACGAGGCGAACAGGCCCACGCTCGGGTCGACACCGGCGATGATCGAGAACGAGATCGCCTCGGGGATCAGCGCGAGCGCGACGACCAGGCCACCGAGGACCTCGGTGCGGGCCACCTTCGGCGACAGCCATGCGGGGCGGGACAGCGACAGCTTGGGCACGCGACAACCAGACGTGTTTCAGGCGCCGCGCATCGTCACCGATCGCGGCGGGAGGAGAGCAGGGGAGGAGGGCGACGCTGCCCGACAACTCTTCCGTTACGTTAGATGAGAGTTTCGGGAACTCCCGCACCTGGCGAGGCGGATGAGGCCGGGATCACTCGTGGTCGATGCGCTCGCGCAGCATCGCGGCGAACTCCTCGGCGAGCCGGAGCTTCGTGCGCAGCTTCTGGCACGACTGCTCGGCGGCGGCGCTGAACTCGGCCAGCCGACGCTGCGGGTCCTCGACCTCCGGGGACCCCGGGACCGGGTCGAGGATCACCAGCAGATCGCGCATCTCGTCGAGCTGGAAGCCCAGCGGCTTCATGCCCTTGATCAGCTCCAGCCGTTCGACGTCGGGTTCGGTGTAGAGGCGGAAACCGCCCTGGCTGCGCGCGCTGGGCACCACCAGGCCGACCTCCTCGTAGTAGCGGATCGTGCGCAAGGACAGCCCCGTGCGCTCGGCGACCTCGCCGATCTGCATCCGCTCACCCACGCCCGAACCACTCCTCGATCGACATCGCCCGGAGCACGCCCGGATGGCATCACGGTACGCAGAGCGGCGCTCCGGAGCGGACGTCAGGTCTGGTCAGGATCAGAGGTGGACGCCGGTCGTTGCGCGATGCCCGGTCGCGGCGTGGGGACCTGCGTGCCGAACTCGCCCGGGGCGGGGACCTCCTTGCGCGCGACGGCTTCGGCCGCGCGGACCGCCTCGGCGACCTCCGGGTTGGTGGAGGTGTCGAACCACGCCTGCACCGAGTCCTCCACGTCCTCAGCCGGGGGAGCGTCCTCGGTCTGCTCCGGCGGTTCGTAGCGGAAGACGCCCTCCTCGTCGGCCTTGCCGAGGCTCCGGGCGAAGCCCTCCAGCGACTTGCCGAACTCGCTGGGCACGAGCCACACCTTGTTGGCATCGCCCTCGGCCATCTTCGGCAGCGTCTGCAGGTACTGGTAGGCGAGCAGTTCCGGTGTGGGCTTGGCTCGTTTGACCGCCGCGAAGACCTTCTCGATGGCCTTGGCCTGTCCCTGCGATTTGAGGTACTGGCTCGCGCGGTCACCCTGCGCGCGCAGGATGCTGGACTGCCGGTCGGCTTCCGCGGTGAGGATGGCGGCCTGCTTCTGGCCCTCCGCGCCCAGGATCGCCGCCTGCTTCTGGCCTTCGGCGGTCTTGATAGCCGATTCGCGGGTTCCTTCGGCGTTGAGGATCATCGCGCGCTTCTCCCGGTCGGCGCGCATCTGCTTCTCCATCGAGTCCTGGATGGACGGTGGCGGGTCGATCGCCTTGAGCTCCACCCGCGCGACGCGGATCCCCCACCGGCCGGTCTCCTTGTCCAGGACGCCGCGCAGCTGCGTGTTGATCGAATCGCGCGAGGTCAGCGTCTCCTCCAGGCTCATGCCGCCGACGACGTTGCGCAGCGTCGTCGTGGTGAGCTGCTCGACACCGGTGATGTAGTTGGAGATCTCGTAGACCGCCGAGCGCGCGTCGGTGACCTGGAAGTAGACGACGGTGTCGATGGACACGGTCAGGTTGTCCTGGGTGATGACCGGTTGCGGGGGGAAGGAGACGACCTGCTCGCGCAGGTCGACGCGGGCGCGGACCCGGTCGAAGAACGGCACCAGCAGGTTGAGCCCCGGCTGCGCGACGGACCGGTAGCGGCCGAGTCGTTCGATCACCGAGGCGGTCGCCTGCGGCACCAGCAGCACGGTCTTGGCCACGAGCACGACGACCAGCAGGACGATGACGGCCAGCACGATCAGTGCGGTCGGGTCCATGGCTGCCTCCTCACAATTCGCCCGAAACGACGGCGGTCGCTCCGGAGATGTCCATGACCGTCACCGTCTCGCCCGCTCGATGCACCTCGTTCTCGTCGAGCGGCCGTGCCGACCAGCTCTGCCCGTCGATCAGCACCAGGCCGCCAACGGCGTCCACAGTGGTTTCGACGAGCGCCTTCCTGCCGATCAGGGCTTCGGTGTTGGTTCGGAGCTCGGCGCCCCGCATCAGCCGTCGCTTCAGCGCCGGGCGCGCGCCCAGGACCAGCCCCAGGCTCAGCGCGGCGAACACCGCGGCGTCGACGGCCAGCGGTGCGCCCAGCGCGGCGGCTCCGCCCGCTCCCAGGGCGGCGACGCCGAGCATCAGCAGCACGAGTTCACCCGAGATGACCTCGGCCGAGACCAGCACCACGCCGGCGATGAGCCACAACAGCGCGACCACATCTCCAATATGCCAGAAAGCAGCATGATCAGGCGTTCCGCGAGAAGCAGGCGCCTCACGGAGGGTGTTCACGTCGATGGGTACGAGGACTCGCTGCGTCCCGGGCTGCTCGCGGCCGGTCCGGGCGCCATCTTCATCGGCATCGGCCTAGGAGTCGGTGGCCTCGCGGTCCGCGTCCGCCACCCCTTGCTGCACCCGCCCCTGAGCCGCCCCGGCTGCGCGAGCACCGGCCAGGGTCGAGCTCGAACATCGAGCGCGGCGATGTCGTAGGCGTCGAGCTCGCTCGCGTCGCCGAGGCGCTGGGCGACGTCGGCGACCACCGTGTCGTAGGAGGACGGCGGTTCATCGGCCAGGCAACTCCAGGCGTAGCCGAGCCGTTCCCGGAGGTGGACGCGGTGGAGGCCGTACTCGTCGCGGGCATGCCGCCGAGGTTCGGCGCCGCGATGAGCCTGCCGTCCAGACCGCAGGTCCAGGCGTGGCACGGGCATCGCAGCGACCGCTGCACCTGCCCGGCCTCCTCGGTGCACAGCCGGGCGCCCCGGTGCCGGCACACCTCGAGGAAGGCGTTGAGGTTCCCCTTGCGGTCGCGGGCGATGAGCACGCTCTCCCGCCCGACCTGCACGGTCTGGAAGGCACCGGGTTCGCTCAGGTCGGCGCTGCGCACGGCGCAGGACCAACCGGCCTCGAACATCCGCGACTGATCGAGGGCGAAGATCGACGGAACGGTGTAGTGGTGGCCGGGAAGAGTGGCCAGCAGGCTTTGCGGCAACTCCGCAGCGGTCATCTCGGGGCGCCTCTCGGCTCGTTCCGCAAGGGTGTGGCTTGTTGCGCGATGTGCACTGCGTTGCTCGATCGACAACACGATGAGGGCGCGGATCGGGCGCTGTCAAGACGCTCGAGCGGATTACCACGAGGTGGACGCCGCGGCGTCGGTTGGTCGGAGCTGCCGTGGGTCAAACCGGGAGAACCAACGGGAAATCGACTCCTTCGACGTCTTGACGCGCCTCGGAGTCGACCTCCACTCTGTTGCGCATAGTGTTAATAGTTCTCTAATGCGCAACACTGGAGGTTCGATGTTCGCTGTCTGCCGCGCCGACGAGCTCGCCCCGGGCGAGTCGACCCGGTTCGTCGCCGACGTCCCGATCGCCGTGTTCAACGCCGACGGCGTGTTCTACGCGGTCGACGACACCTGCACCCACCAGGACGCGTCGTTGTCCGCCGGATTCCTCGAAGGCTGCTTCGTCGAATGTCCGCTGCACGCGGCGTTCTTCGACCTGCGCAGCGGTGCGCCCACGGGCCCGCCGGCCAAGCGGGCGCTGCGCACCCACCAGGTCCTCGTCGAGGGCGGCACGGTGTACGTCCAGCTCACCCCGCGCGAGGTCGAGCTCCCCCTGGAGGCCGAAGGCGCGGCCTGAGCCCGCGGAAACCGTCCCCGACGTGGAGCGAGCTCTGGGCGACTCCGGGCCAGCACTCGTGCGCCGACACCGGTGTCGCCGCTGGCCCACCCGGCGACCCGGCCGTCGACCTCGCCGACCCACCGATGACCGGGAACCCGCTTGTCGGCCAAGGCTTCTCGTCGAGGTACCTCCGGGCTCGAACGCCGCGTTCCCGGTCGCGATCCCCTCGGCGTAGGTGCGGCGCTCCCAATCTGCCTCGGCGAGGACCTTGAACACCGGTCCAGGTCGGCGTGCGGACGAGCTCAGCGCGGTGTGACGGTGCCCGAGGTCGCGTCCACGGTGATGATCTGCCCCGTGGTGATGTCCGTGGTGGCGTCGCGAACGCAGATCACCGCGGGGATGCCGTACTCGCGGGCCACGGTCGGGCCGTGCGCCATGGGCGAACCGGTCTCGGTGACCAGACCGGCCGCGGTCATGAACAACGGCGTCCAGCCGGGGTCGGTGGTGGTGGCCACCAGGATCTCGCCGGGCTCGATCCGCGCCGTCGCCGGGTCGTGCACGACGCGAGCGGGCCCGGTGACCTCGCCGGGAGAGGCACCCAACCCGACCAGCGCGCCGTCGGCGGCGGGTGCGGGTGGTGCCGTGGCCTCCAGGTCAGTGCCGTCGGAGAGCACCGCGATCGGAACCGCGCGGCGGCGGACCTCCCTGTCGTAGTGGGCCTTCCGCTCGGTGGCGAGAGCGCTCTGATCGGATCCGCCCACCGCGGAGCGGATCTCGTCGAGTTCCAGGAAGAGCACGTCGCCGGGCCGTTCCAGCAGGCCGCGTCGGTTGAGGTCGTCGCCGATGCGCAGCAGCTGTTCGCGCACCGCCTGCAACGAGTACAGCCAGGCGAACTTGCCCAGCTCGCGCAGCCCGGTGAGCTTGCGGGCGCGGCGCATGAGGGCGCGGGCGAGGTGGGCGCGGATCGGGCGCTGGCGGCGGGCGCGTTGGAACAACTCGTCGATCATGGCCTCAGCGCGGGCTGCGGCCTTCTCGAACCGCCGGTCCGGTGCCTGCTCGGGATCGGTGATCCGCAGGTATCCGGCGATGGTCGCGAAGATCTGCGTCGGGTCCTCCGACCAGCGCGGCATCCCGACGTCGACCTCCGCCGGTGCGCGGTGGCCGTAGCGGGCGAGGAAGTCGTCCAGCCCGATGTCGGGCAGCTCGCCCGCCCGGTAGCCCTCGGTGAGCTCGGCCGGTGGCGTGCTGCGCAGCAGTTCCCGGGCGTCGTCGTCGAGGCCTGCGGTCAGGCGCCACAGCGCGAGATCCATCTCGGTGGTGACGTTGTGCGGCAGCCCGCCGAGGACGGTGTCCAGCTCGCTCGTCGTGGCGACGCCCTTGAGCAGCGACTTCGGCAGCTGGCCGAGGAGGATTCCGATGAACAGCGGCCAGATCACCTCGGAGGCGGTCATGAAGTCCCGCTGCACCTCTTCGGCGAAGCGCAGGCGCTGCTGCGAGTTGGTGAACTCCGGAGCCCTGGCCTGGCGCTTGAGCTCCTCGGTGGCGCGGAAAGCGCGTTCACGTGCGGCGTCGGGATCGATCAGCGTGCGGATGAGCTCGAACTTCGCCTTCGGCAGGACCACGAGGCTCTTCTTCAGCAGCGGGGCGACCGGGAAGGGCAGCCCGCTCGTGGTCGGGGCGAACCGCGGGTCGGTGAGCAGGCGCTGCATGATCTCGACGTTGCGCGGGCCGTAGACCTCCAACATCTGCGGCAGCCGGGAGCGGAAGCGCCTGTTGCGCAGCAGGTCCGAGAAGTCCATGAACAGCCGACCGCCCACGGGAACGATGCCCATCGCATCGCCGAACGCGCCGCCGGAGAGGCCCGCGGAGTCCATCCACAGCTTCGCGCCGTGCGTCATCGTCGACATGCCGGCCGGGGTGAAGGGCCGCAGCATCCCCTGCATGTGCCCCATCTCGAAGTAGACCCGCAGGTCATCGGATCGGGGTGGGAGCGGGAAGAGCGTCGTGATGGCCCTCGACTGCAACAGCCACAGCACGCCGTCCCGGTCGATGGCCCACTCGATGTCCTGGGGTGAGCCGAAGCTCTCCTGCACCCGCGCGCCCGCGTCGCTCAGCGCGTCGAGCTGGGCGCGGTCCAGGCAACCGTCGGTGCGCGGCGGGGTCCCGTCGAGGACGTAGTGCTCGGCGATGACCGACCCGTCGACGACCACATCACCCAGGCCGGGCGCGGCGTCGACGACCATCTCCGCGCGCGTCCCGGTCAGCGGGTTCGCGGTGAACAGCACCCCGGCGGCCTTCGCGTCGACCATCCGCTGCACCACGACGGCCATGTGCACGTCGGAGCCGATCCCGTTGGCGTCGCGGTAGGCGACGGCCCTATCGGAGTGCAGCGAGTCCCAGCAGCGGCGGATCGCCGACAGCAGTTCCTGCTCACCGCTGACGTTGAGGAACGTGTCCTGCTGCCCCGCGAAGCTCGCGTCCGGCAGGTCCTCCGCGGTAGCGCTGGACCGCACCGCCACCCGGTCGCCCCCGAGCCGCCGGTAGGCGTCGAGGACTTCTCGTTCGGGGATCTCGCCGGTCACGTGCGCCCGGGTCGTCAAGCAGAACCCGTCGGGCACCCGGAAGCCGGCCTTGAGCAGCTCTCCGAGCCCCGCGGCCTTGCCACCCACCAGTCCGAGCATGCTCGCGTCAACCTGCGCGAGTTCGAGCAGCTGAACGTCGTTGCCGGTCACCATCACCACTCCAGTCCGAACGGCGAACACCATCACAACGCCGACCAGACTTCCCGGCACACCACGGCCGAAGGGCCGATGCCCGAATGCTAGGCCCGCGACCGGCGATCAGCCGTCAAGAAACCGTCAAAAATCCTGATGCCCCGTACGCTGCGGCCCGTGGCTGCACAGGTGGAACTGGACGTCGTGGACATGCGGTTGCTGCGGGCGTTGCAGGACGACGCCCGGATGACCAACCGCGAGCTGGCGGCGAGAGCGGGCATCGCGACCTCGACGTGCTCGGACCGGTTGGCGCGACTCCGGGACGCGGGCGTGATGTGCGGATCGGCGGTGCGGATCGAACCGAGTGCGGTCGGTCGCCCGTTGGAGGCGATGCTGGCCGTGCGCGTGCACCCGCACCGGCGTCCGCTCGTGGATCCGTTCGTGCGGCACGTCCTGGCCCAGCCCGAGACGCGGCACCTCTACCACCTGACCGGCCCGGACGACTTCCTCATCCACGTGACCGTCGTCGACGCCGCCGACTTGCAGAGGCTGGTGCTGGACGAGCTCACCGCGCGGGACGAGGTGGTCATGGTGCACACCCACTTGATCTTCCACCAGTGGCGCGGTGGCCCGCTGCTGCCGCCGGGCGCCGAGGGCTGACCGGACGATCGCCGGGTGAACGCGCGCTCAGACCGGCGCGGCCGGACCAACGCGGAGCAAACACCGCCCTCGGCCGATGTTCATCCGGAGATCCGACCGCGGCGCCGTAGGACCGCTGATCCTGGGGTGGTGACCGAACAGACGTTGTGGACCCGTGCCGTGCACGCAGGCCGTGATGACCTCACCGATCAGGGCCTGCACGCCGTTCCGCTGGACCTCTCGACGACCTATCCCAGCCGGGACAGCAGGGACGAGGCCGAGCGCCTCGACGCGATGACCACCGGAGCCCAGGTGACGGGCATGCCGATCTACGCCCGCCTCGGCAATCCGACGGTCGCCCGGTTCGAAGGAGCGATCGCCGAGCTCGAAGGCTGCGAGTCCGGTGTCGCCTTCGCCTCGGGCATGGCGGCGCTCTCGGCGTGCCTGCTCGCCACCGTGGCCGCCGGCCGTCCGCACGTCGTGGCGGCGAGGCCGCTCTACGGCACCAGCGACCACCTCATCGCATCCGGGCTGCTGGGGAACCAGATCACCTGGGCGGACCCGGCCGATGTCGGTGCCGCGATCCGACCGGAGACCGGGCTCGTCATCGTCGAGACCCCCGCGAACCCGACGCTCGCGGAGATCGACGTCCGAGCCGTCGTGGACGCCGCGGGGGGCGTTCCGGTGCTCGTCGACAACACCTTCGCCACACCGGCTCTGCAGCGGCCCACCGAGTTCGGCGCCGCCGTGGTCCTGCACAGCGCGACGAAGTTCCTCGGCGGGCACGGGGACGCCATGGGCGGTGTGGTGACCTGCGCGGAGGACTTCGCCCAGCGCCTGCGCCAGGTCCGCATCGCCACGGGCGGGGTGCTGCACCCCTCGGCCGCGTACCTCCTGCAGCGCGGCCTGGCCACGCTGCCGGTCCGCATGGAGCGCTCGTCGGCCACCGCAGCGGTTCTCGCGGAGCGGTTGCTCGCGCACCCGAAGGTCAGCGCCGTGCACTACCCGGACCCGAGCAAGCTCGGCCAGCTCGCCACCGGCGGTGCGATGCTGTCGTTCGAGTCGGGAACTCCGCCGCACGAGGTGGTTTCCGCCGTCCGACTGATCACACCGGCGGTCAGCCTCGGCAGCACCGACACGCTGCTGCAACACCCGGCATCGCTGTCGCACCACGTCGTCGCCCCGCAGGACCGCGCGGCAGGAGGCATCCCGGACACCTTGCTCCGCCTGTCAGTCGGCCTGGAATCCCCGGAGGACCTCTGGCGGGACCTCGACCAGGCCCTCGACCGAACGACCTGAGCCGTTCCGGCGGTGGGCCCGTTGGGACCTCCGGCGACACTCCAACGGACGCCCTGGTCAGGCCTTCTCGTGGGCGATCTGGATGAGGTTGCCGCAGGTGTCGTCGAGGACTGCTGTGGTGACCGGGCCCATGTCGGTGGGTTGCTGGGTGAAGCGCACGCCTTGGGCGGTGAGGCGGTCGTACTCGGCCTGGACGTCCTCGACCGCGAACGACGTGAAGGGGATTCCGTCGGCCACCAGCGCCTGCTTGAAGGGCTTGGCCGCCGGGTGCTGGTCGGGTTCGAGGACGAGTTCGGTGCCGTTGGGCTCCTCGGGCGAGACGACGGTGATCCAGCGGTGCTCGCCCATCGGGATGTCGTGCTTGAGCTCGAAGCCGAGGACCTCGGTGTAGAACCGCAGCGCCTTGTCCTGGTCATCGACCATCATGCTGTGCAGGTTGATCCTCATGCTCCCGGCCTTTCCCCAGCCACCGCTCGACGATCGGTTCGAGCGGCGCGGTGTCGATGTGGTGGAACTTGTACCGGCCTTCACGGCGCGCCCTGACCAGCCCCGCGGCTTCGAGGGCCTCGAGGTGCTGCGAGATCGCCTGCCGTGACGAGGCGAGCCCGTGCTTGGTGGCCAACCGCGCGCAGATCTCGAACAGTGTCTGCCCGTTCTGCTCGGTCAGCTCGTCGAGGATCGCGCGCCGCGTGCCATCGGCCAGCGCCTTGAACACGGCTTCATCCACACCGGGAACGATAGGCAAGTGGCGGCTTGCATGTCAATTCGGCGCTGCGCCGGTGCCGGGGGGACACGATTTCAGTGGAAATCGGAGCACGGGTTTCCACTGATATCCGGAACCGCACCCGGGCGGGGGGTTTGGAAGCGAGGGGATCAGGTCGATGACCTGGGGTTGCTGTGGGGGTCAGCGTGGGGGGAAGGTGTTGACGGGGTCTTCGTCGATGTTCTGCGATCGGGCGTGGAACGTGGACCGGTCGGTGAAGTCGACCCGGAGCCAGGAGTCGCGGGGGAGGCTGCGGCCGAGGACCGTGCCCTGGATCGCGGCGATGCGGTTCGCCGGTACCTCGAAGTAGGACACGGGGTGGTTCGGCGACGGCAGGCTCTCCGCGGCCTTCTGGGCAACCGATCTGGCTCGGCCGAGCAGGCCCGACGCCGTTTCATCCACCTTGGACACCTGGTTGCTCTTGACCACGACCGCGACGCGTTGGTCGGTGAAGGCCAGGAACGCCTCGCCGGGGACGTTGGCCACGTGGTCGACCATGCGGACGGCGTCGCGGTCGGGTTGGTCGGCGAAGGCCCACCAGTGGATCGAGAGTTCGTCGGCCCACTCGTCGTCGCGGAATGCGCCGTCGATGATCTGCTTGCTCGGCAGTGGCCAGTTCGGTTCCTGGACCAGCGACTTCCGCACTTCTGAGACCGGTTCGTGCGGGACGGTCGGCTTCTGCCCGATCACCGAAGCCGCGTAGGCCTGGGCAGGGATCTCCAGCCAGAGGAGAGTTTCTCCGTCGCTGACCCACTGCTCGGTCAGCAGCTCCTTCGTCTGCGTGCGGAGCACTTCCTGCCTTGTGAGAGGGAGGTCAGCCACGGATTCCTCGCTGGTCGTTCACGGTGTCTGCCATGATCTGAGCGCTGCGCGGTGTGTGCGCGTCGAGCAAGAAGCCGGAGCCGTCGGCGAACTCCAGTCCGAGATGTCGGTGTGGTCGCCGCTTCGGTCCGATGGTCTGGCACTTGCTGATGTCGTTGAGCGGCACTTCGAACCAAGGCGCGACCCGCCATGCCTGGATGTGCTCACCAGGCTCGTTCCGGCCGAACTCCTCTGGCTTGTGCAAGAGCTCGCGCCAACCGGGTTGTGGTTTCGGTTCTGGAGTGGAGTCTTCTCTGTGGGGAAGCAGTACCGTCAGCTGACCGGGGGTCAACACCCACAGTTTTCGCGACGAATCGTATTCATGTGGAAACTCTTGCCAGTACATCTGGACGGATGTGCAGTCCATGCTGGGACCGACGACATGCATGTCCACCTTGAAGGCGCCACGACCGCCAGCACCGGAATGATCGTCGCCACCGCCGAAGACGGCGGTCAACGCGGCGTCGCCGAGGAATCCACCGACTGCGCCGACAATGCTGCCGCGCTTCTTCTTGGGGAGCGGCCGACCGAATTCGTCATGTCCCGCGACACGGTAGCTCGTCCCCACCTGCCAACTCGCCCACAAGATCGGCGTTCCTGGCGCACACCACTGCCGTGCGGTCAACGCGGCGCCGAGCGATTCGGAAACCGTCACTGAATCCTCGTCTCCTATACCTCGAAGCCGCGGTTCTCGGCTGCTTGTCGCTCTTCGGAGCTCGACGGATCTTCGGCCTTGGCGTAGCCCGCCTTGATACCTTGCTCGATGCCGAACTCGGTGGCGGCTTGAGTGCCCTCTTGGACCATCGCATCCGTTACACGGGTCTGGCCTCCGAGGCCGAGCGTACCCAGGCCTGCCTGGACGACGTTCGTCGCGAGAGCCTGCTCACCTCTCGCGCTCTCCGTGATCTGTCCGCTCCAACTGGTCCGGACGTCGGGGTCGTTCGGATCCCTGGCTTCTTGCCGGGCGAACCGGTTTCCCGTGGTCGAAGCCATGTCCTCTGCTTCGGCTCGGTCAAGTTTGTTCTGAGCATCGGCAAGGTTCTGCTGTGCCCCGGGCCGTCCCTCGGCCACTGCTCGTTCGGCGTCTCGCACCGCGTCCTGGGCTCTGCCCAGGCTTGCGTGATCTCCACGAGTGACCGCCTTGGCCACGGGGTTCGCGTCGATCTGTCGGGAAACCCAGCGTTCGACCATGTTGCCGCCGCGGAGGTCGTTCATCTTCTCCACGACCTGGCGCAGCGGGCCGCGGCGCAGTTGGACGAGGAGCTCCTCCAGCTTGGTGACCAGGGGCTTGAGCTTGTGGAGGAGGTCGGCGACCTTGGCGCCGAGTCGGGTGCCGGTGATGGCGACCTGACCGGCCGTCATGCCGGAAGCCGCGCCGACGGAGGCTCCGGCGGTGATCCAGGAGGCCGCGAGGGCGGCGATCCACTCGATGATCAGGCCGAGGACCAGTTCCTGGATGATGTCGATGACCATCTCGACGAATGCGTCGAAGAGGTCCGCGGCGAGTTCCAGCATCTGCTCCAGGCCGAGGACATCGGCCGCGAAAGCTTTGGTGCCGCCGGTGAACTCGGTCATCTGCTTGCGGAACGCGTCGCCGGCTTGGCCCTCCCAGGCCGGGCGGGTGGCCTCGGCGCGCTGCTGCTCCTGCTCGCCGAGCTCCTCCAGCCACTTGGCGACCTGCTCCCAGCCCTCAGCGGTGGCGCGCATCTGCTCGGGGTCGCCGATGGCCGGTTCCAGCACGAACTCGACCAGCGGGCTGATCACCAGCGAGATCAGGAAGCCCAGCCCGTTGTCCACGAAGGACTGGCCGGGGCTGGTGACCAGCTGGAGCTGTTCCATCCGGGCGTTGACCGCCGCGATGGCGATGTCCGGCGGGTTGTCGGCCTTGGCGAGGTCCTGCGCGGCCGAGGCGGTGGACATGCCGTACGCGGCCGTCTGGTCCATGAAACTGCGGCGCGGTCCCCCGGCGCCGTTGACCCCGCCGATCGTGCCGGGGCCGGAACCGGCGCCGCCCAGGCCCGCGATGTCGATGCCGCAGAGGTTGTCGGCTTCCTTCTGATCGGTCTCGTTGTAGTCCTTCGCGCAGTCCGCCACGGCCTGCGAGATGTGCTGCATGAACCCGCCGGCCTTCGTGGCCAGGTCCCGGCACTCCTCCAGCGAGCCGAAGTAGGCGAAGGCCATCAGTTCGCCGAGAGGACCGAAGCAGTCATCGCTCACCCGAGCCTGCTCCAGCACCTGGGCCAGCTGGTCGAGATGCTGCGACACACCGTCGGAACCTCGGCTGTGCGCGGACAACGCCTCCGGGGCGACCTTCATCGTCATCGGGTCACCTCAGGAACGAGCCGTCTGAGTAGTCGTCATCGGGATCGACGCGCTGCGTCGATCCCGAGGGCGGCGCGGTGGGAGGTGCGGGGGAGTGGGCGTTGAGGGCGCTCTTGAACTGCTCGGCGCGATCGCCCAGCACCGGTTGCACGGTCTCGTCCACCTGCCGGGCGGCGTCCTGGGTGCCCTCGCGGATCGCGGTCATGATGCCCTGCTGCAGGGAGGTGTGCGGCTGGCGCGTGGCGCTCGCGGTCAGCTGCAGGTCCAGCACCGCGCCGGACGGGGCGACGGTCACCGTGACGCTGCCGTCGGCGCTGCGCCCCTGCCCCTTGATCTCCTGCATGCGCTCCCGGAGCTGACCGGCTTGCGCGGCCTGCTCCTCGAACTTCCGCATCATCTCCTGGACGCGCTCCGATGGTTGTGCCACGAACAGTCCCCTCGTTGTTCGATCTACCGCGCGATGGATGCTAGCCAGGGCAACGATCGTCGTGGGGCGGTTCCGGGTGATCTGCGCTGCACCTCGGGGTCGGCTGAAACCTACTTCGGAGTAGGTTGCCGTAGGCTGGCTCGGTGCGAGGGACGGTGTGTGATGGTCGGTGAGTCGCGGCCCGCGGGATTCTGGGGTCGTGCCGGGGATCGAGCGCGGCAGGTCAACCAGAGCCGGCGGGTGGTCGGAACGCTGCGCGGGGTCCGGCGGATGCTCCCCGGTTCCGGCGAGCTAGCCCTCTCCGACTCGGGGAAGCCGTCCGACCGCGTGGCGCGGCTGATGATGCAGGTCGCGGGCGATCAGCCGAGCGCGGTGCGCGAGCTCGGCCTGGTGACCGTGCAGGCGTGGCAGGCGCTGACCAGCAGGGGTGCCGCCGACGGAGCCGTGACGATCATGTTCACCGATCTCGTGGGTTTCTCAACCTGGGCGCTGCGGGCGGGTGACGACCAGGTCCTGCGGTTGCTGCGGGAGTTCTTCGGCGTCAGCCGCGAGGTCGTCGGCGGGTACGGCGGTGTGGTGGTCAAATCGCTCGGCGACGGCGTGATGGTGGCGTTCTCCGACGTCGACAAGGCGATCGAGGCCGCCGCGGCGCTGGGGTCGGCGGTCAGCGCGCTCCACCACGACGGCTACCGCCCGTCGCTGCGCGTGGGCCTGCACCGCGGTTGGCCGCGCAAGGTCGGCAAGGACTACATCGGGGTGGACGTCAACATCGCCGCGCGCGTCGCCGACGCTGCCAACGGCGGGGAAGTGTTGGTGACCGAGCAGGTCCTGGAGGCTGCCGACCGCGAGCGGTACGTGGCGCGCAGCCGTCGCTTCCGGGCGAAGGGAACGCCGAAGGGCCTGGCCGTGTACGCCGTGGTTCCCCGTCACGAGCGGTGACGAGCCGGGTGTACCGTCGAAACTGGGCAGCATTCTGTCCAGTTTCGACGTCGAGCCCGAATGGGATCACTTGCGCATCGTCCTGACCGCAATGCCCGTCTACTCGCACCTCGTTCCGCTGCTGCTTCCGGTCGGCCCTTAGCTGCGCGGTGCCGGGCACGACGTCCTCGTCGCGACCAGCGAAGCCATGGCGGACACCGTCGAGCAGGCCGGTTTGCGGCCCGTGGTCCTGCCGGACCTGGTCACCACGCGCGACCTCGCCGCGGATCCGCAGCGCTTCGGCGCGAAGGGGCTCACCGACGACGCCGAGCGGCGGGGTGCCGAAACCATCGGTGTCACCTCAGAGGACTTCGGCGGCAACTTCATCGGCGTGCTCGGACTCCACTTCGGCGAGAAGCTCCTGGAGCACCTGGAGCGCCCGGACCTGATCGTCCGCGAGGCGACCGAGTTCGGCGGCTACTACGCGGCCGAGAAGTGGGGCATCCCCAACGCCGTGGTCGACATCAGCCCGATGGCGCCGTTCGGCGACGTCCTCGACGAGATCAACGCCGGTCGCCGACACTTCGGTCTCGACCCCGTCGACGACCCGTGGCAGCCGATGAGCGCCTTCCGGCCGGAGTTGTGCCCGAGGCCTTCTACCCGGACGGCGCGCGGCTGGGTTCCGCGCACCACTACCGGATTCCCGACGGTGACGCCGAGCGGCTCGACCCCGCCGTCGCCGATCTCCCGGACCGCCCGCTGGTGCTGGCAAGCCTCGGGACCAACGCGCCGATGATGCTCGGCGAACGTCCCCAGCTGCTCGACACGATCACCGAAGCGCTCGGCAAGCTCCCGGTCACGGGTGTGGTCGCGCTCGGCGCCAACCGCGACCCGGGGGAGTGGACCGGGGTGCGCGCTGAGAACGTGCACCTGACCTCGTTCGTCCAGCAGCAGACGTTGCTGCCCGCTTGCGACGCGTTCATCACCCACTGCGGTTTCAACAGCACCCCGCGAATCGCTCTACGCCGGGGTGCCGATGGTGGGGCTGCCGATGTTCGCCGAGCAGCCCAGCAACGCCGCTCGCATCACCGAGATCGGCGCGGAGCTGGCGTTCACCATCGAGGACGTGACCGTGCCGCTGCTGCACGAAGCGGTGTCGCGGGTGCTGGAGGAGCCGTCGTTCCGCAGCGCGGCCCGCGGAGCGCAGCGCCGAGCCCTGGCGCTGCCGCCGCTCTCCCAGATCGCTGCGGACCTGGAAGAACTGTCCAGGGCCTGTTGAGGGAGTGCTCGGCGGTGCGGGCGGTAGAACCTGAGCGGCTTCGTGGACTCCGTGCGCCACGACTCGTGCATGCGATGCACGGCGTCGCGGCGTGCTCGCCACGGAGCCGGTCAGAACCCTGCGGCGGTGCGAGTTGGGTCCCACACCTCAAGCGGCGGCTCCGCCGCATTCCTGGTGCTGGTCTAGAGGCCGGTCAGTTCGTCGTCGTTGAGCACGATGTCGAGCGAGCGGAGGGTTTCCGCCCGGTCGTCGACCGGCGTCGCTTCCTGCGAGCCGTCGGGTCGTTCGACGACGAGGGTGTCGCCGATGAGCTTGCGGCTGATGCCCTCGTCGAGCCGCATCACGACGAGCCTGCCGGTGAACGGCGAGTCCGGGTGCGTGGCGGTGTAGTGGTTGTAGACCTCGTAGTCGATGAGCCGTTGCGGCTGGTCGTCGAAGGCGTGCAGCGGTTCCCAGCCCTCTGAGGTCTCCTTCTCCAGCGTCCACAGTCGACCGTCGCGGGACAGCCGGTGGTTCCAGCCGGCCTGGTCGACCACCGAGCCGTCGACCAGCCTCATCGGGCGCAGCACGCCCGCGCCGAAGCCGACGTCGGCCAGGTGCTCGGCACCGTCGACGGTGACGACGAGGTTCATGTGGGTTCGCGGGCCGTTGCGGTGCGGCTGGACCCGCGCGGCTCGGCGGGACACGGCGTAGCCGAGGCGCTCCAGCACGGCGGCGAACAGCAGGGAGTGCTCGAAGCAGTACCCGCCGCGTTGCCTGCGCACCAGCTTCGCCGTGATCGATCCCAGGTCGAGGCGCGGTGTGCGCCCGAGCGCCGGATCAACGTTCTCGAAGGGGATCGCGCGCACGTGCGCCTCGTGCAGCGCGGTGAGCGCCTCGGCGGACGGCGGTGCCGCCGGCTGCCCTGTGCGGGCGAGGTACGCGTCGAGGTCGAGCGAATCGACGTCCCAGGGATCGGTCATGGTCACAGCCTCACACTTCCAGCGCGGTGGAGGTCAACGGTGTCACCCGGAGTTCCGGGAGCCGGGTGAGCAGCTCGCTGAGGCCGTCGATCTCCTCGGGTGGAGGCGCGCGACCAGCTGCTCGTTGGCCTTCCGCGACGCCCTCCAGACCACCAGTTCTGCACGGTGGAGCGTAGAGTGCAATAATGCACTCCGTGGTAGATGGTGCAAATTCTGCTCGGAAGCGTCGGGTCCACACGGCTCACCGGCTGACCGCCGCAGCGCGTCGCCGCACGGCCGAGGACGGGCTGTCCGGGTTCACCGTGGACGAGGTCTGCGACGAGGCGGGCATCTCCAGACGCACCTTCTTCAACTACTTCGCGTCCAAGGAGGACGCGGTACTGGGGTTCACGACGCTGTGGGACCAGCACGAGATCGAGGAGCGGTTCACCTCGGGCGGTGACCCGGGCGAAGCGGGGGTCTCGGCGAGCCTGCTCGACGACTACGCCGCGCTCCTGGTCGACCGCTGGACCGAGGTCGGACTCACGCCCGAGCACGTCGCGGACCTGGTCGCGGCCATGGACCGCGAGCCCCGGCTGCTGTCGCGAGTTCTCGAGCACGTCCAGACGCGCGAACGCGCCGACGTCGAACTGGTGCGAGCGAGAGAAGGACTCCCCGAAGGGGACCTCCGAGCCTCCGTCGCCGTCCAGGTGGTCTGCGCGCTCGCGGGCGCCTGCATGGGTCAGTTCCTCGACCCAGCCAACTCCGAGCCGCTGAACACGATCATGCAACGCCGCTTGGTAGCCGCTCGCGAGGTTTTCGCCGCCACGCTCACCGGAGGGACCCGATGACCGAGACCGAACCCAGGTTACTGCTCACCAAGCGGCGGATCTGGATCATCTTCAGCGCGCTGATCGCGGGCATGCTGCTGGCCAGCCTCGACCAGACCATCGTGTCCACCGCGATGCCCACCATCGTCGGCGACCTCGGCGGCGTCGAGCACCAGGCGTGGGTCACGACCGCCTACCTGCTGGCCACCACCATCGTCATGCCGGTCTACGGGAAGTTCGGCGACGTGCTCGGCAGGCGCGAGCTGTTCCTGATCGCCATCGCGCTGTTCACGGTCGCCTCGATCGGCTGCGCCGTGGCCGGCGACTTCTGGACCTTCGTGATCTTCCGCGCCGCGCAGGGCCTCGGCGGCGGTGGCCTGATGATCCTCTCCCAGGCGATCATCGCCGACATCGTGCCCGCCAGCGAGCGCGGCAAGTACCTCGGACCGCTCGGCGGCATCTTCGGCCTCGCCGCGATCGGCGGCCCGCTGCTCGGCGGTTCCTTCGTCGACCACCTGTCCTGGCACTGGGCGTTCTACATCAACATCCCGATCGGCATCGCCGCGTTCGCCATCACCTACTTCGCGCTGACCCTGCCCAGCAAGAGGGCCACCAAGCCGCTGGACGTCCCCGGCGTGGTGCTTCTGGCGCTGGCCACCACCAGCCTGATCTTCTTCACCGACTTCGGCGGCGACTCCGCGCACGGCTGGAGCGCACCCGAGACCTGGCTGTGGGCAGCGGGTCTGGTCATCGCCGCGGCGCTGTTCGTGCTGGTCGAGTCCCGGGCGAGCGACCCGGTCATCCCGCTGTCGCTGTTCTGCAACCCCATCTTCGCCAACGCCACCAGCATCGGCCTGGTGCTCGGGCTGGGCATGTTCGCCGCGCTGGGCTTCCTGCCCACCTTCCTGCAGATGTCCACCGGGACCTCGGCGGCGGTGTCGGGCATGGCGATGCTGCCGATGATGGCCGGTCTGATGCTGACCTCCATCACCTCCGGTGCGCTGATCACCAAGACCGGCCGCTACAAGATCTTCCCGGTCCTGGGCACGCTCATCACCGCTGGCGGGATGCTCGCGATGACCACGCTGTCGGCCGACACACCCGTGTGGCTGCTGTGCGCGTTCCTGTTCGTCTTCGGCGCCGGACTCGGGCTGATCATGCAGGTCGTGGTGCTGGTGGTGCAGAACTCAGTCGACCCAGCGCTGATCGGTACCGCTACCAGCACCAACAACTACTTCCGCGAGGTCGGCGGCGCGCTGGGCGTCGCGGTGTTCGGCACGATCTTCTCCACCCGGCTGACCGAGAACCTCACCGGGATCTTCGCCAGTGCTGGTGCGTCCGCGCAGCAGGCCGAGCAGTCCGCGGTGTCGCTGTCGCCGAACATGCTGCAGCAGCTGCCCGAACCCGTGCGGGACGCGATCGTCACCGCCTACGCCGACGCGCTGGCGCCGGTGTTCTGGTACCTGGTGCCGTTCATGGCCATCGCATTCCTGCTCTCGCTGCTGCTCAAGCAGATCCCGCTGTCGGAGGTGGCCGGGCTGGTCGCTCGCGGTGAGGCCATCGGTGGTGAGGAGGCCGAAGTGCTCGAAGCGCAGCAGCGCGCCACCACCAAGACCCGTTGATCGCGGAGGCAATCGCATGGCTGAGATGGATTTTCGCGTCCGGCTGCTGGGCAAGGCGCTGAGCCTGGCTCCCAGCGTCACCGGCATGACCGACGAGCAGCTGATCGCGCGGCAGCGGAAAACACTGCCGCGCAACAGGATCATCGACTTCGTGCTCGGTTCTCGCGCTCCCGGCACCGTCACCAGCGACCTCACCGCCGCCGGGGCCGACGGCCGCATCGGGATCCGGGTGTACCGGCCGACGCGGGAGACCGGACCGCTGCCGCTGATCGTCAACATCCACGGCGGAGGCTGGGTCAGCGGGAACCTCGACATGGGGGACTGGCTGTGCGGCCGGGTCGCCAAGGAGGTCGGGGCGGTCGTGGTGTCGCTGGACTACCGGCTCGCCCCCAACCCACCGGTTCCCGGCGGCCGTGGAGGACTGCTACGCCGCGCTCGTCGACGTCGCCGGACGCGCCGCCGAACTCGGCGCCGACCCGGACAGGATCGCGGTCGCGGGCGACAGCGCGGGCGGCAACCTCGCCGCCGTGATGTGCCTGCTCGCGCGGGACCGCTCCGGCCCGGAGATCGCCTTCCAGGGCCTGATCTACCCGGCCACCGACATGACGCTGAGCAGCCAGTCGCTGGAGGACAACGCCGAAGCTCCGGTGATCACCACCCGCGAGGCGCGGAAGATGCGCGACACCTACCTCGGCGGGCAAGACCCGGCGAACCCGCTGGTCTCACCGCTGAAGGCGGCGACGCACGAGGGGCTGCCGCCGGCGCTGATCCAGGTCGCCGAGCACGATCCCATCCGCGACGACGGCCTGCGCTACGGCGAGGCGCTGCGAGCAGCCGGGGTCCCGGTCCGCACCACCACCTACGTCGGCATGCCGCACGGGTACATGTCGTTCCCGAACGTCTGCCGCAGCGCCACGCAGGCCCTCGCCGAACTCTGCTCGGAACTCTCGACAGCACTCGTGCGACCCCGCGTCACCGACTAGGGGCGGCTGAGCCGCTGCTTCCGGTGCGGCACTCAACTCGCACCGTCGCGGTTGTGAGCACCGCCAAGCAAAGCAACCCCGACGAACTTGCGAACGGGTCGGGGCGCGCCCGCGCGGGAGGTGCGGACGCGCCCCGAGTCTTCACCGGTGAGGTCTCACCAGCCCACGGCCACCACCAACAAGATGTGAGTGCGCACTCGAGTCTCAGACTTCTTCGACCCCGAACGGAAGTCAACATTCCGGTCCCGGGCTGTCCGCTTCTCGCCAGCGACGACGCCGGAGATCCCGGTCGCGGCAGCGGGGGACTTCACCCGCGCTTCCGGGGAGGCGGGGGGAAGCCGGGATCGACGCCGTCTTCGCCGCCTCCGACCTGATGGCCGAGGGGTCGCTGCACGTGTCGCGCCAGAGCGGTTCCCGGGTGCCGGACGAAGTGGCGCTGGGGCTTCGACGACATCACCAGGGCTGTCACACCGAGCCGCCGCTGATCACCGTGCGCCAGCCCATGGACGGCGTCGGCCGCCACCTCGCGGCCCACCTGCTGCGCCTGATCGCCGGCGAGGCAGTCGAGCCGGCGATCACCCTGACCGCCTCGTCGTCCGCGAGTCCACCTGAGCGCCGCGGGAGCATCAGCGGTCAGTTCGGTCGAACTGACCGGGCGAGGCTGATCACGGGCGCACCAGGTCCGCCCCGCTCCCGGGCCCCGATGCGATCGAAGTCCGGGCGAGGCCGTGGTGGCCCCGCCGGGACTTCGATCGCCGGTGATCAGGTCACGGGAAGTTCGCCAGGTTCGACGGCGTGGTCGCCGGCGGGGTCACATCACCCGTGTCGTTGATGATGTGGGTGATCGATCCCTTCTCGTTGAGCGAGACCGTCGCCATGCTGTGGAACTTCACGCCCGGCACCGCCGGAACCTCGAAGGCGTGGTGGTTCTTCACCTCGGGGTTGGTGTTGAAGAAGCAGTAGCTCCCCAGGCCCCAGGCCTCGTGGTTGGTGACCTGGTCGCCCACCTTGTAGGCGGCCCAGCCCTCCAGGCCGTTGTCGTTCATGTACGAGGCCTGGTCCGGAACGTCGTAGGGCATCTCGTTCTGGAAGAAGATCGTCTTGCCGTTGTTGCCGTTCCAGATCACCTGGTACTTGTTGTAGTGCTCGACGAACAGGCCGGTGGCCGTCACGTCGTCACCGTTGACCAGCACACCCGTGTCGCCCGGGTTGACGTCCCAGCCGAACGAGCCCTCGTTGCCGTGGTCGGCACGCCAGGCCCAGATGTGGTCCATGACCGCGTTCTTGCTGTTGACGATCAGGCTGTTGGTCGCCTTGCCGGCGACGGTGCCGCCGAGCCGGAAGAACACGTCCTGCAGGATCGTCGGGTTCTGCGAGTGGTCCGCCGAAGCGCCTTCCTCGCCGACGGTCAGCAGGCTCGGCGAGTTCTGGGTGCCCGCGTCGAACAGCACGCCCTTGATGCGCACGCCGTCGACGTCGGCGACCTCCATCGCCGTCTTTCCGGTGTCGGGCATGAGTGTCGGGTAACCGATGCCCAGCACGATCGTGTCCGGGTTGGTGATCTTGATCGTGTCGTCCAGGTGGTACACGCCCGGGGTGAAGAACAGGTTGCAGCCCGAGGCCAAGGCGGCGTTGATGTCCGCGGCGGTGTCGGTCGGCTTGGCCACGTAGAACTGGCTCATCGGCACCGACTTGCCGGGGGTTTCACCGTTGGCCCAGCTCGGACCGGTGGCATCGGTGCGCACGTCCGGGCGGAACACCTGGAACTTGCCCGCGTCGTCGACGTACAGGTACGGCACGTCGGCCGACACCGGGGTCGACTCCAGGGTGGTGTGCGGCGGGGTCGGGAACGCGGAGGGCGGGGCGCCCTGCACGCCGGAGAACGTCATGTTCCAGACGCCGCCGTCCCAGGCACCCAGCTGCGAGTCGCGGGTGTACCACTGCTGCTGCGACGAGGACTCCGTGGTGCCCGAGACCTTGGTGTCGGCGAGGTAGCCGCCACTGGCCCAGCCGTAGCTGGCCGGGTACAGGTCCAGGTCGCCCTGGATGTCCATGCGGCGCATCGGCGCGGCCTGCGACACGCCCCAGCGGTTGGCGCCGTTGGGCTTGACGGTCATGTTCTCCGCCGAGCGCCAGAAGTTCTGGGTCGCGTTGCCCTCGTCGGACTCGTTGAACGCGTCGACCGTGATGTTGCCGTTGATGGTGACGTCGCCCGGGTTCTTGCCCAGGCCCGCCACGGAGGTGTAGTAGCCGACGTTGTCGTTGACGGCGTACTCACCCGGCTTGAACAGGTGCGCGACCCGGTCCTCGGACATCTGGTCGGCCAGCGTGTCCTTGAGGTTGTTGAAGTCGTCGTCGAGCTGCTGCTGGATGCTCTCCGGCGACATCGACGGGTCGAAGATCCGCACGTTCGGACCGAAGTCCGGCGTGTCGGTGCCCGCGCATGCCTGAGGTCCGGGTGCCGGAGCCGCGGGCTTCGCGGGTTGGGCGTGGTTCGCGCCGGGCATCGCCGCCGCACTGGGCGCGACGGCGGTGACGGCGGCGACAGCGGCCATTCCCGCGAAGAACGGGAACCGGCGTCGCCCACGCCGTTGTGAGACGGGAATCATGTTTCAAGCACCTCCGGAAAAGGACAATGCGACGAACGCACCGCATGAGAGCGCTCTTAGATCGGGACCCTAGACCGATCAAGAGCATTTCCGGAAGGTGGTCGTCGTGAAACCGCCAGCGCTGCAATCAATTCCCGTTTTCCCAGCTGAGGTGTCCGCCGTGGGCAGGTCGGGAATCGCGGTTGCGCATTCACGAACCCGGTTGCGCTTCCCCTTTTTTCGATTTCCGCCCGCAAGGTGGGAAAGGAGCGGGGGCACGTTTTCGAGCCCATTGCGGTTCAATTCTCGGGTCCCGATCTTCCATCCCCGGATCCGCGCGCCCTCCCGGTCGTCAGGTCGAGCGCGCGGAACGCGAAGTGCAGGTCGTAGCTCAGCGAGGGGGAGTTCAGCAACGACCGCTCCAGCAGCTGCTCGGCGCTGACCAGTCGCTTGCGGACCGCCGCGGCGGAGATGCTCAGAGCCTCGGCTGCCAGGCTGGTCCTGGTGTCGGCGAGCAGCCAGGCCTGAACGGTCTCGACCAGTCGCGGTGAGTCCCGCAGTGGCGCGAGCAGCACCTCAGCCCAGCGGAGGACTTCATCGCCGCGCAGCAGCTCGTCGATGTCGCGCGTCGAGTGCGGTGCCTCGGGGCCGCCGCGCAGCCGCAGCGCGAGGTCCAGGTGCGCCTGGTCGGGGAGCCGGTGGAGGTCGCGGCCCAGCAGCGAACCGATCTTGTGCAGCCTCGCGCTGAGGGTGTTGCGGTGGATCTTCAGGTGGCGGGTGGCCTGCTGGTGGAACGCCAGCCAGGACACCAGGGTGCTGCGCAGGTCGTCGCGCGACGGGTCTTGGGGGCGCGCGGGCTCGAACCCTTCCAGCGGCGCCAGCACCCGCCGCGCCCAGTCCTGCCCGTGACCGGCGAGTTCGGCGGCGAGGTCGTGGCTGCGGCGGAAGGTCGCGAACCGCTCGGCGTTCCCGCGCGCGTGCGCCAGCGCGTGGAACGCCTGCTGGTAGCCGGTGGGGAAGTCCCGCAGCGGGAGCACCGTGCTGATGCCCGCGCTGATCCGGCCGATGTCGGCTCTCGCCCTCGCCACCAGCTCCCGCAGGCAGGCCCGCTCCTCCTCGTGGCTCATGGGCGCGACCGCGGTGATGAGGTGCCCGCTGTGCACCGGGCACTTGATCACGAAGGCCCGGCCGCCGGTGATGCGCGTCAGCTCGTCGGCGATCGCGTCGCGCTCGCCCTTGTCGATGGCGCCGACTTCGACGACCCATGCGCGCATCGGGTCCGGCAGCGCATCGCCGAGCGCCTCGGCCGTGCGATGCGCGGTGGCCAGCCCACCGTCCATCAACAGGTGTAGAACGGCCTCGCGGACCTGGTCGTTGGCCGCATCGACCCGCCTGGACCGCTCGTGCGCGTGCTGGGCTTCCCATGTCAGGGCCAACACGCGGAGGGAGTCGGTGCGCCTGGGTTCGGAGGTGAAGCGGTCGATCGTCGATCCGGCCAGCGCCAGCGTCGGCGCGCCGGGTTCGCCGCTGATGGCGAACGCCGCGAGCTGGTCGTGCCCGTCGCGCTCGACGACGGACCGGTGCTCGCCCAGCCGCACGCGGTGCGCGGTGTCGACGACCGCTTCGGGCAGGGCGCGGGCGGGTGCGCTCGCGATGGGCTTGCCCGCCGCGTCGAACAGCGCCGCGGAGCCGCCGACCTCGTCGGCGAAGCGGGCGAGCAGCCGGCGCAACCCACCGGGCTCGACCGCTTCGCGCTGCATGTCGCGAAGCCGTCCCAGGCAATCCCGATCGTCGCCGGACAGCGCCAAGGCACACCCCTTCTCTCGTGAGGTCGAGGGAGCGATCTGCGGGGCAGGGGCTCCTGGTGCAGCAATCAGATCCCGATTCCCGGCGCTGACTGTGCGAGAACGAACTGGCTTCCAGGTGATCAACGAGAATACCCTGGAGGCGTCGCCGCAGTGCCGGGCGAACGGCGCACGGGAGTCGGCCCGACGTCCCACCGTCGGCGACCGGTCGAGGCCGCGCCACCTCACCCTGGGGGTCGGTGTTCGCGAGCAGCAAACACCACGCTGAGGCGAGGGGGGAGAGGAAGCCCCTCGCCTCAGCGCTTCCCCCGGCCAGATCAACCCCGAACGAGACCGGTCCCGACACGACGCGCGTGTCGGGACCGGTCTCGTTCCAGGACGGGTGAAAAGAGCTGCGGTCAGAGCACTTTGAGGACTCGCTGGGCGAGCGGGGCCGAGGAGGCCGGGTTCTGGCCCGTGTAGAGGTTGCGGTCGACCACCACGTTGGGGGACCAGGGCGTGCCTTCGTCGAAGGTGACACCGAGCTCGTCGAGGCGGTCCTGCAGGAGCCACGGGGCCTTGTCCGCCAGGCCGGCCTGGATCTCCTCGGAGTTGGTGAAGGCGGTGATCGCGTAACCGCGGAACGGGGACTCGCCTCCCTGGGCGGTGGCCAGCAGCGCGGCCGGGCCGTGGCAGACGATCGCGAGGGGTTTGCCGGAGCTGAGGGTTTCGGTGAGGACGCGCGCGGAATCGGTGTTGACCACGAGGTCCTCCATCGGCCCGTGCCCGCCCGGGTAGTACACCGCGTCGTAGTCGGCCGGGTTCACGGTGGCCAGGTCGATCGGGTTCTTCAGCTCGGTGGCGCCGTCCAGGATCGCGGCGACGCGGTCGGCGGCTTCCTGCCCGCCGTTGGCGTCGGCGCTCAGGCTGCCTCGGTCGACCGGGGGCGCCACCGCGCCCGGGGAGGCGATCACGACCTCGTGGCCAGCGCTGGTGAACGCCTCGTACGGTGCCGCGAACTCCTCGGCCCAGAACCCCGTGGGGTGCTTCGTGCCGTCGTTGAGAGTCCAGTGGTCCGCGCTGGTGAGCACGAACAGGATCTTCGCCATGGGGTTTCGCTCTCGAACTAGAGGTGTGCGGGTTCCGCCCCCGACGGTATGCGCGGGATCGGCACCCGTGCCATTCGAGGAAGCGATGCCCCAGATCACAACCCCGGGCCTGGGTCCTGTTGGAGCGGACGGCGGTGAGGCTGCTGTTCCACCTGGGACTCGGCTGGCACCGCCGCGGCTTCTCGGGGCTCAGTGCCGAGCACGCGGCGCGACGCCGGTGGGGTGAGCGGAACACTTGAGGAGTGGGCGTCCACGAACCCGCTGCGCTTCCCCTTCGGGGGTCCCGCCACCCGCACCGCCAAGCCAAGCGATCGCTGAACAGCTCCCGGCCTAGGAGACGGTGGTGACCAGGAGGTCCGCGCGGGTGCGGGTGGGGGTGATGAGCCGGGCGTTGCGCATGTCGCTGCGGTGCACCCAGTCCACGGCCTCGGCGCGGCTCTTGCCGTGGTGGACGTGGCGTTCGACCAGGCGGGAGACGAGCTCGTCGTCGGTCTGGTGCAGGAACCAGGACTCGTCGAGCAGGGGCCGGACTCCGGACCAGGGAACCTGGTCGAGCAGCAGGTAGTTGCCCTCGGTGATGACCAGCGGGACGTCGGGGTCGACCGGGATGGCGCCCGCGTAGGACTCCTCGACCTCGCGGTGGAACCGCGGTGCGTACACCGTCTCGGTGCCCTCGCGGATCCGGCGCAGCAGCGCGACGTATCCGGCGGCGTCGAAGGTGTCCGGTGCGCCCTTGCGGTCCCGCCGGCCGAGGCGGCGCAACTCCGCCTCGGCCAGGTGGAAACCGTCCATCGGCACCACCGCGGCCGCCGAACCCAGTTCGCCGAGCAGCTTCTCGGCCAGCGTGCCCTTCCCGGAACCGGGCCCGCCGGCGATGCCCAGGATGCGGCGCGAGCCGGTCGAGGCCAGCGCGCGGGCGCGTTCGAGCAGGCCGGGCAGACCGCCGTGGTGCCGGGGGATCACGCTCGCTCCCCCTTGCGCAGCGAGCTCTCGATGTCCTCAAGCGTGCGGTTCTTGGTCTCCGGCAGGTTCCGCCACAGGTAGGCCAGGCCGAGGATGCCCAGCAGACCGTAGATCCAGAACAGGCCGGTCGGGGTCAGCGCGTTGATCAGCGTCAGCACCGAGATGGAGATCAGGAAGTCCAGGCCCCAGTGCGTCACCGTGCCGACACCGGCCGCCTTGCCGCGCACCGCGGTCGGGAACACCTCGCTGTTGATCAACCAGATCGCCAGGCCCAGGCTCGCCGCGAACGCCGCCTCGTAGAGCATCAACCCGACGGTGAGCAGCAGTCCCAGCCCGTGCACGCTGGGCAGCAGGTACAGCGCGCCCAGCCCGAACAGCACCAGGACGACCACGCTTGTGCCGCCCAGCAGCAGCGGGCGGCGGCCCACCTTGTCGATGAACAGCAGCGCGATCATCGTGAAGATCATGTTGGCGGCGCCGATGCCGACCGAGGACAGGATCGCAGCCGAGTCACCGAGCCCGGCCTGCTTGAGGATCGTGGGCGCGTAGTAGATGACCGCGTTGACGCCGACCAGCTGGTTGGTGGCGGCCACCGCGAAGCCGAGCAGCACGGCGGGGCGCAGCTTCGGGCTCAGCAGGTCCCGGTAGCTGAACTCGCTCTCCTCGCGCATCGCTTCGGACATCTCCGCCAGCGAGACGTCGGCGTCGGCCGCGGAGTGCGTGCGCAGCAGCGCCTTGCGGGCGTCCTCGGTCCGGCCGCGCGAGAGCAGCCAGCGCGGGCTCTCGGCCAGCGTGAACAGGCCGATCAGCATGACCAGCGACGGCACCACGGCCAGTCCGACCATCCAGCGCCATCCGCCGCTGCCCGCGAAGGCGTAGCCGACGAGGTAGGAGGCGAAGATGCCGATGGTGATCATCAGCTGGTTCATCGACACCAGCCGGCCGCGCAGCGTCGGCGGGGCGATCTCGGCGATGTAGGTCGGCACCACCAGCGACGAACCGCCGATGGCCAGGCCCAGCAGGATTCGCGCGAGGACCAGGGTCGAGGTGTCCGGTGCCAGCGCCGACAGCAGCGCGCCCGCGGTGAACACGGCCGACAGGACGATCAGGGTGACCTTGCGGCCGATGCGGTCGACCACGGGTCCGGCGCTGATCGAGCCGGCGATTGCGCCGAGCAGCAGGGACGCGACCACGAACTGCTGCATGCCGTCGGACAGCGAGAACTCCGGGGCGATGTAGAGCAGCGCCGCCGAGATCACGCCGGTGTCGTAGCCGAAGAGCAGACCGCCGAGCGCGGCGATGGTCGACGCACCGAGCACGGCCCCGCGCCGGGTGCGAGGGGGCGCGGACGTCTCCGGGGCCCTTGTTGTGGTCATGGGTGATCTCGTCCTCCCCGGACCCGCAGCGGTGCGGGTCGATGTGCGCGCCTCGGCGCGTCCTCCGCTTCGAGTGATCGGCACTGTAAAGCGAAGTTAAGCGCTTGCGCAAGCGTTTGCCGGGTATGCTTCCCATCACCCGGTCGAGCCCGAAGGAGTGCTTGTCGATGGCGACCATGGCCGACGTAGCGCGCGTCGCGGGAGTGTCCACCGCGACGGTCTCGCACGTCATCAACGGCACTCGCACGGTGCGCGAGGAGACCCGGCGGGTCGTTCAGGCCGCCATCGCCGAGACCGGGTACAGCCCGAACACCCTCGCGCGCTCGCTGGCCACCGGCGGATCGCGTTCCATCGCCGTGGTGATGTCGGCGATCTCCAACCCCTACTTCGGCCAGGTGCTGCAGGGCATCGAGTCAGAGGCGGTGCGGCAGGGCTACACGCTGCTGCTGGCCGACCCGCGCGACGACCCCGACCACGAGCTCACCGTGGCGCGCAGCATGCACGAGCGCCGGGTGGACGGGGTGATCCTGGCGCCGTCGGCCGAACCGGCGCGGGCGCTGGAATACCTCGACGCGCAACGGGTTCCGGTGGTGCTGACCGACCGGCTCAGCGATGAGCGCTACGACCAGGTCGGACCGGACAACGCCGAGCCCACCGCGATGCTGGTCGACCACCTCGCCGAGCTGGGGCACACCCGGATCGCGATGGTCTCCGGGCTGGGCGGGCTGACCACGACCGAGGAGCGGCTGCGCGGCTACCGGGACGGCTTGGCGCGCAACGCGATCGGCTTCGACGAGCAGCTGCTGGTGGAGGGCGCTTCGGAGAGCGAACGCGCGACGCGGGTCACCGCCGGGCTGCTGGCGCGGCCGAACGCGCCGACGGCCGTCATCGCGGCCAACAACAGCATGACCATCGGTGCCATGCGGGCGATCAGCGAGGCCGGCCTGCGAGTCCCCGAGGACGTGGCGCTGGTGGGATTCGACGATTTCCCGTGGGCGGAGTGGTTCTCGCCCCGGTTGACCGTGATCGCCCAACCGAGCTCGGAGATCGGCACCACTGCCGCCCGCTTGTTGTTGCGCCGAATAGCCGATCCTGATTCCTCGCCGCAAACACATAGATTGGAGTCGAGTCTCGTCCACAGGAATTCGTGCGGCTGCCCTTGAACCGTTTCCGGAAGCCCGAATTCGAACTCGGTGGGACGGTCGCCATAGCATTCTCACATCGCAATGTGGCGCGAGCGGTTTCCGCCGGCGCGGAAAGGGTCTCGGGAACGGGGGTCCATGGTGGTTCTGAGGTTCCGCAGCGCGTGGTGCAGCCGGGATTTCACCGTTCCCGGCGGAATGCCCAGCGAGCTCGCGGCCCTGGTCGCGGTGTGGTCGGCGAAGTAGACCTCGTAGAGCACCGAGCGGTGCGCTGGGACCAGCTTGTTGACCATGGTCGCCACCACGACTCTGTTCACCACGGCATCGGCGTGGTCGGTGTCGTGGTCGGCGGAGCCGCTGCCTGCGGATTCGTCGACCTCGGTGGGGCGTGCGCGGCGGGCGCGGACGCGGTCGATGGCGATGTTGTGCGCCACCCTGGTCAGCCAGCCCCAGACCGAGCCGCGCTCCGGCGTCAGGGAGTCCGCGTGCTGCCAGGCGCGGAGCATCGTCTCCTGCACGACGTCCTCGGCGTGGTGCGGGTCGGAGAGGATTCTGCTCACGTACGACAGCAATCTCACGTAGTAGTCGTCGTAGAGCGATTTCAACGTCGTGTCAGCTTTTCGAATCGTGTGCTCACCACCTCGGTTCGTGGAGGAGGCGTGGGACCGTTCGAATGCGATCGCGGATCGTGGATCTCCGACTAGCGTCATGTGGCTTCTTCATTCGGTTGTCTGCCCCGCTGGTGAATCGTCCACAAATCCGGGGGAGATGGGAGGGGACGACCGGAAACGGGATCTCCGGATGGCAGCGATGAGCTTGCCCGTTAGCTCGAACGGGGGTAATCCGGGAGCTCACTTAGGTTTTTCTGCGTGGTCCTCGCGTAGCGCTCAGATGAGCACATCATTGGTCGATTTGCCGTGTTCCGTCCCCATGTGCCGGACCAACCAGTCGGTCGGGAAGATAAAGCTCCTATGAACGAAGGGTGACGGAGCTGTGTCGGTGACACGGCGTGAGCTCCTCGGCGCGCGGGATCGCGTTGAGCGCCGTGCGCGACCGGTCCGACGCGTGGTGACCGCGGGGAAATGACGCTGCGGCGCCAGATCCGAGGCGTCACGCGGATCTGGAGCCGCTGCGCCTCTCCTCGCCGTCGTGCCGCGTCGCCTCGACCGCGATCTCCACGCGGGACCGGACCCCGAGCTTGGCCAGGATGTGCGAGACGTGGACCTCCACCGTGCGCCGGGAGGAGAACAGCGCCGCCGCGATGTCCGGGTTGGGCAGCCCGGCGGCCACCAGGTGGGCGATCTGCCGCTCCGTCGGCGTCAGCGACTCCCAGCCGTTGGTGGCGCGGTGTCGCCGACCTCGGGCGTGCCGCACGCCGTGCGGGCGCATCCGCGCATCCGCGCGCCGCAGGTCCCAGGTCGCGCCGAGATCCCGGTAGATCTTGACGGCCCGTCCGTAGGCGGTGCGCGCCTGCGCCGACTCGCCGCGCTCGGCCAGCACCACCGCCATGTCCTCCAGCGCCCGCGCGTACCTGGGCGGCTGGCTGGTCTTGCTGTAGAGCTCGATCGCGGCCCGCAGCGCCGTCGGGTCCCGCTCCAGCAGGCCTCGGCAGTGCTGCGAGGCGGCGACGATGTTGGGCACCGCGCCGACCGCGGCGTCCTCGGCGCACGCATCGTTGGCGCGGCTCGCGATCTCGGTCTCGCCGGTCTCGATCGCCAGCCGCACCAGGCTCGGCAACCACAGGTAGCGGGTGCCGAACCGCTTTCCCTCGGTCAGCGCCTCCTCCAGCAAGCGCACGGCGCGCCGCGGATCCGACTCGGCCTCGGCGCGCATCGCACCCGCCAGCAGCAAGAACTCCGCGGCCGAACGGGTGGCCGGGTTCTGCTCGCAGCCGGCGTCCTGCAGGCTGCGCAGCAGCGTCGGCCTGTCGTCGCGGTGACCCGCCAGCAACGCCGAAAGCCCGTGCAGCCAGCGACGCCCCGGCTCGTCGAGCCGGTCGGCGAGCTCGGTGGCGGCGTCCAGCTCGGCGGTCGCGTCCTCCCACCGGCCGATCGTGTAGTAGTGGTTGGCCGCCGACAGCCGCACCGTGGCCAGCCGGGCCGGGGTCGCGGACCGCTCGGCGATGGCGAGCATCTCGTGCAGCGCGCCTTCGGCCTCTGCCGTCTGGCCGAGGCCGAACAGCAGCACCATCCGGTTGCCGAGCACGGTCAGCCGCAGATCGGTGTTCTCCGGTGCGTCGCCCAGGGCGGCGCCCGCCTGCTCGTAGCAGATCACCGCTTCGGCCAGGTCGCACCGGCGCGCCATCGCGGCTCCGCGCACGTGCAGGGCGAGACCGAGCGCGAAACCGTCGCGGGCGGGGCGCGCTTCGGCCAGCGCGCGCTCCACCGCCGCGCCCGCGGCCTCGAAGTGTCCGCGCGAGAGCATGACCTGCCCGAGCACCGCGTGCATCCTCGCCAGCCAAGGGCGGTCGAAGCCCGGTGTGCGCAAGGCCTTCTCGACCACCTCGGTGGCCAGGTCGTCGAGTCCGAGCACGGCCAGCGACCACGCCAGGTACCAGCTGAGCTCCGCGCAGGACGGGTCGTGGGTGTCGGCCAGCGCGCGTTCGCTGAGCTCGCGTGCCTGCTCCGGGCGGCCCAGCTGCACCATCGCCAGAACCCGTGCCGTGCGCAGCGGTTCACGCCGGGGGTCGTGAGTGGACAGCAGCGGGATCGCGCTGGCGAGCAGCGCTTCGGCGCAGTCCGGCGCGCGGTGGGCCAGCATCCGGCTGTTGTCGACCAACCAGTCCAGCCCCCAGTCGTCGATCTCGGCGTCGTCGACGGAGATCGAGGCCAGCAGCTGCTCACCGGTGCGCTCCACGGGAGCGCCGGAGGACGCCAGCGCGCGGGCGGCCTGGTGGTGCAGCGCCAGCCGCAGGGCGGTCGGCGTGGTCTCGTGCAGGGCCTGGCGGACCAGGCCGTGCTGGAAGGTCAACCTCGACCCCGACTCAACCAGCAGACCGGCGTTCAGAGCCTCCTCCACGCAGCCCACCATGGCCACCACCGGGCGCTCGGAGACGGTGCGCAGGTCCGTCACCGAGAACGTGGGACTCAGCAGCGCGGCCATCCGCAGCAGCCCGATCGTGTCGCTGCCGACGAAACCCAGCCGGGCCGCGATGGCCTCGGCCAGCGAGCGCGGCAGCGCGCCGTCGGTGATCTCCAAGCTCAGCTCCGCGCGGGTCCCGTCGGCGTCGAGGTGGTTCTCACGCGCGAGGGCCAGCACCACTTCCCGCACGTAGCGGGGGTTCCCGGCCGCGCGTCCCAGCGTCTCCAGCAGCGCAGGCCCGACCTCGGCGGCACCGGTGAGGTGCGCGGCCAGAGCCGCCGTGGCCGCCTCGCCCAGGGGCGGGACCGAGATCCGGACCGCCGCGCGGTCCTCGCCGCGCACCACGCCGAGCTCGGCGCGGCTGCCGGACGGGCGGATCGCCGCCACCAGCAGCAGCGGGAGGTGCTCTGTGAGACGGCTCAGCCGGTGCCACACCAGCAGGCTGGACTCGTCGGCCCACTGCACGTCGTCCACGGCCAGCACCACGGAGCTCGCCGCGCACAGCTCCTCGACCAGCGAGATGAGCCGCTCGGCGATCGCCGGGACCCGGTCGTCGCTGGCCAGGCGCAGGCGCTCGTGAATCGCGAGCACCTCGGGGTCGTCGGACTTCGGGTGCACCGCCAGGCAGTCCAGCAGCACGCGCAGCGGGAAGCGCTGGGAGAGCTGGTCGGCCGCGGCGTGGTGCACCGCGCATCCGAGGCGCTCGGACTCGGCGAGCAGGGCGCGCAGCAGCGCCGTCTTGCCGATGCCCGGTTCACCTTCGAGCCAGAGCACGTTGCCGCGTCCGGCCACCACCTCGCCGGCGAGCTCGCGCAGCTGTGCCAGTTCCGAGTCCCGCCCGAAGACCTCCGCTGTTCCGCCCGACGTCATACGCGCCCCTGCCTGATCCCGGACCGGTGCCGACCGGTCACCGGTGTCGTGCGCGTTCGCACTCCTCGGTTGGGCCATTCGCGGTTCGCGACCGATGTGCTCGGCCGCAGCGGACCTGATCGAGTCGTGCTCGCGCACGTGGTCAGCCACCGCTCTTCGGGGCGCCGTGCCACGCAGACCGCCAGCCCCGCTCGCGGGCTCGCGGCAACAGCACCGCGCCGATCGCACCGAGCACCGCCAGCAGACCGACCGAGCCGGTGACCAGCAGCGTGACGAGTCGCGGCAGCGGATCGGCGAACGGCGTCGGTGGCAGGTGAACCGGTGGAGCGGCCGCGGCCATCGGCTTCTCGCCGGACTCGGCGGGAAGTACCGAGGTGACCGCGGCGGTCGGGTTGATCACGCCGTAGCCGCGCTGCGGATCCGGGAGCTCGGCGGGCGGGTGGTCCGCGGTGTCCTGCAAGCGTTCTCGCACCTGCGATGCTGACAGCTGCGGGTGGTAGGCCCGCACCAGCGCGGCTGTGCCCGCGACGAACGCGACGCCGATCCCGCCACCGGAGGCCACCAGCTGGCCGGTGCCGCGCGGGGCGATGCCGACCACCTCGTTGCCCGGCGCGACCAGCGCGGGCGGGCCTGCTGCCTGCTGGATCGGATCGCCCTCGCCGGTGATCCCGCTGACCGCCAGCGCCTCCGGGAACGCGGCGGGGTAGGGGATCGCGTCCTCACCCACGTCCACATCGGACGGTGCGATGACCAGTGCGTCCTTGCTCAGCGCGTACGACACCGCCGCGCGCAGCCCGCCGTCGGCGGCGGCCGTGCCGACCGACACGGCGATCACCTCCGCGCCACCGTCGGCGGCCGAGCGGATCGCCGAGGTGAGCTTGCCCACCTCGACCGCCGTCGGGTCGTTGGTGATGCGGATCGGCAGGATCCGGGCGCCCGGCGCGATGCCGGTGAACCCGGTGCCCGCCGCCGGACGCGCCGCGATCACCCCGGCCATGAAGGTGTCCCGGCCCGCGCAGTCGTCGTCTCCCGCGCCGCCGCTGAGGCTCTGCCCGGACAGCACCGCCCCTGACAACGCCGGTGCCGCGGCGCTGACACCCGTGCCGATGACCGCGACGGTCACCGACTCGCCGGTGGTCAGTCCCCACACACGTCTCGGGTCGAGGCGCTCCAGGGCCCAACCCCCTTGCGGCACGACGTGATCCGCCGGTTGCGCGCACTGCTGCTGTTGCGCTGCGGCCGGAACCGGTGCCATCGCGAGCACCACCCCGGCCACCACCGCCACCGCCGCCCTCACGTCCTGCCTCCCGCCGGACGCGGCTCCAGCCAGCCCGCCTGCATCAGCGTCGCGCTGCGGCGGGTCACCAGGTGCGCCCGGCCCGCGGGCAGCACCTGCGCGCGCATCCCGTTGAGCAGCGGCATCTCCGTGGGCGGGCAGGAGAACGCCAGGTCCGGGGTGTTGGACTCCTGCATCCGCCGAACCACCGAATCCATCGACAGCCGCGAGGAACCGGCGGCGCTGCGGGTGAGGATCACGTGCAGACCGATGTCGGCGGCCTGCGGAAGCAGGTCCAGCAGCGAGTCCAGCGGACCGCCCATGGTGCTGGCCAGCAGGTCGTAGTCGTCGACGAGGATGAACACCTCCGGACCCGACCACCAATCGCGCCGCTGCAGCTGCTGCGGCGTGACGTCTGCGCCGGGCAGCCGCTCGCGCAGCTCGTTGGCGGCGGCGCCCACGATGTCCTTCGCGGCGGTCGCCGAGAACGCGAACCCCCGCCGGTAGGCGTCGGGAACCGCGTCCAGCAGCACGCGGCGCGAGTCGACCAGGATCAGCTCCGCTGCACCCGGCGCGTAGTTCTTCGGGATCGCGTCGGCGATCAGCCGCAGCAGCGCGGTCTTGCCGCTCCCGGTGTCGCCGAGGACGGTCAGGTGCGGCTGGGTGGAGAAGTCGTGCCACACCGGCTGCAGGTCCGCTTCGCCCCAGCCCAGCGCGACCCGGAGCTTGCCCTGCGGCTCGGGCAGCTTTTCGGCGGGCAGCACCGACGGCAGCATCCGGACCCCGGCGGCGTCCTCGCCGTCCCAGTTGTCGGCCACCGCCTCGGCCAGCATCCGGGCGCCCTTGGCGAGGTCGTCGACCCGGCGCAGGCCGTCCAGGCGCGGGACCGCGGACAGGAAGTGCAGCTTGTCCATCGTCAGACCTCGACCCGGCTGGCGCGGAACGCCCGCCGCCGCGCGCATGTCGATCACCGAGTCGATCGAGTCGCCCAGCCGCAGCTCCAGCCGGGTTCCCAGCTGGTCGCGCAGCTGGCTGTGGATGTCGGCCCAGCGTCCGGTGGTCAGCACCAGGTGGATGCCGTAGGTCAGGCCGCGCGAGGCCAGCGAGCGGATCGTCTGGTCGTGCTGCTCGAAGTCGCTGCGCAGCGTGCCCCAGTTGTCGACCACCAGGAACACGTCGCCGAAGGAGTCCTGCGGGATCTTGCCCCTGCGTCGCAGCTCGCGGTACTCGGCCATGTTCTCCACGCCGTGCGCGGCGAAGATCTCCTCGCGCTCGGCCAGCACGCCCTGCACCTCGGCCACGGTGCGGCTGACCCGCTCCTTGTCCATGCGCCCGGCGATGCCGCCGATGTGCGGCAGCTCGCCGAGGGTCTGCAGGGTGCCGCCACCGAAGTCCAGGCAGTAGAACTGCACCTCGGCGGGCGTGTGGGTCAGCGCGAGACCGGCGATGAGCGTGCGCAGCATCGTCGACTTGCCCGCCTGCGGGCCACCGGCGATGCCCACGTGCCCGCCGACCCCGGACAGGTCCACCATGTACAGCTCGCGGGCCTGGTCGAAGGGCTTGTCGATGACGCCGACCGGGACCTGCAGGTTGCCGCGACCCGGCCAGCTGATCGGGGTCAGGCCGTTGTCGGCGTCCGGGACCAGCGGCGGCAGCAGCTCGTCGAGCGTCGGCGGCTCGTCCAGCGGCGGCAGCCACACCTGGTGCGCCGGCGGACCCTGGCCCTTGAGGCGGCTGACCGCGACCTGCAGCAGGGTCTCGGTCGTCGCCTCCTCTCCGGTCTCGGGTTCCGGCTCCGGGACCTGCGCGGTGGGCGCGTCGGGCAGCCGCGCCGCGCCGAAGGTCACCACCTGACGGCTGATCTCGGCCTTGCGCTGCTCCGCGGTGCGCCGCTTGAACGGCGCCGAGACGTAGGCGGCCTTGAACCGCGACAGGGTGGCCACGTCCGAGCGCAGGTAGCCGTTGCCCGGCGCGCTCGGCAACTGGTAGGCGTCGGGAACACCGATCACCGACCGGCTCTCCATCGCCGAGAAGGTGCGCAGACCGATCCGGTAGGACAGGTGGCTCTCCAGCTTGTGCATCCGGCCGTCGTCGATGCGCTGCGAGGCCAGCAGAAGGTGCACGCCCAGCGACCGGCCCAGCCGGCCGATCATCACGAACAGCTCCGCGAAGTCGGGGTGCGAGGCCAGCAGCTCGCTGAACTCGTCGACCACCAGGAACAAGCTCGGCATCGGAGCCAGCTGAGCGCCTGCAGCGCGGGCCTTCTCGTACTCCAGCAGCGAGCTGTAGTTGCCCGCCGAGCGCAGCAGCTCCTGGCGGCGCACCATCTCACCCTGCAGCGCGTCCTGCATGCGGGTGACCAGCGGTGCCTCATCGGCCAGGTTGGTGATCACCGCCGAGGTGTGCGGCAGCTCGTCGAGTCCCAGGAACGTCGCGCCGCCCTTGAAGTCCACCAGCACGAAGTTGAGGAACTCCGAGGAGTGCGTGATCGCCATCGCGACCACCAGCGTGCGCAGCAGCTCCGACTTGCCCGAACCCGTCGCGCCGATCAGCAGGCCGTGCGGGCCCATGCCGCCCTGCGCGGACTCCTTGATGTCCAGCTCGATCTTGGCGCCGTTCTCGGCGATGCCGATCGGCACCCGCAGCCGGTCCTGCGGCGACGTCCGAGCCCAGGTGCGGGCGGCGTCGAGCTTGTCCATCTCGCCGACCTCCAGCAGCGCGGCGAGGTCGAAGTCGGTGACCATCGGCTCGACGATGTCGGTGGTGGCGCTGAGTCGGAACGGGGCCAGTGTGCGCGCCAGCGAGGTGACCTGCGACAGGCTCAGCGAGTCCGGGGTGCCCAGCTCGGTGCGCACCTCGGCGCCGGAGCGGTTGAGCCGGATCATGTCGACCTGCTCGCTGGCCAGCTCCAGGCGCAGCGTCGTGCGCTGCGCGGGACCGGACATGTCGAGGTTGAGCACGGTGGCGTTGCGGTAGCCGGCACCGGCCAGCCGGGACTCCGCCGGTGTGGTGATGCCGTCGAGGACGACCACCACGAACGGCTCGTCGCGGGTCGGGCTCGCACCGGCCTCGAAGCGGCCCCGGTCGTTGAGGTCCGGGCCGACGATGGCCTCCAACTCGGTGAGCGTGCTGGTCAGCATCCGCACGTGACCGGCGCCGTCCTGCTGGCTGGCGTGCTGGGCGTGCGGCAGCCACTTCACCCAGTCCCACTCGGAGGCTCGGTCCCCGCTCGCGCACACGGCGATCTTGAGGTCGTCGGGGGAGTGGAAGGTCACCAGCTGCGCCAGCAACGCACGCAGCAGGCCGCGTGCGGCCTCGGCGTCACCGCGCATCTGCACCTGCGAAAAACCGCGCAGGAAGAGAGCTGTCGGCAAATCGTCCACAGTGGTGTAAGCCTTGATGAACCGGCGCAGCGCCCGAGCGGACAGCGGCTCCAGGTCCTCCACCGGCTTGGACTGCACCGGCGTCATCTTCATCGCCAGCCGCTGCGCGGACCGGCCGATGCGGACCTCGGCGAAGTCGGCGTGCGACAGGCGCCGCTCCCACAACCGACCGCTCATCGCCACCGACCACAGGCCCGACGGGTCGGGGTGCCGCCACGACAACGCCTTCCGCTGATCGGCCGCGACCTGGCGGACCTGCTTGCGCACCTGGCCCAGGTAGCGCAGGAAGTCCCGGCGCTCGCCCTTGAGGCGGCGCTTGCGCTCCCCGATGTTGCGTCCCATCTGACCGAAACCCATGGCCAGCATGGACACCGCCATCAGCGCCACCACGATGAGCCCGATGCCGCCGAAACCGCCTGACCCACCGCGGCCCATGAACATCAGCATCATGGCCCCGGACCCCAGCGCCATCGGCAGGTACATCAGCAGACCGCCGAAACCGCCACTGACCTGCTCGGGTATGACCGGCGGCTCCTGCAAGGACAGTTCGCCGCCGGGCATCGTGGGGGGCTTCTGCCTGGCCGGTCGCCGAAACGGCGTCACACTCAATGCGATCAGATCCTTTCCCTGCTACCCCTCATCCCCTACACGGTTGGAAGACTCCGAACGGGTCAAAGCGGCAGCGGGAAACCGGCTGACCGAGATGTCGACCATCGTCCGGAACTGCGCGGAGCGGGTCGGGTTCGGCCGATCGGCGGTGCGCAACGCGCCCGGTGCACGTGGAGGGGCTGCCGCGTGAACCGGGCGTTCGTCAATTTGGTTGAACTGTTCCTAGGCCGAGGACCGTGTGGTGGGTATGACGGGAACGACGGCTCAGCCCGCGGTCGCCGCGGGCGAGGTGTGTCGACTGACGATTCAGGGCCCCAGCTCGCGGGTCGAGCTCGCGGTACCCGCCCACATCCCGCTCGCGGACCTGCTGCCCACCTTCCTCGACCACCTCGGGGGAGGGCTCGGCAACGCGGGTCTGGAGCACGACGGTTGGGTCCTGCAGCGGCTCGGTGAGCCCGCCCTGCAGGAAGATCTCGGCACCGCCGCCCTGGGCCTCTACGACGGCGACATCCTCTACCTCAGGCCGCGCAACGACCAGTTGCCGCCGGCCGACTTCGACGACCTCGCCGACGGCGTGGCCACCGGGATCCGCGACCAGCGCCGCGATCTGTGGCGTCCGGAGAGCACCCGTCGCGCGTTCCTCGCGCTGCTCGGCGCCTCGCTGGCTCTCGGGCTCGTCCTGCTACCCACCGTCGGAGCCGGGCAGTGGGTGGCGATCACCGCCGGTAGCGTCGCGCTGCTGCTGCTCGGCGCGGCCACCCTGGCCTCGCGGGCGCTCGGCGACCGGGCCGCCGCGGAACTGCTGTTCTCCGGCAGCGCCGCGTTCGGCGCCGCCGCAGGTTGGGCGCTGCCGATGATCGGCCGACCCGTCGCCGCGATGAACCCGCAGCTCGTGGCGCCCTGCCTGACCGCGGCGGCGGTGTGCACCAGCGCCATCGTGCTCGGCCGCTTCCTGGTCGGCGGCGGATTCGGCGCCGGGTACCTCGCCGCGATGTTGGCGACCGGCCTGACCGCGCTCGTCGGCCTGCTCAACACCTTCGACATGCTCTCCGCGGGCGGTGCCGCCGCCGTCGTGCTCGCCGTGACGCTGCTGGTCGGAACCCGCGTTCCGCGCATCGCCGCCTGGATGGCCGGGATCAAGGTGCCGCCGCTGCCGACCTCCGCCGAGGAGTTCCAGGAAGGCATCGACCCGGAACCCGGCCGCGAGCTGATGAACCGCACCGCCGCGGCCGACTCCAGCCTCACCGCGCTGTGCTTCGGACTCGGCGTCGTCATCGCGGGCTGCCTCGGCATCCTCGCCTTCACCCCGGGGTGGGCGTCGCCGACCCTGGCCGCTCTCGCCTCGCTGCTGCTCCTGCTGCACTCCCGCGAGTTCGTCAGCTCCCGCCAGCGCGTCGCCGTCATGGTGCCCGGCTTCCTCGGACTCGCCGCGGTGATCTCCGCGATGTGCATGCTGATCCCCGGCACGTGGCGGATCGTCATCATCGGCGGACTGGTCCTGCTCGCCGGACTCCTGCTCGCCGGAGCCCGCAGCCTGCCCGGCCGCAAGGTGCTGCCGCACTGGGGCCGCGCCGGCGACTGGGCGCACACCACCATCGCCATCGCGATCATCCCCATGACCTTCGCGGTCTTGAACCTCTACGCCCTGGTGAGGGCCTCATGGTCGTGAAGAGGGGTTTCCAGTGGTCTCCTCGCTCAGCAGCGGAACCTCAGACGCCTCCTGGCTCCGGGATCCGAGGCGTGTGCATGACCAATGCACGGCGCTTCGGCCGTCCTCCCCAGAAGACGTCTGAGAACCCGCGGCGGCGCCGGCTGCGAGGGTGGGGCAACGGCTGCGCCGTTGCGATGTCTCATGTGGTTCGTGAGCCGCTCATCGCGGCTGCGGGTCCGGGATGTGCGCGGAACTCTCACTCCCTGCTGCGGGGAGGTCGTCGTGCACTCGCGAAGTGATCAGGTCCAAGCGCACTCCTTCATGTCGGCGCGGGTCGTCTCCGCGCTGGTGCAGGCCGAACCCGACGCGCCCGACCCGCCGCTGCGGCGGACCCCGCTGGGCTACGTGATCGGCCTGATGCTGTCGATGCTCATCGTCGCCGGATTCGCCGTGGCCGGTGTTCTCGGCTTCGGAGGAGCGACCGACTGGTCCAAGCCCGGCAAGCTCATCGTGGAGAAGGAGACGGGGAGCCAGTACGTGCTGGCCTCTGACGGAACGCTGCGCCCGGTGCTCAACTACGCGTCGGCGCGGCTGCTCGGGGCGAAGGAGGTCGCGGAGGTGTCACGCTCGACGTTGAGCGACGTCCCGCGCGGCACCCCGATCGGCATCGTCGGCGCCCCGGACGGGATCCCGGCAGGCGGCGCGGGCAGCGCGGCCCAGGCGTGGCTGGTCTGCGCGACCACCACCCGCGACGCCGCCGGGGCACCGCACGCCACCGTCACCCTGCACGTCGGTGACACCTCCGACGTGGAACCCGCGCGGCAGGACGAGGCGGTCCTGGTGCGCTCCAGCAGCGGCGACCAGTACCTCGTGTGGCAGGACAAGCGGATGAAGCTCAGCGCGCCGTGGGTGGCCGCGGTGCTGGGCTACGACGCCTCCACCGCACTGCCGGTGCGAGACGCGTTCATCAACGCCATGCCCGCCGGACCGGACCTCGGACCGCTGCGGATCCCCGGAGCGGGACAGCCCGGCCCGTCGCTCGGTGGCCAGCCCACCCGCATCGGGCAGATCTTCTCCGTCAGCGTCGTCGGCCGCCCGCAGACGCTCCACATGCTCACCACCGGCGGACTGATGCCGGTCAACGGCACCACCGCCGCGCTGGCGATGGGCGACCCGGCCGGTGGCGGGCAGCCGAGCCCGCGCGTCCTCTCGCCCGCGGCGATGGCCTCGGTCGGGCAGACGCCCTCCTCGCCGCTGATGTCGCAGCTGCCGGACAAGCCGCCGTCGCTGCTGCCCACCGCCGGAACGTCCGACTCCTCCGACCTCGGAGCGCCCTGCGCCCAGGTCGAGCCCGGACCGCGCGGAGCCAAGTCCACATTGGTCAGCGGATGGCCTGACGGCGGCGTGGTCGTCGGTGGACCGGGCATCGAGCGCGACGAGTTCACCGCCGACCGCATCGACGTCCAACCAGGCGCGGGTGTGCTGGCCCGCACCCTGCCCGCGCCCGGCGTGCCAGGCGCCGGCCTCTACCTGGTCACCGACTCGGGCGCCAAGTACCCGGTGCCCGGCCAGAGCGCGGCCGAAGCCCTCGGCCACCGGCTGACCGACGCGGTTGCGGTCCCTGCACACCTGCTCTCGCTGCTGCCGACCGGACCGGTTCTCGCACCGGAGCGAGCCGCAGGTGGTGGTGTGCAAACAGCACCCTGACATGCCGTCCCTCGTGGACGGCGCGCAGTAAGGAAAGTCGAAACCCGCACAGTCGCAAGGAGAACCCGATGACCGCACCAGGCGCCCAGTACGGCCTCAACGACTCGCAGCTGCAGCAGATCATCGAAGCGACCAACCAGTCGCTGTCGCAGATGCGCCAGCTCAACAACCAGGTCCAGGCGCAGGCTTCCTCGCTGGGCCAGGCCAACGTGTCCGACTCCGGTCGCATGCTGGTCGACAAGTTCGGCGTGTGGGCCGGCGACTTCTCGCGCATCGAGAACGAGCTCAACCAGCTCAACCAGCGCGTGATGGACGTCCGCAACGCATCGCTGCAGGCGGCCCAGCAGGCAGCGGACAGCGCCTCCGGCGCCGGCCTCTGATTCCTTCTTCATCGGAGCAGCTCGTGCTGCATGGCGGTGCGGGTGGCGGAACCTGACACGCCGTCTGGACTCCGGGCGCCGCTCCTGATCTATGCCAATACACGGCGTCGCGGCGTCCTCGCCAGACGACGTGTCAGAACCCGCGGCGGTGCGAGCTGCAAGGGCGGGGCAAAGAGGAAGCGGCTCCGCCGCTTGCCTGACGGTGCTCCGAACACCCTGTGATCGACCCACTTACCCAGAACGGAGATTGAGATGACGCAGTTCAGCGTGCAGCACGGGGCCTACGAAGAGGTCAACATGGGGCTGCAGCAAGCCGTTCGTCAGATGGGCACCATCCTCGACGAGCTCAACGGCTTCCTGAAGAACATGGGCGAGGCCACCCAGGGCAAGGCCGCGCCGCTGTGGGCCGAGAAGCAGCAGAAGTGGAACCAGGCCTACACCGAGATGAACACCCGCCTCAGCAGCGGCTACACCTCCTCGAACAACGCCGCCCAGGCCTTCCAGGACGGTGACAACCGCAGCGCCCAGATCATGGCCTAAGACGGGTTGATGGGCGCTCTGCTTGGCGGTGCGAGCTGAGTCCCAGACCTGAGGCAGCGACTGTCGTCGCCAAAGGCCGATGATCGTTCGAAATTTCGGGTGCGGGTCGCCACGCGCAGCGGCCCGCACCCGATTCCCCTTTCCCTCCCTGAGAAAAGGAGAGTCTCGTGGCTGACGAGACGAAGACGAAGTTCGACAGCGGTCAGTACGAGAAGCTGATCAAGAACGTCGACACCCACGAGGACGAGCTGCGCAAGCAATTCCTGGGCGCCAGCTCGGGAATCCGCCTCGCCGCCGATCTCGGGGAGCGGGTCCACGCGGGCAACCCGGAGTGGCCGGCCATCGCGTCGCTCAACGAATCCCTGGGCGCGCTGGGAAAGTCCACCGAGACCATGAACGAGAAGACCAGCAAGGACTGGCGCAAGTTCACCGAGGCCCTCAACGACGCCAAGCGCGTCTTCGAGGACACCGACGACCTCGCCAGCTATTCGGCGACCGAGTTCGTCCAGGACTACCCGGACATCTCCGGCACGCAGACACCGGCCGCTTGATCCAGGTTCCCAGCAGCTAGCCCACGACCCCCGTTGATCGACCTCATCTGACGGCATCAACCCTGGAGCAGGAGAAAGCCCATGCCCGAGAACGCGGACCTGTCAGGCCCCAGCAGTGACTGGACGTTCTTCCAGGCCCTCAACGCGTTGACCGGAAAAGGGCCGGACCTGAAATCCATGGCCGAAGGCGTCAAGTGGTTCGAGGTCGCCGGTGGCGGGGACGGTGGTGCCGGCGGCAAGGACGCCGACTTCACCGGGGACAAGCTCGAGGAAGACCTGACCAACCGGGTCGCGCCGACCGAAGACCTCACCTACACCGCGTTCGACCGGGTCTACTACCGGGTCAACCGCAACACCGCGGCGGCCGACGCGTGGACCAAGGCGATCAACGACGCCGGGACCATCGTCGCCGAGATGTCCTCGGGCAAGAGCGGCACCCTCGACCTGCCGACCCTGCGCCAGGCGCAGGACCTCGTCGGCAAGTACGAGAAGTGGCTGGAAGCCACCGGCAAGGACTTCCGGACATGGGCCAAGTCGCTGGACTCAGAGGACTCCGGGTTCAGCGGCAAGGCCGCCTCGGTCATCCAGGGGCGCATGGACCAGAACGCCGACAAGCTGGAGGGCTTGCACGAACAGCTCACCATCGACCGCGGAGTCGCGGTCTCGGTGGCGCTGAAGAACCTCGGCGACAAGATCGAAGCGGCGGTCAACGGACTCGCCCAAGCCTTCTACGACTTCCGCGCCCGGGCGCTCTACCTGCCCAACAACAAGCGGGTCGACTACGAGAACCAGCTCTACGAGTTCCTGACCAACGGCGTCGGCCTGGTCCAGGGCGCGCCGAACTACCAGCTCGACGGCAAGAGCACCTCCGAAGCCCAGGAGTACATCAACACCTCGCTGGCCAGCTTCAAGGAAGGCAACCTGGTCACCGCCGGTCCGTGGGACAAGATGAACACGGAGATCACCAACGCCGCGCTCACCGAGCTCAAGACGCTCGACACCGCGGCGGCCGCGGCGCTCAAGCCCCTCGAGGAGGAGCTGAAGTACGCGCAGTCGGCGATCAAGGAGCTCACCGAGCCGGAGACCAGCGCCCCGCGCACCCCGTCGACCACGCCGCCGCCCGGAGGCGACACGAACGTCCCGCCGCCGCCCGGTGGCGACACGAACGTCCCGCCGCCCGGTGGTAGCACGAACGTCCCGCCGCCCGGTGGTGACACGAACGTCCCGCCGCCCGGAGGCGACACGAACGTGCCCCCGCCCGGTGGTAGCACGAACGTGCCACCGCCCGGTGGTGGTGATGGTCTCGGTGGCCCCGGTGGTGGCGATCTCGCCAACGGTGGTGCCGGTGGCCTGGGCGGTGGCGACGGCCTCGGTGGTTCCGGTGGCGGTGATCCGGCCAACGGCGGCATCGGCGGCATCGGCACCGGTGATGGTCTCGGTGGCCCCGGTGGTGGTGACCTCGCCAACGGTGGCCTGGGTGGTGGCGACGGTCTCGGCGGCGACTCCGGTCCGGGAACCGGTGACAACGGTGCGAACGGCGGTGCGCCCGCGCCGATGGTCGGTCCCGGCGGCCTCGGCCTGGCCGGTGGCGGCGGCGCGGGCAACAAGCCAGGCACCAACCCCAACGGCGATCCGGCGAACGGCGGTGCGGGCGGCTTCGGCGACTTCGGTCAGAACGACCCAGCCAACGGAGGCGCTGGCGGCCTCGGCGACGGACAGCAGCCCGGTCTGGTCGACAGCGGCCTGACCGAGAGCTCGTTCAACCCCGCCAACGGCGGTGCCGGAGGCTTCGGCGACACCCCCGGTCAGCAGGACCAGGACCGCTCCGGCGGGATGGCCGGTGTTCCCCTGGGCTCCAACGGCAACCCGATGCCTGGCGCCGGTGAAGGCTTCGGTGATCTCGCCAACGGTGGTGCCGGTGGTTTCGGTGACGCGGGTTTGCCTGGTGGCGCGGATTCCGGTTCGGGCGCGGGTCTGGGCGTGGGTGATCCGGCCAATGGTGGTGCTGGCGGGTTCGGTGCCGACGACGGCTTCGGTGCCGGCGCGGGCCTGGGTGATCTCGCCAACGGTGGTGCCGGTGGTTTCGGTGACACGGGCTTGCCTGGTGGCGCGGATTCGGGTCTGGGCGTGGGTGATCCGGCCAACGGTGGAGCCGGTGGTTTCGGTGACGCGGGTCTGCCTGGTGGCGCGAATCCCGGTTCGGGCGCGGGTCAGGGTCTGGGTGATCCGGCCAATGGTGGTGCCGGTGGGTTCGGTGATCTGCCCGGCGGCCAAAGCGGTTTCGATCCAGGTGGCCTCGGGTCGGACGCCGGCGCCGACCTGGGGGACCCCGCCAACGGCGGCCTGGGCGGTTTCGATCCCAGCGGACTCGGGTCCGGCGCGGGCGCGGGCCTCGGCGACGTCGCCAACGGCGGAGCAGGTGGATTCGGCGACGGCGCAGGCGGTCTCGGCTCCGGCGGTTTCGACGGCGTGTCCGACCCGGTCGAGGGCTACGGCTTCGACAGCGTCTCCGGCGGCTTCGGCTCGCCGGACGGTTCGGCCGACGGTCTCGGCGGCTCGGGCAGCGGCTCCGAACAGCAACGCGGCGGAGCGGGTGGCGGCACCACCGGCTTCGGCATGGGTTCCGGTGCGGGCTCCGGGCTCGGCGGCTCGCAGTCCTCCGCGCTGCCGCCGGGCATGAGTCAGCTCAACGGTCCCTCCACCCAGCAGGGAACGGGCGGAATGCCGTTCATGCCGCCGATGATGGGCGGGATGGGCGGCCAGCAGGGCGACAAGAACGAACGTGAGCGCCAGACCTGGCTGTCCGAGGACGAAGACGTCTGGGGCACCAACGCCGAGGCGGGCATGGGCGTCATCGGGCTGCCCGACGAAGCGGACTTCGACGTCGACGAGCAGGTCGCCGCCGGTCCCGTCCGCCCGCCGCGCCAGCCGCAGCCGCAGCAGACGCCCGCGGAGCAGGAGCAGACCACCCAGGCAACGGCGTCCGGGCAGGGCTGAGGTGCGGATGGAGAAGTGGACTTCCGTGGCGGTGCGGGGTAGCGGAACCTCAAACGCCTCCTGGCTCCGGCGATCCGCGGACTCGTGCATGTCCGGTGCACGGCGCCGCGGCTGTGCTCCCAGGAGACGTCTGGGAACCCGCGGCCGTGCCGTTGAGTCCCAGACGCCTCAATCACCGGCCACCACCGCATTCTGAGAACTCTTCGTCGAGCAGGTACTGGGAAGGAGGGAGTGACCAGCGATGTCATCTCCCCTGTTCAACCAGATGGAAAACGCGCTGGCCGATCTCCGGGAGCAGCAGGAGCGCATCCGCGAGGCGCAGGAGCGGGCCGAGGAGGAGACCACGACGGTCTCCAGCAAGGACCGTTCGATATCCGCGACGGTGGACCACCGGCAACGGCTCACCGGTCTGAGGTTCTCCGGTACCCGCTACCGCACGATGGCGCCCGCCGAACTGGCCAACAGGATCGTCGAGCTGGTCCGACAGGCCCAGGACGAGGCGAGCCAGAAGTCCATCGCCACCTACAGCGCGATGGCACCCGCGGGTTTCGGTGCGGCGCTGACCGAGATGGTCAACGGCGAGTTCGACCTGGACAAGATGTTCGACGAGGCGGTGCGAGAGGCGGACAGCATGTCCGGCGCCGCCGACGAGGGGGAGAGGACCGATCGTGGCAAGTGAGGACAACGACCTCGTCGCAGCGGACATCGAGGCGCTCAAGCGAGGTGGCGTCGACCTGACCCGCATCGCCGAGACCGCGAACTCCATCTACGCCGACCTCGCCCACGACTGCAACGCCTTCGCCATCGAGGGCGACGACGACATCGCCAAGACGCTGCGGACGAAGTACGAGCCCGGTGAGAAGGACGGGCTGGAGTTCCTCCGCATGCTCGGCATCACCATCGGCACCGACGGCGAGAAGGTCGTCGACGTCGGCAAGACCTTCGACGACATGAACGAGACCGCGAACAGCGAGGTGAGCAGGGGCGGCAGGAAGGCGTGAGCACAGGCCCGGTGTGATCGACGAGTCACGCCGAGGTCGTTCGCGCACGAACGAGAGCGTGGGGGCTGACTATGGCGATCATGGTTCCGGAAGAGGTCGGAAACCTCTTCATGGTCCTGACCGGTGAGAAGTGGCCGCAGATCAATGAAGATCAACTGCGGAAGCTGTCGGATTCGTGGCGCAATACCTCCGCACGGCTGCGAAGCGAACTCACGCCAGAACTCGCCCAAGCCATCAAGCTCATCCGATCGGAGTTCTACGGCAAGGCGGCGATGCGCTTCGCCGACCGGATGGCGCCGTACGTCGAGAGCAACGGCTACATCGAAACCGCAGCCAGCGGGTACGAGCAGATCGCAGGTTTTCTCAAGCAGCTCTCGGTGCAGACCGAGTACGTCAAGCTCGTCAGCCTGCTGTCGCTGATCGAACTGCTCGCCGAGATCGCCTGGGCCATCGCGATGGCCGGCCCCACCTTCGGCGCCAGCATGGCTTGGCTCGCCGGACGCTACGCCATCGTCCGCTTCCTGCTGAAGAACATCTGGGGCAGGCTGCTGATGCGCGTCATCCAGGCGCAGGTCTTCGGCATCGCCTTCCAGGTCGCCATCGACGCCGCCGCCCAGGGCATCCAGATGGCCAAGGGCACCCGCGACGACTGGGACGAGGACTCCACCAAGCAGGCCGCAGCCGTCGGTGCGCTCGGCGGTGCGCTGTCCCTGCCCTTCGCCGCGCTCGGCGGCGCGATGGGCAACATGCTGGCCAAGGGCCTGGTCAAGGGAGTCGGCGACAAGATCGACGACGACATCCTCAAGGCCGCTGCGGAGGCCGCGGCCAAGAACTTCGCTGACGACTTCCCGAAGGCGCCATCGCTGGCCAAGTTCGCCACCCAGGTCTCCGACCACATGAACACCCACATCGCCCGCGACCTCGGTGCCGCCACCCCCGGCAACTACGCGGGCATGAGCCTCAGGGGCATGTGGGCCGAGAAGTTCGGCCGCGGCCTGGCCGACGCGGTCGAGGAAGGCCTGCACGAGTTCTTCACCGAAGGCCTCTACAGCGCGATGACGGGCAAGGGCTTCCAGGCCAACCCGTACTCGTTCACCGCGGGCATGTCCGCCGGTCTCTCGGAGAACCTGGGCAGCGTCATCGGCGCCGGGTTCTACGGCAACCTCACCCCGGGCAGCGGCGAGAACCCGTTCCTCGCCGCGCAGCGCGAGGGCGACGGCCCCGACTCCGACACCTCGCCGCTGCTGGGCGGCGACGGTGACCTGGACACCTCCGACATCGACGGCGACTCCCAGAGCACCTCCTCCGGCGGTCTCGCCGAGGTAGGGGGCGTCGCAGGTGGCGGGTCCGATGGCTCCGAGGGACAGGGGAACCAGGGCGGGGGCAGCCGCGGGTCGGACGGCGGTGGAACGAACCCGTCCCCGCTCGGGCATTCCCAAACGCAGGGGTCGGGCCAGTCGGACGGGCAGGGCACCCAGTCCGGCCCGGGTTCGAACGGCCAGTCGTCGATCACCGAGTCGCAGACCCAGGTCCCGCCGCAGCCGGGATCGGACACCAGCGGTTCGCCGGAGTCGGCGGAGACCGTCAGCGTCGGCGCCGGTGGTGCCGACGGCTCGCTCGGGAACCCGGGGACCTCGCAGTCGAACTCCAGACCGGGAACCTCCTCGGAACTTCCTCCGTCGAGCTCCTCGTCGGACTCCAAGAGCTCGCCCGGCCTTCCGCCGTCGAGCTCGTCGTCCGACGCGGACACCTCACCAGGGCTCCCGCCCGCCGGTCAGCAGCCGAACACCGATACCACCAGCGGTCTTCCGGCGTCCACATCGGACATGACATCTTCCAGCCAGGGTGATGCGCAGGGCTCTGCCGGTCAGGTCAACGACGGGGGCTCCACGCCGGCCGCCCAAGTCGGAGGTTCCAACAGCGCCCAAGCACCGGTGAACTCCGGTGCTCAGCAGTCCGGCCAGACCGACCCGCACACGCCCGACCCCGTCGCGCAGGGCACCGGAGCGACCTCGCAGCCGAGCTCGTCGGGCACCAACCCGGCGCAGCCCGACCCGCAGAACAAGGCGCCGCAGCAGAGCGGTTCGGACCCGACGGCACCGCAGCAGTCCTCACAGGACTCCGATTCAACCCCTATCACCACACCGGAGAGCCCGCAGGAGGTCGCGCAGAGCGACAGCGGGACCCAGTCGACGATGACACCGGTCGGCACCGCCGCGGACTCCACCGCGCAGATCGACCAGACCGGCCAGGTCGAGCCGAACTCGACGCAACCGCAGACCGACCTGGCCCAGCCCCGGGTGAGCGGGACCGGCCAGTCCGGTGACAGCAATGCCTCGACCACGCCCGAGAGCTCGACCGACTCGCAGACCCGGACGCAGACCGGCGGTCGAACGCAGCTGGACGGTCTGGCTCAGTCGAACGGCCAGCCTCCGCTGAACGGACAGGTCCCGGACGCGAACGGCCAAGTTCAGCGGAACCAGCAGACCGGCAACGGTGCTGTGATCGGCCAGCAACCCATCGGCGGGATGTCCGGCACGGGGCAGACCGGGCAGACGCAGACGTCGACCGGCACCGCGTCGAACTCGACCGCTCAGCCGAGTTCGACGTCATCGCAGAGCCAGTCGCAGTCGGGCGCGAACTCGTCGACCACGCGCGGTGTCACGACCGGCACCGCTCAGGGCGGCACGTCGTCGCCGTCGGTCACCGACGTGGCCGCCACCTCCCAGACCGCGGTGCCGGAGATGCCCGGCTCGCCCGCCACCGAATCCTCGGATGCCACGGTCACCGTCGACTCCAGCGGCAACGTGGTCGAGAACTCGCAGGACCAGGGGACAGCCGAGAACCAGGACCCGGCGCAGGACCAGCGGACCTCGCAGGACCAGGAGACGTCGCAGGACCAGGAGACGTCGGAGGACCAGGAGACGTCGGAGGACCAGGAGACGTCGGAGGACCAGGAGACGTCGGAGGACCAGGAGACTTCGGAGGACCAGGAGACGTCGGAAAACCAGGAGACGTCGGAGAGCACTGCGAACCAGCAGTCCCGGAGCCAGGACACCGGTCGGGAGCAGCTGTCCACTCTGGACCACGACACGAACGACGACCAGAACGCTGCGGGTCAGGACCAGACACAGCAGAGCGCCGACACGACCGCGAACGACGACCCCTTCGCGGCGTTGGACCAGGACTCGCAGCTGGACCTGGCGCTGACCGACCCGTCGCAGGTCACCCCGGCGCCGGTGTTGCCAGACACCGCGCGAGCCGCGGATTCCTTCGCCGCCGACATGGCCGCGCACGTCGACGGGACGCCGCGTCCCGCGGAGCTCACCCGCGACGGCGTCATCTCCACCCACTCCCGGTTGCTGCCCAGCGACGGCGTGTGGTCCCCGAACCAGAACGCGCCGCTGGCGGCCAACGTCGCCGCCAAGATCGACGTCGCCCCGCCGGTGCGGGCGCGGCTGCAGCAGCAGTTCCAGCAGCTGGTCGACACCCGAGGCGAGCTCGGCCTGCTGCAGATCCTCTCCAGCGGACGCAGCTTCCAGGTGCCCACTCGCGACGGCGTGCAGGACGTGTTCGTGCGGATGGACCCCGACATCGTCGTGCCGGTCGCCACCTCCGAGACCGCCGTGCACAACACCCCGTCGCAGAGCAGCAAGCACGAAGGTGCCAGCCGGTCCATCACCAGCCACGGGATTTCCCGCAAGTTGCGGCAGAACGCGGTCGTCGGCTGGGTGGACTCGGCGATCGAGGTGGCGGCGACCTCGCTGAACCTGCGCGTGCTGCCGTTCCTCGGCTGGGGCGAGAGCCGCAGCAACACCGTCTCGGACAAGACCGGCAACACCAGGGAACGCACCGCGAAGCTCGGCGAACACCACAAGGCGTTCGACGTCAACTTCCAGGTCCAGTGGGAATCCGACGGCAACCGCGGCAGCTCCCGGTTCGACCCCACGGTCCGCTTGGCCTACCCGGAGACGGTCCTCGAGAAGCCCGGGCAGGCACCCGTCCCCGCCGACACGAACCGGACGACCACCGCCCCCGCCGTGCCGGGCACCCGGAACGACCAGCAGGACCAGAACAACACCGCTCAGAACGCCCCGGATCCGCGCGGCCCGGTGCCGGTGCCCGCCGACGTGCAGCAGCTGATCGCCAACCTCGACAGCTACGCGGGCATCGGCGACCTCCACCGCAACGTCATGTCCACGCTGCCCGACTGGGTGCGCAAGGACACCACCCTCAGCGACGGCGTGGCCACCAAGGTCGACACCGCGCAGTTCGTGGAGCAGACCTCCGAAGGCCTGGTCAACGGCATCGACATCAGCCAGCGGACCACCTACCCCAAGTGGCTGCGGATGCCGGGCAAGAACTGGTCGAAGCACCCCGAGGTCGAGGTGAGGGTCGAACCGCAGGTGCGCGGTTTCGAGAAGATCGGCGACCCGCAGCCGATTCGCACCGGCGAAATCCTGCGCAACACCAAGGACACCAGCGTCTCCAACGGCATCGGGTCGCGCGCCGTCGGCGGCATACGACTCCGGGGCCTGTTCACCTCGGGTGAGGCGAAGATCGACGGCCACGGCAGCCCGCTGCAGATCGGCCCCATCGGAGTCCTCTCGCTGACCTCCAACCGCAAGGAGTCCCAGACCGGCCGGGAAGCGGGCACCAACAAGGACAAGTCGCTGGAGAGCGACGGTGCCCAGCGTTACCGGATCGATCTGTCGCTGGCCGCGGAGATCACCTCGCGGCCGGGTGGCAAGGCCGGATCCGACCCGGTTGCGGTGCAGCCCACCGACGGCGCCACCTACGTGTGGGTGCGCAACGAGGACGTGCCCGAGTTCGAGCGACTGCTCAACGACGCCCTCAACCCCGACGGCACGAGCCCCACCGCGCAGGCGACCACCGTGCCCGAGCAGAGCGAACGCATCCGCACCGTCATCGACGGCGAGGGCATGTTCAAGAACGTGGTCCGGGTGGGCGGAACCGGTCAGCTGCGCGACCAGGCCCGCCAGCACATCCAGCAGCAGCTCACCTCGCGGGGCGTGGACACCAGCACGGTCGACTGGAACCAGGTCAACCGCGACCTGAGCGGCTTCGGCCCCTACAAGGTGATGACCAAGTTCGACGACCTCACCGGAGACGGCAAGCCGGTGACCGTCGACGTCACGGCCGGCGGGCGGAAGTTCCACTTCGAGCTCACCGCCGACCTCGGCGACGTGACGGGACGGCGCACGCTCGACAACGACGTCAAGTTCAGCGCGACCCGCAAGCACGGCAGCGGCTGGAAGACCGGGTTCAAGACCAGCTTCGGCGTCGGCGCGCTGCTGGCGGGCATGGTTCGCACCACGATCCGGCCCTCCGGGTACGGATCCAACAGCTACGTCGGTGGCATCGCCGGACTCGGCGGCAGCTGGACCCGCGGCAAGTCCAGCGGACACGGCGACAGCCTCGAATCCGAGCAGCGCATCAAGTACGAGGGCAAGGCCGACCGGGTCACCCGCGACATCACCTGGAAGCTCGAGGCCACCGACACGTCCGCGCGAAACCCGTTCAGCCGCGGGACGACGCCGACCAGGAAGCAGGTCCCGGGGCACGCGGACTACCGGGTGGCCAGCTTCATGCTCGACGCCGATGAGGGCTGGAACCCGGGCGACCCGGCGCCTGCCGCCACGCGCGACCTCAACGACGGCAACCGCGTCGACATGAACAACACCGCCGTCGTCTCGGTGGTCGACCTCTACCGCAAGGCCAACGACGCGTTCCACGAGATGCAGCGCGACGCCGTCCGCAGCGCCAAGGAAGGCGTGTTCGAGCGGTTCCGCCGCTGGATCGCGCACGGCGGCAGCACCGATCCCAAGCACAGCAACCCGAAGTACCTCGTCGACGTCGACCCGCAGTGGTGGCAGACGAGGCTCGCGGGCATGTTCCACGCGCCGCAGGTTCGCGATGACGGCGCGCACGGCGGCGTGCTCTTCGACCGCGTGCAGCGCGGCGCGTTCGAGATGCGGGTGCACAACGAGCGGCCGCTCGGCCCGGTGCCCGGCAACTCGACGTGGGAGACCACCAACAAGACGGGCGTGTCGGTCTCCCACGGCACCAGCAGCGGCACCGAGGGCGAGGTCGGGCTCAACTTCTGGGGCAGCATGGCCGACGCCGGCGCGGGCGCGTCCATGTCGACCGGTCGTGGAACCGATGATTCGCTCGGCGGCTCCACCAAGTCCGCCTCCCAGGTGAAGACGCCGATGCAGCTCTACACCGGCGACCTGGTGCTCTCGGTGCGCGCCGACGCCTGGCAGCAGCTGTTCGGGCAGCCGAACCACCGCTGGGACGCGATCAGCCCCTACCCGACCGGGGCGCAGAGCGACCACGTCGAGATCGTCGTGCCCGACGGCCTGCTCTACGTCAAACCGCAGAACCCGGTGACCACGCACCCGGACGGTCGGCTCACCGAGGACCTGCCGCTGCTGCGCGACCTCGGCAAGGGCTTGGACCGCTCCGTCGTCGTCTCCGCATTCACCCGGGGTGCGCCGGATCCGGCGAGCCCGACCCAGCTGGATCAGTCGCAGGACGCTCAGACGCAGCAGCAGGACCGCTTGTCGGACGACGCGATCCGCGCGCTCTGGCACGCCGCGCCCGAGCTGTTCCCCGGCTGGACACCGCAATCCGGCCGCCCGGCGCCGCTCTTCGACGCCACCAACGCGCTGCGCGCGCTCGACAACCCCGCCGACGTCCGCGAGATGCTCAACGGCGGCTGGCAGCGCACCATGTTCCGATCCAGGTGGTTCGGCTCGGACTACTACACGTTCACCGCGACCGCCGAGCAGCTGCCGGGAGCGGAGGTCATCGACCGCGGCGACGTCACCACGGGCGGCTACGCCGAAACCCAAGGCGTGCGCGGACAGGGCCAGGACTCATCGCGCGACGTCGCCACCTCGCTGGCGCTGACCGCGTGGCCCATCGTCCCGACGACCGCCGACGGCGGGGCCATCGCCCCCATGCCGGTCGTGGGCTGGTCGAACCAGGGTGGAACGGAGCAGGCCAACGAGGTCGACACGTTCCGCCAGGACCGCTCGGACACCGACGACCACGTCAGCGTGCGGGCACCCGTGAGGATCAACTTCACGGTGCACAAGTTCCGCGTCCCGCCGCTGTTGCTGTCGACCTTCACCGAAGGCTCGCTCGGGTCCAGCGCCTACCGCCACCCCGAACTGCGCGAAGTGACGCTGCCCCCTGAGTTGTCCCAGGCTCAGGGCGAGGTCGACCTGAGCCTGCCCGAGTTCCTGCTCGACCAGCCCACCGACCACACGCCAACCTCGACCGGTCGCGACATCACCGCCGCCGCCAAGCAGACCCCGTCCTTCCAGCTGGCCAAGAGCACCAGGGACCCGCAGCTCACCGCGCAGGTGGTGGACGCCATCGTCGACGCTCGCGGGCACAAGGACCTGGTGAACCGCTGGTTCGGCGAGGGAACGCCGAACCGGGGCAAGATCGACACGCTGTTCTCGCCGGACATGATCGTGCCGAACATCGGCAACGACCGCCTGCTGCTCAGCGACGGCTACACGACCTCGTTCAAGGTGCACGACCGGTTCCTCTCGGTGGACTACGAGGTGCAGGTCAAGCCCCGGCTGACCGATCCGCGATTCATGCACTCCTGGACCGAGGCGCAGCACGAGGAGAAGCACGGTCAGGAAACCGGCCAGTCCTCCAGCGACGCCAACGCCCGCAGCGCTGACGCGGGGCTGGGCCTGATGGCCATCCACGGCACCAACTGGAGCAACGCCGAGAACTCCGCCTCGCGAGGCGTGGCGGGCTCCGAGACGGCGGCCGCCGCGCTGGAGCAGAGCCACACCTCCCGCACCCATCAGCAGGACTGGCGCCGCTACACCGCGATCCCGCACTACGACGTGGTGATCCGCTCCAAGCCGCACTTCGCGCCGTCCTGGTCCGAGCACCGGATGGAGGGTCCCCACGGGTTCACCGGCACACCGGTGGAGTTCGACGTCCGCGAGGGCGAGCACACCCCGTTCGACAACCCGCCCCGGAACGCCCCCGCGACGGTGGGGACCGCACCGGTCCCCACCGCCCAGGACACGACCGTGCAAGGAGGCACCGCTCGGACGCCCGAGCAGGCGCAGCAGGAGATCCAGACCCTCGAAGACCAGATCGCCGAGCTGACCTCGCAGTACGACCGGGTGACCAGCAGGATCAACCAGCTCGCCGACGCCGCGCGGGCCATGGTCGAACCGCACCTCGACGGCGGGCCGCGACCCGATTCGCGCCAAGTCGAGATCATCCGTCGCGCGGCCAACGAGGTCACCGAGCCGGACGTGCAGCGGCTCGTCCAGCTCGGCAGCAAGATCGCCGAGAACGAGTTCGAGCTCCAAGACCTGCGTCGCGAGAACCCCGACATCGCTCCCGGAGTCCCGCCGAACACCGCTCCTAACACCGGACTACGCCCGGACGAGAGCAGGACCGACACCGACGGCCGACGCTTCGACCGGTCCGGCAACCTGCTCGAACGAGGTCAGGACGGGCAGTGGCGCAAGCAGGATTACTTCGCGCTGCCCTGGCTGGACGACAACACGATGGTGCTGGGCGTCCGGCCCCTGACCAACCCCTACACCGGCCAGCCCAACCACATGGGCGGATTCCCGACCGTCCCGGGCAGCAACGCCAAGCAGCACCACGGCACCGGCGGCGACATCGTCGGCGGCGCGCTGTCGAACCAGATCACCCAGGACCTGCACGGCACCTACCAGCTCACCGACCACGATGGCATCGCGCACTCCAAGCCGGGCAGCGGGAAGGCGAAGGCCGACGCGCACTACGTCCCCGCGAAGCTGGAACGCACCGGGAGCACGCGATCCACCACCGACACCCAGGAGACCGGGCGCAGCGTCGAGATCGATGTCCGCGGCCTGGGCGTGACGAAGCAGAGCACCGGCCGCGAGATCCTCGCCGCGGTGGCCTACGCCTCCGGCATCGACGACTTCGGGTCGCAGCGCGCCGCGGAGTTCTTCGCCGACGCCTCCAGCGCCCAGATCGCCGAGTCCATCCGCGACCGGCTGCCGGACGCAGCACCGCAACCCGCGCCGGTCCAGCAGCCGGTGGTCGATCAACCCGCGGACGTCGACGAGCCGTTGCCGAAGTTCGAGGTGGCAGCCGAGCGGTGGAAACCGCTGGACAACGCCTTCGTCTTCAGCCACACCGATGGGCAGCCGAGCGTCCAGCGCGGTCCGGGAAGCGGCATCCGGCAGGAGGTCCGCTTCAGCCTCATCCCGGAACCGGGTCGCTGGAACCTGGAGACGAAGCTGCACCTGCGTCCCGCTGACGGCGTCAACCCGGTTGATCTGGCGCTGGTGCGCGCCAACACCGCCGCGGGCATCGAGCAACTGGTCAACCAGCAGGCCCACCTGCTGCCCGGCCCGGACGTCGAGGCCCACGCCAACGTGATCTTCGTCGACGACCCTGCCGATGCGGACGGCGTCGTCGACGTCGTCCCGGGTCGGCCGGATGACGTGGAGAATCCGATGGATCAGCATCGTTGGGCTGTGGGTGCGAGTCCGTCGGAACTCACGCACGAGGTGATGCACTTCTTCGGTGTGCGGGACGCCTACCCGCACCCGCGTCAGCTGCTGAACACTTCGGACAGTCCGGTGCCGGGTGATTTGATGGACACCCGCCGCGATGGTGTCGGTTACCGGGTACTGGAACGGCACATGCAGCAGATCATGGACGTGGCTTCGCCGCATCTGCCTGGTTCGCTGGTGACCGATGGTGTGGTTCCGTCCTCGTCGGGCACCACGACGTCCTCCCAGCGCGAAACGAACCCGGCCGACGTCTCCCCCGGCGTCTCGCCCGACGACCGCTACCGCAGCTCGTACGAGTCCTCGCGCTCGCACCGCTCTTCGCGGTCCCACCACTCGTCGAGGTCGCACCACTCCTCGTCGAGCCACCACACACCGCCGTACTCGACCTACACGGCCGCACCGGCACAACCGGCCGGACCCGTGCGGCTCGACAACCCGCAGCTGCGCGCGAACCCACCGCGCCCGCGCTGGATGTACCGGGGCGACACGCGCCCGCCGGAGGAGATCTTCCGCAACGGCATGACCTCGTGGGGCCGGGATTACAACCTCGTCAGCCACGTGCACGGTGGTGACGCGGCGCGCAACTCCGGCTACGTGTCCGTCACCCCGAGTTCCGTTGCCGCGCACCAGTTCGTCGTACCCGACGGCGGCGAACCCATCCGGCACAGCGGTCGCTGGTACGTGCCGATGTCGGGGCAGATCTACCAGATCGAGTCCTCGGGCAACATGATTCACATGGCCTCGCAGAACTTGCCGCAGGATCTGCTGGACCGCATGCAGTACCAGACCGAGTGGGATTCCGTCCGGCACGTCGACCGGCGCAACATCCACTCGGCGATGACGGTGCGCGGCTATTTCCACCAGGGGCCCGACGGCCGCCGCACGATCCTGCCCGGCACGACGCCGCAGCTCACCAACGTGGAGAACCGCTACTACGAGGAGGGCTACCGGGGCTACGACCCGCACGCCGACTCCCGCAGCGGCTTCACGCGCCACACCGATCTCGGACTCGCCGAACCGCCCCTGCCCAGTCGTTCCTCGCACGAGTCGAGCCGAACGGTCCCGTCCTCCTCGACGTACCCGACGACCTCCAGCTACTACCCGACGACCAGCTCCTCCTCGTCGACCTATTACGCGCCGTCGAGCAGCAGCTCGTACTACTACTACGACCGGCGGCCGGGGCTCCCGCCCTCCCAGGCCGGACCGATCGGTAACAGGACGAACCGTTCCCACGATGCCGCACCGGCCTCGTCCGTGCCGCGCGACCAGCACTTCGCCACGATGCTCGACACCTACCGGGCCGCGCGATCCGCGGTGTCCTCGGGCGTCAACCCCGTCCAGTACCACGCCGACGGCGTTCCCGGCGGTGCCAGCAGCCGGCCCGACGCGCGGTTCGGCACTGAAATCGAGTTCACCGTCCCCGAAGAGCACTTCGACGTGGCCGTGCAGGAACTCGGCACCGCCTTCCGCGACGCCGGCCTCGGTGACTGGCGCGACGGTCAGGAACTGGGGTCCGGCCTGGTCAAGAAGGCGCCCGACCGCTGGCGACTGGTGGACGAGGACACCCTCGACAACGGCATCGAGGCGGTGTCCGAGAAGCTCGGCGGCGACTCGCGCTCCTGGCAGCGCTTCGAAACCGCAGCCGACATCATCCGCTCCGTCGTGGAGAAGTACGGGGGCTCGGTCGACGAGGGCGGCGGGCACGTCAACGTCAGCTTCGACGGCGCGAACTTCACACCTCGAGCCAGCATGGCGCTCGCCGGACTGGCCAAGGCACGCGAGCAGTCGCTGTACCGGATGGCGAACTCCACGATGGGCGGACGCCAGCGCGAACTCCGCGCCGTCGGTGCGTTGCCCGTTCCTCCCCGCGCCGAGGCCCTGCAGACCCCGGAGGACGTTCGCACCCTGAACTCCAGCCGCAACGAAGGACTCAACTTCGAACACGTCCAAGGCGGCCCCAACGACCGCTGGGAATTCCGGATGTTCCCCAGCAGCACCCACAAGGGGGAGTGGCAGGCTCGCGTGGAACTCGCCTCGGCGATGGTCGCCGCAGCGCAGGACCCGGCCACCCACGACCGCATCGAGGCGCTGCTGTCCAACCCGAGGCTGCTCGGCGACGAAACCGGTGACCGCTCGGAGGAAGCCCAGCTCAGCGACCTGCTGGACCTGCTGGACGTGCTGCCGCTGAGCGAGTCGGCGGAACAGCAGATCGTCGAGCTGTTCGCGGCCACCGAACCCTGGCAGCGCAGCGGCGCCACCGACGACTTCCAGACCTTGGCGGTGCCCACCCGCGACGGGCTGCACTACCCGAGCCCGAACGAGGACGTGTCGGCGCTGGTCCAGCAAGGCCGTGATGCCAACCCGAACCCGGACGAGCAGGTCATCCGCGTGACCCCCAGCGAGGACGGCGACCGCGTGACCCTCTGGGACGGCGAGGACCGCACCCCGCGCGACTTCACCAACTACGTGCGGCTGCACCCAGGATTCGACCAGGACCGCAGGGTCGTGCTGGAGACCGGGAACACCGACGTGCGCGCGATCCAGGACGTCTCCCGGCTGCTGGGCAACGCCGAGATCCGGCCCCGCCAGGAATCCGCTCCGAACACAGGATCGGCCGACATCTCGCCCGGTCTGCCGCCGTCGGATGGCGGGCATTCGTCGCGTCGTTCGCACGAGTCCTCGCGGTCTCACCACTCCCACCACTCGTCGCGTTCGCATCACTCGTCGTCGAGTCGTCCGTCGTACTCGACGTACACGGCGGTTCCGTCGTCCGTGGCTCAGGTGAGCAGTTCGTCTTCGCTGTCGGCGGGCCAGGTGAGGTTGGACAATCCGCAGTTGCGCGCGAGTCCGTCGCGTCCGTCGTGGATGTACCGGGGTGATACGCGTCCGCCGGAGGAGATCTTCCGCGACGGCATGACGTCGTGGGGCCGGGATTACAACCTCGTCAGCCACGTGCACGGTGGTGACGCGGCGCGCAACTCCGGCTACGTGTCGGTGACGCCGAGCGCGACTGCGGCGCACCAGTTCGTGGTTCCCGACGGCGGTGAGCCGGTCCGGCACAGCGGTCGCTGGTACGTGCCGATGTCGGGGCAGATCTACCAGATCGAGTCCTCGGGCAACATGATTCACATGGCTTCGCAGAACTTGCCGCAGGATCTGCTGGACCGCATGCAGTACCAGACCGAGTGGGATTCGGTCCGGCACGTCGACCGGCGCAACATCCACTCGGCGATGACGGTGCGCGGTCATTTCCACCAGGGTCCGGACGGGCGGCGGACGATCCTGCCGGGCACGACGCCTCGGTTGACCAACGTCGAGAACCGAGGTTACGTCCCGGGGTACCGGGGTTATGACCCGCACGCCGATCCCACCAGTGGCTTCACCCGAGACACCGATCTCGGACTGGGACGTTCGCCGAGGCGGCGGCGCTCACCGTCCTACGAAGACGAGTACGACGGCTACCCGTCCTCGTCGTCCTACTACCGGGGTCGGTGACCGACCGGGCTCACCACAGCCCGTGAACGCGTTGAACCTCCTCGCGCTCGCCATCCGTGGAAGTAAACGGGGCCACAGGGAGGAGGCAGGCGGCACATGGGCGCATTGGTCGTCGAGCGAACGGGTGCAGGTGTGGTCGTGCGCGCGGAGGGATCGGGTGCACCGATACCGCCACCACCGTTCACCCTGGCGGACGGGCGCACGCAGGTCTGCATCGACGAGTCCGCGCTGCCCGCTTTCGACCAGCTCGACCCCGAGGTGCTGGCCGCCTTGCGCGCCGAACTGCGCCCCGACGGCGTCGGCCTGCCCGCCATCCGGCTGCTCTCGCCCCGGGCGGGCCTCGCCGCCCCGAACGGTTCCCGCCCGCTGGCGCTGAGGCTGTCCGAAGCCCTCGACGTCGAGGTCGTGGCCCCCGACGGCGAACTGGTCATGCTCCCCGGCGGCGAGCTCTTCTCGGCTGGACAGCAGACCGGATGGGTCCGATTCCGGCCCGGCCGGGCGAAGCTGCACGACGGCCCCAGCTATCCCATCCCGGAATGGCAGGACGGGCTTTCCACGAGCCTGCGGACCCGGCCGATCGACCCGCGGATCAGCGTCACCCCCATTCCCGCCGGGATCTGGGTGCGCACCGCCGGTCAACCGGGCAGGCCGCACTCCGACATCGGGTTCCGGGTCCCGCTGTCGCGCGATCGGCTGGCCATCGTCGTCGGCGCACCCGGTGAGCCGCTGCCGGCGACCGAAGCCCTCGCTGCGCTCGTCGGTGGGTTCCCCGCTCAACTGCGCGAGACGTTCGGGCTGATCGGGTACGGGCCCGAGCCGGTGAGCGTCCGGCCCATCGCGCAGCAGCTCGCCGAGCTGATCGGGCAACCCGTGCACGGCTGCCACGCCGTGCCCCAGTACTTGCCCGAAGGCGGGCAGACCTGGCTGGTGCCCGACGAATCGGGCCGGCCCAGCTGGCTCCCGTTCGTGCTGGAGAGCATCTACCAGCCGGGAGTTCCGCCGATCCCGCGAAACTGGTTGTCGCCGATGTCCGGGCTCACCGGCGCCGGAACCGGAACGTTCTGGCTTCAGGACGGTTGGCTGGTCGACGTGCTGCCGGCCGGTCTGCTCGTGCGCCCCGTCCGCGTGCCGGTCGACCCGGTCGCGTCGAGGCTCCCCATCTCGCCGGACGCCGTCAACTTCGTCATCAGCTCCGCGGGCGGACCACCGCCTCAGCGCGTCCTGGCCGCGGTGGAACGACTCGCAGGTGAATTGCCCGCTGCTGCGCGGGAACGCCTGCGACTGATCGCCACACCCCACGCCGAACCCGATTACCTGGGTCGGCTGGCGACGTCGCTGAAGGTCGACGTGCACCTGCTCGGCACCGCAGGCCCCGGCCCCGCCGTCGAAAGCGCGGTGAGCGCGCCGCTGGCCGCGCACCCCTGGGAAGCGTCCACCGGTGTCGTGCCTGCGGGAACCGGTGGCCAGACCGCCGCCTGGATTCCCGCGCCCCCGTCAGGGGCCTCCTCCTCGGCGGCCCAGCCCACCACGCAGTTGCCGACGGTAGCGCAGCAGAGTCCTGCGACGCCCGCTCCGGGCCATCCCGCCACCACCCCGGTTGTCGCGGCACCGCAGCCGAATCGGCGCCAGCCGACGGAGCCGTTGCGCATCGGCTCGCCGGTCGTCGTCGACGCCGAGGGACGGATGCGGCCCATCGGTGACGGGTGGCGTTCGGGCCAGGTCGACGCGTCGCCTCCCGCCGCTCCCGCTGCGGAGATGGCGGCCGTTCCGCCGGCTCCCGTGGACCTGGGGCCGGCCACACCGCTTCCGCAGTTGTCCGAACAGCAGTCGACGCGAGCACCAGCCCCTTCGGCGCCGGACGCCCAGCAGCCCTCGCACCAGGGACCGGGCGAGCCGATCACGCCGACGCGTGCCGCAATCGTCGAAGCGGAAGTCCCGCAGTCGGTCGAGACGCGGAAGCTTGTCGTCGCGAGCCCGGTCGCGGTGCCCGTCACGGCGACATCGGTGCAGATCCCTGCCGTCGCGTCCAGCACCCCGCTCCCGTCGATGGAGCACGCGGCACCAGAACCAGGACCTGAGCCGGAACCGGCCGCTCCGTTGCGCTCGGACGTGGCACCGGAAGCCCCGGCACCCGTGGCACCGCCGCCCGTGGCACCGCCGCCCGTCGCACCGGCGGCCGGGCCACCACCCGTGGCACCGCGAATGTCGGCGGCCCCGGTTCCCGCACCGCCCGCGCCGAGCCAACCATCGCCCCCACCGGTGGCACCCGCAGCGCAGCCGACACCTCGCCCGGCCACCGCCGCGCCCGGCCCGGCTCAGGCAGCCCCCGCTGCCGCGATCAACCGGATCCCTGCTCCTGCTGCCACATTGGCGGCGGCCCAGCGACGGCCCGCACCGGAGCAGATCTTGTCGGCTGTTCCGGTGTCGACGACCGTTGTGCCCGCCGAGCCCGCGGCGTCCGCTGCGCCGCTCGTGGTTTCCGACACGGTCGAGTCGGCAGCAGCGGAGGACGCGACGAACGAGGGGGCCCAGGACGACGCCACCGATTCGCAGTCGGCTGCGGAGCAGACGACAACGTTGAACCCGGCCGACAACCGAGCAGCGTCCGTGCACTCCGCACACCACCAGGAGACCGCTGCGGCGGAGCAGGTGTCGTCCGTCGAGGCCACCGAGACGAACGCCGATGCGCCCGAGGCCGTCGCGGAGGCCGAGACCGATGATGAGGTCACCGCAGCCGCGTTGAAGCCGCTGCTGCTGGTCGACCACGCCAGCACCGAGGAGGACCGGCAGCAGTTCAAGAAGTCCCTCGGCTGGAAGTACGACGCGGCCACGCGCTCGGTGACCCGGCTGCTCGCCGAGCGGCCGGGACTGCGAGGCGGCATGCCGGTGGATGACGCGATGCTGACCGAACTCGCCGCAGTGCACGTGTTCGCGACCTCTGACCAGCGTGAGTTCGTCAACGCGATCCGCACCGGCGATGTGGCCTCGCACTACCCGTTCATCTCCTGCCTGGCGGGTGGTTTGCGGCGGCTTCCGTCGCTGCAGGGACTGGTCGTGCGCGGCGGCCCCGGCGACGCCGAAACCGTCGAGGAGTACGTGGTCGGAAGCGAACTCGTCGAACCCGCACCGATGCTCGGGGTCTCGGACGAGTCGGCCCCCGTGCCCGGCTCGGTGGAACTGCTCATCTGGTCGGTGACCGCGCGGCGGCTCGGAGGTCTCGCCTCCGACGAGAACTCGGCCGACGTCGTGTTCCCACCCGCCACGTCCTACCGGGTGCTGGCGGTGGAAGCCGACGCCGGTCGTGTGCTGCTCACCGAGGTCGGGAAGAAGCAGCGGTCGGAGGAGGCCCGCAAGCGGCACGACGCCCGCGTCCTGGAACGCCTGACCGAGGCCGCGAAGAACCGTGACGAGCGGCCTGCCGCTGATGTCGCCGCCCCCGACCGCGAGCGGTACTCGGTGCTGCTCGGCGAGCCGACGAGCCCGTTCGCCAAGGCAGCCGGAGTCGATCGGTGAGCCCGGAACCACCCGAGGTGCACCGGTTGCTGCTCCAGCTGGCTGGCCGGATTACTGATGGCGAGCTGGCCGTGCTGCGCACCTGCCTGGCCGACGAAGAGCTCGACGAGGTCGCCGACACGTTGATCAGCGCCGTCGGCCTGGGACTGGCGCTGACCGAGCCGGAGGTCGAACTGCTCATGGATCTGGCGCAGGCCCACGGCCTCGACGCCGCCGCGCTCGCGGAGGCACCGCGTGCCACCGACCCACCGCCGTGGCGGTTCACCGCGGAATCCGCCGCCGACGCTGACGAGGCCGCAGCGCGGTCCGCCGAGCGGGTCGGGGGAGTGCGGGCGCTGTGGCGCAGCGGCCGGGTCTCGGCGGAGACGACGACAGAAACGGTGTACCTCGTCGAAGCCGAACAGGACGCCGACCTCGTCGAGCTCACCGCCGAGATCCAGCACGGGCTCACCGGAGCGGGTGCCGAACCGCGAGTCGAGGTCTTCCACACCGACGCGGCCCCGACCCAGTACCACGAGGCCGCGCTGGCGACGTCCACACTGGTCTGGAACCCGGCTCCGCCCGCGCGGCTGGCGCGGGTCTTCGACGGTGCCGACACCTCCGGCGAACCGTTCTTCCGGCCCGATCACCCGCGCGCGGAAGCGGCGGAACGGCAGCGCATGCTCGGTTACCTGCGCTCGGCGCCGATCGCGATGGCCACCAACCAGGTCATGCCCGACGTGATCGATCCGAACCGCACCGTGCCGCTGAACTTCCGCTCGGACGGCACGTGGGTCTGGAACGACGCGGTGCACTACTACCTCGACCGCTACCACCTGGCGCCGGATCCCGACCTGGTCTCGCACGTGGTGGCCGCGAACACCGAGCCTCCCGCGCTCGGCCGGGTGGACCTCCACCGCGCGATGGGGGTTCTCACCGAACTTTCGGAACTCGAATCGGCTGGCGAACAACTGGGGCGAGAATGACCAACACACGATCGATGCTGTCGGTCTCCGCGACGGCCCCGGACTCGTTCCGCACCATCGGCGACGCCATCGCCGCGGCGACCACCGGCGACGTCATCTCAATCCAGCCGGGCACCTACACCGAGTCGGTGGTGCTCAGCCGCGACGTCACGCTGTCGGCGGCGGGAGCGGAAGGGGGCGTGCGCATCGAGTCCACCGGTGACCCGGCCGTCGTGATGGCAGCCGAAACCGCGGTGCTCTCGGGCTTGGTCCTGATCCACAGCGGCGCCGATACCTCGGCCATCGACGTCTCCACCGGCCGGTTGAGGCTGGAGGAATGCCGCGTCGAGGCGTCGTCGGCGGCAGCGCTCTACGTGCACGGCCAAACCGAGGCCAGTGCCAGCGGAACCGAGTTCACCAACCCCGCCGGGGCCGGGGTGATCGCCATCGACGGCGCCGAGGGCCACTTCGGGAACTGCACGATCAGCAACGTCAAGGCCGCCGCGGTCGTCATCCGCACCGATGCCGACCCGCAGTTCGTCGGCTGCACCATCACCGACGCCGAAGGCAGCGCCGTGCTGGCCGCGGAACGCGCCCGGGGCGCCATGCGCGACTCCCGGATCGTGCGCGCCGGCAACCCCGCCGTGGTGGTGGAGGGAAACAGCTCCTTCAGGCTGAGCGGCACGTCCATCACCGAGCCGGCCGGTGTCGGCCTGCTCATCGCCTCCCGGTCGACGCCGGTGATCGAGGACTGCACGATCGCCTCCTCCGCGGCGCAGGGCGTCGTGCTGGTGCAGCAGTGCGAGCCCGAGATCCACCGGCTGCGCATCGACAAGCCCGCCGGGTACGGCGTGCACGTGCTCGAAGGGTCACAGGGCGAGTTCGGCGAGTGCACCATCGTGGACTCCCGCGACGCCGGGGTGTGGATCGCCGGGGCGTCGCCGTCGTTCTCCTCGCTCGACGTGACAGGTGCCGGTGGCGCCGGGGTGGTCGTGACCGAGAACGGCACCGGGATGTTCCGCGAGCTGACGCTGCGACGGCCGGCCGGTCCCGGCATCGAGGTGCGCGGTTCGAAGGCCACCATCTCCGGTGGTGCTGTCGCGGACGCGACCGGTGATGCGGTCCTGCTGGCAGCGAAGGCGCAGATCGAGGTCGAGGACGTCGCCATCTCCGGCGCCGGGGGCGCCGGGGTGCGCGTCAGCGAGCAGAGCTCCGCCGACCTGCGCGGTGTCACCGTCGCGGGCAGCGGGGGCACCGCGGTGCTGGTCGTCGATGGCCAATCGGTGCTGCACAGCTGCGACCTCTCCGGCGCTGGAGAGCACGGTGCGAAAGCGTCCGGAACCTCATCGGTGGCCCTGGAGCAGACCCGCATCCGCGGCTGCGAGGGCAACGGCCTGGAGTGGGCGGCCGGTTCCTCCGGCGTGCTCGACCGCTGCGAGATCTCCGGCAACGCCGCCGACGGCATCGTCGTCGGCTCCACCGAGTCGATCAGCGTTCGCGACACCGTCACCAAGGACAACGGCGGCGCCGGTGTGCGGTTGCAGGTCCGCCGCGACAACGTGCGGCTCAGCGGAATCACCAGCGCTCAGAACGGTGATCCGGAGAGCGACTCCGGCGAAACCGCACCCGAATCCGAGGACGACCAGCACTTCGGCAGCTCCCGCAGCGCTGACGCGGCGCCGTCGAGCGAGTCCGGCTACGACCCCGAACCCATGAAGGCCAAGCGGAGCTCGGAAGGCCGGTTGGGAGAGCTCCTCGGTGAGCTCGATGCGCTGGTCGGCCTCACCGGCGTCAAGCGCGAGGTGGAGGTCCTGACCCGCCTGGAGCAGATGGCCGAGAAGCGCGCGGCGGTCGGGCTGCCGATGCCGCCGATGAGCAGGCACCTGGTGTTCGCGGGTTCGCCCGGTACCGGTAAGACGACGGTCGCGCGGCTCTACGGGCAGATCCTCAAGGAACTCGGCGTGCTGCGCGCCGGCCAGCTCATCGAGGTCGGCCGCGCCGACCTGGTGGCCAGCGTCGTCGGTGGTACCGCGCTGAAGACCACCGAGCGCTTCGAGAAGGCCCTCGGCGGCGTGCTGTTCATCGACGAGGCATACACGCTCTCCGGTGGAGGTGGCGGCGGCGCCGACTTCGGTCAGGAAGCCGTGGACACGCTGGTCAAGCTGATGGAGGACCACCGCGAGGACGTGGTGGTCATCGTCGCCGGTTACACCATGGAGATGCGCAAGTTCCTGGCCACCAACCCCGGTCTGGGCTCCCGGTTCTCGCGGACCATCGAGTTCGCCGACTACAGCAACGAAGAACTGGTCACCATCGTCGAGGGCATGTGCCGCGCCAACGACTACCGGCTGGAGTTCGAGACCCGCGAGGCCGTGCTCGGCCACTTCTCGAAGTACCCGCGGGACGAGGCGTTCGGCAACGGCCGCACCGCCCGCAAGGTCTTCGAGGAGATGATCGGCCGCCAGGCATACCGCCTCGCCGACGACCCCGAGCTCAACCCCGTTGCGATGACCCGTCTGCTGCCGGAGGACATCGGTGCGCTGCCGGGCAGCGGTGTCGGAGCCGGTGCGTCCACCGCGGACACGGCCAAGGTGGAGAGCCTGCTCAACAAGCTGCACCACATGGTCGGCCTGGCCGACGTGAAATCGGAGGTCGGCAACATGGTCGACCTGCTGGCCTCGGCCAAGCAGCGCCAGGCCGCCGGACTGCCGGTGCCGTCGCTGAGCAGGCACCTGATCTTCGGCGGGCCGCCCGGTACCGGTAAGACGACGATCGCCCGCCTCTACGGCGAGATCCTCGCCGCGCTGGGCATCCTCCAGCGGGGGCAGGTCGTCGAGGTCGGTCGTGGTGACCTGGTCGGCGAGTACGTCGGCCACACCGCCCACCGCACCACCGAGGCGTTCGACCGGGCGCGCGGCGGCGTGCTGTTCATCGACGAGGCGTACACGCTTTCCTCGCAGCGCGGCTCCAGCTCCGACTTCGGTCAGGAGGCCATCGACACGCTGGTCAAGCTGATGGAGGACCACCGCGACGAGGTCGTGGTGGTGGCGGCCGGGTACGAGGGGCAGATGGAGGAGTTCCTGTCCGCCAACCCCGGTCTGTCCTCGCGCTTCTCGCAGCGGGTGCGCTTCGCCGACTACAGCAACGACGAGCTGGTCACCATCGTCACCCAGCACGCCGCTGCGGCCGGCTACGAGTGCACCGGCCCGACGGTCGCGGCGCTGCGGGCGCACTTCGTGTCGACGCCGCGGGGCCCCTCGTTCGGCAACGGTCGTTACGCGCGCCAGGTCATGGACGCCGCGGTCACCCGGCACGCGAAGAGATTGCGGCGCACGGCGTCCCCGACGTTGGAGGACCTCTGCCTGCTGCTGCCCGACGACGTTCCCGCCGCGGGCGAGGTCGCCAGCGGCTGACCCGGAAGCCGAGTCGCTCGGAGCGCGGGCGGTGCGGGCGCTCTCGCGGTCGCACCGCTCGCGTCTGAAACCACGTGGACAGGTCGGCTAACGTCGGAGTGGTGCTGGCAGGACTCGCGGAACGTCATGGCCTTCGGGTCCGGGTCGAGGAGATCGATGAGACCGGCTGGGACTTCCGGGTCGGACATGCGGTGGACGCCGACGGGACCCGCTGGGTGCTGCGCGCACCCCGGCGCGGCGAGGTCGGCGACCTGATCGAGGGCGAGCGGCGCCTGCTGGAGCACCTGCGCCCACGCCTGCCCGTCGCCGTTCCCGACTGGGAGATCTGCACGCCCGAGCTCGTCGCCTACCGCAGGCTCCCGGGACGACCTCTGGGGCCGGAACACCCGAGAACCCTGGAGTACCAGTGGTGGCGCGAGCCCGCCGAGGAGTTCTTCGACGACCTCGGTGCGGTGATCGCGGAACTGCACCGCACCGAGGTCGACGAGGTCGCACGGCTGGGCGTGCCGGTCTCGGGCGCTCGGGATCTCCGGGAGGAGACCGACGATCACCTGAGGCTGGCGCAGAGCATGATGGAGGTTCCCGAGAAGAAGGTGGCGCGCTGGCGATCGTGGATCCACGACGACGTGTACTGGTCACGGGCCGCGGATCTGCGCCTGGTTCACGCGGATCTGCACCCGGGGCATTGCCTGGTGGGTGATTCCGGTCGTCTGACAGGGGTTCTGGACTGGACGGATGCCGCGGTCGACGACCCGGCGCTGGATTTCGTGGCCGCACACAACGCGTTCGGCGAGCGCGGTCTGTCGCGGCTGCTGGCGGGTTATGCGCAGGCCGGTGGGAGCGTACGAGCTGAATTCCTGTCGCATGTTCGGTTCCTCTCCGAGTTCCGGTTCTCGATCTCGCTGGGTGTGTACGCGGTAGAGTCGGGACGTGGTGGATTCCTGGAGATCGCGCAGCGGCGCCTTCTCGGTTGAGCGCCTGTGTTTTCCCACTCTGCACTTGTCAAACAGCAAGTCGCCGAACGAAAATCTCGCCCGTCGAACTGATGTTTCAAGTGTGCCGCGCTGCGTTCGAAAACGCTAGCGAACACCCATCGCTGGATGGGGTGGCAAATCGATCACGCGCTGAAACCGGTTGGCGCGAGGAACGTTTGCTCACCCCACCGTGGAGTGATGCGCAGGGTGAGGTCGAGGTGGCCAACGGTCAGACGACCGGGATCGGGATCTCGAAGTGCACGGCCGGGCTGTGGGCCGGGTCGGTGCGGCCGTCGTGGATCTCCTTGGCGACGCTGCGCCAGAACGGCTCAGCGCCGGCGATGGCGACGTTGGTGTGCAGGTAGATCGACTCGTAGCCGGGTGTCAGCGCGACGAACCGGCAGGCCATCTCGACCAGTTCCCTGGCCAGTCCGCGGCGCCGGTGCTCGCGGCGGACGTAGACGCGGAAGATCTGCGCGGTCGTGCCCGACGGGTATCGCTCGGCGAGCCAGGGAGCGTGCGGCGGGCTCTGCGGGCCGTCGGCGCGGACGGAGGTGGTGGCGACGACCTCGTCGTCCAGCGCGGCGACCAGCAGCGCCTGCCGGGGGTCGTCGAAGTAGGCGGTGTCCATGTCGACGACGTCGTCGTGCCAGCGAGGGTCGTAGCCGTAACCGAACTCCTGGTAGAAGGTGTCGAGCATGACCGACCTGGCGCCGGCCGCGTCCGCCCGGGTCGCTTCGCGCACCACGTAGCGGCCGATCTGTCGCTCCCCGAGCTGGATCACGTGTACCTCCTCCGACGAGAAACCATTTTGAAAATCATATTCAATTAGCTGCCCGCCATGTCTCCCGACCTCCCGCTCCGGCGGTGACGAGGGACCTGGTGACCTCGTGCCGCGGTGAGGCCAGGACTTCGGCGGCGGGTCCCTGCTCGACCACCCGGCCCTCGTCGAGCACCAGGACGCGGTGCGCGAGCCCGGCGACACCGGCCAGGTCGTGGGTGATGACCAGCAGCGCGCACCCGGTGTTGTGCTGCAGCTTGGCCAGCACGTCCAGCAGGTCCGCTCGTCGTCTCGGGTCCAGGCCGGAGGTGATCTCGTCGCAGATCAGCACGTCCGGCTCGGCGAGCACCGCGCGAACCAGCGCGGCACGCTGCAACTCCCCGCCGGACAGGCCCGCCGGTTTCCGCCTCGCGGTCGATCCGTGAATTCCCAGCTGCGCCAGCTCATCGGCGGCTCGCGCCCGCGCCTGGTCACCGGGGACGCCCCGCAACCGCTCCGCGGTCCGAGCGACCTGGTCCAGCACCGGGGTGAACTCGCTGAACGAAGCGCGCGCGTCCTGGAAGACGTGCTGCACGCGGGCGAGCTGCTCCCGCGAACGCCGGCGCAGCACCGGCGACAGCCGATCACCGCCGAGCAAGACCTCTCCCGACCGGTACCGGTGGAGTCCGGAGACGCACCGCGCGAGGGTGGTCTTCCCGCCGCCGGAACGGCCCAGCACCGCGAGCCTCTCGCCCGGCGCGACCTGCAGCGAAACGCCGTGGAGGGTGTCGGTCCCGCGATGGCCGGCGGTGAGGTCCCGCACGGACAGGACCGGGTCCGCCGCCTGCGGAGGTGCTGGTGCGATCGCCGTCGCTTCGCCGATGCCGTCCACATCGGAGGGACGAACGCGGCCGCCCTCCACGAGCAGGACCTGGTGCGCGAGGTCGCGGACCAGGTCGAGGTCGTGGGTGAGCAGCAGGATCGCGACGCCCTGCTCCGCGACCGCCCGCAGCTCCGCGGCCAGCTGCGATCTCGTGACCGGGTCCTGACCGGTCGTCGGTTCGTCGGCGATGAGCAGCTTCGGGTCGCCGATGAGGGCCTGGGCCAGCACGATCCGCTGCTGCTGACCACCGGAGAGCTGATGCGGGTAGCGCCGCAGGAACCGCTCGCCGTCCGGGACCTGCGCGCGCCGGAGCGCGTCCAGGACTCGGTGCCGGACCTGCTGCTTCGGCGCGTGCAGCCGGGCGACCTCGGCGAGCACCGAACCGATGCGGCGCACCGGGTTCAGCGCCGCCGACGGCTGCTGCGGGATGAAGCCCACCTGCCCGTCGATGCCGACGTCACCGGAGATCACCGCGCCCGGCGGTTCCTCGCCGAGCAGAGCGAGCGCGGTGGTGGTCTTGCCGCTGCCGGACTCGCCGACGAGCGCAGTGATCTCGCCGCCTGCCAGGCTGAACGTGGCGTTCGAGACCAGCTCGCGGTCGCCGAGGGTGACGGTCAGGTTCCGCACGTCGATGGCGGTCACCGGGCCTCCAGGAAGGTCGTGTCGGACTGCCGGAGCCAGCGGTCGAACAGCAGGTTCACCCCGACCGACAGCGCGATGATCAGCAGCGCGGGCAGCACGACCGCCCACGGCTGCAGGAACAGTCCGGTGCGGTTGCGGTCCACCATCGCCGCCCAGTCCCCGGCCTGCGGGGAGAGCCCGACGCCGAGGAAGCTCGCCGAAGCCACCAGGTAGATCGCCCCGGTGAACCGGGTTCCCATGTCGGCGGCGAGCGTGCGGCGCATCGCGCGGGCGACGTAGCCCACCGCGATGCGCGCGCGGCTCTCGCCCTGCAGGCGCATCGCCTCCACGGCGGGCCGTGCCGCCAGCGAGAGCGCGGCGGCGCGGGTGATGCGCACGACGTCCGGGAGGTTGATCAGCGCTACGACCGCCACCAGCACCCACGGTCGGCCGGGTGACAGCGCCGCCAGCAGCAGCAACATCAGCATCGACGGGACCGCGAGCAGCAGGTCCAGCGGACGCATCACCACCTCGTCCAGCAGCCGGTTGCGGGTCATGCCCGCGAGCAGCCCCAGCGGGAGGGCCAGCAGGTAGGTGCAGGCGGTGGCCGTCAGGGCTGTGAACACCAGCGACCGGCCGCCGAGCAGCACCTCGTCGAGCACGTCGCGGCCGACGAAGTCGGTGCCGAACAGGTGCCCGCCGCCGAGCACGAACGCCACGTCCTTGGCGGGATCGTCCGCGGCGAACAGCGGACCGAACAGCGCCACCAGCACCGGTACGGCGACCAGCGAGCCGGGGATCAGGTACCTGCTCATCGGTGGGCCTCCGCGGTGGGGGACAGGATGCGGGCGGCGACGTCGGCGCCGAGGTTGACCAGCACCGTCGTGCTCGCGAAGACCAGCGCCAGCCCCTGCAGCACCGGCAGGTCCCGCGCCGAGACAGCCTCCAGCAGCGTCGTTCCGAGCCCCGGAACCACGAAGATGGCCTCCACCACGATCACGCCACCGATCAGCCAGTCCGCGGTCCGGGCCAGCTGCTGCACCGCCGGGGCCGCGGCGTTGGGCAGCGCGTGCGCGAACCGGATCCGGGCAGGTGAGAGCCCGAGACGCCGGGCGTGCTGCACGTAGGGGGAGCGTTGCGCCTCGATCATCCCGGCGCGCACGAGGCGGCTCAGCGAGCAGATCGGCCGCAGCAGCAGCACGACGACCGGCAGCACCAGCAGATCGGGCCGGCTCAGCAGGGAACCGCCCACGGCCGTCGGCGGGAACCAGCCCAGCTGCACGGCGAAGACCGTCACCAGCAGGATCGCCATCGCGAACTCCGGTGCCGCGTACAGCCCGAGCGTGGTGCTGGTGATCGCCCGGTCCAGCCGGCCGCCTTCCCGGCGAGCGGCCAGCATGCCGACACCGGTCGACAACGGCACCAGCAGCACCAGCGCCAGGCAGGCCAGCAGCAGCGTCGGCCCGGCGGCCGATCCGATGACCTCGGCGACGCTGCGCGGACCCGCCAGCGAGGTGCCGAGATCGCCCTGGGCAGCGGCGCGGACCCAGTCCGCGAACCGCTGCCACCTCGGCCTGTCCAGGCCCAGCTGTTTCCGAAGTCCGGCGATGACGGACGGATCCGGGTTGTCCCCGGCGATCGTCACGGCCGCATCGCCGGGGAGCGCTTCGGTCAGCAGGAAGATCCCCACGACCACGAGGAACACCTGGACGACGCCGAGCAGGACGCGGCGAAGCAGGTAGTGGATCACGCCAGCCACACCTTGTCGAAGCGCGCCCAGTCCAGGGTGTTGGCGGGTGCCCGGTCGTCGACCCCGCCGACGTTGGCGGCCGAGGCGACGATCCAGTCGGACACCCCCCACCACACGAAGCCGCCCTCGTTGAACAGCTGCTCCTGCATGCGCCGGTAGACCTCGGCGCGGCGGCTCTCGTCCAGGCTGGACTGCGCTTCGTCGTAGAGGGCGTCGAACTCCGGGCGCCGCCACGCGGTGTTGTTGGTCGTGGAGCCCGACAGCAACCGCTGGGAGAAGTGCGAGTCCAGCGGCATCCCGCCGGACCGGTAGCTGGCCAGGACGCCGCTCTTGTTGATGTCGGACCAGTAGGTGTCCTTGTTGCCCAGCCGCACGTTGAGGTTGAGCCCCACCTTGCGCGCCTGGTCGCTGATGGCCATCGCCGCCTCCTTCAAACCGGTGGAGGCGTCGGAGGTGTTGAAGTCGATGGTCGTGCCCTCGGCCCCGGCCTGCTTCACCAGCGCTCGCGCCCGCTCCAGGTCCTGCCGGCGTTGCGGTAGTTCGGCGTAGTAGCGGTATCCCTTGCCGTAGAGGTCGTTGCCAACCTGGCCGGAGCCCTGCAGCACCGAGCGCAGCAGCTCCTCGCGGTCGATGAGGTGGAACATGGCCTGCCGGAGCTCGAGGCGGTCGAACGGCGGGCGGTCGACCTTCATCGCCAAGCCGTGGAAGTTGCCCAGCGGCAACCGGTGGACCTGGAGCTGACCGCTGGACTCGTGGGTGCGGGCGCTGGTGAGGGTGAGGTCGTGGGCGTAGTCGATCTGCTTGCCCAGCAGCGCGTTCACCCGCGCTGCCTCGTCGTTGGTGACCACGATCTGCAGCTCGTCGACCAGCGGAGCGCCGTCGAAGTACCCGGGATTGCGCGCCGCCAGGAAGGAGCGGCCCGGCTCGAAGGAGACCAGCTCGAACGGGCCGGTTCCGTTCGGCTTGCTGAAGTCGGTCGTGCCCTCGGGGATGATGTAGGCGCCGAGGGTGGCCAGTGCGTTGGGGAACTCGGCATAGGGCCGCTTGAGCCGGAACTCGACGGTGCGGTCGTCGATCGCGCGGCTGTGCGCCAGGTCGATCACCGAGAGGGTGGACTTGGCGCGGCGGCTGCCGCCGGGTTCGGTGATGCGGGCGTAGCTGGCCAGCACGTCGGCGGCGCGCAACGGGCGGCCGTCGTGGAAGTTCGTTCGCCGCAACGTGATCCGCCAGGTCAGCAGGTCGGCGGAGGGCTCCCAGCGCTCGGCCAGCCGGGGCTGCGGGGACATGTCCGAGCCGTAGTCGGCGAGCTTGTCGTAGAGGGCCTTGGCGCGGGCGATCTCGATGTAGAGGTCGGTCTCGTGCGGGTCGAGTACCTCGGCGGCGCCACCGCCGGAGAACGCTGCGCGTAACCGGCCACCGGGTTTCGGCGCTCCCGCGGTGGTTCCGCCACCCGGGGCGCAACCGCTCAGCAGGACGGCACCGGCGGTCAGTCCCAGGAAGCCGCGGCGGTTCAGGTTCTGCATGGGGATCTCCTCTAGCGTCGGCGTGCGATCAGGTGCAGGCGGTCTCCGGACATCCGCTGGGACAGCTCCGCGTCGGCCTGCCACCGGGTGTCGGTGCGGGGGCCGGGTTCGTCGAACAGGGCCAGGACCTCGAATCCGCAGGTGTCCGCGAAGTGGCGCAGTTCCTGCGGGAACAGCAACCGCCAGGCGGAGCGCTGGACGAGCTCGGAGCCGTCGTGCCGCCACACGCGCTCCCGCCGCAGCAGCTGTTCGGCGTGGTCGATCCACAATCGCGTCCGGGACCGGTAGGTCGATCCGTCGTGGGTGAGCTCGCGTTCGGAGGCCTCGTCCAGCAGTTCGGTGTTGCCCAGGAAGAACGCACCGTTGCGGGCTTCGGCGATCAGCAGCCCGCCGGGACGGAGGTGCTCGTGGCATCGCCGCAGGAACGACACCAGCTCCTCGTTGCGGTGGCAGTACAGCAGCGCGCTGTCCAGGCAGGTGATCACGTCGAACGCCCGGCCCAGCGAGAACTCCCGCATGTCGGCGACGACGAATTCCGCCTCCGGGCAGTGCTCCTGGGCGTGCGAGACCATGTCCGCGGAGGTGTCGATGCCGGTCACCCGGTACCCGATGCGCACCCAGCACCGCGCGTCCCGTCCCGTCCCGCACCCCACGTCGAGCAGGTCCCGGCCCGGGCGTTGGGGTTTCAGTGGAGATCGGGGTTCGGATTTCCACTGAGATCCGGTGAAGCGGGTGATGACGTCGTGGACGAAGGTGGCCGCGGTGTGGTTGGGGTCGGGGAACCAGGCCTCGTAGACCTCGGGGTTGTCGGTCAGGAAGTTGCGCATGCGGATTCCTCGTTTCGGGGGCCGATGCCGGTGCGGTGGTGGACGGCGAGGACGGCCAGTGCGGAGGCGAGTCCGATGAGGACGCACAGGGCGGACGGGAGCCACGGCAGGCTCGGGGCTGCGAGGTCGGTGGCCCAGCCGATGAGGGCGTTGCCCGCGGCGGCCGTCAGACCGGAGGCCAGGTAGAACACGCCGAAGTAGGTGCCGGACAGTGCCGTGCCTCCGAACGACGGGATGAGCTCGTAGACGAACGGTTGCGCCAGCATCACGCCGACGGACAACCCGAACGCGGTGACCAGCACCGGAGTCAGCCGCAGCAGCGCCTCCCCGGGCGAGTCCGGGGGCGCGCCGGGCAGCAGGCCCGCGGCGACGGCGGTGACGGCGAACGACCCACCCATCAGGGCCAGTCCGGTCGCGATGGAACGCCCCCGGCTCCACCGCTCGGAGAACCGGGCGGTGATGCGCACCTGCAGCAGCAGGCTCGCCGCCGTCGACACCAGGAAGATCACCGACACCGCCGCGGGCGAACCGGTGAACTGCTCGGCATGCATCGGAAGCACCAGGTAGAGCTGGTTCTGCAGGGCGAACATGCCGGTCAGCGCTCCGGTGAAGGCCAGGAACCGGCGGTCGGTGAGCACGCCACGCCAGTCGGTCAGAACCGAGGTTCCCGAGCGCTCCACACGCCGCACCGGCAGCACCAGCACCTGCGCGACCGTCAGCAGCGCGAAGATGACCGCCGCGATCACCGCCGAGAGCCGGAAGTTCACCAGCAGCAGGGCGCTGCCCAGCAGCGGACCGAGCAGCATTCCGGTGTTGGCGAACACGTTGAACAGCGAGAACACCTCGGCGCGGCGGTCACCGGCCTCGGTCGCGAGGTAGGCGCGCACCGCCGGGTTGAACAGGGCACCGGCCAGGCCGCTGAGCACCGAGGCACCCAGCAGCACCGGCACCGAGGAACCGAAGGCGAACAACCCGAAGCCCACCGCGCGCAGCGCGCATCCGGCGACGATGACGCCGCGCGCGCCGAGCCGGTCCGCGGCGGAGCCACCGACCAGGAACAGTCCCTGCTGGCTGAGGTTGCGCACGCCCAGGATCACCCCGACCACCGCCGCCGACATCCCGAGGTCGTGCCCGAGGTAGCCGGCGAGGTAGGGGATGAGCAGGTAGAAGCCGGTGTTCACGCCGAGCTGGTTGACCAGCAGCACCTGCACCGCCAGCGGGTAGGTGCGGATGAGTCGCCAGGTCTTCAAGCGGGTCGAACCCCCAGTCCCGTGGTGTCGGTGACCCGCAGCAGACCGTCCTCACCGCCGATGCCCGTCCACGGATCACGGGCAAGCAGCAGGTGACCGTCGAGGTCGACCCAGCGGGCCAGCCCGGTCAGGTGCACGGCCGGGGCGATTCCCAGCGAACTGGCGACCTGGCACCCGAGCATCACGTCGATGCCGAAGTCCCGTGCGGTGTCCACGAGTTCCCGCGCAGCCCGAATCCCACCGCACTCGGGCAGTTTGATGTTGATCCCGTGCACCCGCGAGCCCAGCGCGCGCACGTCGTCGACGGTTCGGGCGTCCTCGTCGGCGATCACCGGGATCGGGGAGTCCACTGCCACCTGGGCGAGCACGTCGGGTGTGCCCGCAGCGATGGGCTGTTCCACCGCGTCGACGTCGAACCCGGCCGCAGCGCGCAGCATGTCGGCTGCCCGCTCGGGCTCCCAGGCGCCATTGGGGTCCAGGACCAGCCGGACGTCCGGCAGCGCGTCGCGGATGGCCTTGACCCGGTCGAGTTCCTCGGGCTCCGCGCCGATCTTCACCTTGAGCAGCCGGAACCCCTGGGAGGCCAGTTCGCAGGCCGACGCCACGGCGCGGTGCGTCGGGGTGATGCCGATGGTGCGGGCCGTGGGCACCGGCCAGCTCGGCGCCGTCCCGACCAGGTCGTAGACGGCGACGCCGCGCGTGCGGGCCACCAGGTCGTGCAACGCGGCGTCCACCGCCGACCGCACGCCGGGGGAAGCCGAGATTCCCGCCACCAGCGCGGAAGTGGGATCGAGCGGGGCGAGCTCCCGTTGCGCGGCGACGAGCTCCCGCTCGATGCGGTCCACGTCCAGTCCGTAGTAGACGCTGGTCACCACTTCGCCGTGGCCGACGACGCCGTCGTGCTCCGCGGTGACGGTGACCGCGCCCCGTTCGGCCATCACCGATCGCGAGATCCGCAGCGGTTCGCGCAGCGCGAGTCCACCCACCCGCCACCTCAGCTTCACGCGGGCACCTCCAGCTTCACCAGCGGGTCGCTGATCACCCGGCAGCGCGTCCACCCCGTGGCCTCGACCTCGGGGTCGGTGACCTCCACCGGCCGGGTCGCCGTGGTGCCGTCGAGGAGTCCTCGTGCGCGGCAGTAGTCGTCGTCGAAGACGGTGCCCAGGTAGCGCTGCGGACCGTCGGGGAACACCGTCACGACGTTCGTCCCCGGCTCCACCCGCGACGCCCACGCCGCGACCAGTGCCACCGCGCCGGTGCTCCAGCCACCGGTGACGAAGGAGTCGCGGGCCAGGGTGCGGCAGGCGGCGACCGCCTCGGCGGGGCCGACCCAGTGCACCTCGTCGAAGAGCTCGTAGGCGACGTTGCGCGGGTGGATGCTGCTGCCGAGGCCGCGCATCACGCGAGGACGCGCGGGCTGACCGAAGATCGTCGATCCGACGGTGTCCACGCCGATCAGCCGTGCCTGCGGCCACCGCTCGCGCACCGCGCGGATCGCACCGGAGCTGTGCCCGCCCGAACCGACGCTGCACACCAGCACGTCGACGCGGTCCAGACATCGGGCGATCTCGGCTCCCATCTCGTCGTAGCCGGCCGGGTTGTCGGGGTTGTTGTACTGGTCCGGCCAGTAGGCGCCGGGCAGGTCGCGGCAGATCCGCTGCACCCGGTCCAGTCGCGACTGCTGCCAGCCGCCCACCGGGTGCGGTTGGTCGACGACCTCCAGCCGGGCTCCGTGGGCCCGCAGCAGCGCGCGCATGCCGGGTTCGAGCTCGCTGTCGACGACCAGCACGATCGGATGTCCCAGCGCGTTCCCTGCGAAGGCCAGTCCCACGCCGAGAGTTCCGCTGGTCGACTCCACGACGGGCGCTCCGGGGCGCAGCTCGCCGCGCCGGCGGGCGCCGCGCAGCATCGACAGGGCGGCGCGGGCCTTCATCCCACCCGCGCTGAGGCATTCGAGCTTCGCCCAGAACCCCGGGTGGGGACGCGGCAGCGGCGCCGACACGCGAGCGAGGGGCGTCTCCCGAACCAGGTCGAGGAGGTCGGGGTTCACGAAGCCACCTCCGAGTAGCGGTAGAGCACGCTCGGGCCACCGTCGAGCCAGAAGAACGGGTACGGCTCGGCGGACACGGCCGTGACGCCGTCGCCGAGGAAGTGCGGCAGGATGCCGCTCCCGGTCTGGGCGAAGAACACCAGCGGTCCTCCGGTCCGGCGCGCGTGGTCGAGCAGGGTCTGGAAGGTTGCGCTGCCCAGCACCATCCCGGAGGCCATCACCGCCTCGCAGTCGGCCAGCGCGCCCTCGGCGTCGGTGATCACCGGCTCGTCCCACTCGGTGCGGCCGCCTTTGCGGTCGCAGGCCACGTAGCTGATCCCGCGTTCCCGCAGGCGTTGCAGCAACGAGTTCACGACGCCCACGACCAGCACCCGGCGGACCCCGGGGGGCAGCAGGCCCACGACGTGCTCCGAGCGGTGCAGCGATTTCCGCAGCGAGTCGCCGCGTTCGAGGTGCACGGCCTCGGCGTGCTCGTGGTGCGGACGCAGGTGTTGCAGGTGCGCGTCCAGGGCGGCGATCCGCACGGCGGGCAGCGGGTGCCGCAGGAGCTTGCGGACGGGTTCGCCGACGCAGTCCAGCACGACGTCCTCGCCGACCTCGCCGGGCTCCACCGCGCAGGACCCGACGGCGTCACCGACGCGGAGGCTGAGCACGTGGTTGCGGTAGGACCTCTGCCGAGAGGCGTGCCGGACCCCTTGTTGGGTCAGGAAACCCACGCTGACCTCAGAATCCGCTACGGGGAGCGCGGTCTCGACCAGGTCGTCCAGCGCCGTCACGCGGCGTCCTCCGCGTAGCGCACGTCCAGCCCGGAGATCAGCAGCTCGGCGTGCGGACGCGCCGCGCCCGGCCGGTCGCTGGTCACCATCACGTGACCCAGGTAGTTGTTGTTGCTGGTCGCGGGCCCGGCGCGGTGGCCAGCGGGCTTGAGCGCCCACTCAGCCACCGCCGGATCGCGCAGCGCTTCGGTGCCTTGGATCTCGGCGATCGGACCGGTGCGCGGCGGCAGCAGGAACGAGATCGCCGCGCTCGACGCCCCGGTGTCCACCGGGCTGAGCGCGGGCTCCTCACCCAACGCGACTTGCGCGTGCACCGCGGCGAGGTCGATGCCGGTGACGCGGCGGATCAGCTCGGTGATCTGGTTGCCCGCCGGACGCGGGTTGACCTCGACGATGCGCGGGCCGTCGGCGGTCAGCTTGATCTCGGTGTGGCAGACGGTGTTGTCCAGGCCCAGCGCCTCGATCGCGGCCACGGCGGTCGCGATGACGCCGTCGCGGGTCTCGTCGTCGAGCGGGGCCGGGAACATGTGACCGGTTTCGACGAACCACGGTGCGCCGGCGACGCTCTTGTCGGTGACTCCGACGACCGTGGTCCGTCCGCCGGAGGTGACCGTCTCCACGCTCACCTCGGCACCGGTCAACAGCTCCTCCAGCAACACCACGGGACTGCGTTGCTGGCCACGAGCGTTGACCGGAAACCCCTGCAGCTCGGCGAAAGCCGCGCGCAGCTGCTCGACGTCGTCGACCCGCCGCACGAACATGCCCGCGCACAGGTCGACGGGCTTGAGCACCAGCGGGAAACCCATCGCCGCAGCGGCCTCTTCCAAGCCGCGCAGCGTCTCGGCGAGCGCGAACGCCGGTCCGGGCACTCCGGCCTCGTGCAGCGCGCGCCGCGTCCGGTCCTTGGCGCAGGCGCTCTCGACGGCTTCCGGCGCGGGACCGGGAAGTCCCAGCCGCTGAGCGATCTTCGCGGCGGTGGGCAGGTAGTAGTCGCACGAGGTCGCCACCCCGTCGAAGCCCAGCACCGGTCGCAGCCGTTCCAGGTGCGGGAGCAGCACTTCGGCGTCGTTGGTCTCGCAGGTGAGCACGTTGTCCGCCCCGAGCAGCGGATGCGGACCGTGCCCGGGGGTGGAGCGCAGGTAGTGCTGGAGATCTCTGGTGACGAAGCTGAACCGGTGGCCTTCCTCGTTGATCGCTCTGGGGAGCAACGTGCTCATCGCCCCGACCCAGCTCTCCACCAACAACAGGTGACTCACACCGACTCCTCCCAGCCATTGCGCCTGACGCTCGGCGATGATAATCGTTTTCATTAAGTCTGACAACTGGCCGTAGGGATGTGAACCCGAAGTGATGAGAACGCTTCGACCGGTGGTGGCGCTGGCGCTGCTCGCCCCCTTGCTCACCGCAGCGCCTGCGGCGGCCGAGCCGCCTGAGTTCGGTGCATGCCCCTTCGAAGGTGCCGAGTGCGCGGAGCTGTCGGTACCGCTGGGCGAGGGGGACCGGTCGATCTCGATCGCGATCTCGCGCGTGCGCGCGACCGGCACGCCCGCCGAACACCGGGGTGCGCTGCTGGTCAACCCGGGAGGGCCCGGGGGTTCTGGGCTGGAATACGCGGTGAGCAAGGGTGAGAAGCTGCCGGAGTCGGTGCGGCGCAGCTACGACATCATCGGGTTCGACCCGCGCGGCGTCGGCCGAAGCGCTCCGCTGGACTGCGGTGAGCTGGGCGGACTGTTCGAACACCCCGCGCCCGAGCCGGTTCCGGACGGTCGGCGAGCGGAAACCGAACACCTGCACCGATTACGCGGGATGGCCGAGGACTGCCTGCGCCACAACCCGGACGCGGCGTGGATGAGCACCGCGAGCACCGCCCGAGACGTGGACCGCATCCGTGAAGCGCTCGGGGAGCCCAAGCTCAACTTCCTCGGCGTCTCCTACGGCAGCTACCTCGGCGCCGCCTACGCCGCGCAGTTCCCCGACCGCGTCGGGCGGATGGTGCTCGACAGCGTCGTGAGCCCGGACCGCTGGCACGACTTCGACGTCCGGCAGGCGTTCGCGATGCTCGACCAGCGCGACACCCTCTTCGAATGGATCGCCGCCCACCCGGAGTTCGGGCTCGGCGAGGAGAAGCAGCAGGTCCGCGAGGTGCATTCGGCGGTACGGGCAGGGCTGACCGGGGATTTCGGCCCGGCGGAGTTCGACAACCTCCTCTACAAGACCCTCTCGCGCACCGAGCGCTGGGAGCCCTTCGCTCGTGACCTCAGCGCCCACGTGCACGAGGGCGCTCCGCTGAGCCCCGCCCTGCCCGAGAGCGACCCGGATTCCCGCAACTACGAGGCGGCTCTGCGCACCGTCAAGTGCGCCGACAGCACGCGTCCCACCGAGGACGAGGTCATCGGGTCCCTCCGGGCGCTGCGCGCGGCCGACCCAGAACCGATCGTCACCGGCCTCGAAGCCACCACCTGCGCCTACTGGCCGGAACCGGTCGAGCCCGCCCGGTTCGGGCACCCGGAGATGCCGCCGGTGCTGCTCACCCAGGCCGAGCACGACCCGACCACCCCGCTCGACGGTGCCCGGCGGATGCAGGCCAGGCTTCCCGGCGCGCGCATGGTGACCCTGCGCGACTCCTACTCGCACGGCGTCTTCGCCAGCCAGCGCAACTCGTGCGTCGACGACGCGGCCGCGAACTACCTGCTCACCGGCGAACTCCCGGAGGATGGCCTCCACTGTCAGGGGCCGGGGCTACCGTGAACCCGCTCGAACCGGATGCACGCCGAGACCTCGGTCGTGACGGGCTCCGGTGCGGGCGTGGCGCACCGGGAACTGGAGGTGGTCGATGCGCAGCGCCGACACGATGGCGATGGCCGTCGCCGAACGGACCGACCTCGCGGAGTACCTCGGCACGCTCACCCGCCAGCAGTGGGAGGCACCGAGCCTGTGCGCGGGCTGGCGGGTGCGCGACGTGGTCGCGCACGCGATCAGCTACGACGACCTCACCTGGCCCGACGTGCTCAAGCGCGCTGCCAGGGCGGGGTTCACGCCGGAGGCCATCAACGATCTCGGCGTCGCCGAGACCCGTGCCCGCAGCACCGGCGAACTGCTCGACCGGCTGCGCGCCAACCTCCGGCCCACCGGCCCGATCACTTTCCTGGGCGGCATGATCCCGCTGGTGGACGCTCTGATCCACCACCAGGACATCCGCCGTCCGCTCGGCCATCCGCGCGAAATCCCACCGCAACGGTTGCGAACGGTTCTGGACCTGGCGTTCAAAGCCCCACCCGTCGGCGCGAAGAAGCGCGCCGCCGGCCTGCGCCTGGTGGCCGCGGACCTCGACTGGACCCGCGGCGAAGGCCCCGAAGTCCGGGGACCCGGCGAAGCGCTGCTGATGGTCCTCGCCGGGAGGGCGGCCGCCTTCACCGAGCTCACCGGAGAGGGCAAGGCCATCCTCGCCGCCAGGCTCTGAGCCGCTGGCAGCCAGCTCTCAGCCGCGCGGTGGCGGGATGGTCGGAACCTCGGAGGCGGTGGCGTTGGCATCCGGCGCCAGGCGGACTTGCCCGGGTAGTGCTCGCGGGTGATGCGGCGGGCGGGCAGCGCGGGTACTGCAGCACCTCCCAGACGCCCGGCGTCGGCGAGGTCGTCACGGTGCGGTTCTCCGGATCGACGCAGCGCGCGCCGGGGAAGCCCGCCCCACCAGCGGGCACAGCATTCCCGGCCGCGCGCTGATCGGCGACCTGCGCGCGTTCCAGCGCTTCGCCGGGCTGTGGGACTCCCGCACGTCGGTGAGCACGTCGGCACTCCAATCGACCATCCGAGCTCGGGCCCATCCCGGTGGACCGCGACGTGCTGGAAGTGCCCGCCAGCGACCTGCGAGTGCTCGCCTGCACCGCCCTGGAAGAGGGCGCGGCGGAGCGGTTGCGGCTGCTCGACGTCGTCGGCACCGAGACGCTCACCTGAGGCACTGGTCCTCCTGCGCGAAGGACATCTGGCCGGGGCGGGCGAGCACCAGGGCGTGGGAGGCGGGGTCGAGATCGGTGCCGATGGGGTAGAGGGTTCCGCCGAGCTCGGCGGCGCGGCGGTGCCAGCGCTGGTTGCGGCGAAGCCGGTCCGGTAGCCAGAACGGATCGGTCTGACCCGCGGCGTCGGAGAGCATGTCGAACAGCCACACCAGCTCGTCGTCCGGAAGTCGCAGGCCGGGCCGGGTGAAGGACGAGCGGCGGTGCGGGATCAGCAGCCCGATGCTGGTTTCGCTGAGATCGAGTTCGGTGATCTCCGGTGCCGTGGCGGTCAGGAACTCGTCCAGCGCCGAATCGGGCATGAAGTAGTCCGCCCACACCTTGTGCACACGGTCCCAGCCGGCCGCCACGAACGGCTCGTAGCGGTTGTCGGTGCTGGTCGCGAACTCCCAGTAGGTGACGTCCCGGACCTGCGCGGTCACGTCGAGCCCGCGCAGCAGGTGCGCGTCGTCAGGTGGCCGGTCCGCGCGGTGGTAGGCGGTGCAGCGGAGCTGGTAGCGGTGGCGATGCGGAGCGAACCAGCGGATCAGCAGGTCGTCGACCTCGCCGCGCCCGACCAGCACGCGAGTTGCGCGCACCGCGTCCTGCAGCGATGGGAAGTGCAGGTCGTACACCCTGGCCAGCGGCGGAACCGGGGTCAGCGCCAGCCGCGCGCGCGTGATGATCCCCGCGCAGCCGAGCCCGCCGAGGACCGCGTCGAACAGTCCGCGGTTGCGCTCCGGTGTGCACCACCGCACGGCTCCCGGCGGAGTGACCACCTCGACGGCCCGCACCCGGTCGATGATCGCCCCTTCGCTGTGCAGGCTGGAAATGCCGCCGACGCTGAGCACTCCACCGGTGCTCAGCTGGAGGTATCCGGTGGGCCCCGAGGTCAACCGGCGTCCGCGCAGCCAGGCGTGCCAGACGACGTCGTGCAGGAGCACTCCCGCCTCGACGTCGGCGTGCTCGTCGGTCACCGCGTGGATGAGGTCGAGGCTGCGCATGTCGACCTGGATCCCGCTGGACGGGCACAGCGCCTGTCCGCCGGTGGTGTGCAGGGTGCCGTGGGCGCGCAGCGGGACGCCGTTGCGGCAGCACCAGGCGGCCGCGACGGCGATGTCGGCGGTGGTACGCGGACGCAGGATCGCGGCGGGTCTGCGGTCGACGAGGTTGCCGAGGTCGGAGGCGTGCAGCTCGTCGCCCTCGGTGACCAGGGCTCCGCGCCCCGGCAGTTCCGGGAAGGTGGAGAGATCGGGCGCGCCCGAATCCATCCCGCTCACCCCCACGTGAACGACGTCCGCCAGCCGCCCTGTCCAAAACGGAGTCCATCCTGAGGGCCAGGGCTTTCCCCATGCTTTCTCCCCTGGTCAGACCGGTTTCAGGGGTTTCGCCGAGCCCGGGGCGACGTGGGTGTCTGCTTCCAGACATTCACCTGGTGGTGCTGGTCTTGGACATGTGCGCGGGAGAGGATTCCGCTGGCGACCCTCCGGCCCGTCCGGGAAGTGGCGGAGGGCATTCATCGGAAGGAAATCGGTGTGAGGACAGCTCGGTTCAGCCGTCCGGTGGCGCTGGGGACCGCCGTGCTGGCCGCGGCGGCGGTGACCGCGGCCCCAGCCGGGTCGACGGCCCCGGCAGCGGCGGCGGCCCCGTCGACCACGCAGGTCCGGCTGATCACGTTCAACGACCTGCACGGCAACCTCGAACCCCCGGCGGGCTCGTCCGGCCGCGTCACGCTGCCCGACGGTACCGCCGTCGACGCCGGCGGTGCGCAGTTCCTGGCCACCCACGTGGCGCGGCTGCGCGGAGAGGTGGAGAACTCGCTGGTGCTCTCGGCAGGCGACAACGTCGGTGCCTCGCCGGTCAACAGCGCGCTGTTCCACGACGAGCCCACGATCGAATTCCTCAACCAGCTCGGCGTGTCCACTTCGGTCGTCGGGAACCACGAATTCGACGAGGGATTCGAGGAACTGCGACGGATGTCCGATGGCGGTTGCCACCCCGTCGACGCCTGCCAGTTCCGGAACCCGTTCCCCGGCGCGGACTTCGAACAGCTCGGCGCCAACGTCACCTTCGCCGACGGTGGTCCCGCGCTCAGGCCGTTCGACGTCCAGAACGTCAACGGCACGCGCGTCGGCATCATCGGGGCGACGCTGGAGGAGCTTCCGTCGGTGGTCGCCCCCGGAGCCATCGAGGGTCTCGAGTTCGGCGACGAGGTCGAGGCCATCAACCGCACCTCGAAGATGCTCGACACCATGGGCGTGAAGGCGCAGGTCGTGCTGCTGCACCAGGGCGACGGCACCGAGGGCGGTGGGCCCGACGACTGCAACCTGACGCCGGGACCGGCGAGCGAGATCGTCAAGGCCGCGTCGCCGAACGTCGACCTGATCTTCACCGGGCACAGCCACGCCCAGTACAACTGCACCGTCGCCGACCCGGCGGGCAACCCGCGCCAGGTGCTGCAAGCCGCCTCCTACGGCCGGCTGCTCTCGGTCGCCGACCTGGCCATCGACCGCGTCAGCAAGGACGTCGTGCGCTCGGAGACCAAGGCGCGCAACGAGGTCGTCACACGTGACGTGCCCGCCGACCCCGCAGCCCAGGCGCTGATCGACGAGGCCGCCACGAAGGCGGCCCCGATCGCCAACCGGCCGGTCGGCAGCATCACCGGCGACCTGCCCCGCACCCCCGCCCCGTCCGGGGAGTCGCCGATGGGCGACGTCATCGCCGACGCGCAGTTCGAGGCGACCGCGGCCAACTCGCCGCACATCGCCATCACCAACCCCGGCGGCATCCGCGCGGACTTGCTCTTCCCCGGCTCACCGGTTGGTGAAGGCGACGGCGTGGTCACCTACGGCGAGGCGTTCGCTGTCCAGCCGTTCGGCAACATCATGCAGACCATGACGCTCACCGGCGCCCAGCTCAGGGCCGTCCTGGAGCAGCAGTGGACCCCGGAGGAGACGAACATCCTGCAGGTCTCGGCCGGTCTGCACTACAGCTACTCGGCGGGTGCGCCGATCGGTTCGAAGGTCACCGAAATCAGCATCAACGGTCAGCCGGTCGACCCCAACGCGCCCTACCGGGTTTCGGTGAACAACTTCCTCGCCGGAGGCGGCGACGGGTTCTCCGAACTCACCAAGGGCACAGAGGTCGTCGGCGGACCCGTCGACCTCGACGCCTTCCTCGCGTACCTCAACGCCCACCCCGGCATCACCCC
>NZ_SMKV01000012.1 GCF_004348445.1 Saccharopolyspora aridisoli | reverse complement strand
CCCCCCAACGACCACCCCGAGAACCACCCACACCACGCGCACACCCCAAGTCTGCCACCTCCCGCCCGCCCACGGGTGACCCGATCACGTCCGCGATCAGGCCTCGATTGCGGCGGTGTTCCGGGCTCGTCCTGGGGTCAGGCCGGGACCAGCTCGGGGAGTCCGGGTCGTCGTGGATGACGTGGAAGTTGACCCGCGCAACACGCGGAAGTCGCGGGTGCAGCCGGAGTTCGACGCCGCTGGGATTGGAACTCGAACGTGGCGGCGTGTTCTCGCAGTTTTTCCTGGAACGCGGCCTCGCGACGGCCGAGGGAACCGTCGTCGGGCTTCGCCGGGTGGCCGTCGTCGTTGGTGGGTTCCGGGGGCGAGCCGGGTCCACAGCACCACGCCGTCGGGCAGCGGCCGACGCGGTCGCGCCGAAGGCGGCAGCGCCGCCCAGCAGCACGGCGCGCCGGTGAGTCGGCCGGAGGAGAGAACGTTGGGATCGGGCTCTCGGAGCCCTCCAGGTCTTCCTGCGGACGCATCCGAGGAGTTCGACGGTGCTCGCCTGGCGAAGCGGGAACTACCGACATGCCTGGAGGGTTTGGTGAACCGTCGGCAAGATCAGGCGACCGCAGCAGCGCGGTCCGTTCTGAGCGGAGGCGTCGCTTACTTCGGACGCCAGCCGGATCGGGTCGGGGGGCCGGACGGACCAGGCGGGCGAGCGGGTCGGGGGCGTCGCTCCCACGGCCGGTTCGCGGGCTTGGAGAGGGCTGGCATGCCGTGCAACCTAGGCCACCGGACACCGCCGGTGTGAACCACCTGGAGGCATTGGTGAGATTCCCCGCATGCCGATCTACCAGCAATGATCACTGTGCGCACAGCAGGCGTCACGACATCGCAGGTGGGCCCGGGGGCGGTGATCGACACGACGTGCCACCACTTTCGGTGACGTCGTCGTCTCGTTGGGTGAACAAGGTCCGGAACGGCGAACGCGGACGGCTCGGTGCGGGTTGAATGAACCCGCTCGCCGCGAGGTGTGAGCGGTGCCGTTGAATGCGCGAAGTCGCGTTCAAGCGTTCGAGTGAGCGGGTGGTGTTGAGCGCTGGCACTCTCCTGGGTAGAGTGCTAGCAGCACGGCGCCACCGCGACCCGGCACCCGCGACGACGGGGAGCAACGGAGCCGTCATTCCCAGCCAACGCTTCGAAGGCCCCAGAAGGTGGAGGTCACACCGTGGCGAGCATCAAGCCGCTTGAGGACAAGATCGTGGTCCAGGCGAGCGAAGCCGAGACGACGACTGCGTCCGGCATCGTGATCCCGGACACCGCCAAGGAAAAGCCCCAGGAGGGCAAGGTCCTGGCAGTCGGCCCGGGTCGCATCGACGACAAGGGTAACCGCATCCCCGTGGATGTGAAGGAAGGTGACGTCGTCATCTACTCGAAGTACGGCGGCACCGAGGTCAAGTACAACGGCGAGGAGTACCTGGTCCTCTCCGCCCGCGACGTGCTGGCCGTCGTCAACTGACGCCAGATCATCGTGCGCCCACCCAGCGTGGGCACAGCCGCCCCGGCGGTCCCGACCGCGGGACCGCCGGGGCGGCTGCATGTTCGGGATCAGGCACTCATCTGAAGGGCTGTAGCAAAAATGGCTAAGCAGATCACCTTCGACGAGCAGGCGCGCCGTGCGCTGGAAAGCGGCGTCAACCAGCTCGCCGACGCGGTGAAGGTCACGCTCGGGCCGCGTGGCCGGCACGTCGTGCTGGACAAGCAGTTCGGCGGACCGCAGATCACCAACGACGGCGTCACCATCGCTCGCGAGATCGAGCTCGAAGACCCGTTCGAGAACCTGGGCGCCCAGCTCGCCAAGAACGTCGCGACCAAGACCAACGACGTCGCCGGTGACGGAACCACCACCGCGACCGTGCTGGCCCAGTCGCTGGTCAGCGAGGGCCTGCGCAACCTGGCCGCGGGCGCGAACCCGGCGTCGCTGAACAAGGGCGTCACCCTGGCCGCCGAGGCCGTGGTCGAGGCGCTGAAGGCCAAGGCCACCCCGGTCAAGGGCCGTGACAACATCGCCCAGATCGCCACCGTGTCCTCGCGCGACGAGGCCATCGGCGACCTGATCGGCGAGGCCATGGAGAAGGTCGGCGAGGACGGCGTCATCAGCATCGAGGAGTCCTCGACGCTGGCCACCGAGCTGGACCTCACCGAGGGTGTGCAGTTCGACAAGGGCTTCGTCTCGCCGCACTTCGTCACCGACGCCGAGCGCCAGGAAGCCGTCCTGGAGGACGCGCAGATCCTGCTGCACCGGGAGAAGATCTCCAACATCCAGGAGCTGCTGCCGCTGCTGGAGAAGGTCGTGCAGGACGGCAAGCCGCTGCTGATCGTGGCCGAGGACATCGAGGGTGAGGCGCTGTCGACCCTGGCCGTCAACGCCGTGCGCAAGACCCTCAAGGTCGTCGCGGTCAAGGCGCCGTTCTTCGGCGACCGCCGCAAGGCGTTCATGGACGACCTGGCCATCGTCACCGGTGCTCAGGTCATCGCCCCCGAGCTGGGTCTGAAGCTCTCCGAGGTCGGTCCCGAGGTGCTGGGTGCGGCCCGCCGGGTCACCGTCACCAAGGACGAGACCACCCTGGTCGACGGTCGCGGCTCCGCCGCCGACGTCTCAGAGCGCGCGGCTCAGCTCCGCAAGGAGATCGAGGCGACCGACTCCGACTGGGACCGCGAGAAGCTCCAGGAGCGGCTGGCCAAGCTGGCCGGCGGTGTCGCGGTGATCAAGGTCGGTGCGGCCACCGAGACCGAGCTCAAGGAGCGCAAGTCCCGGATCGAGGACGCCGTCGCGGCCTCCAAGGCCGCCGCGGAGGAGGGCAGCGTGCCCGGTGGTGGGTCCGCGCTGATCCACGCCGCCAAGTCGCTGGAGGGCAACCTCGGCCTGACCGGTGACGAGGCGACCGGTGTGCAGCTGGTCCGCCGCGCGCTGGAGGCTCCGCTGTTCTGGATCGCCAACAACGCCGGGCAGGAGGGCGCCGTCGTGGTGTCCAAGGTCCGCGACCTCGACTGGGGCTCCGGCTACAACGCCGCCACCGGCGAGTACGGCGACCTGGTGCAGGTCGGCATCGTCGACCCGCTGAAGGTGACCCGCTCCGCGGTCGCCAACGCGGCCTCCATCGCCCGCATGGTGCTCACCACCGAGAGCGCCGTCGTGGACAAGCCGGAGGAGACCGAGGAAGCCGCAGGCCACGGACACGGTCACGGCCACGGTCACTGATCGGGATGATGCGGGCGAGCGGCTGCGCCGCTCGCTCGACATGAAGATCGGGGCGGTACCCATGCCTGGGTACCGCCCCGATCTTCTTCCGCCTTCGCCGGGAGCGAATGACGCCCCTCGTGCCATCCGTTCCCGGCTCACCTGACCCGCGGCACTTCTCCCACCGCCGGTCATGGTCCTGGGTCAGCCGGCTGCGACCGCCAGCTGGTGGCGCTTGCGCGCCTTGATGATCACTTCCCGTTCGGACTCGGACAGGCCTCCCCAGATGCCGTACGGCTCCTGGACCGCCAATGCGTGAGTGCGGCATTGGGCTAGCACAGGGCAGTGCTGGCACACCTCCTTCGCCTTCGCCTCACGCCTCGCTCGTGCCGGACCTCGCTCTCCGTCCGGATGAAAGAAGTACGCGCTGTCCATCCCCCTGCACGAGCCCCGTATCTGCCAATCCCAGATATCGGCGTTCGGTCCTGGAAGACGTCGAGTGTCTGCCATTGCGACAACCACCTCCCACCGGTGGATCCCCTCCCTTGCTACGGCGGGACCGCCGCAGCCTCGCATGATCCGACCGTAGAACCGAGTCAAAACTTGTTCAACCCCTTTCGCGCCAAAAGCTGTTCATCGTTGGTGTGATCCTTGGAAATGGGGTGATCGAAGTCCGACCGGCTTGCTCTCGGCGGGTGAGAACCGGAATATGTGCCGGGTGACGACGCGGCCTGAACCAATCGCGGGGGTGCACACCCCCGACCCGCTCGGTGATCCAACAGCCGGTGATCGAGCGGACGCGTCGGAGACGTCAGCGCAGGAGCCGGAGGGGATCGGTCTGGACGACGAGCCGAGGCTCAGCGTCGCCGCGGTCGCACGCAGGCTCGGCGTCGCACCCGCCACTCTGCGCACCTGGGACCGCCGGTACGGCTTGGGTCCCAGCGACCACACCAGCGGCAGGCACCGCCGGTACGGGCCGGACGACATCGCTCGCCTGGAGCAGATGCAGCGCGCGCTGCTGCGCGGCGCTTCGCCGATGGAGGCCGCCCGCTACGCCCGCACGGTCGCGGCACCGCACCCGCAGCGCCACTCGGACGGCTCCTCGGCGGAGCGGGCCGACGCCGAGGACGGGCCGCTGCTGCTGTCCGGCGTGCTCGACGGCGCCGATGACGAACTCGCCCTGGCAGGGGCCAACACCGGTGGCCGGGGGCTCAAGCTCTCCGGTGCCGGGCCGCGAACCCGGGGGCTGGGCCGTGCCGCGCTGGCGCTGGACTCGTGGTCGGTGCAGCAGCTGCTGATCGAGTCGATGGACGGCGACGGTGTGGTCCGGACCTGGCAGGAGGTGTTGCAGCCGGTGCTGCGCGCGGTCAGCGAGCGCAGGCAGCGCTCCGGGACCGGCGTGGAAGTGCTCCAGCTGCTCACCGACTGCGCGTCGACCGCGCTGCGCTCGGTCATCGCTCGGGCGCCGAAGCCGGAGAACCCGCGCCCGGTGGTGCTCGCCCCGGTCCCCGGCGAGAACCAGGAGCTCGAACTCGTGGCGCTGGCCGCCGCGCTGGCCGCGAACCGGGTCGGGCACCGGCTGTTCGGCGCCGCCCTGCCGCGCGAGGGTCTGGCCGCCGCTGTGAAGCGCTCCGCGCCGGCTGCCGTGGTGCTGTGGGCGGAGCAGCCGTACTACGCGGCTCCGCGCGTCCTCGACGACATCCCGATCACCCGGCAGCGGGCTCGCGCGTTCGTCGCGGGGGCTGGCTGGTCGGCCGAAGCGCTGCCCGGTCACGTCGAGCTCCTCGGGTCGCTCGAGGCCGCCGCGTCTCGGGTTTCCGCGACCGTCCTGGGCTGAGTTGAGTATGATGTGACCTAAATCACAGAACCTATTTGCGGGGTTGATCTCGATGTTCGTTCGGACGGGCGAAGTGATCGCCACATCCGCAGCGATCGAGTGAACATCGCAGGTATGGCGCGGGGTCGAGCCCTTCCAGGGGGTAATCGCCGCGGCCTGCTCCGTTCCGGTGAACGTCCCTCACAGGTGTCCGCGGCCGAAAATCTGGGGGAGTTGAGCACCGGATCGTGTCAAGGTTTCGCCGCATGCGTCCGATAGGGGATGTGGAACGTCACTCGCCTGCAGGAAGGAGTTCCCGTGACGACGGTCTTGATCTGCGATGACCGACGTAGCGTCCGGGAAGGGCTCACTCGTGTGATGTCAGCTGTCCCCGGAGTGAGTCGGATCGATTGCGTCGCACATGGCGACGAGCTGTTGGCCCGCTTCTCGCGGCAGGCCGTGGACGTCGTGCTGGTGGGAACCCAGCGCGCCGTGCCCAACGGCGTCGAGGCCACGCGTCGGCTCGTCTCCGCGCATCCCCAAGCCAACGTGATCGTCTTCGGCGCTCCCGACGACGCGGCGAGCATCGCCGCGGCCATCGCCGGTGGTGCCCGCGGTTACCTCCGCTGGGACGCGTCCCGGCCCGAACTCGTCGCGGCGCTGGCCCACACGCTGGCAAGCACCTCGGTGCCCGCACCGCGGCAGCCGTCCGACCCCGGCGTGCAGCTCACGGAGCGCGAGCTCCAGGTGCTGCGCGGCATGAGCCAGGGCAAGAGCAACGGCCAGATCGGCCGCGAGCTCTACCTCTCCGAAGACACGGTCAAGACCCACGCGCGCCGGCTGTTCCGCAAGCTCGGCGTTCGCGACCGCGCTCAAGCGGTGGCGCACGGGTTCCGCCGCGGTCTCGTCGCCTGAGCTGGTGACCAGGTGGCACCGGCACGGAGCTGGGGGACGCCGGTGACCGCCCGACGAGGGTGCCTTCCGGTGAGCTGACGTCTCGGGAGTGGCTGTGGCCCGCATCGCGCTCGTGCTCGCCGTGTTCCACGGCGACGCGGGGGTTTTGATGATGTGGACCACAGCCACCTCCGGTCGGCCCGACTGCGGGTGCCGACGGCGAGAACATCCTCCACTCGGCCGTCGCCGCCGTCGCGCACCTCCACCGGGGCGATGTGAAGATCGTCTCCGACGGCTGTCCGACGCACCAGGACGATGTCTTCGACGGGTGTCCGACGCACCACGACGATGTCGGTGGCCTGCACGAACACCGCCGGTCACTGCTTCTGGTAGATGTGGGTGGGTGACGACGACGGCCCCCGACCCCCGGTCCCTGTTCTGCCAACGCCCCCTGCCCGGTACGGTGACCACGGCGCGGCGTGCGGTGCACGCGAAACACGCCGGGCAAATCCGAATCGCTTGAACGCGTAACACCAGGGCTGCTGTCTGCGATGACCAATGTGGGGGACGGGCTGGACGCTCTTGTAAGCGCCGCCGTCGACGGCGATCGTCAGTCGATTGAGCGCTTGCTGGCCGAAATCCGTCCTTTGGTGGTGCGGTACTGCCGCGCCAGGGTCGGACGAAACGAGAGGTCGTTCGCGTCAGCGGACGACGTCGCCCAGGAAGTGTGCTTGGCGGTGCTCACAGCGCTGCCCACTTACAAGGACCAGGGTCGTCCGTTCTTGGCGTTCGTGTACGGCATCGCCGCGCACAAGGTGGCTGATGCGCACCGTGCGTCAGCTCGCAACCGCTCAGAACCGGTCGCGGACATGCCGGACACCCCGGAGTCCGAGGCCGGCCCGGAGCAGCGGGCGATGCAGGGTGAGCTCTCGGGCAGGATGGCGCAGTTGCTCCAAATCCTCCCGGCCAAGCAGCGGGAAATCCTGCTGCTCCGGGTGGTAGTCGGGCTGTCGGCGGAGGAAACCGCCGAAGCGGTCGGCTCGACACCGGGCGCTGTGCGCGTAGCACAACATCGCGCACTGGCCCGGTTGCGGAAGACGCTGTCCGCGGAGGAGGTGGTCTGAATGGCTGAGCGGAAAGGGCCCGATGGGGAGCTGGGAGGCGAACCCGTCGAGGAATCCGCCCTGGAGCAGGACCGTTCGACCCATGCAGACGGGCGGGACGTAGCTCCTGCTGAGGGATCCGCAGGCGAAGGAACGGAACTGAGCGACAACCACCGGGACTCCGGCTCGGACGAGCCCGAGACCTCCCGCGAAGAGGCCGGCGCCGAGGTGCTGACCTTCCGTCCGCGCGGTGACGCGGACGAGGAGCTCACCGACCTCGACGACTTCAGCGACGAACCGATCGACCTGGCCGCGCTGCAGGAGGACGACGTCCTCCTCGACGCGCTGGGCGGAACGAACCCCGACGTGCCAGCGACGGTCGACGGCGGCCCCAGCCTGGAACAGCTGCTGGTGGCGTGGCGTCAGGACGTGGACTCGGCACCGATCGGTGACCTGGTGGACACCGACACCGCCGTTGCGGCGATCGCCGAGGCCGGCCGACCGCGCAGCTTCCTGCGCCGCAGGCACCTCGTCCCGGTGGCCACCGCGGCTGCGGTTCTGATGATCACCTTCACCGGCGTCGGCGTGGCCGCCCGGGACGCGCAGCCCGGCGACATGCTGTGGGGCGTGGCCCAGGTGCTCTACACCGATCACACGCGCGCGGTCCAGGCAGCCGCCTCGGCTCGCACGGACCTCGACACGGCCGAGAGCGAGGTCGAGCGGGGCAACCGGATCGCCGCCGAGGAGGCACTGCGGTCGGCCGACCAGCACCTGGCCGACGTGGACAAGGAGCACGGCCTGTCCGAGCTCAGGGCCGCCCACGAGTCGCTGACCATGCGCATCGATCACGGCGACAACGACTCCTCGCAGTCCTCGACGCCGACGACGACGCTGCCGCCGACGACTCAGCCGTCCCCGTCCCAGCCGTTGCCGCCGCCTCCGGGCATGCCGCCCACCGGCAGCACCACCCCGCCGTCGAGCACCACCGGGCCGACCTCGCCGACCACGTCGCCGAGCGAGACGAGCAGTTCGGAGAGCTCGTCGGGCGGTTGGTTCTGGCCCAACCAACCGCAGACCTCAACGCCCTGATCAGCAGGGAAGGACTCCTCTTCGTGGAAGAGGGGTCCTCCTCCTGCTTGGCGGTGCCGGTAGCGGGACCTCAGACGCCGTCTGGCTCCGGGATCCGAGATTTGGGTGTGAACGGGTACGCGGCGCTACGGCTGTCCTGGCCAGACGACGTCCGAGAACTCGCGGCGGTGCCGGTTGCTCGGGTGGGGTGAGGAGGAAGCGCCTTCGGCGCTTGCCTGACGCGAACCGCTAAGGAGGGCGCGCTCAAAGTGCGCTTTCGCTCTCCGTCATCCCGTCTGCGTAGCCTCGGCAGTACTCCCAGGTGACGTACTGGCCTGGGTCCGGGTCGAAGGCCGGTTCGTGGGGGCGCATGAGGCCGTCGTGCAGGAGCTGGGAAAGGCTGGAGCGCAACAGCTCCCAGTCGTGGTAGTGGCACTCCCCGCAGTCCGCGCAGTCGACCACGATGCCCCGAACGCCCTTGGGCTCCAGGAGTGCCTGGTAGACGGCCAGGTCGGTCAGGTCGGCGAGGAGCTCGGCGCGCTCCTCGTCGCCGAGCGGCGGGCCGTCCTCGGCGTCGTGATCACCGAGTGCCATGCTCGGATCTTCCGGATCACCCGCGAAGGGGTCTGGTGGCATCGGATCGTGCGGCACGGCCCGCACGGTACCGGGCGCCTCGCCTGCGCGCGGCTCTCGGGGCGGGTTTCACACGCCTGCGACCGCTGTCGGTGGTCTGGCGCACCCCTGCCGGGACGGGGCAACCGCGCCCTGACCTGTGGTCTCTATCATTTGGGGAATCCCCTATCCGGACACCGCGTTGCTACTCAGCACAGCTGAAGCGCAGGACGCGATCGCCGTGGTAATCCCAGCAAGCCGCACCTCGAGGTTTGTGGGCCATATCGTGAAGGAAGGCACATCCCTCGCCATGACCAGCGAACTCTCCGCTCCCGGCCTCCCCGACAAGTTCGCGACGCTGGGGTTGACCTTCGATGACGTGCTCCTGCTGCCCGACGAGTCGGACGTCATCCCGAGCGAGGTGGACACCTCGACCCAGCTCTCCCGCAACGTCCGCCTCCGCGTCCCGCTGCTGTCCGCGGCGATGGACACCGTGACCGAGGCCCGGATGGCGATCGCGATGGCCCGCCAGGGCGGCGTCGGCATCTTGCAGCGCAACCTCTCCGTTGAGGAGCAGGCGTCCCAGGTGGAGGTCGTCAAGCGCTCCGAGGCGGGCATGGTGACCGACCCGGTGACCTGTTCGCCCGAGGACACCCTCGCCGAGGTCGACGCGCTGTGCGCCCGGTTCCGGATCTCCGGTGTCCCGGTGACCGACCCCGACGGCACGCTGGTCGGCATCATCACCAACCGCGACATGCGCTTCGAGGTCGACTACACGCGCAAGGTGCGCGAGGTCATGACCACCGCGCCGCTGATCACCGCGCAGGTCGGCGTCACCGCCGACGCGGCGCTCGGCCTGCTGCGCCGCAACAAGATCGAGAAGCTGCCGATCGTCGACGGCGCGGGCAAGCTGCGCGGCCTGATCACCGTCAAGGACTTCGTCAAGACCGAGCAGTACCCGAGCGCCACCAAGGACCCCGACGGCCGGCTGCTGTGCGGCGCTGCCGTCGGCGTCGGCGCGGACTCGCACGAGCGCGCGATGGCCCTGGTCGACGCGGGCGTGGACGTGCTGATCGTCGACACGGCCCACGGTCACTCCCGCGCCGTGCTGGACACGGTCTCGACCCTCAAGAAGGAACTGGGCAACTCCGTCGACGTCATCGGCGGCAACGTGGCCTCCCGCGCGGGCGCGCAGGCGCTCGTGGACGCGGGCGCGGACGCGGTCAAGGTCGGGGTCGGCCCGGGTTCCATCTGCACCACCCGCGTGGTCGCCGGTGTCGGCGTCCCGCAGATCAGCGCGATCTACGAGGCCAGCGTCGCCTGCAAGCCGGTCGGTGTGCCGATCATCGGCGACGGCGGCATCCAGTACTCCGGTGACATCGGCAAGGCCATCGCCGCCGGTGCCAGCTCGGTCATGCTGGGCAGCCTGCTCGCCGGCACCGCCGAGTCGCCCGGCGACCTGGTGCTGGTCAACGGCAAGCAGTTCAAGGTCTACCGGGGCATGGGGTCGCTGGGCGCGATGCAGTCGCGCGGCCAGGCCAAGTCCTACTCCAAGGACCGCTACTTCCAGGACGACGTGCTCTCCGAGGACAAGTTGGTCCCGGAGGGCATCGAGGGCCGGGTCCCGTTCCGCGGGCCGCTGTCCCAGGTCGTCGACCAGCTCGTGGGCGGTCTTCGCTCCGGCATGGGCTACACGGGTTCCAACGCGATCCCTGAGCTCCAGGAGGCGAAGCTGGTGCGGATCACCGCGGCGGGGTTGAAGGAGTCGCACCCGCACGACATCACCATGACGGTAGAAGCACCGAACTACACCACGCGCTGAGTCCTGGAGCTCCGCGGCCGCTCCGCTTGGCGGTGCGGGTAGCAGGACCTGAGCGGCTCACTGGACTGCGGTCCACTCCTCCACGCACGTCACATCGCGCGGCGGAGTGGCCGTCCTCGCCGGAGAGCCGCTCAAGACCTGCGGCGGTGCTGCCTGCTCGGGTGGTGTGCTGGGGAGGCGGTGCTCGCCGCTCTCCTGACGGTGTGAGTTCTGTTGTGCGCTGAGCGTGATCCCGGGACCCGGGCGGCGGGAGTTCCTGGCTTGCGGAGAGAATGTCCCGCTGGACATCCGCTGCTAGGAGGGACACACGGTGCGCGATCAGGTTGAGATCGGCATGGGCCGGACCGCCATGCGCGGCTACGACTTGGACGACGTCGAGATCGTGCCCTCGCGGCGCACCCGATCGTCCAAGGACGTGTCGCTGGCCTGGCAGATCGATGCCTACCGCTTCGACATCCCGGCGATCACGCATCCGACCGATGCCGTCGTCTCGCCCGCCTCGGCGGTGCGCATGGGCGAGCTCGGCGGTCTGGGCGTGCTCAACGCCGAGGGCCTGTGGGCCCGGCACACCAACGTCGAGGACAAGATCGCGGACGTTGTCCGCCTCGCCGAGGAGAGCAGCGACCTGGAGGCGCCGATCGCGCGGCTGCAGGAGCTGCACTCCGCGCCGATCCGGCTGGACCTGCTCAGCGACGCCCTCCTGCAGGTCAAGAACTCCGGTGTCACGGTCGCCGCTCGGGTCAGCCCGCAGCACGCCGAGGAGCTCACCCCCGACCTGCTGGCCGCCGGCGTCGAGTTGCTGTTCGTGCAGGGCACGATCATCTCCGCCGAGCACGTGGCCCGCGACGGCGAGCCGCTGAACCTCAAGCGCTTCATCAACGAGCTGGACGTGCCGGTGGTGGCTGGTGGCGTCGGCGACTACCGGACCGCGATGCACCTGATGCGCACCGGTGCGGCCGGTGTGATCGTCGGCTTCGGCCAGTCCCGCGCGGCCACGACCACGCAGGTGCTCGGCATCGGCGTGCCGATGGCGACCGCGGTCGCCGACGCCGCCGCGGCCCGCCGCGACTACCTGGACGAGACCGGCGGACGCTACGTGCACGTCATCGCCGACGGCGGGTTGTCCTACTCCGGTGACATCGCCAAGGCCATCGCCTGCGGTGCCGACGCGGTGATGCTGGGCGAGGCGCTCAGCGAGTCCACCGAATCACCCGCGCAGGGCTACTACTGGACCTCGGCCGCCGCGCACCCGAACCTGCCGCGCAGCGAGATCGTCGGCTTCGCCGGAACCGACGCCGATCTGGAGAAGATGCTGTTCGGTCCGAGCAGCGACCCGTACGGAACGCTGAACCTCATGGGCGGTCTGCGCCGGGCCATGGCCAAGACGGGCTACCGCGACCTCAAGGAGTTCCAGAAGGTCGGCCTGATGCTGCGCGGGTGACGGGGTTCGAAGCCGAACCTCACCTCCCACACCCCGGAACGGGGCTAGCTACTGGTCAGTAGGTTCCTCTAGTCTGTCGCGCATGGCACAACGTGGTGGTGGCGGTACCGATTTCGACGTGGTGGTGATCGGTTCGGGCTTCGGCGGCAGTGTTGCCGCTCTGCGCCTGACCGAGAAGGGCTACCGGGTCGCGGTGCTCGAAGCGGGGCGCCGGTTCTCCGACGAGGAGCTGCCGAAGACCTCGTGGGACCTGCGCAAGTTCCTGTGGGCCCCGCAGCTGGGCTGCTTCGGCGTGCAGCGGATCCACATGCTCCGCGACGTGCTCATCCTCGCCGGTGCCGGCGTCGGCGGCGGATCGCTGAACTACGCCAACACGCTGTACCGGCCGCTCAAGCCCTTCTACCAGGACTCGCAGTGGGCGCACATCACCGACTGGGAGTCGGAGCTGGCGCCCTACTACGACCAGGCCACCAAGATGCTCGGCGTGGTCGAGCAGCCGTCGGAGACCCCGCACGACGTGGTGATGAAGCAGGTCGCCGCGGACATGGGCGTGGCCGACACGTTCCACGCGACCCCGGTCGGCGTGTACTTCAACGAACCCGGCCGCACCGACGGCGACCCCTACTTCGGCGGGGCGGGACCGGCGCGCACCGGCTGCACCGAGTGCGGCGCCTGCATGACCGGATGCCGGGTCGGAGCGAAGAACACCCTGGTCAAGAACTACCTGCACCTCGCGGAGCGGGCCGGAGCGGAGATCTTCCCGCTCACCACGGTCGACCGGCTCGGCGAGGGCGCTGACGGGCGCTGGCGGATCGCCACCTCCCGCACCGGCGCGAAGCTCAACCGCAGGCCGAAGATCTTCAGCGCCGACCAGGTCGTGGTCGCCGCCGGGACCTGGGGCACGCAGAACCTCCTGCACGGCAGCGTCGACAACGGCGACCTGCCGCGGCTGTCCAAGCGGCTGGGCAAGCTGACCCGCACCAACTCCGAGGCGATCATCGGAGCGCAGATGAGCGAGGTCGACCCCGACCGCGACTTCTCCACCGGTGTCGCGATCACCTCCTCGTTCCACCCCGACGAGGACACCCACATCGAGCCCGTCCGCTACACCAAGGGCGCCAACGCGATGGGACTGCTGCAGATCCCCGCGACCAAGGGCGGCAACGGCTCGCGGTGGAAGCAGCTGGGGAGGTTCCTGCGCGAGAACCCCCTGCTGTCGCTGCGGATGCTCTCGGTGCGCAAGTGGAGCCAGCGCACGGTGATCCTGCTCGTCATGCAGAGCCTCGACAACTCGCTGACCACCAGCGTGAAGCGGGTGTTCGGCAAGCGGTTCCTGACCTCCGAGCAGGGCCACGGCGCGCCGAACCCGAGCTACATCCCGGCCGGCGAGCGCGCCAACGACCTGGTCGCCGACAAGATCGGCGGCATCGCGGGCGGTACCTGGGGCGAGATGTTCGACATCCCGCTGACCGCGCACTTCCTGGGCGGCTGCGCGATCGGGGACAGCCCGGAGACCGGAGTCATCGACCCGTACCACCGCGCGTGGTCCTACCCGACGCTGTCGATCGTGGACGGCTCGGCGGTCAGCGCGAACCTGGGCGTGAACCCCTCGCTGACCATCACCGCCCAGGCCGAGCGCGCCTTCTCCCTGTGGCCGAACAAGGGCGAGCCCGACTCCCGCCCCGACCAGTCCCAGGGCTACCGGAAGATCGCCCCGGTCGAGCCCAAGTCGCCGGCGGTCCCGCCGTCGGCCCCGGCAGCTCTCCGCCTCCCCGTGGTCTGAGATCGCGCGGGGATGGGTGGGCGTCGTTGTTCCCGCAGCCGGCGGCGGGGATGCGCAATCCCTGGGTCGATGCGGTTGTGGCCTTCGTTACCTGCGACAATGACCGGACCGCACTGCGATGGCCAAGGAGGTCGGCGACCACGTGTCCGGTTCCGCAAGCAACAGCGCCAACGGGCCTGTTCTCGTTGTCGACTACGGCGCCCAGTACGCCCAGCTGATCGCTCGGCGCGTGCGCGAGGCGCAGGTCTACTCCGAGGTCGTGCCGCACGACACCCCGGTGTCCGAGATCGCCTCCCGCAATCCCGCGGCGATCGTCCTCTCCGGTGGCCCCTCCAGCGTCTACGCCGACGGTGCGCCGCAGGTGGATCCGGAGCTGTTCAACGCCGGGGTACCGGTGTTCGGCATCTGCTACGGATTCCAGGCGATGACCGCCGCGCTCGGCGGCACCGTCGAGCACACCGGCACCCGCGAGTTCGGCCGCACCGAGGTCGAGATCAGCGGTGACGGAGGCCGGCTGCACAACGACCTGCCCGGTCACCACCCGGTGTGGATGAGCCACGGCGACTCGGTCAGCAAGGCGCCTGAAGGCTTCCAGGTCACCGCGGGCACCAAGGACACCCCGGTCGCCGCGTACGAGAACGTCGAGCGCCGGCTCGCGGGCGTGCAGTACCACCCCGAGGTCGTGCACTCCCCGCACGGCCAGGAGGTCCTGCGCCGCTTCCTGCACGAGATCGCCGGGGTCCGCCCGCAGTGGACGACCTCGTCCATCGTCGACGACACCGTCGCCGCGATCCGCGAGCAGGTCGGCGACCGCCGCGCGATCTGCGGCCTCTCCGGCGGTGTGGACTCCGCCGTCGCGGCCGCGCTCGTGCAGCGCGCCATCGGTGACCAGCTGACCTGCGTGTTCGTCGACCACGGACTGCTGCGCGCGGGTGAGCGGGCGCAGGTCGAGCGGGACTTCGTCGCCGCCACCGGCGTCCGTCTCGTGACCATCGACGCCGTCGACCGGTTCATGGGCGCGCTCGCCGGGGTCACCGACCCCGAGGAGAAGCGCAAGGTCATCGGTCGCGAGTTCATCCGCGTCTTCGAGCAGGCCGCCCGCGATCTGCAGGCCGAGGCCGGTGCCGAGGGCGACCACATCGACTTCCTGGTGCAGGGCACCCTCTACCCGGACGTCGTGGAGTCCGGCGGCGGTTCGGGCGCGGCCAACATCAAGAGCCACCACAACGTCGGCGGGCTCCCCGAAGACCTGCAGTTCTCACTGGTCGAGCCGCTGCGCGCGCTGTTCAAGGACGAGGTCCGCCGGGTCGGCCTGGAACTGGGCCTGCCCGAGACGATCGTGCACCGGCAGCCGTTCCCCGGCCCGGGCCTGGGCATCCGCATCATCGGTGAGGTCACCCCGGGTCGGCTGGAGACGCTGCGCGCCGCCGACGCCATCGCTCGCGAGGAGCTCACCGCCGCCGGCCTGGACCGCGACATCTGGCAGTGCCCGGTGGTGCTGCTGGCCGACGTCCGCTCCGTCGGCGTGCAGGGCGACGGCCGCACCTACGGCCACCCGGTCGTGCTGCGGCCGGTGTCCAGCGAGGACGCGATGACCGCGGACTGGACCCGGTTGCCCTACGACGTCCTGGAGCAGATCTCCACCCGCATCACCAACGAGGTTCCCGACGTGAACCGGGTGACGCTGGACGTCACGTCCAAGCCGCCAGGCACCATCGAGTGGGAGTGAGCTCCTCCGAGCACTCCGCGGTCCTGCTGCTCAGCGGTGCGGGTAGCCGAACCTGATGCGCCTGCTGGCTCCCAGAGCCGGGACTTGAGCACTTCCAACGTGAGAGGGCCCCTTTGACCAGGTCAAAGGGGCCCTCTCACATTGGACGTCAGTGCCTCACTGCTCGACCTTGACCCAGTCGACGAGGTAGCGGGCAGTGCCTGCCTTGACCTTGTCGACGCTCTCCTGCGGGAGGCCCGGGTAGGGCTCGGTGACGCCGTTGACGCCCTGCGGGTACTGGCCGCCCAGGGCGAAGTTCAAGATCATGAACTGCGGGTCGTCGAAGACCCAGGTCCAGCCGTTGCTGTCGAACTCCTGCCTGGTGACCTGGTAGGTCTGGGTGTCGTCGAGGAAGAAGGTGAAGCCCTCCGGCGTCCAGTCCACCCGGTAGGTGTGCCAGTCGGCCGGGTCCTTGCCCTCGAAGTTCTGCTGGTGGGTGATCGGCGTGTTGCCGTTGTACTCGGGTCCGTGCATGGCCGAGCTCGTCCACGGCTCGCCGACGTGCTCCATCACGTCGACCTCGCCGCACGCCGGCCACGGCTTGCCCTCGTTGATGCTGGTGCCCAGCGACCAGAAGGCGGGCCACAGACCGGAGGCCGTGGCGTTCTCCGGCAGCTTGATGCGCGCGGAGTAGCTGCCGTAGGTGAACTCGTACTTGTCCTCGGTCTTCACCCGGCCCGACACGAAGTCGTAGGTGCCGCCGTCGGGGGCCTGGAAGCCCTGCTTGAAGCGCGGGTGCAGCGCCAGAGCGCCGTTCTGGGCACCGGTGCCACCGTCGTGGTCGATGTAGATCGTCTCAGGCGAGTCGACGTACGCCTGCTGCTCGTTGTTGACGGTGCCGAAGTTCTCGCCCGTCACCTCGACCTGCCACTTCGAGCGGTCGAGCTCGCTTCCGGAGAAGTCGTCGAAGAAGACCTCGGCGCGTGGCTTGACGTCCTTCGGCGCCTCGCTCGGGTTCGCCGCGGCGGCGGACGGCAGCGAGACGAACAGGGCGAGCACGGCACCGCCGGCGAGCACGCGGTTCCTGGTCATGGCAGCTCCTTGCGGGGATTGTGGGGAGCAACGCTGTTCGGATCGATCAAGTCCGAAGTATCAGCAGACCGGCACCGCACCCGGGGGGTGTTGGCGTGTTTTGGAAGAGCGCAGATCGGCGTTTGGAGCAGGAGGGGGGAAAATTCCCGGAGGATCCCGCCCTCGGCCGCGAAAAACGCGGTGCAACTGGCAATCTCACTCGCTGCGCTTGCGCAGGGAGATGACCAGCAGGGCGATTCCCACGAGCACTGCGGCGCTGGCCAGTATCCACTGCAACTGGCTCTCCAGGTCGAGCGCGACGGCGGCCGCGATGATCGCCGACATGGTGCCCGCGATCAGCAGGATCGGGTCGGGTCCGTCGTAGGGCTTGCTCTCGTCAGTCACGGATGACCTCCACGTTTCCGGTGCCCGCCGTCGCGGTGAGCACGATCTCGCCGCCGCCGGGACCGTCCTGGCCCTGGTCGGTGATCGCCTGGTGCAGGTCCCGACCGTTGGCGTACCGGTTCAAGCAGTTGACCTCGCCCACGTCGGCGCCGCACTCAGCCCGAACATCCACAGTGGACGGAACTCGGACCTGGACGTGACCCGCGCCCACGTTGGCGCTGGTGTGCACGACCTGCCCGCTGCTGATCTGCAACTGGGACAGGTCGAGGTCGATCGTTCCGGCGGAGCGGTCGTAGTTCGGGGACAACTCGGAGATCGAGGTGGGGGCGAACCGCACGTCGCCGACGCTGAAGTCCGCGACGTCCATGTCGCTGATGCGGTCCTGGTGCACCACCGAGGCGAGCAGGGCGATCATCGTCAGCGGCACGGCGATCACGATCGGCCAGCGGCCCACGCGCAGGAACGCGCCGATCACCATCGCCACGCCCAGCAGCCCGAGCGCGGTCGCCAGCACGAAGTAGGCCGGTGCGCCCGACGACGCGATGACCGCCGTGCACACGAACGTGACGAGCAGCGCGGCCGGGTTGTACCAGCGGAAGCGTCGGTGCTGGGGTTGCGGCGGTTCGGGTTCGTGCGGTTCTGGGAGGTCCCACGCGAACGGCGCGGCTCCCAGCGGATCCCACGCGGGCGGGGTCTGCTGCTGCGGGGCCACGCCCGGGTAGACCCAGGTGTTCTCGCCGGTCGGCGTGGCCTGCGGCGGTGGGTTCTCGGTCCCGGTTACCTGGCGGTCGCCCTGGTTGCGGTGCAGGAAGTACAGCGCGATCGGACCCGCGGCCAGCCCCAGCACCGCCATCGAGTTGATCATCCACAGCATCCCGGGGAACAGCAGCACCACCAGCACGGCCGCGATCCAGGTCCTGGTGGGTTCGCGGCGCGGCGTCGTCTGACCGGGCAGCGGCGCGGTCTCCTTCGGGAACAGCAGCCAGCCCAGCATGTACAGGACGATCCCGGCGCCGCCGTAGCAGGTGAGCACCACGAAGGAGACGCGCACGAGGATCGGGTCGACGCCGTAGCGCCGCCCGATCGCCGCCGACACACCGGCCGCCTTGCTCCCGGCGGTCGGGCGGACGGGCCGGGTGGCCCAGAAGTCGCGCACGGTGGCCTCGACACCACCGGCTTGCTGCGTGCTGTTCATACCGACCACTATCCGATCCGGCGTGGTCCGCGGGTATCGGGGACGCCCCTGAATGCGACCCGGAACAGCCCCGCTCCCGGGTTTGTCAGGGCAGTCCCTGATGCCTGGCGGCCCTCGACCGTGTGACCATCGATGACGTGATGGCCCCCGACGAGAAGACTCCGCGCGCCCAGCGCGAGGTGAACCCGCTGCGGACCGACCGGCTGAACGTAGTGAGTCCCTCCGCCGACGAGGTGCACCCCGCTCACCCGCCGCTGCGCCGGACTCGCGACGGGCGGCTGCTGGCCGGGGTGTGCGCGGGCGTTGCCGAGCACTTGGGCGTTCGGGTGCTGTGGGTGCGGATGACTTTCGCGATCCTCTCGGCCCTGGGCGGTGCCGGAATCCTCGCCTACGCGCTGCTGTGGGTGTTCGTGCCGCAGGGCGGCGGCTCGCGCCCGGCCACGAGGCAGGAGTGGCAGCAGGGCTTCGGGATCGTGCTGCTCGGCGTCGGTGCGCTCGTCGCCTTCGGCGCCGTGCTGTCGATGCCGGCCTGGTTGACCGTGCCACTGGTCGTCGCCCTGGTGGGCGCGGCCGTGGTGTGGCGGGAGGCCGACGACTCCCAACGCCGCCGTTGGCGGCAGGGGGCCCGTTCCGGGGTCGCGGGTGCCCTGCTGGGATCGGGTGCGCGCAGCGCCTGGATCCGCGTCCTGTCCGGCGCCGTGCTGGTGGTGCTCGGCATGGCGTTGCTGGTGGGCAGCACGAGCTCGCTGGACGCGCTGCCGACCGGGCTGCTCGCCTCCGGCGCCACGCTGGTCGGGGTCGCCGTGCTCACCGTGCCCTGGTGGGTGCGCCTGGTGCGCGACCTCAACGTCGAGCGGGCCAGCCGCATCCGTTCCCAGGAGCGCGCCGAGATCGCCGCGCACCTGCACGATTCGGTGCTGCAGACGCTGGCGCTGATCCAGAAGCAGGCCGAATCCGAGCGCGAGGTGCGCAGGCTCGCCCGGGGGCAGGAGCGCGAGCTGCGCGGCTGGCTCTACGGCCCGGACGGCTACGGAGCCGAGACCGAGGTGGCGAGCAAGGGGACCTTCGCCGCCGAGGTGGCGCGGATCTGCGGTGAGGTCGAGGACCACTTCGCGATCACCGTGCAGCAGGTCGTCGTCGGGGACTGCGAGGTCGACGACCGGCTCACCGCCCAGCTCAACGCGACCCGGGAGGCGCTGGTCAACGCGGCCAAGCACGCCGGGGTCAGCGAGGTCAGCGCCTACGCGGAGGTCGAGCCGGAAGTGGTGTCGGTGTTCGTGCGCGACCGCGGTGCCGGGTTCGACCCGGATGCCGTTCCCGACGACCGGCACGGGCTGGCAGATTCGATCCGCGGCCGCGTGCAGCGGCACGGCGGGGAGGTCACGGTGCGCACCTCGCCCGGTCAGGGCACCGAGGTGGTCATGGAAATGCCCAGGTCGGCGGCGTGAAGCGCAGTCTGCCATGGAAACGACGTTGCGGAGGATGTTGTGACCGGTGAAGCCGCTGAGGAGTCCCGCCCGGTCCGGGTGTTCCTCGTCGATGACCACGCGCTGTTCCGCGCCGGGGTGCGCGCCGAGCTCGCTGCCGCCGACGCCGTCGAGGTGGTTGGCGAGGCGGGTTCGGTCGCCGAGGCGGTGGCCGGGATCGGCCACTACCGGCCCGAGGTGGTGCTGCTCGACGTCCACATGCCCGACGGCGGCGGTGCCGAAGTCCTCCGGCAGGTCCGCGCCCAGTCCGGTGACGACAAGAGCGAGATCGTCTTCCTGGCCCTGTCTGTCTCCGACGCGGCCGAAGACGTCATAGCGGTCATCCGGGGCGGAGCCCGCGGTTACGTCACCAAGACCATCTCCGGCCGCGAGCTGGTGGAGGCGATCTCCCGGGTGAAGGCCGGGGACGCGGTGTTCTCGCCGCGCCTGGCCGGTTTCGTCCTCGACGCCTTCTCCGAGGGCCCGAACGCGGCCCCCGTCGGTGACCCCGAGCTGGACCTGCTCACCCGGCGGGAGCGGGAGGTCCTGCGCCTGCTGGCGCGCGGTTACGCGTACAAGGAGATCGCCTCGGAGCTGTTCATCTCGGTCAAGACCGTGGAGACCCACGTCTCCAGCGTGTTGCGCAAGACCCAGCTCTCCAACCGCTACGAGCTCTCCCGCTGGGCCTCGGACCGGCGTCTCGTCTGAGCCTCCGAGTTCCAGCTCCGCGCCGTGCGGGTGGCGGAACCTGGAGCGCCCCGCCTGGCTCCGGGCGCCACTCCTGGTGCACGCCCACACGGCGCCTCAGGACCCGCGGCGGTGCAGCCGGGAGCGGGCTCGCGGCTGCACCGCTCGCAGGTCGCTACTTCATCGGGTGGTTCGTGGCGAGGTCGGCGTAGAGGCGCGAGGCTCGGTCGAAGGCCGTCCGGGCGCGGGCGGCGATCGAGGGGCCTGAGCTCGTGCGGTGGGTCAGGGCGACGCCGGCCAGGACCACGGCCATGCCGAGCAGCACCCGGAGCGGCAGCTGCTCGTCGAGCAGGAGCCAGCCGAGCAGCACCGAGAAGATCGGCATGATGTAGGTGACGGTGGAAGCCGTGGTGGCTCCTTCGTCACCGATCAGCCGGTAGTTCAGCGCGAAGCCGATGCCCGTGCCGACGACGCCGAGGGCGAGGACGGCCAGCAGCGCCACCGGATCCCAGTGCACCACCCGCAGCCCGTCGATCGGCAGCGCGAGCAGCGAGAACCCGATCGCGGCGGTGAGCTGCATGCTCGCCAGCGCCAGCGGTGGCGTGCCCCGCCCCGTGATGAACCGTCCTGTGTAGACGAAGCCGATGCCGTAGCTCGCCGACGCGGCGATGCACGCGAGCACGCCCCAGCCGAGCGTTCCGCCGCCCTGCCAAGGGGCGAAGATGACCAGCACACCGAGGAATCCGATCAGCAGCCCGGCGGCGCGACGCGGTGGCAGCGCCTCGCGTCCGGCCAGCAGTCCGAACAGCACCGTCCACAGTGGTGTCGTCGCGTTGAGGACGCCTGCCAGCCCTGACTCGACGCTCTGCTCGCCGACGGCCAGCAGCACCCACGGCAGCGCGTTGGCGAACACGGCGGCGACGGCGATGTGCCGCCACAGGTCCCGGTCGCGCGGGATGCGCAAGCCGCGCACCGCGCAGATCGCCAGCAGGGTCAGCGCTCCCAGCACGATGCGGCCCAGCGCGATCTGCGTCGGCGACAGGGCTTCGAGTCCGAGCTTGATCAGCAGGAAGCTCGCTCCCCAGAAGAGCGCGAGCGCGCCCAGTCGCACATAGCTGGTCGGGTTGTTCATCGGCGCTCCCGCGTGCCGTCGGGTTGTTGGATCCAGCCTGCAAAAGCAGAGACGTAAGGACAAGCGAATTAATCTCAACGAACCATTAAGGTTTGCTGTATCGTCGGGTGCGTGCTCGACGTCAGGCGGATGCAAGTCCTGCGCGCGGTGGTCACCAGCGGTTCGGTGAGCGCCGCCGCGTCCAACCTCGGGTTCACCCCTTCAGCGATCAGCCAGCAGCTGTCCACGCTGGAGAAGGAAGCCGGGACCCCGCTGCTGGAGAAGGCCGGTCGCGGCCTGCGCCCCACCCCGGCGGGCACGCTGCTGGCCGAGCGGGCGGGGCAGATCTCCGAGGTGCTCAACGAGACCGAGGTCGAGCTCGCCGACATCCGCGCGGGCCGGACCGGGCTGCTGCGCGTGCGGTTCTTCACCACCGCTGCGGTCGGCCTGATCCCGCAGGCGGTCGCCAAGTTCCGCGCCGAACATCCCGAGGTGCAGCTGGACCTGCAACTGCAGGAGGAGGACCTGCTCGACGACGTCGTCGCAGGCGAGGCGGACCTGGCGGTCATCGTGCTCGGCGACTCGGTGCCGCAGCGGCACGGCGTTCGGCTGGTGCACCTGGCCGACGACCCGTACCGAGTGGTGTTGCCCTGCTCCCACCCGCAGGTCGAGCACGACAGCGTCGACATGGCGAAGCTGGCCGACGACTCCTGGATCAACAGCGCGGTGACCAGCGGCGGGATCTGCTCGCGGCTGCTGCGGAACGCCTACGCCAGCGCCGGTTTCACCCCGCGCGTCGCACTGGAGACCGACAGCACCTACTCCGCGCAGAGTTTCGTCGCGGCGGGCCTGGGCGTCGCCCTGGTGCCGCAGCTGGGGCTGAACGTGGTGCACCCGGACGTGGAGATCCGGGCGGTCACCAACCCGGAGCCGGTCCGCCGCCTCCACGTCGCCGTCCGGGAAGCCGTCGCCGACCTGCCCGCTGCGAGGTCCCTGATCGACTGCTTGGCCGAGACCGCGGTCGTGGGCTGATCAGCTCCGGTTGTCGGTGTTGATGAGGGCGTCTCCGTCGGTGTTGGCGACCATGCCGAGGACGTGCATCTCGGTGGTCTTCTTGCCGTCCTTGGTGAACTGGAGGGTGACCACGACGTTGGCGCCGGACTGCACCGGCTCACCGATGATCTTGACGTCGTCGATCTGCTTCCAGAACGCCTGGTAGCGCTCCTTGCCCTGCGACTGGAGGCTCGGCCCGAGCAGCTCCCAGGCTTCGTCGAGGTCCTTGGGCACCAGCTTGTAGTACTTCTTGACCGTGGAGACCAGCTCTTCCTTGGTCACCTGCTTGTTGGTGCTCGTCGCGCTCGACGTCGGGGCATGACTGCTCGTCGGTGCCGCCGACTTCTTGGTCGTCTGCGTCGCCGAGGTCGTCGGCGCGGGCGGCGAAACCGGTGGCGGCACGGGGGCGGACGACGGGGTGCCCTGGCTCTGCGAGCCGGAGCCGAAGGCGTTCGCGGCGAGCACGCCCACCAGGATCGCCACCACGATCGCCACGATCCACAGCACGACCTGCTTGCCACCGCGACGCGGCGGAGCGGCGGCGGCCACCGGACCGGCGGCACTGACGCGGGTGGGCGGGTTCCCGCCGCCACCCATGCCCTGGTGCGCCATCATCGCCCCGCCGTGCGGCGAGGTCGGCGCGGGAGCCTGCTGCTGGCGCTGCCAGCCCGCACCGGCGCCCGGGGCCGCGTTGGGCACCGGTCGGCCGTCGAGCACGGCCTGCAGCAGGTCGCGGGTGTGCGCCATCGTCGGCCGGTCGACCGGGTCGGGGCACAGCATCTGCATCAGCACCGGGGTCATCGGCCCGGCCTGGCGCGGCGGTTCGAACTGGCCGCGCGCGACCCGGTGCAGCAGGCTGATCGCGTTCTCGTCGGTGCCGAACGGCGGGCCGCCCTCGATCGCCGCGTACAGCGTCGAACCCAGCGAGAACACGTCCGAAGCGGGTGCCGGGTCGCGGCCCAGCGCTACCTCCGGCGCCAGGTAGGCGGGAGTGCCTGCGAGGATGCCGCTCTTGGTGACCGCTACGTCGCCGATGGCGCGCGAGATGCCGAAGTCGGTGATCTTGGCGAGGTCGTTCTCGCCGAGCAGGATGTTGCCCGGCTTGAGATCCCGGTGGACGATGCCGGCCATGTGCGCGGCGGCGAGCGCCCCGGCCACCTGGACGGCGATGCGGGCCACCCGCATCGGCGGCTGCACGCCCTGCTCGTCTATGACCGCGGCCAGGCTCGTCGAGGGCAGGTACTCCATGACCAGCACCGGTTGGCCCTCGTCCTCGGCCACGTCGAACACCACGATGGCGTTCTGGTGCTGGAGGCGGGCGGCGATGCGACCCTCGCGCATCGACCGCTGACGTGCTTCCTCGGTCTCTTCGGGGGTGTAACCGGGTTGCAGCAGCAGTTGCTTGACGGCGATCGTGCGGTGGAGGCGCTCGTCCACGGCCTTCCACACCACGCCCATGGCGCCGCTACCGATCTTTTGCTGCAAGCGGTACCGGCCCGCGATCAAACGACCTTCGGCGCTCACCGGTGTCTCCTGGTACTGGCTCGCCCGGCGGGGCTCGCCTGTCTAAGGACTGCCTGATTTTTCGTTTGCACTGAGGACGGAACGACTCCCCGCTGCCGGCTTCACCCGACGGTGTCACGCCCGCAACCACGTTACTGGGCCGCGTGTTCCAGGCGGCACCCCGGGGCCGCAATGCGCCCGCGGCCGGGGCGCTCACCTGTCGATGAGCACTCCGGCCGCGGGACTTCCGACCTGGATCGGGTCTACCTCACTGCGTGGTGACGCTACCGCTCTGGGTGGTGCTGGTCCGGGTCGGCCGCTGCGAGGTCGTCGCGTCGTCGCTCGACGTCGGCTCGCTGCGGGTGGACGTCGGTTCCTCGACGGAGGTGGGCGTCTCCTGGGACGAGCTCTGCGTCTCCCGCGTGGAGGTGCGGGTCTGCTTGGTGCTCGTCTCCTCCTCGCTCGTGGTCTCCGGCGGCGGGACGGGAACCTGCGGGGCTTCCGTCTGCTGGTTGGCGGGCCGCTGCGGCGGCGCTTCCGGCCCCCGCAGCGCCGACGTGACCAGCACCGCGATCACCGCGACGGCGACCAGCGCGATCGCCGAGATGATCACCGGGCGCTTGCTGCGCCGGGGCTCCTCGTAGGCGGCCGAGTCGGCACGCGTGTCGGCGCCCATGTAGGACGTGGCGTCCTCGTAGGGCCGCTCGGAGTACGGGTCGTCCTCGTAGTAGGCGACCGTGGTGCCTGCTGCGGCGCCCGAGCCCATCACGCTCGTCGCGTTGTCCGGGGCCTCCGGTGCCAGCGCGGGCGGGATCGGCGCGGCCATCGTGGGGATGGAGTTCACCGAGCCGCCGTCGGCCACGGCCTGCAGCATCTCGCGGGACTGCGCCATGTCCGGGCGGTCCTGCACGCGGGCGGCCATCATCGCCATCAGCGGTTGGGCCATGGGGCCCGCCTGCTGCGGCGGCTCGATCTTGCCCGCGGCCACGGCGTGCAGCAGCGCCAGCGTGTTCTCGTTGAGACCGAACGGCGGGTGGCCCTCGATGGCGGCGTAGAGCGTGGCTCCGAGGGAGAACACGTCCGAGGCCGGGGTCGGCTCCTGGCCCATCGCCACGTCCGGCGACAGGTAGGCGGGCGTCCCGGCGAGCATGCCGGTCTTGGTGACCTGCACGTCGCCCTGAGCTCGCGAGATGCCGAAGTCGGTGATCTTCACCTGGCCGTTGTCGCCGAGCAGGATGTTGCCCGGCTTGATGTCGCGGTGCACCACACCGGCGGCGTGCGCGGCACCGAGAGCCGACGCGACCTCCGCCCCGATCCGCGCGACCTCGCGCGGCGGCAGCGGGCCGTGGTCGGACATCATCGCTGCCAGGCTCGTCGACGGCAGGTACTCCATGACGAGGACCGGCTGCCCCTCGTCCTCGGCCACGTCGTACACCGAGATCGCGTTCGAGTGCTGGAGCCGGGCCGCGATCCGGCCCTCTCGCATTGCCCGTTGCCGCGCTTCCTCGGCTTCTCCCGGATCAAGACCGGGCTGCAACAGCAACTGCTTGACCGCAACGGTGCGGTGCAGGCGCTCGTCAACACACTCCCACACCACGCCCATCGCGCCACTGCCGATGCGTCGCTGCACCCGGTAGCGTCCGGCGACCAGGCGACCTTCGTCGCTCACCGACGTCTCCCCGTACTGCTATCGATGCCCAGCGGCGGCCGCTCCCCGGGGGATCCCGGACGTTGCCCCACCGAACACCGGCGGATTAGGCGGACCGGCTTTGGCCCCCCACAAGTACACGTTCAAAGCACGACTCGGGTTGCTACCGAACCGCGATACGGCAGCCTAGCCGACGCCGTGTGGGCGTAGGCCCGAAGTCGAAAAGATCGGTAGGACCGGTTTCGAGGCTACGCCGCCCGCGCCTGAGGCCGCGGTGATCCGGGCCCGTCTCACAGGCGTTTTGGCTGGTGGTCCGGCTCCGGGCCGGGGGCGCCCCGGGTTCGTGACCCGCAGCGCCTACCGGCTCACGCCACGGTACCGGCGGTGCCGGTCCCGACGGGACCGGGTCGGCATGGGTGCGGGGTCGTTGCCGCATTGTTGTGCTCCTCAGCCGGGCTGGAGCTGTCGTGCGCTGCGCAACTCGGCGGAGACGATGCGCGGCAGCGGGCCCGGCGAGACGTGCAGGTGATGGTCCAGCAGCACCCGGCGGCCGCCCGGGTAGACCGCCTCCACCTGGGCGTGCACCGAACCGTCCGGCTCCATCCGCAGCTCGTTGAGCCGCACCGCGTCGACCGCGCTCCACGCGCGGGTGAGCTCCGTCGCCTGCCCGAGCTCGGGTGCGAGCAGTTCACCGATCCGGTCCGGGGAGTCCTGCGCGCGACCGTAGAAGTCCCTGACGAGGCGCAGCGCGGTGCTCGCGCTGCCCGCTGCTGGGTTGGCCAGGTGGGTGTCTTCCGGTTCAGCGGCGGAGGCGTTGCCGCCACCCTCCGCGGCCGCGGCGAAACCGCCGTTGCCGACGAAGGGCCAGGCCGCTTCGAGCACCAGGTCGGGGCGCAGCGCTGGGACGCCGCTGATCGCGGCGGCGGAGTGGCTGGGACGGGGGAGCTGCGCGGGCTTGGCCATGATCAGCGCAGCGGCTCCGGCGGCGGAGATCAGCAGCAGCAGGCCGAGCGTGGTGAGCACGCCCAGGCCGCCCTGCTGACTGCGGGTGGGCGCGGCTTCGGAGTCGGCGAGCTCGTCGGCCAGGCCTGCCTGCTCGGGGGTCTGCGGGCCGCGGCGGATCAGCTCGGCGACCGTGACGGTCTGGTCGAAGGCGGTGCGCTCCCTGGCGTGCTCCACGGCGTGAAGAGGTACCCGCCTTCCGCCCGAATGGGAAGGTTTCCCAAATAGATCACCGGAAGGGATGGCCACGAAGATCACGAACGGAGCAGCGGCTTACGGTCCGTGGTCGCTGCGTGCCCCCACCGGCGTCGACTTCGTTCGTGACTCCAGGGTTCACCTCGAGTCGAATTCCTCTGGCAGCGCCCTACCGCCTGTCTAGCATCAGCGGTGTACCTGCGTATCCACAGGTGGAAAGGGGTTGAGCATGTCCGAGGCCACCGACATCCAGCAGAAGATGTTCGACCTGGTGCGCGAACACGACTTGAACGGGCTGCGGCAGCTCTACCACGACGACTACGTCTACCTCGACGCTGAAGGGGAGCAGCCAGGAGCGGATGCCGGCATCGCAGTCGCCGACAAGTACAAGACTGCGTTTCCCGACCTGACGTTCGAGAACCGCAGCACTCTCGCGTGTGGGGACGACGTCGCGGTCCGGGAACTCACGGTACGGGGCACGCACGAGAACGAGCTTGACGGGATCGCGCCAACGGGGAGGAAGATCGAGGTCCTCGTGTGCAACATCGTCGAGATCCGGGACGGCAAGATCTACCGCGAACGTGAGTACTACGACAACTACAGCGTCCTGCGGCAGCTGGGCGCGATTTCCGACACCTGAGTGACAACGCTGGTGGGTCATCAGCGAGCACCGGGTCGACCGACTCCATGACCCACCATCCGTCGCGACTCCGGGTGTGGGTCTGGTGAGCTCCAGGAGTATCGCTCCAGCCAGCCGGCCTTTCGGTAGCAGGCGCGCTGAGAACGACGATCAACCGCGTTCGAGCAGGTCGCAGAGGCGCGATCCGGTGCGTGCCGGCAAGGCGCAGATGCGGCTACGCCACGGCGGTCGGCAAGCCGCTGCGAAGCTCGGCGCTGGCGACGGTGATGTCGTGGCGTTCGTGTGGTCGTGCCAGTCTTCCAAGTCCGGGATGACCCGTACTGCGACATCGTCCGGGCTGCCCCGCTCACGCCGAGTGTGCTGGGCGGACGTCCCCCAGTTCGAGGAATCGGTGCTGGCGCGAGGTGCTCAGGCCGGTCGGCCACCAGGAGGCATGTCGATCGCGGTCGGGCCAGAGCACGCCCGCGGCGCCGGGCTGCTCCATCTCAGCTTCGACAGCCCCGACCTCGATCCGGGAATCGGCCGGCGGTCAGGAGACCCGCTCGTCCGACGAGATCATCGGGCTTTCGGCCATCTCGTAGCGCAGCACGCGGCGCTCCATGCGTTCCGAGCCGTCCGGCAAGGTCAGCCGCAGGGTGTGCGCGGTGCTCGTCGGCGTCGCGTAGACCTGCAGGACCTCGATCCGCGTCGCGTAGGAGTAGCGGGCCGCGAAGGATTCGTAGCCCTCGGCGCGCAGCGCGCCGGTGGTCATCGCGTACGCGCCGGGCAGGTCGCCGCTGGAGATCGCGCCGTAGTACTGCTCGCTGGTGCGCTGCATGCCCTCGGTGTCGGTCAGCTGCAACAGCTGCGGCGCCTCGGTGGTGGGCGGCCTGCTCGTGCCGGGAGGTGTCCCGGTGCCTGGCGCTCCGCTGCCGGGCGTGCCGGGCTCCTCGTCGTCGGCGGGCTCGTCGGCGGGCTCGTCCCCGGCGTGCTCGCCGGGCGCGGTCGGCTCGGGCGTTCCGGTCGGCGGCACCCCAGGGGCCAGCTGGTTCGGCCTGCCCGATGATGTGGAGGTGCTGCTCGCGACCGACGGCCGCGTCGGGTCACCGGTCAGGAAGTAGGGATCGCGTGACAGCGGCGGGTACGAGCCGCCGCGCGGCATGCTCGGCAGCTCCAGGCCCTCGATGTGGGTCGTGTGGTGGTTGGACACCAGCGCCGTGGCGAACACCAGGCCGCCCAGTGCGGCCACCGATGAGGCGATCGCGAACCACGCCGCGCGTCGCCAGCTCGGAGGCGGGGTGACCGAGGCGGGCACCATGCCGAGGTCGAACTTGTGCAGCCCGCCCACCGGCGCGGTGTCGGTCAGCGGATCGATCACCACGCGGGGCGGTGGTTCCTCGGGCCCGGTCCGCTGCGGCGGGATCTGCGCCCCCGCCGCGCTGGGGTCGGTCCTGCGGTGGCGACCCGGAGCCGGGTCCTGCCCCGCGGACGGTGTCGGTGCCGGCGGCGGCCAATCGAGTCGGCCGCTCCAGCCGATGGTTCTGCCGCTGTGCATCGGAGGTCTCGACTTTCTGCAACCCGCAATTGGTTCACGGCGAGCTTCGCGTCGGTGAGATCGGTGCTCCGAACGGCGCTCTTGATGCGCCGAACAGGTGATATCACCGCACGACCACTCGAACGAACGTCACCGAAAGACGGACCGGGGATGCGGAAGCGATCACGAGTTGCACGGCTGCGCGCGAGCGGCGGAGGCGAGGGTCGTGAGCCCACCCCTGGGACCGGCCACCGCGGGCTCTGAGACGTCCGCTGGCGAGGACGTCACCTGGGGCAAGCGCGGCATGCAGAGGCGCGGCGCCCGGGTTGCAGGCGCGGCGCAGCGAAGCGTCAGAAATCACCCTCGCGGAAGCGGCTCTGCGTGCTCTGGAGCGCCTTGAGCGAGCCGACGCCACCACCGAGGCCGAGCAGGGTCGCGAAGACGTCCGCGCCCGCGGAATCGCCGTTGCTGATCAGCAGCGCCAGCAGCGTCACGCCGAGGCCGACACCGGCGATCGGGTAGCGCTTCTTGGCGAAGTCAGCGGCAGGCTGCCCGCCCGGACGCTTCTTCGCAGCAGAGGTCAGCATCGCCAGATAGCCGGCGTGCCCCGCTGCCGCGATCACCGCGGCGAGCGTCACCAGGAGTGCGACCAGACCGATAACCATGCCCATGGCACCAGTCTGCTCCTTGACGGGGCCTGTCCGATATGGGGGATCCCCCTGATTTGCCGATCGGTTCGAAAAGGTTGTGGATCAAGTCTGGTTCGAGACCGCCGTCACGCCTAGGTTCTGTCGCTATGAGCGAGCGAACGGGTCTCGATCTCAACGGCAAGCGGGTCCTGGTCACCGGGGCCGCGAGCGGCATCGGAGCCGCTCTCACCAGGCGATTCGTCGCGGCGGGAGCCCAGGTGATCGCCGCCGACAAGGCCGCCGACGCCGTCACCGCGCTCGCCGACGAGCTGGGCGCGACGGCCCGGGTGGTCGATCTCGGCGATCCCGGCAACGCCGACGACCTCGGCGATGGCGCTGACGTCGTGATCAACAACGCCGGGTTCCAGCACGTCGCGCCGGTGCAGGAGTTCCCGCCGGAGGTCTTCGCCGCGATCCTGCGCGTGATGGTCGAGTCGCCGTTCCGCATCGTGCGTTCCGCGCTGCCGGGCATGTACCAGCGCGGCTGGGGCCGTGTCATCAACATCTCGTCGGTGCACGGGCTGCGCGCCTCGCCGTTCAAGAGCGCCTACGTCACCGCGAAGCACGCGATCGAGGGCCTGTCCAAGACGATCGCGCTGGAGGGGGCTCCGCACGGCGTCACCGCCAACTGCCTGTGCCCGGGATTCGTGCGCACGCCGCTGGTGGAGCGCCAGGTCGCCGAGCAGGCCCGGCTGCACCGGGTGCCCGAGACGCAGGTCACCGAGGACGTGCTGCTGGCCCGGACCCCGGTGAAGCGGCTGGTCGAACCCGACGAGGTCGCCGAGTTCGCGGCCTGGTTGTGCGGGCCGGGCACCACGTCGATCACCGGCGCCTCGCTGTCCATGGACGGCGGCTGGACGGCGAACTGACCAGGCAAGTCCCGAGGTGAACACCGGCCCGTCAAGGAGGACGCAGCCATGACCACCGAGTCCGCTCCCGCCAGATCTTCGACCACCCGCGTGGTGGTCGCGAGCCTCGTCGGCACCACCGTCGAGTGGTACGACTTCTTCCTCTACGGTTCGGCCGCCGCGCTGGTGTTCAACCAGCTGTTCTTCCCCGCGGGCGATCCGCTGATGGGCACCCTGCTCGCGTTCATCACCTACGCGGTCGGCTTCGTCGCGCGGCCGCTGGGCGGCCTGGTCTTCGGCCACTACGGCGACCGGATCGGCCGGAAGAAGCTGCTGGTCCTCAGCCTGGTGATGATGGGTGGCGCGACGTTCGCGATCGGCCTGCTGCCCACCTACCAGTCGGTGGGGGTGCTGGCCCCGCTGCTGCTCACCGCGTTGCGGTTGATCCAGGGCTTCGCGATCGGCGGTGAGTGGGGCGGTGCGGTGCTCATCGTCTCCGAGCACGGTTCCGCCGAGCGCCGCGGCTTCTGGGCGTCGTGGCCGCAGGCAGGGGTGCCGTTGGGCAACGTCTTCGGCACCGCGGTGCTGGCGGTGCTGGCGGCGGTGCAGTCCGACGAGGCGTTCCTGGCCTGGGGCTGGCGAGTCGCGTTCCTGCTCTCCGGTGTTCTGGTGCTGATCGGGCTGTGGGTGCGGCTGGCCGTCGCCGAGTCGCCGGTGTTCCTGGAGGCGCAGCGCAAGGCAGAGGACAGCGGCGCCGAGCAGAAGCCGCCGATCCTGGAGGTGCTGCGCCACTACCGCAGCGAGGTGCTCACGGCGATGGGCGCCCGGTTCGCCGAGAACGTCGTCTACTACGTGCTGACCTCGTTCGTGCTCACCTACGTGGCCACGTTCCTGGACCTGCCGCGCGGGGTCGCGCTCAACGCCGCGCTGATCGCCTCGGTCCTGCACTTCATCAGCATCCCGATCTGGGGCGCGCTGTCCGACCGGTTCGGCAGGCGGCCGATCTACCTGCTGGGCACGGTCGGCACGGGAGTGTGGGCGTTCTTCTTCTTCACGATGCTCGACACCAAGTCGTTCTGGGTGATCACCTTCGCGACCACCGTGGGCCTGGTGTTCCACGGCGCGATGTACGGGCCGCAGGCGGCGTTCTTCGCGGAGCTGTTCGGCACGCGGGTCCGCTACTCGGGTGCCTCGATCGGTTACCAGCTGGCGTCGATCGTGGCGGGTTCGCTGGCGCCGATCATCGCGACCGCGCTGCTGGCCGCGTTCGACTCCTCGCTGCCGATCTCGATCTACGTGGCGCTGTGCTCGGTGGTCACCCTGGTCGCGGTGCTCCGCGCACCGGAGACCCGGGATCGCGACCTCGCCGCCGACCACGCGGCATGACGGGACCGCGGGCGCCTTCGACCAGGCCGAAGGCGCCCGCGGCGCACGTCAGGAGTGGCCCAGCCGGCCTCGGCCGAGGCGGAGCAGGATCATGGCGATCTCGCGTCCCTCCGGGCCGAGCTCGCGGTAGCGGGCGAGCACGTCCATCTCGCGGTTGTAGACGATGCGCGGGCCGCCCGCGGCCATGCGGGCCTGCCCGACCTGCTGGGAGATTTCGGCCCGGCGCTTGATCAGGCGCAGGATCTCGGCGTCGAGGTGGTCGATCTCTTCGCGGAAGTTGCTGATGGCCTCTGCAGCCCGTTCAGTCGAGGGCTTCTCGGACTGCGGTTGGTCACCGTCCACAGTGGCGTTCATCGGACGTAATCCTCCGGATCCGGCCCCGTTCCCGTCCCGGAACGCGAAACGCCCCGAGTCCGAGGACCCCGGGGCGTCGTAGTGGTATTCGAGCTCACGCAGCTACGGGCGCCGGAGTCCCGGGCCCGTAGAAAAACTCGTACTGCTGCGTTCGCACACCACCAGTCTGCCACAACCCCCAGCCCCGATCCACTGCCTGGTCACCGCGTCCCACGAGTTGGACGCTTCGACGGCGGAGCCGTTGCTCCTCGCCCCACGTGAGCAACTCGCACCGCCGCCGGTCTGGGACAGCCGTGACGCCGTGCATGGGCATGCAGAAGGGAGCGGCTCCCGGAATCCGGACGGCGTCCCTTGGTCCGCCACCCGCGCCGCTGCGCGAGGTGAGCTCACGCAGCGAAGTCCTGTCCGAGGAGTTCGGTAACGTGGTTCGACGATGAACACCCCCCTCGATCTCGAATGGCAGGGCGACGAGCCCCGGCCCGCGCAGCCCTCCGCACCTCAGGCCCGGCCGAGCCCGGACCCGGAGGCGCTGCTGGCTGGGCTCAACCCGCAGCAGCGCGATGCCGTGACGCACACCGGCTCGCCGCTGCTGGTGGTGGCCGGCGCCGGATCGGGCAAGACACGGGTGCTGACCAACCGCATCGCCCACCTGCTGGCCAGCGGTGCGCACCCCGGCCAGATCATGGCCATCACCTTCACCAACAAGGCCGCGGCCGAGATGAAGGAGCGCGTCGCCGACCTGGTCGGTCGCCGGGCCAACGTCATGTGGGTGTCGACGTTCCACTCGATGTGCGTGCGGGTGCTGCGCCGCGAGGCCAAGACGCTCGGCATGTCGTCGAACTTCTCGATCTACGACTCCGACGACTCCAAGCGGCTGATCACCATGATCGCCCGGGAGCAGGACCTGGACTCCAAGCGCTACCCGGCGCGGACGCTGTCGATCAACATCTCGAACCTGAAGAACGAGCTGATCACGCCGGAGGACGCGGCGCAGCAGGCGGGCAACGACGTGGAGCGCAAGGTCGCCCAGGTCTACGCCGCCTACCAGCGCAGGCTCGTCGAGTCCAACGCGATGGACTTCGACGACCTGATCATGCGCACGGTCGAGCTGCTGCAGCAGCACCCGGCGGTCGCCGAGTACTACCGCCGCCGCTTCCGCCACGTGCTCGTCGACGAGTACCAGGACACCAACCACGCGCAGTACGCGCTGGTCAGGGAGCTGGTCGGGACCGGGCCCACCGAGAGCGGCGTGGAACCGGCGGAGCTGTGCGTGGTCGGTGACGCCGACCAGTCGATCTACGCGTTCCGCGGCGCCACGATCCGCAACATCGAGGAGTTCGAGCGCGACTACCCGCAGGCCCGCAGCATCCTGCTGGAGCAGAACTACCGGTCCACGCAGACGATCCTGTCGGCCGCCAACGCCGTGATCCAGCGCAACCCGAACCGGCGCGACAAGCGGTTGTGGAGCGACGCGGGCGACGGCGAGCCCATCGTCGGTTACGTCGCCGACAACGAGCACGACGAGGCCGCCTTCGTCGCCGGTGAGATCGACAAGCTCGTCGACCAGGGCGAGGCCACGTTCAACGACATCGCGGTCTTCTACCGCACCAACAACCAGTCGCGCGTGTTCGAGGAGGTGTTCATCCGCCTCGGCCTGCCGTACCGGGTCGTCGGCGGTGTCCGCTTCTACGAGCGCCGCGAGGTACGCGACGCCCTCGCCTACCTGCGGGTCCTCGACAACCCGGACGACACGGTGAGCCTGCGCCGCATCCTCAACGTGCCCAAGCGCGGCATCGGCGACCGCGCGGAGGCCGTGGTCGCGGTGCACGCCGAGCAGGAGCGGATCTCCTTCGGCACCGCCCTGCGCCGTGCCGCCGCCGGTGAGGTCCCGCTGCTCAACACGCGCGCCCGCAACGCGATCTCCGGCTTCGTCGAGCTGCTCGACGAGCTGCACAAGGTCGCCGCGGACCACGACGTCGCCGAAACCCTCGACACGGTCCTGGAGCGCACCGGGTACCGGGGCGAGCTGGAGGCCAGCGACGATCCGCAGGACGCGACGCGGCTGGAGAACCTGACCGAGCTGATCACCGTCGCCCGCGAGTTCACCGAGGCCCGCGCGGGAGCGCCGCTGCCGGTCGACGCCGAGGTCTCGCCGTCGGCGGAGGCCGTGGTGTCCGGGGTGACACCCGCGGCGGAGGACGACGCGGACGACGTCCTCGAGGACCCGCTGGCCGACGACTCGCTGGCGGCGTTCCTGGAGCGGGTCTCGCTGGTAGCAGACGCCGACTCGCTGCCCGAGACCGGCGACGGCCTGGTCACCCTGATGACCCTGCACACCGCCAAGGGCCTGGAGTTCCCGGTGGTGTTCTCCGGCGGCTGGGAGGACGGCGTCTTCCCGCACAACCGGGCCCTGGGTGATCCGACCGAGCTCGCCGAGGAGCGGCGACTGGCCTACGTCGGCATCACCCGAGCCCGCCAGCGGCTCTACCTGTCGCGCGCCATGATGCGCTCGGCGTGGGGGCAGCCGATGACGAACCCGGCCTCGCGGTTCCTCACCGAGATCCCCGAGGAGCTGATGCACTGGCGCCGCATCGAGCCCGAGCGCGCGGCCCCGCAGGTCCGCAGCACCTGGGGCAGCCGAGGCGGTTTCGACCGCACCGGCGGCGACTCGGCTCAGGCGGGCCTGGCCGAGCGCGGCATGCGCAGCACCAACATGAAGGGCTGGAAGGACACGGTCGCCCTCAAGCTCGAAGCGGGCGACAAGGTCACCCACGACAAGTACGGTCTCGGCACGGTGGTCGCCACCGACGGCGAAGGCCCCCGGGCCACGGCCACCATCGACTTCGGCACGGCCGGCACGGTCAAGCTGATGCTCATCGGAAGCGTCCCCCTCACCAAGCTCTGAGCTAGCCCCGCCCGGTCAGGCGGCCGGTGGTCGCCAACCGGTTCCGACGAGGGAGCGGACCGGGGTGAACAGCGGGGTGGGCAGGGCGTGCCACGGGTGCCAGCTCCAGGACTCGACCTCGTCGGGTTCGAGGACCTGGGGTTCGCCGTCGGCGGTGATCAGGTGGTGCAGGGTGATGTAGTGCAAGGCCGTCGCCGTCGAAGACGTCGCTGGTTCAGGAGGTGCTCGTGATGTCGGCGGCGCGCAACCCCGTCTCCTCGGCGAGCTCCCGGGCGGCGGTGTCCTCCGGTGCTTCACCGGGGTCGACCTCGCCGCCGGGGAACGACCACTCGCCGGCGCCGTGAGCGCCCTTCCGCATCCCCAGCAGCACCGCTCCGTCGCGCACCACGATGGCGCTGGTCCCCACGAACGGTCCGCGAATCTCCGCAACACCCACGCCGGAGATCCTCCCCGTCATGCATCACCCCGCCACCGAATTCTCCCGGGCCCCGCCCCGGTTCAGGTCACGGTGCCCGGTTCCTGCGGTGCCGGGTCGTAATCGCCGGTGGCGGTGGTGCGCTGGAGCAGGGTGGCAGCGGTGAGGACGTCGTGGTGCGAGGTGAAGAGGGCGTTGACGCCGAAGCGGAGGATGTCGGGCGCCCGCATGTCGGCGACGACGCCTCGCGTCGCGAGGGCCTGGATCAGTCCGTAGGCGTGCGGGTGGCGCAGCGACACCTGGCTGGCGCGGGCCTCCGGTGCGGTTGGGGTGATCGGCTCGAAACCCTCCGCGGCCAGCAGCTTCTCGGCGCAGCTGAGGAAGAACCCGGTCAGCGACAGGCTCTTGGCGCGGACCTGCGCCAGGTCGACACCGTCGAACGCGGTCAGCGCGGCCTCCAGGGCCAGCAGCGACAGGATCGGCGGCGTGCCGATGCGGGCACGCGCGATGCCGGGTGCGGGGGCGTAGTCGGCTCGCAGGCCGAAGGGCTCGGCGTGGCCGGTCCAGCCGTTCAGCGGCGTGCGCCACGAATCGTGGTGCCGCTCGGCGGCGTAGAGGAAGGCGGGGGCGCCGGGCCCACCGGAGAGGAACTTGTAGCCGCAGCCGACCGCGAAGTCCACCCCGAGGGCGTCGAGGTGCACCGGCATCGCCCCGGCCGCGTGGCACAGGTCCCACAGCGCCAGCGCGCCCGCCCGGTGCGCGGCCCGCGTCAGCGCGGCCATGTCGTGCAGTTCGCCGCTGCGGAAGTCGACCGGTGAGTAGCTGATCACCGCGACCTGGTCGCCGTGCTCGTCGAGGAACTCCGGCAGGTCCGCGGGAGCCACCCGGCGGACCTGACGCCGGTGCAGCTGGGCGACCGAGTCGGCCAGGTACCGGTCGGTGGGGAAGTGCTCCGGGTCGGTGACCAGAAGCGGGCGGCCCGGGCGCAGCTCCGCCGCGGCGCTGAGGGCGGTGAAGAGCTGCACGCTGGTGGAATCACCCGCGACCGTCCGACCAGGCGCGGCACCGATCAGCGCGCCGATGGCGTCGCCGACCCGCAGCGGGGCCTGCCACCAGTCGTGGGTGTTCCAGGAGCGGATCAGGTCGGTGCCCCACTGGCGGTGCACCACGTCCTCCAGCACCGGCGGCACCGCGGCGGGCAGCGGGCCGAGCGAGTTCCCGTCGAGGTAGACCACTCCCTCCGGCAGCAGGAAGCGGTCCCGGACGTGCGCGAGCGGGTCGGTGGCGTCGAGCTGGTCGGCGAGGTCGGTGAGCTGTTGTGCCATCAGGAGCACCCTCTCGCAGAGTTGTCGTCCCACTCACCGCACAACCGCCACAGCACGGCGGCCACGTCCGCGGCGGCCGGGGTGTCCGGTTCGATCAGCGCGTAGTGGCCTGTCCCGGGCAGCACCACGGTCTCCAGGTCGCGGTGCACGGCCGCGTAGTCGGTGAACTGCCCGCGCGGCACCTCCTCGTCGACCTCGCCGTGCAGCAGGACGGTGCGCACCCCCGTCGTCCCGGCTTCCGGCAGCAGCGTCACGGGATCCACCATCGGCAGCCGCTCGGTGAACTCCTCGGCGCCCATGAGCTGCAACGCGGCCCCGTCGCTGAGGTCGTCGCGGCGGGTCGCGGCCAGGTCGGTGATCGGCGCCAGGGCCAGCACCGCCGTCGGCAGCCGCGTCGAGTGCCAGCGCGATCCGGCGGGCAGCAGCCCGCGAGCCGCGGACCACAGCGCCAGGTGCCCGCCCGAGCAGTGCCCGGCCAGCACGTACGGCCGCCCGGCGGGCAGCTCGTCCACGATCCGCGCGACGTCGTCGAACGTCGCCGGGTACCCGCCTGCGCCGCCGGAGCGGCGGAACCCGGGCAGCAGCACCGAGAAGCCCTGCCGCGCCAGGTAGGCGGCGAACGGGGTCAGGTGCATCCGGTCGTAGCGCCAGTAGCCGCCGTGCAGCAGCACCACCAGCGGTCCGTCACCGGGCCACTCGTCGTAGCCGTGGTGCGGGTGCTCGCCGTACTTGCCGTGCCGCGGCGCGAGCACCGGCTTGAGGCTCAGCACCCGCTTCTCCTCCTCCGCGGCGTGCGCGGAGATGCTCCTAGACGGCACCGCGGGCCTCCCACAGCTCGGGGAAGACCGCGATCGCGGCGCGCTCCTCCAGGTACTTCACGCCCGCCGAGCCTGCGCTGCCGGGCTTGGCGCCCATCGCCCGGCGCACCACCATCACGTGGTCCAGCCGCCATCGGGTGATCGCTTCGGCCACGTCGGTGAGCAGTTCGCCCAACCGCAGCAGAGGGTGGTGCTGGGGCCCGGCGTAGATGCGACGCCACACCTCGACCACGCCGGGATCGGATTCGTAGGGCGCGGTGACGTCGCGCTCGCGGACGTGCTCGGGCACCGGGTACCCCCGTCGGTGGAGGAAGTTCAGCACCTCGTCGTACAGCGACGGTTCCTCGTGGGCCTCGCTGAGTCCCTTGTGGACATACGGGTCGCCGGAGTGCGCGCGCAGCAGCGCCGCGGACTTCTGTCCGATGAGGAACTCCATGTGGCGCTGCATCGCGGACTGGAAACCGGAGGCCTTGCCGAACGCGGCGCGGAAACCGTTGAACTGCACCGGGGTCAGCGACGCGATCGGCGCCCACGACTCGTTGAGCGCCTTCAACCCGCGGCGGCTGCGCATCAGCGCGTCCATCGCGGCGTCGAGCTCGTCGGCGCGGAAGGCGTCCCGCGCGGCGCGCCACTCGTACACGATCAGCGTGAACCACAACTCCATCACCTGCGTGGTGATCAGGAAGCCCATCTCGTCGGCGGCCTCGGTCAGCGGTTGCTGCAGGTTGTTCAGCAGTGTCGCGCGGACGTACTCGTCGTAGGGGCTGGCGCCCCGGAACGGTTGGGTCAGGGGGTCGTCGGTGGACAGCTCCGCGGTGGCGGAGGCGCGGTCGGTCATCACAACTCCTGGGGGACCGCCTCCAGCATCGGAGGCAGCGGTTCTCGGCGAGCTTCCGGGCTCGGAGCGCAACGCGGTCAGATCCGGACACCGCCACTGGCGTCGATCCGCTGGCCGGTGGTCCACCCGGCGTCGCCGCCGGCCGCGAACGACACCACGGCTGCGATGTCCTCGGGCTGCCCGAGCCGGTCGAACACCGACTCCGCCGAGTAGTTCCGGCGGATCTCCGGGTTTCGCAACGTCGGGTTGATCCCGGTCTCGGTGAAGCCCGGAGCGACCGCGTTGACCGTGATGCCGCGCGGACCGAGCTCCTTGGCCAAGGCGAGGGTGAAGGTGTCCATGGCCCCCTTGCTCATCGTGTAGGCGATGATCGCGGGATAGGCGAAGCGGGTCGTCACCGAGGAGACGTTGACGATGGCGCCGCCGTCCCGGATCCGCTCCAACCCACGTTGGACGATGAAGAACGGGGCCCGGGTGTTGATGGCGAAAACCCGGTCGTAGTCCTGCTCGGTCACGTTCGCGATGCTGCGGGGCAGGGTGATGCCGGCGTTGTTGACCAGCACGTCGAGCCCGGGTGCGGCGTCCTGGGCGGCCAGTCCGTGGTCGAACTCCGCCCACAGCGCATCGGCGTCGCCCGGGACGCCGAGCTCGGCGTGCACCGCGAAGGCGCGGCCGCCGTCGGTGACGATCTCCTCGACCGTCCGCTCGGCGGCGTCGTGGTCGTGGCCGTAGTGCACGGCGACCAGAGCGCCTTCGGCGGCGAGGCGCCGGCTGATGGCCCGGCCGATGCCGCGGCTCCCGCCGGTGACCAGGGCGGTGCGGCCTTCGTGGTGCGGGGTGGTGGTCACGGTCGTCTCCTCGATGGGGCGCGTCAGGCGTCGAAGTCGAGCGCGAGCTCGTCGGTGCGCGGGCGGGCGCGGCAGGCGAGCGTGTAGCCGGCTGCCAGGTCGTCGGCGTCCAGGGCGTGCTGCTGTCCGAGCGCGACCTCACCGGAGAGGACCTTGGCCCGGCAGCTGCCGCACACGCCGTCGCGGCAGGAGTAGGGGACTTCGGGGCGGTGGCGCAGCACCGCGTCGAGCACCACCCGGTCCTGCGGGAGCATGGTCACGCTGCTGGTGCGGCCGCCGAGGGTCGCGCTGATCCGGCTGGCCAGGGACTCGGGTTCCGGCGCGGGTCCGGTCGCGGTGGAGGTGAACAGCTCGGTGCGGACGTCCTCGGGCGGAGTTCCCTCCAGCGCCTCGCGCGCGGTGGCCAGCAGACCGGGCGGGCCGCACAGCGCGAACTGCGCGCCCGGCCGGACGTCGAGCAGCTCCAGCAGCCGCCGCAGCTTCCGCGGGTCGATCCGGCCGGTGCACAGCTCGCTGCCGCCGCGCTCGCGGGTCAGCACGTGCAGCACGTCGAAGCGCTGCACGAACTCGTCCTTGAGCAGCGCGATCTCGTCGGCCAGCAGCGCGTCGGCAGCCGTGCGCGCGGAGTGCACCAACGACACCCGGCAGTCCGGGTCACCGCGCAGCGCGGCGGCGGCCATCGGAGCCAGCGGTGTGATCCCGCAGCCACCGGCGATCAGCACGTGGTGCGCGCCCCGCACAGCCGCAAGCCCGAACATCCCGGCGGGCGGCGACAGCTCGACGAGGTCGCCCGCCGCCAGTTCGCTGCTCGCGTAGGCGCCGAAACCGCCTGGCGTGACCGGCTTGAGCACCAGCCGCAGCGCGGCCGGGTCGCCGGGCGGCGGGCACACCGAGTAGCTGCGCCGCAGCTCACCGGCCGGGCTGCGGTGCCGGACCACGACGTGCTGGCCCGGCCGGTGCGCGAACGTCCCGGCCAGCTCCGACGGCACGTGCAGGGACAGGGCCACGGCCTCGGCGGTCAGGTGCTCGACCCGGGTGACTTCCAGCGGGTACCAGCCCGCGGTGGTGGTCGTGCTCATGGGAGTCCCCTCACGTCGCCGTGATGCACGGGAAGACCTCCCGGCACTCCGCGCAGCGCAGCATCGACTGGCAGCGCGTCGGACCGAAGGAGCTGTGCGGTCGGGTGTCCTGCGAGCCGCAGTGCGGGCAGGGGGTGCCCAGGCCCAACCCGAGCGAGGTCGGGCCACCGGGCGGGGCGATGCCGTGCGCGGCGAGCTTCTCCCGCCCGGCCGGTGTGATCATCTCGGTCGTCCACGCCGGGGTGAGCTCGTGGCGCACCCGGCCGTCCGGGTGGCCGCAGTCGCGAAGCACCTGCTCGATGGCCGCCGTGATGGCCGGGATCGCCGGGCAGCCCAGGAACGTCGGGGTGAACCCGACCTCCACGCACCCGTCGCCCGCGGTGCCCGCGGACCGGATCACCCCGAGCTCGCCGAGGGTGATCACAGGCAGTTCGGGGTCGGGGAGCGCTTCGACCCGGGCACGCACCCGGTCGACGTCCTCGCGGGCGGTCACCACGTGCCTCCCGGATGCTGGCGGTGCACCGACTGCAGCTCGGCGACCAGCGGACCGAACGCCTCGGTGTGCAGGCCGGCCCGTCCGCCGGTGGCGTGCCAGTCCGGCGCGGGCTCGGTGAGCTCGGCGCGGGCGAGCACGTCGGTGACGCCCTCGTGCCAGGCCGAGCGCACTTGATCCGGGCGCGGGTGCAGCCCGGCGTCGACCAGCCGGTCCACCACCGGGTCCGACTCGAAGAGTTCGGCCGCGTGGGGCCAGATCCGGTCCAGCCCGGCCTGCATCCGGCGCGCGCTCTCGGCGGTGCCGAGGCCGAGCCGCAGCGTCCAGTCGGAGGCGTGCCTGCGGTGGGAGCCGATCTCAGCGGCCGCCCGCGCGGCGAACGCGGCCAGCTCGGGGTCCGCGCACCCGGCCAACCGCTCGTAGAACGGGACCGCGTAGTGGGAGAACACCAGGTGCCGAGCGATCGTCACCGCGAAGTCCCCGTTGGGCAGCTCCACGAGCAGCGCGTTGCGGAACTGCCGCTCCGTGCGGCTGAACGCGAGGTCGTCCTCGTCGCGCCCGCTGCCGTCCAGCGCGCCGCTGCGGGACAGCAGGGCTCGGGCGTGGCCGATGAGGTCGAGGGCGATGTTGGACAGCGCCAGGTCCTCCTCGATCATCGGCGCTCGGGTGATCCACTGGCACAGCCGTTGCCCGAGCACCAGCGCGTCGTCGCCGAGCCGCAACGCCAGCTCGGCGAGGTCGGCGGTCACCCGCTCACGCATCACCACCCTCCTCGGCGGCCATCGGGTACTGCTCGGGATACCGGTAGGGCTTGTGGCGGGCGTTGCTGAAGAACGCGTCGTGCTCGTCGGGCGAGGTGGCGTGCACCGACGCCGAGGGCACCACCCACAGCGACAGCGGGTCGCCGCGCCGCGTGTAGAGGTCGCGGGCGCGCGTGAGCGCCATGTCCGGGTCGGCCGCGCGCACCGATCCGACGTGCTGGTGCGCCAAACCCCTGCGCGGGCGCAGGAAGACCTCCCACGAGGGCGTTCCGCCGGTCATGCCACGGCCTCCGCGGTCCCCTCGCGGGTCGCGCAGGCGGCGACCGCCTCCCGCACCCACGCGCCGTCGGAGTGCGCGGCGACCCGGTGGGCGATCCGCTGCCGCGCCGAGTGCGTGTCGTCGCCCAGCGCGTCCCGGTACACCTCCCAGGTGATCGGGGTGAAGTCGTAGTGCCCGCGCTCGGCGTTCCAGCGCAGGTTCGGGTCCGGCAGCTCCAGGCCCAGCGAGGCGGCCTGCGGCACCACCTGATCAACGAACCGCTGCCGCAGCTCGTCGTTGGTGTGCCGCTTGATGCCCCACGCCATCGCACGCCGGGAGACCACCGCGCCCATCGCCGCGGTGCGCTCGTCGGCACCTCCGGCGACCGTGTCCGGCGGGCCGAACATCAGCGCCACCGCGGGCAACCACCAGCGGTTCACCGCGTCCTGGGCCATCTCGCGCTGCCCGGGAGTGCCCGCGCACAACGCGCGCAACTGGTCGTAGCCCTGCCGCACGTGGAACGTCTCCTCCTGGCAGACCCGCCGCATCGCCCGCGCGTACGGCCCGTACGAGGTGTGGCACAGCGGCGCCTGGTTGATCACCGCCGCACCGTCGGTGAGCCACGCGATCGCTCCGGTGTCGGCCCAGGTCAGCGCCGGGTGGTTGAAGGTCGCGGCGAACCGCTGCCTGCCGTTGTGCAGCGCGTCGAGCAGCTCGTCGCGGTCGGTGCCCAGCGTCTCGGCGGCCGAGTACAGGTACATGCCGTGGCCCGCCTCGTCCTGGACCTTGGCCAGCAGCACGGATTTGCGGTGCAGCGACGGGGCGCGGGTCAGCCACGCGCCCTCCGGTTGCATGCCGATGATCTCGGAGTGGGCGTGCTGGGCGATCTGCCGCAGCACCATCCGGCGGTAGCCGTCCGGGACCCAGTCGCGCGGCTCCACCGACGCGCCGTCGCGCAGCAGCGCCTCGAAGCGCTCGTTGAGCTCGTCCTCGGACTGCGGCGCGCTCACGTGTTCCCGCCCGCACCGGTCCGCTCGCATCGCCTGCGCACCCCGCATCACTCCCTCAAGCGATCACCCGACGGCTTGTGCCGCGAAATCCCACCGGAGAAGAAGAGTGCCGGGGCAACGCCGGCTATCCCGTCGGCCGCGTGAACAACGTCACCGGGTTCGCGGGGAGTGCGAACGCCCGCGCGCGCCTCTTGTGGGACGACACACCGTTGTCGAAAAGCGAAAGAGGTTGCCATGAGCACCATCCGGACGTTGCTGGTCGAACTCACCGGCACCGCCGAGTTCGCCGATTCCGTCGGCGACGACGTTGACCTCGCCGCCAGCGGCATCGACTCCGGCGACCTGGTGCGCCTCGTGCTGCTCGTCGAACAGCGCACGGGCGTCGAGATCACCGCTGAGGACGTGGAGCAGCTGCGCACCATCGCCGACTACGAGCGCTTCGTCGCCGAGCGCACGGCCACCACCGGCGGCGCGTGATGTGGCTGACCCAGCTGGCGGAGCGCAACCGCCAGTGCTTCCCGGACCGCACCGCGCTCGTCGACGAGCACCGCAGCACCACCTGGGCGCAGTTCCACGACCGCACCGCCGAGCTGGCCCGCGGGCTGGTCGAGCTGGGCGTGCAGCGCGGGGATCGGGTGGTGGTGCTGTCCCAGGACCGCATCGAAGTGCTGGAGAGCTACTTCGCGATCGCGCGCATCGGCGCGCTGTTCGTGCCGCTCAACCACAGCGTCGCCGCCCCGGAAGCCGCAGAGATGATCGAGCGCGTCGGCGCGGTCGCGATGCTCGGCGAGTCCGAGCTGCTGGACCGGCACACCGAGCTGCCGTCGGTGCGCGTTCGGATCGCCTTCGACAAGCCGGAGTTCGCCGAGCTCGGCAGCACCGCTGAGCCGTTCGGGCTGCCCGAGGTGCTCGACACCGACCCGGTGGCGGTGCTGCACACCTCGGCCACGACAGGCCGGGCGAAGGGCGTGACCGTCGACGGCGGCTCGTTCCGCGCCATCGCTCTCGGGTGGCTGGTGCAGGCGCGGCCGACCGACGACATCGTGCTGGTCAACTGCTGCCCGCTGTACCACGGCAGCATGGTCGTCTCGCTGACCTACATGGCGGCGGGCGCGACGCTGGTGCTGCTGCCCGGGTTCACGCCGCAGCGCGCCCTGGCCGCTGTCGAGGAGCACCGGGCCACGCACATGTGGCTGGTCCCGCAGATGCTGCGGTTCATGTTCCAGGCGAAGGCGGCCGAGACCGCGGACCTCTCGTCGCTGCGGGAGATCCTCTACGGTGCGGCCCCCATGCCGATCGACGTCTACACCGACGCGGTGCGCCGGCTCGGCTGCGGGTTCCGCCAGGTGTACGGCATGACCGAGGTCGGTGGCCCGTTCGTGACCCTCGGCCCGGACGAGCACCCTGAACCCGGCGACGTCACCGTCCGCATCCCGTGCGGCCGGGTCATCCCGGGCATGTCCGCGCGCGCCGTGGACAAGTGGGGCGCGGAGCTCCCGCCCGGTGAGATCGGCGAGGTCGTGGTCCGCGGCCCCGGCGTCATGCAGGGCTACTGGAACGACCCGGAGGCCACCCGCGAGGTCACCTCGGACGGTTGGATCGTCACCGGCGACCTCGGTTTCCTCGACGAGCACGGGCGGATCCACCTGGTCGACCGCAGCAAGGACGTGATCATCCGGGCGGGGCAGAACGTCTACCCGTCGGAAGTCGAGCGGGTGCTGATGGACCACCCGGCAGTCCGGGACGCCGCGGTCGTGGGCGTGTCGGACGACGACTACGGCGAAGTTCCGCTGGCCCACGTCGTCGCCGAGGGCGCCACCGCAGCGGAACTCCTGGGCCACCTCAAGGAGAACCTCGCGCCCTACAAGCGCCCGCGCCGCATCGAGTTCACCGATGCCATCCCGCGCAATCCGGCGGGCAAGATCCTCAAGAAGCAGCTCCGCGGCGGCTAGGAGCTGTTTCGTGGTGCTCGGCGGTGCGGGTGGCAGGACTCGGGCGGCGCTGTGGACCCGGTGCGCCACTGCTGATGCATGTCCAGGCACGGCGTCGCGGCGTACTCGCCACAGCGCCGCTGAGAACCTTCGGCGGTGCCGGCTGAACCCGCACTCGGAACAGCGGCTCGCGCCGCATCAACGGTGGAACGCCCGGCGAGGTGATTCCCGCCGGGCGCCCGTTCTTCGCGTCACCGCTGGTGGAGGAATTTCGCGAGGACCTCGGCGACCTCGGCGATCGGGGCGGGTTCGGTCATCTCGTAGTGGTTGCAGGCGATCGGGTGGTCGTGGAGGACTCCGGTGATGTGGCGGCGCCAGTGGGCAGCCTTGTCGGGGGCGAGGGCGAAGTCGTCGGTCTCGCCGGGAACGTCCGCGGTGGCCGTGAAGAACAGGGCGTCGCCGTCGAAGGTGCCCGGTGCGAACTGCGGGGCGATGCGCAAGCTGTTGCGCATCACGGTGGCGATCGAGGTCGCCTCCTCCTGCGTCACCGGCAACCGTGAGTCCGCAGTGGACAGCTCGCCGATCCGGTCCAGCACGGCCGCCACGTCGGGACCCCCGTCGGGGACAGGCAGACCGGCCACGCGGCTGAGCAAGCCGACCACCTGGTGCTCGATCTCCTCCGGCGTGCAGGGCAACCGCTCCGGCGGCGGGGTGTCGAGCATGGCCAGCAGCTCGACCTCCTCGCCGTCGGCCCGCAGCGCGCAGGCCATCGCGTGCGCCACGAATCCGCCGTAGGACCAGCCCAGCAGCCGGTACGGGCCGTGCGGCTGGACCTCCCGGACCAGGTCCACGTAGGACCGCGTCATCTCCGCGGCATCGGCGGCGGGCGGCCGGGTGCCGTCGAGGCCGAACGCCTGGATGCCGTGGACTGGCTGTTCGGCGCCGAGGTGCGGCAGCAGCCCCGTGTAGCGCCACGCGACCCCCGCGCCCGGGTGCACGCAGAACAACGGGGTGTCCCCGCCTTCGACCCGCAGCGGCAGCAGGGGCCGCAGCCCACCGCTCGAGCCCGGACCGTCGGCTGCCAGCGCTCCGGCGATCGTGGGCGCGGCCAGCAGCGCCGCCGCGGGCACGTCCAGCAGCCCGGCCTGCCGCAGCCGTCCTGCCAGCAGCACCGCGCGCATGGAGTCGCCGCCGAGGTCGAAGAAGTTGTCGTCCAGCCCGATCCCGTCGATGCCCAGCGCCTGCTGCCAGACCTGGGCCACCGCGCGCTCGCGGTCCGTGCTCGGCGCGCGGTGCGGAGTGGCCAGGTGCGGGCGCGGGGTGAGCTCGGACTCGGCCGGTTCCGCCCGTTGCGGGGCGTTGGTGCGGGCACCGGGGGCGTCGATCCAGTGCCGGTGCCGCTCGAAGGCGTAGCCGGGCAGCCGCACGCGCTGCGGATCTCCCGCGACCTCGGGCAACGCCGAGTCGACACCGGCGCTCCAGAGCCGTCCCAGGGCGTCGGAGAGCACCAGCCCGTCGGGCCGCTCGGCTTTGGCGTGCCGCATCGTGGTGACCGCGTGCGCGTCCGGGAACCGCGCCCGGGCGAGCCTGGTGAGGCTGTCGCCGGGGCCGATCTCGACCAGAACCGGCGGCTCGCCATCGCACAGCGCGGTGACGCCGTCGGCGAAGTTGACCGTGCGGCGGAAGTGGTCGATCCAGTGCTGCACGTCGGTGACCTCGTCACCTGCCCAGGTGCCGGTGACGTTGGTGACGTACGGGATCCGCGGCGGGCGCAGTGTCAACGCGCGCAGGTTCCCGGCGAAGGCGTCCACCACCGGGTCGAGCACGTGCGAGTGCGCGGCGGCGGCGACCCGAAGCCGGCGGAACGGCAGTTCCCGCCGGTTCAGCTCGTCCTCCAGCCGCGCCACGGCGTCCACCTGCCCGGCGACCGCGCAGGCGTCCGGGCCGTTGATCGCGGCCAGCGACAGCCGGTCGTCCAGCAGCGGCCGCACCACCTCGGCCGAGGCGGCCACCCCGATCGTCGCGCCGCCGCAGGAGACGATCAGCCGCATCCGCTCGGCCACCACCGGCAGCATCTCGGCCAGGTCCAGCGTCCCGGCCAGGCAGGCCGCCGTGTACTCGCCGAGCGAGTGCCCGATCAGCGCGTCCGGCACCACTCCGGCCTCGATCAGCGTGGTGGCCAACGCGTATTCGGTGACCACCAGGGCCAGCAGCGCCGCCGGGCTGCCCGGTTCGGCGTGCTCGAACAGCGCGGTGCGGACGTCCTCGCCGGTCGTCGGGCGCAGGATCGCCGCGCAGCGGTCGATCGCGTCCCGGTAGACGTCGTCGTCGCGGTAGAGCTCGGCGCCCATGCCGACGTACTGGGTGCCGCCACCGGGCAGCAGGAACGCGACCCGCGGCGGTTCCTCACCGACCGCGGGACCGGCCGGTCCGGTGGCCCGCAGCGCGGCGACGGCCTCCTCGGTGTTGGAGGCGCTGACCGCGAGCCGGTGCGGCCACGCCGGGCGGTCGACGCGCAGTGAGTGCGCCACGTCGTCGAGCCTCAGGTCCGGGTGGGTCTCCAGGTGCCGCGCCAGCGCCCCGGCCTGGCCGCGGACCGCCCCGGCGGTGCGCGCCGACAGCGGCAGCACCTGGCGCTGATCGCCCTCGGCCGGACGCGGGACGTCGGGCTGCGGCGGTGCTTCTTCGAGGATCACGTGCGCGTTGGTGCCGCCGATGCCGAAGGCGCTCACCGCCGCGCGCCGGGGGTGCTCGGCCGCCGGCCAGGGCTCCAGCGCGGTCGGCACCCGGAACGGGCCGGACGGGAAGTCGATCAGCGGGTTGGGCTCGTCGAAGTGCAGGTTCGGCGGGATCTCCCGGTGTTCCAGGGCGAGCACGGCCTTGATGAACCCGGCGATCCCGGCGGCGGCGCCGAGGTGCCCGATGTTGGTCTTGACCGAGCCGAGCGCGCAGAACCCGGTGTCGGCGGTGGACTCCCGGAACGCGTCGGTGAGCGCGGAGACCTCGATGGGATCGCCCATGCGGGTGGCGGTGCCGTGCGATTCGACGAGCCCGATGGTGCCCGCGCCGACGTCGGCCTGGGCCTGCGCGGCGAGGATGACCTCGGTCTGCCCGGCCGTGCTGGGGGCGGTGAAGCCGACCTTGCGGCGGCCGTCGTTGTTGATGGCCGTGCCGCGGATGACGGCCCGGATGCGGTCGCCGTCCTCCAGCGCGTCTTCCAGTCGCTTGAGCACCACGACGCCCACCCCGTCGCCGGAGGAGGTGCCCGCCGCGTCGGCGGCGAACGCGCGGCAGTGCCCGTCGGGCGAGAACGGCCCGCCGGGGACGTGCCGGTAGCCCAGCTGCGCCGACGGGTTCAGCGAGGCCGCCCCGGCCAGCGCGGTGTCGCAGCGGAACTCGAGCAGGTCCTGGCAGGCGGTGTGCACCGCGACCAGCGCGGTGGAGCAGGCGGTTTGCAGCGACACGCTCGGTCCGGTCAGCCCGAGCTCGTAGGAGATCCGGGTGGCCAGCGTGCCCAGCGAGTTCGCGGTGGCCGAGTGCACCAGCTCCACGCTGCCCGGCTGCCCGGCGAAGCGCGGGTGGACGTGCGCGGGGTAGTAGCGGCTGTCGCTCGCCCCGGCGTACACACCGGTGGTGGACGTTGCGGCCTCGTCCGGACGGCCCGCGTCCTCGAGCGCGTGGTGGGCTGTCTCCAGCAGCAACCGCTGCTGCGGGTCGACGACGGCGGCCTCCGCGGGGCTGTAGCCGAAGAAGCCCGAGTCGAACCGGTCCATGTCGTCCACCGTGGACGCCATGCGGACCAGCGCGGGATCGTCCAGGTCGCGCGGATCACCGCCCGCTGCCAGGAAATCCTCGTCGCTGATGGTGCGCACGGATTCCCGACCGGCGGCGAGGTTCGCCCAGAACTCGTCCACATCGGACGCTCCGGGGAGGCGAGCCGCCATGCCGATCACGGCGACGGCCGAGACCTCCTCCGGCGTGGTGTCATCCATTGCCGCGGTCCTTCCGCTCCCGGCGGCGGGCGCTGCGCGCGTCCCGCTGCCGCTGTGCACGTTGCTTGGCCAGGTCCAGGCCGCTCGGTCCGGCCTGCTGGTCGGGTTCGGGCGCGGCGGTGGCCGCGGTGCCCTGCTCGGCCAGGTGCCGGGCCAGCGCCCGCACCGTGGGGTGGGCGAACAGGTCGACCACGCCGAGTTCGCAGCCGAGCGCCTTGTTGATCGCGGTCTGCGCGGTGACCAGCAGCAGCGAATTGCCACCGAGGTCGAAGAAGTTCTCGTCGCGGCCCACCTCGTCGCGTCCGAGCACGCCGCTCCAGATCCCGGCCAGCTCGCCCTCGAGCCACCGCAGGTCGTCGCCTCCCGCCGACTGCTGCTGGGCCGACGTCCCGGCCGAGCGCAGCACCCACGTGCCGGGCTCGGCCCCGGCCGCCGCGGCGGCGTGCAGCTCGCCGAGGTCCGCGCCGTCCTCCAACCCGACCCGCCCGGCCAGTCGCCGCAGCTGCCGCACGGGCGCGCGCACGTGGCTGCGCACCCACGGCGCGGTGCGGTCGGCGCCGATGAGCACGTGCGGTTCGGCGAGCCCGCGGGCGAAATCGAACGACCGCAGCGCCATCGCCGTGTCCAGCACCCGGTAGCCGCGGACCTCGGTGAGCGCGGTGTGCTGGTAGCCGCGGCTCATCCCGCGCTCCCGCCACATGCTCCAGGCCAGGCTCTGCCCGGGCAGGCCGCTGCGCCGCCGGTGCACGGCCAGGGCGTCGAGGAACGCGTTGGCCGCCGAGTAGGCGGCGTTCATCGCGCCGCCGAAGTGCCCGTTCACCGAGGAGAACGCGATGAACGAGGTCACCGGGTGCTCTGCGGCGACCTGGTGCAGCGTCCAGGCTCCGAGCACCTTCGCCGCCAGCGCGTCCCGCCAGTCGGCGGCGGAGAGCTCCTGCACGGGTCGCTGGTCGAAGCCGCCCGCCAGGTGCAGCACCCCGGTCAGCGGCAGCTGCCACTCCGCCGCGGCGCCGTCCACCGCGGACCGGACCTGCGCGGGGTCGGTGACGTCTGCGGCCGCGTAGCGCACCTCGCCGAGCTGCTGGAGCCGTCGCAGCACCGCGATCCGGTCCGCGACCGCACCGCCCTCGTCGAGGTGCCGCTGCCAGGAGCGCTCCTCGGGCAGCGGCGTGCGGCCGAGGACCAGCAGCCGGGCTCCCGGCGTCTTGAGCAGGTGTGCGGCCAGGTCGCCGCCGACACCGCCCAACCCACCGCTGATCAGCTGGAAACCTGCCTGCTGCGCTGGTTCGGCGGGGTCGGGGTGCTCCGGCAGCGGGGCGAGCCCGCGCGCGAACCGCTGTCCACTTCGGACCGCGACCTCGGCGTCGGCGGGATGCCCGGCCGCCTCGGCGAGGATCGCCTCCAGCGGGTCCTCGCCAGCGGCGAGGTCGAGGTGCACGCCCCGCAGCCACGGCAGTTCCTCCCGCAGCGACTTCAGCAGCGCACCGGCCGCGGCGTGGGTGGGCGAGGGCAGCTCGTCGTCGGCGACGGCCTGCGCCCCGGCGGTCACGAACAGCAGCTTCATCGGCTTCGGCCGGCCTGGCCGATCCGCCAGCGCGCGGGCGACGACCAGCAGCGATTCCGCGCCACCGCCCCACGGCTGCTCACCGGGCTCCATCGCCGCCAGGTGCAGGACCGTGTCGGGTTCCCGCCCGTCGTCGGCCAGTGCTGCCAGCAGCGCGGCGTGGTCCTGCTCGTCGGGCCGGATCCGGTAGGTCGCCGCGTCCACGCGCTCGAACTCCGCGCCCGAGGTGACGACCGTGCACAGGCCCCCTTCGGACCGCAGTCGCCCCGCGAGGCGCTCGGCCAGGTCCGGGTCCGCACCCGCGAACAGGAGTGCGTGCCGGGCGGTGCCGGCGCGGTGGACGGGCTCGGCGCGCTGCCACACCGGACGCAGGAACCAGTCCGGCACCGTGGCCGCCGTGCCCAGCAGCAGCTGTGATTCGCGCACCGCCGCGTCGAACTCACCGGCCTCGAAGCTCTTGCGCAGCTTGGTGCGCTGGATCTTGCCGATCTCGGTCTTCGGGATCTCCTCCGGGACCACGGGGATCAGGAACGTCGGGCTCACCCCGATCTCGCGGGTCACCTTGCCGCCGATCTCGCGCAGCGCTGTGGCCGCGTCCTGCCCGGTGGCCAGGTGCACGAACAGCGCGAGCTCGTCGGTGCTCACCGCGGGGTCCGAGCGCACCGCGCAGGCGGCGGTGAAGCTCCGCACCACGCTGGGGAGTTCCTCGACGCACGCCTCGATCTCGTGGCTGTAGTGGTTGACGCCGTTGACGATGATGACGTCCTTGGCGCGGCCGGTGATGAACAGCTCGCCGTCGCGCAGGAACGCCAGGTCACCGGTGTCGAACCAGCCGTCGGTGGTGAACGACTCGGCGTTGGCCTTCGCGTTGTCGTGGTAGCCCTCGGTCACCGAGGTGCCGCGCACCTGCAACCGGCCCGCCTCGCCCTCGACCAGCAGCCGGTCCTGCTCGTCGACGACCCGCATGTCGAAGCCGGGGTAGGGCAGGCCGCAGCTGACGAACGACTCGTCGTGGTCGGGGACCTCGCCGGGCAGCTCGAAGTCGGTGACCACGGAGCAGGTCTCGGACATGCCCCAACCCGGGTGCATCACGTGCTGCGGCAGCCCGAACGGCCGCAGCGCGTGCAGGAACCGGCGGGCGGCCGCGGCCACCACCACCTCGCCGGCGTTCATCACCAGCCGCACCGGCGAGAGGTCCCAGTCCTGGCCGGTGAACCGGTCTGCGTGCTCGGCCAGCAGCCCGAACGCGAAGTTCGGGGCCCAGGTGACGGTGACGCGGTGCCGGTCGAGCAGCTCCGGCCAGCGCAGCGGTTCCTCCAGGATCCAGGAGGTCTGCGCGTGCACTTGGCGGCAGCCGAGGTAGACGTCGCGGAGGTGGAACATCACCACGCCGGTGACGTGGTCCAGCGGGATCCAGTTCAGCGAGACGTCGTCGGGGCCCAGCGCGTTCATCGCCTCGGTCGCCGCCGAGCGGGTCAGCACCGCCCGGTGGGTCTGCCGCACCGCCTTGGGCAGCCCGGTGCTGCCGGAGGTCATCAGCAGCAGGAGCAGGTCGTCCGGTGCGGCCTCGTACCAGTCGCGGTCCTCAGGGCCCGCGCGCAGCTCATCGGCCGTGGCCAGCCGCAGGTTCGGCCACTGCTCCCGGGCGGCGAGCTCGCGGATCCCGGCCGCGTTGCCCGGTGAGGCCGCGATCAGCGGGCGACCCAGCAGCCGCCAGATGCCGGCGAGCTTGGCCAGCGCCGCCGAACCGGTGGCGTACGAACCGGGCACGGTCAGCGGCACGGCCACGAACCCGCCCAGGACGCAGCCCCACAGCACGGCCACGAAGTCCTCGGTGTCGTCGCACTGCAGGATCACCTGGTCGCCGGGCCGCAGACCGGCGCCGCGCAGACCCGAGAGCACCCGGGAGGCCTCGACGAGGAGGTCGGCGTAGCTGGTGCGGGCTTCGGTGCCGTCCGGGCGGACGTGCACGATCTCGCCGTCCGGGTGCGTTGCCGCGCGGGTGAGCGCGGAGGCCCAGTCCGGCACGGACGGTTCGGGCAGGCTGCGTCCCTCGGACAGCGCCGGGACGGTGCTCGGCCGGGATCCGGGAGCGATCTCGGCGACCTGCGGTGAACTCTCGCGCGGAACTCCGACGTGGCGGCGTTCCAGCTCGGCAGGGACGTCCTCCAGCCGCGCCTCGGCGTCGCGGACTCCGGGAACGGTGGCCAACCGCCGCTGCCACTCTCGCGCTGCCCGCTGGTCGACCGGCGGCAGCGCGCGCAGCGCACCGGTGTCCACCGCACCGTCCGGGTGGCGGGGCAGGTCGCTGACCGCGACGACCCGGGCGGCACCGGCGAGGGCGCGTTCCACCTGCTCGACCGCGCCCGCTCGGTCCGGCACCACGTGCACCGCGAGCTCTTCGCCCGTGAGCACCACCGCGTCGCGGATGCCGGGCACCGCCAGGGCGGCGCGCTCCACGGCCGTCGCGGCGGTGGAGTTCCTGCCCGGGGCCACAACCGGTCGGTCGCGAGCGGTGAGCGCGCTGATCGGCGCGTCGGGGTCGGCGCAGGCGGATTCCAGCACCTCCCGCAGCGCGCGGGCGAACTCCTCCGCGGTGGCGGGCTCGTAGAGGTCGGTGGCGTACTCGACGTGCACCTCCAGCCCGTCCGGCACCTGCCGGTCGTCGTAGCGCTCCAGCACGTCGACGAACAGGTCGAACTTGGCGGTGCCGGTCGAGGTGGGCCGCAGCGCCGCGCGGTCCGCGCCGAGCTCCAGCACCGCGCTGTCGTTGTTCTGCAGCGCCAGCATCACCTGGAACAGCGGGTGCCGGGACGGGTGCCGGGCGGGGTTGAGCTCCTCCACCAGGCGGTCGAACGGCATGTCCTGGTGGTCCAGCGCCTCCAGGTCGAACGCCCGCGCCCGCGCCAGCAGCGCGCGGAACGCGGGATCGCCACCGGTGTCCGCCCGCAGCACCAGCGTGTTGGTCAGCAGCCCGATCACGTCGTCGAGCGCCGGGTCGGCGCGACCGGCGACCGGGGTCCCCAGGACCACGTCCTCTCCGGCTCCCCATCGGGTCAGCAGGGCGCTCACCGCCGCGTGCAGCACCATGAACAGGCTGGTGTCGGTGGATTCGGCCAGCTCCAGCAACCGGCCGTGCAACTGGGAGTCCACCGCGGAGGTCGTGCTCGCGCCCTCGCCCGCGCTGGTGCCGGGGCGGGGACGGTCGGTGGGAGGGGAGCTCTCGGCGGGCAGCCCGGCCAGTGCGGCCCCCCAGAACTCGGTGAGCTGCTCGATCCGGCCCGCGCCGGGCGCGAGCAGCTGTCGCTGCCAGATCGCGTGGTCGGCGTGCTGCACCGGAAGCGCCGCGAACTCGGGCGCCGCGCCCGCCGCCCGCGCCCGGTAGGCCGCGCTCAGGTCGTCGGCCAGCGGCCGCAGCGACCAGCCGTCGGCGGCGCTGTGGTGCAGCAGGAGCAGCAGCGTCCGCTCGCCGCCGGTGCCGAACAGCCCTGCCCGCAACGCGCTTTCCCGGGTCAGGTCGAAGTGGTGACGGGCCGCGGCGACGACCTGGGCGTCGACCTCGTCGGCCGGGCAGTCCACCACCCGCAGCTCGGGCCGCAGCACGCCCGGCGCCAGCACGCGCTGGTGCACCCCTGTCTCGTCGGGGGCGAAGACCGTGCGCAGGCTCTCGTGCCTGTCGGTGACGTCGGCGAGCGCGGCCCGCAGGGCCTCGACGGCGACCTCGTGACGCAGCCGCACCACGAGCGGGATGTTGTACGTCGCGGTGTCGCCGAGCCGGTCGAGGAACCACATGCGCTCCTGCGCGAACGACAGTGGAATTCGTTCCGGGCGCTCGACGGCCGTCAGCGCGGGCAGCCGTGCACCGGTCGCTCCCCCGACCCACGCGGCCAGGGCGGCCGGCCGGGGTGCGTCGAACAGCTCGGAGATCGGGACCTCCGCGCCCGTCTCAGAGCGCAACCGGGCCAGCAACCGGGTCGCCAGCAGGGAATGCCCGCCCAGGGCGAAGAAGTCGTCCTGGGCACCGACCTCGGGAAGCCCGAGCACCTCCGCGAACAACCGGCACACCAGGGCCTGCTCCGGGGTGCTCGGTGGGATCCCCCCTGCCGCGGCGGCGAAATCAGGTTCCGGCAGCGCGGCGGTGTCGAGCTTCCCGTTGGCGGTCAGCGGGAATTCGTCCACGAGCACGCAGGCCGCCGGAACCATGTGCTCGGGCAGCCGCGCGGCCAGGTGCGCCAGCAGCTCGCCTGCCTCGGGCCGCTCCTGGGTGGGCACCGCGTAGCCGACCAGCTGCGGCTGCCCGTCGCCGGCGCGCCGGACCACCACCGCCGCCCGCGCGACCGCCGGGTGCCCGGCGAGCACCGCCTCGACCTCGCCGGGCTCGATGCGGAAACCGCGGATCTTGACCTGCTGGTCGGCGCGCCCGACGTACTCCAGCACGCCGTCACGGCGCCGCCGCGCCAGATCACCGGTGCGGTACATGCGGGTTCCAGGCCGCCCGAACGGGTCGGGCACGAACCGCTCCTCGGTCAGCTCCGGCCGGTTCAGGTAGCCCGGCGCCACCCCGGGGCCGGACACGTGCATCTCGCCGACCACGCCCGGCGGCACCGGGCGTCCCGACGCGTCGAGCACGTGCACCCGCAGGTCGGCCAGCGGGCGGCCGATGACGCTGGCCCGCCGCGGATCGTCCAGCTCGGCCCAGGTCGTGCGGTGGTGCGTGACGTGCACCGTCGTCTCGGTGATGCCGTACATGTTGACCAGCTCGGGTGAGTCGAGGCCGCGACGTTCGGCCCACGGGCGCAGCCGGTCCGGGTGCAGCGCCTCCCCGCCGAAGACCACGTACCGCAGCGCCAGCTGACGCCCGTCGTCGATCTGCACCAGCTGTTCGAACGCCGAAGGCGTCTGGTTGAGCACGGTCACGCCCTCGGCGGCCAGCAGGTCCAGGAACTCCCGAGGCGAGCGGGTCACCGCGTGCGGCACCACGACCAGCCGCCCGCCGCTCAGCAGCGGTCCCCACAGCTCCCAGACCGCGAAGTCGAAGGCGTAGGAGTGGAACAGCGTCCACACGTCGTCGTCGCCGAAGTCGAAGTGCTCGGCGGCGGCTTCGAAGAGCCGCAGCACGTTGGCGTTGGGCACCGGCACGCCCTTGGGGCGGCCGGTGGAGCCGGAGGTGTGGATGACGTAGGCGATGTCCTCCGGCCCGGTCGGCCCGGTCCGCTCGGCGTCGGTGAGCGCACCGGTCGCGCGCCCGGCGAGGTCGCGTCCGGTGGCGGGGTCGTCGAGCACCACGGCCCCGGCCGTCGAACCGGGCAGCGAGCCGGCGTGCTCGGAGTCGGTGACCAGCGCGATCGGACCCACGTCGTCGGTGACCAGCCGCAGCCGCTCAGCGGGGTGCCGCACGTCGAGCGGGAGGTAGGCCGCGCCCGTCTTGAGCACCGCCAGCAGTGCCGTGATCAGCCGGATCCCGCGCGGCAGCGCCAGCGCCACCGTGCCGCCAGGTCCGGCGCCGCGCTCGACCAGCAGCCTGGCCAGCCGGTTGGCCTCGGCGTCGAGATCAGCGTAGGTCACCGATTCGTCCACGAAGGACACCGCGATGCGGTCGGGGACCAGCGCAGCCTGCTCCTCGAAGCGGCGGGCCAGCGTCGTGGTCACCGAGTGCTCCGGCGCGACGGCGTCCTGCGGTTCCTCGCCCGGAAGCAGCAGGTTCGCTGCGCCGACCGGCAGTTCCGCATCGGCTTCGGTGAACTGCCGCAGCACCAGCAGGAACCGGTCCAGGTGCGCGCTGAGCTCGGTTTCGCCGTAGAGCTCGGGGTTGGCGTCGAAGGCGATCCACAGCCCGTCCGGGTCGGCTCCGGGCCGGATCGAGATCTGCAGGTCCTCGACCGCCCCGCCGGACAGGTGGTGCGAGGTGGACGGGCTGCCCGCGAACATCAGGTCCTCGCTGAAGGGCACGACGTTCACGACCGGTCCGTGCAGCTGCCGCCCGCCGCCGAGCAGCCCGAGGTCGCGGCGCAGGAACTCACCCCGGTACTGCTGGTGACGCCGCAGCGCCCGCAGCTCGTCGGCGACCGCTCCGGCGAGCTTGCCGACCGGCGTCTCTGGTGCGGCCTCGATCCGCAGCGGCAGGACGTCCGAGGCGGTGCCCGGGGTGCGCAGCGCCGCGCTTCCCAACCGGCTCATCGTGGCCAGCCCGAGCACCAGGTCCTCGGCGCCGGTCATCCGGTGCAGGTAGGCGGCGATCGCGGTGACCAGCAGGTCCGTGCGCGCGACCCCGAGCCGGGCGGCCGCCGCGGACAGCACCTCGGCATCGGCCGGGGGCAGGTCGGTGGTGCGGCGCAGGAACGGCGCGACCGGTGCGGCGGTGCGGTCGGCCAGACGCGTCGGCTCGGGGAGTTCGGCCAGCTGCTCGACCCAGTGCGCGCGGTCGCGCGCGCACCGCTCGGAGGACAGGTAGGCGGCTTCGTCCTCCTGCAACCGCAGCACCGATTCGAAGCGCGCCGGCGCCGGTTCCTCCCCGGCGGCCAGCGCGGTGTAGGTGTCGGCCAGCCGCCGCGCGACCATCTTGTAGCTGTAGCCGTCCAGCAGGACGTGGTGCGCGCGCAGGAACCAGATGTGGTGCTCGGCGCCCAGCGTCAGCAGCGCGTGCGAGAACAGCGGCCCCGCCTCGAAGTCCACCGGCGTGGCCAGGTCGCGGTGAATCCACGCCTCGGCCGCGGCCTTCGCATCGGCGGCGTCGCGGAAGTCCAGCCGGTGCAGCGGCCAGTCGTCCCCGGCGCCCAAGTCGCACCGCGGCCCGTCCGGGGTGTCGAGGAAGCGCAGCGCGAAGGTGTCGACCTCGGCCACGGTCCGGCGCAGCGCGGTCTCGAAGAGCTCCGCGTCGACCGGCCCGTGGACCTCCACGTGCTCACCGGTGTTGTAGGCGGCGCTGCCCGGCGCGAGGCGTTGGGCGAACCAAAGACCTTCCTGAGCCCCGGACAGCGGTCGACGATCGTCCCGGCGGACTGACATGGCACCAACCTTCAGCGGCGAGCGGTGTTCACACGGACCACGGCACCCGCTCACGCGCCCGGTCGACCGGTCGCGGGCGCACTGTTTCGCGCGCGCCCGACCACCCCGGACGTGCGGCGCGGGAAGCGCCGGGAAATCCGGGGTGGAATGGGCGGGGAAATGCGTTCGCGCGTTCGGCGGGAATCGCGATGGCATTCGCGGGATCTCCGTTGCGTCGAGAACCTTGCCCGAGCGCGACTCGGCCGGTCAAGACCGGAGGTAGCGGGAGCAACATCCGTTCTAGAGGAACACCTAGATTTGTGGTCGCCATTTCGCCCGGGCGCAGTGATCGAGCCATCCGCACTCCCCGCGGAACCGCCAGGACGCGGAGCGGCCGGAGGCCGCGCGGGTGCGCACCACGGCCGTGAAAGCCGTTGTGCGCAGCTGTGACGGTGAATTCGCCGTGCGGTCTGGGTGACCTGCGCCATGCCTCCCGTAGGTTCGGTGCGAGCGCGTTCCTGGGGAAATCCCTAGGATCTGCGGCCGGTGTCTTGATTTCTGCTCGGCGTCCCGACTTCCCTGGTTCCGGCCCTGCCGAATTTCGGTCGAAGTGCGGGGAAAAGCGTGTTCGAGGAACGTCGTCGATCTCCCGCGACAAAGGGGGCGGCGGCGTCCGGAAAGGGCGGTAGCGATGCGACGCGCACTGTGCCCGGTGGAAGCCCTCTACGTCGGCCAGCGCAGCAGGGCCGTGCTCTCCTGCGAGGTGCGCGGACGCATCGACGCGGCGCTGCTGGCGCGGGCGTTCGACGAGGTGATCGCCGAGCACCCGACGCTGCGCGCGCGAATCGTGCCGGACGGTGCCGGTCACGCCTTCGCGCTCCTCGGCGCGGAGGAGCGGCCTCGGCTCAACGTGCGGACCGGGGTGGACACCGCGCACGGCGACGAGCTCAACGATCCGCTGCCGGTCGGCGGCCCGCTGGTGCGCGCGACCCTGGCCTCTGACCCGGCGGAATCCGCGCAACAGCGCCACATCCTCGTGATCTCCGTCGACCACGCGGTCATCGACGGGCACAGCGCTATCGCCATGCAGAACGCCGTCTGGGACCGCTACCGCGCGCTCGTCAACGGCGAACCGACCGCCGCGCCCGCGCGCGAACCCGGCTGGCCTGCCCCGATCAGCAGCCTGCTGCCGCCAGCCGACGAGGCCGTCACCGCCGAGCACCTGCGCGAGCGGCTGGCCGAAGTCCGGCGGTACCCCGTCGAACTCCTCCCGTACGACGGCTCGGGCAGCGGCGGCCGCATCGAGATCCGCAGGCTGCTCCTGGACGCCGAGCGCACCACCGCGCTGCGCGAATTCGCCCGCGCGGCGGGAGTTTCGGCGCACGGGCTGATCAGCGCGGCACTGCTGTCCGTCGCGCGCGCCCGCTTCGACGGCGACGCCCCTCGCGTGCTCGGCTGCCTGTCGCCGGTCGACCTGCGCTCCCGGCTCGTCCCGCCGGTGCCGCACACCGAGATGGTCGCCGCGGTGGCCACCCACCTGCACGCGCTGCCGGTGGCGGCGAACCCGGATCCCGTTGCGTTGGCGCGGGAAGTCACCGCGCACCTGCGCGGGGCGATCGCCCGGGGCGAGCACCTCCACGACATGCGGATCACCCCGGAGGTCATGCGCAACCCCGCGCTGCAGACCGCCACGGTGATCGCGACGAACATGGGCGCGGTGCCCGGACCCCGCCTGCCCGCCGGGCTGGAGCTGACCGACGTGCGCCTCGTGCCCGGCCGGGAGCACTACTTCCCGCAGGCCGGCCGCAGCCCGCTGATGGCGTGCGTCGTGTCCTTCGACGGGCGGCTGGCCGTCGAGCTGCCGCACCACACCGCCTGCTTCAGCGCGCGGTTCATGCGCGCGTTCCGCGACGACCTCCGCTCCGCGCTGCTGTCGCTGTCCGCACCGAACCAACTTCCCGCCTGAGCGCACCCGACCGGTTTCCCCCGAGGAGCGAGCCTCCGAGATGAAGACCGCGCACGAACCGAATCCCGTCCTCGCACTGCTGCCGCGCGCCCAAGACGGCGAGTCGCAGGCGATGAACGAGCTGCTCACGCACATCACGCCCTACGTGGCCCGGGTGTGCACCTCGGTCGCCCCGCACCACAGCTCCGATGCGATGCAGGAGGCGCTGCTGGCGATCTACCGGGGCCTGAGGACGTTGCGCGAACCCGCGGCGTTCTACGGCTGGGTCCGCTCGGTGACCGTCCGCGAGGCCGTCCGCACCGTCAAGCGCCTCAACGACGGCACGACCCACTCGCCGGTGGAAGCCCGCCACGACTCGAACCCGCTGGACCGGGTGCACATCAACGACGTGCTGGAACGGCTGTCGACGCCGCACCGGGAGGTGCTGACCCTGCGGGCGTGGGGCCTCAGCGAGGAGGAGATGGCCGAAACCCTGCGCCTGCCCGTCGGCACGGTCCGCTCCCGCCTCCACCGAGCCCGCCGCTGCTTCCAGGAGGCCTGGTACCCCTCGGCGGCCTGATGCTCAGAAGCGGTGGCGCAGGAGGCGGCCCGCAACGAGTTCTCCGAGACCAGCTGCAAGCCGGGGCTTGCAGGCCGTTCGGGTCGTCGATGCCCCGGTGCAGGCGGGAGCCGGAGCGGGTCACCGCGGGGTGAGGTGGGTGCTCGGCGTGTCGGACGCGTCGAGCAGGAGCTCACCGCTGGGGGAGTGATCGACGACCGGGCACAACAGCGCGCGCAGCACCACGGTTATCGACGTGTGGAGGAATGGGTTCGGCGACCACGGGGTGGTCGCCGAACCCAGTGCGAGGTGATCGCGATCAGGTCGGCGAGATGCCGCGCTCGCGCATCCACGGCAGCGGGTTGATCTTCTTGCCGCCGGCGTTCCACACCTCGAAGTGCAGGTGCGTACCGGTGGAGAAGCCGCGGTTGCCCATGGTCGCGATCTGGTCGCCGGCTTTGACCTTGTCGCCCTCGTCAGCGGTGATGGTGTTGACGTGGCCGTAGACGGTGATGGTGCCGTCCTCGTGCTGGACCCGGACCCACATGCCGAAACCGCTGGCCGGACCGGCTTCGATGACCACGCCGTCGGCGACCGAGTAGATCGGCGCGCCCTTGGAGTTGGCGATGTCGATGCCGTAGTGGGTGGTGCCCCAGCGGCCACCGAAGCCGGAGGTGAAGTTGCCCTGCGCCGGAACGTGGTACTTCGGCTGCTTGGCGGCCTCTTCGGCCGCGCGCTGAGCCGCTTCGCGTGCCTCGGTGATCCGCTCGCTCTTGGTCAGCTTCTCCATCTCGGAGCTGATGTCGGAGCTCTTGGCGACCGGGAGCATGGCGGGCGCTGGGGCGCTGCCACCCATGCCGTTGTAGGAGGAGGTGTCCCCGGACATCGCGGTGTTGAACGAACCCGCGGCGTCGGAGGCGTTGAAGTCATCGCTGTCGGGGGAGGCGTTTCCCTCGCCCGCTGCCAGCGACTGACCGGCTGCTGCGAATGCGCCCGCCGCTACTGCTGCGACGACGACGCGGCCGCGCCAGGCCGATGCTGCTGATGCACCCCGGCTCCGATCCCGCTTGCTGGAGGAGTCGTCGGGGGACACCTCCGGATAGCCGGGAAAGGGTCGTTCGCCGCCGGGGGAGCGGTGGTGAGCCAATGCCTGCCCTTCCGTCTCGGGGAGCCTGATCTCCGCGGGCCCGGAACGGGGATTTCCGGGTGGCCGGTCGGGGAACCGGTCGAAGGTTGTCCTTCGTGATCAGACCGTGACAACGGACCGGGGGACAGTAACCAAGCTGATCCCCTAGGGGCAAATCCCGATCTGTTGCGCGTCGGCCGCAGCGAGTGCTCGAACGAACCCCCGTCGTGCGGATCGCCGGGTCTTCGCCGATACTGCGCGTGGTCGTCGCACAGCGGAGCCACCTGCGGCTTCGTGATCGCAACCGGTGGTTCCGAACGGCCCAGCGCCCCCGGTCTTCGGAACCGATCCGGACACCCTAGGGCGTCGATTCGTGTCGCAAGTCACACCCCAAGAGCGTCTTGTCGGCGCGTCGAAGATGCTCCGTTCGGGCGCTCCTCGGGCGTGTCGGCCCGCGCGGAACCCCGAACCGTGACTGCCGGTGGTGCCTCGGCGGGGCCACCCGGTTGCTAGCGTCTGCGCCGTGACTGCGCGGCCCGACCTCCCGTCCGGTTCCTCTGCCTCGGCGGCTCCTGCCAAGGCCACGGACCCGCAGCCAACGCTCGGCACGTCGGCCCGCCTGCGCGCCGCGATCACGCTCGCGGTCCTCGGTGTCGCGCTCACAGCAGTCGGGCCGCTGCTCGGACTGACCAGCCCGGCCGTTCCCGCCGCTTACCCGGGCTGGCCGCTGCTGCTGGTGCTCGCGCTGCTCGCCCCGGTCGCGGCAGCGTTGTTCGCGCGGGCCGGGAAGCCGATGGCCGCTGCCGCGGTGCTCGTCGGCCCGGCCGCCTTCGCCCCCGGAAGGCTCGGGCAGGACGTGCAGTTCGCCGTCGAAGCGGGCATGGCTGCCCGCCCGGAACTCCTCCGCGCCTCCTCGCTGATCAACTTCGCACCCGCCATCGGCTGGTGGCTGCTGGCGACCGGGCACGTGATCGTGCTGATCGCGGGGGTTCTGGCCACCTGGGGCACTCGCGAATCCGGCGCCGGAACGCAGCGGCAGGGCCTGCTCACCTCGGCGCTGTGCGCCGGGGTGCTGGGCGGCGTCGCGGTGCTGATGGCGCCGTTCTCCTCCGACGACCCCTACCTGCCCGCCGAAACCGCCCTGGACGGGCCGCTGCCCGTGCTCATCGGCAGCGCGCTGCTGGCCATCGCGGTGCCCTGCGCCGCCGGTCTGCTCGCCGGTTCGACGGACCTGGAGTTCGCGCGCGGCGGACTGCTGGGCGTGGCGCTCTCGCTGGTCGCGGTCGTCGTGCCGCCGCTGGTGTCGGTGCTGGTGCTCGACGAGGTGATCTTCGCCTGGGGTCCGCTGCTCGGACTGCTGGCCGCCGCGGTGCTGCTCGTGCTCGCGGTGCGGGCCGGTCGCGGCGACCAGTCCGAGGACGTCGACGACCTCAGGCTTCCCGCGCTGACCAGGCTGCTCACCCTCGCCGGGGCGTTCGCGCTGCTGGCCGGTGCGGTCGCGGTGCTGGCCGCGCTGACCCCGCACGTGTCCATGCCCTACGGGCTGCGCGACCCGTCGGAGTACCCGGCGCGGATGCTGCTCCCCGCCGGATTCCTGCTGGCGCTGGTCGGTGCGGGCATGTTGCTGCCGAAGCTCTCGCTGCTGCTGCGACCGGTGCTGACCGTGCTGTGGGCGGTGGTTCCGCTGGCCGCGGCCGGATCGCTGGACGCGGTGTTCACCGCCGCGCAGGCCGCCGGTGCCGGTGCGGGTCTCGGCGCCTGGGCGGCCGGTGCGTCGGTGCTGTTCGCCGCGATCGCGGCGGTGCTCGCGGCGATCGCCGGAGCGGTGGAGCGCGACGACGTCGACCTCACCGAGATGGCGATGCGCCGCCTGGTCCTGGTCCCGTCGTTGGTCGCGCTGGTCCTCGGCGCCGGGGCGTTCTCGCTGCCGGTGCTGACCGCCCCCGGCTACAGCGCTCCGGGCGTTTTCACCGACTTCGGCACCACCTCGTGGGGTCTCGTGCTCGCGCTCGCCGCCGTGGTCGGCGCGACCGCGCTGGCACCGATGTGCCGTCCCGGACAAGCCGCCGCGCTGCTGTGCGGCGCCGCGCTGCTGGCGGGCGTGCGCGCGCTGGAGTTCCCGCTCACCGCCGAGCGCCTGCCCGGAACCACTCCCGGACTCGGCCTGTGGTTCGGCCTCGGGTGCGTCGTGGTCCTGCTCGGCACGGCGCTGGCCGCCCGCACCACCGCCGAACCGACCAACTGAGTTCACTCGCCCGGACGTCTTGTGGGAGGCGTTCCGGTGCCCGAACATGGGCGCAGCGCTGTCACGGCGCCTGTTCCGTTCGTCACGCGAACGCAGATATCGCTCCTGCCGCACAAGGCGATTCCCCGTGTTGGACGGGTCGACCAAGGCAGACGCCCTACCTCAGGTGAGGCAGTTCACCAGGTGCGCCGCCCCATGCGTCATCGCAGGTCGATATCGTCACCGAGTCCGACACCGACGTCGCAGGAGAGTCGAGTGGACCTGTACGAGTACCAGGCGAAGGAGCTCTTCGCCTCCCACGACGTGCCGACGCTGCCCGGCACCGTGGCGACCGACCCGCAAGGGGCCAAGGCAGCAGCCGAAGAACTCGGCGGGCCCGTAGTCATCAAAGCCCAGGTCATGACCGGTGGCCGGGGCAAGGCCGGCGGTGTGAAGCTGGCCGAGGACCCGGATGAGGCCCAGACCAAGGCCGAGGCCATCCTCGGGCTGGACATCAAGGGCCACATCACCAACAAGGTTCTGGTCACGACCGCCTCCGACATCGCGGAGGAGTACTACTTCTCCTTCCTCCTCGACCGCGCGAATCGCAACTTCCTCGCGATGGCCTCGGTCGAGGGCGGCGTGGAGATCGAAGAGGTCGCGGCCACCAAGCCCGAGGCCCTGGCGAAGATCGCGATCGACCCGATCGAGGGCGTCGACCTCGACAAGGCGAAGGAGATCGTTTCCGCCGCCAAGTTCCCGGTCGAGGTCGCCGACCAGGTCGCCGACGTGATCGTCAAGCTGTGGGAGACCTTCGTCGCCGAAGACGCCACTCTGGTGGAGGTCAACCCGCTGGTGAAGGACCCCGAGGGCAAGGTCATCGCCCTCGACGGGAAGGTCACCCTCGACGAGAACGCCGCGTTCCGCCAGGCCAAGCAGGCCGAGATGGTGGACAAGGACGCGGAGAACGCGCTCGAGGCCAAGGCCAAGGAGAAGGGCCTCAACTACGTCAAGCTGGACGGCGAGGTCGGCATCATCGGTAACGGTGCCGGGCTGGTCATGTCCACGTTGGACGTCGTGGCCTACGCCGGCGAGAAGCACAGCAACGTCAAGCCGGCGAACTTCCTCGACATCGGCGGCGGCGCCTCCGCCGAGGTCATGGCCGCCGGTCTGGACGTCATCCTGGGCGACTCGGACGTCAAGTCGGTGTTCGTCAACGTCTTCGGTGGGATCACCGCCTGCGACGCCGTGGCCAACGGCATCGTGCAGGCGCTGCAAATCCTCGGTGACGAGGCCACCAAGCCGCTGATCGTCCGCCTCGACGGCAACAACGTCGACGAGGGCCGCCGCATCCTGGCCGAGGCCAACCACCCGGTCGTCACCGTGGTGGACACGATGGACGGTGCGGCCGACAAGGCCGCCGAGCTGGCAGCGGGGGCGTGAGGCGATCATGGCTATCTTCCTCAACGAGAACAGCAAGGTGATCGTTCAGGGCATCACCGGCTCTGAGGGCACCAAGCACACCGCTCGCATGCTGCGCTCCGGCACCAACATCGTCGGCGGTGTCAACGCCCGCAAGGCCGGGCAGACCGTCGAGATCGAGGGCGAGGAGCTCACGGTTTTCGGCAGCGTTCAGGAGGCGATGAAGGAGACCGGCGCCGACGTGTCGGTCGTCTTCGTGCCGCCGAAGTTCGCCAAGGACGCCGTGATCGAGGCCATCGACGCCGAGATCGGCTTGGCCGTGGTCATCACCGAGGGCATCCCGGTGCACGACTCGGCCTACTTCTGGGCGCACGCGAACGCCACGGGCAACAAGACCCGGATCATCGGGCCGAACTGCCCCGGCATCATCTCGCCCGGCAAGTCCAACGCGGGCATCATCCCGGCCGACATCACCGGCGCGGGCAAGATCGGTCTGGTGTCCAAGTCGGGCACGCTGACCTACCAGATGATGTACGAGCTGCGGGACATCGGCTTCTCCAGCGCCGTCGGCATCGGTGGTGACCCGATCATCGGCACCACCCACATCGACGCGCTGCAGGCCTTCGAAGAAGACCCGGAGACCGAGGCCATCGTGATGATCGGTGAGATCGGTGGCGACGCCGAGGAGCGCGCCGCCGACTTCATCAAGGCCAACATCACCAAGCCGGTGGTCGGCTACGTCGCGGGCTTCACCGCGCCGGAGGGCAAGACCATGGGCCACGCGGGCGCCATCGTCTCCGGTTCGTCGGGCACCGCCTCGGCGAAGAAGGAGGCCCTGGAGGCCGCGGGCGTCAAGGTCGGCAAGACGCCGAGCGAGACCGCCAAGCTGATGCGCGAGATCGTCAAGGGCTGAGACCCGCACCGACCTCGTTCGTTCGGGGCCGGGCTCCCCGCGGGGAACCCGGCCCCGACGGCTTTCGGGGAGTTCGGCGGCGTGAGCCGTTGTGCCAGGTGTGGGACGCAGCTCGCACCGCCCGCGGGTCCTCAGCGGTTCTCCGGTGAGGACAGCCGAAGAGCCGTGCATCGGCATGCGTGAGGCCTGGCTCCCGGAGCCATCGGGCCGCTGAGGTCCACCCCGAACAACGCTTCAACGGCCGGGCCGCCCTGCGGACGGCCGGTATTCGGTACCGTCGATCAGCACGCCCGATCGAGTGCCTTCGAGGAGTCCGATCAAGTCATGTCCGCCCCGTACCCGCAACAGCCGAACACCGACGGGGGTCGTCGGTCGTTCGAGTTGAGAGAAGTCCTCGCGATGGTGGCGGCCGGCGCCGGCGTTGTCGGCTACCTGCTCGGGTTCTTCGACGACGGAGTCGGCGCCCTGATGGGCAGCATGGCCGGCTTCGGCCTCGTCGCCTCCGCGGTGCTCGCGGGCCTGCGGTTCCTGCCGAAGACGCCGGACGCGCTGTTCGCGGCCGTCCCGCTGGCGGCCTACTCCGCGCTGGCGCTGCTGCAGGACGTCCTCCGCAACACCGCATCCGGCCTGGTCTCGGTGCTGATGGTGCTGGCACTCGTGCAGCTGGCCGCGGTGCTGGGCGTGCTGCTGGTCGAGGGTGGCGTGGTCAAGGCCGGTGACCCGGCGAGCAGCCCCAAGCCCAAGTCGCACGGGCAGCCGTTCCCGCAGGGACCCGGCCCGCGCGGCCCTGGCCCCGGTGGTCCGGCCGGTCCTGGCGGCGCGCGTCCCGGCCCCGGTGCTCCCTCCGGCCCCGGCTGGAGCCCGCAGGGGCAGCCCGCTCCCGGCGCCCAGTTCGGCGGCCCGCCGCCGTGGAACCCGGCCAGCGGCGGTCAGCCCGCCCAGCAGCAGCCGGGCAGCCGGAACCCGTCATCCGACGGGTTCACCACGGCCACCCCGGACTCCAGCGGCCCCCAGCCGAACCGGCCCGCGAACCAGTCCGGCCCGACCCCGCAGCCCGGCCAGCAGCAGAACGGTCAACCCGCGCAGCAGCCGCCCGCCCAGTCCGCCCAGCAGCCGCAGTCCCAGCCGAATTCCGAACAGGACAGCGGAGGCCCCCAGGGCACCCGCCAGATGCCCCACCCGGGCGCCAACCCGCCCACCTTCTGATCGGCATCCCGTCGCGCCGACCGTGATGCGGCGCGGCCACGGGCGGTTCTGGTCCGAACCGCTCAGGATCAATGCCGGTTGTGCCCGGTCAGTCGGACCACAACCGCCCGAAGGCCAAAGGCGCATCGCCCGATGGGCGGAGGCGCTGGCGTGTTCAGGGCCGTTCGGAGCAGTGGTGGTGCGACATTCGGTCGCGTGTCTGCGCTAGATCCGATTCCCCATGCCGTGGCCGCTGGCCATTCCGACCGGAGACCGGGTCTGCGCCGGTGGTTGTTCATCGCCGTCGTCGGCGCGGTTCCGCTGATCGGGTTCTTCGCCGTCGCCGCCCTGATCGCGCTGGTCGTGGGCATCGCCAGCGGAGCGGGCCTCAACCCGATGCCGGTCCTGGTGGCCGTGATGCCCGGCTGGCTGGTGCTCTACCAGTCACCGCTGAAGATCTCGGGCGCCCCGCTGAGCGTGCTGCCGATGCTGCCCACGATCGGCGTGGTGCTGCTGGTGGCCGCGGCGTCGGCGTTCGTCGCCCGCCGCTGCCGGCTGCGTCGTCCTGATCAGGCGTGGCCGGTGATCGCGACGATGGCGCTGGTGCACGCGTTCGTGGGGTCGCTGTTCGCGTTGCTGCTGACCGATCCGTTCAGCGCGGTCCCGGTCGAGGCGTTCCTGAGCTGCGGACTGACCGCCGCGATCGCGGCGACCGCCGGGGTCGCCAACCGGTGCGGCCTGTTCTACCTGCTGTGGGAGCGCACCGACGCCTACGTGTGGACGGGTCTGCGGATCGGGTTGCTGACCATCGCCACGGTGGTCGCCGTCGGCGCGGGCGTGCTGCTGGTCGCGATCGTGCTCTCCGCGCCGGAGATGGTCACCTCGATGTCGCGGATGGGCGGTGCGGGAGACGCCATCGGTGCCACGGTGTTCTCGCTGCTGTACCTGCCGAACGCGGTGCTGGCCGGCTGGTCCTTCGCCGCGGGCAGCGGGTTCTCCCTCGGTTCCCAGGTCGTCCAGCCGTTGCAGCACACGCCGGGACCGCTGCCCGACCTGCCGCTGCTGGCGGTGGTGCCGGACGACGGGCCTTCCGTGTGGTGGTCGGCGGTGCTGCTGCTCCCGATGCTGGTCGGAATGCTGATGGGGCTTCTCGCCAGGCGCGTTCCCGGTCCGCTCGTCCGCCGCCTGGTGGTGGTGCTGGTCGCGGCCGGGGTGGCGGCGCTGGCGGTGCTGGTGCTGGCGGCGGTCGCCGGTGGCTGGCTCGGCAACGGCCCGGTCGGGGCGGTGTCGTTCCACCCGGTCGGTCTCGCGCTGGCGACCTCGTGCTGGCTGGCTATCCCGGCGCTGGCGATGACCTGGCTGGGTGGCGTGGAGGAGGCCGACGACCCGGCGCTGAGCGCCTTCGCCACCGACGAGTTCGACGAGGACATCGATCCAGGACCGGCCGAGGACGACCAGGCCGAGGACTTCGACTACACCGACCTCGACGAGCTGATCGCCGAAATCCCCGCCGCCCGCGCGGAATCCGACGCTGAACCCGCTCCCGGCACGGACGTCACCGCCGAGGAGTTCGACGCCGAGCTGGACGAGGAGGAGCCCGCACCGCGCGACCGGAGGTGAGCGCTGCGCCACTCGCCCGGGCCCTGCCGGAGCCGACCCCGCAACCAGGTCTTACGCTGCGGGGGAGATCGTGCCGAGGCATGTCAGGAGCGAACGCTGAACCCGAGTACGCCCGACCAGCCGAGCACCGCCGCGCACCCGAACCGGATCACGACAGCCGCCCCGGCGCGGGTGGTCGTGCTCATCTCCGGTTCCGGCACCCTGCTGCAGGCCCTGCTCGACGCAACCAGCGAACCCGACTACCCGGTCCAGGTGGTCGCGGTGGGCGCCGACCGCGACGGCATCGAGGGACTGGCCCGCGCCGAGCGCGCCGGCATCCCCACGTTCGTCCGCAAGATCGGTGATCACCCCTCCCGCGAGGAGTGGGACCGCGCGCTGACCGAGGCGTGCGCCGAGCACGAGCCGGACCTGGTCGTCTCCGCCGGGTTCATGAAGCTCGTCGGCGCCGAGTTCCTGGCCCGTTTCGACGGCCGATACCTCAACAGCCACCCAGCGCTGCTTCCCTCGTTCCCCGGTATGCACGGGGTGCGGGATGCGCTGGAGTACGGAGTCCGCATCACCGGTTGCACCCTGTTCGTGGTGGACGCCGGTGTGGACACCGGGCCGATCCTGGCCCAGGAAGCCGTCGAGGTGCTGCCCGATGACGACGAGGCGAGCCTCCACGAGCGGATCAAGGCCGTCGAGCGGCGGCTGCTGGTCGGCACCCTTCAAAAGCTGGCGTTGCACGGGTGGACCGTGCAGGGACGGAAGGTGAGTATCCCGTGACCTCGAACTCCCAGGAGCGGCGCCCGATTCGTCGCGCGCTGATCGGCGTGTCGGACAAGTCTGGCCTGCTGGAGCTGGCCACCGGGCTGCACGCCGCCGGGGTGGAGATCGTCTCCACCGGTGGCACGGCGCGCGCGATCGCCGATGCCGGCGTGCCGGTCACGTCCGTCGAGGAGCTCACCGGGTTTCCGGAGGCGCTGGACGGCCGGGTCAAGACGCTGCACCCGCGGGTGCACGCTGGTCTGCTCGCCGACCTGCGCCGCGAGCAGCACGCCAAGCAGCTCGCGGACCTCGACATCGCCCCGTTCGACCTGCTGGTGGTCAACCTCTACCCGTTCGTGCAGACGGTGGCCTCGGGCGCCGCGCAGGACGAGGTGATCGAGCAGATCGACATCGGCGGTCCGGCGATGGTGCGCGCTTCGGCGAAGAACCACGCCAACGTCGCGGTCGTGGTCGACCCGAGCCGCTACGAGTGGGTCCTCGAGGAGGTCCGCGAGGGCGGTTTCACCATGACCGACCGGGTCGAGCTGGCCGCCGAGGCGTTCCGGCACACCGCGTCCTACGACGTGGCGGTGGCGTCCTGGATGAGCAGGGTTCCGACCGGTGACGACGCCGCGTTCCAGGGCTGGATCGGCGAGACCTGGCAGCGCCGCTCCGCGCTGCGCTACGGCGAGAACCCGCACCAGCCGGCCGCGCTCTACGTCTCGGGCGGGCAGGCCACCGGACTGGCCGCCGCGGCGCAGCTGCACGGCAAGGAGATGTCCTACAACAACTACGTGGACGCCGACGCGGCGTGGCGTTCCGCGCACGACCACGACGAGCCGTGCGTGGCGATCATCAAGCACGCCAACCCGTGCGGCATCGCGGTCGCCGAGGACATCGCCGCCGCGCACCGCAAGGCGCACGAGTGCGACCCGGTGAGCGCCTTCGGTGGCGTGATCGCGACCAACCGCGAGGTGTCGGTGGCGATGGCCGAGCAGGTCGCGGAGATCTTCACCGAGGTCGTGGTGGCCCCCGGCTACGCCGAGGGCGCGGTGGACGTGCTGAACAAGAAGAAGAACATCCGCCTGCTGACCGCTCAGCCGCCGCAGGGCGGCCGGGTCGAGATGCGCGCGATCTCCGGCGGCATGCTGGTGCAGGGTTCGGACGCGGTCGACGCCGAGGGCGACGACCCGGCGAACTGGACGTTGGCGACCGGTTCCCCGGTGGACGCGGCGACTCTGGCGGACCTGAAGTTCGCCTGGCGGGCCTGCCGCGCGGTGAAGTCCAACGCGATCCTGCTGGCCGACGGCGGCGCGACGGTGGGCGTGGGCATGGGCCAGGTGAACCGGGTCGACTCGGCTCGGCTGGCGGTGTCCCGCGCCGGTGACCGGGCCAAGGGTTCGGTCGCCGCCTCGGACGCGTTCTTCCCGTTCCCGGACGGCCTGCAGGTCCTGCTGGACGCGGGTGTTCGCGCCGTGGTCCAGCCGGGCGGTTCGGTCCGGGACGACGAGGTCATCGCCGCGGCCGAGGCCGCGGGCGTCCCGGTGTACCTGACGGGCACTCGCCACTTCGCCCACTGACGAGCAGTCCCGACGAGCCCCGGACCCCGCGGTCCGGGGCTCGTCGCGTTCTTGCGGGCGCCCCAGGCCTACGGCTGAGCGCCTGGTTGGTCGCGGAGGCGGCATGCTCGTCTCCCCGGTGCTTCGCGAATCCGCGCACGAGGTCGGGAGCACGTCCTGGCGTCACCGGGTTCGAGTCCAGCGATGGTGACGATCAGAGGAACGGCCATGACTGGCGATGCGCTCGTGCTCATCGCCGAGCTGCTGCAAGTCGCACGGCTCGAGGCGGGCGGTGGTACCAGCGACCCAGGTGACCAGCGCGGAAGATCAAATTTCGAACTAATGTTCACCTGATCCGGCCACGGTCCTTGACGGGGGATGGGGGCTGGGGTTGAATGAAGGTGTTCGAACTGAAGTTCGAGATCGGAAACGGCCGGTGTCGGGGTCGGCCGCTCCGATGGAGTTCGGCGCTGTGATCCGGGTGCAGGCGCAGCGCTGACTCCACCGCTGCCTTCCCCGCAGCGGCTGTTCGTGGGTGCCCGCGCCGGGGTCGGGCACCCACCGCGGTCACGTATGTGGGGAGGGCGGCGATGTCCGCGACGGTGTCTTCGGCGGCGTTGAGCGCGCCCACGGCTGACGGGGTGTCCGTGGGTGTGCCGCACGTCGAGGCGGGCGGTGTCCCGGGTGCGGGCCGGGTGCTGCCGACGCGGGCGGAACTCGCCGCCGTGCTGCCATGGCCGGGTTTGCGCCGTGGCAGCACGGTGGCGGTGCGCGGATCGGTGTCGCTGCTCTTCGCGCTGCTGTCCGAGGCGACGGCGAACGGTTCCTGGGCGACCGTGGTGGGCCTGCCCGGAATCAACCTGGTCGCCGCCGCTGAGGCCGGGGTCTCGCTGGAACGGCTCGCGGTGGTGCCGCGGCCGGGTTCCGACCCGGCGGGCGTGATCGCCGCGCTGCTGGACGGTGTCGACCTGGTCGTGGTCGGCGGAACCGGGCAGGTGCTCGAGGCCGATGCCCGCAGGCTTTCCGCGCGGGCCCGAAACCGTGGCTCGGTGCTGCTGCCGTTCGGTCGCTGGCCGGGTGCGGAGGTGCAGCTGCGATGCTCCGGCGCGCGTTGGCGCGGACTGGGGAATGGCCACGGTCACCTGCGGGAACGCGATGTCACGGTGAGCGCGGAAGGGCGTGGTGCGGCGTCGAAACCGCGCTCCTGCCGACTGCTGCTCCCGTCCCGCGACGGTTCGCTCGCCGCTGTCGAAGAGCGTCCCGCCGCACGGGCGCACCTGCGCGCGGTGGCTGGGTGAGCGACGTGCCCGCCCGCAGAATCGTCGTGTGGTGCCCGGACTGGCCGGTGGTGGCCGCTTCGCGCGCCGCCGAACTCGAACCACTCGTTCCCGCAGCGGTTTTCGCCGCGAACCGGGTTGTCGCCTGCTCGGCGACCGCCCGGGACAGCGGCGTGCGCAGGGGGATGCGCCGCCGCGAGGCGCAGGGCCGCTGCCCGGAACTCGTCGTCTGCGAACACGATCCAGCGCGTGACGTGCGGTTCTTCGAGCCGGTCGTGATCGCCGTCGAGGAACTGGTGCCCGGCGTTGAAGTCGTCCGGCCGGGGCTGGTCGCCGTGCCCGCCAGAGGTCCCGCCCGCTACTTCGGCGGGGAGGAGGTCGCCGCGGAGAAGCTCGTCGACGAGATCGACGCGCAGACCGGTGTCGAGTGCCGGATCGGTGTCGCCGATGGGCTGTTCGCCGCGATCCTCGCCGCTCGTCACGCGCGGCACGTCGAACCCGGTGGTAGCCAGGAGTTCCTCGCGCCGCTGCCGATCGAGGAGATCGAGCAGCTCGCCGACCGCCTCGGCCAGAAGCAGGCGGCGGCGCAGTCGGAACTCGTGGACCTGCTGCGGCGGCTGGGGATCGGCACCCTCGGCGAGTTCGCGGCGCTCGATCCCTCGGACGTGGCGACCCGGTTCGGTCCTGCCGCCCTGCTGGCCCACCGGGCGGCGGGAGGTCAGGAGGCACGTCCGGTCAAGCGGCGGCGGCCGCCGCCCGAGCTGGTCGTCGCCGAGGAGCTCGACCCGCCGGTGGACCGGGTCGACCGGGCCGCGTTCGTGGCCAAGGTGCTCGCCGACGAACTGCACGCCAAGCTGGGCGCTCTCGGACTCGCCTGCACTCGGCTGGGCATCTCGGCGCGCACCGGCAACGGGGAGGAGCTGCACCGGGTTTGGCGTTGCGCGGAACCGCTGACCCCGGCGGCCACCGCCGACCGGGTGCGCTGGCAGCTCGACGGCTGGCTCAACGGCCGCAGCCGCAGGGGCAAGCCCACCGCCGGGCTCGACGAGCTGAGCCTGCGCCCGGACGAGGTGGTCGGTGCGGGAGGGCTGCAGCTGGACCTGCTCAGCGCGGCCACCGGCGAGGCCACCGCCCGAGCGGGTCGGGCTTTCGCGCGGGTGCAAGGCATGCTCGGCCCGGAGGCCGTGCTGACCGGTGTTCTCGGTGGTGGCCGGGACCCGCGCGACCAGGTGCGATTCGTGCCGTGGGGCGATGAGCGACGTGCCGCTCTGCCCGTCGAGCCGCCGTGGCCGGGCCGGATCCCGGCTCCGTCACCGACGGTGGTGCCGGGTGACCCGTGGCCGGCCCGGGTGTTCGACGCCTCGGGTGAGCCGGTGTGGATCACCGGCCGGCTGGGGCTGTCCGCCGCGCCGCACGTGGTCGAGGTCGGTGGCGGCAGGTCTCGCGCGGTGGCGGGTTGGGCTGGGCCGTGGCCGGTGACCGAGCGGTGGTGGGTGGACCTGCTGGCCGGTGGCTCCGGCCAGACCGCGCCGGATTCACAGGTCCCGCCGCGTGCGCTGGTCCGACTCCAGGTCGTGCTGGTCCCGGAGTCCTCGGACGGGGAATCAGACGAGGTGGCGCTGCTCCTGGTGCACGAGCGCGGGGACTGGTGGGTCCAGGGGGCCTACCGCTGAGCTGGCGAACGCTCGTTCGAGTGGAAGCTCGGTTGTTCGGTGGCGCCGGTAGTTCGAACAGGAGTTCACTAGGTCCATGAGCTGGTTCAACCCTCCCCAGAGCTGGTCGGAGCTGGAGAAGGCCCTCTCCGGCGAGGCGCTGCCGCACCGCGACGACGGTCCGCCGTCGCGACCGCGCACCGAGCATCGCGCGGTCGGAGCGGTGCCACCCGGCGACCGGGTGCCCTACGCCGAGCTGCACGCGCACTCCAACTTCAGCTTCCTCGACGGTGCCGCGCACCCCGAGGAGCTGATCGAGGAGGCCGCACGGCTCGGTCTGGAGGCGATCGCGCTCACCGACCACGACGGGCTCTACGGCGTGGTGCGGTTCGCCCAGGCGGCCAAGGAGCACGGCGTGCGCACGGCGTTCGGCGCCGAGCTGAGCCTGGGGCTCACCCAGCCGCAGAACGGCATCCCCGACCCCGAGGGCGGGCACCTGCTGGTGCTGGCCCGAGACCTCGACGGTTACGCCTCGCTGTGCCGCGCGATCAGCACCGCTCAGCTGCGCGGCGATGAGAAGGGGCGACCGGAGTACCGGCTGGAGGAGCTGGCGGCCGAGGCCGCCGGGCACTGGCAGGTGCTCACCGGCTGCCGCAAGGGTGCGGTGCGGTCGGCGCTGGCGACCGGTGGGATGGACGCGGCGGCGGTCGAACTCGACCGGCTGATCGGGCTCTTCGGTCGCGAGCACGTCACCGTCGAGCTCACCGACCACGGGTTGCCCACCGACTCGGTGCGCAACGACGCGCTCGCGGAGCTCGCCGATCGCGCCGGCCTGTCCACAGTGGCCTCCACCGGTGCGCACCTGGCGGGGCCGGACCGGGCGCGGCTGGCGAGCGTCGTCGCGGCCGTCCGCGCGCGGCGCAGCCTGGACGACATGGACGGTTGGCTGCCGGCCTGGGCGGGCAACCACCTGCGCTCCGGTGCCGAGATGGCCGAGCGCTTCGCCCGCTACCCGGGCGCGGTGCAGCGGGCCGCCGAGCTGGGCAAGTCCTTCGCCTTCGACCTGAGCCTGGTGGTCCCGCAGCTGCCGCCGTTCGACGTGCCACCCGGCCACACCGAGGTCAGCCACCTGCGGGAGCTGGCCTACCTCGGCGCGCTCGACCGCTACGGGCCGCCGCAGGCGGCGCCGGAGGCGTACCGGCAGATCGAGCACGAGCTGGCGGTGATCGAGGAGCTCGAATTCCCCGGTTACTTCCTGGTGGTGCACGACATCGTCGACTTCTGCCGCCGGCACGACATCCTCTGCCAGGGCAGGGGATCGGCGGCGAACTCGGCGGTGTGCTTCGCGCTGCGCATCACCAACGCCGACCCGGTGCGCTACCAGCTGCTGTTCGAGCGGTTCCTCGCGCCGGAACGCGATGGTCCGCCGGACATCGACATCGACATCGAGTCCGACCGGCGCGAGGAGGTCATCCAGTACGTCTACACCAAGTACGGCCGCACGCACGCCGCGCAGGTCGCCAACGTCATCGGCTACCGGCCGAAGTCCGCGGTGCGCGACGTCGCCCGCGCGCTCGGCTACTCGCCCGGTCAGCAGGACGCTTGGAGCAAGGAGATCGAGCACTGGGGCCCGCTGCCCGAGGACTCCGACATCCCCGGCGCGGTGCGCGATCTCGCCGACGAGCTGATGGGTTTCCCGCGCCACCTGGGGATTCACTCCGGCGGCATGGTGATCTGCCATCAGCCGGTCAGCGAGGTGTGCCCGGTGGAGTGGGCAAGGATGCCCGGCCGGACCGTGCTGCAGTGGGACAAGGACGACTGCGCCACCGTCGGGCTGGTGAAGTTCGACCTGCTCGGCCTGGGCATGCTCTCGGCGCTGCACTACGCCATCGACATGACGCGCGAGCACCACGGCCTCGAGGTCGACCTCGGCGAGCTGGACCTGTCCGACCCCGAGGTGTACGCGATGCTGCGCAAGGCCGACGCGATCGGGGTGTTCCAGGTGGAGAGCCGCGCGCAGTTGGCCACGCTGCCCCGGCTGAAACCGCGCGAGTTCTACGACCTCGTGGTCGAAGTCGCGCTGATCCGGCCCGGCCCGATCCAGGGCGGATCGGTGCATCCCTACATCCGGCGCCGCAACGACGAGGAGGACTGGGACTACGAACACCCGCTGATGGCGGGCGCGTTGGAGAAGACCCTGGGGGTCCCGCTGTTCCAGGAACAGCTGATGCAGCTGGCCGTCGACATCGCCGGGTTCAGCCCGTCCGAAGCCGACCAGCTGCGCCGGGCGATGGGTGCCAAGCGCTCCGCGGAACGCATGGAACTCCTGCGGGACAGGCTCTTCGAGGGCATGGCCGCCAACGGCATCGACGAGGACCTGGCCGAGCACATCTACCGCCGCATGCTGGCCTTCGCCAACTACGGTTTCCCGGAGAGCCACGCGCTGAGCTTCGCGCTGCTGGTGTTCGCCAGCGCCTGGTTCAAGTGCTACTACCCGGCGGCGTTCTGCGCGGCACTGCTCAAGGCGCAGCCGATGGGTTTCTACTCGCCGCAGTCGCTGGTCGCCGACGCGCGCAGGCACGGAGTCGTGGTGCGCGGACCGGACATCAACGCCAGCCGGGTGCACGCCGACCTGGAACCGGACGCGACCAGCACCGGCCGCCAGGCGGTCCGGATCGGCCTGTCGTCGGTGCGCAAGCTCGGTGAGGACCTCGCCGAGAAGCTGACCGCCGAACGGGCCGCGCACGGGCCGTTCGCCGACATGGCCGACGTGGCGCGGCGAGTGCGGCTGAACGCACCGCAGATGGAGGCGTTGGCCACCGGCGGGGCTTTCGACTGCTTCGGCCTGACCCGGCGCGAAGCGCTCTGGAATGCTGCAGCGGCGGCCCGCGAACGACCAGACCGGCTGCCCGGCACCACCGTCTCGTCGGACGCCCCGGCCCTGCCCGGGATGGACGGCGTCGAGAAGGCAGCGGCCGACGTGTGGGCGACAGGGGTCTCACCGGACAGCTTCCCGCTGGAGTTCGTCCGAGACCGGCTCGACGAGCTCGGCGCACTACCGGTCGCACGTCTGTCCGAAGTGGAGCACGGTACCCGGGTGCTGGTGGGCGGAGCCGTGACGCACCGGCAACGCCCGTCGACCGCGGGCGGCATCACCTTCCTGAACCTGGAGGACGAAACCGGATCGGTCAACGTCGTCTGCTCACCCGGGTTGTGGGCTCGGTATCGAAAGGTCGGGCGTACCAGTGCCGCGTTGTTGGTGCGTGGGGTTGTGGAGCGGACGGAGTCGGTGGTGAACCTCCGGGCTGATCGGCTTCAGAAGCTGAACATTCGCGTCCCGTCGGAATCTCGCGACTTCCACTGAACGGCTCTTCCGACGACTGCTCCGTGCTCGTTCTGCGCAGCGCTGCCAGAAGCGGGACCTCAGACGCCGGCTGGTTGCGGGATCCGAGGACCACGTGTGGCCAGTGCACGGCGCTACGGCTGTCCTCCCCAGTCTGAGAACCTGCGGCGGTGCAGGTTCGCTCAGGTGGGCCGAGGAAGAACCGGCTCCGCCGGTTGCCTGAAGGGGTTGGGCCTCAGGCAGTTCCGCACCTGCGGATGGCCAGCAGGGCGAAGGTGCGGGCGCACTGCTCCAGGTCGGCGATGCTGACGTGCTCGTCGTCGGCGTGCGCGTAGCGCACGTCGCCCGGGCCGTACTGCAGCGTCGGCATGCCGGTGGCGGCGTACTGGCGCAGGTCCGACCCGTAGGGGGCACCCACGACCTCCGGGAGGGGACCGCCGGCGGCGATGATCACCTCGCGGGTCTCGTCCAGCAGCGGGTGCCCTTCGGGGAACCGGCCGCTGGCGAAGATGCCGCCCGGCCAGGTGACCCGGACCGGGTGCTCGGCCAGCCACGGGTCGGCCGCGCAGGCTTCGGCGACGGCGGCGGCGAACTCGGTCTTGGCCTGCTCGACGGACTCGCCCAGCCGCACGCCGTAGCGGCCCTCGGCGACCGCGAGGTCCGGGACGGTGCTGGCCCAGTCGCCGACGCGGGCCGTGCCGACCGACAACGGGTACGGGATCTCCAGGTGCTCCACCAACGGGTCGAGATCGACGTTGCGCCGGGCCTCCAGCTCGCGCAGCACCGGCAGCAGTTCGGCCAGCTTGTCGAGTGCGTTGACACCCCGGTAGCGGGTGGAACCGTGCGTGCTCTGCCCGGGGATCTCCAGCCGGAACGTCAGCGAACCGCCGTTGGCCGCCACGATGGTGTTCTGGGTCGGTTCGGCGATGACGCACGTCTCACCGCGGTGGCCGCGCTGCAGCGTGGCGAACGCGCCGAGACCGCCGTCCTCCTCGGCGACGACCGCGTGCACGGCGACCGGCCGGGCCAGCTCGACGCCCGCGGTGCGCAGCGCCGTCAGGGCACCGAGGAAGGCGACCACGCCGCCCTTCATGTCGCAGGTGCCGCGACCGGCGGCGATGCCGTCGGAGATGCGCAGCGAGTACGGGTCGCGGTTCGGCCAGCGGTCCAGGTCGCCGGGCGGCACCACGTCGGTGTGCCCGCAGAGCACCAGCGCTGGGTCGCCCTCGCCGCTGACCCCGACGCAGCCGTAGGCCTCGTCCCGGTGAGCCTCCTGACCGGGGAAGTCGGGGTGCTCGGCGATTTCGCGGACGTCGATGCGCCAGTGGTCGACCCGGTGGCCGAGCGCGGAGAGGCGGTCCGCGCACCACTGCTGGGCGTCGTGCTCGGCGGTGCTGCCCCCGACGCTGGGGATGGCCACCAGTTCGCGGAGGTCGTCGACGATGGCGTCGATGTCCACGGCGTCCAGGGCGCGCTGCTCGGCTACGGTGCGGGGCTCCACTGCGGTCACGCAGCAGAACCTAACGCGGAACCCCCGGTCTGCGGGAAGCCCGTCGACAAATCGCCTCGGCCCGGCGAAGGGACCACGACCGCCGGGCACTGAGTACCATTCCGGCGTGGCCGAAGGCGACAGCACCAAGCGTGAATTCGAGATCGGCAAAGACGGTCTGGGCGGCATCGTCGTCGGCATGGACGGCAGCCCGGCCAGCTTCCACGCCGCGGCGTGGGCGGCGGGTCTCGCCCGGCGGGAGCGCGCGCGTCTCGTGCTGGTCTACGTGGAGGCCGTGGGCGGCGTCGCCTACTGGTCCCCGATGGGCGTCGCGGTGGCCACCGAAGCTGCCGAGTCCCTGGTGGAGGAGCTCAGGCAGGAGGTCGTCTCGCACCTCGAGTGGGTGGACATCGACTGGGACTTCGTGCACCACCGAGGTGATCCGGCGGTGGGCCTGGAGCAGGTCGCCGAGCAGTACCGCGCCGACCTGATCGTCGTCGGCCGTTCGCGCCGGAGAGGCGGACTGCTCGGCACGGTCCCGGCGACGCTGGTGGTGGAAGCGGTCCGCCCGGTCGTCGTCGTCCCCTGAGGCAACCGGGCTGGCACGGCCTCCCCCTGGAGCAGCTGCACCGCGCGTTCACGAACAGCTCGTGGCCGCGGAGCCTCAGGCGGAACTTCCCCGCTCCGCGTGGGACAGGGTGTTGATGACGGTGCCGCTCGGGTCGCGGTGGAAGAACCTCCGCACGCCCCACGGCTCGTCGGTCAGCGGGTGCACGATCTCGACGCCCCGCTCCACCGCGGCCGCGTGGGCGGCGTCGACGTCGTCGACCTCGACGGAGATGTCCGGGTGCTCTGGAGCGCTGGCGTCCTCCGTGATCAGGGCGAGCTGGCGCTTCCGGTCCTCCGGGGCGCTGAGCGTGACGATCCAGCCCATGTCCATCACCACCTCGAAACCCAGCACTCGCACGTAGTGATCACGCGTGGCGGCGATGTCGGTGGCCTTGATGTTGGGAACAACTCGGTGGATTCGCATGGCACCTCCGGTGTCGTCGGGCGCTCGTGCCAGGGTGTGGCCATGACGAGCGCGGTCGGTGAGGACTTCCAGGAAGCGATCTTGCCGGATCAGGAGTGGTCCGGCCGGGTCTTCGAGCGATGCGTGTTCACCGACGCCGACCTGACCGGTGTGAAGACCCGCAACTGCGTGTTCACCGACTGCGATTTCACCGGCGCCGACCTCAACACCTCCTCGCACGTCGCCAGCGCGTTCCGGTCCTGCAAGTTCGAGCGCACGGTGTTCGGCAAGAGCAGCTTCGACGGGTGCAGCCTGCTCGGGTCCAGCTTCGTCGACTGCCGGCTGCGATCGCTGAAGGTCCGCGAGACCGACCTGACGCTGGTCGCGATGGGCCGCTGCGACCTGCGCGACGTCGATCTGCACGGCGTCCGCTTCCGGGAGGCCAACCTCACCGAGTGCGATCTGCGCGGCTGCGACCTCCGCGAAGCGGACTTCACCGGGGCGCGAATGCTCGGCGCGCGCCTCGACAACGCCGACCTCCGGGACGCCCGCCTCGACGCCGACGCCCTGGTCCAGGCGAACCTCCGGGGCGCCCGGGTCGACACCGCCTTGGCCTTGTCCTTCGCAGCGGCCCACGGCCTGCACCTGGACTGACCGGTCTCGCTGCGCGCGGGCCGGGGACCTGGAACGCGGAGGAGGGCCCTCCCCCGAGCTGGGGAAGGGCCCTCCTACCAACCTGTCTCACTCCATGGGCGGACGTTCGCCCGACGGCATCTCGGCGAGGGTGCCGTCGGCGACGAGATCGCTGACCGCGGCCGGGAGCACGAACGCGGTGCCGCCTCCGGGCTGCTCGAACCACGCGACCGCGGTTCCCCGCAGCGCCTGGATCGGTCGCTGCACCCGGTAGGCCGAGTAGGTCCGGTTGGACCACTGCGGCGGCAGCGAGCGGTGCGTGTACGGCGTGCGCACGGTGTACATCACGTTGCCGTTGGGCTCACCGAAGCGGTCGAGCTCGGTGCCCGGCTGCAGCATGACGATCCGGCGGTCCCGGTACAGCGTCAGCGGCGGTTCGCCGTTGAGCGGCTGGATCTGCTGCCCCTGCTGGGCCTGACCGCCGTTGGTCGGTTGGCCGTTGGGCGCCACCTGCGGCTGGCCCTGCGGGGGCTGCTGTCCCTGCTGCGGACGCGGTGGCCCGGGCGGCGGCCCCTGCCGTTGTGGACCGGCCATGCCGGGGCCACCGGGCCCGGGGCGACGCTCGGCGCCACCAACGGGACCCTGCTGCGCGGCGGGGCCTGCGGCCGGGGGAACCGGAGCGTTGCTGTCCCGGCGCGGCTGGCGCTTGGGCAGCGGGTTGGAGCCCGGCGCTCCACCGGCCTGCGGCTGCACCGGGTTCCCCGCGGGCGGGGACGGCGGAGCCTGCGGCGGAAGCGGGCGGTCCATCGACGGAACCGGCTGGAACCGGGTCGGCTCCTCGCCGGGCGGTGCCGGCGGGGCCTGCGGTGCCGGTTCCTGGGACGCCTGCGGCGCCTCCTGGTTCGCGGTGAAGAGCGGGTTCCCACCGGTGCTCGGGCCTGACTGCTCCGGCTCGGGAGCGGCGCGTGGGGGCAGTTCCGACGCCTGCGGCGTGCGCAGCGGCAGATCCGCCGACGGCTCCGGGGTGCGCTTGGGCAGCTCGGAGGCCGGTTCCGGGGTCCGCTGCGGGAGGTCGGCGGGCTCCTGCTGACCGCGCTGCGGCAAGTCGGCCGGTTCCGGGGTGCGCTGCGGGAGCTCGCTGGCGGGATCCGGGACGCGCTGCGGGAGGTCAGCCGGTTCCTGCGGCGTGCGCTGCGGGAGTTCGGTTTCCGGCGCGGCGCGCTGCGGCAGGTCGGCGACTTCGGGAGCGGCCGGGGCCGGAGCGGCCAGAGCCGAAGCAGCCGGGGCTGCGGCGGTCGGCTGCTCCATCAGCAGCTTGCCGAGCAGGTACGCGGCGGCGTGGTCGACGCGGGCGAACCGGACGTCCTCGTTGCCGGTGACGACCCAGTCGTCGCCGTCCTGCACAAGGCAGTGGGCGTCGGCGCTGCGGCTGCCCAACCGGTAGGCGTCGCTGTCCACCCGGAAGTCGGACAACCGGTCGTGCAGCTGTGCCAGCACTTCCTGAGCGTCGGGCGCGTCGTCGTCCTCGTCGAGGACGTGCCGCGAACCGGACGAAGACGGTGCGTCGTCCTCGATGAGCTCGTCGGCAGGCTCGGGGATCACGTCGGCCTCGGGCTCACCAGCGGTGGAACCGATCGAGGCGGCGCCGACGGCGGCTGCCCCCGTTCCGGCGGCCACACCGGCGCCCACACCGAGAGCAGAACCTCCGGTGTTCGGCTCCGACACGTGGGCCGCGTCGTCGGGCTGGTCCACGAGTTCGCTGATGGCCGCTTCGCGGGTCTCGTCGTCGACGTCGCCGACGGTGAAGCCGCGGCTGCGGACGTGCTCGACCAGCGCCGATTCCGGCGGCATGCCGTACTGGGCCAGGTAGTAGGCCACCGAGCCCGGCCACAGCCAGGTGCCGTCGGTGTGCCAGGTGCCCGGGACGGACTGGGCGCGCTCGGGGTCGAAGTGGTCCTCTTCGTTCTCCCGGGAGGCCAGCACGACCGGAGCGTTCTCCAGGTACTGCCGCAGCGCGCCGACCTCGTCGGCGGGCACCGGACGGCGCTCGGACACCACCGGGCGACCTTCGTCGTCGACGTCGTCGAAGACGTTGGTGATCCGGAAGCGGCCGGAGCCGATGGTGGCGTGGGAGAAATCGGCCTCGTCCTCGAGCCCCTCGACCGTGTCCGGCACCACGGGGGTGTCCTCGGGCTGCGGGGATGCGGTGCCGTCGACCCGTTCCTGCATCCAGTCAGGGATGTTGTCCTCGGACCGCGGGTAGCGGCGGAGTTCGTCGACGTAGGCCGCGCGGGGCAGCGGGCGCTGCCACTGCGGCTCGGTGTCGAAGTTGATATCGATCCGGTAACTGGACGGGCGCTCGACCACGTAGAGCGCGCTCAACCAGGTGCCCACGTCGGGGCGGTACATGCCCTCCCGGAGGCGCTCGAAGATCTCGCGCAGCTCGACCGGCGGCTCAAGCGAGCGTGAACTGCCGTCCTGCGCGGTGAGCTCACCCAGCAGGTCGGTGTACTCGCCGGTGGCGCGGTACTCCACCGTGATCTCCTGCCAGTCCTCAGGAGCGCCTTGTAAGAGCAGAACACCGATCTTGCGGGCGATCTGCTCCTGCTCTTCCGGACTGATCGCTGTCGGACGCGACATGGGTGACATCCTCCCCCTCTCGACGAGGCAACCCGACTCCACCCCGTCGAAACGCTACTCGACGCGGGCCCGGCGTTGTGCGCTGTGTGTGACATCCGCGCCGCCGTTGATCGTCTTGTGGCGGTTTTCAAGATCACCCTGGGTGAGACCAGTGATCTCGTCCCAGAGCTTGCCTGCTGGAAGTTCGAAAGAACATCACACCACCAGGTGTATTGGATCAGCGAGGGGGCCCGGAAATCAGTAGCGGTACGCCCGTGCCGAACGCCACAGTTATCACGTGCTGCGCCCCTACCGGCTACTGGCCGTTGTCCCACACGCTCCGTCACTGATGGGCTTCGGCCTGCTCTCGCGCCTCTACGTCCCGGCTCAGGTGATGGTCCTGACGTTCCTGATCGCCGATTGGACCGGTTCGTACGCGATCGGCGGTGCGGTCTGCACCGCCATGACCATCGGCCAGGCGATCGCCGGACCGGTGCGCGGACGTGCGGCCGACCGCACCTCGGTCGCGAGAGTGCTGGTGGTGAGCGGGTTCTTCCAGGCGGCAGGGTTCGCGGTGATGATCGTGACCGTGCATCGGGTGGACGGGGCGCACTGGTGGCTGATGCTGCTGATCGGGCTCGTCACGGGCCTGGCGTCGCCGCCGCTGGGGCAGGTGGCGCGTTCGATGTGGCCGCGGATCGCTCAGGGCGAGGCGCGCGAGGCCGCTTACGCGGTCGAGGCGACGCTGCAGGAGCTGCTGTACGTGGTGGCGCCGATGTTGGCGACGTTCGTCGTGGCGGCGTGGAACCCGTCGGCGGCGCTGGTGGTGCTGGCGGCCTGGGCGCTGATCGGTCCCGGCCTGTTCGCCTCGGCGTTGTGGCGGGCCGGGGTTCGTGGCGGGCTGGGAAGTGGTGCTCCGCGGGGAGGTTCGGCCGGCCGGCTGCGGGTGCGGGGCTTCCTGTCGATGATGTGCTTCTTCAGCCTGGCCGTCGGTGCGCTGGTCTCGGTGGACCTGGTGCTGGTCGGATGGGCCCGCGAGCGTGGCGAGCCGGGTCTGGCGGGAGTCATGGCGACGGCGTGGGCGCTGGGGTCGTTGGTGGGTGGTCTGGTGATGGGCGGCTTCCCGCGCTACCGGCTGGGGGTTCGCTGCGGGCTGGCCGCGCTCGGGCTGTGCGCGCTGGTCCCGGCGCTGCCGCCGGTGTCCAGCGGATCGCCGTGGGTGATCGGGGTGATCCTGGCGGTCGGCGGTGCGGCGATCGCGCCGTTGCTGGCGGCCTCCAACGGGCGGCTGGCCGATCTGGCGCCGCCGGGACGTCGGGGCGAGGCGTTCGGCTGGATGACCACAGCGGGCACGTTGGGTATCGCGATGACCACTCCGCTGGTGGGTTCGATGATGGACCGCGGGGGTCCGGCCCTGGCCGGGGCGACTTGCGCTGCGCTGGCGGTTGCCGCGTTCGGCGTGGTGCTGGTGCACCTGCGCCGCTCTGGTCCGCTGCGGCCCGCCGCGGAATCGGTGGGAGCAGTGGTGGACAGAACTGCGGACCGGCGAGGTCAAGCCGCGACCGATCTGCCACGATGAGCAGCTGTGAGCGCGACGATTCTCGACGGTAAGGCCACCAAGGACGCGATCTTCGAGGAGCTGCGACCCCGCGTCGCCCGGCTCGTCGAGCGAGGTCAGGCCCCGGGCTTGGCAACGTTGCTGGTTGGAGACGACCCGGGTTCGCACTCCTACGTGCGCGCCAAGCACAACGACTGCGCGAAGGTCGGCATCAAGTCGATCCGCAAGGACCTGCCCGCCGACGTCAGCCAGGCTGACGTCGAGGCGGTGATCGACGAACTCAACGCCGATCCCGAGTGCACCGGCTACATCGTGCAGCTGCCGCTGCCCAAGCACCTCGACGCCGGACCGCTGCTGGAGCGCATGGCACCGGCCAAGGACGCCGACGGCCTGCACCCGATCAGCCTCGGCCGGCTGGTGCTGGGCGAGGAAGCTCCGCTGCCGTGCACCCCGCGCGGCATCATCGAGCTGCTGCGCCGTCATGACGTCGAGCTCAACGGGGCGCGCGTGGCGGTCGTCGGTCGCGGCATCACGGTCGGCCGTCCGATCGGCCTGCTGCTGACCCGCCGCAGCGAGAACTCCACGGTGACCCTGTGCCACACCGGCACCAAGGACGTGGCTGCCGAGATCTCCCGAGCGGATGTGGTGGTCGCGGCCGCTGGCGTGCCGAACCTGATCACCGGGGACATGGTCAAGCCGGGCGCGGCCGTGCTCGACGTGGGCGTCACGCGCACCGAGAACGGGCTGGCCGGCGACGTGCACCCGGACGTCGCCGAGGTCGCCGGTTTCCTGTCGCCGAACCCCGGCGGCGTCGGCCCGATGACCCGCGCGATGCTGCTGACCAACGTCGTCGAGGCGGCCGAGCGCAACCTGGGCTGAGTTCGGCGCGGGGACTGGAGGAACGTGAGCGACTGGATCCCGGACAAGTACCGCCTGTCCGTCCACGTGCCGTTCGGCCTGGTGTGCGGCATCGGGCTGATCGGTTTTCTGCTGGTGGCCCTGCAGCACTGGCGTCGCGGCACGGTCGTGCTCGGTTTGGCGCTGCTGGTGGCGGCGGGGCTGCGCGCGATGGTTCCTGACGAGCGCGCCGGGCTGCTGGCCATCCGCACCCGCGCGGTGGACATGCTGCTCTACAGCGGTTTCGGCGTGGTCATCATCTCCATCGCCATGACCATCCGAGGCCTGTTCGGCTGACGAGCACCCTCACAAGGCAGGCGCCCCAACAGGGACGCCTGCCTTCTCACGTCACCAACAGGCAGTCCACACCAGACCGGAAACCCAACACGACCACGGCGACCCCCACGAACTCGAACCCCGCAACACCAGTGGCCCTGAATGCCGCAGTGGTCGGAGCCCTGAACACCGCCGTCATCCGGGGTCTGAGACTGCGGTGAACGGGGAGCTGGACCCGGAACCGGGTCATCGTCGTTGGTGGGGTTGGTCAGTCCCACCAGAAGGACCAGGTGCGGCGGCCGCGGATCTCTCCTGCGTAGGCCGTGATCGAGCCGGTCTCCTGCAGGATCCGGTCGGGGCAGAAGGTCCAGTGCTCGGCGGCGACCTGGGCGGCGTGCTCGGCCGTCAGCGGCGGGGCGGCGACGCTCATGTCCAGGCGGTCCGGGCCGAGCCGCAGGATGCGGGCGCCGAAGCGCTCCTCCCAGCTGCGCACCATCGCCGACAGCCCGGCGGTGCGCGAGACGTGGTTGGCGGCACCGGACCAGCCGAGCACCGTCAGCACGTCGGCGCCGCGCTTGACCGGTACCAAGGCCAGCCGGGTGTCGGCGTCGACGAGCTTCGGGAGTTGCTGGTTGGCCAGCACGTCCGGGTCTGCCAACAGGTTTCCGGCCTTGGCGGGGCCCGGGCATGTGTAGTCGAAGGGCGCTAGGACCTCGAGGTCGTAGGCGGGGCCGAGTTCGTCGTCGGTCTGCACCAAGCCGTCCCAGATCCGGACCATGACGTCGTAGACGCGCCAGCGGTCGATGTGCTCCAGCGGCTCGGGGGCGGTCACTCCGACGGTGCAGCGCTCGCCGAAGGTCTCGTCGCTGTCGCACAGCAGCAGCGGCCACAGCCCGCTGCGCCGGTGCTCGGCCCGCAGCGCAGCGGCCAGTTGGGGTCTCGGGGTGTCCAGGCTGACCCAGCACAGCGGTGTCGGGTAGGCGGCCATCGACATCCGCTCGGTGAGGATCTCGCCAGGTGGCAGCTCCGTGGAAAGCCCTGAACCGATGCCGAAAACCGCAGGAAGATCGGCCGGTGCCCCCGCGTCCCGGTCGTCTTGCAACACTTCACAGCCTCCTCGCGATTCCCGTTGCAACCACCTTAAGGACGCGTGATGTCTCCTGGGAGCCCGGGATGGTGCAAACCGGCTAACATTTCGGGTTCTCCGCACGCCGGGTGCCGGCAGCAGCACGATGCGGCCTGTCTTCTTGCCGGAGAGGTGCAGGTCCAGCGCCTGCTCGGGGTCCTGAAGCGCTACCCGTTCGGCGATGAGCGGCAGGCTCGACGGCCCGAGCGGGTCGAGGACGGCGTCGGCCGGGCGCGAGTTCGCTCACGCGTGCCTCGACGTCCTCCGCGCGGTGATGGATCAACTCCGAGGGCGGCCAGGTCGGCGTCGGACCCCGTCGGCGACGCCCAGCCGCGCGAGCACGTCCCATGACTCCGCCGCCGTTCCCGTGCACCGGCACCGTTCGTCCTCTTCGGACGTTCGCGGCGCGCAGCAGCTGGCGCGCGGTGACTCCGTTGGTCGCCAGTGGCACCGCTTCGGCCGCGTCGATGCCCGCGGGCCCTCGACCAGGTCACGGTCACAGCCTCCACGTGATCGGCCCACGCGCCGGTGCGCGGCATGGTTGCACGATCCGCCAGGAGCTCTCCGCGCGGCCGGTGACCTCGTCGAGTCCGGTGAGCACGAGCCGGTGCAAGCGGAGACCCTTCGGCCTCGCCGACCGCGCGTTCCGGCCGATCCTGGACGCCCTCGCCGAACTGTCGCCGGAGGCGGCGCCGAACGGCGGGCTGGACCGGCAGTTGGTGGCCTGGCGCGAGCGGTGCGGCGGTCCGCGGCCGCCGGTCCCGGCGTTGCCCAAGGCGGTCCGCGCCTGCACGGCGTGCTGAGTCTTGAGGTGACCGGTCAGTTCGCCGGAACGGGGTTTGGGCCCGGAACCGCTGTTCCGGGCCGAGGTGGGTTCGGTCCTCGCCGAACCGTGGGAGTGAGGCCGGTCGCTGGCGCGACCGGCCGTGCTACTCCCCTCGGCGAGGGGAAGGGGCTTCGACCACGCAGTCGGAACCCGGGAACACCAGGCCGACGTGTCCGTCGGTGTAGCGGACCTTGTACGGCGGTTCGCCGTCCGGTCCGAGCACCTCCAGGATCTCCCCGTACTTCTCGGCCTCGTCGACGTGCTTGCTGTGCACGTGAAGCTGGTCGCCCACGACTGCTCTCATCGCACATCACCTCCGCCACCCCAGGCTAAGTGACGTGCGACAAGCTCCGCATGGTCGTCAGCCGGCCAGGCGGGAACAGGTCGTGGTGACGGTCTGGTACTTCTCCAGCTGAGCGGAGGTCCACTCGGCGCTGGCCTCGATGTCGATCTTGCCGTCGGCCACCTGCTGGACCGACTCCTGCACGTCGAGGAGGTTCTGCTTCAGCGTTTCGTCCGCGGTCTGGTCGGCGAGCTGCTGGAGCTCGGTGACCTTGGCCTGCGCGTCGGCCTGAGCCTTCTGCGGGTCGGCGAAGTTCGGCACGAAGTTCGCGGCGTTGATCGCCTGCAGGCACGCCTGCGCGGTGTCCAGGTTCTGCTGAGCGCCCTGGAGCTGCTGGTTGGCTTGTTGCAGTCCCTGTTGGGCCTCCTGGATCTCGCCGCACGCGGCGAGGCCGGCCAGCAGTGGCAGCGACACGACCGCCGCTGCGATCCGCATTCGAGCTCGCATCTTCCCTCCGGGGACAAGGAGCAGTGCCCACATGGCACCGCAGGTGAACCTTATCGGTCAGGCCAGAGGGATTGTGCCGTTTGTCTTGTTTTGCGTGCTAATGGTCTAAACCCTACTCCGGGTGGCTCAAGGGCTTGCCTCGATCCAGGCCATCAAGCCAGGTGGCAGGTCCAGTCCGGCCAGCCACGGGGCCACGCCGAGGCGGTAGAGCACCACGCAGGTCATCGCTGCCGCCGCGAGGGTCAGGCCGGGTCCGATGATGGCGAGCTCGACGGCGCCGCCGGTGCGCATGCGCAGCTTCTTCGGCGGTGCGACCGGGTACCAGGTCTTACCGCCCAGCGGCACCGGCCACAGCATCGGGCAACCCTGCTCGGTGATCGCGTCGCCGATGAAGTGGGCGACGCAGCCGATCATCACGGCGAGCCCGAACGCCGCGGCGTCGGTTGGCTGGTCGCCCGCCCAGGCCCAGCAAGCCACCGTGAGCAGCAACGACATGACCGCGATGAGCAGCGCGTCCTGCCGCGAGCTCCACGTGTGCATGAGCCCGCGCACCGCTAGTCCGGCGAAGAAGAACATCAGCACGCCGAGCGCGCTGCCCTCGCTGGTCTGCACGATCGCGGTGGTGATCAGCCCGGCGAGGACGGCGAAGACGACTGTGTGCGTGAAGCCGCGGTGGGTGCCCTCGCGGTCGCTGTCCTTCTTGGTGCGGGTCAGCCGGTACAGGAAGCCGCTGAAGCTGCTGATGCCCGCGGAGAAGCCCTTGGATATGGCGCCGAAGGTGGCGGCGACGGTGGACGACGGGTGATCGATGTCGGGCAGCAGAGCGGCGCCTGCGGAGAGAGTGGCTCCGACCACCCAGGTCTTGGGGGATAATTGCCCTATCGCGTGCGTGTCGGCCAGGGCGGTCACCGCTGCCCATGCGGCCAACCCGCTCATCGCGTGCGTCGGTCCTGTCGCCATGTCTCTCCTGCATCGCCTGCCGTGCCGAACACCTGCTCGACAAGATCACTCGTCGAGTTCGAGAGTAGAGAAGATCGCGGTGCGATTCGGCATTGCCCGGGGAGTGGCAGCTGTGAATCTGGCTTCGGATGTGCCGTGACCCTGGTGGCGGCCGACGGGGGCAAGGCACAATCGAAGGCGCTAGCAGTACGCTTGTACCGCTTGCATTCTCGCGAGAGGAGCACCCCGCCACATGAGCAAGATCAAGGTCCAGGGCACGGTCGCCGAACTGGACGGCGACGAGATGACCCGGATCATCTGGTCCTTCATCAAGGACAAGCTGATCCACCCCTACCTGGACATCAACCTCGACTACTACGACCTCGGCATCGAGCACCGGGATGCGACCGACGACCAGGTGACCGTCGACGCGGCGAACGCCATCGCCAAGCACGGCGTAGGCGTCAAGTGCGCCACCATCACGCCTGACGAGGCGCGCGTGGAGGAGTTCGGCCTGAAGAAGATGTGGCGGAGCCCGAACGGGACCGTCCGCAACATCCTCGGTGGCGTCATCTTCCGCGAGCCGATCGTCATCTCCAACATCCCGCGGTACGTGCCGACCTGGACCAAGCCGATCGTCATCGGCCGTCACGCCCACGGCGACCAGTACAAGGCCAGCGACTTCAAGGTCCCGGGCCCGGGCACCGTCACCATCACCTACACCCCCGAAGACGGCTCCGAGCCGATCGAGATGGAGGTGGCCAAGTTCGGTGAAGACGGTGGCGTGGCCATGGCCATGTACAACTACCGCAAGTCGATCGAGGAGTTCGCGCACGCGTCCTTCCGGTACGGCCTGGAACGCGGTTACCCGGTCTACATGTCGACCAAGAACACGATCCTGAAGGCCTACGACGGCATGTTCAAGGAAGTGTTCGAGGAGGTCTTCGAGGCCGAGTACAAGGCCCAGTTCGACGCCAAGGGCATCACCTACGAGCACCGGCTGATCGACGACATGGTCGCCACCGCCCTGAAGTGGGAGGGCGGCTACGTCTGGGCCTGCAAGAACTACGACGGTGACGTGCAGTCGGACACCGTCGCGCAGGGCTTCGGCTCCCTGGGTCTGATGACCTCGGTGCTGATGACCGCTGACGGCAAGGTGGAGGCCGAGGCCGCGCACGGCACGGTGACCCGCCACTACCGCCAGCACCAGCAGGGCAAGCCCACCTCGACCAACCCGATCGCGTCGATCTACGCCTGGACCCGCGGCCTGCAGGCCCGCGGCAAGATGGACTCGACCCCGGAGGTCATCGGCTTCGCCAACGCGCTGGAGCAGGTCATCGTCGAGACCGTCGAGAGCGGCAAGATGACCAAGGACCTGGCCCTGCTGGTCGGCAACGACCAGCCGTTCCAGACCACCGAGGAGTTCCTCGCGACGTTGGACGAGAACCTGCAGAAGAAGATGGCCGACCGCTGATCTTCGGCTGACGCGAAGCGCCGCTACCACCCCGGGTGGAGCGGCGTTTTTGCGTTCCAGGCGCTCGTCCCCGGGCAGTTCTGGTCCGAACCGTCCATGGTCGGTGGGCGTTGTGCGTGGTCAGTTCGGAGCAGAACTGACCACCCCCGACGGGGAAGCGCCCTCGTGGGGGGTAGGACGGCCCTCGGGTTCCTCGCCTCGCCGCCGGGCGGCGTCGGCGTGCCGCGAAGGCCAGGGGTGGGTGCGAACGGCCGGAACCCGCTGGGCTACACTCTTCACCGCTGGCGGAGAGATCCGCCGAGCGCGATTAGCTCAGTGGGAGAGCGCTACCTTGACACGGTAGAGGTCACTGGTTCAATCCCAGTATCGCGCACCACTTCTCCGCGCACGCGGTTCAGTCCCCCGTTGGTGATCGTTGCCGACGGGGGATTTTCGCGTGCGAGCACCTCACGACCGCGCCGCCGTCCGAGTTGCCCAGGGGTCACGCGAGTTCTGCGTCTGGGAGGTCGAGTTCTGTTGCTGCTGCGTAGAAAGCGCTGAGGCCGGTGAGCAGCGCGGTGCGGCTGCGTGGGGGCATGGCGTTGAGGACCTGCTTGAGGTCGGTTTGGCGCTCCCGCTGGAACTGGCGTAGGAGGCGGCGGCCGTCCCGGGAGAGCTGGAGCACGACTTCGCGCCGGTCATCGGCGCTGGCGGCGCGGTCGAGTAGACCGGCGGCTTGGAGCCGGTCGCACACCCGGCTCGTCACGGACGGGATGGAGCCCAGCTCGTCGGCGAGGCTCATGAGGGTGGTGGAGCCGTGGCGATCCACGACGACGAGCGCCCGCAGTTGGGACGGTGAGACCTTCGGCTTGATCCGTTCGGCGCTGCGTCCCCAGACGACCATGAGAACCCCGATGGCGGCCTCGAGGTCGTCGAGGGATTCCGTGGACAGGGGATCGGGTTCGCGCACCGGGGGAGCCTCCTCGCCGGGTGTATCAAGTCCGCGCACTGCGATACCGGAGGTATTCTGGCACGCCGGGAGCCGAGAACCTCCGCGGTGGAGCGGATTTGGGCGAAGCCGCCAGACATGGCGATCGTCGCGGCACGTCTGGTCTCCCTCGATCGCGCGATGCACAGCGCCGCTCACGAGCTGCCGGAAACGTTGCTGGCACTGCTGGGAAGGCCTTCGAAGTCGCAAGGACTGGAGATCTACTGGCCGACCTGCGCCTCGCCGTCCTGGACCGGTGATCGAGCCGGGAGGTCCGGAACTCCTCGCGCTGCCCGCGAACTGGGCCCCGACCAGTGGCACTGATCCGTTCCCGCGCGACGAGGTGCCGGAGGGCAGGCGTTCTCCGCGAGTTTGCTTGCCATGGGGCAAGCGATCGCTAAGATCACGTGGTCGCAAACTTGACCGGGTCGAGGCCGCAACGGTCGGCTGGCTGCGGACGCCGACGCGAGGAAGGACGACCGGATGTCCCTCGGGCAGCGGGTTGCCGGAGCTCTCGACGACGAGGCTCCGCACGACACCACCGGCAAGACGCCGGCGGCGAGCGTCCAGGTGACGTTCCCGCGGCCGGACGCTGTCGTCGCCACCGTCAGCGCACCCGTGGACCGCGACGCGGTCGACCAGCTCGAGACCATGCTCTGGCCGCAGCCGACGTCAACGGCGCGGCTGCTCGTCGTGGACCTCACCGACGCGCACGTGCTCGACGTTCCGGACCTGCAACTGCTCACCCACGCCCACATGCTGGCCCACGCTCGCGGTGGGGCGCTGCACGTCGTCGTCGGCGGCGAGGCGGTCCAGGACGCGCTGCACGCTGCCGGACTCCACGCCCTGCTGGAATGCCACTCCACCGTCCAGGACGCCCTCGCCGCGACAACGACGAGCACCGACGCCGAGGGGTGACCTGAGGTGAGGGATGCGGGTCCTCGGTGGCCTGCAGATGCTCAGCTGGATTCAGAGGTCCCAGGACTGACATGCAGAGAATGGCTCCGCGGCAGGCGTCGGATCGTGATCACCGGCATCTACCACCACATTCCCCGCTGGAGTTTGCTCGCCACGTGGCGATCGTCCTGCCCGCGCGCTCTTGACGTGGCCGCCCTGATGGGCCTGGACCACCTGAATGTTCCGCGAGGTCGCGTCGTCCCGTGAATGCCCGTACTCGTGGGCGGATCGCGGCCGCCTCCTGCCTCGGCCCCGCGAGGTTCGGCTTCGGCGGTGGTATACATGCCGCGTGGCGGATGGGTCTGCGAGCGAGGCGTACGGACGGCGAGCGGATGAGTACATCGCGCTCCTCGGTGACATCGATGCGACCGCTTCTCCCGATCGCGAGCTGATCGCCGGGTGGGCTCGCGATCAACCAGAGGGACCGATCCTCGACGTGGGGTGCGGGCCGGGGCACTGGACGAACTGGCTGCACGAGCAGGGCCTGGACGTCGCAGGTGTCGATCCGACACCGGAATTCGTCGACGCTGCCCGGAAGCGCTTCCCGGAGGTCTCGTTCCGGGACGGCTTCGCCGAACAGCTCGACGTCGCGGACTCCAGCCTGGCCGGGATCCTCGCGTGGTACTCCCTGATCCACGTGCGGCCGGATCGCATCTCCGCCGCGCTCGCCGAGTTCGCCCGGGTCGTAGAACCCGGCGGCGGACTCCTCGTCGGCTTCGTCCGCGGACCGGAGCTCGAACCTTTCGACCACGCGGTGACCACCGCGTACTCCTGGCCGGTCGACCAGCTCAGCCGCATGCTCGGGTCAGCCGGTTTCGCCGTCTCGGTCCACGACACCCGCGACGACCCCGGTGCCAGGCCGCACGGCGCGATCGTGGCCTCCCGCGTCGGCTGAACGGCCCGCGCTCCGAGGCTCAACCCAGGAGGCACCCCATTCCTGCGATTCCGTTGAACCGGATCGACACCTCCCACAGGCGCTTCGCCGCTTCTGCGTCGCCGGCCTGCGCGCTGCGGCCGAGCTGTCGGCGACGAGGCGCCAACCATGAACGCCGCGGCGGGGCCGACCGTCCCGGATCGAGCGAGCGGCTGGCACTCGATGTCCTGCACCGCGCGGTGATGGCGGAACGCCCGCGATCGCGACCAGTCTCGCGCGGCAACTGCCCGGAAGGCCGGCGTTGGGCCGAACGGAGCAGCAGGAGGACCAAGTCGGCGAACCATGTTTCGTTCCGATCAATGTTCTGTTAAAAACAGTACAAGCGTCCTGTTACTCCTACTGCTGAGGAGCCTCGCCCGTGAGCCGAGACCCGAACGGACTAGAGCTGACGGCCGACGTCTTCGGTGCCATCCAGGTCCGCGACGGGCACCAGCCCGAGTTCGGTCAAGCCGTCTACGAGGTCCTGGAGTCGCTGGAGCCCGCGCTCGCGCGGCACCCCGAGTACCTGCGGTCCGGTGTGCTGGAGCGGTTGTGCGAACCCGAGCGGCAGATCATCTTCCGGGTTCCGTGGACCGATGACGCGGGCGAGGTCAGGGTCAACCGCGGTTTCCGCGTCGAGTTCAACTCCGCGCTCGGGCCGTACAAGGGCGGGCTCCGGTTCCACCCCTCGGTCAACATCGGCGTGATCAAGTTCCTCGGGTTCGAGCAGATCTTCAAGAACGCGCTCACCGGGCTTCCGCTCGGAGGTGGCAAAGGCGGCTCGGACTTCGACCCCAAGGGCAAGTCCGACGCCGAGATCATGCGGTTCTGCCAGTCGTTCATGACCGAGCTGCACCGCCACATCGGCGAGTACACCGACGTGCCCGCGGGCGACATCGGTGTCGGACGCCGCGAGATCGGGTACCTGTTCGGCCAGTACAAGCGCATCACCAACCGCTACGAGTCGGGCGTGCTCACCGGCAAGGGGCTCAACTGGGGCGGCTCGCAGGTGCGGACCGAAGCGACCGGCTACGGCACGGTCTACTTCGTCGAGGAGATGCTGCGCGCTCGCGGTGAGGGCTTCGACGGTCGTCGCGTCGTGGTGTCCGGCTCGGGCAACGTCGCGATCTACGCCGCCAGGAAGGCCGAGGAGCTCGGCGGCACCGTCGTTGCGATGTCCGATTCCGGTGGCTACGTCGTCGATGAGAACGGCATCGACATCGAAGCGGTCCGGGAGCTCAAGGAAGTCCGCTTCGGCCGTCTCAAGGAGTACGCCGAGGACCACGAGCACGCCCGGTTCGTAGCGGGCGGCTCGATCTGGGACGTGCCCTGCGCGATCGCGCTGCCCTGCGCCACCCAGAACGAGCTCGACGACGAGGCCGCGCTCGCGCTGGTGCGCAACGGCGTCGTCGCGGTCGGCGAGGGCGCGAACATGCCGACCACCCCCGGCGCGGTGAAGGTCTTCCTCGACGCCGGGACCGCCTTCGGGCCCGGCAAGGCGGCCAACGCCGGTGGCGTGGCCACCTCGGGCCTGGAGATGCAGCAGAACGCGTCCCGCGACTCGTGGCACTTCGACTACACCGACGCGCGGCTGTCGGAGATCATGGCCGACATCCACAACGGCTGCCTGGCCACCGCCGAAGCCTACGGAGCCCCGGGCAACTACGTCTTGGGCGCCAACATCACCGGATTCACCAAGGTCGCCGACACGATGCTCGACCTCGGCGTCATCTGAGGTTCCTCCGGGCGTGTCCGCGAGGCGTTCGAGCACCGCGTCGCGGAGAATCACGATCAGGACCGTGACGCCGGGGCCCTCCCGCGCATCGAACCGTTCGTGATCACCGCACCAGGACCAAGCGCCCGGAGGAGGGAGTCGTGCCGCGCAGCGCCTTCCAGCGGCTTCGACACCCGCGCGACCCGAGGCTGCGAGGCCTGATCAGGCTGGCCTCCCGCACCGCGGAGGCCAGCGGCCGCTACCGGCTGATGGGCCTTGCCGGCGAAGCCGCGTTCTTCACGCTCACCTCGCTCCCGCCGGTCCTGCTGAGCGTCGTCGGCACCCTCGGGTACCTCGCCGGATGGCTCGGCCGCGAGGACACGGTCGCGGCGGTGGAGAACACCTTGGTGGATGCTGCCGGAACGGTCTTGTCCCCGCAGGCCATCGACCAGCTGCTGCGGCCGGTGCTGCTCGAAGTGCTCGGATCGGGCCGCGCCGGGATCATCTCGATCGGTTTCGTGCTCGCGCTGTGGTCGGGATCGGCGGCGCTGAACGTCTACATCGACACGATCTCGGTGGTCTACGGGCTGGGCGGGCAGCGCGGCATGGTGCGGCAGCGGTTGATGTCGGTGCTGTTCTACGTGGTGGGTCTGCTGGTGGTGCTGATCCTGCTGCCGCTGCTGGCGGTCGGACCGTCGGTGATCGCCGGGTGGGTCCCGCAGGCGGCGGGGCTGGTGTACGGGCTGTACTGGCCGCTCATCGTGCTCGGCTCGATCGCGTCGTTGAGCACCCTGTACATGGTCTCGGTCCCGATCCGCGCGCCCTGGCGCGAGCACATCCCGGGCGCCGCGGTGGCGCTGCTGGTGTGGCTGGCGGGCAGCTTCGGACTGCGGATCTACCTGGAGGTGAGCCTGCAGAACTCGCCGGTCTACGGCGCGCTGGCAGCCCCGATGGGCGTGCTGCTGTGGCTGTACGTCACGGCGTTCGCGGTGCTGCTGGGCGCTGTGGTCAACGCCGAGCTCGACACCGTCCAGCCGTCCCGGGTGATCGCCACGGCCCGCCGCGCCAACCGCGATGACGGGTCCGCGTCGTGATCTCGCGGGGCCGCGATCACCGGACTCACCGCGTGGACGCGCCGTGTTCTCGCCGTTCGAGGATCGAGAGAATATCCCTTGGGGGAACGAGGACGAACCTCTTGGTCCCCTGGTGCTATCCCGCGGCAGGTTCCCGCCAGGGCGTTGACCGGGTGGGGGTGGGGGTGTGTGCTCGTGGTCGAGGTGATCAACGATGCGCACTCACCGATCTCGCCGCGCGGCGGGGCTTCTCGGGCTCGTGCTGGCCGCGGCGGTCTCGCTGCCCGCGACGGCGTCGGCCGCCGAGCCGTGGAACGGGGATTTCGGCGACTTCCCGGCCGATTCCTGGTCGCAGCAGTGGGGTGTGGTCGATGACGGGCAGTTCGGGTTCGACCGGATGTCCGGCCAGGACGGGGCCGTGGACGTGTTCTACGGCAAGGGTTCGTCCGCACCGTCCTGCGAGGACTGCCCCAGTGAAGGCGGCGGCCAGTTCTACAGCGACTTCACCGCTGCCGGGCGCGGCGATCTCGCGGAGGCGCGCGGCCTCCAGCTGACCTACCAGGTCCGGTTCCCGGCGGACTGGGACTTCGGCAAGGGCGGCAAGCTTCCCGGCCTCTACGGCGGAACGCCCGGCGAGGCCGGGGGTGGCCACCACGGTCAGGCGTGGTCGACGCGGTTCATGTGGCGAAACGACCACGGTCCCGGCGCGCGCAGCGCCGACGGCGAGGTCTACGTCTACGACCCGTCCATGGGCGACGGCTACGGCGAGGACGTCGGTCGCGGTGCCTGGCAGTGGCAGGCCGACGACCAGTGGCACACCGTGCAGCAGACCGTCGACCGCGACAGCGGGCGCATCGTGGTGAGCATCGACGGCCAGCAGGTGCTCGACGAGCGGGGGATCCAGCAGATCTCCGACATCCCGTTCGCCGGCATCTTCTTCTCCACCTTCTTCGGCGGCCACGCCACGGAGTGGGGCCCGAGCCACGACGTGCACGCCCAGTTCCGCGATTTCCACGTCAGCACGCCTTGACGGGGTAGCGAGCGGGTGGCGTTGCGCGAACTCGCCGACGCCCCCGCGACCGGAGTCGCTGAGCGTGCCATCGTGAGCGGACAGGAACGGGCGGCCCGGGTGAAGCACAGGCGAAGCGACGCGCGCTGTGGGCGGCGGTGACCGCGGGGCTGCTGCTCAGCGCCGCTCCCGCTCACGCGGCGGAGGACCCGGATACCGCGGTGCAGCGGATGTTCGAGATAGCCGCGGCTGAGTCCGGCCTTCCCGCAACTCTTCTGATGGCCGAAGGCCCGAACAACCACGTGGTCGTCAGCGGAGCCGAGCAGTACGTGCGGACCTCCTACAACCGCCGCTGGGTTCACGTGGAGCGGAGGGACATCAACCCGGTCGCGTGACCCGCGCACTGGCTGCGGCGAGCCCGATCAGCACGGTCCCGACCAGCACGGTCGCGAAATCGCCCGGTGCGGCCAGCACCAGGGACCCGGCGATGCTCACCGAACACCCCGCGAGGGTGTCGAGCATCAGCGCGCGCACCCTCGACGTCCTCCGGCGGGCCTGCCGCAACGCGTAGTCGTCGAACCGCTCCACCTCGTCCACGTTCCCCTCGGCCACGACCAACCCCTCCGAGGTTGATCACACCTCGGAGGGGTTGGCAATGAGGTGGCAACGAAGGGGGTGCGGGTCAGGCCCGGCGCTGGGCCGCCTGGTCGAGGAGTTCGCCCACGGTGCGGCTGCCCGCGGCGGTGTCGCCGTTGAAGCGGCGCAAGATCTCGATCCGCGCCTCGGCAGCTTGCCCCTGCGCGACCTGCAGCAACAGCAGGTCCTTGTCGGCCGACGGCAGTTCGGTCACCCAGGCGCCGAGCGCCTTGGGGTCGAGGCGCTCCTGCAGCGGCGTGCTGTTCTCGGCGGCCACCGCCAGCAGGTCGTCGTCCAGCCGCAGGAACTCCGCGAGCGCCGTCTGCGCGGCTGTGAGCTGCGTGAGCCCGGGCGGCACGACCGGTTCGAGCTCCTCCTCGGCACTGGTGTCGAAGGCGAACTCATCGCGCTCCCACGTGCCGTATCCCGCCAGCCACGCGAGGTACAGCGGACGCAGGTCCCCGGAGGCGATCTCGTCGCGGACGCCGGCCAGCATCGGCAGCGGTCCATCGTGGCCGGTCGAGCCGGAGGGCTCCTCGTCCTCGCTGACGAAGTCCAGCACCACGTGGTCCTCGGAGCTCCAGACGTCGACGCGCTCGGCGACCTCGAACTCCTCGGCGATCGCGTCGTCGAGGTCACCGCGCGGGACGCGGATCATCAGCCGGTTCGTGCCCCAGCTCGTCACGTGCAGGTGGGCGTCGTAGTAGGACTCGACCAGCACGTCGGGATCGCCGCGAAAGTCGTCCTGCTCGTAGGTGGCGACGAAGGCGGTGTCGCTGATGACCGCCCTGCTGGACAGCTCCCGCACCTCGGCCTGCTCGTCGTCGCTCAACGGCCGGTCGACCGCGAGGAACTCGTAGTGCTGGTACTCGGTCACCGAAAACCTCGCAGCTCTAGGGGAACACCGAGCCGCCAGGCTACTCACCGCCGGTGTCGGGACGGGGAACGCCTCGAATCATCCGGGCTTCGCTCGTTGTGATTACTGGCCGCGAGCCTCGCCCGGGGCGCTGGTAAGCATCGCTTTCGGGCGAACCGGACTGATTCGCCTTCCCCGAAACACCTGCACCCTTGGAGGAACAACCATGAGACGCGCTCGCTGGATGCTGGGTGCACTCGGCGCGATGGCGGTCTTGTCGGTCGTGCCCGCGCCGTCGGCCTCGGCCGATTCCGTGCTCGTCACCAAGATCACCACCGTTGCCGACGAGTCCCGCTGGGTGGTCAACGGACCGGACTCGGCGATCCGCACCGTGCAGCCCCACTCGACGGCGCAACCGCGTTCGGCCGATCAGTGGGTCATCGCCAAGCGCCCCGACGGCGCGATGACCATCCAGAGCCAGGAGTACCGCCAGTGCGTGACCTCCGAGGCGCGCACGGGTGGTGAACTGCGCACCGCCGACTGCGATCCGGCCAACGCCGCCCAGGTCTGGACGATCAACCGCCGTGACGACGGCACCGTCGTCATCAGCCCGAAGTCCACTCCGAGACTGGTCGTGGCGATCCAGCAGCCCCCGGCCAAGAACGGCGCTCTGCAGCTCATCGAACGAGAACAGGTCACCAGCAATTCCACCGAACCCGATCACAACGCCATGGACACCCAGTCCTTCGAGCTCGACATCTGACTGGACGGAGAAGACGGCTGCCCCACCGCGAATCCGGTCGGAGCAGCCGTCTTCTCCTGTGCGGAGTACCGCCAGGGCAGCAGAGGCAGGTCGAACGTCTGCGGATGCTGTCCGCTCGCGCAGGTCCCGGCCGCAGCCAGACACCCGAGCCGAACGCGTCCACCGCGTCCCGCGATCCGGCAACCGTGGAAGCCGTTGTGCCATCAGGTGGAGCGGACAGGTCGGTGAGGTCGCTCCCGGCCGCTCCGGATTCCGCGCCCGGCGTCAGCTCGCCCGCGCCGTAGCGCTTCAGCAGCGTTGAGCTTGGGAGTTCCGCCTTCGAGGCCACTGGCGAGCTGCTCGCGGTGATGAGACCTTCGGTTCCGACTGCTCACCACAGGTAGGTGACCAAAAAGGTCGGGCTCCCGCGCTGGGGGACCTGTGCGCGGGAACCCGACCTCATTTGGGGGCGTCCGTTCCGGTGCACGGCATGGGGGGTGGCCGACACCGGGTTCTCGGACGGGGGTTTCAGCAGCGGGGTCAGGCCCGGGGTGGGACGCGCCCACCACGAATCAGGCCCGGCTGAGAACCTGGTTCAAGCCGTGACGGCGAGCCACTTGGAGCGGCCGGCGTGCGTGGGGATCCAGCAGCCGTTGCTCTCCGCGCCGGTTTCCAGCAGCGGTTCCGGCATGTGCAGGAGCTCGTCGATCACGTCGAGGGCGGGTCCGTTGGTTCGCCACAGCACTCTGCTGGGGAACAGGACGTCGGGCTCGTCCGCGGGGATGCGCGCCGCGTCGGCGTCGTTCTCGCCGAAGAGCTGCAGGATGTCGAAAACCCCGTGATGCACGCGGATTCCGACCACGGCGACCAGGCTTCCGCTGGCATCCCGGGGATGCGTGAACTGGAAGTCGCGGGCGACCAGGGCTTGCAAGCCGTTGGTAATGTCGTTCATGGCGCCACCGTTGTTCGTCGTAGGGGCTCAGACCATGTGGCGACCAGTTCAGACGATCAGATCGTCGAACTCGCCGTCCTTTGCTCCATTGAGGAACGCTGCGATCTCGTCCCTGCTGTAGACCAGTGCCGGGCCCTCCGGGTAGCGCGAGTTCCTGACAGCAACCCCACCGTCGACCAACGGTGCCAGCTCCACGCAGTTACCCACCGCTCCGCTGTGGCGGCTCTTGCGCCAGCCAGCGTTGGGAAGCTGCTTCGCGGGCATGCCGTTCTGGATGTTCGTCATCCGAACCCCACCCTTCCCCGACTCTCATCTCGCACGAATCATCTGCACGTGCAGTTGATCGTGCACAGAAGGTATCAGTTGCAGATGCACGATTGAATGCACGTGCAGGGCACTGAGAGCGTGATCACACCGCCAGGTGTAACGCCATGGCGGCACTCGGTGCCGGTCCCGTGGCGAACAGCCGTCCTTGATCGTCCGAACGGGCGAGGAACTGGGAAATTCCCGGTTGGGCTCAGATTTCCCGGAGCCGGTCCTGCATCAGCTTGCGGGAACCTTCCGGTGTCAGCGCGTCGACCGCGAGCCGGTGGCTGACCTTGCTGTAGGTCTCGACTTCCTCGGCCTTGTCCAGGTACAACGCGCCGCAGAGGTGTTCCAGGTAGACGATGTCCGGGATCTCCGGCTCGGCGAACCGCAAGATCGTGTAGGCACCTTCGGCGGCGGAGCGCCCGAGCGCGAAGGGCAGCACCTGCAAGGTGACCGTGGGCAGCTTCGTGGAGTCCAGGAGCGACTCGATCTGCTCGCGCATCACGCTCTTGCCACCGATCGGGCGGTGCAGGACGGACTCGTCGATCACGGCCCACACGCGCGGCGACCTGGGCTGGGCGAACATCCGCTGCCGCTGCATGCGCAGCCGGACCCGGCGGTCGACCTCTTCGTCCTCGGCCTCGGGGCGTCCCTGGGTGGCGACGGCTCGCGCGTAGCGCTCCGTCTGCAGCAGGCCCGGCACGAACTGGAGCTCGTACGTCTGGATCCGGGAGGCGGACTCCTCCAGGCCGACGAAGTCCTGGAACCACGGCGCCATGAGATCGTTGTAGCGGTTCCACCAACCCGGTTCGTTCGACCGGCGCACCAGGTCCAAGAAGGATTCGCGCTCGGACTGGTCGTCCACCCCGTACAGGCTCAGCAGGTCGGCGACGTCGCGTTCCTTGAACCCGACCCGCCCGAGCTCCAGGCGGCTGATCTTCGATCCCGAGCCGCGGATGGCGTACCCGGCGTCCTCGCGGGAAATCTGCTTGGACTCGCGCAACCTGCGCAGCTGGCTGCCCAACACGAGACGGCGGGCCGTGGGGCCGCTTCCCGTGGCGCTGTCCGGGGCCACGCGAGACCTCCTGCTGGGAGTTCGAGGACGTTCTACGTCCCACTGTCGGCACGAAGTGGTTGAACGTTACGGGAGGCGATAGTAGTGGAATACCGCCACAGGTCTAGTAGCTTCCCCGGTTCGGACGATCTTGCGCAGGTCAACGCGGTGAAATCAGCGGATTGCGGAGGGTTGGAATTCGCCCGGAATCCGTCTGCGGGGTCGATCAGCGGTGGAAATCACTCGTGCGGGGCGTCCATCTGCTGAAAAACCCTCGATAGGGTCGTCGATGTGCTGACTTTGTCAACGGTGAATGTAAATGGTTTGCGCGCCGCCGCGAAGAAGGGATTCGTCGAGTGGCTCGCGGAGACCGGCGCGGACGTGATCTGCATGCAGGAGACCCGCGCCGAACCCGATCAGCTCACCGCGGAGGTGCGCGAACCGGCCGGCTGGTACGCGGCGCTCGCCCCGAGCTCGGCCAAGGGCCGCGCGGGAGTGGCGATCTACAGCCGCACCGAACCGGAGGCCGTCCGCATCGGCTTCGGCTCGGCGGAGTTCGACGACACCGGCCGCTACCTGGAGTTCGATCTCCCCGGCATCACGGTCGCCAGCCTCTACCTGCCCAGCGGTGAGGTCGGCACGCCGCGCCAGGACGAGAAGGAGCGCTTCATGAAGGAGTTCGGTGAACACCTCGCCGGACTCCGCGAACGCGCCGCCTCCGCCGGCCGCGAGGTCGTGATCTGCGGTGACTGGAACATCGCCCACCGCGAGGTCGACTTGAAGAACTGGAAGGCCAATCAGAAGTCCGCTGGGTTCCTCCCGGAGGAGCGGGCGTGGCTGACCGAGGTCTTCGAATCCGGCTACACCGACGTCGTCCGCAGCCTCCACCCCGAAGGTCCCGGGCCGTACTCGTGGTGGTCCTACCGCGGCAAAGCCTTCGACAACGACTCGGGTTGGCGGATCGACCTTGTTGTCGCAACTGCGGATATCGCACAGCGTGCCGTGTCGGCACAGGTGGAGAAGGCTCCCAGCTACGACGAGCGTTGGAGCGACCACGCTCCTGTGACGGTCACTTTCGACTTCTGATCAGGAGCTCTGTGATCAGTGCGAAGAGCATCACGCTCCGCTGTCCGTGTGATGCGTAGTTCTGCGCTGCCCGCCGTTCAGGGCTTCGATGCCGTTGCTCGCGATCAAGTCGCGATGTTCCGGGGAGGGACGCGCGCAAGCCTTCAGGTGGCCCCTGAGGCCCTGGCGGAATTGGTTGGTGAGCTCGAACGCTCCAGCGAGCAATGAGCTTGCGCACGCCAAAACCTGCGCCCGGAGCGGGTGCAGGCCCTCCAAGTCCCGCAGCAAACGCGGCGTTGGCTCAACTCTTGCGCGCTGCGGCGGGCCCCGTTGGAGGGACGACCAAGACGGCCGGTGAACTGCACCCGGGAAAGGGCACGCACTCCACTGACCAGAGCAACGCCGACCAGATCATTTGAGTGGCCTGAGTTGGCGTTTGAACTCGCGCAGGCGAGACTGGATGGCCTTCGGGTAAGTCTCATCCAGCATATTTTCGCTTGGGGCCGACCAAGAAGTGCCAGGGATTGACGCAGGATTGGTCATCGCACTGCTGCCGGGCACAATTGGTCCGGAAATTGGCACGCCGTGAGAAAACATCCATACCCGGTGGGCTTCATCCATCAGCCCGCCAACGCCAGACCGGGTACCTGCGGCAAAGGCCACAACCAGCGTGATCTTCGAACGCCCGCCATTCCTGGCAGCCACTCCCTGGGTCAATAGGACCGACCTTCGAGTGGAATTGCTCGACGAGCGGTCCTCTCCTCCTATGGTGGCAACTCCCCAGCGCTCCGCACCGCCACAGCCGCACCGCCGTGGTTGGCAGCGGACTCGGCTTCGGCCAGTCCTCCCGAATGCTTCCTTCGTCGAGATCATGGGAGGAATGGTCCAGCTGGGGTTCTCGGCGTGGGGGACTTGCGTACTGCGCCAGGCGGGTGCGGTCCACGCCCGGATCCTGATCACCTGGCGCGCCAGCATCAGAGGTAGTCGCCACCGGTCCGATATTGAGCTGTGCCTGGAAGCGGACTCGTCGGGCCTTTCGTCCGTGTTTCGTGCCTCGAAGCGCGCCGACACTGGAAACGAGGTCTCGACGATTTGGAGGTCGACATGGTTACTCCAAGCACTCCGCAGTGGCACGTCGCCGGGGACTGGTTCGACGCGTGCAAGTGCGCGATTCCATGTCCGTGCTCCTTCGCGCAGCCGCCGACCTACGGCGACTGCAACGGCGTCCTCCTGTGGCACATCCGTGAAGGCAGTTTCGGAGGCACCGCCCTGGACGGGCTCAACGTCGCGATGCTCGGCTCGTTCGTCGGCAACGTGTGGAGCGGTGAGCACAGCGACGCCCGCGCCGCCATCTTCATCGACGAGCGGGCGGACGAATCGCAGCGCGCGGCGCTGCAGAAGATCTTCGGCGGAGAGGCAGGAGGCTGGCCGAAGCAGTTCGGCGAGATCTTCGGCCCCGAGATCGTCGGCATGGAGTACAGCCCGATCGAAGCCTCCATCGCCGATGATCTGGCCACCTGGAGCGTCCGCATTCCAGGCAAGGCAGAGGCGGCCGTCGAAGTGCTGACCGGTCCCGCCAGCCCCGAAGGCGCACGTGTGGAGGTGCGCAACTTGCCGGGCTCGGAGGTCGGACCGGGCCACGGAGCGGCCGTCTGGGGCAAGGCCACCGCTGACCGGGCCGACGCGTTCGGCTTCAGCTGGGACCGCTCTGGCTACTCCAGCAAGTACATCCCCTTCGACTGGTCCGGGCCGGACGCGGCATGACCGGCGCGGCGCAGGAGCGTGGCATCCCTTCGCTGCGGTCCTCGTCCGGGGTGGAGGTTGCGCTGGCCGCGGTTCTTCTGGCGTTGGCGGGGGTCTCCTGGCTGCTCAGCGGAGTCCTCGGCATGCCCGAGATGCGGATGGGGCTGCTCACCGGCATGGGGTCGGCCGAGATGGCGGGCGGGCCGGCGCCCTTCGCCCTGTTCCTCGGGGTCTGGGTCGTGATGATGGCCGCGATGATGTTGCCGGCGATCACGCCGTTCACGATCGGGGTGTTCAGGCTGGTGCGGGCACGGCGGAGACGCGGAGTGCTGCCGCCTCTGACGCTCGGGTACCTGCTCGTCTGGACCGCCGCGGGCGTTGTCGCGTGGGCGGTCCTGCGCGGGTTCGACGCGATCGGCCACAGCGGCGCTGCGTCGGTGCGGGTCGGTGCTGTCGTGCTCCTGGTGGCTGGGGCGTACGAGTTCAGCCCGTTGAAGCGCTGGTGCTTGGTCCGCTGCCGATCACCGCTGGCGCTGGTGGTCAGGCATGGCGACGCGGTGGTCGGCGGCAGGCTGGGGGCGCTTCGGGTCGGCGTGCACCACGGCGGGTACTGCCTCGGCTGCTGCTGGGCGCTGATGGTGGTCCTGCTCGCCGTCGGTGTGATGAACCTGCTGTGGATGGCCGTTCTCGCCGCGGTGATCGCGATCGAGAAGGTGTCCCCCCGAGCGGAGATCGTCAGCTCCGCGCTCGGCGCGGTGTTGATCGGTGCGGGAGTGCTCCTGCTGATCGCGCCCGGGTTGCTGGCTCCGATGGTCTGAAAGCGTCGTCCTCGCGCTGAACCGAAACCCCGTTGGCTCGTGCCCGCCCAGGCCCAGGGCGGGCTTGACCTCCAGTTAGGTCGAAGTTCGACACTCGTCACATGCTGAAGCCCGAAGAAGGCCCGATCCTCTTCCGCAACACGATGCGGATCACCGAGGGCCGCTTGGACGATTTCAAGGCCGCGGTGCGGAAGGCGGTGGAGTTCGTCGAGGAGCGCGGTCCGCAGCTGATGGTGGACGTGTTCATCGACGAGGAGCGGATGCTGGCCTACAGCTACCAGCTCTACCGCGACTCCGATGCGATCCGGGAGCACTGGCGGCTCTCCGACCCCTACATCCGAGGGGTGATGGAGCACTGCGAGGTGGAGCGCTTCGACGTCCACGGTCATCCCGACGACGCAGTTCGCGACGGTCTTCGCCCGATGGCCGACTCCGGCACCCCGGTCACCATCACCGAACGCGCGACCGGTTTCGCCCGGTTCGCATGAGGGCGGTCGACCGGCGGGCGCGAATTCGCGACGAGTCCGCGCCCGCTCGAATCCACAGGACGGCATGGTGCGGCGGTGCTCACCGACAGGTGAGGGAGTTGTTGGAAGCCTGACGGTGCGTGGTCGACTTCGTTCACCGCTTTCGGTAGGTGAGGTGCACGACACCGCTGTTGAAGGGCTTCGCGTCGGCCAGTTCGAACGTCGATGGGGAGAACTCGCCGTCGAACATCGGGATTCCCGCGCCCGCCACCACCGGGTGGAGCTTGACGATCAGCTCGTCGATTTCGGAGCGCACCGCGGCAGCGAGCTTCCCGCCACCGCACAGCCAGATCCCCGCACCCGGTTCGCGCTTGAGCTCGCGCACCTTCTCCAGCGGATCGGTGTGGACGAATTCCACCGTCGGGTCCGGGGTTTCGGGGATGCTGCGCGAGAACACGATGCTGCGCAGGTGCCGGTAGGCGTTGGTGAGGCCCTCCCGCATCCCGATCTCCCAGCTTCCGCGCCCCTGCAGCACCGTGTCGAAGTGCTTGTTGGGCACGCCGTCGAGACCGAACACCGGTCGGACGTGCGAGGGCAGCAGTTCCGGGAACTCGGCGCGCAGGAAATCGCCGTGGTCGCCCTCGTGCCCGAAGAAGTCGGGGTTGCCGTTGTCCGGGCCGGTGATGCGGCCGTCGATCGTCGACGCGATCACGTAGGTCAGTTCTCGCACTTCGGCCCCCTCGTGGTCCTCGGTGAGGTTAGCGGCGCGGCGATGAGTTCGGCCGCCCTTTTTCGTCTACCTCCTCGACGAGCCCGTTCGAGGAGGTCTGCGTTGATCGATCTGACACCCGCCTGTCGTCAGCTGGCCGGGCTGCTGAGCGCCGTGACCGACGACCAGCTGGACCTGCCGACCCCGTGCTCCGAGTACGCGGTCAGCGGTCTCATCGCGCACGTCGACGAGGCAGCGCAGGGGTTCACCGCCCTGGCCTCGGCGAGGCCAGGCGTCGGCGACGTCCGATCCCACGTGCTGGAGCTGGCCGAGGCGTGGTCTGCTCCAGCCGCCTGGGAGGGCGAGACCGGAGTGGGCGGAGTTCCGTTGCGCAACGAGGTCTGGGGCCGCATCGCCCTCACCGAGGTGGTCGTCCACGGCTGGGACCTGGCGCAGGCCACCGGAGCGCGGTTCCACCTGCCCGAGGGCACCTTGCGGGGCTGCTGGGCCCACGTGCGGGTGTTCGTCCCCAGCGCACCGCTGCCGGAGTTGTGGGGCCCTCCGGTCGAGGTCGACGACGACGCGCCGCTGCTGGACCGGATCGTCGCCATGACCGGACGTGCTCCTGGACTCAGCGGGCGATGTGCTCGTTGAGGGGAACGCTGGGGTCGCCCAGGGCCTGGCGGTCGATCGTGGTGCCCGACGTGATGAGCGTCTTGATCTGCTCGGTGACGTCCCAGATGTTGACGTTCATGCCCGCCAGCACGCGGCCCTCGGAAATCCAGAAGGCGATGAACTCGCGGGCCTCGACGTCACCCCGGAACAGCACCTCGTCGTACCCACCCGGTTCGACGTGACCGAGGTACTCCATGCCCAAGTCGTACTGGTCGGTGAAGAAGTACGGCAGCTCGGAGTAGCTGGCGTCGCCGCCGAGCATCGACGAGGCCGCGACGGCGGGCTGGTTGAGGGCGTTGTTCCAGTGCTCGACGCGGATCTGCTTGCCCAGCAGCGGGTGGAAGGCGTTGGCCACGTCGCCCGCCGCGACGATGTTCGGGTCACCGGTCCGCAGCGTGGCGTCGACCAGGACGCCGTTGGAGACCCGCAGCTTCGCCTCGGCGGCCAGTTCCACCGCCGGATCGGCGCCGACCGCGATCAGCACCGCCTGGGCGTCGATCTGCAGCCCGTCGGTCAGCCGGACCCCGGTGACCTCCCCCGAAGGCGCGAGGATCTCGTCGACCGCGGTGGTGAAGCGGAACGACACGCCCCGCTCGCGGTGCGTGGTGGAGAAGACCTCCGCGACCTCGCGGCCGAGGACCTGCAGCAGCGGCAGCTCGGCGGTCTCCACGACCGTCACGCCGACACCGGCCTGGCGGGCGGCCGAGGCGACCTCCAGCCCGATCCAGCCCGCGCCGACCACCACCAGGTCCTCGATGCCGGCCAGGGTCTGCTTGATGCGGTCGGAGTCGCCCGCCCGGCGAAGGTGCAGGACGCCTTCGGCGTCGTGGCCGGGGACGGGGATGGAGCGGGGATGGGCCCCGGTGGTCAGCATCAGCTTGTCGAACTCCAGCCTGGTTCCGTCGGCGAGCTCGACCTGGCGCAGCGAGCGGTCGATGCGCCGCGCGGAGGTGTTCAGGAGCAGCTCGACGCGGTTGTCGGCGTACCAGGTCTCGGGGTGCACGTAGGCGGCGTCGAACTCGGCGCTGCCCATCAGGTACTCCTTGGACAGCGGCGGCCGCTCGTAGGGCCGGTGCGCTTCATCGCCCAGCAGCGTGATCCGCCCGTCGAACCCCTGGTCGCGCAGCGCCTCGGCGCCCTTGGCCCCGGCCATGCCTGCGCCGACGATCACGAAACTCTCCGAATCTCCCACCCCCGAAGCGTCCTGCTGCCAAGGGAACCGGGCAACCGGAGCCGACGAGGTCCATCCCGCCGACGACCTGGTCGAAGACGGCTGCACCGAGTCGCCTCAAGTGAACGATGCGAGTTCAGTGGAAACCAGGATCCCGATCTCAGCGGAACTCCGAAGCCTGATTCCCACTGAAATCGTGTCCCCCGAGGTGCGGCGGGGCTGGTGGGTGCCCGAGTGCCCGCCCTGCCAGGGAAGTGGCTGGCAGGGCGGGGCCGGGGATTACTTCGTGATCGCGTCGAGGGCGTCGATCAGGCCCGCGCCGTAGAAGCCGGCACCGCTGGAACCACCGGTGCAGACCGCGTCGACGACGCCGTCGCCGTCCCCGTCGTAGTCCTTCGGGCACGGCAGCGCGTCGGACTGGTCGTTCAGCGCGCCGATGACCTGCTGGGCGGTCCACTCCGGGTGGGTGCTGCGCAGCAGGGCGACGACGCCCGCGGCGTGCGGACCCGCCATGGAGGTGCCCTGCATCCAGCCCCAGCCACCGCCGGGGACGCTGGAGAGGATCCGGCCGTTGGCCGACGGCGTCTGCGGGATCTGCCGCGCGTCACCGCCGGGAGCGGTCACCGAGATCGAGCCGATGCCGTAGTTGGAGTAGTACGACTTGACCGCGTTGACGCCCACCGCGGACACCGACACCACGCCAGGGAGCTCGCCCGGGAGGATGCGGCAGTCCGGCCCGGTGTGGCGGTCCTGGGTCGGGCCGCCGTTGTTCGGGCTGTTGGTGTCGTGGATCGGCTGCGACAGGTCCCAGTTGCTGTTGCCCGCGGAGACGACGTTGACCACGTCGTGGCCCTCGGCGTAGGCGACCGCGCGGCGGACCGCCTCGGCGGCGGCCTTCTGGTCCGGGTCGCTGTCGCACCACAGGTACCAGGGGTCGACGAAGTAGGAGTTGTTGGTGACGTCGAAGCCGTGCTCGGCGGCCCAGATGAAACCGCAGATGGCGTACTCGGGGTAGATGAACCCGCCGTCGTCGATCACGCGCACCGAGGCGAGCGTGACGTTCGGGGCCACTCCGGCGACGCCGACGCCGTTGCGAGCGGCGGCGATGGTGCCCGAGACGTGCGTGCCGTGGTCCTGCGTCGGGTCCTGCGGCTGCCACGCCTCCTGGCTCTGGTCGGGCACGCCCTCGTTGACGCAGCTCACCGAGCGGGAGACGTCGAGGTTCGGCGCCAGGTCGGGGTGCGTGGGGTCGATGCCGTAGTCCAGCACGCCGACGGTGGTGTCCTCGCTGCCCTGCGAGATCGCGTTGGCCTGGTCGGCCTTGATCTGCGGCAGGTCCCATTGGTCGGCTTCCAGCGGCTCCTTGCCGTCGGCGGCGAAGGTGCCGATGCCGTTCGCGGTGCCTTCCAGGGTTTCCAGCCGGTCCGACTGGGCGGGCGGCAGCTGCTCGGCGAGGTTGCGGCTCGCGCCAGCCTGCTCGACGCCTGGCTGCTGCCGGACGGATTCGGCGAAGGCCGGGTCGGGCGAGGACGCGACCACCACGCCGATCTGCGGCCAGCTCTGCACGACGGCACCGCCGACGGCGCGCACCGATTCCTCGGTTCGCGCGAGTCCGTCACCGACGGGGCCGACGACCACGAAGTGCGCGGGAGCTGCCGAGGCGGCGGGCGCTCCTGGCGCGGAGCCGAGGAGTCCGGCGGGTAACAGCATGGTCAGCGCGAGTGCCGAGCCGGCGATCCGCAGCGAACGGCCTCTCCTACTTCTGCGTGACAACTTGTCCCTCCCTGGAGACGAAGAATGGTTCACCCAGTGATATTCGTCCCGGATTTTGCGCCTTTTTCGGATATAGGCGGCAGGGCTCGATGGAGTAAATCGGTAGCCGAAAGTGAGGGACTGCGCACGCAGATGACGGCTGGGCAACAACATCGAGCCGACTTAGAGTCGTCAGGTGTCGGTTGCAGATTTGAACATCACCCCGCCGGAACGGACCCCGAGCTCATCGGCGATGCGACGTGCCCTGCGCCGCGCCACCGACGGCGTCTCGCTCGACGCCACCGAAGCCGCGGTCCTGCTGCACGCGCGCGGCGATGACCTGGACGAACTCCTGACGGCGGCAGGTAAGGCGCGCGACGCGCACCTGGTCGCCGAGGGGCACCCGGGCGTCGTCACCTACAGCCGCAACGTGTTCATCCCGCTGACCAGGCTGTGCCGGGACCGTTGCCACTACTGCACTTTCGCCACCGTCCCGCACAAGGTGGAATCGGCGTTCCTGGAACGCGACGAGGTCCTGGAGATCGCCCGCCAGGGCGCCGCCGCGGGCTGCAAGGAAGCCCTGTTCACCTTGGGGGACCGCCCGGAGGAGCGCTGGCCGGCCGCCCGCGAGTGGCTGGAAGCGCGGGGCTACTCCTCCACGGTGGACTACGTCCGCTCCTGCGCGATCGCGGTCCTGGAGGAGACCGGTCTGCTGCCGCACCTGAACCCGGGAGTGCTGTCCTGGTCGGAGCTGACCAGGCTCAAGCCGGTCGCGGCCAGCATGGGAATGATGCTGGAGACGACCTCGGAGCGGCTCTGGAACGAGAGGGGCGGCCCGCACTTCGGCAGCCCGGACAAGGAACCGGCCGTCCGCAAGCGGGTGCTCACCGATGCCGGACGCGTCGCGGTTCCCTTCACCAGCGGCATCCTGATCGGCATCGGCGAAACCCGCACCGAGCGGGCCGAATCGCTGCTGGAGCTGCGGCAGAGCGCCCGCCAGTACGGCCACATCCAGGAAATCATCGTGCAGAACTTCCGGGCCAAGCCGGACACCGCGATGCGCGGCATGCCGGACGCCGACCTGGAGGAACTGGCCGCCACCATCGCCGTCGCCCGGCTGCTGCTGCCCTCGGGTGTGAGCGTGCAGGCGCCGCCGAACCTGGTGGGCGAGGAGCACCTGCTGATGCTGCGCGCCGGTATCGACGACTGGGGCGGCGTGTCGCCGGTGACCCCGGACCACGTCAACCCGGAACGCCCGTGGCCGCAGATCGACGAGCTCACCGGGCTCACCGGGCGGGCCGGTTTCCAGCTGCGCGAGCGGCTCACCGCCTACCCGCGCTACGTGCGCAAGGGCCTGGCCGGGGACTCGACGCAGTGGCTGGACCTGCGGGTCGCCTCGCACGTCGACGCGCTGTCTGACCCCGAGGGCTTCGCCGATCCGGGTGCCGAGATCTCCGGCCGCGAGTGGCAGGAGCCGGATGGCGGTTTCGAGTCGATCGGCCGCACCGACCTGCACCGCAGCATCGACACCGACGGCCGCACGGAGGACCGGCGCACCGACTTCGACACCGTCTACGGCGACTGGGACGAACTGCGCGGCCAGGTCCCGACGGCGGCGGCCCCGGAACGACTGGACGCCGACGTCAAGGAGGGGCTGCGACGTGCCGAATCGGACCCGGCGTCACTGCTGGAGCAGCAGCACCACGAATCCGCGATGGCGTTGATGACCTGCGAGGGGCCGGCGATGGACGAGCTCGCCGGCATCGCCGACCGGTTGCGGCGCGAGGTCGTCGGAGACGACATCACCTACGTGGTCAACCGCAACATCAACTTTTCGAACATCTGCTACGTCGGCTGCCGGTTCTGCGCCTTCGCCCAGCGCGAGCGGGACGCCGACGCCTACCGGCTCTCGCCGGAGGAAGTCGCCGACCGCGCCGACGAGGCGTGGCGCGCCGGGGCCACCGAGGTCTGCGTGCAGGGCGGCATCGACCCGAGGCTGCCGGTGTCGGGCTACGCCGACCTGGTGCGGGCGGTGCGGAAGCGGGTGCCCGAGATGCACGTGCACGCGTTCAGCCCGATGGAGATCGTCAGCGCTTCGGCGAAGGCGGGCGCTTCGGTGCAGGACTGGTTGGCCGAGCTCAAGGAGGCCGGTCTGGGCAGCATCCCGGGCACGGCGGCCGAGATCCTCGACGACGAGGTCCGCTGGGTGCTGACCAAGGGCAAGCTGCCCGCGGCGGAGTGGGTCGAGGTGGTCAGCACGGCGCACCGGCTGGGCATCCCGTCCTCGTCGACGATGATGTACGGCCACGTCGACCACCCCGAGCACTGGCTGGGGCACTTCCGCACGCTGGCCGGGGTTCAGGACCGGGCCCGCGAGCACGGTCAGGCCGGGTTCACCGAGTTCGTGCCGCTGCCGTTCGTGCACCGCAACGCCCCGATCTACCTGGCGGGTCTGGCGCGGCCTGGGCCGACGCGGCGGGACAACCGGGCGGTGCACGCGATGGCCCGGGTCCTGCTGCACGGGCGGATCGACAACGTGCAGACCTCGTGGGTCAAGCTCGGTGACGCCGGGACGACCGAGGTCCTCAACGGTGGCGCCAACGACGTCGGCGGCACGCTGATGGAGGAGACGATCAGCCGGATGGCCGGATCGGAGCACGGTTCGGAGCGCAGCGTGGAGGAACTGCACGAGCTGGCCGCCCGCGCGGGACGCTCCGCGCGGCAACGCACTACGACATACGGGCGAGTGGGTCAGGTGCAGCTCGGCGTCACCGCTGTTTGACGGCCTGACTGCGCCATTTGAGTGTTATCCAGGTCACCATGTGACGCTAGGTGGGGTCGTCAAGGGGTCGGCCCCACCCCTCACCTGCGGTGTTTTTGATCAACGCCCGGCGAGAACTGCTCAGGTCCGGAAAATATGATCACCCTGTCGTGGTTGGTTTTCACGCAAGGCAACCGCGATCGCAACGGGCGGTCGGTACTGTCCGCCACCGGACCACACGAGTAGAGGGCCCTCCACAAGGGTCAACTTCCGCAGGGAGGCACGCTCTTGCGTAGCCGAGTATCTCGCGTGATCAGGCGAGTGTCCGCGCCTGGCGCCGTGGTGGCAACGCTGATGCCGGTCACCACGGGCTTCGCCGAAGCCCAGTCCGAGGTCGCCGTGATGGCGGCCCCGTCGATGGACTCGCTCGGACCGGTCGGCCTGAGCGCCGTCGTGCTCGGCGTCGCGGGCATGGTCGTCGGGGTCTTCCGCAAGAAGAAGATCCAGCCGGAGAACCAGCGCAAGGGGTGAGCCCGGTCCCGCGCGCGAGGCGGCGCTTGCGAGAATCGGCTGCGTGAGCAGCGACAGCCCCGCAACCCAGACCAGCGAACAGTCCGCGGGCCGGCCCCGCGTCCTCTCCGGCATCCAGCCGACCGCCGACTCCTTCCACCTCGGCAACTACCTCGGCGCCCTGCGGGAATGGGTCACCATGCAGGAGACCTACGAGTGCTTCTACAGCGTCGTCGACCTGCACGCGATCACCGTCGAGCAGGACCCGGAGCTGCTCCGGCAGCGCACCCGGGTCTCCGCGGCGCAGCTGCTCGCCCTCGGCATCGACCCCGACCGCTCCGCGCTGTTCGTGCAGAGCCACGTCCCCGAGCACGCGCAGCTGTCCTGGGTCCTGGAGTGCATGGCCGGTTTCGGCGAGGCCGGCCGGATGACCCAGTTCAAGGACAAGTCCGCCCGCCAGGAGGCCGACCACGTCAGCGTCGGCCTGTTCACCTACCCGGTCCTGCAGGCCGCGGACATCCTCGTCTACCAGGCCGACGCCGTTCCGGTCGGCGAGGACCAGCGCCAGCACCTGGAGCTCACCCGCAACCTCGCGCAGCGCTTCAACTCCCGCTTCGGCAAGACCTTCACCGTCCCGGCGGCCCACATCCCGAAGGACACCGCCAAGATCTACGACCTGCAGGACCCGACCTCCAAGATGAGCAAGTCGGTCCCCAGCGGCGTGATCGAGCTGATGGAGGACCCGAAGCGCTCGGCGAAGAAGATCCGCTCCGCGGTCACCGACACCGGTCGCGAGATCCGGTACGACGTGGACAACAAGCCCGGCGTCTCCAACCTGCTGGTGATCTACTCGGCGCTGACCGGTCAGGGCATCGCCGAGCTCGAAACCTCCTACGAAGGACGCGGGTACGGCGACCTGAAGAAGGAGCTCGGCGAGGTCGTGGTCGAGTTCGTGACGCCGCTGCAGGAGAAGGTCAACGCCTACCTCGACGACCCGGCCGAGCTGGACAAGGTCCTGCACCGGGGAGCGGAGAAGGCCCGCGAGGTCTCCTCGCAGACGCTGCGGACCGTGTTCGAACGAGTGGGATTCCTTCCTCCGCTGCGCTGATGTGATCAACTGCGGGTAGCCTGCCACCGTTCGGCGGGTAGCCGTTCGGTGGGAGGCGCACCATGGCGGGGCAGCAGGAGCAACCGGGCCGCCTGGCCCGGTTGCGACAGCGGCACGGATGGCTCGACCGGCTGGTCCGGGCCTTCGGCCGGTACCAGCAGCAGTACGGCGACTACTACGCCGCCGCGATCACCTACTTCAGCGTGCTGGCGCTGGTGCCGCTGCTGATGATCGCGTTCGCGGTGGCCGGTTTCTTGCTGAGCGGGAACCCCGAGCTGCTGGCGAACCTGAGGAACTCGATCACCACGACGGTCCCGAGCCCGGCGATGAGCGACATGCTCAACCGGGTGGTCGACCAGGCCATCGAGCAGGCCGGAGCGGTCGGGATCATCGGTCTTCTCACCGCCCTGTACTCGGGGCTGGGCTGGATGACGAACCTGCGCGAGGCGCTGACCGCGCAGTGGACGCAGATCCCGACACCGCAGCCGATGCTCAAGAGGATGGCCGCGGACCTGGTCTCTCTGCTGGGCCTCGGCCTGGCGATGGCGCTGTCGTTCGGCATCAGCGCGTTGGGCGGCGGTGTCGGACGGCTGCTGCTGGAAGCCGCCGGGTTCGAGCGCAGCGTCATCGCGGGAGTCGTGCTGCGGGTGCTGTCGATCCTGCTGTCGCTGCTGGCCGGGTGGCTCGTGTTCGTGTGGGTGCTCGCGCGGCTGCCGCGCAGCCCGGTGTCCCTGCGCAGCGCCGTCTGGGGCGCGTTGTTCGGCGCTCTGGGCTTCGAGGTCCTCAAGCAGGTCGGCGTGATCTACCTGAACACCGTCACGAACTCGCCGGCCGGTGCCGCGTTCGGCCCGATCCTGGGCCTGCTGGTGTTCGCGAACCTGCTGTCGCGCTTCATCCTCTTCGCCACCGCGTGGACCGCCACGGCTTCGGAGAACTCGAAGCCGGATCCGGTCGAAGCCCCGGGTCCGGCGGTCATCCGCCCCGCCGTGCGGGTCCGCAGGGGCGCCGGCGCCCGCACAGCAGCGGGCATGATCGGCGCCGGAGCCGTGGCCGGCTGGCTGCTCCGCAAGCCGACCAGGTCCCGACGCAACTCCTGACCGGCCTCATGGGCCTGCGAGGCCGGCATCTGCTCTCAGGGGTGTTCTGCGCTTTCCGCCGAGGCCTGGCGGCGGGCTTGGGCGAGCTGGGCCCTGCGCCTGCGGAGGAGCACCGCGACGGCGACCGCGACGAGGGCGACCGCGAGCAGGAACAGCAGTCCGGTGACGCTGCCGAAGGACGACGACTGGCTGACACCGACCGAGGCGGGTGGTGGCACGTCGGCCCGCGCGGCCGGGGCCGCCTCTGGGGCGCGCGGTGAGGTCGTCACGAGCTCGCCGACCGAGGTCCCCCTGGGCAACGAGAAGCCGTAGTCGAGCATCGCCATCGTCTGGTGCGACAGCCGCACCGGTTGGTTCTCGCCGCGCACCATCACCGCCACCAGGCGGCGCCCGTCGCGCTGCGCGGAGCCGATGAAGGTGTGCCGCGCGTCGTCGGTGAACCCGGTCTTGCCGCCCAGACCACCGGGGTACTTGCGCAGCACCTGGTTGTCGCTCCACAGCTCGAACGGCGGCTGTCCGGGAGCTCCTGGCAGGAACATCATCGGGGTGGCGATGGCGTTGGCGAAGGCGGGTTCGCGCATCGCGACACGGAAGATCGTGGCCAGGTCGTAGGCGGAGGTGCTCATGCCGGGACCGTCCAGGCCGGACGGGGTCGCCGCGCGGGTGTCCAGGGCGCCGATCTCGGCGGCCAGGGCGTTCATCTTCTCCAGGGTCGCCGGTACGCCGCCCATCTTCATCGCCAGCGCGTGCGCGGCGTCGTTGCCGGAGCCCATCAGCATCGCTTGGAAGACCTGCCCGACGCTGTAGGTCATCCCGGGCAGCAGGCCGATGCGGGTGCCCTCCTGGTTGGCGTCCTCCTGGGTGGCGACCAGGGTGTCGTCGAGCCGGAGCTCGCGGAGCGCGGTCAGCGCGGTGAGCACCTTGATGGTGGAGGCTGGGCGTTGCCGGGCGTGCGCGTCCTTGGCCGCGAGGATCTCGCCGGAGTCGAGGTCTGCCAGCACCCAGCCGGCGGCGGAGGCAGCGACCTCCGGCGGCGGGCCGGGCTGGTTCGGCGCGCTCAGCAGCACGCAGTCGGCCAGCCGGTCACCACCCACCGGGGTCTCCGGCACCGGGACCGGGGTCGGTGCGGGCTGTCCGGGCGCGGGGACCTCGGAGGTGTCGACGGCGGGTGGTGGTGCTTCGGCGTTGGGGCAGGCGGGCGCCTGCGCTGCGGCGGGCGCGGTGGTCAGCAGCGGGATGGCGACGAGCAGCGCAGCGGAAACCGACCAAAACGGCTGTTTCGCACGGGATTTCGTCGAACGATGAGGACGCGGAAGCACACGTGAGAGGTTAACGGGTCACGTCCATGAACGTTGCCGGAGTAGCCGGACCGGGCCATCGGGTGAGCCCGGTAACAGCGGATACTCGACCTCGTGACGATTTCTCGCCGAGTTGCGCTCTTCCTGCTGGCATTCGGGGTCTGGTCCTACCTGCTGTGGCCCACGTTCATGCGCAACATCTGGAACAGCGACCGCTCCTGGGCGCAGGGCAGCCCCACGGCCTACCTGCTCGTCCACCTGGTCATCGCCGTGGTCTCCCTCGTCCTGGGAACCACCATCGGAGTCCTCGGCTGGAAGGCCTACCGAGCCACGCGATCTTGAACAGCGCGAACGCGGTCCCCCGAACGTGAGCGACGGCACCCACCCCGCGAGGTGGGCGCCGTCGTCACGATCGAAGAGCGGCTCAGCGGCGCCGGAACATCAGCGCGCGCTTGACCTCCTGGATCGCCTTCGTGACCTGGATGCCACGCGGGCAGGCGTCCGTGCAGTTGAAGGTCGTGCGGCAGCGCCACACGCCGTCGACGTCGTTGAGGATGTCCAGGCGCTCCTCAGCGGCCTCGTCACGGCTGTCGAAGATGAACCGGTGCGCGTTGACGATCGCGGCCGGGCCGAAGTAGTTGCCGTCCGACCAGTACACCGGGCACGACGTGGTGCACGCCGCGCACAGGATGCACTTGGTGGTGTCGTCGAAGCGCTCGCGCTCGGCGACCGACTGGATCCGCTCGCGGGTCGGCTCGTTGCCGGTGGTCTTCAGGTACGGCTGGACCGCCCGGTAGGCCTCGAAGAACGGGTCCATGTCGACGACCAGGTCCTTCTCCAGCGGAAGGCCCTTGATCGGCTCGATGGTCAGCGTGGTCTCGCCGTCCTTGGTGAGCATGTCCTTCATCAGGACCTTGCAGGCGAGCCGGTTGACGCCGTTGATCCGCATCGCGTCCGAGCCGCACACGCCGTGCGCGCACGACCGGCGGAACGTGAGCGTTCCGTCGACGTACCACTTGATGTAGTGCAGCAGGTTGAGCACGCGGTCCGACGGCAGCGTCGGGATCCGGTAGGACTCCCAGTGCGGTTCGTCGTCCTGCTCCGGGTTGTAGCGGAGCAGCTTCACGGTGACCATCACCGCGTCGTCCGGGATCGGCGGGGCGTCTGCCGGGAGATCAGACGCAGGGAGCTGGTCCTCGTTGTTGTGCGTGGTGGCGGCAGTCATCAGTACTTACGCTCCATCGGCTGGTACCGGGTGACGGTGACCGGCTTGTAGTCCAGGCGGATGTCGGCCTGGAACCCGGTCAACCCGAGCGGCGCGTTCGGATCTTCGGACTCGGGCAGCACCTTGTACTGCATGCTGTGCCGCATGAAGTTGGTGTCGTCCCGGGAGGTGTAGTCCTCGCGGGCGTGGCCGCCGCGGGACTCCTTGCGGGCCAGCGCCGCGTTGACCAGGGCCTCGGCCAGGTCGAGCAGGAAGCCCAGCTCGATGGCCTCCAGCAGGTCGGAGTTGTACCGCTTGCCCTTGTCGTGGACAGCGATCCGGCCGTAGCGCTCCTTGAGCGCCTGCACGTCCGACAGCGCCGTCTTCAGCGTCTCCTCGGTGCGGTACACCGACGCGTTGGCGTCCATCGTCTGCTGCAGTTCGGTGCGGATGGTGGCGACCCGTTCGCCGCCGCTGGCGGTGCGCAGGTGGTCGACCATGCCCTCGACCAGCTTGGCCGGGTCGTCCGGGATCTCCACGAACTCGTGGCCGTGGGCGTACTCGGCGGCGGCGATGCCGGAGCGGCGGCCGAACACGTTGATGTCCAGCAGCGAGTTGGTGCCCAGGCGGTTGGAGCCGTGCACCGACACGCAGGCGCACTCACCGGCTGCGTAGAGGCCGGGGACCACGGTCTCGTTGTCGCGCAGCACCTCGCCCTGCACGTTCGTGGGGATGCCGCCCATGGCGTAGTGGGCGGTCGGGTAGACCGGCACCGGCTCTTCGGTCGGCTCCACGCCCAGGTAGGTGCGGGAGAACTCCATGATGTCCGGGAGCTTGGACATCAGCAGGTCTTCACCGAGGTGGGTGACGTCGAGGAGCACGTAGTCCTTGTTCGGACCCGCACCGCGACCTTCCAGCACCTCCAGGGCCATCGACCGGGCGACGATGTCGCGAGGGGCGAGGTCCTTGATCGTCGGCGCGTAGCGCTCCATGAAGCGCTCGCCGTCGACGTTGCGGAGGATGCCGCCCTCACCGCGCACGCCCTCGGTGATGAGGATGCCCAGGCCGGCCAGGCCGGTCGGGTGGAACTGGTAGAACTCCATGTCCTCCAGCGGCAGGCCCTTGCGGTAGACGATGCCCATGCCGTCACCGGTGAGGGTGTGGGCGTTGGAGGTCGTCTTGAAGACCTTGCCGAACCCGCCGGTGGCGAACACGACGGCCTTGGCCTGGAAGACGTGGATCTCGCCGGTGGCCAGCTCGTAGGCGATGGCGCCGGTGCAGACCTGCTCGCCGTCCGCGCCCTCGCTCATCATCACGTCGAGGACGTAGAACTCGTTGTAGAACTCCACGCCGTGCTTGACGCAGTTCTGGTACAGCGTCTGCAGGATCATGTGACCGGTGCGGTCCGCGGCGTAGCAGGCCCGGCGGACCGGGGCCTTGCCGTGGTCGCGGGTGTGGCCGCCGAAGCGGCGCTGGTCGATCTTGCCCTCGGGGGTCCGGTTGAACGGCAGACCCATCTTCTCGAGGTCCAGGACCGCGTCGATGGCCTCCTTCGCCATGATCTCGGCGGCGTCCTGGTCGACCAGGTAGTCACCACCCTTGATCGTGTCGAAGGTGTGCCACTCCCAGTTGTCCTCTTCGACGTTGGCCAACGCCGCGCACATCCCGCCCTGCGCCGCACCGGTGTGCGAGCGGGTGGGGTAGAGCTTGGTCAGCACGGCGGTCCGGGCGCGCTGGCCGGACTCGATCGCCGCGCGCATCCCGGCGCCACCGGCGCCGACGATGACCACGTCGTACTTGTGGAATTGCATGGTCGCCTCCTCGGGCTGTGGCGTGACCCGCGATCGGCCTCGGCCTCGCCACGCTGTGGTCTCTGCGGCGCTAGCCGATGTTCGGGTCGAAGGTGAAGATCACGAAGCTGCCCAGACCCACGGTCAGCAGGACGGAGACGTACAGCAGCATCTTCAGCCAGAAGCGTGTGCCGTCTTTGCGGGAGTAGTCGTTGATGACGGTACGAAGGCCGTTGCCGCCGTGCAGACCGGCCAGCCACAGCATCGTCAGGTCCCAGAACTGCCAGAACGGGGAGGCCCAGCGACCCGCCACGAAGGCGAAGTTGATCTTGTGGACGCCGCCGTCCAGGAACAGCATGATCAGCAGGTGGCCCAGCACGAGGAACAGCAGGACCACGCCGGACAGGCGCATGAACAACCAGGCGTAGAGCTCGAAGTTGTTGCGGCGCGCTGCGGGCCGGCTCGGGGTGCGCGGCTTCTCCACGGCGAGAGGTGCGTCGGTGGCGGACATTCGCTTAACCCCCGAAGATTTCCGTGACGGCGCGGGTGAGCATGCTGATCGCGGCCGGAACCATCAGGACCAGCCAGAGCGCGAGCACGGTCCAGAGCATGGGCTTCTGGTACTTCGTGCCCTGGGACCAGAAGTCGACCAGCATGACTCGGATGCCGTTGAACGCGTGGAAGAGCACCGCGGCCAGCAACCCGAGTTCGAAGAGGATCATCACTGGGTGCTTGTAGGTCTCGATGACCGTGTCGTACGCGTTCGGCGACACCCGGACGAGCGCGGTGTCCAGGACGTGCACGAACAAGAAGAAGAAGGTGAGTACGCCCGTGATCCGGTGGGCGACCCACGACCACATGCCCAGATCGCCGCGGTAGAGGCGCCCCTTGGCGCGCACGGTTTTGGCGTGCGCCGGTGCGTCGGCCGCGGAGGCGGTGGTGCTGGCCATGGTGGAAGGCCTCCAACCTCGCTGGTGGACTGGCGGCCCCGCGTCCGGGAACAGGGGCGGCCGGCCCCGAGTTGCAGTTGGTCCCAAACGATGTTGGGTGCACGCCCGTCACCGGCCACGAACTGGGGCCTTGACGAAATCGATGCTAGACCCGACTAATTGCCCCGGCCTACTCGCCCGAGCCGTCTGTGATCGACCAGACAAGCCGCAAGCGCCGGTTAATCGAGCAAGAAATCATTTCGTGACGCGTGAGCAACGCACGAGCGGCAGCGTCAAGCCTTAATTTCGAGAGTCACGTCACCGGCTGACGTGCACCGCGCACGGAGCGCGCTGATGCACGGGAGTGGTTCTTCGCTCGGCGCCGCGAGCCCCGTTGATCCGGGGGCGCGGCCGGGAGCGCGGTGGCCTCGAACGAAAGGGGAACGGCATGCGGCGAACGCCGACTTCAGGACGGCGCTCGGGTGCCGGAAAACGGCCCAGGAGCGTTGCTGCGGTCGCGCTGCTGCTCACGGGCGCCATGGCGCTGGCGGGCTGCGCGAAGGACACCGGTGGTGGTGGGAGCAACGCCGGTGGCGCGAACGGGCCGTGCCGGCTGAGCGCGCCGCCCGCTGGAGCCCCCGCGGCGCCGACGAGCGCGACGGCGACCGAGCAGGTGCCGCCGCCGGACGCGAGTGCGATGCGGGTCGGGGTGGCTTTCGACATCGGCGGGCGCGGGGACGCCTCGTTCAACGACGCCTCGGTCGCGGGGCTGGACCGGGCCAAGGCAAACATGGGCCTGGGCGGGTCCAAGGAGCTCGACGCGGGAGCGGGTGAGCCCGAGGACGCCAAGCAGACCCGGCTGCGCCAGCTCGCGCGCGAGGGCTTCAACCCGGTCATCGCGGTCGGCTACGCCTACGCCGACGCGCTCAAGCTCGTCGCGCCGGAGTTCCCCGGCACCGAGTTCGCCATCATCGACGAGCAGATCGACGGTGTGCCGAACGTCACCTCGCTGGTCTTCGCCGAGGAGCAGGGCTCCTTCCTGGCGGGCGTGGTGGCCGCGCACAAGTCGAAGAACTGCCACATCGGGTTCGTCGGTGGCGTGCAGACGCCGCTGATCCAGAAGTTCGAGGCCGGTTTCGAGGCGGGCGCGAAGGCGGCCGCCCCGGACATCAAGATCGAGGCGGAGTACTTGACCCCGGCCGGTGACTTCAGCGGCTTCCAGGACCCGAACAAGGGCTCCGAGGTCGCCACCGGTCAGCTGGAAGCGGGCGCCGACGTGATCTACCACGCGGCGGGTGCCTCCGGTAAGGGCGTGTTCGGCGCGGTCGAGGGCGCGGGCGCGCAGGCCATCGGGGTCGACTCCGACCAGTACAACCAGCCCACCGTGGCCGAGTACAAGGACGTCATCATCAGCTCGATGCTCAAGCGCATCGACCTGGCGGTCCACGACTACATCGCCGCCGTCGCCCGCAACGACCTGAGCACGGTGCCGAAGAAGTTCGACGTCGCCATCGACGGGGTCACCTACTCCACCTCGGGCGGCAAGATCGATGACCTCAAGACCACTCTGGATGCCTACAGGACCGCGATCGCGAGTGGCCAGATCCAGGTCCCGGACAAGCCCTGATCGCGGCAGGCCTCCGGACTGAGAAGTGATGGAGGAAGGGCACCTCGCCCTCACCGCTGGGGAGGTGCCCTCCCTCGTTTCGCCCGCGAGGTGTGGCGGTTTCGCGCCAAGATGGCCGGTCGTGGACCGGAACCGTCCATCGTTGAGCGCCCACCTCGTTCGCTGCCGGTGGGGACGATCCCTGGAGCACCATGAACACCTCTGCCGATCCGGTGTCCGACGGCCCACCGGCCGTTGAGCTGACCGGCATCACCAAGACATTTCCCGGCGTCGTGGCCAACTCCGACGTCAACCTCACCGTCCGCGCGGGCGAGGTGCACGCGCTGTGCGGTGAGAACGGTGCGGGCAAGTCCACCCTGATGAAGATCCTCTACGGGATGCAGGCGCCGGACTCGGGAACCATCCGGTTGCGGGGCGAGGAGATCGCCTTCCGCACCCCGGCCGACGCCATCAAGTCGGGGATCGGCATGGTCCACCAGCACTTCATGCTGGCCGACAACCTGACCGTCCTGGAGAACATCGTGCTCGGCGCCGAGGGCGCCCACGGCATCGGCGGCTGGGCGCGCCGCCGGGTGCTGGAGCTGGCCGAGCAGGCTGGTTTCGAGCTGCGGCTGGACGTGCTGGTCGAACGCCTCGGCGTCGCCGACCGGCAGCGCGTGGAGATCCTCAAGGTCCTCTACCGCGGCGCGCGGATCATCGTCCTCGACGAGCCCACGGCGGTGCTGGTGCCGCAGGAGGTCGTCGAGCTGTTCACGACCCTGCGCACCATGCGGGAGCAGGGCTTCACGTTCCTGTTCATCTCGCACAAGCTCGACGAGGTGCGCAGCATCGCCGACACCGTCACGGTGCTGCGGCGCGGCACCACGGTCGGCACGGTCGCAGCGTCCGAGGTGACCACCCGCGAGCTGGCCGAGATGATGGTCGGCAGCGAACTCCCCGTTCCCAGGCACGGACCGTCCACAGTGACCGATCGCCGAGTGCTGACGGTGTCGGGGCTTTCGGCCGCGGAGGCGGACCGACCGGTGCTCGACGGCATCGACCTGGTGGTGCGCGCGGGCGAGATCGTGGGCATCGCCGGGGTCGAGGGCAACGGCCAGACCGAGCTCGTCGAGGCCATCATGGGCATGCGCCTGGTCACCTCCGGCCAGGTCAAGCTGGGCGACCAGGACATGACCGCGCTGGGCACCCTCGCCCGCCGCGAGGCCGGCATCGGTTACGTGCCCGAGGACCGGCACCGGCAGGGCTTGCTGCTGGACGAATCGCTCTGGCAGAACCGCGTCCTCGGCCACCAGACGCGACGCCCGGTCGCCCGGGGCCGGTGGCTGGACCGGCGTGGCGCGAAGGACGACACCCGTCGCATCGTCGAGCAGTTCGACGTGCGCACCCCCGGCATCGACGTCGACGCCGCCGCGCTCTCCGGGGGCAACCAGCAGAAGCTCATCATCGGTCGGGAGCTCTCCGGCGACCCGAAGCTGCTCATCGCCGCGCACCCCACGCGGGGCGTGGACGTCGGCGCGCAGGCGGGCATCTGGGAGCACCTGCGCAACGCTCGGGCCGAAGGGCTCGCGGTGCTGCTGATCTCGGCCGACCTGGACGAACTCATCGGACTGTCCGACACCATCCGGGTCATGTTCCGCGGCGGCCTCGTCGCCACCGCGGACCCGCGCTCGGTGACCCCGGAGCAACTGGGGGCGGCCATGACGGGGACGCAGGAGGCGGTTTGAACACCTGGCGGGCCCGGTTGCTACCGCCGGCCTTGGCGATCGTCTTCTCCGCGGTGCTGTGCAGTGCGGTGCTGCTGATCTCCGGGGCCGATCCGATCGCGACGTTGCTGGAGATGGTCGCCCAGGTCGGTCGTGGCACGACCGCCGTGGACATCATCAACACCGCGGGCGCGTACTACCTGGTCGCGATCGCCGCTGCGATCGGGTTCCAGATGAACCTGCTCAACATCGGCATCGAGGGCCAGTGCCGGCTCGCCGCGTGCGTCGCCGCGATCGTGGCCGGCGCGGTGAGCCTGCCGTTCGGTCTGCACGCCGCGCTGGTCGTGGTGGTCGGTGCGGTCACCGGTGCCGCGTGGTGCGGGATCGCCGCGCTGCTCAAGGTCTACCGCGGGGTGTCCGAGGTGATCTCCACGATCATGCTCAACACCCTGTCCATCGGGCTGATCGCCTTCCTGGTGCGGGTCTTCGGCGAGATGCGCGGCAACAGCCAGGGCACCGCGATCATCGCGGACAGCGGCCTGGTGCCCGGCATCCGACTGGGCGGTGCGGGCACGGTTTTCGGCCTGGTGCTGCTGGCGGTGCTGGTCGGCATCGGGTACGCGCTGCTCATCGACCGCACGCGCTACGGCTTCGAGCTGCGCGCTTCGGGGCTGTCACCGACGGCGGCCCGCGCGGGCGGGGTGAACCCCAAGCGCATGATCCTGACCGCGATGCTCATCTCCGGAGCCATCGCGGGCCTGGCCGGGCTGCCGGAGATCCTCGGTCGCGACCACACCTTCACCGTCAACTTCCCGACCGGCTACGGCTTCGCCGGCCTGGCCATCGCGCTGCTGGGCCGCAACCACCCGCTCGGCGTCGCGTTCGGCGCGCTGCTGTGGTCCTTCCTGGACAAGAGCTCGCTGACGCTGGACAACATCGGCGTTCCGAAGGAGATCGTGACCATCCTGCAGGCAACGATCGTGCTGGCGGTGGTGGTCGCCTACGAGCTGGTGCGCCGCCGCGAACTGGCCGCTGAGCAGCGGCGGGTTGGCAAGGCCATGGACACCGCCGAACCGGCGGTCGAGGCGAGCGGAGGTGAGCGGGCATGACCGCCGTGGTGGCGGGGAGGACCCCTTCCGCGCGTCGCGCCGGGAGGAACATGCCCGGCTGGGCGCGGGTGCTGCTGTGGGTCGGGGTCGGGGTCGGGTTCGTGGCGCTGGCGATCACCTCCTACCAGACCGGAGTGCCGCAGCTGACCGGTTCGGGCACCGTGCAGGCCGCTGTGCGCCTGGGCATCCCGATCCTGCTGGCCGCGCTCGGCGGCCTGTGGGCGGAACGAGCAGGCGTGATCAACATCGGTCTCGAAGGCATGATGATCATGGGCACCTGGGGCGGTGCTTGGGCCGGGTACCAGTGGGGCCCGCTGGCGGGTCTGGTCGCGGCGGCCGTGTTCGGCGGGTTCGGCGGATTGCTGCACGCGATCGCCACGGTGTCCTTCGGCGTGAACCACATCGTCTCCGGTGTGGCGATCAACCTGCTCGGAGCCGGTGCGGCGAAGTACCTGTCCACGCTGATCTTCGAACCGATCTCGCAGAACCCGAGGCAGTCGCCGCCGGTGCCGAAGTTCGACACCTACTCGATGCAGCCCCTCGCCGGCTGGCTCCAGCAGTTGGAAGACCTGCAGCGGGCCGGGATCTCCGACGTCGCGGGCATCCTCGGTGGTCTCGTCTCGGGCGTCTCGCCGCTGACGATGCTGGCCTACCTGCTGGTCCCCGCGAGCTACCTGGTCCTGTGGTGCTCGCCGTTCGGGCTCCGGCTGCGGTCTTGCGGTGAGAACCCCGTGGCCGCCGAATCCCTGGGCGTGAACGTCTACCGGTACAAGTACATCGCGGTGATCATCTCCGGTTCGCTCGCGGGGATCGGTGGCGCGGCCCTGATCCTCAACCCGGGCCAGGCCGGTTACCTCGAAGGGCAGACCAACAACCGCGGCTACATCGGCCTCGCCGCCATGATCTTCGGCAACTGGCGTCCGGGCGGCCTGCTCGGCGGTGCCGGGCTGTTCGGCTACTCCGACGGCCTCCAGCTGCGCAGCGGCGAGACCAGCGTGCACGCCCTGTTCTACGGGGCCGCGCTGCTGCTCGTGGTGGTCGCGGCCCTGCAGACCTGGCGGCGCAACGGGTTCGCCGCAGGGCTCTCGCTGGTGGCGGCCGCGGTGATGTACTCGGTCTACTGGTTCACCGACGAGCTGCCCGAGGAGCTCACCGCCTACACCCCGCACCTGGTCACGCTGGTCGTGCTGGGCGTGACCGCGCAGCAGCTGCGACCACCCGCGGCGAACGGGCTGCAATACCGGAGGGGTGCCGGCCAGTGATGGACGTTGACTGGGAGTTCCTGCGCGCCAAGGCCGTCGAGGCCGCCGCGCTGGCCTACTGCCCGTACTCCGGGCTGCAGGTCGGTGCGGCGGCGCTCTGCGACGACGGACGCGTGGTGACCGGCTGCAACGTCGAGAACGGCTCCTACGGCGTGACGTTGTGCGCCGAGTGCACGATGGCCGGCCAGCTGCACTTGACCGGCGGCGGCCGGTTCGTCGCCGTCGCCTGCCGCAGCGGCACCGGGGACCTGCTCATGCCCTGCGGCCGCTGCCGCCAGGTCCTGCAGGAGATCGGCGGCTCCGACTGCCTGGTCGACACCCCGCGCGGCGTCCTGCCGATGAGCGAGGTCCTCCCTGACGCGTTCGAACTGTGACCCCCGCAGCCGCTCCTCGGCCCGCGAACCGCCCCTGCGCGGGGGTGAAGACCGCTGAGGTGCATTCGGCCGGGAGTCGACCTCCTGGGGTCGGGGACGCGCCTCTGCATCGGGCAGGGTGGACCAGCAGCAGGAGGTGTGGAGGTGGCGTCGTGTTCTCCGCGGTTGACGTGATCCGGGCGAAGCGAGATGGGTTGCGGCTCAGCGATGAGCAGATCGACTGGGTCGTCGCCGCCTACACCAGAGGTGACGTCGCCGACGAGCAGATGTCCGCTCTGGCGATGGCGGTGCTGTTGCGGGGCATGACCCCGGAGGAGGTCTCGAGGTGGACCGCGGCGATGGTCGCCTCCGGCGAGACGCTCGCGCTCGGCGACGTGCGCAGGCCGACCGTGGACAAGCACTCGACCGGCGGTGTCGGGGACAAGATCACGTTGCCGCTGGCACCGCTGGTGGCGGCCTGCGGAGCGGCGGTTCCGCAGCTGTCCGGGCGAGGGCTGGGGCACACCGGCGGCACGTTGGACAAGATGGAGTCCATACCCGGCTGGCGGTCGACCCTGTCGGCGCAGGAGATCCGCGATCAGCTGGACGCGGTCGGTGCGGTGATCTGCGCGGCGACCGAGGGCCTGGCCCCGGCCGACCGCAAGCTCTACGCGCTGCGCGATGTCACCGGAACCGTCGAATCGATCCCGCTCATCGCGAGCTCGATCATGAGCAAGAAGATCGCCGAAGGCGTCCAGTCGCTGGTGCTCGACGTCAAGTGCGGTTCCGGCGCCTTCATGGAGGACCTGGACCGGGCCCGCGAACTCGCCGATGCGCTGGTGAGCATCGGAACCGCCAACGGCTTGCGCACCAGCGCGCTGATCACCGACATGTCGGTGCCGCTGGGGCGCGCGGTCGGCAACGCCCTGGAGGTCGCCGAGAGCGTTGAGGTGCTGCGCGGTGGCGGGCCACCGGACGTGGTGGAGCTGGTCGTCGAGCTGTCCCGCGAGATGCTCCACCACGCGGGGGTGTCCGATGTGGACCCGGCTGAAGCGCTGGCCGACGGCCGCGCCCACGACGCGTGGTGCCGGATGGTCTCGGCGCAGGGCGGCGATCCGGAAGCCGAACTGCCCCGAGCCGAGCACGTCACGACCATCACCGCATCGGACTCCGGCACGCTGACCAGGCTCGACGCCTACGAGGTCGGCATCGCCGCCTGGCGGCTCGGTGCCGGCCGAGCTCGCAAGGAGGACGCCGTCGACCACGCCGCGGGCGTGGTCTGCCTGGCCAAACCCGGCGAGCAGGTCACCGCGGGACAACCGCTGCTGGAACTGCACACCGATCGCCCGCACACCCTCGCCCAGGTCGAGGAAGCGCTCGCGGGCGCATGCGAAATCAGCGGTGCCGACGTCGTGTCGACACCGCTGATCCTCGACAAGGTCACCGCGGACCGGTCATCCCGCTGAGCTCTCGTTCCGCTACCCGGCCCGCCGACCAGGACGAGCCTGGAAGACGGTCCGGGGCGGGTCAGGCGCTCTCGGCGGTGAAGTCGTCGTCGCCGCTCTCCAACGCCTTGTTCTCGCCGTTGTCGCGCTTGGCGCTCTTCGAGCGTCCGCGGCGCTGTTGACGGGGCAGCGTCGTGGGCGGCGGCGGGCTCGACTGGGCGTTGCCGCCGAGGATGAGCTCGGCGAAGGTGGCCATGGCCTCGTCCAGCTGACCGGCGTGCCGCTGCTCGCTCTCCTCGTTGGCCTCGCGCACCAGGGTGTTGAGCTTGTCGGCGTCGGGACGCTGGGACAACGTGCCGGACAGCTGCGAGAGGTTCTGCGACAGCGTGCCGCCCAGCTCGCCCAGACCGGTCTTGACGCCTTCTTCGACGTTGTCCAGCCGGGTGCTGACGCCCTGCTCGACGGTGTCGATGCGGGTGTTGACGTTGTCCTCGACCTGGGTGAGGCGGCCGGAGACCTGGTCCAGCCGGTCGGTCAGCGCTTCCAGGCGCTGCGCCAGGTCGTTGAGCTTGTCGGTCGGGTCCACGGCCGGGCGCTCGGCGAGGTGGTCCAGCTTGGAGTCCAGCTGGTCGCGGGAACCGGAAACGGCCTCCGCCAACTCCTTCTGCGAAGCGGCGAGCTCCTTCTGGGCCTCGCTGAGGCCCTTCTGGGTCGTGCCCGCGGAGTCGGTGACCGCGCGCTGCAGGGCCTCGCGGGTCCCGTCCAGGTGCTCGTGCACGCCCTCGTCGATCTCGGCGAACCGGCCGCGCAGGCTGGTTTCCAGCGAGTCGATGCGGTCGCGCACCGGGTCGTTGACCGACGCCGGGAGGGCTTCGAGGCGGCTGTCCTGCTTGTCCAGGTGCGAGCCGAGCTCGTCCATGCGCTTGTGGATGTGGCCGAGCTTGTCCTCCAGGCCGTCCATGCGGCCGGAGACGCCGTCCATCCGCCCCGCGACGCCGTCCAGGCGGCCGTCGAGCTGGGCGAAGGGCTTGGCGAGCTTGTCCACAATGGTCTCGACGGCGCCCTTGAGGTCCAGCAGCGCACCGTCGTGCGCCTCCAGCTTCGCCAGCGTCTCGTCGAGCCGCTCGGCGAGCACGCTGACCTCGGTGCGGTCGGGAAGCTCGGACAGGCGCTTGCGCACCGAGCCCAGGGACTCGAGCGGGGAGAGCCGGGCGTGGATTTCGTCGAGTGCGTCGAAAATTTGCTGCTGTTCGCTTTCGCGGATCTCAGCCGCACGCGTGAGCATGTTGCGCATGCGGTCGAACGACATGTTCTCGGTCACGGCTAGGGGCGTCCTTCGTCGAGGGGGGTGAGGACTTGAGAAGCCTAGCCACTGCATTCTCGCGCTCATAGCCGCCCCCCGTTACATTCCGCGACATTCATCCGCCAATTGGGGCCGATCAGCCCTCGGTGCATGGGCTGTTCGCATCAACCATCCAGAACTGATTGCTCTGAGAAAGTCATCTGCCGCCATCTGGGTGAGTTTTTTCGCAGGCGCCGTTCGGCCAATCGGCTGTGAACCCCGAATGGTCCAGGGGTGGATGCCTGCTGAACAGTGCTGAAGTCGTGGGGTGATCAATACGTGTCGCTGTGTGAGTTGCCGTACCAGGCGGGTAACGTAGTCGCATGTCGACACCGGTGAACCTGGAAAACATCCGGCAGGCGCCGAAGGTTCTGCTGCACGATCACCTCGACGGCGGGCTGCGTCCGCAGACCGTCCTCGATCTCGCCCACGAAGGCGGGTATCCCGGGCTGCCCCACCACAACGCCGATGACCTCGCGCGTTGGTTCGTGACGGCCGCGGACTCGGGCTCGCTGGAGCGCTACCTGGAGACCTTCGCGCACACCGTGGGTGTGATGCAGACCAGTGACGCTCTGTTCCGGGTCGCGGCCGAGGCGGCCGAGGACCTGGCTGACGACGGCGTGGTCTACGCGGAGGTCCGCTACGCGCCCGAGCTGTTCCAGGAGCGAGGCCTGACCCTGGACGAGATCGTGCAAGCGGTGCAGGACGGTTTCCGCGAGGGAGAGCGCCGCGCGGAGGCCGCTGGGAAACGAATCCGGATCGGCACGCTGCTGTGCGCGATGCGGCAGAACGCGCGATCCACCGAGATCGCCAATCTCGCCATCCGGTACCGGGACGCGCAGGTGGTCGGCTTCGACATCGCCGGCCCGGAGGCGGGATTCCCGCCCACCCGCAACCTCGACGCCTTCGAATACCTGCGGCAGCAGAACGCGCACTTCACGATTCACGCAGGTGAGGCCTTCGGATTGCCTTCCATTTGGGAAGCGATCCAGCACTGCGGCGCAGAACGGCTCGGGCACGGGGTGCGGATCGTCGACGACATCAAGGTCGACGACGACGGCACGGTGCACCTCGGCCGACTCGCCTCCTACGTGCGGGACCGCCGAATTCCGCTGGAGATGTGCCCCTCGTCGAACTTGCAGACCGGCGCGGTGACCTCGCTCGCCGATCACCCGATCGGCCTGCTGGCCCGGTTGCGCTTCCGCGTCACGGTCAACACCGACAACCGGTTGATGAGCCACTGCTCGATGTCCAGCGAGTTCACCGCGCTGCACGAGACGTTCGGCTACGGCTGGGAGGAGTTCCAGTGGTTCACGGTGAACGCGATGAAGTCGTCGTTCCTCGGGTTCGACGAACGGCTGGCGATCATCAACGAGCAGATCAAGCCCGGGTACGCGGACATGTTGTCCTGACCGGGACATCGCGATGGCGCTAGGCTGCAACAGTTCCCGGCGGCGCACCGTCGTGCCGCTGGAGATGCCCAGCACAGGTCCGAGTCGCTGCACTGTCCTGGAGGCACAGGTGAGAGGGGCCAGCGAACCCACGTTGATCGCGTCGGTCCAGCGCGCGCTCCGGCTGCTGGAAGTCGTCGGCGAGCACCCCGGTGGGATCACGGCGAAGTGCCTGGCCCGCGACACCGGACTGGCGCTCTCGACGACCTACCACCTGCTGCGGACCCTCGTCCACGAGGGCTACTTGGTCAAGCTCGACGACGGCGCGTACATCGTCGGCGAGCAGGTGACCGGCCTGCACGACTCCGCGCAGGCGCAGCAGCTGCGCGCCAAGGTTCGCGGCGTGATGGTCGAGATCCGCGAGGCCCTCAACGCGGCGATCTACCTGGCCCGCTACCAGGACGGCGAGGTCCAGGTCGACGAGATCGTGGACAGCCCGCGCACGCCCAGGGTGGACGCGTGGGTGGACTTCCGGCACGCGGCGCACGCCACCGCCCTCGGCAAGTGCCTGCTCGCCGGGCTCAGCAAGGACGAACGCGCCGATCACTTCCGCCGGCACCCACCGGAGGACCTCACCCCGCGCACCGTCACCGGTGTGCGCGAGCTGGTGGAGCGCCCGTCATCGGAGCTGGTCGCCGACACCGAGGAGTACTCGTTGGGCACGGCCTGCTTGGCGGCTCGCGTCCAGTGCGCGGCATCGCCGGTGACGCTCGCGATCTCGTTCCCGGCCCACAAGCTCGCCACCACCGGCGACTACGTGCGTCCGCTGAGCGCTGCGGCCGACGAGATCGCCCGAGCTCTCGCGCTGGCAGGCGATCGGGTCTGCTGGAACTGACCACCCCGTGATCACCATCTGAAAATCGGCGCCTTGTCACCCCCTCCAGCGCAGCGCGAAGATTTTTCACAAGCAGCCAGTGAGGGGTTTACCCGATGTCAGCGGGCGACGATGGGACGTTGCTGCACGAGGTCCGAACGGGATCGATGATCGCGTTCGCAGAGCTCTACGCCCGGCACAGAACGGCAGCGCACACCATGGCTCTGCAGGTCGCCGCGGTTCCGGCCGACGCCGACGACCTCGTTTCCGAGGCGTTCGCCAAGATCCTCGACGTGCTGCGCAGGGGGAGCGGTCCGGAGCGGGCGTTCCGCGCGTACCTGCTCACCACGATCCGCAACCTCGCCGCTGGCGTCAACGCCAAGTCGCGCCGAACGCTCCTGGCGGCCGACGTCGACGAGTTCTGCGAGCCGGAGGAACCGGTGCAGTTCATCGATGCGGCCATCGGCGAGTTCGAGAGGGCTTGCGTGAGCGAGGCGTTCGCCTGCTTGCCCGCGCGCTGGCGCCAGGTCCTGTGGTCGGTCGAGGTGGAGGACCAGACGCCGTCGGACCTGAGTCGCCGCTACAACCTCAGCCGCAACAGCGCGGCGGCCCTGGTCTACCGGGCCCGGAAAGGACTCCGCCAGGCCTACAAGCAGCGCCTCGCGACCCCGGAGCTGACCTCGGCCGCTTGAGCCGGTTCAGTGCTTGCGGAAGCGCTCTTCGAGGTCGGCCATGAGCTTGCGCCAGGTCTGGACCTCGGCGTCGAACGGTGGGCTCGGGGGCATCCGGTTCGGGCTCGGGCGCAGGATGAACGACACCAGCCAGCCCAGTCGTTCCGAGGACTGCAAGGCGTTCTCGGCGCTGTCGTCGCCGGCCCAGGCCGCCGCGTCGAGCAGCAGCTCCTCGGCCAGGTCCAGCTGGGTTGGGTCCACTTCGGACGGACCTTCACCGAGGTCGGTGTCCAGGCCGGCCAGCACGTAGGTGTTGTCCGACTCGACCTCGACCTCCAACTCACCGCCGGTGGCCGCGTCGCGCAGGCGCTGCCAGGTGGTCACCCGTGCCAGGTCGGTGTTCTCGACGGCCTCGTCGTCGGCGAGGAAGCGGGCGAGCGCGCGCCGTGAGGTGAACACGTCGATCTTGCCGTGGTCACCGAGGAAGACCGGGTCGTCGCCCAGGTAGCAGCGCAACGTGTAGAGCTCGCTGTCGCTGGTGACGATCTGGATGGGATCGATGCCGATCTCGCCCCAGAAGCCGAGTTCGACCTCTTCGATCTCGTCCACATCGGAGTCCGAGGTGGTGCTGTCCTCGTCGGAGTAGGTCTCGGTCGCCTCGGCGAGCTCGGTCTCGGCGGTGGCGACCGCGTCCGCGGGGACGTCGGGGGTGGTCACGACGGAGTCGATTGCGTCGAGCACCTCGTCCCAGCGCTCCACCACGACCTTGCACAGCTCGTTCCAGCGCTTCTGCCCGTCGCGGCCGTTGAAGGCCAGCATGCCCTGGTTGAGCAGGGAGAAACCGTCGGCCGAGTCGAGGATCTCGTCCACGGCGTCGAGTTCGCACACCTCGGCCAGCGACCGGGCGATCTCGACGATGTCGGCGAGTTCGGCGACGGTCCAGGTGTCCAGCGGCTCCGCCACCAGCTCCGGGACGCCGACCAGGTCGAACTGGTGGTCCTCGTCGGGGCTGAGCTCGACGGCCGACAGCGCGGGCACCACGTGCCACGCCGGGTGGTCGTCGAGGTCGTGTTCCCGTGCTGTTCGCACGAACGCGGCCAGCCGCGCGGGATCGGGGAAGCCGTAGAGGTCATCCCCGTACCCGAGGAACGCTTCCCATTCCTCACCATCTTCGCGCCAGTGCGGTGCCCACAGGGTGACGACGTCTCCCTGCGGCAGCCCAAGCTCGATGGGGACGATGTCCTGCGCCATCTCTCTACCTCCGGTCACCAGAACCAGACCCCGCGGAAGCCTACGGGTTGGCCGTGGACGGCTTGTGCCCTGGTCCGGTGTCACCGTATCTCGTTCGATCATTGCAACGGCCGACGGAACAGTTCGTAACGATCGTCTGTCGCTCCTCGGGCTTCAGGACTACTCGGATCCGCTGTTCGGTCCAGCGCCTTCACCGTTCGTCTCCGAAGTCCCCTTTGGCGGTACCGCCCCGGTGCGCGGCGCGCGACCATGATCAGAATGGATGTCACGGAGCTGTGGAGTCAGATCGCGCACTGGCTCGGGCGACATGCGCCGGTCACCGCAGCCGCTCTGCGTCCGCCAGTCCAGGAACCTGACTTCGTCGAGCTCGAGGGCGAGTTCTCCGTCGAGCTGCCGGACGAGCTGCGAGCGCTGTGGATCTGCTGCGGCGGTACCGAGGGCGATGTGCTGGCCGACGTCCTGCCGCCGTTCTACACGCCTTACGGCGCGCACCAGGCGTTGTCGGCGTGGCGCGATCACCGCAAGACCTGGACGGCGCAGTGGGACCGGCCGGCCTGCGACTACTACGCGGGATCGCCGGGATCGAGCTTCCACCCGTCGTGGATCCCGATCGCCGGTGATGGGTTCGCCGATGAGCTGGTGGTCGACCTGCGGCCGGGGCCGTTGCGCGGGTGCGTGCTGGAGTGGGAGCAGGAGCACGCGCAGGTGCTGCGGCCGGAGTGGCAGGGCATCACGGCGATGCTCGCCGACGTGCACCGGGCGCTGAACGACGGCGCCCCCGCCGGGCACAGCTACCCGACGGTGACCGAGGACGGCCGCCTGGACTGGCAGATCCGCTGATCAGATCCCCATCGGAGGCCCGGTGGGGATTTTTCCTGACCCACTAGTATGTCTCACATACTAGTCGGTGTTACTTTCTAGTCATGGCGGAACGGACGACGACGGCCAGGCAGGCGCAATGGCTGCGCGGGGTGCTCGACCTCGCGGTGCTGGCGCTGCTGGCCGAAGGCGGAGAGGGCTACGGCTACACGCTGCTGCAGCGGTTGGCCGAGGCCGGACTGCCGGACATGAAGGCCGGAACGCTCTACCCGCTGCTCAACCGGCTGGCCGCCGACGGCCTGCTGCAAGCGGAGTGGCGGGCGGGCGAAGGCGGCCCGGGTCGGAAGTTCTTCTCGCTGACCGATCAGGGCCGCGCCGCGCTGGCGGAGATGGGACCGAAGTGGGTCGAGTTCGCCCGGAACTCGATCACCGTTGTGGAACGAGGGGTGCGAGCATGATGACGCTGGGCAAGAAGTACCACGATGACCTGCTCAAGGCGTTGCGGTTGCACGAGATATCCGGCCAGCGGGTCGGGGAGGTCCTCGCCGAGGTCGAGGCGCACGTGACCGAGACCGGGGAGGACCCGAACGAGGCGTTCGGCAAGCCCCGCGACTACGCCAAGCAGGTCGCCGCGCAGCTCGATCCCTCCACCGGCAAGCGGTCGACCGGCGAGACCGTGGGCATCTCGATCGCGTCGGGCACGCTGGCGATGTTCGGCACGTCGTTCTTCGGCGACGGACTGGCCCTCGACCAGCCCACGATCGACTACTCGCTGCGCGATGTCGTGGCCCAGCCGATCCTGCTGGTGCTGATCATCATCGGAACGCTGCTGGCCTTCCGCGCCTACACGGCCCGCTCCCACAACAAGCTCTACGGGGCCGGTGTCGCGGTCGCCGCGGTCCTCGCGCTGGGGTCGCAGATCATCTGCAACAAGTTCCTCGACGACGTCACCCCGGTGCTGAGCTCGCCCAGCTGGCTGGTGCTGACCCTGGGCGTGGTCTTCCTGGTCGCGCTCGCGGCCCTGCTCACCCAGACCATCCGCCGCAACCGCGTCCGGTACCCCGCCACGAAGTGACTCAGGTGCCCACCGGGTGCCACACGGTCTTGATCTCGGTGAAGGCGCGCAGGCGCTGGAGATCGGGTTCGCCGGTCCAGTCGGGTTCGCCGCGGACCGGCAGCACCCGCTTGACCGTGTCGGCAGCCGAGCGCGCGAGCTCGCGGCGCAGTTCGGCCGGGGCTCCGGTCGGGTCGAGCGCGTTGACGTCGGCGTGGGAGGCGAGCCACGGGCCGAGCTCGGCGGCCCGCCCGGTCAGCACGTTGACCACCCCGCCGGGCACGTCCGAGGTGGCCAGCACCTCCGCGAGCGTGATCGCGGGCAGCGGTCGCTCGCCGGAGGCGACGACCACGCAGGTGTTGCCCGCCGCGATCACCGGAGCGATCACGCTGACCAGGCCCAGCAGTGATGATTCCTGCGGCGCCAGCACGCCCACGATCCCGGTCGGTTCGGGCGTGCTGAACGAGGAGTACGGGCCCGCCACCGGGTTCGACGCGCCGAGCACCATCGCGATCTTGTCGGTCCAACCCGCGTACCAGACCAGGCGATCCACCGCGGTGTCCACAGTGGACAGCGCGGTCTCCCGGGGGACGCCTTCAGCGGTGGAGACCTCGGCGGCGAACTGCTCGCGCCGCCCCTCCATCACCTCGGCGATGCGGAACAGCACCTGGCCCCGGTTGTAGGCGGTGGCACCGGACCAGCCGCCGAACGCCTCGCGGGCCGCGGCGACGGCGTCGCGCACGTCCTTGCGCGAGGCGTGCGCGACGTTGGCCTGGAACTCCCCGTCCGCAGAGGTCACGGCGAACACCCGTCCGGATTCGGAGCGCGGGAACGCGCCACCGATGTAGAGCTTGCAGGTCTTCGCGACGGCCAGCCGATCGGCAACGTCAGACATCGAGGTACGCCTCCAAACCAGCCCGGCCGCCCTCGCGGCCGAACCCGGATTCGCGGTAGCCGCCGAAGGGAGCGGTCGGGTCGAAACGGTTGAACGTGTTCGCCCAGACCACGCCCGCGCGCAGCTTCTGCGCCGCCCACAGGATCCGCGAGCCCTTCTCGGTCCAGACCCCGGCGGACAGCCCGTAGGGCGTGTTGTTGGCCTTGGCGATCGCCTCGTCGGGCGTGCGGAAGGTCAGCACCGACAGGACGGGCCCGAAGATCTCCTCGCGGGCGATCCGCATCGATTGCTGCACCTCGGAGAAGACCGTCGGCGCGAAGAAGAAGCCGCGTTCCGGCAACTCGCAAGGGCTGCTCCAGCGCTGGGCTCCCTCGGCCTCGCCGGCGGCGGTCATCTCGGTGATCTTGCTGAGCTGCTCGGCGGAGTTGATGGCGCCGATGTCGGTGTTGTTGTCCAGCGGGTCACCCGCGCGCAGCGTGCTCACCCGCGCGCGCAGCTTCGCCAGCAGCTCTTCGGCCACGGGCTCCTGCACCAGGAGGCGGGAACCGGCGCAGCACACGTGGCCCTGGTTGAAAAAGATGCCGTTGACGATGCCCTCGACGGTCTGGTCCAGGGGCGCGTCGTCGAAGACGATGTTGGCCGCCTTGCCGCCCAGCTCCAGCGTCAGCTTCTTGCCGGTCCCGGCCACGGTCCGCTGGACCTGCTTGCCGACCTCGGTCGAACTGGTGAAGGCCACCTTGTCCACGTCGGGGTGCGCCACCAGCGCGGCTCCGATGTCACCGGCGCCCGGCACGATGTTGACCACACCGGCCGGGAGTCCGGCCTGGCGGCAGATGTCGGCGAACACCAGCGCGCTCAGCGGAGTCGTCTCGGCGGGCTTGAGCACCACTGTGTTGCCGCAGGCCAGCGCGGGTGCGATCTTCCAGGCCAGCATCAGCAGCGGGAAGTTCCACGGGATCACCTGACCGGCCACGCCCAGCGGTTTCGGGTTGGGCCCGAACCCGGCGTGGTCGAGCTTGTCGGCCCAGCCGGCGTGGTGGAAGAAGTGCGCGGCGGCGGTGGGTACGTCGACGTCGCGGGATTCCTTGATGGGCTTGCCGTTGTCCAGCGTCTCCAGCACCGCCAGCTCGCGGCCGCGCTCCTGGATGAGCCGCGCGATCCGGAACAGGTACTTCGCCCGCTCCTTGCCCGGCAGCGTCGACCACACCTGGTCGTAGGCGCGGCGCGCGGCGGCGACCGCGCGGTCCACGTCGCCGGTGTCGGCCGTGGCCACCTCGGCGAGGGTTTCCTCGGTCGCCGGGTTGATGGTCTTGATGGTCTGCCCACCGCCGTCGACGAACTCGCCGTCGACGAACATCCGGTAGCTCGGCTTGAGGTCGGCGAGCTCGCGCGACTCCGGCGCGGGCGCGTACTCCCAGGGGCTGGTCATCAGTCCACCGCCACGTGGTCGGGGCCGCTGTAGTGGCCTTCGAGCTGGGTTCGCCGCTGCATCAGGAGGTCGTTGAGCAGGCTGGATGCGCCGAACCGGAACAGGTCGGGGGTGAGCCACTCGGGGCCGGCGACCTCGTGCACCGCCACCAGGTAGCGGATCGCGTCCTTGGTGTTGCGGATGCCGCCCGCGGGTTTGACGCCGCGCAGCTCACCGGTGGAATCCCGCCAGTCGCGCACCGCCTGCAGCATCAGGTGCGTGACCGGCAGCGTCGCGGCGGGGAAGACCTTGCCGGTGGAGGTCTTGATGAAGTCGCCCCCGGCCAGCAGCGCCAGCCACGACGCCCGGCGCACGTTGTCGTAGGTCGCCAGCTCGCCGGTCTCCAGGATGACCTTGAGGTGGGCGTTCCCGCAGGCGGCCTTGACGGCCTTGACCTCGTCGAAGACCTGCCCGTAGCGCCCGGCCAGGAACGCGCCCCGGTCGATGACCATGTCGATCTCGTCGGCCCCGGCGGTCACCGCGTGCTCGACGTCGGCGAGCTTCACGGCCCGCGCGGCACGCCGGACGGGAACGAGGTGGCCACCGAGGCCACGTGGATCCGGGATCCGTCGAGCTCGGCGACGGCGGTGGCGGCCAGGTCGGAGTACACGCACACGGCTGCGACCTGAGGAATCCCGTCCTGGCCGGGGTCGGGTCGCCGAGCCTTGGCGCACAGCGCCCGGACCTTGCCCTCGGTGTCGGCGCCTTCCAGGGTCGTCAGGTCGACCATGGAGATCGCGGTGTCGATGGCCCGCATCTTCGAGCTTCCCTTGATGCTCCGGGTGCCGAGCCCGGCGGCGCGCTGCTCCAACCCCACCTGGTCAACGCCAGGAAGACCGTGCAGGAACCGGCGCAGCGACCGGTCATCCCGCACGGCGTCGTCAAGATCGAACGGCGTCCATGCCATGCCCAGCAGTCTAGGTCCAGACATCGGGTTGGCGTCCGGGTGGAACGATCACGCCACACCTCGCCTGACGCGTAGCCCCTGCTCAGGGCGTCCGGAGAGGGCAGTGCCGGTCTGAACCGTCCATGACCGGAGTCCGTTCCACCCGGTCACGTAGATCAGGACCACGCCCCGCCGCCCGTTCCCACCTCGACGGGTTGGCCGCCCGCGCCCGCTGGAAGTCCCCCCGGACGTGGGAGTGCGCGTGGCCGGAGATGGGTAGCCCTCAGGGGACATGAGTGGTCACGCATGCGTTCTGGAGGTCTGAGATGAAGGCCGTCGTGTACCAGGAGCCTTACCGGGTTGCTGTGAATGACGTGGAGAGTCCGAGGATTCAGCACCCGAGCGACGTGATCGTGCGGGTGACATCGACCGCGATCTGCGGCTCGGACCTGCACATGTACGAGGGGCGCACGGCTGCTGAGCCGGGAATCGTGTTCGGGCACGAGAACATGGGCGTCGTCGAGGAGGTCGGTGAAGGCGTCGTCTCCCTGGCCAAGGGCGACCGGGTGGTGATGCCGTTCAACGTGGCCTGCGGGTTCTGCAAGAACTGCTTGGCGGGCAACACCGGCTTCTGCCTCACCGTCAACCCCGGCTTCGCGGGCGGGGCCTACGGCTACGTCTCCATGGGGCCCTACACAGGCGGGCAGGCCGAGTACCTGCGGGTCCCGCACGCCGACTTCAACTGCCTGAAGCTGCCTGCCGGCAACGAGCACGAGACCGACTTCGTGCTGCTGGCCGACATCTTCCCGACCGGCTACCACGGCTGCGAGCTCGCGCAGGTGTCGCCGGGTGAGAGCGTCGCGGTGTACGGGGCGGGGCCGGTGGGCCTGATGGCCGCCTACTCGGCGCTGCTGCGCGGCGCGTCGCAGGTGTTCTGCGTGGACCGCATCCCGGAGCGGCTGGCCAAGGCCGAGGAGATGGGGGTGATCCCGATCGACTTCTCGCAGGGCGACCCGGTCCAGATGATCAAGGACCGGACCAACGGCGAGGGAACCGACAAGGGCGTCGACGCCGTCGGCTACCAGGCGCAGACCGGCGACGCGACCAAGGAAGAACCCGCCGTCGTGCTCAACTCGCTGATCGAGACCGTGCGCCCCACGGGGCGTCTCGGCGTGCCCGGTCTCTACGTGCCCGCAGATCCCGGCGGCCCTTCGGAGGAGGCGAAGAAGGGCATGCTGCTGGTGTCCATCGGGAGGATGTTCGAGAAGGGCCAGGTCGTCGGCACCGGCCAGTGCAACGTCAAGCGCTACAACCGCCAGTTGCGCGACATGATCATCGCGGGCCGGGCGAAGCCGAGCTTCGTCGTCTCCCACGAGCTGTCGCTGGACGACGCCCCTGATGCCTACAGCAAGTTCGATCAGCGCATCGAGGGCTACACGAAGGTCGTCCTGCACCCGTAGACGTGCGAGCGGGAACACGTTCGCGCAAGTCGGTACGCCAGGGGTGGGAAGCGGCCGTTACGGTGGTCCGTCATGGACGTTCGGGTCGTGGACCACCCCCTGGCGAAGTCGCGGTTGTCGACGATGCGCGATGCGCGCACCAACAGCGCCGCCTTCCGCGCGGCGTTGCAAGAGCTCACGCTGATGCTCATCTACGAAGCGACGCACGACGCCGAGCTGGCGGAGGAGCCCATCCACACGCCGGTGGCCAAGACCACCGGCTACCGGATCGCGAACCCGCCGCTGCTGGTCCCGGTGCTGCGCGCCGGGCTGGGCATGGCCGACCAGGCGCACCGGTTGATCCCGGAGTCGCAGATGGGCTTCGTCGGACTCGCCCGGGACGAGGAGACCCTGCAGCCGACCCCGTACCTGGAATCGCTGCCCGCGGACCTCACCGGCCTACCGGTGCTGGTGCTGGACCCGATGCTCGCCACCGGCGGCTCGATGGTGCACACGATCGAGCTGCTGGTCGAGCGCGGCGCCACCGACGTCACCGCCATCTGCACCCTCGCCGCGCCCGAGGGCGTCCGGCGCCTCGAAGAGGCCGGCCTGCCGGTGAACGTGGTGACGGCGAGCATCGACGACCGGCTCAACGAATCGGGCTTCATCGTTCCGGGTCTTGGCGATGCGGGAGACCGCGAGTACGGGGCCGTCTGACCGGACGACCCGTTCGCAGAAGCGCGTCGGGCGTGGGGCGCAACGTGAAGTTCAGCGCCAATTAGGGCATTTGATCAGCACCCGTTTGCCCCTTCCGTGGCACGCTGAGGTCGTGGTTTCACCGCGAAGACACACGAACCGCTGGTCGTTGGTGCTCGGTGCGGTCGCCGTGGGGGTGTTGATCCGCAGCGCGCGCACGATCCGCCAGACGCGCGCCATCGCGTCGCTGCGTGAACCCCGGTCGGGTGCGGTTCCGCCGCCGAAGGTCACCGTGGTCGTCCCCGCCCGCGACGAAGCCGCTGTCCTCGCCGACTGCCTCAGCTCGATCGCATCGCAGACCCACGGCGCCCAGCACGAAGCGCTGATGCGGGTGGTCGTGGTCGACGACGGCTCCACCGATGGGACCGGTGAGGTCGCGCGCGCGTTCGCCCAGCGCGACCCGCGCGTGGTGCCGGTGCGCGTGGACTCGCCGCCGCCCGGCTGGGGCGGCAAGGTGCACGCGATGCACGTCGGCGTGGAGGCCGCCGGTCCGCCGGAGGCCGGGGAGTGGCTGCTGTTCCTCGACGCCGACACCGTCGCCGCGCCGGACCTGCTCAGCCGTCTGCTGGCCACGGCCGACGCCCTCGAGGCCGACCTCGTCTCCACCCCTGGTGGCCCTCCTGCGGGCCGTTCGGCGACCTGGCCGCTGCTGATGCCGCCGGGGCTGCAACTCATCGGCGAGAACGCCTCACCGGACGGCCGGGGTCGCAAGGCGTTCGCCATCGGCCACTGCATCCTGGTGCGCCGCTCGCATTACGAGAAGGTCGGTGGCTGGTCCGCGTTCGCCGCGATCCGCAACGAGGACGTCGCGATCGCCACCGCCGTGCGCGACCACGGCGGCAACACGCGCACCGTCGACGGCCTCGACCACCTGCGCACCAGCGGGATGGACCCCTTCGAGCAGGGCTGGGCGTCGTTCCGGAAGAGCTTCGTGGCGGGCACCAAGGGCTCGGCACCGACGCTGGCGGCCATCGGCCTCGGCCAGATCGCGATGTCGCTGGCCGCGCCGCTGTCGGTGCTGGTGGGGCGCGGGCGCCGACCCGTGCTGACCGCGCTCGGGCTCGTCGGCTGCGCCGCGCAGAGCGCCGCCCACGCCGGGACGGCGCGGCTCATGCGGTCGAACCCCGAGCTCGCGCCGCTGGCGCCGATCAGCGGGACGCTGTTCGGCGTGCTCCTGCTCGACGGCGCCGTGCGCGCCCACCAGGGCCGTGACCAGTGGAAAGGCCGTCGTTCGCGATACTAGGAGAGCGGCCCGGCCGGACGGGCCGGCCGGGCCATCGCGTTGATTCGAGAAGGATCTTCAGAGATGGTCAGCCGACGGAATCGCTTCGCAGTCTGCGCATCGCGATCGGTGCGCCTGCCAGGTCCTCCTCGTTGCACATCAACTTCAGGTCGTAGTACGGGGCGCCGTCTCGATCGTCGTAATCGAGATGAACCGCGATCACATCGATCGGTTCGCCGAGCCAGTTCTGGGCCTCGCGAAGCCACTTGGCGGATCGTTCCAAAGCCGCCGGTAGGTCGTCGTCACGGAACTCGACCGGCCGGTAGGGAACGCCCTGAACCTGGTCGTGAGGACCAGGGGGCTTGGGGAGATCCACGGAGACGCCGGAGTCATCGAGTTCGAGTCGGATCGTTTCCTCACTCACTGTCGCAGGGTAACGCGTACGGCCCCGGAAATGCTGCTGGAGGGCCTGCGGATTCCTCGACGACCACAGCGAACGGGTGGCGACTGATCACGATGAGCGAAGGTGCGGGGCGTCCCGAACATCGCACGTGATGAGGGAAGGCGGGCTCTGTCCGGGGCGCCCCGCCGTCGTCGAGGGGCGGGCCCCTCGACGACACGATCAGGCTATAGGAGACGCCCGAACCAAGATCAACTGGGTGGTCCCGAGACCACCTCCGGCATCAGGTTCGCGGCCACGGTGGCGCCCAGCTCCCAGCAGGAATCCAGGTCGGACTTCTCCAACGTGCCCAGGACGGTCGCGGGCTCGGCGACCTGCTGCCAGCCGAGGCCGGTGGTGATCGAGGTGATCGCGCGCTGCGCTCCCTCGATGCCCTCGTTGCCGTGCACGTAGTAGCCGAACGGCCGGCCGCTGGTCGCGTCCAGGCAGGGGTAGTAGATCGTGTCGAAGAAGTGCTTCAGCGCACCCGAGGTGTAGCCCAGGTTGGCCGGGGTCCCGAGCAGGTAGCCGTCGGCGTCGAGGACGTCGGAGGCGGTGGCGCTCAGCGCCGGCCGCCGAACGACCTCGACGCCCTCGATCTCGTCGGTCGTCGCACCGGCCACCACCTGCTCGAACATCGCCTGCATCCCGGGTGAGGGCGTGTGGTGCACGATCAGCAGTCTGGCCATCTACTCCTCCACCAGGGCCGTCACGGCCCGGGTCAGCTCTTCCAGGCGGTCGGCGGCGCGCTGCTTGGCCTGCGCCAGCGGCAGCTCGCCGACCTGCTCGACCACCTGCAAGTAGCACTTGAGCTTCGGTTCGGTTCCCGACGGGCGGATCACCAGGCGCAGCCCGCCGTCGCCGGTGACCACCAGCGCGTCGGTGTCCGGCAGCAGGTCGCGGGTCTGCACAGCCGTGCCCGCCAGCTCCTGCGGTGGTTCGCCGCGCAACCGCTCCATGATCCGCGGGATCACCGCCCGGTCCGCCACCCGCACCGACACCTGCCCCGTTTGGTGCACGCCGTGCTCGGTGGACAGCTCGTCCAGCAGGTCCAGCAGGTGGTCGCCCGAGGCCAGCAGGCTCGCGGTCAGGTCGCAGGCCAGCACCGCCGCCGAGATGCCGTCCTTGTCGCGCACCCGCTCGGGATCGACGCTGTGCCCCAACGCCTCCTCGTAGGCGTACACCAGGCCGGTTCCCTCGCCGTCGCCCGCGCGCACCAGCCACTTGAACCCGGTGAGCGTCTCGGCGTAGCGGACCCCGAACTCGGCGGCGATCGAACGCAGCATGCTGGAGGACACGATCGTCGTGGCGACCAGTGGATCCGGCGCCGCCGACTCATCCAAAGTGGACAGGACGTGCCAGGCCAGCAGGACCCCGGTCTCGTCGCCGCGCAGCATCCGCCAGGTGCCTGCCTCGCGCACGCCCAGCGCGCACCGGTCGGCATCCGGGTCCAGCGCGATCGCGAGATCCGCGTTGATGTCCTCGGCCAGCTGCAACAACTCGTCCGTCGCGCCGGGCTCCTCCGGGTTCGGGAAACCAACGGTCGGGAAGTCCGGGTCAGGGTCGAACTGCGAGGCCACGAAGTGCACGTCGTCGAAACCCGCGCGCTGCAACGCCCTTCGCAACGGTTTCGCGCCGACGCCGTGCAACGCCGTCGCCGCGACCCGGACTTCGCGGTCACCGCCGCGCGGCAACGCCGACACGCGCGCCAGGTAATCGTCCTCGCCGGACTCCAGCAGAGTCCAGTTCTGCTTGCGCGACACCGCGTTCGCCGCAGGTGTCTTCGCGATCGACGCCTCGATCTCGGTGTCGGCCGGCCCCACCAGCTGGACGCCGCCGCCCAGGTAGAGCTTGAGACCGCTGTCCTGCGGAGGGTTGTGCGACGCCGTGATCTGAATGCCGGCCACAGCGTCCAGCGCCCGCGTGGCGTGGGCCACCACCGGCGTCGGCAGCGGCTCCGGCAGCACCCGCACGTCGAAACCCGCCGCCGCCAGGACCCCGGCAGCGTCCTCGGCGAACTCCTCGGATCCGTGCCGGGCGTCCCTGCCCACCACCACGATCCCGCCGCCGAGCCCCTGCTGCACCAGCCAGCTCGCGACCCCGGCGGTGGTGCGCACGACCACCGCCCGGTTCATGCCGTTCGAACCCGCGCGCACCGGGGCGCGCAACCCCGCCGTGCCGAAGCGCGGCATGCCCGACATCCGGTCGGCCAGCTCGGGCGAGTCGAGGAGTTCCCGCAGCTCGTTCTGGGTGCGAGGGTCGACGTCGTCAGCGATCCACTGCTCAGCGGCCGCCCGGACATCCGGCTGGGTCACGCCGCCTCCAGCAACGACCGCAGCAAGCGGCCCATCCGCGAAGCCGAAACCCTGCCCGCCTCCAAGACCTCCTCGTGGTTGAGCGGACCAACGCTCAACCCGGCTGCCAGGTTCGTCACCAGCGACAGGCCGAACACCTCGGCGCCCAGCGAACGCGCGGTGATGGCCTCCAGCACCGTCGACATGCCCACCAGGTCCACGCCGAGGGTGCGCAGCATCCGGATCTCCGCCGGAGTCTCGAAGTGCGGCCCCGGCAGACCCGCGTAGACGCCCTCCTCCAGCGAGGAGTCGATGCCGCGCGCCAGGTCCCGCAGCCGCGTCGAGTAGAGGTCGGTAAGGTCCACGAAGTTGGCGCCCACCAACGGGGAACGCGCGGTCATGTTGATGTGGTCGCTGATCAGCACCGGCTGTCCGACCTGCATGCCCTCCCGGATGCCGCCGGCCGCGTTGGTCAGGAACACCGCCCGGCACCCGGCGGCGACCGCGGTCCGCACACCGTGCGCGACCGGCTCGATGCCGTGGCCCTCGTACATGTGGGTGCGGCCCAGCATGACCAGCAGGCGCTTGTCACCGACCGGGACGGAACGCACCTTCCCGGTGTGCCCGACGGCGCCCGGCTTGGCGAAGCCCGGCAGTTCGTCCATGCCGATCTCGACTTCGGGCGTCCCGATCTCGTCGGCGGCGGGCTGCCAGCCGGAACCGAGGACGACGGCCAGGTCGTGGCCATCGGCACCCGTGAGCTCGGCGAGCTTGGCCGAAGCCTCGTGGGCGAGGGCGAACGGGTCGGAAATGTTCGTAGCGGTCACGGCCGGGCAGCTTAGTCTCTCCGATTTCCCGCCGCGTGCTCGTCCGCCTCGCCGGCGGGCGGTCTCGAACTGATCAGGCGAACGCGACATCGAGCGTGGACGGTTCGGACCTGGAGCGGCGACGACGATCCGCAGCGGCACCGGTCGCAGCCTCAGCCGGCGGGGTCGAAGGTGGGGAGCACTCGGTCCAACAGGGCTTCCGCCTGCTGCCACTGCTCGGGACCGCTGGTCACCCGGACGATCCAGAGGTCGTCGCCGGATCGCCGCAGCGCCGCCGTCGTGCGGCGATCGATCTCCTTCGCCGGGCCGCTGAGGAGCTGCTCCACCTTGGTCGAGTAGACCACCCTGCGCGTGCCGTCGTCCGTGCGGGAGCTGGTGACGGCGACGTCGGCGGCCGGGCCACCGATCGCTCGCGGGAGCTGCGTCTGGTAGCCGTCCAGCGTCAGCCCCCTCTCGAAGTAGCCGCCGTAGCGCTGCACCGCGACCTCCGTGGCCCCGTCGCCGGACACGAACGCGACCACCGAGTTGTTCGAGAGGTCGTTGCGCTCGCTGTGGAAGGTGCGCCACCCGGCCGGAGCCATGATCGAGAACTCGCCACCGTCGGGAGCCGCCGAGTGCTTCGCGTCCTCCCTGTGCGGTGCCAGCGCCGGAAGCACCGGGTTCGGGTCCGAGGTGGACGGTGGGTCCAGCTCCGGCAGCAGCGACTGGCCTGCCATCAGGCGCGTCGCCGCGAACGACCCGATCAGCGCCGCGGCGAACAGCAGCAGTGCTGCCAGGCCCAGCGCGAACGCGCGCAGCGGACGGCGCTTCTCCTCCGGCGGGTCGTGCAACGTGAACGGCGGCGGACCGGGATCGGCCGCCAGCGGCGCGGAACCGGTGAGCTGGGGAGCGGGCGGGATCGACGGCTTGTCCTGGGAGGTCTGCTGCAGCACCCGCTGCCGGACCCGGACGGTCGGCGCCTCGGGATCCAGCAACATCGCGAACGGACGGGCGCCCGGTTCCGGCAGCAGGTGCTGCAACCGGCGCCGCACCTCCGTCAACGGCATCCGCTGCGCCGGGTCCTTGACCATGAGCGCTCGGATCACGTCGCCCACCGCGCCCGGCCGGTGCAGCACCGGAACGGGACCGCGCACGACCTCGGTGACCGTCGCGAGTGGATCGTCGCCCACGTCGTAGGGCGGGCGGCCCTCGGCGGCGGCGAACAACGTGGCGCCCAGCCCCCACAGGTCCGCCGCGGCCGTCACCGCTTCTCCGGCGGCGACCTCGGGGGCGATGTAGGCCGGTGTGCCCAGCAGGATCCCCGTGTTGGTGAGCGTGTGCTCGGCGACGTTGCGGGAGATGCCGAAATCGCTGACTTTCAACCGGCCGTCGTCGCCGATCAGCACGTTGCCCGGTTTGACGTCGCGGTGCACGATCCCGGCCCGGTGCGCGGCGTCCAACCCGGCGGCGACGCCGTCGGCGATCACCGCGAGCTGGTTGTCGTTGAGAGCGCCGTGGTCGTCGAGGATCGCCGCCAGGCTCTGCGACGGGACGAGTTCCATCACCACGAACGGCTCGTCCTGATCGCGCGCGACGTCGTAGAGCGTCACCACGTTGGGATGGGACAGCACCGCGATGGCGCGAGCCTCGCGCAGCGCGCGCTCGCGCAGCTCGGCCGCCTCCTCCTCCTCCTCCGGCATTCCCGGCGCGAGAGTGACCTGCTTGACGGCCACCGGGCGATGCAGCAGTTCGTCTGTGCCGTACCACACGGTGCCCATCGCGCCGCCGCCGAGCTTGCGCTCCAGGCGGTACCGGTCGGCGATCAGCCGACCGATGCCGGCGAGGGTGTTCTGGTTGTCGGTGGGCACGGCCACATTCTTCACCTTCGGTCCGACAGCCGGGCCGGAACGGCCCGAAGACCTTCGAGAACTCACCGGCGCCACGCCGACCACCGGGAGATCGCCCAGGCCGGGAGGTGATGTTACGCCACGTGAAGAATCCCACTCGCAAAGTCGCGGCCCCAACCCGTTTCAAAGGCGAAGTTTATTTCGGTGCAACGAAAAACCGCCTCCCATCGGCCCGGACGCTCCGGTTGGCGGTGTTGGCGCGAGACGGGCGCGTCCAGATAACTTGTCAGGTGGTCGGACCTTCCGGACATCCGCGACGCCTGAACGCGCCGCGGTGCGCGGACCTCCTGGGTGGCGAATGATCGGGGCGAGGCTGGCAGGCATGACAACAGCGGTGCGGAGGAGGTGCTTTGTTCGGCTTCGTCATCGCGCACCTGTTGGTGGCCGTGCTCCTGCCGCTGGTGGCCCGGCGCAACACCCGCGCAGCGTTCCTGATCGCCGCGGTCCCACCCGCCGCGGCCGCCGTCTGGCTGATCGCGCGCACCCCGCAGGTGCTCGCGGGCGAGACGATGACCGAAACCGTGCCCTGGGTCCCGCTGATCGGCCTGAACTTCGGCTTCCGCCTCGACGCGCTCGCGCTGGTGATGACCATCCTCGTCTGCGGCCTGGGCGTGCTGGTGCTGATCTACGCCGACTCCTACTTCGCCCGAGGACGCGGTGACGCGCGGCGTTCCGCACCGCTGCTGCTGGGCTTCGCCGGAGCGATGCTCGGACTGGTCGTGGCCGACGACCTCACCACCGTCTACATCTTCTGGGAGCTGACCACGGTCTGCTCGTTCCTGCTGGTCGGGCAGGCGGGCATCAGCCGCGAATCCCGCCGATCGGCGCTGCAAGCGCTGATGATCACCAGCCTCGGCGGTCTGGTGATGCTGCTCGGCTTCGTCGTGCTGGGCGAGACAGCGGGCACCTACCGGATATCCGAGCTCATCGACCGCCCGCCGACCGGCACCGCCACCGCCGTGGCCGCGGTGCTGATCCTGGTGGGCGCGTTCACCAAGTCCGCGCAGCTGCCCTTCCACAACTGGTTGCCCGCCGCGATGGTCGCCCCCACCCCGATCAGCGCCTACCTGCACGCGGCGTCGATGGTCAAAGCCGGTGTCTTCCTCGTCGCCCGGCTCGGGCCGATCTTCGAAGCGCAGCTCGAATGGCGCGTTCCGGCCGTGGTGTTCGGGCTGGCCACCATGCTCTTCGGCGGCTGGCGCGCGCTGCACGAGCACGACCTGAAGAAGTTGCTGGCCTACGGGACGGTCAGCCAGCTCGGGTTCCTGATGGTGCTCTTCGGCGCGGGCAGCCACGACGCCGCGCTGGCCGGAGCGACCATGCTGCTCGCGCACGGCCTGTTCAAGGCCACCCTGTTCCTGGTCGTCGGCATGATCGACCACCAAGCGGGCACCCGCGACATCCGCAAGCTCTCCGGGCTCGCCGCCCGCCAGCCGTTGCTCGCGGTGATAGCCGCCCTGGCCGCGGGATCGATGGCAGGACTGCCGCCGATGCTCGGCTTCCTCGGCAAGGAGGCCGCGTTCGGAGCGTTCCTGTCCGGCCCTGCGGGTGCCGCGGTCGACGCCTTCCTCGTGATCGGCTCGATGCTCACCGTCGCCTACAGCCTGCGCATGTGGTTCGGCGCCTTCGGCACCAAACCCGGACTCGCGCAAACCACCGTCAAGCCCGCCGACCTGCAGTCCCTGATCCCCGCCGGGCTTCCCGCGCTCGCCGGGCTGGTGCTGGGCGTCGCCTACCCGGTGGCCAACGAACTGGCCGACGGCTACGCGACGTCCTACGAGTCCGTCGGCAAGCCCGCCGAGCTCGCGCTGTGGCACGGCTTCACCCTCCCGCTCGGGCTGTCGGTGCTCGCCGTCGCCGGTGGTCTGGTGCTGCACCGGGTGCGAACACCGCTCACCGCCTGGCGCAACCGGCTCCCCCAGCCGCTCAACGCCCAGCGCGGCTACGAGCGGATCACCGCGCTGCTGGAACGCGTCGCGGTCGCCGTCACCGCGCGCACCCAGGTGGGTTCGCTGCCCACCTACCTCGGCATCGTCCTGGTGACGGTCGTGGTCATCCCAGGATCGGCCCTGCTGATCCAGTTCACCGTGCCCGGCGACCTCCGCGCCTACGACAACCTGATGCAGGTGCCGCTCAGCCTGGGCGTGGTGCTCGCCGCGCTGGCCGTGCTGCGCGCTCACCGCAGGCTCACCGCGGTGCTGCTGGTCGGCGTCGTCGGCTACGGCATCGGTGGGCTGTTCATCGTCGACGGTGCCCCGGACCTCGCGCTCGCCCAGTTCCTGGTGGAGACGCTGACCGTGGTGGCGTTCGTGTTCGTGCTGCGCCGGCTCCCGGAGCGCTTCTCGCAGGCCGACTCGTCGAAGGCCATCCGGATCCCCAAGGCGATCATCGCCACCGCGGCCGGGTTGTTCGTCGCGCTGGCCGCGATCGGGTTCAGCTCGGCGCGCCGAGCACCGCCGGAGGCCAGCCAGTACTTCATGGGTCACGCGGAGAAGGGCGCCGGGGCCACCAACGTGGTGAACGCGATCATCGTGGACTTCCGCGCCTTCGACACCGTCGGCGAGATCGCGGTCCTCGCGGTGGCGGCGACCGGTGTTGCCAGCTTGATCCTCGCGTCCCGGTACGAACGCCGGAGGCGCGAGCAGACGCAGCAGCAGGAGGTGCGCGGGTGAGTCCCTCGACCAAGCCGTCGTGGACGAGTTGGGATGCGCCGACCGAGCGCTGGCTGCTCTCCGGCTTCCGCCGCGAAGGCCAGGCCCGCTCGGTGCTGCTGGAGCTGGTCGCGCGCATCGTGTTCCCGACCGTGCTGGTGGTGTCGGTCTACCTGCTGTTCGCCGGGCACGACCGCGCGGGCGGTGGCTTCACCGGCGGCCTGGTGGCCGGGCAGGCGTTCCTGCTGCGCCACCTCGCCGGTGGCCGCATGGACGACAGCGCCGTGGTGTCGATGCGACCGCCGGTGCTGATCGGACTCGGCCTGACGATCGCCTGCGTCTCCGCGTTCCTGCCGCTGCTGTTCGGCGGTCAGCTGCTGGAGACCGCGATCTACGAGTTCACCCTGCCGCTCCTCGGTGAGATCAAGTTCGTCAGCAGCGTCATCCTCGACACCGGCGTGTTCCTACTGATCGTGGGAGTGGTGCTGGACCTGCTGCGCACCCTCGGCTCGGGCATCGAGGCCGATGCCGACGCGGCGGCGAGGGAGCGGCGATGACCATCAACCTGACCGTGGCGTTCGCCATCGCGGTCCTCTACTCGGTGGGCTTCTACCTGCTCATGCAGCGTTCCCTGATGCGGATCCTGCTGGGCATCGTGGTCCTCGGTCACGGCTCGAACCTGCTGCTGCAGATCGCGGGCGGCCCGCCGGGACGCCCCCCGATGCTCGACATCGCCCGCCCGGAGGAGATGACCGATCCGTTGCCGCAGGCCATGGCGCTGACCGCCATTGTGATCACCTTCGCGCTCACCACGTTCCTGCTGGCGCTGGCCTACCGGTCCTGGTCGCTGCTGGGCCACGACGAGGTCCGCGACGACGTCGAGGACCGCCGGATCCAGCGGCTGGAGAAGCGGATGGAGTCCGGTGAGGACGCGGACCACGACTCGACGGAGGACGAACCGGCGAAGGAGTCGGCGCAGTGACGGTTCTGGTCGCCCTGCCGGTCCTGCTGCCGCTGGCAGCAGCCGGGCTCTCGCTGGCCCTCGGCCGCTTCGCCGACGTGCAGCGGATCCTCGGCCTGCTGGTGCTCGGCGTGATCATCGCCGACGCGGCGGTGCTGCTCTACGCGTCCGACGAGTTCGGGCCCGTCGTGCTGCAGATGGGCGGTTGGCCGGCTCCCTTCGGCATCACGCTCATCGCCGACCGGCTCTCGTCGCTGCTGCTGCTGGTGTCCTCGGTCGTGACGTTCGCGGTGCTGATCTACTCGATCGGGCAGCGCATCACCGACTACGGCCGGGAGCGTTCCAGCACGACGTTCCACCCGATGTACCTGATGCTGTGCGCGGGCGTGTCGCTGGCGTACCTCACCGGCGACCTGTTCAACCTCTTCGTCGCCTTCGAGATCATGCTCAGCTCGTCGTACGTGCTGATCACCCGCCGCACCACCTCCGCCCGGGTCCGCGCGGGAATGACCTACACGATCGTCAGCCTCGCCTCGTCGCTGCTGTTCATCACCATGATCGCGCTGGTCTACGCCTCGACCGGCACCGTCAACCTCGCCGACCTGGGGACCAAGGTCGCCGAGCTGCCGCGCGGCCTGCAGATCGCGCTCGCGCTGCTCGTGGTGATCGTGTTCGGTGTGAAGGCCGCGATGGTTCCGCTGCACTTCTGGCTGCCGGACAGCTACCCCACGGCTCCCGCGCCGGTCACCGCGGTGTTCGCCGGCCTGCTGACCAAGGTCGGCATCTACGCGCTGATCCGCACCCAGACGCTGGTGTTCTCGCACGCCGAGACGTGGGACCTGATGCTCGGCATCGCGCTGATCACCATGATCGTCGGCGCGCTCGGCGCCCTCGCGCAGAACGACCTCAACCGGTTGCTGTCGTTCCTGCTGGTCAGCCACATCGGGTACATGCTGTTCGGGCTCGGCGTCTACAACGTCGTGGGCCTGACCGGCGTGATCCTCTACGTCGTCCACCACATCACGGTGCAGGCGACGTTGTTCCTGGTCAGCGGTTTGATCACGCGGCACAGCGGAACGGTGGCGCTGACCCGCATGGGCGGCATGGCCAAGGTCGCCCCGCTGATCGCGGTCCTGTTCGCGCTCCCGGCGCTGAGCCTGGCGGGCGTGCCGCCGTTCTCCGGCTTCGTCGCCAAGCTCGCGCTGCTGCAGGCGGGCATCGGCAGCGGGACGATCACCGGCTACGCGGTGACCGCGGGTGCCGTGCTGACCAGCCTGCTGAGCCTCTACGCGATGGCGCGGGTGTGGACCAGGGTGTTCTGGGGCCAGGTGAAGGCTCCCGCACCGGACCCGGACCCGACCGACGAACTGGTCGTCGGCACCGCCAGCTCCAGCCGCCCGATGCTGGCCGCGACCGGCGTTCTCGTCGTGTCCAGCCTGGTGATCGCCCTGGTCGCGGGTCCGCTGGGAGCGGTCGCTGGCCGGGCGGCCGGGGACTTGGTGCACGGCGAGATCTACCGGACCGCGGTGCTGGGAGATGGTTCCGGTGGGTGAGCGCACGCCGAAGCACAAGCGCCTGGTGCGCCGGGTGCCGCTGGTGATCTGGCTGACCGCGGTGTGGGTGCTGCTGTGGGGCACCTTCGACGTCGGCACGCTGTTCTTCGGCGTGCTGGTGGCGCTGCTGGTGACCCTGCTGTTCCCGCTGCCGCTGATCCGCACCGGCATGGTGCTGCGCCCGCTGCCGATGTTGCGGCTGGTCGGCTACCTGGCCTGGGACCTGGTGTTCTCCACCCTCCGGGTGGCCTGGCAGGCGGTGTGGCACCGGCGCAGCGCCAAGGCGGGCATCGTGGCCAGCGCGCTGCGCAGCGACTCCGACCACGTGATCGCGATCGTGGCCAGCGCGGTGTCGCTCGCACCGGGCAAGTTCGTGATGCAGATCGACCGCGTCAACCGCACCTGCTACGTCTACGTGCTGGGCTTGCGCCCTGGTGAGGAGGACTCGGTGCGACGCGAGATGTGGTTCCTGGAGCGGCTGGTCGTCGACGCGGTCGGCTCCGACGCTCAGCGGGAACTGGTCAGGGGTGAGGCGGGATGAGCTTGGTCTTCGCCGTGACCTTCGTGCTGCTGAGCGTGGCGGGGCTGCTGGTGGTCGTCCGGTTGCTGCTCGGCACGACCACGCTGGACCGGATCGTGGCCGTCGACGTGCTGGTGACCCTGGTCGTCGCGGGGACCTGCGTGGGCATGGGCTTGCAGCAGGACGGGTCGAACATCGCGCTGCTGGCCGCCTTCGCGCTGCTGGCGTTCATCGGGTCGATCAGCACCGCGAAGTTGATCGAGAAGAAGGAGCCGTACCGATGAGCTGGACGGACGTCCTCTCCGCGACCTGCCTGATCGGTGGCGCGCTGTCCTGCCTGTTCGGCGCGATCGGGCTGCTGACCTTCCCGGACGTGACCGCGAGGCTGCAGGCCGCCACGAAACCGCAGACGCTGGGCCTGATCCTGGTCCTGCTCGGCACCGGAGTTCAGCTGAACCTCGGTTATGCCACCGGATTGATCCTCGTCGGACTGTTCCAGGTGCTCACCGCGCCGGTTCTCGCGCAACTCGTGGGACGGGCCGCATATCGCACCGATAGCGTGGACCGGGACACCTTGATCGTCGATGAACTCGGGGAGCGAATCGATCGTGAACCGGGAGTTCGCTGAACCGGCGGTTGTCGCTCGACGGTCGATCTAGGACTGTCCTCACTGGGGAGTCGACCTCGTCCGCTCGCGACGCGTGTTCGATATGATCGACTCCGACCGGAACGGGTGACCCTGGACGGGGTCGCGGAAACACGACCCGGAAGTGTCGGTGATCCGGCGCGACGCGGAGGATGTGGAGTCATCATGTGGCGGATCGGCCGCCTGCTCGCGGGACTTGCGATCGCGTTGACCCTGCTGCTCACACCATGGGCGGCGGCGAGCCCGGCGTCCGGCCAGGTCGAGGTGGCCCAGGTCGCCGCCGTGGCCCATGCCGAGGCCGTGGCCCAGCAGCCGACGCAGGAGTCGCCCGCACCTGAGCGCGAGACGCAGGCCGAGCGCAACCAGCGCACCGCGATGGGGGTCGCCGGTGTGGTGCTGATCGGGCTCGTGCTGCTTTCCCGCAAGGCCCGGAAGAAGTCGCTGCTCTTCTTCGAGAAGAAGAAGTAGGTATTCCGAGAAACAGACCGAGGAGTCGGTTTTCGCTATTTCTTCACCACCAATTTGCGCTATGGACTAGACCTGACGGCGAAGCTGTGGGATTTTCACTCCTGATCGTGCGTGCGGAGTCATTGCGCATGCTTACTGGGTGAGTAACCCATCGAGACGTGGGTCGGCGCCGGGAAGCCCCCCGACCGGTGCCGGCCCACACCCATTTCCGGCCTTGCGCCGGTAATGTCCGTCTCGTCCCGTGGAATGGCGTGGAATTCACAGGGACGTGAATTCCCTCCTTTCTGCCCAGCCGAAGTCTCGCCACCCGTTCGGCGCAGCTGGCCTACCGGTGGACGCCGCGTAGCGTGCTCGTCACGCGCTGATGATCCGGCTGATGCAGGATGAACGCACATGCGTACCACCCCGCCCGAAGATCAGCCTGCGCCCGAAGGCCGAACCGCGCTGCGCGAACGCTGCCGCGGCGTCGTGCGCCGGAACGAGGCGGCGCTGACCGGGCTGTCCCGCAGCATCCACGCCGAGCCGGAAACCGCCTTCGCCGAGCACCGCAGCGCTGCCGAGGTCGCAGCGCTCCTCGCCGAGCACGGCTTCGCCGTCCAGAGCCCGGTCGCAGACCTGGACACCGCGCTGGTCGCCGAGCGCGGCAGCGGTGACCTCGTCGTCGGCGTCTGCGCCGAGTACGACGCGTTGCCGCATGTCGGACACGCCTGCGGGCACAACGTCATCGCCGCTTCGGCCGTGGGCGCCGCGCTCGCGCTGGCCGAGGTCGCCGACGAAGCCGGACTCACCGTCAAGGTGCTCGGCACGCCCGCAGAGGAAACCGGCGGCGGCAAGGTCGTGATGCTGGAGGCGGGCGTCTTCGACGACGTCGCCCTGGCGCTGATGGTGCACCCCGGACCGGAGGACATCTGCCTGCCGAGCTCGCTGGCCATCACCGACCTGGAGGTCCGCTACACCGGCCGCGCCGCGCACGCCGCGGCCGCGCCCGACCTCGGCATCAACGCCGCCGACGCGCTCACCGTCGCGCAGGTGGCCATCGGACTGCTGCGGCAGCACCTGGAGCCGCGGCAGATGGTGCACGGTATCGTCACAGAGGGTGGCGCGGCGCCGAACATCGTGCCCGCGCGCACCGCGGCGGTCTACAACCTGCGTGCTGCCGAAGCACGCTCGCTGCAGCGCCTGGAGAACCGCATCCGGGCCTGCTTCGAAGCGGGTGCGACGGCGACCGGGTGTTCGCACGAGATCGTGCAGATCTCCCCGGTCTACGCGGAGCTCGCCTGCGACCAGTGGTTGTCGGAGGCGTACCGTCGCGCGATCACCGATCTCGGGCGTGAACCGCTCGATCGGAGCACTGAGCGGGGCCGGGTCATCGGCAGCACCGACATGGGCAACGTGACCAGGGCCTTGCCCGCGATCCACCCGATGATCGCGGTGGATTGCGGAGACGCGGTCAACCACCAGGCGGAGTTCGCCGCGGCCTGCGCCACTCCATCGGCGGACCTGGCGGTCCTCGACGGGGCGGTGGCGATGGCCTGGACCGCGCTCGCGGCCGTGCTCGAAGGCCCGCAGCGCGAACGGCTGCTCGCCGGTGTCGCCGACCGCGCTGGAAAAGGTTCGACCGAAGAGTTCTGCACGTCGGGAGGCGTGGCGTGACCGTGGTGGATTCTCGTGGCCCGGACCCGGGCCAGCGCCCGAACCGTGAGGGTTCGGCGGTGACGGACGAGGAGTGGGCCGTCGCCCAGGCGACGCTGGTGGCTGACGAGCCGATCGGCGCGACCGAAAGCACGATTGCGGACATGGATTCCCGCTTCGGATCCAGTGTGGAGTCCGTCGTGCCCGACATCGGTGCGGGTCGCGGACCGTCCTGGCTGGACGCTTGGCTGAACGCGAACGCGCATCGCGTGGTCGCCTGGCGCCGGCACATCCACGCCCACCCGGAGCTCTCCCGCGCCGAGCACCGCACCACCGCGTTCCTCGTCGACAAGCTCGGCCGGATCGGTCTGACACCCCGGCTGCTCCCCGTCGGAACCGGTCTGACCTGCGACATCGAGGGAACGAGTGCCGGTCCCACGATCGCGCTGCGCGCGGACATCGACGCCCTGCCGCTGACCGAGGCCACCGGCCTGTCGTACTCATCCACAGTGGTTGGTGCCTCGCACGCGTGCGGCCACGACGCGCACACCACCATCGCGCTCGGCGCCGCCATGGCCCTGGCCACCGCTCCCGACCTGCCCGGACGCGTGCGGATGATCTTCCAGCCCGCCGAGGAGGTCATGCCCGGCGGCGCGCTCGACGTGCTGGCCAGCGGCGTGCTCGACGACGTCGACCGGATCTTCGGCCTGCACTGCGATCCGCGCCTGCCCGCGGGCAGCGTCGGAACCCGCGTCGGCCCGATCACCTCCGCCACCGACCTGCTGGAACTGCGGCTGACCTCGCCCGGCGGGCACACCTCGCGGCCCCACCTGACCGCCGACCTGGTGCACGCGCTGGGCAGCGCGATCACCGGGCTGCCCAGCCTGCTCTCCCGCCGCGTCGATCCGCGCACCGGGACCGTGCTGACGTGGGGAGCGGTGCACGCAGGCGAGGCGCCCAACGCCATCCCGCAGGACGGGGTGCTCACCGGCACCCTGCGCACCGCCGATCGGGACACCTGGGCGAAGCTGGAACCGCTGGTCCACGAGCTCACGCAGAGCCTGCTCGCGCCGCTGGGGGTCGGCTTCGACCTGCAGCACCGCCGCGGCGTCCCGCCGGTGGTCAACGAGCGGGACAGCACCGAGCTGATGCGCGCCGGGATCACCGCCGCGCTGGGGGAACGGGCGCACGCCGACACCCCGCAGTCCTCGGGCGGCGAGGACTTCGGCTGGTACCTGGAGCACGTGCCCGGTTCATTCGCCCGCCTGGGCGTGCACTCGGGCAGCGGCCGGATCAAGGACCTGCACCAGCCGACCTTCACCCTCGACGAGCGGGCGCTGCTGGTCGGCATCCGCGCGATGGTCCACACGGCTCTGCTGAGCCTGGGGAGCTGACGGGTCGGGCCGAATTCGCCTGATCGAGGTATATCCGGGGTCAGGATGTATCTGTGGGCGGGGTTCGCGCCTCTTCTCAGCATGAGGACGAACATCGACCGCCCGCAGTTCCTGCCCGCACCCGGCTCGCAGGCCCCGCAGCGCTGGCACGGGGCGTTGCCGCGCCACGAGGCCGAACGGGTGCTCGGCGCCGCCGAGCTCGCCGAGGCGTTGGAGGCCGGCGAGTGGGTCCAGCCCTGGCCAGGTGTGGTGCTGCCGGCCGCGCTCCTGCGCGATCCGATGGCCAGAGCCGCCGCCGCGCTGCTGCGCGCCGGTGATCAAGGGGTGATCTCGGGGCCGACGGCCGTGGCCATGCACGGCTGCGGCCCGGTCGAGGACGCCGTGCACGTGACCGTGCCCTACGACCGCGAGCTGCGGTCGCAGGGTGATCTGGTCGTGCACCACGCCTGGTTCCGGGAGACCGACGTGATCGAGCTCGACGGTCTCCGCGTCCAGGCGTTGGACGTCGCGCTTGCGGACGTGCTGTGCTGCGGCCCGCAACGTCGCGCGCTGGACAGCCTGGAACGCGCCCTGGAACGGCTCGGCTCGGGTGCTGAGCACTTCCGCGCGCTGATCGGGGAGCGGCTGACCCGTCGCCGGGACCGGCGCGGCACTCGGAGGGCCTTGGCGTTGCTGGAGCTGGCGTGGGCGTGACCGGGCGCGGCGTTCGCGAAAGCCACGTCACCAACTGGTAGTTATCACATCGGATACTGTTAATTTTGTCGCTCCTGGTGTTATTTTGGGAGTGCAGGGTGCCACCTCGGTCCCGATGGACCGCGAGCGAAAGGACCGGACGTGCCGGCCGATCCCACAACCGGAGCCGAACCGATCGACCTCGTGCTGCTCGACGTGGGCGGCCCGGTCTACGACGATGCCGCGTACCGCGACGCACTGCTGCGCGCCACCCGCGAGCTCGCGGCGGAGGGAGGCGACGAGGTCTCCGAGGCCGAGTTCCTGCGCCTCTACGACGAGCGCAGGCAGGCCCAAGGCGGCTCGCTGCGCACGGCGATGGCGCAGCGCTTCCTCACCGTGCAGGACCGGCAGCGGCTGTCCGACCTGGCGGAGCGGTACTGGGAGTACCCGCCGGAAGCCCTCCACGACGACGTGCTGCCCGCCCTGCGCCTGGTCGCCGAGCGCTGCAGGATCGCCGTGGTCGCCAACCAGCGCTCCGTCGTCGTCGACGCGCTGCGCCGGGACGGCGTCGCCGAGCACATCGACGTCTGGGCCATCTCGGAGACCGTCGGCGCGGAGAAGCCCGATCCGCGGATCTTCCAGCACGCCCTCGACGAGGCCGGTGTGCCCGCGTCCCGCGCAGTGCACGTCGGCAACCGGCTCGACACCGACGTCCGAGGTGCCCAGCGCATGGGATTGCGCACGGTGTGGGTGCTGCGCGGCGAAGCGCCGCCCGCGCCGACGCCCGAGCAACTCGCCGAACCGGACATCGCGGTGCACTCGCTGGCGGAACTGCCAGGCGCGCTGGACAAGCTCGCGTCATGACCGGCGAGCTCGTCGCCGGTGTGGACGTCGCCACGGCCACCGTCCGGGTGCAGGTCCACGACCCGGCGGGCGCGTCGCTGGCCCAGTCCTCGCGGCCGCTGCCCGCGCCCGTGCGTTCGCCCGGCGGGCGCTCGGAGCAGGACGCCCAGTCGTGGTGGCCCGCAGCGCGGGACTGCCTGGCCGAGTGCACCGGCCTGCTGGGTGCGCGCAGCTCCGAGATCACCGCGCTGGCGATCTCGGCCACCTCGGGCACGGTCGTCGCCGTCGACGCCCGTGGCGAGCCGGTCGTCCCGGCGCTGATGTACGACGACCGCCGCGCCCGTGCCTCCTGGCTGGCAGACAACTTCCCGGCGGACGCCGAGCAGATCTGCCACACGCCCGAGGTGATCGCCCGGCGGCTCGTCGGGCATCCGGTCGCCACCGACACCAGCCACGCGCTCAAGAGCGGGTACGACGCGGCGGCGGGCGAGTGGGCGGCAGGCGTTCCCGCCGTGCTGCTGCCGCAGGTCGTGCGCCCCACGGCCGTGCTCGGCGAGGTGGGCCGTGAGGCTGCGGGGCTCACCGGGCTGCCGGTGGGCTGCGAGGTCCGCGCGGGCATGACCGACGGTTGCGCCGGGCAGCTGGCGACGGGCGCCGTCGACGCCGGGCAGTTCGTGACCGTGCTGGGAACGACGCTGGTCATCAAGGGCGTGTCGGAGAAGCTCGTGCACGACCCGACCGGAGTCGTCTACAGCCACCTGCACCCCGGGGGCAAGTGGCTGCCCGGTGGGGCCGCCAACATCGGCGGCTCGGCGCTGTCCGATGTGGATTCGACTGAACTGCCCGAACTGGACTCTGCTGCCGCCGCGAACGGTCCCGCGAGCGTGCTCAACTACCCGCTGCGCGGCCGCGGCGAGCGGTTCCCGTTCCAGGCAGCCGAGGCCGAGGCGTTCCAGGTCGGCACGCCACGCGACCGCGTCGAGGAGCACCGCTCGCGCCTGGAGGGCATCGCCTTCTGCGAACGCCTCGCGCTGGAACGCCTGGCCACGCTGGGCGCGGTGGCCGAAGGGCCGGTGCGCACGGCGGGTGGCGGCGCGCGGAGCACGGCCTGGTGCCGGGTCCGGGCCTCGGTCCTCGACCGGCCGGTGCTGCGCGTGCTCGGTGCCGGAACCGCTCTCGGTGCAGCGCTGCTGGCGGCCACCGGCTCGATCCACCCGGACCTGAGCACAGCGGCGGCCGAGATGGTGCCGAAGGGCGAGCTCGTCGAGCCTGATCGGGCGGAAGTGGACGCGCTCAACTCCGCCTACGCGAGGTTCGCGGCGGAACTCCGGGAGCGCGGCTGGCTCTCTAGTGCCTCCTCGGCAGGGCCGCTCTAGAGCTCGCGGGGAGAGCCGGGGCCCACGTTGTGGCAGGGGCGTTCCCGGAGCTTCTCGACGTAGTCCTCGGGGGCTCCGGCGGCTTCCGCCGCATCCGCCATCACGCCGAGGTAGCGAGCCGAGGGCAGCCCGCCCTCGTAGGCGTCGAGCACGTACAGCCACGCCAGGACCGGGCCGTCGAGGGTCTGCACCATCAGCCGCAGCTTCTTGTGCATCCCGAGCTCGGCACCCTCCCAGTTGTCCAGGTTCTTCTCGTCTTCCGGGCTCACGTCGTAGAGCACCGTGAAGACCTGCGAACCGGGCTGCTCGACGATGGTCGCGAGGGCGCCTTCCCAGCCGTAGTCCTCGCCGCCGAAGGTCAGCCGCCAGTCCATCAGCCAGCCGGTTCCCGCCAGCGGGGAATGCGGGGCGCGCTTCAACATCTGGGCAGGATCCATGTTGGATCCGTACGCGGCGTACAGAGGCACGCCCCACAGGGTAGCGATCCGAAGGCCGAAAAGCGGACCGGAGGCAAGCACGAATGTGGGTTTCTCGGTCGTCCGGTTCCCGGCCTGGAGCCGGAGGACCTGCGCACGGGCGACGATCACAGGCGGTGCAGGCGGCCGGGAGTGGTCTTCGCCACGATCACCCATCCCGGTCGGTACCACCCGGTTTGCCCGGACCCGTCGCGGCGTACCGTGAATCCGGCGCCCATCGGTGTAATCGGTGACCACCGGCAACGGGGTGCCCTTCGGCCAGGTGGACTCAGGAGGAGCGCGAAGTGACCCGCATCGTGATCATGGGCGGCGGACCGGCGGGCTACGAGGCGGCATTGGTCGCAGCATCCAACGGAGCGGACGTCACGCTCGTCGAGCCGGAAGGTCTCGGCGGGGCCTGCGTGCTCTACGACTGCGTTCCTTCGAAGACCTTCATCGCCTCCGCCGGGGCTCGCTCCTCCTTCCGCGACGCCGAAGAACTCGGCATCCGACCCTCCTCCCACGAAGCCGATGTCGAGGTCGCCGTCGTGCACGGTCGGGTCAAGGGCCTGGCTCTAGCGCAGTCGGCCGACATCCGCTCGCGGGTGCGCCGCGAAGGCGTCAAGATCATTCCGGGCCGTGCGCGCTTCACCGACCCGACGCCGGGCATGGCCGTGCACCAGATCGGCGTGGACCGCGCCGACGGCACCTACGAAGAGCTCACCGCCGACGTCGTGCTGATCGCCACCGGCGCCACGCCCCGCATCCTCGAGGGCGCCGAGCCCGACGGTGAGCGGATCTTGACCTGGCGCCAGCTCTTCGACCTCCCTGAACTGCCCGAGCACCTGGCCGTCATCGGCTCCGGCGTCACCGGTGTGGAGTTCGCCTCCGCCTACACCGAGATGGGCGTCAAGGTCACCATGATCTCCAGCCGCGACCGCGTGCTGCCGCACGAGGACGCCGACGCCGCGGCCGTGCTCGAAGAGGTGTTCGCCGAGCGCGGCACCGAGGTCGTCAAGCACGCTCGCGCCGAGTCGGTGGAGCGCACCGAGAAGGGCGTGGTCATCCACCTCGCCGACGGCCGGAAGGTCGAGGCCAGCCACGCGCTGATGACGGTGGGCTCGGTGCCCAACACCGATGACATCGGCTTGGAGAAGGTCGGCATCGAGACCGGCCGGGGTGGCTACGTCGAGGTCGACCGGGTGTCGCGGACCGGTGCCCCGGGCATCTACGCCGCCGGTGACTGCACCGGTCTGCTGCTGCTGGCCTCCGTCGCCGGCATGCAGGGCCGGATCGCGATGTGGCACGCGCTGGGCGAGGGCGTCACGCCGATCAAGCTGAAGACGGTGGCGGCCAACGTCTTCACCCACCCCGAGATCGCCACGGTGGGCATCAGCCAGCAGGCCATCGACAGCGGTGAGGTCCCCGCGCGGACCGTGACGATGCCGCTGGCCACCAACCCGCGCGCCAAGATGGAAGGCCTGCGGCGCGGTTTCCTCAAGGTCTTCTGCCGCCCGCAGACCGGTGTGGTCGTGGGTGGCGTGGTGGTTTCGCCGAACGCCAGCGAGCTGATCCTGCCGATCGCGCTCGCGGTGCAGAACCAGGTGACGGTGGACAACCTGGCCAACACCTTCTCGGTCTACCCGTCGCTGTCGGGTTCGCTCACCGAGGCCGGGCGCCTGCTGATGCGCCACGACGACCTGGACTGACGAGAGGCTCCCGGTGGGGGAGGATGGTGGCGTGACCGAACGTCCGGTGTTGATCTACGACGGCGACTGCGGGTTCTGCACCCGCAGCGTCCGCCTCGCCGTGCGCCTGCCGGTGCGCATGCGGGTCCAGCCCTGGCAGGAAGCCGATCTGGCGGCGTTGAACATCACCGAAGCCCGAGCCGCTCACGAGGTCGTCTGGATCGACCGCTCCGGCCGCGTCTTCGGCGGTGCCGCAGCGGTGGCCGAACTGCTCAAGTCCAGCGGTGCCCCCTGGCCGCTGCTGGGTCGGCTCATGTCGGCCCCGCTGCTGCGCACCCTCGCCGAACGCTTCTACCGCTGGGTCGCCGACCACCGCCACCGCCTGCCCGGCGCCACCCCGGCCTGCCAGCTCCCGCCCGAACAACGTCCCCACCGCGACTGACCCCTCGGGAAACCCCGCGACCAGGTCTCGTGGTCCCGGCCCCGTGCAGTGGCAGCTCCACCTCTGATCAAGCCCGCTTGAAGCGGCCTCACCGTGCGCGGATCACGCGGCGCGGTCATCCACCGTTCCGCCCGACACCCGGGCGTTTTGATCGAAGTTCGCACTCATGTCCCAGAACCGGGACCGGGTGCACGTGCTGTTCGTGTCCATCCCCGCTCACGGTCACATCAGTCCCGGCCTGGGCCTGGTCGCCGAGATCACCGGGCGCGGCCACCGCGTCAGCTACCAGGTGGCAACGAGGTGCACGTGATCGACCCGCCGCGACGCCTGGCCGAGCTCGCACGCGAAGCGGCGGCGTGACCTGCACTCGCGGTGCTTCGCGAGGTGCGGATCACGCCGCCGGAACGGCTCAGGAGAAGCGGCAGGTCGTCAGTCGACCCAGTCGAAGGTCTTGGTGACCGCCTTCTGCCAGTTGGCGTAGTGCTTCTCCCGGAGGTCCTCCGTCATGGCGGGGTCCCACTGCTTGTCCTTGGCCCAGTTGCTGCGGATGTCGGCTTCGCTCTCCCAGAAGCCGACCGCGAGGCCGGCCGCGTAGGCGGCGCCGAGCGCGGTGGTCTCGTTGACCTTCGGCCGGATCACCGGGACGCCCAGGATGTCGGCTTGGAACTGCATCAGCAGCTCGTTGACGACCATGCCGCCGTCGACCTTCAGCGACTTCAGCGGGACACCGGAGTCGGCGTTCATCGCCTCGATGACCTCGCGGGTTTGGAAGGCCGTGGCCTCCAGCACCGCTCGGGCGAGGTGACCGCGGTTGACGTACCGGGTGAGCCCGACGATCGCGCCGCGCGCGTCCGAGCGCCAGTGCGGCGCGAACAGACCGGAGAAGGCGGGCACGAAGTACGCGCCGCCGTTGTCGTCCACGCTGGAGGCGACCTGCTCGATCTCCGGGGCAGTGCCGATCATGCCGAGGTTGTCCCGCAGCCACTGCACCAGCGAACCGGTGACCGCGATCGAGCCCTCCAGGCAGTAGATCGTGTCGTTGTCGCCGATCTTGTAGCCGACCGTGGTCAGCAGGCCGTTCTGGCTGATGACGCGCTCGGTCCCGGTGTTGAGCAGGACGAAGTTGCCGGTGCCGTAGGTGTTCTTGGCCTCACCGGGCGACAGGCACGCCTGCCCGAAGGTGGCGGCCTGCTGATCGCCGAGGATGCCGGCTATCGGGATCCCGGCGAACACACCGCGTTCGCGGAACTGCCCGTAGACCTCCGAGGAGGAGCGGATCTCCGGCAGCATCGACATCGGCACGCCGATCTCTGCGCAGATGTCCGGATCCCACTGCAGGGTCTCCAGGTCCATCAGCAGCGTGCGCGAAGCGTTGGTCGGGTCGGTGACGTGCAGTCCGCCGTCCGGGCCCCCGGTGGAGTTCCACAGCACCCAGGTGTCCATGTTGCCGAACAGGAGCTCGCCCTTCTCGGCTCGCGCCCGGATCCCGTTGACGTTGTCCAGCAGCCACTTCAACTTCGGACCGGAGAAGTAGGTGGCCAGCGGCAGCCCCGTCTTGGCCTGGAAGCGGCTCTGCCCTTCCGACCTACCGAGCTCGCTGACGATCTCGTCGGTGCGGGTGTCCTGCCAAACGATGGCGTTGTAGACCGGCTTGCCGGTGGCCTTCTCCCAGACCACGGTGGTCTCGCGCTGGTTGGTGATGCCGCAGGCGGCGATGTCGGAGGAGACCAGGTCGGCCTTGGCCAGCGCGCCCGCGCACACCTGGCGGACGTTGTTCCAGATCTCGAGCGGGTCGTGCTCGACCCAGCCGGCCTTGGGGAACAGCTGGCGGTGCTCCTTCTGGTTGACCGCGACCACCCCGCCGGAATGATCGAAGATCATGCACCGCGTGGACGTGGTTCCCTGGTCAATGGCGGCGATGTACGAGGCCATTGTTCAAACCTTCCTTGTCCGGTCAGCTGCTGATGGGCAGAGCGAGGGCTAGCAGCGCCGCCAGCGCGCCACCGATGATCGGTCCGGCGATCGGGACCCACGAGTAGCCCCAGTCGGCCGAACCCTTGCCGCGAATGGGCAGTAGCGCGTACGCGATGCGCGGTCCCAGGTCTCGCGCCGGGTTGATGGCGTATCCGGTCGGCCCGCCGAGGGAGGCGCCGATGCCGATCACGATGAAGGCGACTGCGGCGTAGCCGAGCGCGGCGTTGCCGAAGTCCGGAACGCCTGGGGTGTCACCGGCGCTGGCTGGCGGGTTGGTGATGATCCATAACACCAGCACGAAGGTGCCGATGACCTCCGTGATCAGGTTCCACGGAGCGTTCGGGACCGTCGGTCCGGTGGAGAAGATCCCTCGCGTGTTGGCGGGGTCTTCCGTCGTGTCGAACTGCAACTTGTAGGCGGCCCAGCACAGGACCGCGCCCAGGGCGGCGCCGATGATCTGCGCGATGATGTAGACCGGGACCTGCGACCACGGGGTGTCCCCGTAGATCGCGAGTCCGATGGTGACCGCGGGGTTGATGTGCGCCCCGGAAGGTTCGGCGATGCTGGCGGCGGCGAAAACCGCGAAACCCCAGCCGAAGTTCACCAGCAGCCATCCGCCGCCGACTCCGAGGCTCTTGCTCAGCGTCACGTTCGCCACGACGCCGCAGCCCAAGAGCGTCAGTATCGCCGTCCCGAGCAGCTCCCAGAGGAATACCTCGCCAAGACTGGTCATTCTCCCGTTCCCCTCGTGATGCCGCCGTTGGCACAGGCGGGTGTTCGGTGTCTGTCCGACATCGAGCGAGTCGGGACGGTACTGCCGCATGGCAACACGTGTCCATGAGTGCCGCCAGTCGTGCGCAGCACGTTCGTCTGTACCGCCTAATCCGCGGCTCGCCCGGTGGTAGCGCGGAATGTCGTGGGGATCCCCGGTGCCGAGCTCCCGGCGTGGGGACACCGGTGTCCGGCAACGCCTGGATCGAGTGATCGACCCCGGCTACCAGAAGACACCTTAATCACAACATCTGTGTGAAAAGAAGCGTTGCATTCTGGTTGAGATGGTGTTTTTATCGAGTTGTACGGTGAGCGTGCGGTGGAGGAGATGATCCGGCCGCAGTCAGCGCGACTCGGAAGCGAGGAGCCGCCATGTCCGGCCGACGACCGTCCGGCAAGCAGCAGGACCGGCGCCGCAAGATCACCGAATTGGTGATGGCGGAGGGCACCCTGCGCATCGACGACCTGGTCGCGACCATCGGCGCCAGCGCCATGACCGTGTACCGGGATCTCGCCGACCTGGAATCGCAGGGCCTGGTGCACCGCAACAGGGGCAACGTCTCGGCCGCCTCGTCGCTGCTCTACGAAGCGGCTTCGGAGTACCGGTTGCAGCAGAACCAGTCCGAGAAGGAGGAACTGGCCCGCGCCGCCGCCGAGCTCATCGAGCCCGGGCAGGCGCTGCTGCTCGACGACTCCACCACCGGCGTGCACCTGGCCCGGCTGCTGCCCGAACGCGCCCCGCTGACGGTCGTCACCAACCACCGGGGCGTCTTCGACGAACTCGCCGCCGCTCCCGGGATCAGCTTGATCTGCGTCGGGGGCGACTACCTGCCGTGGGCGGACGCGTTCGTCGGTGGCATGGCGCTGGACTCGCTGCGCAACCTCCGCGTCGACCTGGCGATCATGTCGGTGTCGGCGGTGACCGACGGCATCGGTTGCTACCCGCAGCAGGAGATGGTGCAGATCAAGAAGGCGATGCTGGCCGCAGCTCAGCGCACAGTGCTCTACGTTGACCACACGAAGTTCCACCGGCGCGCGCTGCACGCGGTCGCGCCCGTCGAGGACTTCGACATCGTCATCGTGGATTCGAGAACACCCGGCCACCAGATCGAAGTGCTGCGCGAGCGCGGAGCGCTCGTCGAACAGGCGACCGCAGCGGGACGCGCTGCGCCAGGCACGGACAGTGCTGGTCGGGCATGATGACCACCGTGGTGCGCCACCTGCGCGCAGGTCCGGTTCCGCGTCGGCGGTGGGTTCAACGGTGGGACGCGATCAAAGCGAGGAGGACGCGGTGTCCAAGTCCAAGGACAAGACCGAGACCGGAAACCGGCTGAAGGGCTCGTTGGGACCCACCGAGCGTGCCGAGAACTGGAAACGGCTCGAACACGACGAATTCGACGTCGTGGTGATCGGTGGCGGCGTCACCGGCGCCGGCGCGGCGCTGGACGCGGCCACCCGGGGACTCCGGGTCGCGCTGGTGGAGGCCCGCGACCTGGCGGCCGGGACCTCCAGCCGTTCCAGCAAGCTGTTCCACGGTGGACTCCGCTACCTGGAGCAGCTGGAGTTCTCCCTGGTGCGCGAGGCGCTCAGGGAACGCGAGCTGATGCTGAGCACGCTCGCGCCTCACCTGGTCAAGCCCGTCCCCTTCCTGTACCCGCTGACCCGCCGCTTCTGGGAGCGCCCGTACACGGCGGCCGGTCTGCTCATGTACGAGACGTTGGGTGGCGCTCGCTCGGTGCCGGGGCAGAAGCACCTCAGCCGTGCCGGTGCGCTGCGCATGGTCCCCGCGCTCAAGCGCAGCGCGATGATCGGCGGCATCCGCTACTACGACGCGCAGGCCGACGACGCCCGGCACACCATGACCGTCGCCCGCACGGCCGCGCGCTACGGCGCTGTGGTGATGACCTCCGCGCAGGTCACCGGCTTCCTGCGCGAAGCCGACCGGATCGCAGGCGTCAAGGTGCGCGACGTGGAGACCGCCGAAGAGGTCGAGGTCCGCGCCCACGCGGTGATCAACGCGACCGGTGTGTGGACCGACGAGCTGCAGAAGCTCTCCGGAGGTCGCGGGCGGTTCCGCGTCCGCGCCAGCAAGGGCGTGCACATCGTCGTCCCGCGTGACCGGATCGTCGCAGAGACCGGCATGATCCTGCGCACCGAGAAGTCCGTGCTGTTCGTCATCCCGTGGGGCAACCACTGGATCATCGGCACCACCGACACCGATTGGCACCTCGACCTCGCGCACCCGTCGGCGACCAAGGCCGACATCGACTACCTGCTCGAACACGTCAACTCGGTGCTGGCCACCCCGCTGACGCACGACGACATCGAGGGCGTCTACGCCGGTCTGCGGCCGCTGCTGGCGGGCGAGAGCGAGGAGAGCTCCAAGCTCTCCCGCGAACACGCGGTCGCGCGGGTGGCCCCGGGTCTGGTGGCCATCGCCGGTGGCAAGTACACGACCTACCGGGTCATGGCCGCCGACGCGGTCGACGCCGTCTCGGCGGACGTCCCCGGCCGGATGGCCTCGTCGATCACCGACCAGGTCCCGCTGATCGGCGCCGACGGCTACCACGCGCTGGTCAACCAGGCCGATCAGCTGGCCAGCGCGCACGGCGTGCACCCGTACCGGATCCGGCACCTGCTGGACCGCTACGGCTCGGAGATCCACGAGGTGCTCGCGGCCGGCGAGGAGCGACCCGACCTGCTCAAGCCGGTCCCGTCCGCCCCGAACTACCTGCAGGCGGAGATCGCCTACGCGTGCAGCCACGAAGGCGCGATGCACTTGGAGGACGTGCTCACCCGGCGCACCCGGATCTCCATCGAGTACCCGCACCGGGGCGTGGACTGCGCTGACGCCGTGGCACGGCTGATGGCGGTCGAGCTCGGCTGGGACGAGGACACCATCACCCGCGAGGTCGCGGTCTACACCCAGCGGGTCGAAGCCGAGCGCGACTCGCAGAGCGAACCCAGCGACCAAGCGGCCGACGCCAAGCGCTCAGCGGCCCCGGAAGCCAGGACCAGCCTCCTGGAACCGGTGGTCTGACCAACGCGCTCGAGGTGGTGGCCCCGTTCTCGGACGGGGCCATCGTCTTGAGCGGGTGAGAGCTACTGCCGGGGTGCGGCGGTCACCTCGTTGAGGAGTTCTTCCACGTGGCCTGCCAGGCGGCGGTTGTCCGCCGGGGCGATCGTGCTCCAGGCCTCCCCGGAGGGGGACGTGGTGCGCAGTTGCGCGTAGCGGCCGAGGGGGGAGTCGAAGAACCCGACGACGCGCTCGGCCCTCTCGCGCCTGCCGTACCGGATTCGCGCGGCCGCGCCGAACTGCCCCTGCGCGACGGCTCCGGCCACCATCTCGCCCAAGACCTCCGCGTCGTCGGGACGAACACCGCGTCGTTGCAGCGCGGAGGCGAGCTGCTCGGTCTTGTCACCCACCTCGTGGGCTGCGGCGTCGAGGGCGTCGCTGGGCACCGACACCGATCGGCCCGGGCCGGGAGGCAGTTCCTGCAGCGGCGAGATCGCCGCGCGCGGAAGCCCCGCGGCCGAAACGGGGGAGAAGCTCAAGTGATCGCCGTCCTTGACCACGAGGACGGCGCGTTCGCCACCCCCCTCGGCGGCGGCCAGCACGCGAACGCTGCGCTGCAACCAGCTCCGCCCGTCGACCTCGCGGCCGGGTTCGGCGACGAGCCGCAGCATCCACTCCAGGTCGGCGTCGAGCTCACCGCCGCTGATCAGACCGCGATCCGACATCGCGCGCCACGCGGAGGCGACCAGCTTCGCGCGTTCGGCGTGGGTGCGTCCCGGCGACGGCACCTTGAGGACAAGCGGCACGCCGTCGAGCTCCAGGTGCTCGGTGAGGACGTCGAATTCCAGCGCCGAGAGGCTGATCAGCCCCTCGGCGCGTGCGGCGGTGTTCATCGACCGGGCTCGCCACCGATCACCGGGCGCGAACCCGTCTGCTGCTCGCCGAAGAACCCGCCGTCACCCAGCTCCTCGGTGACATGGCGCTCGACGGCCTCGTCGCGGGCGCCCTCGGTGCGCTTGCCCGATGCCCGCCCGGCGGCGGAACCGGCGGGACGACCCGAACGGCGACCGTCCTGCTTGGCGCCGCGCGCGGTGGTGCCCGAACCGGTCCGGCCGGTCGGCGCACCGGTGCTCGGCGGAGCGACGGTCGGGCCCCAGCTGATCGTCACCGGTGGTCCTCCCGACGCCCTGGCCCCACTCGATGCGGGCGCGTCCACGACGACCTGGGGCGGTGGGGCGAACGAGGCCAGCGAAGTCGTGTTCGCTCGGGTCGAGGCCTCGTAGGTGCGCATCACGTCGAACGCGCGCTGCTCAGCGGCGTGCTGCCGGGCCTCCTGGACCTCGTAGTCGGTCTGCCCGCCGAACAGGTGCGTGAGCGCGGTCGCCGCGGTTCCCGGGTCTTCGCTGGTCGCCTGCACCGGCGGTGGCATGTCCCTGCGGGCCTTGCTGATGAACTCCGCCTGCTGCTCGGCGCGCTCGCGCATGACCGTGCTCGCCTGCTGCGCCAGCGCCGCCCACTCGCCCAGCGGGCGAAGCCCGGCGTTGGCGTTGTCGGCCGCCGAGCCCTGCCAGCCGCTCTTCGCGGCGGCGACCGCGGCGGCCAGACCGCCGTCGATCTCGCCGAGCGCGCGGGTCAGCTCGCTCCAGCGGCGCACGCTGTCGGTCGAGCCGTGCGCACCCGGGCCTTCGTTGATCTGCGCGTACAGCTCGGCGTGCTGGTAGCCCTGCCATCGGTGGTCACCCATCGCAGATCAGCAACCCCCGCCCAGACCGGCCGCGCTGTCGTGATCGATCTGCTCGTACTCGCGACCGGCCTGCTGCAACGACTCGGCTGCGGCCTGCAGCTGGTCGCGGTAACCGCACAGCGCGGTCAGCGCGTCCTCACCACCGCCGACCGATCGCTCGTTGAACAGCTCGGCCGCGTCCGTGCTGACCGGGTCACCGGCCCACGGGCGGATGCGGAGCTCGGTGATGGCGTGCTCGATCTGCAGCCCGACGGCGTCCAGGGACTCCTGCAACGAGTTGACCAGGCGCGGGATCGCGGTGGGCTCGACCTGCATCGAACCACCGGAACCCGCGCCGTACGGCTCGGTTAACGGCACGTCGCCCCCTCCCACCGGTGAAACGTCCGCCGGACACTGTATCCGCGATCTGCAACGCTGTGGAGTGCTCCGTGCGCGGGGAGTGCCGGATCAGGGCGTCGACTCGGACGGCAGCTGCGTCGGTGCCTCCGAGCTGGAGGTTCCCGAGGCCGGCGGGTGGGCCAGCGTGCGCACCGCCTCCTCGGCGACCCGTTGAGCACCGGAGCACAGCTGGTCCACCGGCGGTGGTGGCTGCCCGCCGTCGTCGCGGTAGAGGACGTCGAGGTGCTGCCCCTCGGCCACGTCGACCGCCACGTTGCACGACAGGTCGAGCCCTGGCGTCTTGATCACCAGCGCGGGGAAGCCCTCCACGAGGATCGGGGTGGCCTCGACCTGCGCGGTGTCGTCGGTCCACACCCGCATGCCTTCGGTGGTGATCAGCGCTAGGCGGGCGCCGACCTTGGCGGTGGTGTTGCGGTAGCTGCAGGTGGCGGCGTTGCCGAAACCGGTGTCGGAGTCCGGCTGCGGTTCGCGGTCGAAGCCGAGCTGGTTGCGCTGGTCGGCGGTGAGCAGCTCGCACGGGTCGACGCCGTCCAGGCCGATGTCGAACGGCCTCGGCGGCAGCGACGGCGGTGCGCTGGTGACCGGTGCGGGTGGTGGCGGTGGGGGCGGTGCGGTGCCTGCCGTGGGTGCCGACTGCCAGATGCCGCAACCGGTGAGGGTGAGCGCGACGAAGCCGAGCAACGCGCTGAGACGTCGCACCACGGTGGACCGCGAGCTGTGCATGGACCTCACCGTAACGAAACGTGCTCGTGGGTGACGGTAGTTCGTCACCTCCGTCGCCACATGAACCAGATGATCGCCACGGTCGGCAGCAGCAGCATCAGGCCGATCGGCCTCGCGAGCACCACGAGCGCGAGCAGCAGCGCCACCCCGCCGACGGCCAGCGCGATGTTGCCCACCGAGGGCGCGGGGCGTGTCGTGGCGGGCGTCAGCTCGCCGAACGGGCGGGGCCCGGGCAGGTCGTCGAAGAGCCCGTCGAGCTCGGACCCGAACCGCGCTCCCGCTGCCAGCTTGGTGCGCTCGTCGTACTCGGAGAGCTCCAGGCGCCCGGCGGAGAAGTGCTCGCCGAGCAGCCGTATGGCCCGCTCGCGCTCGGGGTCACCGATGCGCAGGTCTCTTCCCCGCCGGCCGCTGTCCACGCGACCCATCCTACGGATGGGCCATCACCCGAACGAAGTGCCGAGGTGGGTTTTCCCGGTCCGGTGCGCGCGATCATGCGCACCGGACCGGTCTGCTCATGCCGTGACCGGTTCCCGATCGCCGATCAGCGTGGCCGTGCTGGGAGCGCCCAGCACCTCGTCGTCGAGGACGTCCTCGCTGCGGGCGACGATCACCGGGACGGCGATCTGGCCGGCGACGTTGGTCGCGGTGCGCATCATGTCCATGATCGGGTCGACCGCGTAGGCGATGGCGATGCCGGTGGCCACGACCTCGGGCGGGAAGCCCAGCGCGCCGACGGTCAGCGTCAGCATCGTGAACCAGCCGGTCACGCCCGCGGTGGCGATCGAACCGAAGACCGCGACCGCGATGATCGTCAGGTACTGCACCCAGCCGAGCTGGATGCCGAAGAGGTTGGCGATGAACAGCGAACCGATGGCCGGGTAGATCGCCGCGCAGCCGTCCATCTTGGTGGTGCTGGCCAGCGGAACCGCGAAGCTCGCGTAGGAGGGCGGAACTCCGAGGTCCTCCGCGGCCTGGCGGGTCATCGGCAGGCTCGCGCCGGAGGAGCGGGAGGCGAAGGCGAACTGCAGGACCGTCCACGACTTGGCGAAGAAGCGGGCCGGGCTGGCCTTGGCCACCAGCCCCAGCAGCAGCGGGTACACGGCGAGCAGCACCAGCAGGCACGCCACGTAGGTGGAGCCGATGAGCTTGACCAGCGGCAGGAAGAACTCGTTGCCGTATGTGGCCACGGCGTTGCCGATCAGGCCGAGGGTGCCCAGCGGAGCCAGCCGGATGATCCAGCCCAGCACGCGCTGGATGACCTCGAAGGCGGCCTTGTTGAAGTTCACGAACGGCGCGGCCTTGTCGCCGAGGCTGTAGGTGGCCGCGCCGATGATCAGCGACACGAACACGACCTGCAGGGTTTCGCCCTCGGCGAAGGCGCTGATCAGGTTGTCCGGCACCAGGCCGTTGAGCAGGTCCAGCCAGGAACCCTGCGTCTTCTCGCCGATCGCCTGGAGCTTGTTCGGGTCGGGCTCGATGACCAGGCCGCGTCCGGGTTGGAACAGCTCGCCGACCACCAGGCCGATCACCACGGCGATCAACGAGGTGACGGCGAACCACAGCGCGGTCTTGCCGCCCAGGCGCGCCGCGGTCCGGCGACCGCCGAGCGAGCGGAGGCTGTTGATGCCCACCACGATCGCCGTGAAGATCAGCGGCAGCACGGTGAAGCTGAGCAGCTTGGTGAACGTGCTGCCGATGGTGTCCAGCGTGGTGATCAGCCATTCGGCTTCGGTCTGCTCGGCGACCCAGCCGAGCAGTGCACCGAGCACCAGCGAGGCGAGCACTGCGATGGCGAACAGCTTCGGGTTGAAGCGCAGGCGAGACCGCCCGGCGGTGTCGGACACAGGGATCTCCTGAAGTCGTGGGGGGTTGATGCGGAGATGGGCGCGGGTCAGCGCCGGAGCGCGGAGGGGCGCCGCGCGGAGGAGCGGCCGAGCGAGGGCTTCAGCTCAGGCCGGAGGAGATCAACGACAGACGCAGCTGGCCTGCCGCCGAAGATCGACGTGCAGGCGCGAGGTCAACAGCCACGGTCGCAGGACAGGCATAGCGACCTCAACTAACCACCCGATCGAGCGATTAAGTCCCGAAGGTGGTCGAACTGTGCCCACGTTCACCCCGACGGCGGCACGCGGGTGACCCGAGTGCGTCGCGATCAGTGGCCCGAACACGGCCGTGATCGGGAACAACCCTGATCACCGCCGTGAACGGGGGGCTGATACCGCGGCATCCGGGTCACCGCGGGGCGCGGGCACGGGGCGGTCGGGTCAGGAGGGGACCGGCGATCACGGGTGACCGGGTTCAGGTGGGACCGGGGCCGTGTTCGAAGGGGGGGGATTCGGCGGTGGCCCGGATCAGGGG
>NZ_SMKV01000011.1 GCF_004348445.1 Saccharopolyspora aridisoli | reverse complement strand
CCGCAGCGTCCGTTGGGTATAAGAGACAGGCGGGGGAGCGGGCGCGGCGGGTGCGCTGCACGCGGCGGAGGCGAGCAGCATCGCGAGAGCGGCGGCGCGAACCGTGGTTCTGGAGGGCAACATCGGGACCAACGGTATAGATCAGGTCCCGGTTCCGGGATACTCCAACTGGCCAATTGATCTAGCCCGTTCCGACTGCGACAGTGGGTTCCCGGACGCCTGGAGCGACCGGAACCCAATTGTCCAGCAAGGAAATTCGTGCACCGCGCGAGTTCGCCTAAGTCGGGGAGGCGAAACCGATGTCGGATGCTGCTTCAGCGCGCGCCCGCATCAAGGCCATCAGCGCCGGAATGCCCAAGTACGTCGTGATCGGAGTCGGTACCGCGCTGGTGCTGATCTTCGGTTTCCTCCTGTTACGAGCACTGTCCACTGAGGACGTGAAGATCACCGGTTTGGCGCAGCCGGTGAACACCAATGCCGAAGTCGGCATCCAGGGCGTGAGCAACGCCAAGGTCACGGTCGACGGGCGGGAAATCGCGGCGCGGCAGGTCCCGGGCGGTTTGTCCCTGGCTCCCACCGGTCTGCCCGATGGCCCGCACGAGTTGGTCGTCGACGCCCCACGCAGCATCTCCTGGCTCGGTTCAGACACCACGAGTCACGAGTTCACTGTGGACAGCACGCCACCGGACCTCCAAGTCGAGGACTCGCTGCGGCCGGAAGGTCCCAACCGCCCGGTGACCGTCAACGGCAAGGCCCGCGGAGCCGACCGCGTCGAGGTCGCGGGCAAGCAGGTCAAGACCGACCCGCAGGGTGCGTTCAGCGTCGTGGTCGACAAGCCGGACCGAGAGGTCAAGGTCGTCGCCGCCGACGTGGCGGGCAACCGGGCCGAGCGGGTCATGACCGTCCACATCAAACACCCGGGCATGCGCGCGGTGCACGTCACCGGCATGGCCTGGACCAGCGCCTCGCTGCGCGAGCCGATCCTGGAGATGGCCCGCCAGGGCAAGATCGACACCGTCGAGCTCGACCTCAAGGATGAGAGCGGCGAGGTCGTCTACGACTCCGCGGTCCCGATGGCCCACCAGATCGGTGCCGTCAAGGGCTACTACAACGCGCGCCAGGCGCTCGACCAGCTGCACGGCATGGGCGTGCGGGTCGTCGGCAGGCTCGTGGCGTTCAAGGACCCGGTGCTCGGCGCGGCCTCCTGGAACAGCGGCCACCCCGAACGCGTCGTGCAGACCTCGGGCGGCTCGCCCTGGTCGAGCGGCTACGGGCAGTTCGCCTTCACCAACTTCGCCGACCCGGTGGTGCGCCAGTACAACGTCGACATCGCCGCCGAAGCGGCCCAGCTCGGCTTCGACGACGTGCTCTACGACTACGTGCGCAGGCCGGACGGCCACATGGAGCAGATGCGCATCCCGAACCTGGTCGGCACCCCGGAGACCTCCATCGCGGAGTTCCTGCGCCAGACCCAGACCGAGGTCCGCTCGCGCGGCGCGCTGCTGGGCGCATCGGTGTTCGGCATCGCCGTCGACCGGCCTACCGAGATCGCCCAGGACGTCCGGCAGATGTCGCAGTACGTCGACTACATCGCGCCGATGGTCTACCCGTCGCACTGGGCGGCCGGTGAGTTCGGCGTCGGCGACCCCAACAGTCAGCCCTACGACATCGTGGCCCGCTCGCTGGCCGCGTTCGGCAAGGCTGTGGAGGGAACTGACGTGCAGATCATCCCCTGGCTGCAGGACTTCAGCCTCGGAGTGTCCTACGGGCCAGGAGAGGTCGCGGCCCAGATCGACGCATCGCGCAGCAACGGGATGAACTCGTTCCTGCTGTGGGCGCCGAACTGCCGCTACCACGACGCGGCACTGGCACCGCGGGGTTGACCGGGTCGGGCCGTTCGCCCGCCGCGCCGGACGAACGGCCCGTTGGCCCCGATCGCCCTCGAACCGCTTCTTGAGCGGGGATCGCGAACAGGTCGACGTGGCCGTTGGAGATGAACGACGGTCGTTGCTCCAGTTCGCCGAACGCCGCGGTCAGTCTTCGCCGGACCTCGCGCTCTCTGAGCCGTGCCGCCTCGGCGTGCAGTTGGCTCCCGTTGGGGTCGAGCGGGTGGAGGTTCCATCGACCGGCTCCGTCGCGCCTTCGCCGCACGCCGCGGTGGGGTGATCATCGAAGATCCGGTGACCAGCGCGGGGTGAACCTCGAATCCCGCTCGGACGCGTTGTTGCTCACCCTCCGACGAACCGCGGCGGATCGCGCGGACGACCGGTGCAAGGACCGTTCGCCTCGTCGGGGTAAGCGAACGGGCCGTTCGCCAGGTTCGCGAGAAACTGTTCTCGGAATCGTCGCGAAGCATGGCTCCGGGCACCGATCTTGAGGTATCCCATTGGGCGGCGAGCGGTTCAGGGACGCGCTCCACACAGCAGAGGAACCAGGAGGTTCGGGACGATGGGATCGAGTGTGCGGGTGGGGTTGAGCGTGCTCGGGGTGTGCGCGCTGGTGGCACCGGTGGCGCAGGCCGCTCCCGAACCTGCGAAGCAGGCCGAGGCCGTCGGTTTCGGCGGCGCGGTTTCCAGCGTCGATCCCGACGCCACCCGAGTCGGCCTCGACGTGCTGCGCCGGGGTGGCACGGCCGCCGACGCGGCCGTGGCCACCGCCGCCGCGCTGGGCGTCACCGAGCCGTACTCGGCGGGCATCGGCGGAGGCGGGTTCTTCGTGCACTACGACTCCGCGACCGGCGAGGTCGACACCATCGACGGCCGCGAGACCGCACCGGCATCGGCGCGCGAAGACCTGTTCCTGGACAACGGCCAGCCGATCCCGTTCGACGAGGCCGTCACCAGCGGGCTCGGCGTCGGCGTCCCCGGCACGCCGCGGACCTGGGAACGCGCTCTGGAGCGGTGGGGTAGCCAGGACCTCGGCGAGGTCCTGCGGCCGGCCGAGGAGCTGGCGCGCGAGGGCTTCGTCGTCGACGAGACGTTCCGCTCCCAGACCGCCGACAACCAGGAGCGCTTCAGCGCCTTCCCCGCCACGCGCGAGCTGTTCCTCCCCGGCGGTCAGCCGCCCGCCGTCGGCAGCGTGCACCGCAACCCCGACCTCGCCGAGACCTACCGGCGGCTCGGGGCCGAAGGCGTGCGGGCGCTGCACTCCGGCGACATCGGCGCCGACATCGTCAACACCGTCAACCAGCCGCCCGTCGACCCCGCCGCCGGGCTGAGGGTCCGGCCCGGCGCGATGACCGCCTCCGACCTGGAGGACTACGAGGTCATCGACCGCGAGCCCACGCACTCCGACTACCGGGGCTACGACGTCTACGGCATGGCCCCCTCAGGATCCGGCGGCACCACCGTCGGCGAAGCGCTCAACATCCTCGAACGCGGTGACCTCGCCGCCGCCGACAAGACCGGCTACCTGCACCGCTACCTGGAGGCCAGCAAGCTCGGCTTCGCCGACCGCAACCGGTGGGTCGGCGACCCCGCCTTCTCCGAGGTGCCCACCGAAGAACTCCTCAGCGACGAGTTCGCGGCCTCCCGCGCATGCTTGATCAGCGACGACGCCGTGCTCCCTGCCCCGGCGGCACCGGGTGATCCGGGGTCGCCGCAGGGCTGCGACGGCGGCCGAGGCGACGGCGAGCCGTACGAGGGCCCCAACACCACGCACCTGACCGTGGCCGACGCCAGCGGCGACATCGTGTCCTACACGCTGACCATCGAGCAGACCGGTGGCAGCGGCATCGTGGTGCCTGGCCGCGGATTCCTGCTCAACAACGAGCTCACCGACTTCAGCTTCACCCCGGTCAGCCCCGGTGTGCCGGACCCGAACCTGCCGGGGCCGGGCAAGCGGCCGCGCAGCTCGATGAGCCCGACGGTCGTGCTGCAGGACGGCAAGCCGGTGCTGGCTGTCGGCAGCCCCGGCGGATCCACGATCATCACCACCGTGCTGCAGACGCTCACCGGGCGGCTGGACCGGGGGCAGTCGCTGGTCGACGCGATCGCCGAGCCCCGAGCCTCGCAGCGCAACAGCGCCACCACCGACGCCGAGCCCGGCTTCCTGTCCCAACCCGAAGCGGCGAAGCTCGAAGCCCTCGGGCACCGGTTTGACTCCACCGACGAGATCGGCGCCGCGACCGGCGTCGAACTCCTCCCGGACGGGCGCTGGCTGGCCGCCGCCGAACCCAGCCGACGTGGTGGAGGGGCCGCGGGAGTGGTCGTGCCCACGCCCTGACGGCCGCGCGCGGCCGGCTGCGGGGGTCCTCCGACCCTCGCAGCCGGCCGTTCGCGCGCAGCATCGAGAGCCTCCCCGGTGTCGCCGCGTCCGACGACTAGACTCGTCAGGTCGTAGTCGACGTTTCAGGGAGACCAGGTGACCGTCCAGCCGATCAGACTCTTCGGCGACCCCGTCCTGCGCACCAAGGCCGACGAGGTGGTCGACTTCGACAAGGAGCTGCGCACCCTCATCAAGGACCTCTGGGACACCATGGAGGACCAGGGCGGCGCCGGCTTGGCAGCTCCCCAGCTGGGCGTGAGCCTGCGCGTGTTCACCTACCACTGCGACGGCTTCGCCGGGCACCTCATCAACCCCACCTGGACCGCCGTCGGCGACGACGGCCAGCTCGGGCCCGAGGGCTGCCTGTCGATCCCCGGGATGTCCTGGGACTGCCTGCGCTCCCAGCACGTCGTCGCGCGGGGCTGGAACGCCCACGGCGAACCGATCGAGGTCGAGGGCACCGACCTGCTGGCGCGCTGCATCCAGCACGAGACCGACCACCTCGACGGCGTGCTGTTCCTCGACCGCCTCGACGAGGAGACCCGCAAGGCCGCGATGCGCGAGATCCGCCAGGCGTCCTGGTTCGACGGAGACGTCCCGGTCATGAAGCAGAACCCGCACCCGCTGTTCGGAGGCCGCTGACGATGCGCGTCGTCTTCGCCGGAACACCCGCGCCCGCCGTGCCCTCGCTGCAGGCGCTGATCGACTCCGACCGGCACGAGGTCGCCGCCGTCGTCACCCGCCCGGACGCTCCCGCAGGCCGGGGCCGCAAGCTCGTGCGCTCGCCCGTCGGGGCGCTCGCCGACGAGCACGGCATCGAAGTGCTCACCCCCGCGAAGGCCTCCGAACCGGAGTTCCTGGCGCGACTGCGCGAGATCGACCCCGACTGCTGCCCGGTCGTCGCCTACGGGGCGCTCCTGCGAGAGGAAGCGCTGTCGATCCCCGAGCACGGGTGGGTCAACCTGCACTTCTCGCTGCTGCCCGCGTGGCGCGGTGCCGCGCCGGTGCAGGCCGCGATCCGGCACGGCGACGAGATTACCGGCGCCAGCACCTTCCGCATCGTCCGCGAGCTCGACGCCGGACCCGTCTTCGGCGTGGTCACCGAGCAGATCCGAGGCACCGACACCTCCGGTGAACTGCTGGAACGCCTCTCGATCTCGGGTGCGGGGCTGCTGGCCGCCACCCTCGACGGCATCGAGGACGGCAGCGTCCGCGCCGAGGAGCAGCCGACCACCGGCGTCAGCTACGCGCCGAAGGTCACCGTCGACGACGCCAGGGTCGACTTCACCGCACCGGCTGCCGCCGTCGACCGGCTCGTCCGCGCCGTCACCCCCGAGCCCGGGGCTTGGGCGCTGCTGGGGGAGGAGCGGTTCAAGCTCGGCCCCGTCACCGTCACCGACGAGCAGCTCCCGCCGGGCGAGATCAAGGCCGAGAAGCGATGGGTGCTGGTCGGCACCGGAACCACCGCGGTCGCGCTCGGCGAGGTGCAGGCGGCGGGCAAGAAGCGCATGGCCGCCACCGACTGGGCCCGCGGAACACGCATCGAGCAAGGAGAAAAGCTCCAGTGACTGAACGCCGCCGACGGCCCTCCCGCCCGTCGAAGGCCCGCCCGCCGCAGCGCAAGCCCAACCCGCGACCGGTGGAGGTCGACCCGGTGCGGCTGGTGGCGGTGGAGACGCTGCGCGCGGTCCGCGAGCGCGACGCCTACGCGAACCTGGCGCTGCCGCCGCTGCTCAAGCAGCGCCGCATCTCCGGACGCGACGCGGCGCTGGCCACCGAGCTCACCTACGGCGCCTGCCGCGCGAAGGGTCTGCTGGACGCGGTGATCGGCGAGTGCAGCACCCGCCCGCTGTCCGAGATGGACCCGAAGCTGCTGGACGCGCTGCGCGTCGGGGTCTACCAGGTCCTGCGCACCCGGATCCCCGCGCACGCCGCCGTCGCGTCCACCGTGGACATCGTGCGGTTCGAGAACGGTTCCAAGATGTCCGGTTTCGCGAACGCGGTGCTGCGGCGCGCGACCGAGCTGGACGAGCAGGGGTGGGTCGACAAGCTCGCCCCGAACCAGGACGAGGACCCCGTCGGCTACCTGGCGATGAAGCACGCGCATCCGAAGTGGATCGCGCGGGCGTTCGCCGACGCACTCGGGCTCGACGAGCTCGAAGACGCCCTGGCCGCCGACGACGCCCGCCCGGCCGTGCACCTGACCGCGCGACCCGGCGAGATCAGCGCCGACGAGCTCGCCGCCATCACCGGCGGCGACCCCGCGCCCTACTCGCCCTACGGCGTGCGGCTGGAGGCCGGTGCCGGAGACCCGGGCGACCTGGAACCGGTCCAGGAGGGCTTCGCCGCCGTCCAGGACGAAGGCAGCCAGCTCGCCAGCCTCGCCGTCACCCGCCCCGAGATCGAGGGCTCCGACCTGCGCTGGCTCGACCTGTGCGCCGGCCCCGGCGGCAAGGCCGCGCTGCTGGGTGCGCTGGTCACCCTCGACGGCGGCACGCTCGACGCCGTCGAGCAGGCGCCGCACCGCGCCGAGCTGGTGCGCAAGGCCACCGACGGTCTGTCGGTCACCGTGCACACCGGCGACGGCCGCGATCCCGGACTGGAACCCGGCTTCGACCGCGTGCTGGTCGACGCGCCCTGCACCGGGCTGGGCGCGCTGCGACGACGTCCGGAGGCGCGCTGGCGGCGTCAGCCCGGCGACGTCGGAGAGCTGACCAAGCTGCAACGCGAACTGCTGATCTCCGCGATCGGGCTCACCCGGCCCGGCGGCATCGTCGGCTACGTCGTGTGCTCGCCGCACCTGCCCGAGACCGAAGGCGTGGTCGCCGACGTCGTGCGCCGCACCGGCGTCACCCAGCTCGACGCACGCGAGCACTTCCCGGACGTGCGCGACCTCGGAGATGGGCCCGGCGTCCAGCTCTGGCCGCACAAGCACGGCACGGACGCGATGTTCTGCGCGCTGTTCCAGGTCTGACGAAGGAGCGTCCGTGGACTACCGCGAGTGGTTGCAGGTCGCCGTCGAGGAGGCCGAAGCGAGCCTGGCCTCCGGTGGGATCCCCATCGGAGCCGCGCTGATCGGTGCGGGCGGGGAGGTGCTCGGGCGCGGGCACAACCGGCGCGTGCAGGACGACGACCCGTCGGTGCACGGTGAGACGGCCGCCTTCCGCAACGCCGGGCGGCAGCGCTCCTACAGCGGCACCACGATGGTCACCACGCTCTCGCCCTGCTGGTACTGCAGCGGCTTGATCAGGCAGTTCGGCATCGGCCGCGTCGTCATCGGCGAAGCCCGCAACTTCCACGGCGGCCACGACTGGCTCGCCGAGCACGGAGTGGACGTGGTGGTCCTCGACGACGACGCCTGCACCCGGATGATGGCCGACTTCATCGCCGCTCGTCCGCTGCTGTGGAACGAGGACATCGGCGAGGACTGAGAGCGTCGTCTCAGGCGGAACACCGTCGAGCGTCGTCCGGTTGACCGGGGCAGGTGGGCTCGATGAAGGTTGGGCGGCCCCGCGATCCGACGACAGGTGGTTCGAATGTCCTCCACTCCGGTTGAAGTGACCCGCACCGGTCAGCACACGTTCACCGCGACCAACTCCCGCGGCGCCGAGGTCGCCGTGGGTCGCGACGGTGCGCCCGGCGCGTTCACCCCCGGCGAGCTGCTGCTCGCCGCCGTGGCCGCGTGCTCGGTGGTGACCAGCGAGAACCTCCTCGTCCGGCGGATCGGCGAGGACGCCCAGCTGGTCGCGAGGGCCGACCGGACCAAGAACCCCGAGGACGAGCACAAGTTCGCCGAGATCCAGGTCGCGCTGGAGGCGGAGCTCGACGGCGTCGAGAACCGCGACAAGCTCCTGGACGCCGTCCAGCGGGCCATCGAGAAGTACTGCACCGTCAGCCGCTCCGTGGAGGAGTCCACCCCGATCGACCTGACCCTCCCGCGCTAGGTGCGTGCTGTGGGCAACGGGGTCCGGGCCCGAACCGCCATGTTCGACGTCGCTCTCGCCGGGTCAGTTCAGACGGGAACTGCCCTGCCGGGGAGGGCGCCGCGCTGGTGGGGTTCCGGGGAGCGGTAGGCAACGCTTCGGCAACCTCGGGGCCGGAGGTCCGCAGCGCGTCGTAAGGTGCTCGGACGTCCGAGCAGATCGGCGACGAGCAGGAGGCAGTTCAGGTGGTAGACGACACCGCACCGGCCCAGCGGTCCGGGTTGCGCCGGGCCCTCTCCGGGCGCCAGGTCGGCATGATCGCCATCGGTGGCGCCATCGGGACGGGGCTGTTCCTCGGATCGGGCCTGGCGATCTCCATCGCAGGACCCGCGGTGATCATCGCCTACGCCGTGGCCGCCTTCGCCGCGCTCGCGCTCGCCTACGCGCTGGCCGAGATGATCGTGGTGCACCCCGAAGCCGGTGGCTTCGGCGCGGTCATCCGCGAATACCTCGGCGGCCTGCCGGGATTCATCTCGCGCTGGATCTACTGGGCCGCGCAAGTGGTCAACATCGGCAGCGAGGTCATCGCCGCCGGTCTCTACTTGCAGTTCTGGTACCCGCAGCTGCCGCTGTGGGTGCCGGTCGTGGGCTTCTCCGTGGTGATGCTGGCGGTCAACCTCGCCGCCGTTCGCTTCTTCGGCGAGTTCGAGTACTGGTTCGCCATGATCAAGGTCGTCACCATCGTCGTGTTCGTGGTGCTCGGCGTGGTCTACATCGTCTTCGGCCTGCCCGGGCACGCGCCCGCCGGAGTCGGGGCGCTGACCGAGCACGGCGGCTTCCTGCCCAACGGGCTCGGCGCGGTGTGGCTCGCGCTGACCGTGGTCACCTTCTCCTACCTGGGCACCGAGGCCGTGTCGATGACCGCCGCCGAATCCCGCGACCCCGCCCGCGACGTCCCGCGCGCCGCGCGCAGCACCGTGCTCCGGCTCGCGCTGTTCTACGTGATGGGCATGCTCGTGGTCGTCTCGATCCTGCCGTGGGACCAGATCTCCTCGTCCGGGGACGTCACGCAGAGCCCGTTCGTGCGCCTGTTCAGCATGGTCGGCATCCCAGCGGCGGCCGGGATCATGAACTTCGTGGTGCTCACCGCAGCGCTGTCCGCGATGAACACCAACCTGTACCTGACCGCCCGCATGACGCACTCGCTCGCGCTCGACGGCTACGCGCCCCGGTGGTTCGGAGGGGTCAGCGCCAACGGCGTCCCGCGCCGCGCGCTGGTGCTGTCGGCAGCGGGCCTGGCGCTGGCCGCCGTGCTGGCGGTGGTCACGGAGGAGAGCGCGTTCCCGCTGCTCATCGGCCTGGCGCTGTTCGCGGCTCTGTTGGTCTGGCTGATGATCTTCGCCTCGCACCTGGTGTTCCGCCGTCACCGCACCGCGCAGGGCCTGGGCCCCTCCCCTGTCCGGCTGCCCGGCGCCCCGGTGACCACCGTGCTGGCGATGCTGTTCGTCGCGGCTGTGCTGCTCACGACACCGTTCACCGAGCAGTTCAACACCGCGTGGAAGGCAGGCGTGCCGTTCCTGGTCGTCCTGTGCATCGCCTACTACGCGATCAACCGCAAGAAGGCGGCTTGACCGAGAAAGGTGGGCCTGGCGACCACTCGTCACGGGGATGCCGCCATCGGAGGAGGGCGTGAGCCCGACGCGGCCGCGAGGGATCTAAACTCGCGCATGTGTCGAACCAGCCGATGATCGCGCCTTCCATCCTCTCCGCAGACTTCGCCCGGCTCGCCGAAGAGATCTCCGCCGTGGGCGGAGAACCCGGCAGGCGGGCCGACTGGCTCCACGTCGACGTGATGGACGCGCACTTCGTCCCGAACCTCACGCTGGGCCTGCCGGTCGTGGAGTCGATCCTAAAGACCACCGACATCCCGATCGACTGCCACCTGATGATCGACGACCCGGACCGCTGGGCGCCGGGCTACGCCGAGGCCGGCGCGCACAACGTCACCGTGCACGTCGAGGCCGCCCACGACCCGATCAACCTCGCCAAGGACCTGCGCGCCGCGGGTGCCAAGGCCGGTCTGGCGATCAAGCCGGGCACGAACTTCGACGACTACGTCGAGGTCCTCAAGCACTACGACACCCTGCTGGTGATGTCGGTGGAGCCGGGCTTCGGCGGCCAGAAGTTCATGGCCGAGGTCCTGGACAAGGCCCGCAAGGCCCGCCAGCTGGTCGACACCGGGCACCTGAAGCTGCTCGTGGAGATCGACGGCGGCATCAACGCCGAGACCATCGAGCAGGCCGCCGAAGCCGGGGTGGACTGCTTCGTGGCGGGCTCGGCCGTCTACAACGCCGAAGACCCCGCCCAGGCCATCGAGGCGCTGCGCGCCACCGCCCACCCGGCCTTCACCCACGCCCGGGCCTGATCACCACCACCGCGCATCGCCCGAGGAGCACGCCATGACCGCTGAGGTCGAAGTTCGGGCGATGCGCGCCGCGATCGCGGCCAGCGAGCGGGTTCGCGGTACCACCAGCCCGAACCCGCCGGTCGGCTGCGTGGTCCTCGACGCGCGCGGCGAGGTCGCCGGAGTCGGCGCGACCAGCCCGCCCGGCGGCCCGCACGCCGAGGTCAACGCCCTGCGCGAAGCCGGAACCCGCGCCGAGGGAGGCACCGCCGTGGTCACCCTCGAACCCTGCGCGCACACCGGCCGCACCCCGCCGTGCGCCGACGCGCTGCGGGCAGCCGGGGTGGCCCGAGTGGTGCACGCCGCCTCCGACCCGAACCCCTCGGCCTCCGGTGGGGACGAGGTGCTGCGAAACGCCGGGGTCGATGTCCACAGTGGTCTTCTCGCCGACGAGGTCGCGAAAGGCCCGCTGCGGGCCTGGTTGCACTTCGTCCACACCGGACGGCCCCACGTGACGTGGAAGTACGCGGCCACATTGGACGGACGTTCAGCGGCCGCGGACGGCACGAGCAAGTGGATCAGCTCAGCCCAGTCCCGGGCCGAGGTGCACCGGATGCGCGCGGCGATGGACGCCATCATCGCGGGCACCGGCACGATCCTCGCCGACGACGCGCAGCTCACCGCCCGCGATCCGGACGGGAACCTGCTGGACCGGCAACCGCTGCGGGTGGTCATCGGCGACCGCGAGATCCCACCGCGGGCGCGGGTCCTCGACGACGCCGCCGAGACCCTCCGGCTGCCCGGCGGTGACCCTGCCGCGGCCCTTGCCGAACTGGCCGGACGAGGAGTGGTCGACGTGCTGCTGGAAGGCGGGCCGACCCTGGCGGGCGCCTTCTGGGAAGCGGGCCTGGTCGACCGCGTGCTGGCCTACGTCGCACCGGCCCTGCTGGGAGCGGGGCCCGCCGCGCTGGGAAGTGCGGGCGTGGGAAGCATCTCGCAGGCATGGCGGTTGCGTATCGAAGAGACGACGATGAGTGGCCCGGACGTCCGGATCAGCGCGGTCCCGCGGGACTGAGTCCGGTGCGACCGCGAGGGCAGGCAGGAGGCAGCAGCAGTGTTCACCGGGATCGTCGAGGAACTCGGCACCATCGAGACCGTGGAGCCCCTTGAGGACGGCTCGCGGCTGACCATCAGTGGTCCGGTGGTCACCCAGGACGCCAGGCACGGCGATTCGATCGCGGTCAACGGCGTCTGCCTCACCGTGGTCAGCACCGAGGGCGGCGCGTTCACCGTCGACGTGGTCTCCGAGACGCTGCGCCGCTCCTCGCTCGAGCACATCGCCGCAGGTGAGCGGGTCAACCTCGAACGCGCCATGGCGTTGGGTGAGCGCCTGGGCGGGCACATCGTGCAGGGTCACGTGGACGGCACCGCCGTCCTGCGCGACACCGACGAGGCCACCGGGCTGACCTCCTTCGACCTGCCCGGGAACCTCGCGCACTACCTGGTGGAGAAGGGCTCGATCACAGTCGACGGCGTGTCCCTGACGGTCGCCGAGATCACCGACGGCGAGCCCGCGCGGTTCTCCGTCGCGCTGATCCCCACCACCAAGGAGCTGACCACCCTCGGCCGACGCGCCGCAGGTGACGAAGTGAACATCGAGGTGGATGTGCTGGCCAAGCACCTGGAACGGCTCTCCGCAGCTCAGCTGGCCGGGCGCGACCATGGTGCACCCGCGGTGACGGGGGACAATGGCGGCATCAGGGAGGCGCGATGAACCCCGAGGACGAGGTTGCGGAAACGGTGAGCACGAAGAAGTTTGACACCATCGAGCGGGCGTTGGCCGATATCGCGGCCGGCAAGCCGGTGATCGTCGTGGACGACGAGGACCGCGAGAACGAGGGCGACCTGATCTTCGCAGCCGAGAAGGCGACGCCGGAGCTGGTGGCGTTCATGGTCCGCTACACGTCGGGCTACATCTGCGTCGGCATGCCCGCCGAGGACTGCGACCGCCTCGACCTGCCGCCGATGTACCACTCCAACCAGGACCGCAAGGGCACCGCCTACGCGGTCACGGTGGACGCGGCCGAGGGCGTGACCACCGGCATCTCCGCGGCCGACCGCGCCAAGACGTTGCGCGTGCTCGCCGACGCCGAAGCCACCCCGAAGGGACTCACGCGCCCCGGGCACGTGGTGCCGCTGCGGGCCCGCGATGGCGGCGTGCTGCGCCGTCCCGGGCACACCGAGGCGTCGGTGGACCTGTCGCGGCTGGCGGGGCTGCGTCCGGCCGGTGCGCTGTGCGAGATCGTCAGCCAGAAGTCCGAGGGCGACATGGCGCGCCGCGACGAGCTGGAGGTCTTCGCCGACGAGCACGACCTCGCCCTGATCACCATCGCCGACCTGATCACCTACCGCCGCCGCTTCGAGAAGCAGGTGGTGCGCGTCGCCGAGGCCCGCATCCCCACCGTGCACGGCACGTTCCGGACCGTCGGCTACGACAGCACGCTCGACGGCATCGAGCACCTGGCGATGGTCTACGGCGACATCGGCGACGGCGAGAACATCCTGGTCCGGGTGCACTCCGAGTGCCTGACCGGCGACGTCATCGGCTCGCTGCGCTGCGACTGCGGCCCCCAGCTGGACGCGGCGATGGAGAAGGTCGCCGCGGCAGGGCGCGGCGTGGTGCTCTACATGCGCGGTCACGAGGGGCGCGGCATCGGGCTGATCCACAAGCTGCAGGCGTACCAGCTGCAGGACGACGGCGCCGACACCGTCGACGCCAACGTCGCGCTGGACCTGCCGGTGGACAGCCGCGACTACGGCCAGGGAGCCCAGATCTTGTGCGACCTGGGCGTCAAGTCGATGCGGCTGCTGACCAACAACCCCGCCAAGCGGATCGGTCTGGAGGGCTACGGCCTGCGGATCGTCGACCGCGTGCCGCTGCCCGTCCGCCCGAACCCGGAGAACATCCGCTACCTGCGGACCAAGCGCGACCGCATGGGCCACGTGCTGGACAATCTGGACGACGGCGAGGACTCCTCGATCAGCGGTGACACCGGCGTGACGGCATGACGTCGAACCGCACCTCGGAGGACTGCGGCGCAGCGACCTCCGCGCGCTAGGTCCGCCGGGGCGCGACCACTGCTGAGAGGCGGAACAGCGAGAGGCGGAACAGGCGATGAGTGGGGAAGGAAGGCCGCGGGTCAGCGTGCCCGAGGCTGGCGAGCTGAAGGTGGGCATCGCGGCGATCCGCTGGCACGAGCGGCTGGTGGACCAGATGCTCGACCGCGCGGTGGAGGCGGCCAAGCAGGCTGGCATCGCCGAGCCGACCGTGGCTCGCGTGCCGGGCTCGGTGGAGCTGCCGGTGGTCTGCCAGCAGCTCGCGCACTCGCACGACGCCGTGGTCGCGCTGGGTGTGGTCATCCGCGGCGGCACCCCGCACTTCGAGTACGTGTGCGACTCGGTCACCCAGGGCCTGACGCGGGTGTCGCTGGACGAGTCGACGGCGGTCGGCAACGGCGTGCTGACCTGCGACACCCTGGAGCAGGCCGAGGCCCGCGCCGGGTTCGCCGACTCGGTCGAGGACAAGGGCTTCGAGGCCACCGCGGCGGCGCTGGAGACCGCGCTGGTGCTGCGCGAACTGCGCGGCGGCGCGGATGGTGGCAGGGGGTTCCTGTGAGCGCCGAAGCCGTGGTGGTCCGGCCGCGCAAGGTGCGCCGGGTGGCGATCCCGATCGCGGTCCTGCTGGTCGTGGTGTTCGCGCTGGTCGGAACGCTGCTGCGGAGCACCCCGACCGGTGTGGTGTTCAACCTCTCGGACCAGATCGCGATGGGTGTGCTCGGCCTGCTGCTGGCCTCCGGCGTGATGCTGCTGACCAGGCCGCGGCTGCGCGCGGACGCCGACGGCCTGGAGGTCCGCAACATCATCGGCACCCAGCGCATCCCGTGGCAGCTGGTGCAGGGCGTCACCTTCCCCGACGGAGCCCCGTGGGCGCGGGTGGAACTGCCCGAGGACGAGTACGTCCCGATCATGGCGGTCCAGGCCACCGACGGCGACCACGCGGTCATCGCAATGCGCCGCCTACGAGAACTCCGCCGCACAGTCGACGCTTAACCCCGGAACCCGCCCGGTGATCTGCGAGAACACGGGTTTTCCCACATCCGCACCCGGTCCCGGTGCGGGAAGAACCCGGATTGCCGCGGTGTGCCGGTACCTGGTCGTTGGCGTCCGGATCTCGGAGTGGTGAGACCCCGGTGATCGTGGTGATCACCGGGGTCTCACGTCGTCCGCCATCCGGGTCCCGGTGCGGGAGGAACCCGGATCACCGCCGTGATCTGGGACCTGAACGCCTGGGTGATCCGGGTCGTTGGGGCGTCAGCCTGCGGAGACGAGGTCGCAGACGAAGATGAGGGTCTCGTTGGGGGCGATGACGCCCGGGACGCCGCGCGGGCCGTAGCCCATGTGCGGCGGGATGGACAGGCGACGGCGACCGCCGACCTTCATGCCCTGCAGGCCGCGGTCCCAGCCCTCGATGACCATGCCGGCGCCGAGCTGGAGCTCCAGCGGCGTGCCGCGGTTCCAGCTGGCGTCGAACTCCTCGCCGGTGCTGTGCGAAATGCCCACGTAGTGCGCGGCCACCTTGTCACCGGCCTTGGCCTCCGCGCCGTCGCCGACGATGAGGTCCTCGATCACCAGGTCTGCCGGCGGCTCGCCGGTGGGGGCCTCGACGACGGGCTTCTCGTTGCTCACGAAAGTGCTCCTAGAAGTTCGGAAACGTTCACCGACCATTGTGGTCGCACCCGATGCCCACGGCACGCCGCCCCACCCGCCCCCTGAGGTGACCGGATTCCAATGGCTCATGACCCGGATCTCCATTGAAATCGGGGACCCGAGTTCCATTGAAATCCGGTCACAACCCCTCGGGGCGGGGGCGGACGATCGGGGCTGCGAGGGCCACCACGAGGGCCAACGCGGCCGGGATGAGGAGGGCTGTGGTGAGGTCGGTCCAGTGGGTGATGACGCCGATGACGACCGGCCCGGCCAGCAGACCGCCGTAGCCGAGGGTGCTGACCTGGGCGAGGTCGCGGCCCGCTCGGGCAGGGTCCCGGGAACCGGCAGCGCTGAAGACCTGCGGGATGATGCAGGACAAGCCTATGCCGAACAGCGCGAAGCCGATGATCGCCGCCACCGGGTGATGTGCCAGCAGTCCTGCGCCCATGCCGACACCCGCGATCAGACCGCAGGTGCGGACCAGGACGACCGGGCCGAAGCGGGCCACCAGGTGGTCGCCGAGGAAGCGGCAGATCGCCATCATCGTGGAGAACACCGCGTAGCCGACGGCCGCGATCGCCGGGTTCGTCCGCAGCTCGTCGTGCAGGTACAGCGGTGACCAGTCGGCCATCGAACCCTCGCCCAGCGAGCAGCTGAACGCCAGGACGCCCAGCAGCAGGATCGCCGGCGAGATGCCGCGAGCACGGCTCCGCTCGGCCGCCTCGTGCGGTTCGGCGGGCAGCAGCCGCCGGCGCGAGGTCTCCACCAGCAGCGCCAGCGCGACCGCGGCCAGCGTGAAGTGCAGCGACACCGGCGTGCTCAGCTGCGCGGCCACCGCCCCGACGCCGGATCCGAGCAGACCGCCGACGCTGAACAGCGCGTGGAAGGTGATCACGATGGGCCGGGAGTAGCGCCGCTGCACCTGCATCGCGTGCGCGTTCATCGCGACGTCCACCACGCCGTGCCCGGCGCCGAACAGCACCAGGCCGCCCACCAGCACCGGCAGGGAACCCGCGCAACCCGGCACCAGCAGGCTCGCGGCCATCGCCAGCCCGGCGGGCCCGAGCACGCGGGCGCTGCCGAAGCGGTCGGCGAGGTGCCCGACGACCTGCATCGCCAGCACCGAGCCCACGGCGATCGCGAACAGCGCCACCGTCACCTGGCCTGCGTCGAGCTCCAGGTCCTGCTTGATCGCCGGGATCCGCGAGGTCCAGGTGCCCAGCGCGGCGCCCGTGGCCACGAAGTAGCCGATCACTCCCCAGCGAGCGCGGCGGTCGGCAACGGCTGGCGCGGAGAGCGTGTCAGACAACGCGGACCTCCACTCCGGCTGCCTCCAGCTCCGCGAGCATCTCGGTGGGCGCGCTGCCGTCGGTCACCACAACGTCCAGGCTCGTCACCGGGCACACGAAACCCAGCCCGGTGCGGGCGAACTTGGCACCGTGGCACACCGCGATGACGCGCTGCGCCGCGTCCGCTGCCGCGTTCTTGATCGGGACCTCCTCCAGGTCGTGCGCGGTCAAGCCGCGCTCCGCCGACAGGCCGCACACCCCGAGCACGGTGGTGTCGACCCGCAGCGCGCGCAGCGATGTCCCAGTCAGGTGGCCGACGAAGGACAGCTCGCCCGGCCTCGCCCTGCCACCAGGCAGCAGCAGGGTCACCTCGGCGGCGTTGGACAGGGCGTTCGCCGCGTGCATGTCCAGCGGGATCGCGGTGACCCGGCGCTCGGCCAGGCGCCGCGCGACCTCCCGGGTCGTGGAGCCGCTGTCGAGGATGACCGACTCGCCGTCGGCGATCAGCGACTCCACCTCGACGGCCAGCCTGCGCTTGACCTCCACCGAGTCGCGTTCCCGCAGCGAGAACGGGGCGGACTGGCCTCGCAGGAAGCTCACCGCGCCGCCGCGCACCCGCCGCAGCACGCCTTCCTCGGCGAGCTGGTCGAGGTCGCGGCGGATGGTCATCTCCGAGCAGCTGGTCGCCGCCGCCAGCTCGGCGACCGTCACCCGTTCGGCCTGGCGAAGCCGTTCGATGATGATTTGGCTCCGTTCTGAACTCTCCACGTGTTCAATCGAACATGATCAGCGTTCGATGAGCAAACGCGCTCCGGGGACTGTGTGCGAACCCGCATGGGGACATCGCCGGTCGTGGGGGACAATGGGCGGTGGTCGGTCGGCGGCGCACGGGCCGCGGCCGTTCGTCGGTCATCGGGGCCGACCGGGGTGCCGCAGGAGGAGATCGTGAGCTTGGCCCAGGAGCGCAACCTTCGGTTGGTGCGCGACGACAGCGCCGAACCTGGTGTGCGGCTCGGTGACATCAAGCTGCGCAACCGCCTGGTCACCTCGTCCAGCCTGCTCGGCTACGGCGTGTCCAACGCCAAGGTCATGGCCTACGGCATGAGCCCCATCTCGAACTTCGTGCCGCTGGAGCGCTTCGGCGCCGTCACCACCCGCACGGTCACCGTCGAACCGCGGGAAGGCCACTTCACCACCAAGGACGACTGGGAGCTGCGCGAGCTGCCCAGTCTGCTCAAGCGCTACGGGCAGGCCCTGCGGCAGGTCGACGGCGGCTGGCTCAACGCCTTCGGCTGGTGCAACGTCGGCATCGACGCCTACCTGCGCGACTACTACCCGCGCACCCGCGCGCAGAACACGATCATGTCCGTCGGCGGCTTCTCCGCCGAGGAGTTCGTGACGCTGGTCGACAAGGTCAACGCCGCCGTTCCGGTCGGCGAGATCGCGGCGCTGGAGTTCAACGTCTCCTGCCACAACGTCAACTTCGACTTCAACCAGATCATCGAATCGGTGCTGGCCGAGGCCGTGCCGCGCAGCGACCACCCGGTGATCCTCAAGCTCTCGCCCGACTACGACTACATCGGCCACGCGCGCCTCGCCGCCAAGCACGGCGTGTCCGCGCTGACCGCGATCAACACCGTGAAGGGCCTGCGCCTCGACCCGGAGACCGGAACCCCGCTGCTCAACAACGGCTTCGGCGGTCTGTCCGGTCGCGCGATCAAGCCGATCGGGCTGCGGGTGGTCAAGGAACTGCGCGACGCTGAGGTGACCCTGCCGATCATCGCCACCGGCGGCATCCGCAGCTTCGACGACTGCCGCGAGTACTTCTGGGCCGGTGCCGACGCCGTCAGCCTCGGCAGCGCCAGCTGGTTCGCCAGCTACCCGGGGTACGCCCTCTCGCCGATCTACGGCGCCCGCATCCGGAAGCTGTTGCGTCGCATCGAGAACTACACGCCGCCGACTTCGTGAAACCCGGCCGCTGAGGCCGCCCGGGATGGTAGACAGTGATCAACGACACCGCTGCCTGCTGATGGGGGAGCCACTGTGGCCGGTTACGGGGATTTCGGGAGCAGTCTGAGGGACCTGCCGCGGCTGCGCGCCACGCGCCGCGGCAGGGTGTCGAGCTGGGACACCTCCGGCGGCAACCAGGACAACGTGCGCGTCATGCCCGGCGAGACGCGGCTGCTCGCCGACATCACCGGGCCCGGGGTGATCACCCACATCTGGTGCACCGTCGCACTCGACCACGTCGGTGAACCGGTCGAGCTGGAAGCCGACCACCTGCGACGGCTCGTCCTGCGCATCACCTGGGACGACCAGCCGCACCCGGCCGTGCTGGTGCCGCTGGGCGACTTCTTCGGCGTCGGCCACGCCCACAGCGCCAACTTCAGCTCCGCGCCGCTGCAGATGAGCCCGCAGGACGGCAAGGGCTTCAACTGCTGGTTCGCGATGCCCTTCGCCGGCCGCGCCCGCGTCGAGCTGATCAGCGAGATGACCGTCAAACCCGTGACGTTCTACTTCTACGTCGACTACGAGAGCTACGGCGAAGCCGACCCCGAACTGGCCTACTTCCACGCCCAGTGGCGGCGGCAGAACCCCACCGACGGCGTCCCGCAGGGCGACCAGACCAACGAGGAGTTCCTCTTCGGCGGCCACAACACCGACGGCGCGGGCAACTTCGTGATGCTGGAGGCCGAAGGACGCGGGCACTACGTCGGCACCGTGCTCAACGTGCACAACCTGCGCGAGACCACCGAGTGGAACTGGTACGGCGAAGGCGACGACATGTTCTTCATCGACGGAGAACCCTGGCCGCCCCGCCTGCACGGCACCGGGACCGAGGACTACTTCAACACCGCGTGGTGCCCGGACCAGGAGTTCCACGGGCCCTACCACGGGATCACGATGGCTGGCGGCGAGAACTGGAGCGGTCAGGTCTCCTACTACCGCTTCCACGTCGAGGACCCGATCGTCTTCGACCGCTCCATCAGGGCGACCATCGAGCACGGCCACGCCAACAAGCGCTCGGACGACGTCTCCTCGACGGCCTACTGGTACCAAACCCTCCCGGCGCTCCCGGTCACCCTCGCCCCGGTCGCCGAACGCCTCCCGCGCCAGCTCTGAGCGGTCTTCAAGGACGCCGCGGAGCCGCGTTCTCCTTCCACCACCCGAGCAACCGGCACAGCAGCGGCTTCGTGGCGAGTGCGCCGCGACGCCGTCGATCAGACCTGCACGAGGAGCGGCGCACGGAGTCCGCGGAGCCGCTCGGGTTCCGCTCCTGGGGACCGCACTCCCAGTTCCTAGACGTGGGTCGGCAGGGGCCCGCCGTTGTAGGTGAGGGTGTCGGCGAAGGCCTCGGTGAGGTCCACGTCGCGGTCGTCGGCCTCGGCGTAGGCGCGGTGGAGGTTGAGCACGATGCGCTCGGCGTCCGGCCAGTTCGCGAATTCGCCGAGGCCGCAGCGCTTCGCGGCCTCCAACGGGCTGAGCCCGTCGGTGCGGCCCTTGCGCGCGATGTCCAGGACGAAGCGGTAGTAGCGCGCGTGGTCCTCGAGGACGCGGGGGAGCGCGGAGCCGGGGAACGTGGGCCCGTGGCCCGGAACAACCGCGGTGGGGCGGAATCCGGCGAGCCATTCCAGGGATTTCAGCGCGCCTTCCACCGAACCCATGAACACCAGCGGTGTCACGCTGTGGAACAGCAGGTCGCCGCTGAACAGCACGGCCGCGTCCGGCACCCACGCGACGACGTCCCCGGGCGTGTGGGCGGCGAAACCCGGGTGGTGCAGCTCGACGGCGCGGTCGCCGACGTGCAGGGTCAGCGAGTCCCGCAGCACCACCGAGGGTGCGCGGTGCTCGGTGATCTCCCACTGCGGCACGGGTTCCCAGACCGGTGGCGTCGCGGTGAGCAGGGTGTCGGCGAGGATGCCGTCGCGGGTCGCGAGATGCCCCACCACCGCGGTGGAATCGGGTAGCAGCGCGTTGCCGTGGGTGTGGTCGCCGTGCAGGTGCGTGTTGACCGCGAAGCGGATCGGCGCCTCGCCGCCCACCGCGCGGACCGCCTCCAGGAACCGCCGGGTTCGCACCGCGGTCGCGCAGGTGTCCACCAGCACGATCCCGTCGTCGGTGATCACCGCACCGGCGTTGTTGATCCACCACGAGCCGTCCGGCTGCACCCAGGCGTGCACGCCCGGTCCCACCTCGGCGAGCGCGGCGCGGTCGGGGGCGGATCGATCGGGGCCTCGATCGTGACTGGTGTGGGTGTAGTTCACGGTGACCTCCCGGCGGTGCGTGCGAAGATCGTGGACCACCCAGTGTGCCCGCAACCGCACCCGGTGTGGTGACCGGCCGCCGACGAGGTGCGTCGGGGCTCGCACGTAGGCTGGTGGCGTGGCCGACCCGTCCACCTACCGACCAGCACCAGGCACGATCCCGGACGCCCCGGGCGTCTACCGCTTCCACGACGCCACCGGGCGCGTGATCTACGTCGGCAAGGCGAAGAGCTTGCGCAGCAGGCTCTCCTCGTACTTCGCCGACCTCGCCGGGCTGCATCCGCGCACCCGGCAGATGGTCACCACCGCGACCGGCGTGCAGTGGACCGTGGTGGGCACCGAGGTCGAGGCCCTGCAGCTGGAGTACTCCTGGATCAAGGAGTACGACCCGAAGTTCAACGTGCGCTACCGCGACGACAAGTCCTACCCGGTGCTGGCGGTGACGCTGCACGAGGAGTACCCGCGGCTGCACGTCTACCGCGGCCCGCGCAAGCGCGGCGTGCGCTACTTCGGCCCCTACGCCCACGCGTGGGCGATCCGCGAGACCCTCGACCTGCTGCTGCGGGTGTTCCCGGCGCGCACCTGCTCGGCAGGGGTGTTCAAGCGGCACTCGCAGATCGGCCGCCCGTGCCTGCTCGGCTACATCGGCAAGTGCTCGGCGCCGTGCGTGGACCGGGTCAGCGCCGAGGAGCACCGCGGGATCGTCGAGGACTTCTGCGACTTCCTGGCGGGCCAGACCGACCAGCTGATGCGCAAGCTCGACAAGCAGATGCAGGCGGCCTCGGCGGAGCTGGAGTTCGAGCGCGCCGCCAGGCTGCGCGACGACCTCGAAGCGCTGCGCCGCGCGATGGAGAAGCAGGCGGTGGTGCTCGGCGACGGCACCGACGCCGACGTGGTGGCCTTCGCCGAGGACGAGCTCGCCGCAGCCGTGCAGGTCTTCCACATCCGCGGCGGCCGTGTTCGCGGCCAGCGCGGATGGGTGATCGACAAGCTCGAGCAGACCGACACCGCCGCGCTCACCTCGCAGTTCCTCACCCAGTTCTACGGAGAGCAGGCCGCGCTGGCCGATCAGGCCGACGCCGGTGGCAGTCCGGTGCCGCGCGAGGTGCTGGTGCCCGATCTCCCCGAGGACTCCGAGACCATCGCCGGCTGGCTCGGTGAGCTGCGCGGCAGTCGCGTCAGCCTGCGCGTTCCGCAGCGCGGTGATAAGCGTGCGCTGATGGGAACGGTGGAGCGCAACGCCAAGGAAGCGTTCCAGCAGTACAAGCTGCGCCGCGCCGGTGACCTCACCGCGCGCTCGGCGGCGCTGCAGGAGCTGCAGGAATCGCTCGCGCTGGACACCCCACCGCTGCGCATCGAGTGCATCGACGTCAGCCACGTGCAGGGCAGCGACGTGGTGGCTTCGCTGGTGGTCTTCGAGGACGGCGTGCCGCGGAAGTCCGAGTACCGCCGGTTCGAGGTCCGGGAAGGCGCCGAAGGTGGCGACGTCGGCTCGATCGACGAGGTCGTGCGCCGCCGGTTCGCCCGCTACCTCAGCGAAACCGCGAAGGAGGGGGCGAGGGGGGACGGAGCCGACGCCCCGTCCGGGATCGACCCGGACACCGGACGGCCCAAGAAGTTCGCCTACCCGCCGAACCTGCTGGTCATCGACGGAGGCGGGCCGCAGGCCAACGCCGCCGCCGACGCGCTGACCGAGATGGGCATCACCGACGTCGCGGTGATCGGCCTGGCCAAGCGGCTCGAAGAGGTGTGGCTGCCCGCCGACCCCGATCCGGTGATCCTGGCGCGCAACAGCGAAGCGCTGTACCTGTTGCAGCGGGTGCGCGACGAGGCGCACCGCTTCGCCATCAGCTACCACCGGTCCAAGCGCGGCAAGCGGATGACGAGCTCCACATTGGACGCCATCCCGGGTCTGGGCGAGACTCGTCGCGCGGCGCTGCTCAAGCACTTCGGCTCGGTGAAGAAGCTTCGCCAGGCATCGGTCGAGGACATCGTGGCGGTACCCGGGATCGGCCGCAACACCGCGGAAACCGTTCACGCGGCGCTGGCCGAAGGGACAGCCGGAGAACGAGGGGAACAAAGTGAGTGACGAGCATTCGGGCATCGAGGTCGCGGTCGTCAGCGGCCTGTCCGGAGCCGGCCGCAGCACCGCGGCCAAGTGCCTGGAGGACCTCGGCTGGTTCGTGGTGGACAACCTGCCGCCGGAACTGATCGCCACCATGGTCGAGCTGGGCGCCCGCTCCAGCGGCCAGATAACCCGCGTCGCGGTGGTGATGGACGTGCGCAGCCGCGCCTTCACCGAAGACCTCGGCTCGGTGATCAAGGACCTCGACGCCCGCGGCTACAAGCCGAAGGTGCTGTTCCTGGAGGCCACCGACGAGGTGCTGATCCGCCGCTTCGAGCAGGTGCGGCGCGGTCACCCGATGCAGGCGGACGGCCGGCTTGCCGACGGCATCGCCGCCGAGCGCTCGCTGCTGTCGCGGCTGCGCTCGGAAGCCGACCTGGTGCTCGACACCACCGGCCTGTCGGTGCACCAGCTGCGCAGCAAGATAGAGGACGCCTTCGGCACCGAGGCCAGCACCCGCACGCGGGTGACCGTGCTGTCCTTCGGCTACAAGTACGGCCTGCCGATGGATGCCGACCTGGTCATGGACTGCCGTTTCCTGCCGAACCCGTTCTGGATCCCCGAGCTGCGCGAGTTTAACGGCCTCGACGACGAGGTGCGCAACTACGTGCTCGGCCAGGAGGGCGCCGAGGAGTTCATGGACAGCTACCAGCAGCTGCTGCGGCTGGTCGGCGCCGGCTACCACCGGGAGGGCAAGCGCTACCTGACGCTGGCGCTGGGCTGCACCGGGGGCAAGCACCGCAGCGTCGCGCTGGTCGAGGAACTCGCGCGCAGGCTCGCCGAGGACGACGGGATGATGGTCAAGACGGTCCACCGGGACCTGGGGCGCGAGTGACGGGCGAGGACCGGCCACTCCGCGCGGTCGCCCTGGGCGGCGGGCACGGGCTGCAGGCGTCATTGGCGGCGCTGCGCCGGATCACCTCCGACGTGACGGCCGTGGTCACGGTCGCCGACGACGGCGGGTCCTCGGGCAGGCTGCGCCGCGAGCTCGGTCTGCTGCCACCCGGCGATCTGCGCAAGGCACTCGCGGCGCTGGCCGACGACGGGGAACGGGAACAGGTGTGGTCGCGGGTGTTCCAGCACCGCTTCGGCGGTTCAGGAGCGCTGGCCGGGCACGCGGTCGGCAACCTGCTGCTCGCCGGTCTGCTGGAGGTGCTGGAGGACCCGGTCGAGGTGCTCGACCACGCCTGCGAGCTCCTCGGCGTGCGGGGACGCGTGCTCCCGATGTCGACTCGGCCGCTGGACATGATCGGCGACGTCGTCGGTTTGGACTCCGATCCGGAGGCCGTGCGCACCATTCGAGGCCAGGTCGCTCTCGCGAGTACACCCGGTCGAGTGAAACAAGTGCGATTGCACGCGAACGGCGATGGTCCCCCGACGGCGTGCCCGCAGGCCGTGGAGGCCGTCACCCACGCCGATCTGGTGCTGCTCGGACCCGGCTCCTGGTTCACCAGCGTCCTGCCACATCTGCTGGTCCCGGAGCTGCACGAGGCTCTGGTGACCACGTCCGCACGGCGTTTCGTGGTGCTCAACCTCATCCCTCAGCCGGGTGAGACGGCGGGCTTCTCGCCCGAACAACACCTGGACGTACTCTCGCAACACGCGCCCCGGCTGAAGGTCGACGCCGTGCTGGCCGATGCGGACTCGGTGCCCACTCCGGACCGGTTGCGCTCGGCGGCCTCGGGCCTGGGCGCCTGGACCTTGCTGGACAAGATCGCCGCGCCCGCCGTGCCGGGACGGCACGACCCGCAGGCGCTCGCGGCGAGCCTGCGGGCCGCACTGGAGAGGAGGACGGACCAGTGGCGATGACCGCGGCGGTCAAGGACGAGTTGAGCCGGTTGTCGGTGAGCAAGACGTGCTGCCGACGAGCGGAGGTCTCGTCGTTGCTGCGCTTCGCCGGCGGACTGCACATCGTCGCCGGCCGGGTGGTGGTCGAGGCCGAACTCGACAGCGGATCCACCGCGCGCAGGCTGCGCAAGGAGGTCCACGAGCTGTTCGGGCACCACTCCGACGTGCACGTGATCACCTCCGGCGGCCTGCGCAAGGGGACCCGGTACGTGGTGCGCGTGGTGAAGGACGGCGAAGGGCTCGCCCGGCAGACCGGGTTGCTCGACCCGCGCGGACGTCCGGTGCGCGGGCTGCCCGCGCACGTGGTCTCCGGCGGCTCCTGCGACTCCGAAGCCGCGTGGCGCGGCGCCTTCCTGGCCCACGGCTCGCTCACCGAGCCCGGCAGGTCGTCCTCCCTGGAGGTCACCTGCCCCGGACCGGAAGCCGCGCTGGCGCTGGTCGGCTCGGCAAGGCGGATCGGGGTGTCGGCCAAGTCGCGCGAGGTGCGCGGTGCGGACCGCGTCGTGGTCCGCGACGGCGACGCCATCGGGGCCCTGCTGACCAGGCTCGGCGCGCACTCCAGCGTGCTGTCCTGGGAGGAGCGGCGGATGCGGCGCGAGGTCCGCGCCACCGCCAACCGGCTGGCCAACTTCGACGACGCGAACCTGCGCAGGTCGGCCCGCGCGGCCGTCGCATCGGCCGCCCGCGTCGAACGGGCCCTGGACCTGCTCGGCCCGAACGCGCCCGACCACCTCACCGTCGCCGGCCGGCTGCGGCTGGCCCACCGCCAGGCGTCGCTGGAGGAGCTCGGCCAGCTCGCCGACCCGCCGATGACCAAGGACGCGGTCGCCGGCCGCATCCGGCGGCTGCTGGCGATGGCCGACAAGCGCGCCCGAGAACTCGGCGTACCTGACACGGAATCAGCCGTGACAGCAGAGATGCTCGAAGCCGAAGCCTGATCTCTTGTTCGCACTCGTTCTGCGCGGCGGTGCGGGTAGCGGAACCTGAGCGGCTCTGCGGACTGCGGGTGCCACTCCTGATGCATGTCCAATGCACGGCGGAGTGGCCGTCCTCGCCGGAGAGCCGCTCAGAACCCGCGGCGGTGCCGGTTGCTCGGGTGGGGTGAAGAGGAAGCGGCTTCGCCGCTTGCCTGACGGTCTGGGTTTTGGGCGGTGAGTGCTGCGGAAGCGTCAACGCCGCTCTCGCCGAACCGGTGCAGAGACTCCGATCACCGGTGGCGCATTTTCGTCACCGCCCGGGATGGGCATCTGAACTGCGAAGATGACGCTCACCCGGGGTTCGACGGGTATGCTCGGCGGCGCTCACCCGAACTCGCGGTGATGGCCCGCGACCGCCCACGTGCGGGGGCTGTCGAGGCAGATAGGGTGAACCCGAGACCATCAACTCACCCGCCGAGTCATTCGGCCGGGTCAGTCACGAGGAGAGATCGGCGTGACCGTTCGCGTAGGTATCAACGGCTTCGGTCGGATCGGGCGGAACTTCTGGCGTGCGGCGACCGCCAGCGATCACGACATCGAGATCGTGGCCGCCAACGACCTGGGCGACGTCGCGACCATGGCGCACCTGCTCAAGTACGACAGCATCCTTGGTCGTCTCGACCAGGAGGTGAAGGTCACCGGTGAGGGCATCGAGGTGGGCGGCAAGCTCATCAAGATCCTCGCCGAGCGTGACCCGGGCAAGCTGCCGTGGGGCGACCTGGGTGTGGACGTCGTCGTCGAGTCCACCGGCTTCTTCACCAACGCGGCCGACGCCCGCAAGCACGTCGACGAGGGCGGCGCGAAGAAGGTCATCATCTCCGCCCCGGCCAAGGGCGAGGACCTGACCGTGGTGCTGGGTGCCAACGACGAGAAGTACGACGGCACGCAGACCATCATCTCCAACGCCTCCTGCACCACCAACTGCCTCGCGCCGATGGTGAAGGTCCTCAACGACACCTTCGGCATCGAGCAGGGCCTGATGACCACGGTGCACGCCTACACCGCGGACCAGAACCTGCAGGACGGCCCGCACAAGGACCTGCGCCGCGCCCGTGGCGCCGCGGTCAACGTGGTGCCGACCAGCACCGGTGCGGCCAAGGCGATCGGCCTGGTCATCCCGGAGCTCAACGGCAAGCTCGACGGCTACGCGATGCGCGTGCCGGTGCCGACCGGTTCGGTCACCGACCTGACCGCCACCGTGCAGAAGGACGCCACCACCGAGTCGGTCAACGAGGCGTTCAAGGCCGCCGCTGCCGAGGGCCGCTTCAAGGGCATCCTCAAGTACAACGAGGACCCGATCGTCTCCTCCGACATCGTCACCGACCCGCACTCGACGGTCTTCGACGCGCCGCTGACCAAGGTCATCGGCAACCAGGTCAAGATCGTCGGCTGGTACGACAACGAGTGGGGCTACTCCAACCGCCTCGCGGACCTCACCGCCCTGGTCGCCTCGAAGCTGGCCTGAGCAAGCACTTAGATGAGACCCGCATGAGCCGCTGCGTTTCCGCCCGGCTCATGCGGGTCTTCCCGTCTCACGTAGGAGTTAGAGCGTGAAGAACCTCGACGATCTGCTGTCCGAGGGCGTGCGGGGTCGTCGCGTCCTGGTGCGCGCCGACCTCAACGTGCCGCTGGACGGCGACAAGATCACCGACGACGGCCGGGTGCGCGCCTCGCTGCCTACCGTCACCAAGCTCACCGAAGCCGGTGCGCAGGTCGTGCTCACCGCGCACCTCGGCCGCCCGAAGGGCGAGCCCGACCCGCAGTTCTCGCTGGCACCGGTCGCCCGCCGCCTCGGCGAGCTGCTGGGCTCCGACGTCGCGCTGGCGGGTGACCTGGTCGGCGAGTCCGCCAAGTCCACCGTCGCGGGACTGGCCGACGGCGGCGTCGCGCTGCTGGAGAACGTGCGCTTCGACGCGCGCGAGACCAGCAAGGACGACGCCGAGCGCGAATCGCTGGCCGCAGACCTCGCCGCCCTGGTCGGCGAGGGCGCCGCCTTCGTCTCCGACGGCTTCGGCGTCGTGCACCGCAAGCAGGCATCGGTCTTCGACGTCGCCAAGGAGCTGCCCGCCTACGCCGGCGGCCTCGTGCTCGCCGAGGTGGAAGTGCTGCGCACCCTCACCGGGGACGCCAAGCGCCCCTACGCGGTGGTGCTCGGCGGCTCCAAGGTCTCCGACAAGCTCGGCGTGATCAAGGCGCTGCTGCCCAAGGTCGACAAGCTGCTCATCGGCGGCGGCATGGCCTACACCTTCCTGGCCGCCCAGGGCCGCGGCGTGGGCTCCTCGCTGCTGCAGGAAGACCAGATCGACAACACCAAGAAGCTGCTCGCCGACGCCGCCGACAAGATCGTGCTGCCGGTGGACATCGTGGCGGGAGACCGCTTCGCCGCCGACGCCGAGAAGGAGACCGTCGGCGCCGACGCCATCCCGGACGGCTGGATGGGCCTGGACATCGGCCCCCGCAGCGTCGAGCTGTTCGCCGAGGTCTTGCGCGGTGCGGGCACCGTGTTCTGGAACGGCCCGGCGGGCGTGTTCGAGTTCCCCGCCTTCGCCGAAGGCACCCGGGGAATCGCGCAGGCCATCGTCGACTCCGACTCCTTCAGCGTCGTCGGCGGCGGCGACTCGGCCGCCGCCGTGCGCACCCTCGGCCTGCCCGAGGGCGGCTTCTCGCACATCTCCACCGGCGGTGGCGCGTCGCTGGAGTACCTGGAGGGCAAGGCGCTCCCGGGTGTTCAGGTCCTGGAAGGTGAAGCCTGATGGCTCGTCAGCCCCTCATCGCCGGCAACTGGAAGATGAACCTCAACCACCTCGAGGCCATCGCCCTGGTGCAGAAGCTCGCCTTCGCGCTGCCGGAGAAGTACTTCGCCAAGGTCGAGGTGGCGGTCATCCCGCCGTTCACCGACATCCGCAGCGTCCAGACGCTCATCGACGGCGACAAGCTGCTCATCAAGCACGGTGCGCAGGACGTCTCCGAGCACGAGTCCGGTGCCTACACCGGTGAGGTCTCGGGACCGATGCTGGCCAAGCTCGGGTGCAGCTACGTGGTGGTCGGCCACTCCGAGCGTCGCGAGTACCACGGCGAGACCGACGAGCTGGTCAACAAGAAGGTCCGCCAGGTCCTCAAGAACGAGATGTCGCCGATCCTCTGCGTCGGCGAGGCCCTCGACGTGCGCGAGGCCGGTGACCACGTGGAGCACTGCACCACGCAGCTGATCAACGGGCTCAAGGGCCTCAAGGCCGAGCAGGTCCGCCAGGTCGTCGTCGCCTACGAACCCGTCTGGGCCATCGGCACCGGCAAGGTGGCCACCGCCGCCGACGCCCAGGAGGTCTGCGGCGCGCTGCGGCAGGCGCTCAGCGACAAGTACGGCAAGGAGATCTCCGATGAGGTCCGCGTGCTCTACGGCGGCTCGGTGAAGTCCAGCAACATCGGTGAGCTGGTCGGTCAGAGCGACGTCGACGGCGCGCTGGTCGGTGGTGCGAGCCTCAACGCCGACGAGTTCGCCAAGCTCTCCGCGATGGCCGCGGGTGGTCCGCTGCCGTGACCTGCACGAGAGGGCGCCCCGGTCCGCGCCGGGGCGCCCTCTCGTCGTTTCGGGTGAATTCCACTTCAAGATTCCCGGCGTCCGGTCGTCGCCCGCCGAAGAATCGGAGGTCGGCGTGTGGGACCCTCGGTGCGTTAATGGGTGGACTGGTCAACTGGGGGTTGGCGGGCCGGTACTCTAGGTTGCGAACCGCTGTGCGAACGAGGACGATATGAATCTTTTCCTGCAGATCATGTTGATCGTGACGAGTGTCCTGCTGGTGCTGCTTGTCCTGCTGCACCGGGCCAAGGGGGGCGGACTCTCCTCGCTGTTCGGCGGCGGTATGCAGTCAAACCTGGCCGGCTCCAGCGTGGCGGAGAAGAACCTCGACCGGATGACGCTGTTCGTCATGGCGCTGTGGGTCATCTCCATCATCGGCGTCGGCCTGTTGATCAAGATCGGTTGATCGACCGGTCTGTTGACGGTCGATCAACCCCGGGCCGCTTGGTGGGTGAGGATGGATGACTGGCGGTAATGCCATTCGCGGCACTCGTGTGGGCTCGGGCCCCACGGTAGGCGAGTCTGAGCGGGGGGAAGCCGCTCCGCGGAAGCGGATCGACTACTGGTGCGCCAACGCGCACCACAGCAAGCCGTCGTTCGCGCTCGACGCCGAAGTGCCGCAGGAGTGGGACTGCCCGCGCTGCGGACTGCCCGCAGGTCGGGACGAGCAGAACCCTCCGGCGGCGAAGCGCAACGAGCCCTACAAGAGCCACCTCGCGTACGTGAAGGAGCGTCGCAGCGATGAGGACGGGATGAAGATCCTCGACGAAGCGCTGGCGAGGCTCCGGGAGCGCAAGGGGCGGTAGGACGTCCAGATGAGGGCCGGGCTCGGGAACAAGATCCCGAGCCCGGCCCTCATCTGGTCTGCGGGCGCTTCGCGGGGATCAACCGCTCTGCATCTCGGTGCGGGTAGCGAGAACCACCTCAGACGCCGTCTGGCTCCGGGATCGGAGACCCGTGCACAAGGCCCCGTACACGGCGCTTCGGCTGTCCTCCCGGAACGACGTCTGAGAACCCGCGGCGGTGCCGGTTGCTTGCTCGGGGTAGTGAGCAAGCACCTCCGGTGCTGCCTGGCGGTGGTCGGGCTTGGCCCGTCTTGCTACTGGCGGGTAGGGTCTTTGTGGTTCCACGGCTTTTCTCGGGAGGGTTCATGGCATTGGCGACGGCTGATCTGGCGGATCGGGAGGGGCCGGAGGTGCGCAGCTGCGACGTGCAGTTCCGCAACTACGGTGGCGTGGTGGCCTTCGAGGGTCGCGTTCGCACGGTCACCTGCTTCCAGGACAATGCGCTGCTGAAGAAGACGCTCTCCGAGCCCGGCGACGGAGCCGTGCTGGTCATCGACGGCGCCGGCTCGGTCCACACCGCCCTGGTCGGCGACCTCATCGCCGAGCTCGGCCGGTCCAACGGCTGGAACGGCGTCATCGTCAACGGCGCGATCCGGGATTCCGCGGTCATCGGCGGCATGGAGTTCGGGGTCAAGGCGCTGGGCACCAACCCGCGCAAGTCCACCAAGACCGGTGAAGGCGTCCTCGACGAGGTCGTCGAGCTCGGCGGTGTGGAGTTCGTGCCCGGCGAGTACGTCTACGCCGACAGCGACGGCGTCGTCGTGGTCAGCGAACCCTGATCAACGGCTCGAAGTAGGGTGCTCGCGTGAGCGTCATCCCTGCTTTCGAGCGCGGGTTCGCCGCCGTCGTGCGGCGTCCATCGGTGCCGATCGTGCTGGGCTTCGCAGCCCTGATCGCGGTCGGCACCATCGCGTTGATGATGCCCTTCTCGACCGAGAGCGGTAAGCCCACCGATCTGCTCCCCGCGCTGTTCACCGCCACCTCGGCGGTCTGCGTGACGGGGTTGATCGTGCTGGACACCCCGGTCCACTTCTCCGCCGCCGGCGAAGTGATCATCCTTGTGCTGATCCAGCTCGGCGGCCTGGGCATCATGACCGTTGCCTCGCTGCTCAGCCTGGTGATGTTCCGCCGGTTCGGACTCCGGATGCGGCTGACCGCGCAGGCCGAGACCAAGGCCCTCGGTCTGGGCGAGGTGCGACGCACGGTCTTCCGGGTGATCGGCCTCAGCCTGCTGTTCGAGCTGGTCGTGGCGGCGCTGCTGACCGCGCGGCTGATCGCCGGCTACGAGTTGGGCCTGGGGCGGGCGATCTACGAAGGCGTCTTCCACGCGGTCTCGGCCTTCAACAACGCCGGTTTCGCGCTGCGCAGCGACAACATGATGTCCTTCGCCACCGACCCGTTCTTCCTCCTGCCGATCTGCCTCGCGGTGATCGCCGGCGGCCTCGGCTTCCCGGTGTGGGTGGAGATCTTCCGCCACCTGCGGGTTTCCCGCCGCTGGACGATGCACGCCAAGGTCACACTGCTGGCGACCGCGTTGCTGCTGGGCGTGGGCGCGGTCGGGATCACCGCCGCCGAGTGGACCAACCCCGGTACCCTCGGGCCCATGCCCTGGCCGGGCAAGCTGGTGGCCGGGTTCTCCAGCGGGGTCATGCCGCGCACCGCCGGGTTCAACATCCTCGACGTCGCCGCCTTCCACCCCGGGACGTTGCTGCTGCAGGACATCCTGATGTTCATCGGCGGCGGCAGCGCGGGCACGGCCGGTGGCATCAAGGTCACCACGTTCGCGCTGCTGGCGTACGTGATCCTCGCCGAAATCCGCGGCGAGCCCACCGTGCACGTGATGGGTAGGCAGCTGCCGGGAGCGGTGCAGCGCCAGGCGCTGACGATCGTGCTGCTGGGGGTCGCGTGCGTGATGCTGACCGTGCTGATCCTGCTGGTGATCACTCCGTTCGGGCTTGATCAGGTCTTGTTCGAAGCGGTGTCGGCGTTCGCCACGGTCGGGCTGTCGACCGGGATCACCGCACAGCTGCCGCCCTTCGGGCAGGTGCTGCTGGTGCTGCTGATGTTCATCGGCAGGCTAGGTCCGATCACCCTGGCGTCCGCGCTCGCGCTCCGCGAACGCGGACGCCGCTACGAACTACCAGAGGAGCGACCCATCGTTGGCTAGGGACGACGACACCAACCAGATCGTGGTCATCGGGCTCGGCCGCTTCGGCAGCTCGCTGGCCGCCGAACTCGTGCGGCGCGGTTCGGAGGTGCTGGCGCTGGACTCGCGGCCGAACGTGGTGCAGCGCTACGCCGACGAGCTCACCCACACCGCCGTCGCCGACAGCACCGATCCCGAGAGCCTGCTCCAGCTCGGCGTGCACCAGTTCAAGCGGGCCGTGGTCGCCATCGGCACCGAGCTGGAAGCGAGCATCCTCACCACCTCGCTGCTGGCGGACTTCGGCATCCCGCACATCTGGGCCAAGGCCACCAGCCGTCAGCACGGACGCATCCTCGAGCGCGTCGGCGCGCACCACGTGGTGCTGCCCGAGCACGAGATGGGGGAGCGGGTCGCGCACCTGGTCAACGGCCGGATGCTCGACTACATCGAGCTCGCCGAGCACTACGCGCTGATCAAGACCCACGCGCCCGCCGAGGCCGTCGGCAACACCCTGGGTGAGCTGAAGCTGCGCTCCAAGTACGGCGTGACGGTCGTGGGCATCAAGCGGCCGGGGGAGGAATTCACCTACGCCACGGCCGAGACCACCGTCGGCCAGCAGGACACGTTGATCGTCGCGGGAACGACCCCCCAGGTCGAAGCCTTCGCCGAGCGCACCTGAGCTTCGAGCGCTCGCAGCGTCGTTCCCAAACGTCCCCCGGGTCGGTATTCTTCTGTATACAGTCGTGTGCAGGAGGTGCGTGGTGGATTTCGACGTCGTGGTGGTCGGTGGCGGCAACGCAGGGTTCTCGGCGGCGCACTCAGCCGCCGAGCGGGGTGCCCGGGTGTTGCTGCTGGAGAAGGCCGCGGAGGCCGAGGCAGGCGGCAACTCCTATTACACGGCCGGGGCGTTCCGGTTTACCTTCGACGACATCGACGACGTCGCCGACCTGCTCGAACCCGATGAGCGGCACGCGGACTCGGTGGTGCCCGCCTACCCCGCGAGCGCCTTCCACGCCGACATGGACCGGGTGACCGGCGGGCGCTGCGATCCGGTGCTCACCGAGGTCCTGATCTCGCGGTCAACCGACACCGTGCGGTGGCTGGCGGGCAAGGGCCTGGCCTGGCGGCTGATGTACGAGCGGCAGGCGTACCTCTCCGGCGGCAAGTGGGTGTTCTCCGGCGGGCTCTCCGTGGGCACCGTCGACGGCGGCAAGGGCCTGATCGCCCAGCACACCGCAGCCGCGCGGCAGGCGGGCGTCGAGATCCGCTACGGCGCCGAGGTCACCGCGCTGCACCTCGACGACCGCGGCGTCACCTACCGGGCCGGGGGAGCCGAGCACCGGGTGCCGGCCGGGGCGATCGTGCTGGCGGCCGGTGGGTTCGAGGCCTCCGCCGAACGCAGGTCCCGCAACCTCGGCTCGGAATGGGCCGGCGCCTACGTGCGCGGCACGCCGACCAACACCGGCGACGTCCTCGACCTCGCGCTGGCCGCCGGCGCCGCGCCGCACGGCGACTGGACCACCTGCCACAGCACCGCGTGGGACGCCGATGCCGACCCCGACGGCGGGAACCGCGAGCTGACCAACCAGCTGACCCGGCAGAGCTATCCGCTCGGGATGGTGGTCAACCGGGCGGGGGAGCGCTTCGTCGACGAGGGAGCCGACTTCCGCAACTACACCTACGCCAAGTACGGCCGGGAAGTGCTGCGCCAGCCCGGCGGCCGGGCCTTCCAGCTCTTCGACGCGAAAACCCGCCCGCTGCTGCGCGCGGAGGAGTACGACTCGCACCCGATCGCCGCCGCGCAGGCCGACGCGCTGCCGGAACTCGCCGAGGCGCTGGGCATCGACGCCGAACGCCTGTCCCGGACCGCGCGGGAGTTCAACGAGTCCATCGTGGACGCCGAGTTCGATCCCGCGGTCAAGGACGGCCGGGCCGCGCACGTCGAACCGCCCAAGTCCAACTGGGCGCTCGCCCTCGACACCCCGCCCTACTACGGTTTCGCGGTCGGGTGCGGCATCACCTTCACCTTCGGCGGCTTGCACGTCGACGCCGACGCCCGTGTGCTCGACGTGTCCGGTTCGCCGATCGCAGGACTGTTCGCCTGCGGCGAGATGGTCGGTGGACTGTTCTCCGGGAACTACCCGGGAGGCAGCGGGCTGACCTCTGGCGCGGTGTTCGGCAGGCTCGCCGGGGCGGGGGCCGCCACGGTCTGAGTATCCTGGCCTCCTGCCAGGTGGACCCAGCGACGAAGGAGATGGCGGCTCTGTCCGAGGTGTACGAGCGGCTGCGCGGCGAGATCGTGGACGGCACCTTCGACGCCGGTGCCAACCTGGTGGAGCTCGCGCTCGCCGAGCGGTACGGCACCAGCCGCACGCCGATCCGCGAAGCCCTCCGCAGGCTCCAGCAGGACGGTCTCGTCGAACGCGGTGACCGCGGCATGCGCGTCCGCTCCCGCAGTCCGGAGGAGATCCTGGAGATCTACGAGGTCCGCATCGCCCTGGAAGCCACCGCGGCTTCGGCCGCCGCGACCCGGCACAGCGACTTCGACCTCATCCGCATCCACAAGGCCCAGTCCGCCATGGACGCCGTCTCCCAGGATCCGTCGGCGATGGCGGCCGCCAACCGCGCGGTCCACGAGGCGATCTGGACCGCGAGCCACAACGGAACGGTCGTGGACCTGCTGACCAGGCTCAACAACCACCTCACCCGCTACCCGGCCACCACCCTGGAGATCCCGGGCCGCTGGGCCGAAGCCCTGGCAGAACACCACGAGCTGGTCCAGGCCATCGAAGCCCGAGATGCGGACCGCGCCGGCGCCCTCGCCAGAACCCACATGACCAAAGCCCGAGACCTCCGCCTCCAGCTCTACCGCGAAGCCTGACCGGTCCCCAGGGTTGACGAGCACCCCAGTGATCCCGCGACGGAATCCGGTACGCGATCGCGGCGGTACCCCCGGTTTCGGGCTGCGGCGGGTCCCGGTGGCTGGTGGTGGTTGTCCGGGCTCAGGAGGTGTAGTGGTCTCGGACCACTCGGGTGATGGCTTCTTCGGCGACCGTGTTGAGGGAATTGGCGCTGAAGTAGATGTCGCCTTCGACGTTCGGTTGGCTGGCGTTGAAGGTCAGGTGGTTGGTGAGTTCGGCAGGGTCGGTCCAGTTCGGTTGACCGACCTCGTAGGCGGCTTGGCCGATGTAGAGCTTCACGTCGGTGCCCTCGACGGTCCGCGACCACCAGGGGACCACCTTGGCGTAGTCGGCCGCCGGGTGGCCGAACTGCCAGTAGACCTGTGGAGCGATGTAGTCCACCCAGCCTTCGCGGACCCAGCGGCGGGTGTCGGCGAAGATCGACGAGTAGGACTCCATGCCGTTGGTGTCGGAACCCGCGGGATCGCTGCGGGCGTTGCGCCAGATGCCGGAAGGGCTGACGCCGAACTCGGCGCGCGGCCGGACCGCGTGCACCCGCTCGTCCAGTCCTGAGATCAGGTCGTTGACGTTGTCGCGGCGCCAGTCGTCGATGTTGTCGAAGCCCTTGCCGTGCGCGGCGAAGGTCCGCTCGTCCGGGATTCGCCGACCGTCGGCGGGGTAGGGGTAGAAGTAGTCGTCGAGGTGCACGCCGTCGACCTCGTAGCGCGACACCGCGTCCGTGATCGCCTCAGTGACGAACTGCCGGACCTGCGGCACGCCCGGGTCGTAGTACAGCTTGCCGCCGTAGGAGAACGTCCACTCCGGATGGACCCGGGCCGGGTGCGTGGGGACCAACGAGTTCGGGTCGTCGGTCATGCTGACCCGGTACGGGTTGAACCAGGCGTGGAACTCCAAGCCGCGCTGGTGCGCCTCGTCGACGAGGAACCGCATCGGGTCGTAGCCGGGATCGCGGCCCTGCTGCCCGGTCAGCCAGTGCGACCACGGCTCCCAGGGCGAGGGCCAGAACGCGTCCGCCGTCGGCCGGACCTGCACGAACACCGCGTTCATCCGGTTCGCCACGGCTTGGTCGAGCATGGCCCGGTACTCGGACTCCTGCTGTTCGGCTGACAACCCCCGTCGGCTCGGCCAGTCGGTGTTGGCGACGCTGGCGATCCACACGCCGCGCATCTCGGTGCTCGACGGCGCGGCGACCCCGGCCGTGCCCAGCAATCCCACCAGGGCCGCTGCCAAACCCATTGCCGTGCTGAGCGAACCGAGCTTGCGCATCGGATTCCCTTCGCCGCGATCATCGACCGCGCCACAGCGTATTGCCCAACAGGGCCCGTCGCAGAGGTCATCACCGATCGGGCTAGCGAAAACGCGCCCCCTTCAGCGAGAAGGAGGCGCGTTCACGTTCTTGGCCGGAGCTTCAGCCCAGCAGGGCTGCCGCGTCGGTGTCGAGCAACCAGAGCGTGCGGTCGCGGCCGACGGCTCCCGCGGCGGGGATGTCGACCGGCTTCGCGCCGCCCAGAGCGGACGCCACCGGTTCGGCCTTGGCCTTGCCGGTGGTCATCAACCAGACCTCGGAAGCCGCGCCGATCGCGGGCAGCGTCAGCGAGATCCGGGTGGGCGGCGGCTTCGGGCAGTCGTGCACGCCCACCACCGTCCGGGACTCCTCCCGCACGTACGGCGTGTCCGGGAACAGCGAGGCGGTGTGTCCCTCCTCGCCGACGCCCAGCATCAGCACGTCGAAGCGCGGCACGGCCGCCCCCTCGGGTGCCAGCCGGGCGAGCAGCTCCGCGTAGTGCGCCGCGGCGGCGTCCGCGTCGGGACCGAACTCGCCGTCCGAGGGCGCCATCGGGTGCACCCGCGCCGGGTCGAGGTCGACGTGGTCCAACAACGCCTGCCGGGCCTGCGTCTCGTTGCGCTCGCCGTCGCCGTCGGGCAGGAACCGCTCGTCGCCCCAGAAGACGTCCACCGCGGACCAGTCCACGGCGCCCAGCGCGGGCGAGAGGCGGGCCTGCTCCAGCACGCCGATGCCGGTGCGGCCACCCGTGAGCACCACCGATGCCGAGCCGCGAGCGGCCTGCGCGTCGGTGATCGCGGTGATCAGCCGGGCCGCCACCGCGGCGGCGAGCACGTCGCCGCCGGAGTGGACCAGTGCCTCGGGACGGCTCACTGCTCGTCCCCTTCCTCGTCGGATGCCTCGGTGTCCTCACCGCGCACGATCCCCTTGAGCCCACCCAGGGTGGCCTCGTAGATCTCGTCCGGGTCGAGGCGGCGCAGCTCCTCGCTCAGGCAGTCCTGGACCTCGCGGCGCTGCAACGAGATCCGCCGTTCCGGCTGCCCCGGCTGGGTCAGCGTGCCGACCTTGCCGTCCGGCCGGACGATCTCGACGTTGCCGGAGGGACGCTCCAGCAGGGCCGAGTAGATGCCCGAACCGGCCCGCGCGCTCTCCAGCCGGCGCACCGGGATCTCCAAGTAGGTCGACAGCCAGCCCGCCAGCAGATCCGTCGAGGGCGAGTCATGGGCGCCGGTGACGGTGGCGGAGGTGACCCGCTCGTGCGGCGGCAGGTCCATCGCCGCCGACAGCATCGCCCGCCAGGACGTCAGGCGCGTCCAGGCCAGGTCGGTGTCACCGTCCACGTAGGAGTTGATCCGCTTCTGCAGGGCCTCGATCGGGTCGCCCTCGGCCGCCGCGTCGGTGATGCGGCGGTGCGACAGCGCACCCAGCGGATCCTTCGCCGGAGCCTCGGGCGCGTCGGTCGGCCACCAGGTCACCACCGGAGCGTCCGGCAGCAGCAGCGGCACGACCGAACCCGCGCCCTCGTCGGCCAGCGGGCCGTACAGCCGGAGCACGAGGACCTCGGAGGCACCGGCGTCGCCGCCCACGCGGATCTGCGCGTCCAGCCGCGGAGCCGCCTGGCGGGCACCGCTGGCGACCACGATCACGCGGCACGGGTGCTCCCGGCTCGCGTCGTTGGCGGCCTGGATCGCCTTCTCCACCTCGGTGCCGTCGCCGGTGGCGATCACCAGCGTCAGCACCCGGCCGAGCGCGACCGCGCCACCGGACTCGCGCAGCTCCACCAGCTTCTTGTTGACCTGCGAGGTGGTTGTCGACGGCAGGTCGATGATCACGGTCGCCTCCAGATGCGTCCGGTGCGGGCCAGCATCTCGTCCGCGGAGGACGGACCCCAGGTCCCGGCCTTGTACGGCTCGGGCTTGCCGCGCGATTCCCAGTGCTGGAGCACCGGGTCCAGGATGTTCCAGGACATTTCGACTTCTTCGTTCACCGGGAACAGCGAGGGCTCACCCAGCAGCACGTCCAGGATCAGCCGCTCGTAGGCCTCCGGGGAGGACTCGGTGAAGGCGTGGCCGTAACCGAAGTCCATCGTGACGTCCCGGACCTCCATGGAGGTGCCCGGAACCTTCGCGCCGAAGCGCATCGTCACGCCCTCGTCCGGCTGCACCCGGATCACCAGGGCGTTCTGCCCCAGCTCCTCGGTCATCGTGGAGTCGAACGGCAGGTGCGGTGCGCGCTTGAACACCACGGCGATCTCGGTGACCCGCCGGCCCAGCCGCTTGCCCGAGCGCAGGTAGAAGGGCACGCCCGCCCACCGGCGGCTCTCCACCTCCAGCGTGATCGCCGCGTAGGTCTCGGTGATCGAGTCGGACGCGAAACCGCCCTCCTCGTGCAGACCGGGCACCAGCGAACCGCCCTGCCAGCCACCGGTGTACTGACCGCGCGCGGTGGTGTGGTCGAAGGGGCCCACCGGCTTGGTCGCCGAGAGCACCTTGATCTTCTCCGCGCGCAGGTCGTCCGGCGAGAAGGAGACCGGCTCCTCCATCGCCGTGAGCGCCATCAGCTGCAGCAGGTGGTTCTGGATGACGTCCCGGGCCGCGCCGATGCCGTCGTAGTAGCCCGCGCGACCGCCCAGACCGATGTCCTCGGCCATGGTGATCTGCACGTGGTCGACGTAGTGCGCGTTCCAGATCGGCTCGAACAACTGGTTCGCGAAGCGCAGCGCCAGGATGTTCTGCACCGTCTCCTTGCCGAGGTAGTGGTCGATGCGGAACACCGACTCCTCGGGGAAGACGTCGTTGACGATCCGGTTGAGCTCCTTGGCGCTGTCGGCGTCGTGCCCGAACGGCTTCTCGATGACCACCCGGCGCCAGCTCTCGTCGGTCGGGTCGGTCAGACCGGACCGGGACAGCTGCTTGAGCACCGTCGGGAACGCCGACGGCGGCACCGACAGGTAGAAGGCGTGGTTGCCCCCGGTGCCCCGGTCGGCGTCGAGCTCCTTGACGGTGTCGGCGAGGTTGTTGAACGCCGCGTCGTCGTCGAAGGAACCCGGCACGAACCGGATGCCCTCCGCCAGCCGGTCCCAGACCGTCTGGTGGAACGGGGTCCGGGCGTTCTCCTTGACCGCCTCGTAAACGACCTGCATGAAGTCCTGGTCGGCCCAGTCGCGGCGGGCGAAGCCGGTCAGCGCGAAGCCCGGCGGCAGCAGGCCCCGGTTGGCCAGGTCGTAGATCGCCGGCATCAGCTTCTTGCGGGAGAGGTCACCGGTGACGCCGAAGATCGTCAGGCCGCAGGGCCCGGCGATCCGCGGAAGCCTCTTGTCCCGGGGATCCCGCAGCGGGTTCGTCCATTCGCTGCTGTTCACGCTCTTCCTCCCTGGTGGAGGTTCTGCACGGCCTTGACGAGCTCGACGAGCCCGGCCGCGCGGTCGGTGAGGTGCAGGCGCAGCACCGGACGGCCGTGGTCGGTCAGCACCTGCCCGTCGCCCAGCGCCTGGGCGCGCTGCAGACCGGCCAGCGTGTACGGCCGATCCGGCACCTCCAGGTCACCTTCGGAGTCGCCGGTGATCTGCAGGAACAGGCCGTTCTGGTGGCCGCCCTTGTGGTACTGGCCGGTGGAGTGCAGGAACCGCGGACCCCAGCCGAAGGTGGTCTGCAGCCCGGTCCGCCGCGCCAGCTCGGTGCGCAGCACCGCGGCGGAGGCGTCGTCGAGGCGGTCCAGGTAGGCCTGGATCGCCAGGTAGCCGCCGGTCGGGGCGGTGGCCAGGAACGCGCGCAGCGCCTCGGTCACGGTGCCGACGCCCGCCGAGGCCCACTCGCCGGAGGGGTGCACCTCGATGGAGCCGTCGACGACCGCCGGGGTCACCGCGGGTCCGCCCGCCGGGCCGTCCAGCAGCGCGCGTGCGGCCTTCTTCGCGGCCTCCACGTCGGGCTGGTCGAACGGGTTGATGCCCAGCAGCCGACCCGCGATCGCGGTGGCGAACTCCCACAGCAGCAGCTGCCCGCCCAGCGGACCGCCGGTGCTGATCCGGGCGTTGTCGACGCCCGGTCCCACGGCCACCGTGGTGGCGTCGGGACCGGCGTCGACGAAGCCGGGAGCGTCGGGGCTCTCCACCACGACCGGCAGCACGCCGGTGCCGTTCTTGCCGGTGGACTCGGCGATCAGCTGCTCCACCCAGTCACCGAAACCGGCGATGCCGGAACCGGTGTCGGCGAAGACGAGCTTCTCGGCGCCCTCGTCGTGGGCAGCACCGATGGCGGCGGCGAGGACGACGGCCGGGTTCTCGGACGAGTCCAGGCTCACCGCCTTGAACGCGCTCGCCGCGTCGTCGAGCAGCGCGGCGATGTCGGCGCCCGCCAGACCGGCCGGGACGAGGCCGAACGCGGTCAGCGCCGAGTAGCGGCCGCCCACGTTCGGGTCGGCGGTGAAGACCTTGCGGTAGCCGGCCTCGCGGGCCGCGGTCTCCATCGGGGAACCGGGGTCGGTGACCACGATGATGCGGGTCACAGGATCGATTCCGTTTTGCGAGAAAGCCTTCTCGAAGATCCGGCGGTGCGAGTCGGTCTCGACGGTGGTGCCCGACTTGGACGAGACGACCAGCACGGTCCGGTCCAGGTCCCCCGCCAGCGCGTCGGCGACCTGGCTGGGGTCGGTGGTGTCGAGCACCGTCAGCGGAACACCTGCGGTGCCGGTGATCACCTCGGGTGCCAGCGAGGAGCCGCCCATGCCGGCCAGCACGACTCGGTCCAGCCCTTCGGCGTGCAGCTCGGCGCGCAGCGCGTCGATCTCGGCGAGCAGCGGACGGGAGCTCTCGGCGAGGGTTGTCCAGGAGAGGCGGATGGACGCCTCGGGCTCGGCATCGGTGCCCCACAGCGTGGCGTCCTGGGCGGCGAGCTTGCCGGCAACCGCGTCGGCGGTCAGCCGCTCGACCAGTGGGCGAGCCTCGGCCGCCAGCGCCGTGTCGGCAATTTCGACAGAAACATCGGTTGCCATGAAGATCCTTCAGGGCTCGAAAGAGTTTTCAGTTCGTAGCTGATTCTCGCCGATCCGGGCCGGTGCGACATGGCGCCGCACCGGCCCGGACCGACTCAACGCACGTGGCGTTACTTACTTGGCCTGCTCGAGCTGCGCGGCGACGGTGTCGAGCAGCTCCGTCCAGGACTTCTCGAACTTGTCGACGCCTTCGGTCTCCAGGGCGATGAAGACGTCGTCGAGGTCGATGCCCGCGGCGGCGAGGTCGTCGAAGACCTCCTTCGAGGCCTCGGCGGTACCGCTGACCAGGTCACCGCGCACGTCGGCGTGGTCGGCGGTGGCCTGCAGCGTCGACTCCGGCATGGTGTTGACCGTGTTCGGCGCGGCGAGCTCGTCGACGTAGCGGGTGTCGGAGTAGGACTTGTCCTTCACCCCGGTCGAGGCCCACAGCGGACGCTGCGCCCGAGCACCCTCGGCCTGCAGTGCCTTCCACCGCTCGGAGGAGAAGACCTCCTGGTAGGCGGCGTAGGCCAGCCGGGCGTTGGCGATCGCGGCCTGCCCGCGCAGCGGGTGGCCCTCCTGCATCGCGTCCAGCCGCTTGTCGATCTCGGTGTCCACGCGGGAGACGAAGAACGACGCCACCGACTCGATGCTCGCCAGGTCGTGGCCGTTGGCCTTGGCCTGCTCCAGACCGGCGAGGTAGGCGTCCATGACGGCCTCGTAGCGCTCGACGGAGAAGATCAGGGTCACGTTGACGCTGATGCCCTCGGCGATCACGCGCGTGATCGCAGGCAGTCCCGCCACCGTGGCCGGGATCTTGACCATCAGGTTCGGCCGGTCCACGGCCTTCCACAGGTCGATCGCCTCGGCGACCGTCTTGTCGGTGTCGTGCGCCAGCCGCGGATCGACCTCCAGCGACACCCGCCCGTCCACACCACCGGTGGACTCGTAGACCTCGCGGAAGATGTCCGCAGCATCCCGCACGTCCGCGGTGGTCAGCTCGCGGATGGTGTCGTCGACGCTGGCACCGCGCGCGGCCAGGTCCTTGACCTTGTCCGCGTAGTCGGCGGCGTTGGACAGCGCGTTGGCGAAGATCGTCGGGTTGCTCGTGACCCCGACGACCGCCTGATCGGTGATCAGCTCGGCCAGGTTGCCCGAGCTGATGCGCTGGCGGGACAGGTCGTCCAGCCAGATCGAAACTCCGGCCTCGGTCAGGGCCTTGAGGTTCGCGTTGGTCGTCACAGGAATTCCTCCGCTCACGCCTGCTTGGCGTTGCTCAGGCTGCGTCGAGCAGCTGCGACAACGGCTTCGGTGGTGATGCCGAACTGCTCGTAAAGGGTCTTGTAGTCGGCCGAAGCGCCGAAGTGCTCCAGCGAAACGGACTCACCGGCGTCCTTGACGAACCGGTACCACGGCATGGCGATGCCGGCCTCGACCGAGACGCGGGCCTTCACCGAGCTCGGCAGCACCGACTCGCGGTACGCCTCGTCCTGGGCGTCGAACCACTCGATGCACGGGAACGACACGACGCGGGTGGCCACGCCCTCGGCTTCCAGGGCCTGGCGGGCCTCGACGGCCAGCTGGACCTCGGAACCGGTGGCCATCAGGATCAGCTCCGGGTCGCCGTTGGCGGCGTCGGCCAGGACGTAACCGCCCTTGGCGACACCGTCGGCGGTCACGCCCTCCAGCGTCGGAACGCCCTGGCGGGTCAGCGCCAGGCCTGCCGGGCCGGTGGGGTTCTCCAGGATCGTCTTCCACGCGGCGGCGGTCTCGTTGGCGTCCGCCGGGCGGACCAGCGAGAAGCCCGGGATCGCGCGCAGCGAGGCGACGTGCTCGATCGGCTGGTGCGTCGGGCCGTCCTCGCCCAGGCCGATGGAGTCGTGCGTCCAGACGAAGATCGACGGGACCTCCATCAGCGCTGCCAGGCGCACCGCCGGACGCATGTAGTCGCTGAACACCAGGAAGGTGCCGCCGTACGGGCGGGTGCCGCCGTGCAGCGCGATGCCGTTGAGGATCGCGCCCATGGCGTGCTCGCGGATGCCGAAGTGCAGCGTCCGGCCGTAGGGGTTGGCCGACCACGCGTCGGTGGAGATCGACTCCGGACCGAACGAGGGCTGGCCCTTCATGCTGGTGTTGTTGCTCTCGGCGAGGTCCGCCGAACCGCCCCACAGCTCGGGCAGCACGTCGGCCAGCGCGTTGAGGACCTCACCGGAGGCCTTGCGGGTGGCGACGCCCTTGCCGTCGGCCTCCCAGCTCGGCAGCTTCTCCTGCCAGCCGACCGGCAGCTCGCGGGTGGCCAGCCGGTCCAGCAGCGCTTTGCGCTCCGGGTTGGCCGAGGCCCACTTGTCGAAGGCGACCTGCCACTCGGCGTGCGCCTGCTTGCCGCGCTCGACGACCTCGCGGGCGTGGGAGAGGACCTCGTCGGTGACCTCGAAGGACTGCTCCGGGTCGAAGTTCAGCGCCTTCTTGATCTCGGCGACCTCGTCGCCGCCCAGCGCGGCACCGTGGGCCTTGCCGGTGTTCATCTTGGTCGGAGCCGGGTAGCCGATGACCGTGCGCAGCACGATCAGGGTCGGGCGCGCGGTCTCGGCCTTGGCGGACTCGATGGCCTCCAGCAGACCCTGCACGTCCTCACCGCCGTGGACCGTGAGCACCTGCCAGCCGTAGGACTCGTAGCGCTTGGCGGTGTCCTCGGTCAGCGCGATGCCGGTGTTGTCCTCGATGGAGATCTCGTTCGCGTCGTAGATCACCGTGAGGTTGCCCAGCTGCTGGACGCCGGCCAGCGAGGACGCCTCGGAGGTCACGCCCTCCTCGATGTCGCCGTCGGAGGCGATCACGTAGATGTGGTGGTCGAACGGGCTCTCGCCCGCGTCGGCCTCCGGGTCGAACAGACCGCGCTCGCGGCGCGCGGCCATCGCCATGCCGACCGCGGTCGACAGGCCCTGGCCCAGCGGGCCGGTGGTGGTCTCCACACCCCTGGTGTGCCCGTACTCGGGGTGGCCCGGGGTCAGCGAACCCCACTTGCGCAGCTGCTTGAGGTCCTCGAGCTCCAGGCCGTAGCCGGAGAGGAACAGCTGCACGTACAGCGTCAGGCTCGAGTGCCCGGCCGAGAGCACGAAGCGGTCGCGGCCGATCCACTCCGGGTCGGTGGGGTCGTGCCGCATGACGCGCTGGAACAGGGCGTAGGCGGCGGGCGCGAGGCTCATCGCCGTGCCCGGGTGGCCACTTCCGCAGTTCTCCACCGCGTCGGCGGCGAGCACGCGCGCGGTGTCGACGGCGCGCTGATCCAGCTCGGTCCAGTCGTTGGGCAGTCGCTTGGTCGTCAAGCGGGCAAGGTCGTCGGTGACGGACACGGACGCAGCTCCAGTTTTCCTTCGGCGGTATTTCCCTCAACGCGGCGAACGGTCCGCTGGACCGATTCGAAACCGCAGTTATCCCTCGTCCGTCGGGCAGCCTAGCCTCTCCGCATCAGGCGCCCGGCGGCCCGTTGAGAAACGGTGCAGACCCCCTGCTGACCAGCCTCGACCTGCGAGGACCGTTCCTCAGGCGAAGGGGGCGCCGGCGATTCGTCGACCAGCGTGCACGAGACCCGGTCTCCGCGCTGATGAACCGCCGGAACGCGGCTGATCGCCGAACGGCCCCAGTTTAGCCCGTGACCCCTGTGAACAGGCGCACTCGCACCCGCGCGGGACGGGCTTCAGTAGCGCGACTACTATTGCTTAACGGTTCGGTTCCGTTCTTCGGGAACCGGTGAGAGCGTGCTCGGCAAGTGCGGGGAGTGTCATGTCGTCGGTGAGCGCAGCGTCGTGACCACCGCCGCGCAACTTGCCAGTCAGCCCGCCCGCAAGGTCGCTGACCTGATCAAAGCCTATCTGGGGCTGACCAAGCCCAGGGTCATCGAGCTGCTGCTGGTCACCACCATCCCCGCCATGCTGCTGGCCGTGCGCGGCATCCCATCGCCTTTCCTGGTGCTGGCCACGCTCGTCGGCGGAACCATGGCCGCGGGCAGCGCCAACGCGCTCAACTGCGTGGTCGACGCCGACATCGACCAGGTGATGAAACGCACGCGGGCCCGGCCGCTGGTGCGGCACACGGTGTCCAACCGGCACGCGCTGATCTTCGGCGTCGGCTTGGGCGCGGGCTCGTTCCTGGTGCTGTGGGCGGCCACGAACTTGCTCGCAGGCGCGCTCGCCGTGGCCACGATCCTGTTCTACGTCTTCATCTACACGATGGTCCTCAAGCGGCGGACCGCGCAGAACATCGTGTGGGGCGGTGCTGCCGGCTGCATGCCGGTGGTGATCGGTTGGGCCGGGGTGACCGGCCGCATCGACTGGCCCGCGCTGGTGATGTTCGGGGTCGTGTTCTTCTGGACGCCGCCGCACACGTGGTCGCTGGCGATGAAGTACAAGGACGACTACGAGCGCGCCGGTGTGCCGATGCTGCCGGTGGTGGCGCGTCCGACCGCGGTGTCCCGGCAGATCGTGCTGTTCACCTGGCTCATGGTGGTGTGGACGCTGTTGCTGGTCCCGGCGACCGGCTGGCTCTACGCCGCTTTCGCGGTGGTCTCCGGTGCGTGGTTCATCGTGCTGGCCCACCGCCTGCACGGTGCCACCAAGCGCGGCGTGCCCACCAAGCCCATGCGGTTGTTCCACATGTCCAACACCTACTTGATGATCGTGTTCGTGGCCCTCGCGGTGGACTCGGCGCTCAGCCTCCCGGTCCTCGGCTGGCCATGGTGACCCGCTGACCGACCGCACACCGCTTCGCGCGGGGTTCGACACCGGAGCTCCGGCGCCGAACCCCGCGCGAGGTCTGCTGGTCAGGGGAGGATCAGGAGCTTGCCGGTGGTCCGACGGCCTCCGAGGTCCTCGTGGGCCTTGCGGGCATCGGCCAGCGGGTAGGTGCCGTCGATGCGGATGTTGATCGTGCCGCTGACGATCCAGTTGAAGACGTCGCCCGCGCGCCAGTCGAGCTCCTCGCGGCTGAGGAGGTGGTGACCCAGCGACGGCCGGGTCAGGAACAGCGAACCGCTGGAGTTCAGGCGCTGCGGGTCGACCGGCGGGACCGGGCCGCTGGAGGCGCCGAAGAGCACCAGCGTCCCGCGCGGGCGCAGGCTCGCCAGGCTCGCCTCGAACGTGGACTTGCCGACTCCGTCGTAGACCACGTCCACGCCGCGTCCGTCGGTGAGGTCGTTGATCTCGGCGGCCACGTCGGCTTCGGTGTAGCGGATGATCTCGTCCGCGCCGGCCTCGCGGGCGAGCCGTTCCTTCTCGTCGGTGGAGACGGTGCCGATGACGTTCGCGCCCTTGAACTTGATCAGCTGGGTCAGCAGCAGCCCCATGCCGCCGGCCGCCGCGTGGACCAGCACCGTCTCCCCGGTCTTGACCTCGTGCGTCGAGGTGATCAGGTAGTGCGCGGTCATGCCCTGCAGCATCGCCGCCGCGGCGACGTCGTCGGCCACACCTTCGGGGACCTTGACCGCCGAGCTCGCCGGGACCAGCGCCTTCTCGGCGTAGCTGCCGGGTGCCGTCGCCCACGCGACCCGCTCGCCGACCGCGAACCCGTCGACGTCCGGACCCACGGCGACGATCTCGCCCGCGCCTTCCGAACCAGGGGTGAACGGCAGCTGCATCGAGTACAGGCCGCTGCGCTGGTAGGTGTCGATGAAGTTCACCCCGGCGGCGGCGACGTCGACCAGCAGCTGACCGGGGCCGGGCTCGGGCACCTCGACCTCGCCGAGTTCGAGGACCTCCGGACCGCCGTTGGTCGCCACCCGAATCGCGCGCATCTGTTCTCTCCTTCGCAGGGCTAGCTTCATGGCCGTCAGGAGCAACGCGACGGCCGCCGTCGATCATCCCGCCCACGACCACCGCCTCCCATCTTCGGGTGCGAGCCGCTGAAGCGCCCGAGATCGAGTGTCGTGCGCAACGACGGGTTCTGCCCCGGGGCGGGACCTGTTTAGGATCCCGGCATGACAGCCGAGAAGGACACCGAGCAGAGCACCGCGCCGACTCCGAAGGCCCTGTCCGTGGCCAAGGCGTTCGTCGCCGACCACGGTGGGTCGGCCCGCGCGGTGGTGGAGAACATCGGCCGTGCCGGCGCCCGGGTGGTGCTGATCGGCGAGGACGGCCGCCTCGGCGACGTCATGGTCACCAGCCCCGCCGTCGGCGAAGCCCTGGTGGAGGCCGTCGACGGCCTGACCCTGAACGAGTGGGACGCCGAGACCACCGCGGCCCTGAAGATCGGTGCCGCCCACCGCCGCAAGATGGCCGGTCCGCGCGCCAACTGACCTGGCATCCCGGACACGCCGCCGCCACCGGCTGGTCGAGTCGTTCGCTGTGGTTTATGTTTTCAGCGGATACTGAACTCGATCTAGAGGGAGGCGGCGTGCCCGAGGCCGAGGAATACCTGCAGCGGACCGACCGGCCCGCCATGTCGGAGTGGATCGAGCAGATGGCGGCTCACTTCGAAGCGACCGAGGGCATGCCGCTCATCGCTGGCCGCATCCTGGCGTTCCTGCTGATCTGCGACCCGCCGGAGCGCACTGCCAACGAGCTCTCCCACGCCCTGGCCGCCAGCACCGGATCGATCAGCACCAACGTCCGCCTGCTGATGCGCCTCGGCGTGATCTCCAAGACCACCCGCCAGGGCCGGGAAGCCGCCCTCTACCAGGTGGAGGAGGACCGATGGCCGGCGCTGGTGCGCCAGCGCATGGAACGGGTCACCGACCTCGAAGAGCTCACCGCCACCGGCCTGCGCATGTTCAGCGGCCAGGGCGAACGAGCCCGCCGCCTGCGCACCGTCAACGAGTTCTACAAGTGGCTGTCCGGGGAGATGCCCGAGCTCTGGCGGCGCTGGGAAAGAGAGGGCAAGCCCAAGCTGAAGTTCTGAACCGTTGTACCGCAATTGTTTTGCCTGGCGGTGCGGGTGGCGGAACCTCAGCGGCCCTCTGGCTCCGGGATCCGAGACTTGTGCATGCCAACGGCTGTCCTCCCCGGAGAACCGCTGAGAACCCGCCGCGGTGCGAGTTGCGAGGGTGGTCTCGCACTCTCGCGGCTACGCCGCTTGCGGCAGGTCGAAAGACGGTTCCTCGCGGTCACACCGCCACGGACTGCTGGGGTTCGGTGACCTCGGGGTGCGGGAGCGGGCCGCGGTGGCGGGACTCGGTCCACAGGATCGCCGTCGTGATGATCACGCAGGTGGCGGCGGCGACGTGCAGCACCACCAGGACCTCCGGGACGCCCAGGAAGTACTGGACCGAGCCGATCGCGCCCTGGACGAGGACCATCGCGCACGCCGCGACGTAGGCCTTGATCAGCGCCTTGGTGGGGCGCGCCGAGCGCAGCCACACGCCGAAGACCGCCAGCATCAGCACGTAGGCCATCACCAGCAGGCCGTGCAGCTGGACCAGGGTGGCGACGGCGAAGCCCAGGCGAGGCGTGCCCGGGTCACCCGCGTGCGGTCCGGCGGCGGTCACCAGCGTTCCCGCCACCAGCACCGCGGCGGTGACCACGACCAGCGCCGCCAGCAGCCGGCGCATCGGCCTGGTGACCACGGCCAGCGGGGCGCGGTCGCCCTCGGTGGTCGCCTTGACCAGCATCGCGGCCAGCCAGATCAGGACCGCCGAGGCCATGAAGTGCACCGAGACGCTCCACCAGGCCAGGTCCACCAGCACCGTCAGACCGCCGATGATCGCCTGCGCGACCACGCCCAGCGGCATGATCAGCGCCAGCAGCACCAGGCGCTTGCGGTGGGGGCGGCAGCGCCAGGCGGCCACCAGGCAGGCCAGTGCGATGAAGCCGACGACACCGGTGAGCAGCCGGTTGCCGAACTCGATCACCTGGTGCAGGACGGCGACCTCCGCGTGCGGCATCGGGACCATGCTGCCCGGGAAGCACTGCGGCCAGGTCGGACATCCCAGTCCGGAGCCCGTCACGCGGACGGTCGCACCCGTCACCGAGATCAAGGCCTGCGTCACCAGCACGGCGATCGCGAGGATCCGCACGGTGCGCGGTGACGGGCGGGAGATCCAAGTAGGTAGCGCCACGACCGAATGGTATTCCGCGCCTAGGACCAACCCGCCCGCAGGTCACGCCTGTGAAAGCTCGATCACTTGAACAGCCCGGCAGGCAGGGCTCCTGCTTCGGCGAGTGCCTTGCTGAGCTTGCCGCCCTTCTCGACCAGGGTCGCGGTGCGCTCCTCGCCGAGGTGCTGCCACGGGGCCAGGGCCATCTCGTCGGTGCGGAGCTCGATGGACTCGCGGAACTGCTTGCCCTCCTCGGTGAGCTCGCCGTCGGCGTCGATCAGGCCGCGCTCCCGCAGCTGCTCGCACGCCTCGGCCCACTCCTGCTCCGACCACTCGCGCAGCGTGCGTGCGGCTTCCGGGGTGAACCCGCCGCGCATGGTGCTGTGCAGCACCAGCGACTGGACGCCGGAGATGCCTGCTTGCTGCAGGGCGGCGATGTGGCCGTCGCCGCGGAACTCGCGCAGCAGCGTGATCGCGTGCCACAGCTTCAGGTGCGGGGTCTCCGGCCAGTCCAGGTCGGCGTGCGCGGCGTAGAGCGGTTTGCCGTCCGGGAGGCACCCATCGGAGGCGATCCGCGCCAGTTCCGCGCACTCCACGACGTCCTCGGACGCCAGCACCTCGTCACCGAGCAGCCGGTGGTACGCCGCGTCCACGGCGTCCAGGCGGGCGTCGAGGACCTCGGCGGGAGGGACGATGTCCCAGGCGGCCGGGATCGACTTGGCGACCGAGACCGGGTTGAAGTTGTAGAAGGTCGCGGCCACCACACCGGCGCTGACCGGACCCATCGCGGCGGAACGTCCCGCGTAGTAGCTCATCCGGCCGGGCTTGAGACCGAGCTTGGTGAAGCGGTCTTCGGCCTCCGGGGCGAAGTAGATCATCGCGTGGATCAGTTCGAGGGATGCCTTGGCATGCCGAGCGATCTTCGTCATGCCCGCCACTCTAGAAGGAACAGCGGGGTTTTCTGCTCATCGATGCCAGAGCGCTACTTCACACCTGCTGGCTCTGGGAGCGTCGGATGCGCGGCGCTGCGGCGCTACTCGCCAGCGGAGGACCAGCCACCGGTGCTCGCCCGGAATTCCTCAGGTCAGCCGGGTCGTGCGGAGCGCCGTCGCTCCGCAGGCGAGGCCCCAGGCGAGCAGGACCAGGATCGGCTGCGCGCCCGGCAGGGCGCTGTCGACCAGGACGGCGTCGAGCGCCTCGGCGAGCGCGCCCGAGGGCAGGAGCCCGGCGATGACGGCGAGCGGACCGGGCAGGTCGTCGGCGGGCAGTGCCAGGCCCCCTGCCAGCAGCAGCACGAACCAGATCGCGTTGGCCAGCGCGAGCACGATCTCCGGGCGCAGCGCGCCGCCGACCAGCACACCAGCCGCGCCGAACGCGAGCGTGCCCAGCACCAGCAGCCCGATGCCGGGCAGCAACCCGGTCAGTGCCGGTGACCAGCCCAGGAACAGCGCGGTCGCGCTCAGCACCACGGCCTGCAGCGCCACGACCAGCAGGGTGGCCAGCACCCGGCCGGAGATGAGGGTCCAGCGCGGCAACGCCGTCGCCGAGAGCCGCTTGAGCACGCCGTAGCGGCGGTCGAAGCCCAGCGCGATGGCCTGGCCGGTGAACGCCGTGGACATCACCGCCAGCGCCAGGATCCTCGGCATCACCGAGTTGACCCGGGGTTCGGGCAGGTCGCCGATGTGGATCGTGCTCATGCCGATAAGCAGGGCGATCGGGATGAGCAGCGTCAGCAGGGCCTGCTCGCCGTGCCGGACGATCAACAGCGTCTCGATGCGGGTCTGGGCGGCCAGCATCCGCAGCGGCCTGCCGCGGCCGGGGGAGGGGGCGAAGGTTCCGGCGGGGAACCGGTCACCGAGCTCGGCGGCGGTCACGATCGAAGCTCCCGTCCGGTCAGGTCCAGGAAGACGTCCTCCAGGCTGCGGCGGGTGACCCGCAGCTCCTGCGCCAGCACGCTGTGCTGGGCGCACCAGGCGGTCACCGTGGAGACCACCTGCGGGTTGATCTCCCCGCGCACCACGTAGTCGCCGGGCCGCAGCTCCTCGGCGTTGTAGCCCTCGGGCAGCGCGGCCAGGAGCAGGTCCAGATCCAGCGCGGTCTGCGAGCGGAAGCGCAGCTCCTGCTTGCCGTCGGCGGGGGCGGTGAGCTCTTCGGCCGTGCCGTCGGCGACCGCGCGGCCGTGATCGACGATCACCACCCGGTCGGCCAGCGCCTCGGCCTCGTCCATCAGGTGCGTGGTCAGCAGCACGCTCACGCCGTCCCGGCGCAGCGCAGCGACCAGGTCCCACACCATGCGGCGCGCCTGCGGGTCCAGCCCGGCGGTCGGCTCGTCGAGGAACACCAGCTCCGGCCTGCCGATGAGCGCGCAGCCCAGCGACAGGCGCTGCTGCTGGCCACCGGAGAGCCGCTTGTAGGAGGTCCGGCGCACCGATTCCAGCCCGAGCACCTCCAGCAGCCAGGCCGGGTCGAGCGGATTCGCGGTGCACGCGGCGACGAGGTGCAGCATCTCCTCGGTGCGCACGCCCGGGTAGGCGCCGCCGCCCTGCGGCATCACGCCGATGCGGGGTCGCAGCTGCTCGCCCTGGGTGCGCGGGTCGAGGCCCAGCACGCGGACCTCGCCGCGATCGGGACGTTGGAAGCCCTCGCAGATCTCCACCGTGGTGGTCTTGCCCGCGCCGTTGGGGCCCAGCAGCGCGAGCACGCTGCCGCGCGGCAGGCACAGGTCGAGCCCGGCGACCGCGGTGGTGTCCCCGAAGCGCTTCTCCAGCCCGCGCAGCAGGACGGCCGGACTCTCGTTGCTCACGGATTCACAGCCTATTGCGTGACGGGCCGAACACGGCCGAGGGTGGGCCAGAGGGCGGGCATGCGCTTCCTCACCAGCAGCAGGATGATCGTGAAGGCGATGAGCGCGGCGCTCACGGCGAGCGGAACCTGGTAGGCGCGCAGCAGGAATCCGGCCCCGGTCGGCGGGACCACCAGGGACACGGCCGCGCAGATCACCGTCGCGGTGACCCGGAACCGGGAGCTGTTGGTCGACAGCGCCAGCGGCACCACCGACCACAGCAGGTACCAGGGCCACAGCACCGGCACCGCCAGCGCCAGCGTGAGGAACGTCGCGCCCATGGCCACCAGCGGCTGGATGCGGCCGCGGAAGGACAGCCACAGCATCCACAGGCACGCGGTGGCCACCACCAGATAGCCGATGATCTTGGTGATGGCCAGCATCGCGTCGGTCTGGTTGCCCAGTCCGAGCAGCGTGGACACCCCGCCGCCGGTCATGCCGAACGCGGTCAGCGGGGCCATGAAGGTCTTGACCCGGTTGGGCACGTCGAACGTGTCGATCCAGCCCAGGCCCCAGCCGCTGCCCACGGTGATCACGGTCATGGTCGTGAGGAACACCGCGCCGAGCAGGCCGCCGATGCGGAGCAGGTCGCGCCATCGGCCGCCCCGCAGCAGCACCAGGCAGATGCCGAAGAAGCCGAGCGCGATCCAGCCCGGTGGTTTGATCGCACCTGCGATGGTCAGCAGCACGCCGGCGGCGACGGTCCCCGGAATCGTCTGGAACCGCAGGCCCAGCTCGATGGCGGTCAGCATGATGCCGACCATCAGCGCCTCGTTGTGCATGCCGCTGATCACGTGGAACAGCACGATCGGGTTGGCCACGCTGAGCCACAGCGCGGCCGTCGGGTGCACGCCGCAGCGGCGGGCGAGCCGGGGGATCGCCCAGATCGCCAGCGCCAGGCCGCACAGCATCACCACGCGCCAGAGCAGTACCCCGAAGATCACGTTGTCGCCGATGATCCGCGAGACGAGCTGCCCGAACATCAGGAACAGCGGCCCGTAGGGCGACGGGGTGTCGCGCCATATGTTGGGCACGTTGCTGGTGAACGGGTGATCCACGCCCAGCCCGATGACCGGGCTCACCAGGTACGGGTTCAGCCCGCGCGCGGCCACCTCGCTCTGCGCGAGGTAGCTGTACATGTCGGTGCTGAACAGCGGTGGGCACAGCGCCAGCGGCAAGGCCCACATCGCGGCGGTGCGCGCCAGCTGGCCGACGGTGAGGATGCGTTCGCGTCCGGGCAGGCACAGCCGCCCCAGCCACAGCCAGGCGGCGACGATCATCAGCATCCCGAGCCAGCAGATGGCCATCGCCACCGTGGGCATCCGGGTGAGCAGGCCGAGCAGGCGGGCGCCGTAGAGCGGGTTGATCACCGGGTTGGCGCCTGCGCCGAACGCTCCGGCGGCGAGGATCAGAGATCCGGTGGTGCCGAAGCGGCGGATGTGGTCGAGCTGCCTCCGTTCGGCATGGTCGATCGGCAACGTGCTGGTCCGTTCGGAGGAGTCCGATCCGGTGAGCAACGCCGCCTGGTTCGTCGTTTCGCCTGCAGCCACGAGGACGAAGCCTAATCGCGTGAGTCAGGTCACGTACCCGCCCCGCGCTCTGGTGCCTGCGATCGAAATAGGTAACATTCGTGTTGTGAAAAAGGTCGGGACGTCGAAGCCGACCGCAGCCGCCACCGAGACGGGGCCTGCGGGCCAGCTCGGCACGGCTGCGCAAGGCGACGGCCGGACCCGTCACACGGTTGCGCGGTTGCTGCTGGAACGGGGGCCGATCACCGCTGCTGCGGTGGCCGAAGAGCTCGGGGTCAGTCCCACTGCGGTGCGCCGGCACTTGGACGTGCTGGTCGCCGAAGGTGAGGCCTACACCCGGGAGTCCTCTCCGCGAGGCCGTCGGGGTCGTGGCCGACCTGCCAAGCTCTACCTGCTCACCGAGTCGGGCCGAGCGAGGTTCGGGCACGCCTACGACGACCTGGCGGTGGCGGCACTGCGGTTCATCGCCGAACACGAAGGGGAACAAGCGGTGCGCGAGTTCGCAGAGCGGAGGATGGCAGCCCTCGTGGCCCATCACCGCGACGCTCTCGTGGCCGCTCGGAACCCGGCCGAGCGCGCGGAGGTACTGGCCGACGCGCTCACCAGGGAGGGCTACGCTGCCTCGGCGCGCAGCGTCGGAAGCGGCGAGCAGCTCTGCCAACACCACTGCCCGGTGGCGCACGTGGCTGCGGACTTCCCGCAGCTGTGCGAAGCCGAGACGGCGGCGTTCGCCGAAGTCCTCGGCACCCACGTGCAGCGGCTGGCCACGATCGCGAACGGTGATGCGGCCTGCACCACGCACGTACCAACCGCGCGGTTGACGGCTCCGGGTCAGAGCCCGGACGCCGAACAGACCTCTGCCGGTTCGGTCCCGAAGGACCGGCAGAACACCGCCCCGATTCCTGCTGGAGGGGAGTCCGTATGACTGCCGCTGCGGAGCAGCGCAATCCCACCACCGACGGTTCTGGTCAGCTCACCCAGGAAGAAACCCTGGCGACGCTGGGCAGCTACGAATACGGCTGGGCCGACAACGACGTCGCGGGCGCAACCGCCAAGCGAGGTCTGTCTGAGGACGTCGTCCGCGACATCTCGGACAAGAAGAGCGAGCCCGAGTGGATGCTCGAGACGCGCATGAAGGCCCTGAAGCTGTTCGACCGCAAGCCCATGCCGAACTGGGGCGCGGACCTGTCGGGCATCGACTTCGACAACATCAAGTACTTCGTGCGGTCCACCGAGCAGCAGGCCCAGACCTGGGACGACCTGCCCGAGGACATCAAGAACACCTACGACAAGCTGGGCATCCCGGAAGCGGAGAAGCAGCGGCTGGTCGCGGGTGTCGCCGCGCAGTACGAGTCCGAGGTCGTCTACCACCAGATCCGCGAGGACCTGGAGGCCCAGGGCGTTCTGTTCCTGGACACCGACACGGCCCTGCGCGAGCACCCGGAGATCTTCAAGGAGTACTTCGGCTCGGTCATCCCGGCCGGTGACAACAAGTTCTCCGCGCTGAACACCGCCGTGTGGTCGGGTGGCTCCTTCATCTACGTGCCGCCGGGCGTGCACGTCGACATCCCGCTGCAGGCCTACTTCCGGATCAACACCGAGAACATGGGCCAGTTCGAGCGGACGCTGATCATCGTCGACGAGGGTGCCTACGTGCACTACGTCGAGGGCTGCACCGCTCCGATCTACTCCAGCGACTCGCTGCACTCGGCCGTCGTGGAGATCGTCGTCAAGAAGGGCGGCCGCTGCCGCTACACGACGATCCAGAACTGGTCGAACAACGTCTACAACCTGGTGACCAAGCGCGCCAAGGCCGAAGAGGGCGCGACCATGGAGTGGGTCGACGGCAACCTCGGCTCCAAGGTCACCATGAAGTACCCCTCGGTGTTCCTGATGGGCGAGCACGCCAAGGGCGAGGTCCTGTCCGTCGCCTTCGCGGGCGAGGGCCAGCACCAGGACGCCGGCGCGAAGATGGAGCACCTGGCGCCGCACACCTCCTCGACGATCGTCTCCAAGTCGATCGCCCGCGGTGGTGGCCGCACGTCCTACCGGGGTCTGGTCAAGGTCGCCAAGCGCGCCCACCACTCCTCGTCGAACGTCAAGTGCGACGCGCTGCTGGTCGACACCATCAGCCGCTCCGACACCTACCCGTACGTCGACGTCCGCGTGGACGACGTGACCATGGGTCACGAGGCGACGGTGTCCAAGGTCAGCGATGACCAGCTGTTCTACCTGATGCAGCGCGGTCTGACCGAGGACGAGGCCATGGCGATGATCGTCCGCGGCTTCGTCGAGCCCATCGCGCGCGAGCTGCCGATGGAGTACGCACTGGAACTGAACCGACTGATCGAGCTGCAGATGGAAGGGGCCGTCGGCTGAGATGAGCACCACCAAGACCGACGACGCCGCTCAGCACGGCCTCGCCGAGCACTCCCACGGGGGGCCTGTCGTTCCGCAGGCCTCCCGCGGCGAGCGCTTCTGCTCCTACGACGTCGAGGCCTTCGAGGTCCCGGGCGGCCGCGAGGAGAACTGGCGGTTCACCCCGATGAAGCGGCTCAAGGGCCTGCACGACGGCTCCGCCACCGCCACCGGCAACCTCAAGATCGAGGTCACCGGTGAGGCGACGGTGGAGACCGTGGGTCGCGACGACGCGCGCATCGGCAAGGGCGGCGTGCCCGCCGACCGCGTCGCCGCCCAGGCCTGGAGCGCCTTCACCGAGGCCACCGTTGTGACCGTGCCCAAGGAGACCAAGCCCGCCGGGCCGATCACCGTCACGATCGACGGCCCCGGCGCGGACCAGGTCGCCTTCGGCCACCTGCAGATCCACGCCGAGCAGTTCGCAGAAGCCGTGGTCGTCATCGACTACCGGGGCTCGGGCACCATCGGCGACAACGTCGAGTTCGTCGTCGCCGACGGCGCGCAGCTGCGGGTCGTGTCCATCCACGACTTCGCCGACGACGCCACGCAGGTCAGCTCCGAGCACGCCACCCTCGGCCGCGACTCGGTGTTCCGCCACTTCGCCGTCACCCTCGGCGGTGACCTGGTGCGCGTGAACACCACCGTCAACTACGCCGACAAGGGCGGCGACGCCGAGCTGCTGGGCATCTACTTCGCCGACGCGGGTCAGCACCTGGAACACCGCATGCTGGTCGACCACAGCGTGGCCAACTGCCGCAGCAACGTGCTCTACAAGGGCGCGCTGCAGGGCGATTCGGCGCACTCGGTGTGGATCGGCGACGTGCTCATCCAGGCCGCCGCCGAGGGCACCGACACCTACGAGCTCAACCGCAACCTGGTGCTGACCGAAGGTGCGCGGGCCGACTCGGTCCCGAACCTGGAGATCGAGACCGGCGAGATCGAGGGAGCCGGCCACGCCAGCGCCACCGGCCGGTTCGACGACGAGCAGCTGTTCTACCTGCAGGCCCGGGGCATCCCGCAGGACCAGGCCCGCCGCCTGGTCGTGCGCGGCTTCTTCGGTGAGCTGCTGCAGAAGATCAACGTGCCCGAGGTGCGCGAGCGCCTCGAGGCCGAGATCGAGGAAGAGCTCGCAGTCGTCGGCGCCTGAGCGCCACGATCGATTCCAGACTTTCGGCACCACACACCAGGAGAACGAGAAGAAATGGCCACCCTGGAGATCAAGGACCTGCACGGTTCGGTCCTCACCGAGGACGGTCCGAAGCCGATCCTCAAGGGCGTCAACCTGACCATCGACTCCGGTCAGATCCACGCCATCATGGGGCCCAACGGCTCCGGCAAGTCGACCCTGGCCTACGCGCTGGCCGGTCACCCCAAGTACCAGATCGACTCGGGCACGGTGCTGCTCGACGGCGAGGACGTCCTGGAGATGTCCGTCGACGAGCGCGCCCGCGCGGGCCTGTTCCTCGCGATGCAGTACCCGGTCGAGGTCCCGGGCGTGTCGATGTCGAACTTCCTGCGCACTGCCGCCACCGCCGTCCGCGGTGAGGCCCCGCAGATCCGGCACTGGGTCAAGGAGGTCAAGAAGGCGATGTCCGACCTGGACATCGACCCGTCCTTCTCCGAGCGCAGCGTCAACGAGGGCTTCTCCGGCGGTGAGAAGAAGCGGCACGAGATCCTGCAGCTGGACCTGCTCAAGCCGAAGTTCGCGGTGCTCGACGAGACCGACTCCGGTCTGGACGTCGACGCCCTGCGCGTCGTCTCCGACGGCGTCAACCGCTTCAAGGAGGAGGGTGACAAGGGCGTTCTGCTGATCACCCACTACACCCGGATCCTCAAGCACATCACCCCGGACCGCGTGCACGTGTTCTCCGACGGCAAGGTCGTCGAGTCCGGTGGCGCCGAGCTCGCCGACGAGCTCGAGACCAACGGTTACGTGCGGTTCATCGGCAAGAAGGAGGCGGCCGCCCAGTCATGACCCAACAGCCTCTTCGCACCACTGGTGGGAGTACCGCAGCGGACGTGGCTGTGCCCCTGGACGTCCGGGAGATCCGCGCGGACTTCCCGATCCTCGGGCGCACGATTCGCGACGGCAAACGCATGGTCTACCTGGATTCCGGGGCGACCTCGCAGCGGCCGCGCCAGGTGCTCGACGCGGAGCGCTCCTTCCTGGAGACCTCCAACGCCGCCGTGCACCGCGGCGCGCACCAGCTGGCCGAGGAGGCCACGGACGCCTATGAAGGCGCGCGAGAACGCATCGCGAACTTCGTCGGTGTCGGGGATGACGAGGTGGTGTTCACCAAGAACGCCACCGAGGGCGTGAACCTCGTCGCCTACGCCATGAGCAACGCCGCGACGGCCGGGGCGGAAGCCGAGCGCTTCCGCCTCGGCCCCGGCGACGAGGTCGTGGTGACCGAGATGGAGCACCACGCCAACCTGGTGCCGTGGCAGCAGCTGTGCGAGCGCACCGGCGCCACGCTGCGCTGGTTCGGGGTCACCGACGAAGGCCGGCTCGACACCTCCGACGCCGCCTCGGTGATCTCCGAGCGGGCCAAGGTCGTGGCCTTCACCCACCAGTCCAACGTCCTGGGCACCGTCAACACCGGCGAGGACATCGTCCGCCGCGCCCACGAGGTCGGCGCGCTGGTCGTGCTCGACGCGTGCCAGTCGGTGCCGCACGCACCCGTGGACTTCAAGGCCATGGGCGTGGACTTCGCGGTGTTCTCCGGGCACAAGATGCTCGGCCCCTCCGGGGTCGGCGTGCTCTACGGGCGGCGCGAGCTGCTCGACGCGATGCCGCCGTTCATCAGCGGCGGCTCGATGATCGAGCTGGTGCACATGGAGCGCTCCACGTTCGCCCCGCCGCCCCAGCGGTTCGAGGCGGGCGTGCCGATGACCTCGCAGGTCGTCGGGCTCGGTGCGGCCGTGGACTACCTCAACGCGGTGGGCATGGACCGGGTGGCCGCGCACGAGCACGCGCTCACCGAGACCGCGCTGCGCGAGCTCAGCGCGATCGAGGGCGTTCGGATCATCGGGCCCACCAGCACCGAGAACCGCGGTGGCGCCGTGTCCTTCGTGATCGACGGCGTGCACCCGCACGACGCCGGCCAAGTGCTCGACGACCAAGGCGTGGAAGTCCGGGTGGGCCACCACTGCGCGTGGCCGCTGCACCGCCGGATGGGAATTCCCGCGACCGTCCGGGCGTCGTTCTACCTGTACAACGAACTGGATGAGGTCAAGGCGTTGGTGGATGCGGTGCGCGAGTCGCAGCGCTTCTTCGGGGTTGCCTGACCCTCGACCGAGGATCGCGACATGCAGCTTGAGCAGATGTACCAGGAGATCATCCTGGACCACTACCGCAACCCGCACCGGCACGGGCTGCGGGAGCCGTTCGACGCCGAGTCCTTCCAGGTCAACCCGACCTGCGGGGACGAGGTGACGCTGCGGGTGCGGTTGACCGGTGAGGAAGAGACCGCCATCGTCGAGGACGTCTCCTACGCGGGACAGGGCTGCTCGATCAGCCAGGCGGCGGTGTCGGTGCTGACCGACCTGGTCGTCGGCAGGCCGTTGAAGGAAGCCCTGGAGACCGAGGCCGCGTTCAACGAGCTGATGCACGGCCGAGGCAAGATCGAACCGGACGAGGACGTGCTGGAAGACGGCATCGCCTTCGCCGGTGTGGCCAAGTACCCGATGCGCGTGAAGTGCGCCTTGCTCGGCTGGATGGCCTTCAAGGACGCGGTCTCCCGAGCGTGAGTTCGGAGGTGTGCGGAGATGTGCGTAGCGGTGCGGGTAGCAGGACCTGAGCGGCTCCGTGGATTCCGCGCGCCGCTCTCCGCCGCTAGGCCTGACGGCCAGTCCATGCCAACAGACTTTCAGGAGGCAATGTGAGCGACGAGACCCAAGTGCAGGACGACGTGGCGCGCACTGCCGACGCCCTGCCTGAGCAAGACGCCCCGGCGGCCGAGATCGCCAAGCTGGAGGACGTCGAAGAGGCCCTCCGCGACGTGGTCGACCCCGAGCTGGGCATCAACGTCGTCGACCTCGGCCTGGTCTACGACGTGCGCGTCGAGCAGGACAACTCCGCCACCGTGGACATGACGCTGACCTCGGCGGCCTGCCCGCTGACCGACGTCATCGAGGACCAGGCCCGCGCCGCCCTGTGCGGCGGACCGGGCGGTGGTCTCGTCTCGGACTTCCGGATCAACTGGGTCTGGATGCCGCCGTGGGGTCCGGAGAAGATCACCGAGGAGGGGCGCGAGCAACTACGAGCCCTCGGCTTCACGGTCTGATCTTCCTCGCATCCCGTGGCGTGCCGGGCCTGACGTTGAGAGGCCCGGGTCGCGTCGGTTTGGGCGATCCCCGCAGCACCCCGGTTCCCCGGGAGCTGCGGGGATCGTTGTTCCTGGTGGTGTAGAGGCGGAGTTCTCCGAGGCGGCGCTTCAGTACCCGTAGTGCATCTGCTCGGGGTCCTGGGTGGGGAAGCCCATGGGCGGCGACGGCGGGGGCCCCTGCGCGGGTGGAACCGGCGGTGGTGGGGTGCTGGTCAGTTGTGGTGCCTGAGCCGGGGGTGCTCCGGCGGAGCCCTGGCCCCTGAGGACCTCGATCCGCTCCGAGCCCGGCCTGGACATGACCCAGCTCGACCCGATGAGCTGCTTGGCGTAGTGCTTCAGCGGGGCGAGCTTGCTCGATGCCTCGTCGTAGTCGGAGACCGTCTGCGTGGTGCACACCAGCGTGGCCAGCGAGACGGTGATCTCCACGTCGCCCGCGGTGCGGGACGTGCCCAGCACCGAGTCGGCCAGCGTGACCAGGTCGTCCAGGTCGGCGACCAGCAGGAAGTCGTCGCCGCCCACGTGACCGACCTGCACCGACCTCAGCGATGCCGCCGCGTCGGTGAGGCTGCGCCCGATCGAGCGGATGACGTCGTCACCGGCGGAGAAACCGGCCGTGTCGTTGACCGACTTGAAGCCGTCGATGTCCAGCCAGCTCACCGCGAAGATCTCCCCGGCGGCGATCCTCCGGGCCACGTCGCGGGCGATCGCGTCGCTGCCCGGCAGGCGGGTCAGCGGGTTGAGCGCGGCGGCCTCCTCGACCTTCATCTCCGCCATGCCGCGGATCAGGTCACCTGCCCGAACCGCCCCCAGGCAGCGGCCGGCCTCATCGACCACGATCGCGTCGTCGTACATCCGGTACTGGTCGGAGCGGGTGACCATGCTCAGCGCTTCCATCGCGGTGGTGCCGGTGTTGACCACGCGCGGCTCGTCGGCCAGCCGCGAGGCCGGGCGCTTGGCGTGCAGCGCGTGCCCGTACGGGCCGGTCACCGCCAGCAGGAAGCGGTTGCGGTCGATGGTGTGCCTCGGCCGGTTGTGCTCGTCGACCAGCACGACACCGCTGATCCCGGTGTGATCGGCCAGCACCTCGCGCACCTTGTCGGCGGTGACGTCCATGGACAGCACCGTCGCGGGGGAGAGGAACTCGGTGACGCGCGGGCCGCTGGCGAGGGTGCTGACCGACGGCGAGTGCGGATCGGTGACCTCGGCGGCCACGCCCGGAACGGTGCTCGTCGTCGGTGGCCTGCGTCCGGCCGGTGCGAGCAGGTTGCCTTGCACCAGGCGCACGCCGTTGCGCCGCAGGGCGTTGAGCTGGCGGTCGCTCTCGACGCCTTCGGCGACCAGCTGGCTCTCGGTGGCCTCGCACAGGTGGCGGACGGACTCGACGACGGCGACCCGGGCCGGATCGTCGGGCAGTCCCTGCACGACCCCCCGGTCGAGCTTGATGGTGGCCGGGCCGATGTCACCGATCAACGTCAGCGGGATGTCTCCCTCACCGACTCCGTCGAGGGCGATCTGGAAGCCCTCCGAACGCAGCTTGCCGACGCCCTCCAGCAGCTGTTCGGGGTTGATCCGGGCGAACGGCGGCCCGATCTCGAGGGTGATCTCCTGCTCGCGCCTGCCGACCTCGCGCAGCTTCTCGCGCAGCAGGCTCAGCCGGTCGTGGTCGTGGACCACGGTGCCGCCGAAGAGGTTCACGTGCAGCGGGAGCAATGATTCGTGCTCCGCCGCTGCCTGCACGGCGTTCACCGCCAAGTCCACATCGAGCTCGGTGAGCCGACGAAGGCGCGCCGCTTCCCGGAAGAGGTCCTGGACGTGCGCGCCCGCCGGCCGGGCCAACGCCTCGATCGCGACGATGGCACCGGTCTTGATGTTGATCAATGGCTGGAACGCGAAGCGCACTTCGTCCACCAGCGCGAGCACGGAGTCGATGTTGCCCCGACTCATGCTTCTCCAGCGACCGTGTTCACGATCTGTTCACCGACATCTCAGCTCCTCCTCGTCGGCGGAGCGCCGCCATTCCCGCCGACCAACTTAGCGTGCTTGAGCAGCAACTAACATCAGCCGGACGAACGGTGCATGGCACCGGGCATCTCGATCCGAGTCTGCCTGATCACACTGCGTAGACAACGGCCAGAGCCTATCGGGTAAAGGCCTGCACGCAGCGTGAACGTTTTGTGAATAAGGCGACTCGAAAAACAGCTTTGTGATTTGTGCGTCCCGCGATCGACGCAGAAGCGGATGCCGATTCCCCGTTTGTTCATCGAAGAATTGACGCAGATCAACTTCCGCCGAGACCGTGTTTCGCTGCGGGATGCCCGAACGACATACCGCCCAGCACGATCCTACGGCGGACGCTCCACGGGACGCGGGCGAACAGCGCCGACATGGCGCGCGCCGTGCCCGCTGAGGTGCCCTCACCCGACAGGAATTCGATCCGGTGCGCCTCGGGAAGCGTGAAGAACGCTTCGAAGAACTCCGGCACCAGTTCCGGCGGCAACGACAGCAGGGCGCGCAGCGACCGCTGCCGCAGCACGTGCGCGGCCAGCACGTCCGGCGGCCACAGCACCTGCCAGCCCGCTCGCGCAGCGGTGGCAGGACCCGGCGTCACGCCTGCCAATCCACCGGACAGCGCCGCCGCCAGCCATGGGGCGCGGCGCAGCGCCCGCGCGACGCTGAAACCGCTGGCCGGGTGCACGAACCCGGCCGCGGCACCGAACGGCACGACCCGGCCCGGACGGGGCAGCGGGTCGTCCACCGGGAACCGCACCCGCTCCTCGCCCAGCCGCGACTCGGGGTCGATCCCGGCATCGGCCAAGCGCCCGGCGAGCCTGCGGCGCAGCAGGGCCAGCGGGAGCGCGGGACGGCGGGCGAGGGAGGTCTCCTCCAGCAGCACATGGTCGGGCCCCACCCGCACCGCGTACAGGAACGTCGGCCAGCCGCCCCGGGTGCGCGGCGCCGAACGCCAGTCCATGAACACACCCTCGCGGGGACCGCAGAACGCCTCGGCCGTGGCCGAGTCCACGATCCAGCCCACGGCGGTCTGCTGCGCTGGCGGGTGCGCCGGTCGTCCTCCGGACAGCGCTCGCGCAGGTCCGGTGGCGTCGACGACCACGCCGGCCGCGAGCCGCCTGCCGTCCTTGAGGATCAGCGTGGAGCCGGTCGGGCCGTGCTCGGCGGCGACTGCGCGGCCGGTCACCTCGGTGACGTCGCCGCGCCACAGGTGCTTCCACAGCGCCGTGTTGTCCAGCACCGCGTAGGGGCGCCGCCACACGTGGGAGCTCGTGCCGTGCAGCTGAACGCGGTCCACCACCGTCGACAGCGCTGCGACCTCGGGCGGCAGCTCGTCGGCCCAGGAACCGAAGGTGCTCGCCCAGCCGCTGCGCGGCGCGGGGTCGACCAGCGTCACCGCCAAACCGGCATCGCTGCAGGCCGAGGCGGCGGCCCGACCAGCAGGTCCGCCTCCGACCACCACGACATCCGCCACCCGATCATCAGATCACGCCCGCCATGGGGCTCGCGTGGTGGCCGCCGATACCTTGACCGCATGGAGGAAGTGCAACCACGCGCCGCCCGCCGCAGCGATCGCACCGGGCACACCGTGCCGGGTGACCTGGCCGCGAGCCCGTTCCGCGCGGACCGCGACAGGATCTCCGCCTCGGCCTTCTTCGCGCGGCTCGGCGGCGTCACCCAGGTCGTCAGCCCGTCCGGATCCGGCCTGCTGCTGCACAACCGCCTCACCCACAGCCTCAAGGTCGCACAGGTCGCTCGCGCCATCGCCGAACGACTGCTGGCCGACCCCGTCACCAGGACCGAGCTCGACGAGCTCGGCGGATGCGATCTGGACGTCGTGGAGGCGGCCGGGCTCGGCCACGACCTCGGACACCCGCCGTTCGGGCACCTCGGGGAGGGCGTGCTGGACCGGCTGGCGCGCGAGCGCTTCGCGCTGCCCGACGGATTCGAGGGCAACGCCCAGACCTACCGCGTGGTCACCCGCATCGACGTGCGCGGCGTGGAGGGCAAGGGTCTGGACCTGACAGCCGCCGTGCGCTCGGCGCTGCTGAAGTACCCGTGGACCCGGAACTCGCCGGTTCCCCACCAGGCGGCCGAACTGCCGCGCGGTGCCTCGGAGCCCGCCGGGGCGCCGGGCACCGGGGCGGCGAAGTTCTCCGCCTACAGCACCGAGCTCGACGACCTGCTCGATGCGCGCGTCCCGTTCGAGGAGGTCGTTCCGGACTGGCAGCAGACCGTCGAGGCGTCGATCATGGACACGGCCGATGACATCGCCTACGCGATCCACGACCTCGAGGACTTCCACCGCGTCGGGATCCTGCAGTTCACCTCCGTGCACCACGAGCTGCAGGAATGGCTCGGCCACAGCGTGGAGTTCGCTGCCGAGGAGCACGTCGCCTCCGGCGACTCGCGGCCCGGTGCCTCGCTGGAGCTGCTGCGCCGCCGCCTGCACGCCAAGGACGGTTGGATCGCCGACGACGAGGTATTCACCGACGCGGTGAAGAAGGCGCGCACCGAATTGGCGGTCGACCTGCTGGAGGTGCCCTTCGACCGCTCCCAGCAGGCGGAGCAGGCCGTTGCCAGGTTCTCCGCGGACTGGACCCGGCGACTGGTCGAGGGCGTCCGCGTCGACCGCGCCGTCCACTCCCGCTCCGGCCACGTGGCGCTCGCGCCCGAGCAGTGGCACGAGGTGCAGGTGCTCAAGTTCGTGCACCGGCACTTCGTGCTGCAACGCCCGGACCTCGCCCTGCACCAGCGCGGCCAGGACAGGTTGATCAGCAACCTGGTCGAAGCCCTCGACGAGTGGCTGATCGACGAGGTCGAGGTCGCTCCGCACCGGTTGCGCGACCTGTTCGACCTGGCCCGCGAGGAGTTCGATGAGCTGCCGCGCGAGATGCTGCCCGAGGGGGTCGACCTCACGACGCTGGCGCGGGGCCGCGCGGTGATCGACTTCATCGCCTCGCTCACCGACGACCAGGCCGCTGCGCTGCTGGAAGCGCTGTCGGGACGCACCACGCAGCTGTGGAACGACACCTTCGTCTTGTAGGGAGTTCCTGGTCTTCCTGCTGGTCGGTGCGGGTAGCGGAACCTGATGCGTCGGCTGGTTGCGGGATGCTGGTGTGAGTCCTCTGCACGGCTCAACGGCTGTCTCGAGCCAGCGTCGTGTCAGAAAATCCCCCGGCGGTGCCAGCTGAGAGGGTGGCCGGGGCTGCTCGCGGCTACGCCGCTTGCGGTCGAAGTGGAACGGAGTCGGGATGAGCAGGGTTCGCGAGCTGGCCGGCGGCGGCCGCGCGGTGGAGGTGGCTCCGGGCCGGGTCGCCGGGTGGTTCGAGCGCTTCGCCGCCTCCCACGGCGGTGCCACGAGCACGCTGCTGGCACCGCGAACGGTGCTGGTCATCGCCACCGACGGCGCCACGGCGACGGTGCAGGTGCCCTTCGGTCCGCTTCCGGCACCGCACGGCGAACACCCCGGCCTGGCGGTGTCGTCGCTGGTGGAGCACGTGTTGGTGTCCCGCCGGATCGGGTTGGTGCTGGTGCGGCTCGGCGCGCACAGCATCGGTGTCGCCGTCGACGGCGTCGTGCAGACCTCCACCACCGACCGGCACCTGGTGCACGGCCGGAACAAGGCGGGCGGCTGGTCCCAGCAGCGCTTCGCACGCCGCCGCGAAGGTCAGTCGGCTCGCTCGCTGGCCTCGGCCGCCGACGCGGTGGCCAAGGCCCTGCTCCCGGTGGCCGCGGAACTCGACGCGCTCGTCCTCGGCGGCGACCGGCAGGCGCTGCAGGCGTTGCGCGAGGACAACCGGCTGACCAAGCTGTTCGACCGCGCTGAGCAGCGCGTCCTCGACGTGCCCGAACCGCGCCGCGCGATCCTCGACGAAGCCGCCAAGCGGGCCGTCGCGGTGGAGATCGAGGTTCGAGACCCGCAGTGAGGTTGAACGCAGGCGGAATCCGCTGGATCCCGACCGGTAGACTCGACTCCGTGGTCAGCAAGCGAATCCTGGCGCGTTCCCGCGCCACTCCGCGCGTCGATTAGCTCCGCGCCTCGCACGCCCACCCGTTCGTCGCTGGTGGGCGCACTCATGCCACGCAGACCACCTATTACCCGGAGTTCTCCTTGATCTCAGCCACTGGCCTGGAACTGCGCGCCGGTTCCCGCATCCTGCTCTCCGACGCGACCCTGCGCGTCCAGCCCGGCGACCGGGTCGGCCTGGTCGGCCGCAACGGAGCGGGTAAGACCACGACGTTGAAGGTCCTCGCCGGTGAGGGCCAGCCGCACGCCGGTGACCTCATCCGACGGGGTGAGATCGGTTACCTGCCACAGGACCCGCGCGAAGGCGATCTGACAGTGACCGCCCAGGACCGGGTGCTCTCGGCGCGCGGCCTCGACAAGCTGCTGCGCGACATGGAGAAGGCGCAGACCGCGATGGCGGAGCTCGTCGACGAGAAGGAGCGCGACAAGGCCATCAACCGGTACGGCCGTCTGGAGGAGCGCTTCGGCGCCCGCGGTGGCTACGCGGCAGAGAGCGAAGCCGGGCGCATCTGCAGCAACCTGGGGCTTCCCGGCAGGGTCCTCAACCAGCCGCTGAGCACGCTCTCCGGTGGTCAGCGCCGCCGCGTCGAGCTCGCGCGCATCCTGTTCGCCGCGTCCGAAGCCGGACCCGGTGGCCGTTCGGCGACGACGCTGCTGCTCGACGAGCCCACGAACCACCTCGACGCCGACTCGATCAACTGGCTGCGCGACTTCCTGAAGAACCACGACGGCGGACTGGTCGTCATCAGCCACGACATCGATCTGCTGTCGGCCGTGGTCAACAAGGTCTGGTTCCTCGACGCCATCCGAGGCGAGGCCGACGTCTACAACATGGATTGGACCCGCTACCAGGACGCCCGCGCCGCCGACGAGAAGCGGCGCCGCAGGGAGCGCGCCAACGCCGAGAAGAAGGCGTCCGCGCTGATGACCCAGGCCGACAAGATGCGGGCCAAGGCCACCAAGGCCGTCGCCGCTCAGAACATGGCCAAGCGCGCCGAGAAGCTGCTGGCCTCCGCCGATGCCGAGCAGGCCCAGGAGAAGGTCGCCAAGATCCGCTTCCCGGATCCGGCCTCGTGCGGCAAGACGCCGCTGACCGCTGACGGCCTGTCCAAGTCCTACGGTTCGCTGGAGATCTTCAGCGGGGTGGACCTGGCCGTGGACCGCGGATCGAAGGTCGTCGTGCTCGGCCTCAACGGTGCGGGCAAGACCACGCTGCTGCGGCTGCTCGGCGGCCAGGAAGAAGCCGACTCCGGCGCCGTCGTCCCAGGTCACGGCTTGCGAATCGGGTACTTCGCGCAGGAGCACGAAACCCTCGACCACGACGCCACGGTCTGGGAGAACGTGCGGTCGGCCGCGCCCGACGCCCCCGAGCAGCAGCTGCGCAACCTGCTGGGAACGTTCCTGTTCCAGGGCGAGCAGTTGAAGCAGCCGGCGGGCACCCTCTCCGGCGGCGAGAAGACCCGGCTCGCGCTGGCGGGGCTTGTCTCCAGCCAGGCCAACGTGCTGCTCCTGGACGAGCCGACGAACAACCTCGACCCCGCCAGCCGTGAGCAGGTGCTCGACGCGCTGCGCAGCTTCAGCGGCGCGGTCGTGCTGGTCACGCACGATCCCGGCGCGGTGGAAGCGCTGGAGCCCGAACGGGTCATCCTGCTGCCGGACGGCACCGAGGACCACTGGTCAGCCGAATACCTGGATCTGGTCCAGTTGGCGTAGCGCTCCGTATACCACGACGGCGGGCTACTACGGATGGATTAGTGCATTCCGGTGATCGCCGCGTGCCCATCTCGACCGATGGCCGATCTTTTTTCCATGATCGCCTGGCGTTCGGGCCTTTCCTGTTCGATCATTGCGCTGACAGGGGTCGCGAGGCCCGACCTGCTCAGAGGGAAGGCGGGGACACCGTGGCTGAGCTGAAGAAGGGCGCGCGCATTACGGGAAGCGCGCGCGACAAGCTGGCCAGTGATCTGAGAAAGAAGTACGAGAAGGGGGCGAGCATCCGCGCACTGGCGGAGTCGACCGGTCGGTCCTACGGCTTCGTGCACCGGGTTCTGAGCGAATCAGGCGTGCAATTGCGTGGTCGTGGGGGCGCGACGCGGTCCAAGAAGAAGTGAACTCGACGGCCGGCCGTTCCCGGTCGTGCCGTCAAGCCTGGAGGTCCGCTTGGCGGAGTCGGTAGTGGACGCCGACCTGTTGGATCGTGGCGGTGTGGGGCTCACGATCCACGGGCGGCGTGCCACCATCACGCTGGACCGCCCGGACAAGCTCAACGCGCAAACCCCGCACACCTGGCAGGCGCTGCGGGAGATCGGCCGGTCGTTGAGCGCGGAGGTCCGGGTCGTCGTGCTGTGCGGAGCCGGCCGTGCCTTCTCGGCCGGACTGGACCGGAGGATGTTCAGCCCCGAAGGGGTGGACGACGCTCCGGGCCTGGCCGCGCTGGCCGAGCGGCCCACCGAGCAGTCCGACGCCGAGATCGCTGGCTACCAGCAGGCGTTCAGCTGGCTGCGGGAACCGGAGCGGGTCACGATCGCTGCCGTGCGGGGTCACGCGATCGGAGCCGGGTTCCAGCTGGCGCTCGCCTGCGACATGCGGGTGCTGGCCACCGACGCGCGGCTGCGGATGGCCGAGACCGGGCTCGGGCTCGTGCCCGACCTCGGCGGAACGCTGCCGCTGGTGCGCGCGGTCGGTTACGCGCGTGCGGTGGAGATCTGCGTGACGGGACGCGAGGTCACAGCGGAAGAGGCACTGCGGATCGGCCTGGCCAACCAGGTCGTCGACCCTGACGGGCTGGACGCCGCGGTCGACGCCCTGGTCGAGTCGGTGTCGGCTCCGCCGGAGGGCGCGGTCCGCGAGACGTTGTCGCTGCTGGCCCTGGCCGACGAGGCCGTCGATCCCGAGCAGCAGCTCGCGGCCGAGCGCGCCGCGCAACTGCGCCGCATCACCGAGCTCGCCCAGCAGCTCGGTGTGGCTCGATGATCACCTGATGCTGATCCCCGGCTCGTAATCGCGCCTCTGCGCTCAACACCCCGCGTGCCCTCGCACCACTCCTGTGGTGTCGGGGATACGATCTTGGCCAATTCGAGCGAGATCTAGGGGATGCATGACGCAGAGAGGAAAACGTCGAGAACTGCTCGCCGACGCCGCCATCGAGGTGCTCGCGCGTGACGGGGGCCGCGGGCTGACCCATCGCGCGATCGACCGCGAGGCGCGGGTCCCGGAGGGCACGACCAAGAACTACTACCCGACGCGCAACGCCCTGTTCGGAGCCATCGCGCACTACCTCGCCGAACAGCACGTCGCCGCGCTCGAAGCGCTCTGCGCCCACATTCCCGAGGACGTCTGCCCGGACGACATCACCGCGCTGTACGCGGCGATGTTGAGCCGGATGTCGGGCAACGCCCGTTCCCAGTTCCTCGCGCTGTTCGAGCTGCACCTGGAAGCCGTCCGCAACCCAGAGGTGCGCGCGGTCCTCGGTGAGCTCAGCCGGGCGAGCGTCGACACCGCCGTCCAGCTGCACGCCGCGGTCGGGCGCCGGATCGGCCGGCGCGGTGCGGGTCTGCTCGACGCGGGCATGCTCGGCGTGGCGTTGTCGACCCTCAGCCTGCCCGGTGAACTCGTCGGCGACCTCGGGCTCGATGACACCGAGGGGCTCACCCGCGCGTTGCTGACCCTCGGCGGCACCCGCGACGAACCGGCGTTGGAAGTGCTGCGTGACTGGGCGGGTTGATCCGTCCGGAGATCAACCGGATGCGCTGCGGGACCGAGGGATGACTCGCGGTAGCCTCACTGTGAACGAGCTGCGCCTGGGGTGCCCTCGCCGGGACCCGTGATCGAAGTGGATGCAGGGAAGGCATGTCGAATTCAGCACAGGACGAGCCCGACCCGCACGCACGGCTGGAACCGCCCGCGGTCGTCTTCGCGCGTCTGACCGATGTACCGGTCGACGCCCTGGACAAGTTGATCGAAGACACCCGCGCCGTCTACGACGACCTCAACAAGGTCCTCGGCCACCCGTACTGGGGTGACCTGGTGTACCACCAGGGTGCGGCGATGAAGGCGTTGACCGAGGCCAAAACCTGCCTGGAAGGTCTGCGGGCCGAGGCCGTCGGTGCCCGCAACACCGAACTCGGCGTCACCGTCACCACCGCCGTCATAGGCGGCGAACGGCACTACGCCCAGAACGAGGACGACAAGGCCGAACTCGTCGACAGGCTGCTGCGCTCGCCGGGTGAGGGCGCCAGCCACATCTACGTCTGGGACCGGCCGCACGCCGATCCCGAAGCGCCCGGCCCGTACGAGCAGATCCGGATCGTCACCGATGCCGAGGACGAGCTCGGGGTCCTCAACTTCACCGAAGAGGACGTCGAGGGCGACATGATCTCCTGGCACACCTGCAACCCGCAGCCGTCGGGGGACGCGCCCGCGCTGCCCTTCGACGCGGGCAGCACGTTGAAGTTCCCGCGCAACGCCGTGTTGTCGTTCCGCGAACTTCGCGCCGCCCTGGACGAATTCACCCGAACCGGAGCCAAGCCGGAATGCGTGCAGTGGCAACCGGCCCGCTGGGGTGACCTCTGAACCGATCGTCCGCGGTCGTCTCGCTCGGCGGTGCGGCAGCGGAATCGACACGGCATGACGTGTTCGAGCCCTCGGGTGTTCCGCTCACGGGGCCGGGAGCCCGATCTGCGGCGTCCGGGTAACGGCATCGGGCCCGAGCGTGACGCGGGTTCGCGACAGCCCGCGGTTGAGCATTGACTAACAGCATGAAGAGGTGGTTCCTTCTTTCCATTCGCGCGAGGATGAAGGGGGCCACACGTGCGTAGACGACTCGTCGCGCTGGGGGCCGCGTTGCTGGTCGGCTCGTTGCTGCCCGCACCGGCGTCAGCACAGGAGAACGGGGACCGCCCGCAGGGCGCCACGCTGCGCGTCGGACTGCAGCAGCAGATCGACTCGCTCAACCCGTTCCTGGGTTACACGTTGGCCGCCACGGACATCTTCCGGGCGATCTACCCGACGCTGACCACCTACAGCACCAACGACTTCGGTGTGGAACCGGAGCTGGCGGAGCGGTGGGAGTCCACACCGGACAAGCTCACCTGGACCTTCCACATCCGGCCCGGGGTCACGTGGTCCGACGGTCAGCCGGTGACCGCGCGGGACGCCGCCTACACCTACAACCGGATGATGACCGATCCGGCCGCGGCCACCGCCAACGGCAACTTCGTGGAGAACTTCGACCAGGTTTCCGCCCCGGACGACTCCACGCTGGTCATCCGCACCAAGACACCGCAGGCCACGATGCTGGCCATCGATGCACCGATCGTGCCCGAACACGTGTGGTCCAAGGTCGCCGATGTGGAGAACTTCGCCAACGACCAGATGCCGGTCGTCGGCAGCGGTCCCTACGTGCTCACCGGTTACCGGCCGGAGCAGGACGTCACGCTCACCGCCAACCCGAACTTCTGGCGGGGCGCTCCGAAGGTCACCGAGGTGCAGTTCACCCAGTTCAAGAACAGCGACGCCGCCGTGCAGGCGCTGCGCAAGGGCGACCTCGACGTGGTCCAGAAGCTCACCCCCGCGCAGTTCGACGCGCTGGCGGGCGAAGCCGACATCAAGCAGGTCAAGGGCCAGGGCCGCCGGTTCTACGAGATGATCCTCAACTCCGGCGCCACCAACAGCGAGAACCAGCCGATCGGCAGCGGGCACCCCGCGCTCGAGGACCTCCGGGTCCGGCAGGCCATCGACCTCGCGATCGACCGGAAGGCCCTCGTCGACCGGGTTCTCGGCGGCTACGGGCAGGTCGGCGGGGGATACCTGCCGCCGATCTTCGGCGACTACCACTGGACACCGCCGCAGCCACGCGGTTTCGACCCGGCCGCCGCGAACCGGAAGCTCGACGAGGCCGGGTACACCCGAGGACCCGACGGCATCCGCCGCACACCGCAGGGCGAACCGCTGAACTTCGACTTCGTGCTGCACGGCGACGAAGCAGCCGACTCGCAGGTCGGCGAGTTCGTCAAGCGCTGGCTCGCCGACCTGGGCATCAACGTCGAGCTGCAGCCCGTGTCGGACAACCAGCTCAACGACCGCACCACCGCCGGTGACTTCGACATGGTCATCAGCGGCTGGTCGGCCAACCCCGACCCGGACTACGTGCTGCGCCTGCAGACCTGCGGCGCCCGCCCGACGCCCGACGGCAACGGCACCCCGGACACGCTGCAGTGCGACCCGGCCTACGACGACCTGTACGGCAAGCAGCTCGCCGAGTTCGACCCGGCCAAGCGGGTCGACCTGGTCAAGCAGCTGCAGTCCCGGTTCTACGACCAGGCGACAGGGTTGGTGCTGTACTACGCCAACTCGCTGGAGGCCTACCGCACCGACCGGTACAACGGCTTCACGATGCAGCCGGCGGCAGAAGGCGTGATCACCGGTCAACAGGGCTACTGGGGCTACTACGGCGCCGAGCCCACCGAAGAGGCGGTCAACGGCTCCGGCGGCACCGACTACACCGCCGTTGCCTGGGGTCTCGGCGGGCTCGTCGTGGTGATCGTGCTGGTGGGAGTGGTGGTCGTCGTGCGGCGCCGCGCCACCGCGGACGACCGGGAGTGACCACGTGTCGGATCTGCTGACCACTGTGGACGACCGAGGACCGGCTGCCGGCAACGGTGGCCGGCTCCTGCGCTACGTCGGCGGCAAGATCGGCGGCGGGCTGGTGAGCCTGCTGCTGGTCGCCGTGCTCGGCTTCTTCCTGTTCCGCGTGATGCCCGGAGACCCGGTGCGCACCATGACCCGCGGCGCTCCGATGACGGTGCAGCAGATCGCGGACCTGCGCGAACGGCTCGGTCTCGACCAGCCGCTGTGGAAGCAGTTCCTGGACTTCCTCGGCAACCTGCTGCGGGGTGACCTCGGCACCTCCTACACCTACAGCCGACCGGTGGGCGAGCTGCTCCTGCAGCGCATCGGCCCGACGGTGCTGCTGGTCGGCACGGCCACGGTGCTGGCCATCGTGCTGGGCCTGTGGATGGGGTCGCGCGCGGCGTGGAAGCACGGCGGCGCGTTCGACAAGACCACCAGCTCGGTGGCGCTGGCGCTGTGGTCGGTACCGACGTTCTGGTTGGGCCTGATCGTGCTGATGGCCTTCGGCGTCGGAATCGGCCCGATACCGGGCTTGTTCCCGGTCGGCGGCATCTCCGACCCCGACACACCACCGGAACTCCTGCCGCAGGTACTCGACGTAGCGCACCACATGGTGCTGCCGGTGCTGACGATGCTCGCGGTCATCTACGCCGAATACCTGATGGTGATGCGCTCCTCGCTGCTGGAGGAGATGGGCGAGGATTACCTGACCACCGCCCGCGCCAAGGGCCTTCGCGAGGACCTGGTCCGCACCAGGCACGCCGTGCCCAACGCGCTGCTGCCCACGGTGACGCTGATCTTCCTGCGCCTGGGGCTGGTGGTCGCCGGTGCCATCACGGTGGAGACGGTGTTCTCCTGGCCCGGCCTGGGGTTGCTGACCTACGAAGCTCTGCGGGTGCCCGACCTGCCGCTGCTGCAGGGCATCTTCATCGTGCTGGCGGGGAGCGTGGTGGTCATGAACGTGCTGGCGGACCTGCTCTACCGGGTCATCGATCCGCGGGTGCGTGAATCATGACCGCCCCCACCGCGTCCCAGGTCGTGCGCGCCCGGCGGAAAGCGGGCCTCGTCGAGGGCTGGCGGGTCTTCCGGGCCGACCGCGCCGGGCTGGTGGGCCTGGTGCTGCTGGCGGCGATCGTGCTGCTGGCACTGCTGGCGCCGCTGCTCACCGACTCCACCGGACTGGACGTCACCCGGGCGACCGGCGCCGCGCTGCAGGCACCCAGCGCCGAATATCCCTTGGGCACCGACGAATCCGGCCGATCCGTGCTGCTGCTGACCTGGTGGGGCGCTCGTGTCTCGCTGGTCGTGGGCTTCTCGGCTGCGATCCTGTCGGTGCTGATCGGTGCGCTGGTCGGGGTGGCCGCAGCGCACTTCGGCGGCTGGACCTCGCGAATCCTGCTGCGGTTCACCGACTTCTTCCTGGTGCTGCCCTCCCTGGTGCTTGCCATCGCGCTGTCCACGGTGCTCGAACGCGGGCTGTGGACGATCGTGCTCGCCATCGGCGTCACCTCCTGGCCGCACACGGCCCGGGTGGTGCGCGCCCAGACCCTGACCATCGAGGCCCGTCCCTACGTCGAACGCTCCCGCGCGCTCGGAGCCGGGCACGGGCACGTGATCTTCAAGCACGCGCTGCCAGCCGTGCTGCCGCTGGTGTTCGCGAACACGACGCTGTCAGTGGCCAGCTCGATCATCTCCGAATCCACGCTGTCCTTCCTGGGGCTGGGCGATCCCAGCCGGGTTTCCTGGGGCACGATGCTGAAGTCGGCGATGGACACCGGCGCGGTCACCGGCGGCGCCTGGTGGTACCTGCTGCCGCCCGGTCTGGGGATCGTGCTGGTCGTGCTCTGCTTCACGCTGTGCGGCCGGGCGCTGGAAGCGGTGTTCAACCCGAGGCTGCGGAGGCGACTTTGAGTCCGATCCTGCAACTGCGCAACGTGTCGATCACCTACGGTGGTGCCGACGAGCCCGCTGTGGCGGGGGTGAACCTGAGCCTGGACCCGGGCGAAACCCTCGGCCTGGCCGGGGAGTCGGGCTGCGGCAAGACGAGCCTGGCGATGTCGGTGCTGCGGTTGCTGCCGCGCACCGCCAGCGTCGACGGTGAGGTGCTGCTCGACGGCGAGGACGTCCGCGAGATGAGCTTCGGCCGGTTGCGCGCGGTCCGCTGGGCCGGTGCCTCGGTGGTGTTCCAAGGGGCGATGCACGCGCTGAACCCGGTGCGCACCATCGGCGAGCAGATCGCCGAGCCGATCCGGCTTCACGGCGGCAAAGGCGATCTGGGCGAGCGGGTCGCCGAGCTGCTGGCCCAGGTCGAGCTGCCGGCCGACCGCGCGGGCGCCTACCCGCACGAGCTCTCGGGCGGGCAGAAGCAGCGCGTCATGATCGCCATGGCGCTGGCCTGCGCACCCCGGCTGGTCATCGCCGACGAACCCACCACGGCGCTGGACGTCGTGGTGCAGGCGCAGGTGCTGGACCTGCTCAAGCGCCTGGTCGCCGAACGCGGCATCGCGCTGATCATGATCAGCCACGACCTGTCGGTGCTGTCGGCGACGTGCTCCCGGCTGGCGGTGATGTACCGGGGCGAGGTCGTGGAGCACGGGCCCACCGAGCAGGTCATGAGCCAGCCGCAGCACGAGCACAGCAGGGCTTTGGCCGATGCGTTCCCGACGGTGGGCGATCCGAGGTTCCGCCTCACCGAGGGCGGTACCGCTGGTGTGTCGCTGCTGTCCGCCGACGGCGTCGCGGTGACCTTCCGCAGCCGATCCGGTCAGGCCGTGCGAGCGGTGCGCGGGGTGGACCTCGCGGTCGGGACCAACGAGATCGTGGCGCTGGTGGGCCAGTCCGGGTCCGGCAAGACCACGCTGGCTCGCACGCTGCTCGGCTTGCAGCGCCCCACCGGCGGCGCGACCCGGTTCGACGGTGTTCCGCTGCCCGTCGGGGCAGCGGCGTTGCGCGACTACCGCCGCAAGGTCCAGCTGGTCCTGCAGGACCCCACCGGTGCCCTCAACCCGCGGCACACCGTCTACGAGGCGGTGGCCGAGGGGCTGCGGATCCACGGCATCACCGACGACGAGGTCGGCCGGGTGTCCGCCGCTCTGGAAGCCGCGGAACTGCGACCGGCGGACAAGTTCTTCTCCCGCTTCCCGCAGGAGCTCTCGGGCGGTCAGCGCCAGCGCGTCGTCATCGCAGGTGCCCTGGTGCTGGAGCCGCAGGTCCTCATCGCCGACGAGCCGGTCGCCTCGCTGGACGCCACGGTGCGGGGCGAGATCCTCTCGCTGCTGCTTCGGCTGCGCGTGGACAACGGCCTGTCGACGTTGGTCATCACCCACGACCTCGGTCTCGCCTGGAACATCGCCGACCGCGTCGCAGTCATGCACCGGGGCGAGATCGTCGAGCTCGGCACCGTCGAGCAGGTCTTGCTCGATCCGCAGCACGACTACACCAGAACGCTCCTAGCAGCGGTGCCCACCACCACACGACGCGTGGCTTGAGAGTTCCCGTGGTCGTGCTGCTTGGCGGTGCGTGGTGGGTCACGCACTCGGACCAGCGGCTACCGCCGCTCCTAGTCGAAGCTGTCGATGACCGCTGGCCGGTCGGGGTGGTCGACGCGGACCACGAGGTCGGCCAGCGCGGTCGGGTCGACCTCCTCGGCGTAGCGCTCGAACGCGGGCAGCGTCCAGCGCTGGTCCTCCGGTGTGCTGCGGTGCAGCGCGCCGTCGGAGAGCCACAGGTGCACCACGAGGTCGAAGACGAGTCCGACGCCCTGCAGCAGTGGTCCGTCCACGATGGCCACACCCCGCTCCGGCAGCGCCACGCGGTTCAGGCGAGGGGAGCGGTCGGCCTCCGGGTCCCACAGCGCGGGCAGCACCTGCCCGGTGCCGTCCGCGGCCAGCGGTGTGAGGACCTCGCGGGCCAGACCCGTGGTGTCGAACCAGGACAGGTAGTAGGAATCCGGGTCGTGGTGGCCGTGCTCCAGGCGCACCGAGGCCGGACGCAGGTAGTCCGTCGCACGCACCCGGACCGCTTCGCGGCCGCGTTCCCTCAGCGGGGAGACCAGGCGATCGGCGAGATCACCGGTGCCCGCGGCTGGAGCACCGTCGACGGCCACCCGGGCCCACCGTTCCGCGATGGCATCAACGCGCTCCACCACCTCGTCCACCAGGGCTTGTGGGGAGATCGGCCGGGCACGCACATCCCGAAGCTATCAAGCGCGGTGCCGGAACCGTGCTCAGCGCAGCGCCGGCTGGAGGATGGAGAGGCGTTGGGCGTCGGCGTCGAGTTCCGCCGCGACGCCGAGGGGGACCGTGCGCTGGGCTTCGCAGTGGCCGAAGCCCAGCTCCCAGAGGATCGGTACTCCGAGGCCGCCGAGCAGGTTCTCCAGCATCGCGTACACCTTGCCCATCGGGCCGCAGTCGGTCCACGAGCCCAGTGCGATCCCGGTGGCACCCTGGAAGAAACCGGCCCGGACGAGCTGGATCAGGAATCGGTCCAGGCGGTAGGGCTCCTCGGTGACGTCCTCCAGCAGTGCGATGCCGCGTTCCGGAGGCCGCGCCGCCACGCCCGCTCCCAGCGAACCCGCGAGCAGGCTCAGGTTGCCGCCGTAGGTCACGCCCAGCGCACGCCCGGGCACCATGGTGTGCGCGCTGCGACCGGTCAGTATGGTCACGCCCTGCGGCTCGAACAGGGTGCGTCGCAGGTGGCCGCGCGCCTTCTCGTCGTGGGCGAACGCCTTGGTCGCCACCATCGGGGCGAAGATGGTGACCAGCCCGAGCTCGGCGGCGAAGACCTCGTGCAGCGCGGTGACGTCGCTGGAGCCGACCAGGATCTTCGGGCCCGCCTTTGCCAGCTCGGCGAAGTCCATGTGGTCGATCACGCGCAGGCAGCCGTAGCCGCCGCGGGCGCAGAACACCGCTGAGACCTGCGGGTCGCACCACGCCTCCTGCAGGTCGGCTGCCCGGTCGGCGTCTGTGCCCGCCAGGTAGTCCAGTCGGGGGTGGCGGTCCAGGACGTGCTTGCCGACGCGGACGTCGAGCTCCCAGGCGCGCAGCTGGGCGAGCCCTGCCTCCAGCAGCTCTTCGGGCACCGGTCCGGCCGGGGCGACCAGCGCCACCGTGTCGCCCCGCTGCAACCTCGGCGGCCGGGTCAGTTCGCGCATGCTCATCGGCGTGCTCCATCCGATTCCGTTCGAACACCCCTGATCTTGCCGCGAGCGTATCGGCAGTCAGTGCGCCGCGCCGCAGTTCACCTACAGCGAACACGGCGGGAACGTCGTTTCGACGGAACTGTTCGTCGCAGGTCAACGCGTTGTGCGGAAAGGTGATGTACAAAACGGGGGCCAGCCGCGCAGGACGAGCACTCGGTGGCCTAATGTCGGAGGGGTCATGGCTCGTGTCATCCACGTCTTCCGCCAACCCGACCGATTCGTCGCCGGAACGGTCGGGGAACCCGGTGAGCGCACCTTCTACCTGCAGGCGTCCGAGGACGTCCGCACGGTGAGCGTGCAATTGGAAAAGCAACAGGTCTCGGTTCTCGCCGAGCGAATCGGCGCGCTCCTCGACGAGGTGCAGCGCCGGTTCGACGCTGACCTGCCCGGTCACACGCCCGAGGACCTCGTCGACACCGAACCGCTCGCGGTGCCGGTCGACGAGGAGTTCCGCGTCGGCACGATGGGGCTGGGCTGGGACGCCGAGTCCGAGGCCGTCGTCGTCGAGCTGCTCGCGGTCACCGAAGAGGAGATCGACGAGTCCGTGGTGCTCGACGACACCGAGGAGGGGCCCGACGCGCTCCGGGTGTTCCTCAGCCCGGTGCACGCCCGGGCCTTCGCCGAACGCGCCGAACGGGTCCTCAACGCCGGCCGCAAGCCCTGCCCGCTGTGCAGCGAACCGCTCGATCCGGCCGGGCACATCTGCCCCCGACAGAACGGCTACCGCCGCTCGGAAGAGGTCTGAGGCACGTGGCCGTCGAGGAGCCCGCGAACTGCGAGCTGCTGCGGCACGGGCACCTGGAGATCCAAGGCCGCCTCGTGGAGGCGTCCAACGCGACGCTGTTCTGCTCGGTCGAGCTCGACGGCGTCTCCGGTGAGTGCGTCTACAAGCCGGTGCGCGGCGAGCGCCCGCTGTGGGACTTCCCGGACGGCACGCTGGCCGGCCGCGAGGTGTCGGCCTACCTGCTGTCGGAGGCCGCCGGCTGGGACCTGATCCCACCGACGCTGCTGCGCAACGGGCCATTCGGGCCCGGCATGGTCCAGCTGTGGATCGACGAGGTCGCCGACGAGGACGAGCAGCTGGTCGACATCACGCACCCCAGCGAGGTGCGTGAGGGTTGGCGGCAGGTGCTGCGGGCGCAGGACCCCGACGGTGATCCGGTGGTGCTCGCCCACGCCGACCACGAGCAGCTGCGGCAGCTGGCGGTGCTCGACATCGTCATCAACAACGCCGATCGCAAGGGCGGGCACATCCTGCGCGCCCCCGACGGCCGCGTGCTCGGCGTCGACCACGGCATCAGCCTCAACACCGACGACAAGCTGCGCACCGTGCTGTGGGGCTGGATCGGCGAGGCCGTTCCAGGAGCGGAGCTCGAGCGGCTCGGCGAGGTCCGCGCTCTCATGGAGGGGGACCTCGCCGAACGATTGTCCGAGCACCTCACCATCAAGGAAGTTCAGGCGGTCAGCACCCGCATCGACAGGCTGCTCGACGCCGGAGTCTTCCCGGAACCGTCCGGAGACTGGCCCGCGATTCCCTGGCCTGCCTTCTAGCGCTCAGTGGCTGGCTTGCTTGGCGGTGCGGGTGGCGGGACCTCAGACGCCGTCCGACTCCGAAGCAGGGACTCGAGCATGGAACGGGCACACGTCGCTACGGCTGTGTCGCCAGAGGCCCTGAGAACGTGCGGCGGTGCCGGCAGCTCAGGTGGGGCGCGGAGGAACCGGCTTCGCCGGTTTCCTCCCGGGGCTCAGTCCACCAGCGCTTGGTAGACGAGCTGGTGGAGGTAGGGCTTGATCGGGTGGGTGCTGGAAGGCATCAGCTGGGTCAGGAACAGGACCGTGAGGTCTTCGGCGGGGTCGACCCAGAAGGCCGTGCTGGCCAAGCCTCCCCAGGCGAACTCCCCCTTCGAGCTGAGCACCTTGGCCGCGAGCGGGTCGTCGACGACCGAGAACCCCAGGCCGAATCCCTTGCCCGCGTTGGCGACCTCGGAGAACGCGCCCATGGCCAGCGACTCGAGGTCGGCGCCGCCGGGCAGGTGGTTGCGGGTCATGAAGTCGACCGTGCGTGCACCGAGCAGCCGCACGCCGTCCAGCTCCCCGCGACGAAGCAGCATCTGTGTGAATCGGTGGTAGTCCCGGGCGGAGGAGAACAGCCCGCCGCCGCCGGAGGGGGCCTTGGGTGGTTCGAACGCGGTGTCGTACAACTGCTCGTGCTTGGGGTGCAGCCGCGCCTTGCCCTGCGGGTCCGCCGCGTACAGCGAGGCGAGTCGGTCGGCGTCGGAGGCGGCGACCTGGAAGCCGGTGTCGGTCATGCCGAGCGGATCCAGGATGCGGGTTCGGAAGAACTCGTCGAGGGCCTGACCGGAGGCGACCTCCACGACCCGGCCCAGCACGTCCGTGGCCACCGAGTAGTTCCAGCGGGTGCCCGGGTCGAACAGCAGCGGGATCTCGGCCCAGGCGTCGCAGCACGCCGCCAGGTCCAGGTCGGATGCCATGCCGAACTCGAATCCGGCTCGGCGGTGCAGCTCGTCGAGCGGGTGCAGGTGGTTGAACGCGTAGGTGAGCCCGGCGGTGTGGGTGAGCAGGTGCCAGATCCGCATCGGCTCGATGGCCGGCCGGGTCTGCGGATCGCGCGCCGGTCCTCCGGTGTAGACGCTCAGATCGGCGAACGACGGGATGAAGTCGCTGACCGGGTCGGTGAGCTCGAAGGCGCCTTCTTCGTAGAGCATCATGGCCGCGACCGAGGTGATCGGCTTGGTCATCGAGTAGATGCGGAAGAGCGTGTCCGTCTCAACCGGTTTGCCGCTTTCGACGTCCCGCATGCCGTGCGTGGACAGGTGCGCGATCTTGCCCCGGCGCGCGACGAGCGCCAGCCAGCCGGGCAGCTTGCCCGTCGTGACGTACTCCTCGAAGTGCTGATCGATTCGCTGCAACCGGGCCGCGTCGAAGCCGACCTCGCCGGGATCCACCTCGATTTCCAGAACCACCGGGCCTCCTACCGCGTTGTGCGACATGACGTTACCTGGAGTTTTCTACTCCTCCGATCCAGCATTCGGAATCCTGGGCGCAGTGGCGGCGTTCACGTTTCCCGCGGAGTAGCGTCGTAGGCGTGACGAATCCGACCCCACCTTCAGGGCTGCCCCGCACGGCGGGGGAGCTGCGGGACAGCGGCCACGAACCTCGCAGCATCAAGGCGGAGATGCGCGCGAACCTGCTGACCTCGCTGCGCTCCGGGCAGGCCCTTTGGCCCGGCATCGTCGGTTTCGACCGGACGGTCCTGCCGCAGCTGGAACGCGCCCTGATCGCAGGGCACGACGTGGTGCTGCTCGGTGAGCGCGGCCAGGGCAAGACCCGGCTGCTGCGCGGTCTGCACGCGTTGCTGGACGAATGGACCCCGGTCATCGAGGGTTCCGAACTGGGCGAGCACCCGCTGCAGCCGATCACGCCCGCGTCGTTGCGCCGCGCCGCTGAACTGGGCGACGAACTGCCGGTGACGTGGCGGCACCGCGTTGATCGCTACGTCGAGAAGCTGGCCACTCCGGACACGTCGGTTGGTGACCTGGTCGGCGACGTCGACCCGGTCAAGGTCGCCGAGGGGCGTTCGCTGGGGGACCCCGAGACCATCCACTATGGACTCGTCCCGCGTGCGCACCGGGGCATCGTGACGATCAACGAGCTCCCGGACCTGGCGGAGCGGATCCAGGTCGCGCTGCTGAACGTGATGGAGGAGCGCGACATCCAGATCCGCGGCTACAGCCTGCGGCTGCCGCTGGACGTGCTGCTGGTCGCCACCGCGAACCCAGAGGACTACACCAACCGCGGGCGCATCATCACGCCGCTCAAGGACCGCTTCGGTGCCGAGATCCGCACGCACTACCCGGTGGAGATCGACGACGAGGTGTCGTTGATGCGCCAGGAAGCGGACTTGCCCGCGGAGGTCGGTGATCACTTGCTGGAGGTGCTGGCCCGCTTCGTGGACCACCTGCGCGAATCCAGCGCCGTGGACCAGCGCTCGGGCGTGTCCGCCCGGTTCGCCATCGCCGCCGCCGAGACCATCGCCGCCGCTGCCCTGCACCGGTCGGCGCTGACCGGGGAGGAACCGGCCGTGGCGCGACCGGTCGACCTCGCCGCGGTGCCCGCCGTGCTGCGCGGCAAGATCGAGTTCGAGGCAGGTGAAGAGGGTCGCGAGGAGGAGCTGCTCGGCTATCTGCTGCGCCGGTCCGTCGCCGACACCGCGCGGGGCCTGTTCGCCGGCCTGGACCTGCAGTCGCTGGCCGACGCCGTGGTGGACGGGCACCCGGTGGCCACCGGCGAGCAGATCGCGGGCAAGGACGTGCTCACCGCGCTGCCGGAACTCCCGGTGCTGCACCAGGTCGCCGAACGCGCAGGTGTGCGCGCTGAGGACCCGCCCGGTCGCATCGCCAGCGCGGTGGAGCTGGCCCTGGAATCGCTGTACCTGGCCAAGCGGCTGGGCAAGGATTCCGACGACGACCGCTCGGTGTACAGCTGATGAGTCCCCGCTACCGGTACTCGGCGTGGCACGGCGGGCCGGACCCGCTGCAGCCACCGGTCGACCTGCGCGAGGCGCTCGACCAGATCGGCCGGGACGTGATGGAGGGAGCCTCGCCGCGCTCGGCGCTGGAGGAGCTGCTGCGCACCGGCACCCGGGATTCAGCGGGCCTCGACGAGCTGACCCGCCGGTTGTGGCAGCGCCGCAGCGAGATGCAGCGCAGGCATCGGCTGGACGGCACGATCTCCGAGGTCCGAAGGATGCTGGACCGCGCCCTGGAGCAGGAGCGACTGGCGTTGTCGGCCGATACGAGCGAAGACGCCCGGTTCCGCGAACTACAGTTGAGCGCCCTGCCGCCGGACGTGGCTGGTCAGGTCAACGAGCTGTCCGAGTACGACTGGCGTTCCCCCGAAGCCCGCGAGGCCTTCGAAGAGATCCGGCAGATGCTGGGCACCGAAGTCCTCGAACAGCGCTTCGAAGGCATGAAGGAGGCCATGCAGCAGGTTTCGCCGGACGACGTCGAGCGGGTGCGCGAGATGCTCGACGACCTGTCGAACCTGCTCGCCGCGCACGCCCGCGGTGAAGAGGACATCCAGTCGACGTTCGACGAGTTCATGGGCAGGCACGGCGAGTTCTTCCCGGAGAACCCGCGCGACGTCGACGAGCTGATCGACGCCCTGGCGGCACGGTCGGCGGCCGCGCAGCGGATGCTCAACTCGATGAGCGAGCAGCAGCGCGACGAGCTGATGGCGTTGTCCCAGCAGGCTTTCGGTGATCCCCGCATCGCGCAGGCCCTGCAGCAGCTCGACCGCCAGTTGCAGGGGCTGCGCCCCGGCGAGGACTGGAACGGCCGGGCCCGCTTCCGCGGTGATCAGCCGATGGGCATGGCCGAGGCCACCGCGGCGATGGCCGAACTGGGCGAGATGGATCGACTGGCCGAGCAGCTGGGCCAGTCCTACCCGGGCGCGAGCCTGGAGGACATCGACCTGGAGGCACTCCAACGCCAGCTCGGCCCGCAGGCCGTGGTCGACGCACAGCGCCTGTCCGACATCGAACGTCAGCTGCGCGATCAGGGGCTGCTGCAGCGCGCGCCGGACGGCAGCCTGCGGTTGAGCCCGCGCGCGATGCGCAGGCTCGGCGAGAACGCCCTGCAGGCGGTCGTCTCGCAGCTGCGAACCCGCAGGGGAGAGCGCGACACCGACCGCGCAGGCGCTGCCGGCGAGCTGACCGGCACGACACGGCCGCGGACCTACGGTGACGCGGAGCCCTGGGACGCGGTCCGCACGGTCCGCAACGCGGTGCTGCGTCGCGCGGCCGAGGGCGAGAACTCCCCGATGCTCGACATCTCCGATCTGGAGGTCTCCGAGACCGAGCAGCGTTCCCGATCGGCGGTGGTGCTGTGCGTGGACACCTCGTGGTCGATGGTGCAGGACGGCCGGTGGGTGCCGATGAAGCGCACCGCCCTGGCGCTGCACCACCTGGTCGCGACGCGGTTCCGCTCGGACGCCCTGCAGCTGGTCACCTTCGGCCGCTACGCGTCCACCGTGGACGTCGGCGAGCTCGCGGCGTTGGAAGGGGTGTGGGAGCAGGGCACGAACCTGCACCACGCGCTGCTGCTGGCCGGTCGGCACCTGCGCAGGCATCCGGGCGCGCAGCCGGTGGTGCTGGTGATCACCGACGGCGAACCCACCGCGCACCTGGAACCCGATGGTGAAGCGGTGTTCCAGTACCCGCCGAGCCCGCACACGCTGAGCGTCACGTTGTCCGAAGTGGACGCTTTGCAGCGGTTGGGCACCACCCTGAGCGTGTTCATGCTGGGGGAGGACCCCAGCCTCGCCGCGTTCGTCGACGTCGTCGCCAAGCGCGGCGGAGGCCGGGTCCTGGCCCCGGATGCCGACGGGCTCGGTGCGGCGGTGGTCGGCGACTACCTCCGCACCAAGCGCCGTCGTTGAGCGGTCGCTGCTTTTCCACTCTGGAGTTGTCAAGAAGCAAGTGCCGCTAGGGCATGTTGGGGCACTGGTGGCATCGGCCCGGTTGTCGAGCACCAGGCTCGGTCAGGCTGGCTCCGGTTCTCCTTCGTTCCGTCGTGGGAGAAAGCGCCGGATCGTCGAACGGGCGTTTCTGGGCTGGGCCGTCCTTCTCGAACTCATGTGCCAATGGTGCACCCGGCGATTCGAAAACGCGAGCGAATCGCCATCGCACGATCCGGTGGTCGTTGGTGAAAGCCGCTGCTGTGGAGGAGAGAACGGGCCGGGAAGCGGTGTGACCGATGGGCGAGGTGCCCAGCGCCCTGGGCCCGCTCAAGAGGGAACTCCTCGAACGCCGCGGCCACACGGTCAACGCGACCGAGCTGGAGGGGCCCGATCTACGCCGTTCTGGCACAGGGCAACCCCCACGCCCGCTCCCCCCGAGCAGCACGTCGGTGCCCGTGGCCAGCGCGCGGGCCAGCCCGACGAGCTGGCGCACCCCCGCGGGGAACCCTGGAGCCCGACCAGTCGCAGCGCCTCGCCGCGCGTTCGGTGATCTCCCGCCCGTCGGTGCCCCGCGCGCAGGCCGCGGCCGTCGTTGTCGACACCGCGCCGTCGGTGGGTGCGAGCAGCCCGTGGACCATGCGGATGAGCGTCGACTCGCCCGAACCGGACAGCCCATCACCACGAAGGCCCGCCCTCGGCGACGGAGGAGGTGGAGTTCACGACGGCGGCCGTCGCCCTCCGGCCACGAGGTCTGCCGGATCGAAGCCCTGCTTCGGGGAACCGGACCTATCTCGGCGGTTTGCCGATCTGCGCGCCGTTCAGCGCGTACGAGCTCCCCCGATCGCCTCCAGCGTTCGGGATCGGCGGGAGGACGTCGATTCCGCTTGTGCCGCGCTTTGTTTCCCCGGTGTTCTCATGGGGCGCGTGTTACTCGCTTGACCAGCCAAGAATGGTCAGAGGCGCAGGTGTCCGGCAGCGGATCTGAGGGATCGTTCGCTGGCGGGAGGATCGGCGGAACGGGGTGGAGAACGAGACGCCGGTGCTTCCGGGGAAGAACTGCTCCCCGGGGTGTCCCAGCATGTGACACGGGTGATGCCCCGGATGGAGGCGGCGCCTCGTCCCGGACGTTTAAGGTCGGATGCATGCAACCCTGGTCATCGGTTTCCGTCCCCGAGGTGGAAGGCACCCCACGTCCACTTCAGCTCTTCGACACCTCCGCTGCTGAGATCAGGCCCACCGAGCCCGGGCCCGAAGCGCGGATGTACGTCTGCGGCATCACCCCGTACGACGCCACCCACCTCGGCCACGCCGCGACCTACCTGGCGTTCGACCTGATCCACCGGGTGTGGCTGGACAACGGTCACCAGGTCCACTACGTGCAGAACGTCACCGACATCGACGACCCGCTGCTGGAGCGGGCCGAGCGGGACAACGAGGACTGGATCGTCCTCGCGATGCGCGAGACCGCGTTGTTCCGGGAGGACATGGAGGCGCTGCGGGTGCTGCCTCCCGCGGACTTCATCGGCGCCGTGGAGTCCATCCCGGAGATCGTCGAGGCCGTGGGAAAGCTGCTGGCCTCCGGTGCCGCCTACCGGGCCGATGACGGCGAGTACCCGGACATCTACTTCCGGCACCAGGCGACCGGCCGGTTCGGCTCCGAGTCGAACTACGACGAGGCCACCATGAACACCTTCTTCGCCGAGCGCGGTGGAGACCCGGACCGGCCGGGCAAGGAGCACCCGCTGGACGCGCTGCTGTGGCGGATGGCCCGGCCGGGCGAGCCGTCCTGGGACTCCGAGCTGGGTGCCGGCCGTCCCGGGTGGCACCTGGAGTGCTCGGTGATCGCGCTGAACCGGCTGGGGCTCGGGTTCGACGTGCAGGGCGGTGGCTCGGACCTGATCTTCCCGCACCACGAGTTCAGCGCCGCGCACGCCGAGGCCCTCTCCGGCGACTTCCCGTTCGCCAAGCACTACGTGCACTCCGGCATGATCGGGCTGGACGGCGAGAAGATGTCCAAGTCGCGCGGGAACCTCGTGTTCGTCTCGCGGCTGCGCGGGGACCGGGTGGATCCGATGGCGATCCGGCTGGCGCTGCTGGACGGCCACTACCGCCAGGACCGCTCCTGGACCGCCGATGCGCTGACGTCGGGCGCCGCCCGGTTGGCCCGCTGGCGGGAGGCGGTCGCGCTGACTTCCGGCCCGGCGGCGGCCGAGGCGATCGCGGGGCTGCGCGCATCGCTGTCCAACGACCTGGACACCTCGGGCGCGCTCCGCGCGGTCGACTCCTGGGTGGAGGCGGCCCTCAGGTCCGGCGGTGACGACCAGGGCGCACCGTCCCTGATCCGCACGGCGGTGGACGCCCTGCTCGGAGTTGAGCTCTAACCTCCTACGACATCGGCGAAGGGTGATCGGGAAGTCCGTCGAGGGCCCCGGTCACCCTTCTTCACGTTCCGGGCCGCACTGGGAAGAACGGCAATTGAACACCGCAGGAGCGTTGATCTGCGCTTGATCGAAACGAGGACCGGCGTCCGTGGACAGGTGCGAACGGGTTTGATTTGATCATCGCGTCATCACGGGGAGCGACGGCGTTCGTCCGAAATGTCGCCGTGGGTCCAGATTTCCGAAGATGGGGACACTCGAGAGGCGGCCGGGGGATCATGCGGAGAGTCCTGATTGTCGGAGCCGGGCAGGCGGGGCTGCAGCTGGCGCTCACGCTGCAGGCCGAGCGCTACGACGTCACGTTGATCTCGGCGCAGACGGCGGAGCAGATCCGCAGCGGGCGGGTCATGTCGACGCAGTCGATGTACTACCAGACGCTGGAGATCGAAAGACGGCACGGGCTGGGCCTGTGGGATGACACCGCGCCCCAGCTCACCGGCCTGCGCGTGTCGGTCGCGAGCCCGGAAGGGGAGCGGGTCATCGACTGGATGGCGCCGCTGAAGGGCTACGCGCTGTCGATCGACCAGCGCGTGAAGATGTCCGCCTGGCTCGAGCTGTTCGCCGAGCGCGGCGGCACGATCGACCACCGCGAACTATCGGTGACCGAGCTCGACGAGATCGCGCCCGACTTCGACCTCGTCGTGGTCGCGGCCGGCAAGAGCGAGCTCGGGGCGCTGTTCGAACGCGACGCGCAGCGCTCGCCCTACACCGAACCGCAGCGCGAGCTCTCGGTCGCCTACGTGCGCGGAACGCACAACTCCAGCGACCCGGACGACTCCTCCGCCGCCCGCTTCAACGCGCTCGCCGGCATCGGCGAGGTCATCAGCTACCCCGGGCACACGCTCGACGGCGCCTGCGAAATCCTGCTGCTGGAAGGCGTTCCCGGTGGTCCGCTGGACGCCTTCGATGACCGGCCCGAACCGCAGCGGCAGTGGGAGCGGATGCTCGGCCTGCTGCGCGAGCACTGCCCGTGGGAGCACGAGCGGTTCGCCGACGCCGAACTCACCGACGAGGGCGGCACCCTGGCCGGCGCGGTGACGCCGACCGTCAGCAAGCCGACCGGGCAGCTGCCCTCAGGCCGCCTGGTGCTCGGTCTCGGCGACAGCGTGGTGCTCAACGACCCGGTCACCGGGCAGGGCTCCAACGCCGCCTGCCAAAGCGCGCAGATCTACCTGGAGAGCATCCTCGCCAACGGTGACGGTGCATTCGACTGGGGCTGGATGCAGAGCACGTTCGACCGCTACTGGACCTTCGCCAAGCACGTCACGTCGTGGGCCAACGCAGCCCTGCAGCCGCCACCCCCGCACGTGCTCAACGTCTTCGGGGCGGCCGCGCAGCTGCCCGCGGTCGGCGAGCGCTTCGCCGACGGCTTCGCCAACCCCGACGACATGGCCTCGTGGTTCCTGGACCCGAACGCCGCCGACGCCTTCATCGCCGAGTGCGCCGCCGCCTGAGAAGAACGACGGTCGACCGCGATCGAGGTGATCGCGGTCGACCGCTCGTGGAGCAGGCGCTCAGCCCGGTCCGGGCCCCAGCGGGCCCTTGCCCCCCGGTCCCCGGCGGCGCAGGTAGCGCTCGAACTCGGCGGCGATCGCGTCGCCGCTGGCCTCGGTCAACCGGACCTCCGCGTCACCGCGCTCCTCGAGGGCGCGGACGTAGTTGCGCACGTCCTCGTCCTCCTCGGCCATCTCGCTGACCGTTTCCTCCCACTCCTCGGCCTGGTCTGGCAGGTTGCCCAGCGGAACCTCCACGTCCAGCGCCTCCTCGACGCGGTGCAGCAGCGCGAGCGTCGCCTTCGGGGAGGGCGGCTGCGAGACGTAGTGGGGCACCGCCGCCCAGAACGAGATCGCCGGGATGCCCGCTTGCACGCACGCGTCCTGGAAGATGCCCACGATCCCGGTCGGGCCCTCGTAACGGGTGCGTTCCAGGCCGAACGTCGTCGCCGAGTCCTCGTCGTAGGCCGTGCCGCTGACCGGGACCGGACGCGTGTGCGGAGCATCGGCGAGCAGCGCCCCCAAGGTCACCACAGTGCGCGCCCCGAGCTTCTCGATCTTCTCGACCAGCTCGGCGGAGAAGGCCCGCCACCGCATGTTCGGCTCGATGCCGTGCACCAGGATCACGTCGTGCTCGGCTCCCGGCGGGCGGCACACCGTCAGCCGGGTCGTCGGCCAGGTGACCTGCCGGGTGACGCCGTCGACGAGCTTGACCGTCGGCCGCGTGACCTGGAAGTCGTAGTACGGGTCCGGGTCGAGCTCGCTGAGCGACTCGGCGTCCCAGATGAGCTGCAGGTGCTCGATCGCGGAGCTGGCTGCGTCCCCGGCGTCGTTCCATCCTTCGAACGCGCAGACCACGATCGGGTCCGTCAACCGCGGCAGGTCGGCGTTCGGTTCGGGCGTCTGTTCGCGATCGGTCACTGCGCAAGCCTACGACCTAAGCCCTCCCCGAGCGCTACCTCCTCGCCTATTTCATGATCACCTGCCCGGCCGGTCCGGAGGCGCCGGTTTGACGGTTCCTCCCGCTGGTCCGAGGCTTGTCTGACCAGTCTGTGTGGAGCAGGTGCCCGTGGAGCGAAGCCCGTCAGCGCCCAGTGGGGGAACCGGTGTTTCCCCGCGTTCGCGTCTGCGGCTGTCCATCGGCCGCCACCCTCGTGACCTCGCGAAACTCGGCCTGGTCGCGGGTCTGCTGGTGCTGAGCGCGCTGCTGGTGCTGATCCCGGCGAACCCGGTGGAGATCGCTGTTCACCAACAGCTGATCGCCCTCCCGCGCGTCGCCGACCCCTTCTGGGTGGTGTTGACCTGGATCGGGTCGTGGGCGGGCATCGTCGGCGTGGTCGTGGCGACCTCCTACCTGGGGTGGATCCGGGTGGCGCTGCTGTCCGCCGGCTCCGGTGCGCTGACCTGGCTGGTCGCGATGCTCATGCACCAGCTGCTGGAGGGACCCGGCGGTCGACCCTTCCCGTCGGAGGAGGTCGCTGTGGTGACCGTGCTGGCCGTGGTCGCCACCCCGTACTTCGGCCGGGTCGCCCGCTACCTGGGCTGGGGACTGGTCCTGCTGACCGGGATCGCGGTGGTGCACCTGGACCTGCACCTGCCGCTGGGCGCGGTCGGGGGAGCGCTGCTCGGATGGGGCGTCGGGCTGCTGTGCCACCTGGTGTGGGGAGCTCCGGGGCGGAAGGTCTCGGAGCTGGTCATCTTCGACGAGCTCGTGCAGGCGGGGCTGGCGCCGGTGTCGATCAGCGCGCTCCGGCACCGGCTGCTGCAACCGCGCGAGTTCGCGGTGGACACCGTGGACGGGCCGCCGCTGCGGGTGAAGGTGGTGCGCAGGCTCAGCCGCCGAGCCGGCGGCTGGTACAAGCTCAAGCGCCTGCTGATGCTGCTCGACGTGCAGGACGAGCCGAGCCTGTCCACCCCGCACCACGAGGTCGAGCACGAGGCCTACGCGGCGTTGCTCGCCGCCCGAGCCGGAGTGCGCACCCCCGAGGTCGTCCTCGCCGGCGACGTCCCCTACGCGCCTGCGCTGCTGGTGATGCGCGAGGTCCCCGGGCGGCGGCTGACGGAGCTGCCGCCGGAGGAGATCGACGACGACCTGCTGGCGGGCGTGTGGGAGCAGGTCGCGCTGCTGGCCGAGGCCCGCATCGCGCACCACGACCTGCGGGCCAAGAACATCCTGGTGGACGAGCACGGGCGGCCGTGGCTGCTGTCGTTCACCTTCAGCCACCCCGGCGCCGACGACGCCCGCTGCGCTCAGGACCTGGCGGAAGCTCTGGTGTCGGTGGCCGCCGTCGTCGGCACCCAAAGGGCCGTGACCAGCGCGATCGCCGCTCTCCCCGTCGAATCGCTGGCCGCGGCGCTGGGCAGCGTGGTGCCGCTGGCGCTGCCGCGCCGGATCCGCGCGCAGGCCCAGCGCGGCCGGTACTTCCTCGCCGAGCTGCGCGAGACCCTCGCCGACCGGCTCGGCCTACCGATCCCCGGCTTCCGCTCACCCGTGCGACCGACCACCGTGCTGAGCCTGCTGCTGGTCGGTGCGGCCGTCTACCTGCTGATCCCCGAGCTGTCCAACACCCGGGACGTGCTCGGGGCGCTGCGCCACGCCAACTGGGGCTGGTTGGCGGTGGCCGTCGTGACCGGGTTCGCCGCCGTGGTGCTGTCGTCGATCTCGGTGCAGGGCTCCAGCCGGATCCCGCTGCCGTTCTGGCTGACCCTGCAGGTCCAGGTCGCCGCCGCGTTCACCGGGCGCACCACCCCGGGCGGTGCCGGGTTCTTCGGCATCAACGTCGTCTACTTGGAACGGCTCGGGCTGCGCAGGCCGCTGGCGGTGGGGGTGACGCTGCTCAACCAGGCCGGAACCGGCGCGGTGGCGTTCGTGGTGTCGGTGATCGGGGTGTTCGCGGTCGGGCTGTCGGGCACCTTCACCAACCTGTCGCTGCCCGGATGGCAGCTGATGGTCGGCGTCGCTGCCGCGGTGCTGGTTGCGGTGCTGGTGGTGCTGTCCCCGCCGGGACGGAGGCGGATCTTGCCGTCGGTGCGGGAGGTGAGCCGGGAGCTGCTGGAGACGCTGCGGCACCCGGTGCGCGCGCTGCAGCTGTTCGGCGGGGGGCTCGGCTACCTGGTGGTCTCCGGGCTGGGGCTCGCGACGTCGCTGGCCGCGCTGCACTCGAACTTCTCCTGGACGGCGGTGACGATCGTGTTCGTCGTCGGCAACACCCTGGGCCACCTGGTGCCCTCGCCCGGCGGGCTCGGCGCGGTCGAGGCGGTCCTGCTCGCCGGGCTGGGGGCCATGGGCGTGCCGCCCACCGCGGCCGTCGCCGCCGTGCTGCTGTCGCGGCTGCTCACCTACTGGATCCCGGTGCTGCCCGGCATCCTGATGTTCCGCTACCTGCAACACCGCAACGTCATCTGAGGAGTCTTCGGACACTTTGGGTAGGAGTCGGTACAGATTGTCGTGTGTACTGGGAGTGGTCCTTCCACCTCATTGAACGGAGTGCTCGCGTGGCTCAGCCCGCCGCGGTGCTGTTCGACATGGACGGCACGCTCGTCGATTCCGAGAAGCTCTGGACGATCGCGCTCGACGACTACGCGGCGCATCGAGGCGGGCGCCTCTCGCAGCAGACCCGCGAGGACATGGTCGGCTCCAACATGACCCGCAGCATGCGCCTGCTGCTCATCGACCTGGGCCTGCCCGACGGGAACTCCGAGATCGCGGGCGCCGCCAGCTGGGTCGCGCGCCGCATGACCGAGCTGTTCGGCGAGGGCCTGCCCTGGCGGCCGGGAGCCGAGGAGGCGCTGCAGCGCGCCAAGGAGCTGGGGCTGCGGACCGCGCTGGTGACCTCCACGATCCGCCCGCTCACCGACCTGGCTCTGGACACCCTGGGGCACGACTCCTTCGACGTCACCGTCTGCGGCGACGAGGTCGACGGCAAGAACAAGCCCGATCCCGAGCCGTACCTCAAGGCCGCTCGCCTGCTCGGCGTCGACCCCGCCGACTGCGTCGCGGTCGAGGACTCGCCCACCGGTGTCGCCTCCGCCGAGGCCGCGGGCTGCGCTGTGCTGGCGATCCCGTGCGAGGTGCCGCTGTCGCCCGGCCCCCGCCGCACGCTGCGCGACTCGCTGGCCGATGTCGACGTCGCGGCGCTGGGCGAACTGCTCACCGCGGCCGCGTGACCGCTCCGGTCCCGATCGTGCTGGCCGGCCACGGGCCGGTCGGTCGGGCCTACGCCGACCTCGTCGCCGAACGCGGGCGGCCGCACGGCCTGGACCTGCGGGTGGTGGCCGTGCGCGGCCGGGAACGCCAGCGCGAAGCGGGCGAGTGGGGGCCGCTCACCGACCTGCCCGAGCTGCTGGAGCGCACCGGCGCGCGGGTGTTCGCCCAGGCCGTGCCCTCCGATGGCGACGGCCGTGCGGCACGGGAGGCGCTGCAGGCGCTCAACGCGGGTGCGCACGTGGTCACCGCCACCAAGTCGCACCTCCTCACGCACTGGAGCGGGCTCGCCGAAGCGGCGGACGCCGCCGGTCGGTCGGTGCGCGTCTCGGGCGCCACGGGCGCCGCGATGCCCGCCGGTGACCTGGCCCGATCGGTGCTGCGGGGCTTCGACGTGCGCGCGGTCTCCGGCTGCGTGAACGGCACCGCCACCTTCGTCCTCGACCGGCTCGCCGACGGCGCGGACCTGGACGTCGCCGTCGCCGAAGCGCAGCGCGCGGGCATCGCCGAGGCCGATCCGAGCAGCGACCTCTCGGGAAGCGACGCGGCGACCAAGCTCCGGCTGCTCAGCGCGTTGCTGTGGGGCTGGGACCCGGCGGAGATCCAGGTTTCCGCCGAGCCGATCAGCCCTCCGCTTCCGCGCGTTCCCGCAGGTCATAGGCTGCGGCAGGTCGTCGGCGCGGTGCGCGACGAGCCCGGCGTGGTTCGGGTGGAGTTGTGGGCCGAGCCGGAGGCCTCCGCGCTGGGCGCGCTGCGCGGACCGGAGAAGGCGGTGCGCTACGACTGCGGTGACGCTGGCCAGATCACGGTCTCCGGAGGCCGCTCCAGCCCGCACGGGGCCGCTCTTGCGATGATCAAGGACACGCTCGGCGCCGTCCTGGAAGCCACCACCGGCTTCCGCTGATCGGCCGTGATCGAGCCCGCAAACGGACGGGTCCGATGTGAACCCGCCCAAGACGGATGCAAGGATCGAGGACTGTGAAGACCTTCGACGAGTTGTTCGCCGAGCTGCAGGAACGTGCCCGGACCCGCCCCGAGGGCTCCTCGACGGTGGCCGCGCTCGAATCCGGTGTGCACGCCCAGGGCAAGAAGGTCCTGGAGGAGGCCGGCGAAGTCTGGCTGGCCGCTGAGCACGAGTCCGATGAGGAACTCGCCGAGGAGATCTCGCAGCTGCTCTACCGGCTGCAGGTCATCATGTTGGGTCGCGGACTGTCCCTTGAGGACGTCTACCGCTACCTGTAGATTAACACCGAGCACGAGGAGAACAGGTTCGATGCTGCGCGTTGCAGTGCCCAACAAGGGCACGCTTGCCGGTCCCGCGTCCGAGATGCTCGCGGAAGCCGGGTACCGGCAGCGCCATGAGCAGCGGGACCTGACCGTGATCGACGACGCCAACGAGGTCGAGTTCTTCTTCCTCCGGCCCAAGGACATCGCCATCTACGTCGGCTCCGGCGAGCTCGACCTCGGCTTGACCGGCCGCGATCTGGCGCTGGACTCCGGGGCTCCGGTCGACGAGCGGCTGGCGCTGGGCTTCGGCGGATCGACCTTCCGCTACGCGGCGCCCGCCGATGCCGGTGAGTGGAACGTGGCCGACCTGCAGGGCAAGCGGATCGCCACCTCCTACCCTCGGCTGGTCTCCGACGACCTGGCCCGGTACGGGGTGACCGCCGAGGTGATCCGGCTGGACGGGGCGGTGGAGATCTCCATCCAGCTCGGCGTCGCCGACGCGATCGCCGACGTCGTCGGCTCGGGCCGCACCCTGCGCCAGCACGGTCTGGTGGCGCTCGGCGACCCGATCTGCAAGTCCGAGGCCGTGGTCATCGAGCGCCGCGACTCCGACCAGGTGCAGGCGAAGAACCAGCTGATCGCGCGGCTGCAGGGCGTGGTGTTCGCGCAGCAGTACGTGATGCTGGACTACAACTGCCCGAAGGACCTGCTCGACGACGCCACGAAGATGACTCCGGGCCTGGAGTCGCCGACCATGGCACCGCTGGCCGATGAGCGGTGGGTCGCGGTCCGCGCCATGGTGTCCCGCAAGGACGCCCCGGCGATCATGGACCGCCTCGCGGCCGTGGGGGCGAAAGCGATCCTGTCCTCGGACATCCGCGCCTGCCGCTTGTGACGGGCGGTTCTGGTCCGAACTGACGTTGTTCGTGGGCGGTTCGGACCCGAACTGCCCCGTGGTGCTCCATTCGGGCGAACCGTTCTCCCGATCGTGTTCGCCTCGCCCACGCCGAGAGAGGCTGGGCGAGGCGAGCGCGAGTTGGTCCTGCGTCTCCGCGGTTGTCACACGTGAGGCGTACCTTCGATCGTGACGATCTTGGACGACGCCCATGGGGGTTGGCACGCATATGGCAGTAGTGGTCCCGGGGAAAACGCCTCCGCAGTGGCAGCTCTACGCAGGAATGCCCTGCTGGATCGAGCTGATCACCACCAACCTGGACAGGGCGAGAGTTCTACGCGAACCTGTTCGACTGGGAGTACGAGACCCACTCCGACCCCGCTTCCGGGGAGCACGTCATCGCGCTGCGCGACGGGTTCGCGGTGGCCAGCCTGCGCGCCGCCGCCGGTGACCAGTCGATGTGGCGGATCTACCTCGCGGCAGCCGACTGCGCCGAGAAGGTCGCCGAGGCCGAGGAGCACGGCGCGGTGCAGACCGTCCCGCTGAACTCGGTGCCCAGAGTGGGACGCAAGGCCGTGCTGGTCGGTCCTTCCGATGCGGAGTTCGGGCTGCTGGAGCCCGAGGAGTCCTGGCAGTTCGACGTCGGTCTGCCGGGCACCCTGATGTGGGCCGAGCTGGTCACCATCAAGGCGCAGACCGCCGACAACTTCTTCCAAGAGCTCTTCGGCTACACCGCGGAGCAGTTCGGCACCGAGAACCGCTCGGACTACTCGGTCTGGTACCTGGGCGAGGAATCGGTGCTGGCGCGGGTCAGCATGATCCGCGACTTCATCACCGAGTCCACGCAGCCGCACTGGCTGCTGTACCTGGGCGTGGACGCCGAGATCGGCACCGACGAACTGGTCCGCACCGCCATCGCCAACGGCGGTCGCGTCCGCGTCGATCCGTACGACTCCAGCATCGGCCGCATGGCGGTCCTCCGGGACCCCACCGGCGCTCGTTTCGCGGTCATCGACCCGAGCCAGGCCGGTGATTTCGGCACGGCGGCCAACTACGACCCGTACGAGGACTGATCACTCCGTGATCGTTCTGCTCGGCGGTGCCAGAAGCGGGCTCGGACGCCTTCTCGCTCCGGGAGCCGAGACGTGTGCATGCCGATGCATGGCGCTGCGGCTGCCTTCCCGAGGAGGCGTCTGAGAACCCGCGGCGGTGTGCGAGGGCACGGATGAGGCGCCTGCGACGCTTGCCTGACGGCGGCTTGCAGGGCTTCTCCGTTGCCGTCAGTCGGTGCGGTCGAGGAGCGATTCTTCGCTCGTCGCAGGGTCTTCCGGCCAGCCCGGGTAGGGCGGCGGGGTTCCGCCGAACGCCGGGCAGAGTGCTTTGTGGTCGCAGTAGTCGCAGAGCTTGCTCGGATTCGGCCGGAAGTCCCCGGTCTTGCCCGCGCGCAGGATCGCCTGCCAGATCGCTTCGAGAGTTCGCTCGAAGCGGCGCAATTCGTCCTCGTCGGGGGCGTAGGCGAGCTTCTGCTTGTTCGCCAGGTACATCAACAGCAGCTGGCGGGGGATCTCGCCGCGCAACCGCCACAGCACCAAGGCGTAGAACTTCATCTGGAACATCGCCTTGGCTTCGCCGATCTCGCGCGGCGCGTTGCCGGTCTTGTAGTCCACCAAGCGGATCTCACCAGTCGGCGCGACGTCCACCCGGTCGATGAAGCCGCGGAGCAGCACCCCGGAGGGGAGCTCGGTCTCCACCCGAAGCTCGCACGCCTCCGGCTGCAACCGCTGCGGGTCCTCCATCTCGAAGTAGGCGTCGAGCAGCCCGCTCGCGGACTTCAGCCACTTGGCCAGCTCCGGATCGTCCGGGCCCTCGAAGAGCTCGGCCAGCTCCGGCTGCTCGGCGAGGACCTCCTCCCACGCCGGCGCCAGCAAGTCCCCGGCCTTCTGCCTGTCGCGCTGCTCGGTGGGCAGGCCGTAGAGCCGCTCGAGCACCGAGTGCACCACCGTGCCGCGCACCTGCGCGCGCGTGGCCTTCTCCGGCAGCCGGTCCACCGCGCGGAAGCGGTAGAGCAGCGGGCACTGCTTGAAATCACCGGCCCGCGAAGGCGACAGCGCCGGACGCCTGCGGGTCGCCTGCTCGGGTTCCTGCTGCGCGGTCTCAGCCATGAGCACTGACCCTAACGAAGCCCCCTGACAGGAGATCGGCACGGGATGGGCGTGGTGGCGAAATCCGCAGGAACTCCGATCACGCCACCCGGGCGCAACAGCTCTCTCACTTCCGACCTACTACCCTTCGCACATGCCGCCGACCGCTTCCTCGCCCGTCCGGCCCAGGCTCAACGACGGGGGGCTGCTGTTGTGCCGGGTGGCCGGAGTTCCGGTGCTGCTGTCCGTCTCGTGGTGGCTCGGCGCCGCGCTCATAGTGCTGCTCTACACGCCGATGGTGGGTCGCATCCTCCCGGGCGCCGGGGTGTGGGAGAGCGCAGTGCTCGCGGCGGTGTTCACGGTGCTGCTGGCGGCTTCGGTGCTGCTGCACGAACTCGGCCACTGCATCGTCGCGCTGCGGATGGGACTGCCGGTGCGCCGCGTGCGGCTGTTCCTGCTCGGCGGCCTCTCCGAGATCTCCCGCACGCCGCCCAAGCCTGCGCAGGAAGGGCTGATCGCCGCTGCCGGCCCGGCGGTGTCGCTGCTGCTGGCAGGCGTTACCGGGATCGCCTGGTACGCCATGACGCCGGGCGGCGCGATCTGGCTGCTGGTCGCCCAGACCTGCGTGGCGAACCTGGCCGTCGGCGTGTTCAACCTGCTGCCTGGCCTGCCGCTGGACGGCGGACGGATGCTGCGCGCGCTGCTGTGGCGGATCACCGGTCGTCGCGTCGCGGGCACCACCGCCGGTGTCGTGGGTGCTGGAGCTGTCGCCGTCGCACTGCTGGTCTACGCGCTGATCGGGCTGTTCAACGGCGCGGACGACCAGTGGCTGCGGCTAGGCGTGTGCGTGCTCATGGCCTGGTTCGTCGTGGCCGGGGCCAGCGCCGAGCACCAGGCGGAGCAGCGTCGCCGGTGGCCCAGCGGCCTGGAGCTGTCGGACCTGGTGCGCCCCGTGCTGCAACTGCCCGCCGAGAGCCCGGTCGCCGACGCGCTGATGGCTGCGGCAGGACGCGGCGTCGTGCTGGTCCGCGCCGACGGCATCGCGGTCGGCCTGCTCGACCAGACCGCCGCCGAGCGGCTGGCCACCCACGCCCCCAACGAACCCGCCGAACGCGCCGCGGAGCCGGTCGAGGCGGACACGATCCTCCTCGACAGCGAATCCCCGGACGCCGTCCTGGAGCGGGTCCAGACGGTGCTCGCCTGGCAGTTCCTGGTCATCGACGAGGAGGGCAGGCCCAGCGGAGTCCTCTGCCGCGAGGACCTGCGCTCGGCGCTGCGCTCCCGCCGGGGGTAGAGGCCCGCCCATCTGCGACGATGGTTCGCCGTGCATCGAGCACGTCAGGCGAGCGTGGAGAAGGTAGGCAGCAGTTGAGCAGCACCGTCAGCGGTGAGTTCCAGCCCGGCGACAGGGTCCAGTTGACCGACCCCAAGGGGCGCAAGTACACGGTCGTGCTGGAAGCGGGAGGGGAGTACCACACCCACCGCGGCGCGCTCGCGCACGACGACCTGATCGGGCAGCCGGAGGGTTCGGTGGTGGTCTCCGCGGGCGGCACCTCGTTCCTGGCGCTGCGCCCGCTGCTGGCCGACTACGTGCTGTCCATGCCGCGCGGCGCCCAGGTCATCTACCCGAAGGACGCCGCACAGATCCTGATGTGGGGCGACATCAGGCCGGGCGCGAAGGTGCTGGAGGCCGGTGCCGGGTCCGGCGCGCTGAGCTGCTCACTGCTGCGCGCGGTCGGCCCGGAGGGCAGCGTCACCTCCTACGAGGTGCGCGAGGACCACCACGAGCACGCCGAGCGCAACGTCAAGCGCTTCTTCGGCGAGATCCCGGAGAACTGGGACCTGCGGCTCGGCGACCTGCTGGAGTACGACGGCGAGCCCGTCGACCGCATCGTGCTGGACATGCTGGCGCCCTGGGACGTGCTGGAGCTGGTCAAGGAGAAGCTCAACCCCGGCGGCGTGCTGATCGTCTACGTGGCCACCACCACCCAGCTCTCCCGCGTCACCGAGGCGATCCGCGAGCAGCAGAACTGGACCGAGCCGCAGGCGTGGGAGACGCTGCTGCGCCCCTGGCACGTCGTCGGGATGGCCGTCCGCCCCGAACACCGCATGGTCGCCCACACGGCGTTCCTTCTCACCAGCCGGCGCCTCGCCGACGGCGTCACCCCACCGCGCGTCCAACGCCGCCCCAGCAAGGGCTGACACGACGCAGGACGGCCCGCCCCGGATGAGTCCGGAGCGGGCCGTTCCAGCTGTTCAGCGCGTCAGCAGATCTTCCAGTCACCGCTTTCGACGACCATCTTGAAGTCCTGGTTCAGCGGGGTCGGCGGCATCTCGCTGAGGTCTCGGCCCATGACCTGGCCGGTCAAGCGCATCTCGCCGGAGATCTTCGCCCTCGCGGTGTTGTCGCCGTTGTCCTCGACCTCGCCGAGCCGCACCTGGAACGTCATCCCATCGATGAACTTCTTGACGTCGGCGTCGGTGAGCCCGAACTCCTTGAGCTGAGCGACGTCGCCGCCCTTGCCCTCCATCGTGTCGATGACCTCTTGCAAGCCCGCCCGCTCCTCCTTGCAGCTGACGCCCTGCAGACCGGCGAAGTCCTTGGCGTTCATCATGTCCACGGCCTGCTGCGCGACCGGGCGAGGATCGCCGGGCCCGCCGGTGAAGGCCAGGACGAGCGCGATGACCAGGCCGATGACGACCAGGCCGCCCACACCACCCAGGACCCAGGGCAACGGGCTCTTCTTCGGCGGCTGGCCGTAGCCGGGCTGGCCGTACGGGCTCGGGTACGGCGGCTGCTGGTAGCCCCCCTGAGGCTGTTGCGGGTACGGCTGGCCGCCGCTGGGCGGGTAGGCACCGCCGGGCTGCGGGTACTGCTGGCCGCCGCTCGGCGGGAACTGCCCGCCGGGCTGCTGCGGGTACTGGCCACCGGGCTGCTGCCCCCATCCGCCCTGGCCGGGCGGCTGCTGCGGTGGGTACGTCACTGGTGTTCCCCCTGCATCTCTTCTGTTGTTCCCCTCGATGCCCCGGCTACTGGCCGAGGTCGCAGACCTTCCACTCGCCGTCCTCGACGACCAGGCCCATGGTCTGGTCCACTGGCTGGGACGCCCCGTCGGCCTCGTAGGTCCCGGTCAGGTCCGCCGATGCCTTGTCACCGTTGCGGGTGACTTCGCCGAGCCGGACATCGAACTTCCACTGCTTGAGCTGGCCGATGGCGGTGTCGAGCTGGGTCTTGTTGGACTCGCAGAACAGCTCGCCGACGGTGCCGAAGTCACCCGCGTTGACCTTGGCCACGACTTCCTGGGCCACCGGACGCGGTTCGCCCGGACCGCTGCCGAGCCAGAAGTAGGCGCCGACACCCGCTCCGGCGAGCCCCAGCACGGCCGCGACGAGCCCCAGGACCATCGGCAGCTTCGACTTCTGCGGTGCAGGCGGTTCGACGTCGCCGAAGCCCCCGGGCTCCTTCAGCCACGAACCGGGGCCGTACTCGCTGCCCCACTGCGGGGGCATCGGCTGACCGGGTTGCGGCGGCTGCGCGGGCTGCGGCTGACCCGGGTGCATCTGACCAGGTTGTCCCTGCTCCGAGCCCTGCTGGCCCCAACCGGTGTGCTGGTTGCCGTACCAGTTGGGCTGCTGCTGCGGGGGACCGGAAGGCTGAGGGGGGAATTCGTTCCCCGTGGGTTGCTGCGCCCACCCGCCCTGTCCAGGCTGCTGCGGCGGATAGGTCATGGACTCCTCCCAGGAGTGTTCTTGCGGCATTCGACGCCGGTTCTGCGCTAGCGGCGGTAAGTAGACCAGAGCCCTAGGATCCGCGGGTGCGGAGTATCCGGATTACAACGTCCGCACCGCGACGACGGAGTCCGGAATGTCGGGACGCGTCAAGTTGTTCCAGATGATGGGAGAAGTGCGACGGTTCCGGCTGGAAATGCCACCCGGTTGCCGGAGTCGTTAACCCGGATGATCGCAGAGCGCACACGATCGCTGTGGCGCAACGGAAAAACCCGTGGTCGCGGGGATTCCGCAGGGGTGTCGGGGAGTTGTCCGGGAGTATCGAACGGACCATGATCGACAACCCACCGTATCCGCCCCGACCAGCCAGGATGCAACGCGCCGCGAACGACCATGTTTAGAGCGTGTGTATTCGGAGATTTCTGTGGCACGCTGGGCGATCCGGCGGACACTTCACGACGCCGCCGTCGTCGGTGATCGCCGGTACCGTGGTGGTACGAGCACGGGAGGAGGGTGCCGATATGCAGCACGACCGTCCCGGCAGCCGGCCTGAGGAGGGCGACGGCGAGCAGGGTGCGGGCTCCGTGGAGCTCCGCAGCCAGATCCGTCTTCTCGAAGACGAGGTCGCACTGCTTCGCCGCAGGCTCAACGAGTCCCCTCAACAGGCGCGCCTGCTGGAAAAGCGGCTGGCCGAGGCATCCGAGAGAGTGAGCCAGCTCACCGAACGGAACGCCAAACTCACCGAGACCCTGAAGGAAGCGCGGGGCCAGCTGATGGCGCTGCGCGAGGAGGTCGACCGTCTCGCCCAGCCCCCGAGCGGGTACGGCGTGTTCCTGCACGCCTACGAGGACAGCACGGTCGACGTATTCACCTCCGGTCGCAAGATGCGGGTGGCGGTGTCGCCGAACGTCGAGACCGGGGACCTGCGGTTGGGGCAGTCGGTGCGCCTCAACGAGGCCCTGACGGTGGTCGAGGCGGGTGCGTTCGAGCAGACCGGTGAGGTGTGCACCTTCCGGGAAGTCCTGTCCTACGCCGAGGGCGAGAGCCCGCGTGCGCTGGTCATGGGGCACACCGACGAGGAACGCGTCGTGTGGCTGACCGAACCCCTGGCCGACTCGGGGCTGAAGGCCGGCGATTCGCTGCTGGTCGACAGCAAGGCCGGCTACGCCTACGACGTGGTGCCCAAGGCCGAGGTCGAGGACCTCACCCTCGAGGAGGTGCCGGACGTCGGCTACCGCGACATCGGTGGCCTGGCCGGGCAGATCGAGCAGATCCGCGACGCCGTGGAGCTGCCGTTCCTGCACTCCGACCTCTACGTGCAGTACCAGCTGCGCCCGCCCAAGGGCGTCCTGCTCTACGGGCCGCCGGGCTGCGGGAAGACGCTCATCGCCAAGGCGGTGGCGAACTCCCTGGCCAAGAAGGTGGCCGCGGCACGTGGTGACGACGATGGTCAGGCGAAGTCCTACTTCCTGAACATCAAGGGCCCCGAGCTGCTCAACAAGTTCGTCGGCGAGACCGAACGGCACATCCGGATGATCTTCCAGCGCGCTCGGGAGAAGGCCTCCGAGGGCACGCCGGTGATCGTGTTCTTCGACGAGATGGACTCGATCTTCCGGACCCGCGGCAGCGGTGTGTCCTCCGACGTGGAGACCACGATCGTCCCGCAGCTGCTGAGCGAGATCGACGGTGTGGAAGGCCTGGAGAACGTCATCGTCATCGGTGCCTCCAACCGCGAGGACATGATCGACCCGGCGATCCTGCGTCCCGGCCGGCTCGACGTGAAGATCAAGATCGAGCGTCCGGACGCCGAATCGGCCAAGGACATCTTCTCCAAGTACCTCACCACCGAACTGCCGATCCACGAGGAGGACCTCAAGGAGTTCGGCGGTGACAACGCCGCGTGCCTGGACGCGATGATCCAGGCCACGGTCGAGCGGATGTACGCCGAAACCGACGAGAACCGGTTCCTGGAGGTCACCTACGCCAATGGTGACAAGGAAGTCCTGTACTTCAAGGACTTCAACTCCGGCGCGATGATCCAGAACATCGTGGACAGGGCCAAGAAGGCGGCGATCAAGTCGGTGCTGGAGACCAACCAGCCGGGCCTGCGGGTGCAGCACCTGCAGGACGCCATCATCGACGAGTTCGCCGAGAACGAGGACCTGCCCAACACCACGAACCCGGACGACTGGGCCCGCATCTCCGGCAAGAAGGGCGAGCGGATCGTCTACATCCGCACCCTGGTCAGCGGGAAGAACCAGGAATCCGGCCGAGCGATCGACACCGCCACCAACACGGGCCAGTACCTGTAGACCAGCTGCTGGACTCGTTCCGCGTGGTCGAACGGTCGTCGAGGCGACGGTGATTCGGGGCCGCCCATCCCTCCATCCGGGATGGCGGCCCCGAGCTCGTGCGCGCGGCTTCGCGGCGGGATACGTTGCTGGACATGATCCCCGCGCAGAACCCGGTGCAGCGGCTGGGACTCGGGCTGGCCGCACTGGGCAGGCCCGCTTACATCAACGTCGGCCGGGCCGACGTGCTGCCCCAGCAGCGCACGGCCGAGGCCATGGCGGAGCGCACCCGCTCCGTCCTGGACGCCGCCTACGCCCACGGCATCCGATGGGTCGACACCGCCCGCTCCTACGGCAGCGCCGAGCAGTTCCTGGCCGACTGGCTGGGGGAGCGGGGCCACGAAGACGTCACCGTCTCCAGCAAGTGGGGCTACGCCTACGTCGCCGAGTGGCGCATCGAGACCGAGGTCCACGAGATCAAGGAGCACTCGCTGGAGCGGCTGAGCACCCAGTGGGCGGAGACCCGCACGTTGCTGGGCGACCGCATCGACCTCTACCAGGTGCACTCGCTGACCGGTGACAGCCCGCTGTTCGAGGACCTGGAGCTGCAGCACGAGCTGGCGCGCATCCGCGACGCCGGAGTGCGGCTCGGCTTCTCCACCAGCGGTGCCGCGCAGCCCGAGACCATCGAACGAGCGTGGGAACTGGAGATCGGCGGGACGCAGCTGTTCAGCGCCGTGCAGTCCACCTGGAACACGGCCGAGCCCTCGGTCGGCCGCACCCTCAACGAGGTGCACACCGGCGGGTGGCGGGTGCTGCTCAAGGAGACCATGGCCAACGGCCGGCTGGCGCTGAAGCCGCCGGACGAGTTCGCCGCCATCGCCTCGCGCCACGCCGTCGGGCCGGACGCCATCGCCGTCGCCCACGCCCTGGCCCAGCCGTGGGCCGACGTGGTGCTGCTCGGGCCGGCCAGCGTCGAGCAGCTGGAGACCAACCTCGCGGCCCTGCGCGTGGAACTCGACGACCAGGACCTGGCCACCCTCAAGTCACTGGCCACCGACGCTGCGACCTACTGGGGCGAGCGCTCCCAGCTGCCGTGGCACTGAGGGGCGCTCAGGAGCGCGCGGCGCGCTCCTGCAGCCATCGCCGCGCGAACTGACGGCCGTCGGGCACGAAGGGCCACAGCGGGTCGTCGATGCGCTCGGGCAGCTCGGTGATGGGCATCCACCAGCCCTCGGCGACCTCCTCGGGCTGGTGCACCACGGGTCCGTCCCAGCGCGCCTGGAACACGAAACCGTGGTAGCGGACGGTGTTCTGCTCGAAGACCTCGTGGAACAGGAACTCCGGTTCGGTGCGAACGCCGAGCTCCTCGGCCAGCTCCCGGCGGGCGGCGTCGAACGGGTCCTCGCCGGCGACGACCACACCTCCGGCGGTGCAGTCGTGCAAGCCCGGGTAGACGTCCTTGGTGTCGGTGCGGCGGTGCAGGTAGATGCGCTGCTCATCGCCGGAGAGCAGCAGCACGGCCGTCGCCGCGTGCCACAACCCCCTTTCGCGCACCTCGCGCCTCGACGCCCGGCCCACGACACGCCCGGCCGCGTCGTACAGCGCGACCTGCTCCTCGCCCATGCCCACACCACGATCGTGCCACCCGGTTGGCGCAACGCCGGAATGCACGATCGGCGAACCTGTGGCTTCAAGCACTCTGCTCCGCCGCCGATACCCCGTACCCTGCGAGGTATGCGGCGGATCATGGGAACCGAGGTGGAGTACGGCATCGTCGTACCTGGCGATGCCAGCGCCAATCCGGTGCTGACCTCCACCCACATCGTGCTTGCGTACGCGGCGGCGGCCGAGATCCCGAGGGCCAGACGGGCTCGCTGGGACTACGAGGTGGAGTCGCCGCTGCGCGATGCGCGCGGGTTCGACCTGAGCTCGGCGGCGCAGCAGTCCAACGGTTCGGACGGCGACGACCTCGGCGCGGCCAACGTCATCCTCACCAACGGCGCGCGCCTCTACGTCGACCACGCGCACCCCGAGTACTCCGCGCCCGAGGTCACCAATCCGCGGGATGCGGTCATCTGGGACAAGGCAGGCGAACGCGTGATGGAGGAGGCCGCGTTGCGCGCGGCCAGCGTGCCCGGCACCGCCCCCATACAGCTCTACAAGAACAACGTCGACGGCAAGGGCGCCAGCTACGGCACCCACGAGAACTACCTGATGGCCCGCAGCACCCCGTTCACCTCGGTGATCGGCGGTCTGACGCCCTTCTTCGCCTCCCGGCAGGTGATGTGCGGGTCCGGCCGGGTCGGCATCGGCCAGTCGGGTGAGAAGCCCGGCTTCCAGCTCTCCCAGCGTTCCGACTACATCGAGGTCGAGGTCGGCCTGGAGACCACCCTCAAGCGCGGCATCATCAACACCCGCGACGAACCGCACGCCGACGCCGACAAGTACCGGCGGCTGCACGTCATCATCGGCGACGCCAACCTCGCCGAGACCTCGACCTACCTCAAGCTCGGTACCGCTGCGCTGGTGCTGGACATGATCGAGGGCGGGGTGCGTTTCGAGGATCTCAAGCTGGCCGACCCGGTGCAGGCGGTGCACCTGATCAGCCACGACCCCACCCTCAAGCAGTCCGTGGAGCTCGCCGACGGTCGCCGGTTCACCGGATTGGACCTCCAGCGCGCCTACCACGAGCGGGCCTCGGAGTTCCTCGACGCGCACGGCGCCGAGCGGGCCTCGCGCGATGTGCTCAACACCTGGGGTGAGGTGCTCGACATGCTCGGCACCGACCCCATGTCCTGCGCCGACAGGCTCGACTGGCCGGCCAAGCTGCAGCTGATGGAGAGCTACCGCAGCCGCGACGGCCTCGGCTGGGCCTCGCCCCGGCTGCACATGATCGACCTCCAATACTCCGACGTGCGGCTGGACAGAGGCCTCTACAACCGGCTGGTCACCCGGGGTTCGATGAAACGCCTGGTCAGCGAGGAAGAGGTGCAGGAAGCCGTCGCCGCTCCGCCGGAGGACACCCGCGCCTACTTCCGCGGTCGCTGCCTGGAGCGCTACCCGTCGGAGGTCGCCGCCGCGTCCTGGGACTCGGTCATCTTCGACCTCGGCCGGGAATCGCTGGTGCGCATCCCGACGTTGGAACCGCTGCGCGGCACGAAGGCCCACGTCGGAGCCCTGCTCGAAGCCAGCAGCAGCGCCGAGGAACTGGTCGACTCGCTGACGAAGGGGTGACCCGCTACGACCACGTTCCGCGCACGTCAGGTAGTCGGAAAGATCGTCAAAGACGCCCGGCTGGGCGTGGGCGAACGAGTGGTCGGATAGGTAGTGTTCAAGGCAGGACGCCCCTGATCCCGGGGGAGTTCTGGACTTCAAACCACCGGGAGGCGAGATGTCTCAGGAGAAGGCTCAGCGGCAGGGCGGCGGCGACGGCGAAGAAGAGAACGAACCGGAGGCCGCCGGTCAGGAACGTCGCGAAAAGCTCGGCGAGGACGTCGACGCCATCCTGGACGAGATCGACGACGTCCTGGAGGAGAACGCCGAGGACTTCGTGCGCGCCTACGTGCAGAAGGGCGGCCAGTAGGCGCCCGGCCGCCGGTGCGCCCAGGCGGTGATCCTGCGAGAACCGGTCACCGGGCCGGAGTAGCACCGGCCCGGTGCCGCTCGCTGCGCACTCGATCATGACTAAAGTGCATCCTGTCGCAGGAGTCCTGTGAGAACGGAGACGATGTCGCTGATGGACCAGAGCTCGGCCCAGTTCCCCGGGCAGGCGCTTCCCGCCGCCTACTTGACCCCCGGATCCTCGTCGTTCACCGACTTCCTCCAAGCCGCCGCACCAGAACTGCTGCCGGGCGGGCGCAAGTCACCCGAGGGCACGGTGCAGGCGCCGCACGGCACCACCATCGTCGCGGTGACCTTCCGCGGCGGCGTGCTGCTGGCGGGTGACCGCCGGGCGACGATGGGCAACGTCATCGCGCAGCGGGACATGGAGAAGCTCTTCGTCACCGACGCCTACTCGGCGGTGGGCATCGCCGGAACGGCCGGTGTGGCGCAGGAACTCGTGAAGCTCTACGCGGTCGAGCTGGAGCACTACGAGAAGCTCGAAGGCATCTCGCTGTCGCTGGACGGCAAGTCCAACAAGCTGGCCACGATGCTGCGCGGCAACCTGTCGGCGGCGATGCAGGGCCTGGCGGTCGTACCGCTGTTCGCCGGTTACGACACCGACGCCGACGACCCCGACCGCGCAGGCCGGATCGTGTCCTACGACGTCGTCGGCGGTCGCTACAACGAGGCCGGCGGCTACCACGCGGTCGGTTCCGGCTCGCAGTTCGCCAAGTCGGCGCTGAAGAAGCGCTTCGACCCGGACGCCGACCTGGACACCGCCGCGCGCGCCGCGGTGGAGGCGCTCTACGACGCGGCGGACGACGACAGCGCCACGGGTGGCCCGGACGTGTCCCGGCGGATCTACCCGTCGGTCATCACCATCACCGCGGCCGAGGGCGCGGTGCGGCTGACCGAGGAGCAGACTTCCGAGATCGCCACCGCCGTGGTCAACGGACGCCTGGAGAACCCGGGCGGCTGACCAGCGCCGTCCCACGATCCCGCCTGCCACAGCGAGCAGATTCAGGAGTGCAGAAGCCGTGACGATGCCGTTCTACACCTCCCCCGAGCAGTTGATGCGGGAGCGTTCCGAGCTCGCCCGCAAGGGCATCGCCCGGGGCCGCAGCGTGGTGGTGCTCAAGTACGCCGGTGGGGTGCTGTTCGTCGCCGAGAACCCGTCTCCGACCTTGCACAAGGTCTCCGAGATCTACGACCGCATCGGTTTCGCCGCGGTGGGCCGCTACAGCGAGTTCGAGGCGCTGCGGGTCGCCGGGGTGCGCATCGCCGACGTGCGCGGTTACTCCTACGACCGGCGTGACGTGACGGGGCGGTCGCTGGCCAACACCTACGCCCAGCACCTGGGCGCGATCTTCACCGAGCAGATCAAGCCGTTCGAGGTCGAGATCTGCGTGGCGGAGGTGGGCGCGACCGCCGAGTCCGACCAGCTGTACCGGCTCACCTACGACGGGTCCATCGTGGACGAACCGCAGTACGTGGTGATGGGCGGTCAAGCGGACACGATCACCAGCTCGTTGAAGGATTCCTTCAGCGAGGGAATGGAATTGGGCGACGCCATCCGCGTCGCCGTCAAGGGACTTTCGTCCAGTGGGGACTCCGCGCGGGAACTGGGCACCAAGGCCTTGGAGGTCGCGGTCCTCGACCGCGCCCGTCCCAACCGGACGTTCCGCCGCATCCAGGGCGCCGCGCTGACGGCCCTGCTGCCGACGTCGACTGAGGACTCCGTCGAGTCCTCCGACGGCGGCGAGGTGTCCCCGCCTGGCAAGTGACCCGGCCGAGGATCCATCGCTCCCGCACCCGCCTCGGGTGCGGGAGCGATGTCGTTCGCGGTGGGACGGGCCGCCCACATCCCGGGAAATCGTACGGATGTACGGCGATTTCGGCTGCTCCGTGCGGTGGCGTGCGCAACTGGGTGGGTGACGGCCTGCTACCAAAATCAGCAGAACTCTTTTCGACAGTTGCCCGAACGGCGGACCGCCGCGAGGGCGGTTTTGCGCCTAGTGTGGAGACATGCAGAGGCGGATCTTCGGCATCGAAACCGAGTTCGGGGTCACCTGCACGTTCCACGGGCAGCGCAGACTGTCCCCGGACGAGGTGGCCAGGTACCTGTTCCGGCGGGTCGTGTCGTGGGGGAGGTCGTCGAACGTCTTCCTGCGCAACGGTGCCCGCCTCTACCTCGACGTGGGGTCCCACCCCGAGTACGCCACGGCCGAGTGCGACGACCTGACCCAGCTGGTCACGCACGACAAAGCCGGTGAGCGCATCCTCGAAGACCTGCTCATCGATGCCGAACGCCGGCTCTCCGACGAGGGCATCGGCGGGGACATCTTCCTGTTCAAGAACAACACCGACTCAGCGGGCAACTCCTACGGCTGCCACGAGAACTACCTGGTCGGACGCTCCGGCGAGTTCTCCCGCATCGCCGACGTGCTGCTTCCGTTCCTGGTGACGCGCCAGCTCATCTGCGGCGCCGGGAAGGTGCTGCAGACCCCGCGCGGGGCCGTGTACTGCCTCTCCCAGCGGGCCGAGCACATCTGGGAGGGCGTCTCCAGCGCCACCACGCGGTCCCGGCCGATCATCAACACCCGCGACGAGCCGCACGCCGACGCCGAGCGCTACCGGCGGCTGCACGTCATCGTCGGCGATTCCAACATGTCCGAGGTGACCACCCTGCTCAAGGTCGGGGCGGCCAACCTGGTGCTGGAGATGGTCGAGCAGGGCGTGCAGTTCCGGGACTTCAGTCTGGACAACCCGATCAGGGCGATCCGGGAGATCAGCCACGACCTCACCGGGCGCCGCACGGTGCGGCTGGCGGGCGGCCGGGAAGCCTCGGCGCTGGACATCCAGCGCGAGTACCACAGCCGCGCCGTCGACCACGTCGCGCGGCGCGGCTCCGACCCGATGTCCGAGCGCATCCTGGAGCTGTGGGGCCGCACCCTCGACGCCGTCGAGCAGGAGGACTACTCGCTGGTCGATCGCGAGGTCGACTGGGCGATCAAGCTCCGCCTGCTCGAGCGCTACCGCAGCAAGCACGGTCTGGAGCTGTCCAGCCCGCGCATCGCGCAGCTCGACCTCGCCTACCACGACATCCGGCGCGGACGCGGGCTGTTCGACATGCTGCAGCGCAAGGACCTGGTGGACCGGGCGACCGAGGACGGCGAGATCGAGGCCGCCAAGGACACCCCGCCGCAGAGCACCCGGGCCAAGCTGCGCGGCGACTTCATCGCCGCTGCTCAGGCCGCCGGGAGGGACTTCACCGTCGACTGGGTGCACCTCAAGCTCAACGATCAGGCCCAGCGGACCGTGCTGTGCAAGGACCCGTTCAGGGCGGTCGATGAGCGGGTCGAGCGGCTGATCAACTCGCTGTAGGGCCGTTCGGTTCGGGACCTCCGCAGGGGCTGGACGGCTCTGTGGCCGAGCACCGCGTCGACCCGTGCTCGCCACGGCGCCGTTCCCGCCTCTCAGCTGCTTGGCCCATCGGGGGCGATCGTCTGTTCGTTGACGTCGACCGTCGCCGGTTGCGCCAGGGTGTGGAGGACACCCCTGACGATGTCCTCCGGGATCAGCTGGCGGGACGTCCGCTCGGTCCGCGGTCATGCCCGTTTCGAGCATGCCCGGTTGCACGGTGGTGACCCTGACTCCCGTGCCCACGCGCACTCCGCTCGTTGTTCTGCGCCATGCCGGTGACCGCCCACTTGGTTGCGCTGTAGAGGCTGCCCGGGCGGGTCCCGCACCGGCGTGGCGATCAAAACCGGTTGTCGATCGAATGGGTGTTCTGCGAAGACACGCCGATACCCGAACTCATGATCGAATGCTTCGGCGCTAGAGTTTCGGAGTGGCCACTGTGCGTGCTGAACGCTTGGTGAACTTGGTGCTCTGCCTGCTGTCGACCCGTCAGTACCTCACCGCAGAGCGGATCCGTCATATCGTCGCGGGGTACGCCGACGCGCCCTCCGACGAGGCGTTCTTCCGGACCTTCGAGCGGGACAAGGCCGAGCTGCGAGACCTGGGGATACCGCTGGAGACCGGTCGCAACTCGGCGTTCGACAGCGCCGACGGGTACCGCATCGCACGGCGCGACTACGAGCTCGGCGACATCGACCTCGAACCCGACGAAGCCGCCGCCGTCGCGCTGGCCGTCCGGCTGTGGGACTCCCCGGAGTTCACCTCCGCCGCCCAGGGCGCGCTGCTCAAGCTCCGCGCCGCTGGCGTCGACGTGGACGAACGCGCCTCGGCCGCGGTCGAACCGAAGGTGCGCACCAGCGAACCCGCCTTCGGCGCGCTGCACTCGGCCGTGCAGTCCGGGCGCGTCGTGGAGTTCGACTACCGACGCCCCAGCAGCACCGAGGTCCGGCACCGCACCGTCGAGCCTTGGGGAGTGGTGTCCTGGCGCGGACGCTGGTACGTCGTCGGCTACGACCGCGATCGGCAGGCGCCGCGCTGCTTCCGGCTCTCCCGCATCCGGGGACAGGTGAGCGCGGTCGGCAAGAGCGGAGTCGTGCAGCGGCCGCAGGAGGTCGACCTGCTGCGGATGGTCGCAGGCGAGCAGCGGGAGCCACCGCCGCCGACGCCGTCCCGCGTGTGGGTCGCCGACGGTCGTGCGCACGGCGTGCGGCGCATGGGCAAGGCGGTCGAGCGCAGGGAGCTCGACGGCGACCCCGGCGAGGTGCTGGAGCTGGACGTGAAGTACCCGGAGTCCGCGGCGAGCTGGCTCGCCGGGTACGGGCCCGACGTCGCCGTCCTGCAACCCGACACCCTGCGCAAGGCGGTCAACGAGATCCACCTGGACGCGGCGGGGGAGGGACGGCGATGACCAGCGCGACGCAACGCCTGCCCAGGCTGCTGGCCCTGGTCCCCTACCTGCTCAGCCGCCCCGGCATCCCCATCGCCGACGCCGCCACCGACTTCGGCGTCACCCCGCAGCAGCTGCGCAAGGACCTGGAGCTGCTGTGGATGTGCGGGCTGCCCGGATATGGGCCCGGTGACCTGATCGACCTGTCCTTCGACAGCGACTCGATCACCGTCACCTACGACGCGGGCATGCGGCGACCGCTGCGGCTGACCGCCTCCGAGGCGACGTCGCTACTGGTGGCCCTGCGGGCGCTCGCCGACACTCCGGGGGTTCCCGACTCCGACGCGGTGCAGCGCACGCTGGCGAAGGTGGAGAACGCGGTCGGCCAGGCCCGCCCGTCCGGGGTGGTGATCGGTCTCGGCGCGGAGGAGTCGGTCGACTCGGAGGTGCGCCGAACAGCCCAGTCCGCCGTCACCGGTGGCAAAGCGTTGCGGATCCGTTACTACACGGCATCGCGCGACGAGATCAGCGAGCGGACGGTCGACCCGATGCGGTTGCTGCTGGTCGACGGCCGCAGCTACCTGGAGGCCTGGTGCCGCAGCGCGCACGGCGTCAGGATGTTCCGGCTGGACCGCATCGATGCGGCCCAGCTGCTCGACGAGCCCGCCGAGCCGCCGTCCGAAGCCGAGCCGACGGACGTTTCCGCAGGTCTGTTCCAACCCGCGCCCGACCAGCGGGTCGCCGAGGTCGAACTGGAACCGGACGCCCGGTGGGTCGCCGAGTACTACCAGGTCGACGAGGTCGAAGAGCTCCCGGGCGGCCGGGCCCGGGTGCGGATGCGCTACGCCGACAGCGCGTGGATGACCAGGCTGTTGCTCGGCCTCGGCGGCCAGGTCGCGGTGCTCAGTCCCGGGGAGCTGCGGGATGACGTGCGTCAACGAGCCCATGCCGCGTTGAGGCGGACCCGTCACCTTCCGTCCACCTGAGCCCGATACGGTGAACAGCGTGCCGTTCGTGTGGACTCTCGTGCTGCTGGCCGTAGGCTGCGTCCTGCTGGTGTTCCTGCTGGTCAGGACATTGATGGAGGTGCGTCGCTTCCGGCGCGTGCAGCGGGGGGCGACCCACGATCTCGCTGACCGCAGCGGAATGGTCAAAGCGCGGGTAGCGGGTCTCAAGGTGGTGCTCTCGCAGCGCCGTCGCGGTTGACGAGAAGCAGAAGCGGCCCTACTTGCCGACCCCTGCCCCGCGTACCATTAGCGCCTAGCAGGGACATCACGAAAGGTTGTGTACGGATGGGTTTGCCAGGTGGCTGGGAGCTGGTCCTCATCGTCTTGGTTCTGGTGCTGCTCTTCGGCGCCACCAAGCTCCCGCAGATGGCCCGTTCTCTGGGGCAGTCCGCTCGGGTGTTCAAGGCTGAGGCGCGCGGCATGAAGGCCGACGAAGAGGCCGCGAAGAAGGCTCAGTCGGAGAAGGAGCAGAAGCCGGAGCTGACGGCCGGTGAGCCGAGCACTCCGCCGGCGACCTCGCCGGTCGAGGACAAGCAGCAGAACGAACAGAAGAACTGACTGAGGACGGGGCTAGCGAAGTGGGTGACAGTCCACTGCGTCGCCTGAACCCGTTCCGCAATGATCGCCGTCGGTGGGGACGCAGGCACAACCCCGACGGCACCATGACGATCATCGATCACCTCTTCGAGCTGCGTTACCGGCTCGGGGTGGCGATGACGGCAGTGGTCATCGGAGCCATCCTCGGGTTCATCTGGTTTTCCACCGCGCCGTTCGGCTGGCCGACGCTCGGTGACATCTTGCTCGGGCCGTACTGCGCACTTCCCGTGGAGCAGCGGCTGAGCCCGAACGGGACCTGCCAGCTGTTGCAGACGGAGCCGTTCGAGATCTTCATGCTGCGCATGAAGGTGGGTCTGTCGGTCGGCGCGATCCTGTTCAGCCCGGTGTGGCTGTACCAGCTGTGGGCGTTCATCACGCCTGGTCTCTACAGCCAGGAGCGCAAGTTCGCCCGGACCTTCGTCTTCTTCGCGACGATCTTGTTCGTCGCGGGTGCGGTCCTGGCGTACTTCGTCGTTCCCGAGGCGCTGAGATTCATGGCGGGCTTCGGTGGCGAGGCGTTCTTCACCGCGCTCACCGGTGGCAAGTACATCAACTTCATGCTGCTGCTGCTGGTGATCTTCGGTGTGAGCTTCGAGCTCCCGCTGATCCTGGTGATGCTCAACCGCGCGGGTGTCGTCACCTACGAGAAGCTGCGCAGGTGGTGGCGGGGGCTGGTGTTCGCGCTGTTCGTGTTCGCCGCGATCGCCACGCCCGGGCAGGACCCGTTCTCGATGCTGGCGCTGTCGGCGGCGCTGTCGCTGCTGTTCTTGTTCGCTGCGCTGATCTGCCGTTCGCACGACCGGCGCAAGGCCAAGAAGATGGAGGCCGAGGGCCTGACCGGGGTCGGCCTCGACGAGGCGTCCGAGGTCGATCCGTTCGCGTCCAAGCTGGACACGACACCGTCGGCACCGCAGAAGCACGACGACATCACCTGACGGTCACAACCCCTCGAACCCTGGCCAACGGGGGCGCGGGTGGGATTAGATGCATCCTCATGCGTTGCGTCCTGGTGATCAACCCCGCGGCCGGTGGTGGTCTTCCCGCGAAGGTGGTCGGTGAACTCACCGACCACCTTCGCGCTGCGTGCGAGGTGCGGACCGTCATCGCCACCAACACGTCGGGAACCGCATCCGCCGTGCGGCGCGCGGTGGAGGACAAGGCCGATGTGCTGGCCGTGGTCGGCGGTGACGGCATCGCGCACCTGGCCGTGCAGGCGTGCGCGGAGTCGTCGACCTCGCTGGCGATCATCCCGGCGGGCACCGGCAACGACCTAGCCCGGAGCCTGGGCATCCCGCGCGAGCCGGTGGCGGCCGCGCGGGCTGCGGCCGAGGCCATCTCCGCTGGTGCGCGGCGGCGCATCGACCTCGGCAAGATCGCGGGCACCGGCTGGTTCGCGACCGTGCTGTGCGCTGGTTTCGACGCGAAGGTCAACGCCAGGGCGAACCGGATGCGCTGGCCGCGCGGGCAACGCCGCTACGACCTCGCGCTGGTGCGGGAGCTGCTGGGGCTGCGGGCCCGGCCGGTGCGGTTGGAGACGGAGCGCGGAGTGCTCGACGTCGAGGCCACGTTAATCGCGGTGGGCAACACCGGCTGGTACGGCGGCGGCATCCCGATCTGCCCCGACGCGCTGGACGACGACGGCCTGTTCGACGTGACCGTTGTCGGGCGGGTGCCGCGCCGGGAGCTCGTGCGAATCCTGCCGAGGCTGCGCACAGGACGCCACGTCGACCACCCGGCGGTGACGACGCTGCGCGCCAAGTCGCTCCGCCTGGGCGGTGACAACGGCTGGCTCGGGTACGCCGACGGCGAACCCCAGGCCCGGTTGCCCCTGACGATCCGCTGCACGCCAGGTGCGCTCAGCGTGGTGTGTGCCGCAAAGCACGTGTGAACACCTGCTCTTGCCGGGCGGTGCCGGTGGGAGGCCGCTTGGCCTCGGCGCCACGCCTCGAGCACGTCGGTCGCGGCCTCGCGGCGCATCGGCCAGGTGGGGTGCGCACCGGAAGTCCCGCGGGTGCGAGCGGCGAGGGTGGCCCGGCGCCTCGCGGCTCGTTCGAGCCCCCGAAGTGAGCGTTGTGAGACACCGGTCGGGGTGATGTGAAAACCTTGGTGCGTGGCTGCCAGCCGTTCCAACCCGACCAAGCTCTCGCCGGCCGAGGGGTACGCGGCGCATTCCCGCCGCAGTGCCCATCCGAGACTGGCCGATTTCGTCGCGGAGCTGTCCTTCGAACTAGACCCCTTCCAGCTCACCGGATGTCAGGCGCTGGAGGCCGGGAGGAGCGTGCTGGTGTGCGCGCCGACCGGTGCGGGCAAGACCGTGGTGGGCGAGTTCGCCGTGCACCTGGCGCTGTCGGAGGGGCGCCGCTGCTTCTACACCACGCCGATCAAGGCGTTGTCCAACCAGAAGTTCGCCGACCTGTGCGAGCGGTACGGCAACGACGCGGTGGGGCTGCTGACCGGAGACACCTCGATCAACGGTGACGCGCAGGTGGTCGTGATGACCACCGAGGTGCTGCGCAACATGCTCTACGCCGGTTCGCGCGGGCTGGACCAGCTCGGCTACGTGGTGATGGACGAGGTCCACTACCTGGCCGACCGGTTCCGGGGTGCGGTGTGGGAGGAAGTGATCCTGCACCTGCCGGACTACGTGCAGCTCGCGAGCCTGTCGGCAACGGTCAGCAACGCAGAGGAGTTCGGCGAGTGGCTGCAGGAGGTGCGCGGTGAGACCACGGTCGTGGTGGACGAGCACCGACCGGTGCCGCTGTGGCAGCACATGCAAGTCGGGCCCCGGATGTTCGACCTGTTCGGCGGTGAGACCGATGACCACGAGTTGACGATGAACGCGCAGCTGCTGCGGCACACCCAGCAGCTGGCGCGCACCCACATGCCCTACGGGGGCCGTCGCGGTGGCCCGCCGAACAAGCGGAAGGGGCCGCGTCCGCCCCGGTTCTCACCCCCGTCCCGGCTGGAGATGCTGACCAGCCTCGACGCCGCGGGCCTGCTGCCGGCGATCGTGTTCATCTTCAGCCGCAACGGCTGCGATCAGGCGGTGGCGCAGTGCGTGCGGGCCGGGCTGCGCCTGACGTCCGAGTCCGAGGTCGAGGAGATCCGCGAGGTCATCGACGAGCGGACCGCGAACTTGCCCGACGCCGACCTGGGCGTGCTGGGCTTCTGGGAGTGGCGGGAGGCGTTGGAGCGGGGCGTGGCCGCGCACCACGCCGGGCTGCTGCCGGCGTTCAAGGAGACAGTCGAGGAGCTGTTCGTGCGCGGCCTGGTCAAGGCCGTGTTCGCGACCGAGACGCTGGCTCTGGGCATCAACATGCCTGCTCGCACGGTCGTGCTGGAACGCCTCGTGAAGTTCAACGGCGAGTCGCACGTGGACCTCAGCCCGGGGGAGTACACGCAGCTCACCGGCCGTGCCGGGCGGCGCGGCATCGACATCGAGGGCCACGCGGTGGTGGTCTGGCAGCCCGGCGTGGACCCCAAGCAGGTCGCTGGGCTGGCCTCGACGCGCACGTATCCGCTGCGCTCGTCGTTCCGCCCCGGCTACAACATGGCGGTCAACCTGGTGCAGCGAGTCGGCCAGGACTCGGCGCGAGACCTGCTGGAGCAGTCGTTCGCGCAGTTCCAGGCCGACCGGTCGGTGGTGGGCCTCTCGCGTCGGGTCGATCGCAACGCCGAGGCCCTGACGGGCTACACCGAGGCGATGGAGTGCCACCTGGGCGATTTCGCCGAGTACTTCGACCTGCGGCGCCGGATCTCGGAGCGGGAGAAGGCGCTGGCCAGGCAGAACCGGCAGTCGCGGCGCGCCGAGGCGGCCAAGTCGCTGGAGAGGTTGCGCAAGGGCGATGTGATCTCGGTGCCTGCCGGGCGCCGGTCCGGGCTGGCGGTGGTGATCGACCCCGGGCTGGAGCCGATGGGCGAGCCGCGTCCGCTGGTGGTGACCGAGGACCGCTGGTCGGGCCGGCTGTCGGTCGCCGACTTCACCTCGCCGGTCGAGGCGCTGGGCAAGATCAAGCTGCCCAAGCACGTCGACACCCGATCGCCGAAGTCCCGTCGAGATCTGGCGTCGTCGCTGCGCAGCACGGGGTTGAGCTCCTCGGGCGGTCGCGGGCGGAAGCGTTCGGACGCCAGCGACGACGCGGAGCTGGCGAGCTTGCGGCGGGCGTTGAAGGCGCACCCGTGCCACGGCTGCGACGAACGGGAGGCGCACGCCCGCTGGGCCGAGCGCTACGAGCGGTTGCGCGGCGAGAACGAGAACCTGCGCCGCAAGGTCAACAGCACCACGCACTCGCTGGCCCGCTCGTTCGACCGGATCGTGGCGCTGCTGACCGAGCGCGACTACCTGCCCGCCCCGGACGGCAAGCCCGGTGACGACGCCGACGAGGTGGAGACGCAGGCGGGGCAGGTCACCGAGCACGGCCGGCGGCTGTCCAGGCTCTACAGCGAGTCCGATCTGCTGGCCGCGGAGTGCCTGCGGGTGGGGACCTGGAACGGGCTCGGCCCGGCCGAGCTGGCGGCAGTGGTGTCCTCGCTGGTCTACGAGTCGCGGCGGGAAGGGCCTGCGCCGCAGGTCCCGGCCGGGCCGATCACCGACGCGCTGACCTCGACCTGGCAGTTGTGGGCGGAGCTGGAGGACGACGAGCGCCGTCACAAGCTCGACCGCACCCGCGAGCCCGATGCGGGGTTCGCCTGGCCGGTGTTCCGGTGGGCGCGCGGCGAGTCGCTGGAGAAGGTGCTCACCGCCGCCGAGTCCGCCGGTAACGAGCTCTCGGCAGGCGACTTCGTGCGCTGGTGCCGCCAGGTGATCGACCTGCTGGACCAGGTCCGCGACGTGATGGGCACCAAGGACCCGGTCGGCTCGGCGGCGGCGAAGGCCGTGACCGCGATCCGCCGGGGTGTGGTGGCCGCCGGGGGTGTGTGACCCGGCTGTGGTTGGATCACTGGCAGTCGGCCGCGCCAGCTGAAGTCATCCGGAGGTGTAGATGTCGTCCCCCTACGGCCCGCCAGGGGGTTACCCCCAGTGGGGGCAACCGCAGGGGCCTGGGATGCAGCCGGGCCATCCGCAGCCGGGTGGCTACGCGGGTCAGCAGTACCCCGCGCAACCGGTGCAGCAGCAGCCGATCCAGCAGCCCCAGTACGCGCAGCCCTACGGCTACGGGTACGGCCAGCCGCAGCCGTACTACCCGTCGCCGAGCGGTTTCGGCTTCCCGCAGGTGCCGCAGAAGCAGAAGCGGCCGATGCTGCCGTGGATCCTCGGCGGCTCGGGCGTGCTCGTGGTGGTCGCCGTGGTGCTGGTGCTGGGTTTCGTCGCTCCCGGGTTCTTCGTGCGCTCGGTGTTCGACGCGGCCAGCGTGGAGAAGGGCGTCACGCAGACGCTCAAGGGCTCCTACAACATCGCCGGCGTCGGTGCGGTGACCTGCCCGGACGGTGAGCCGGTGGAGGTCCGGCACCGCTTCGACTGCCAGGTTCAGATCAACGGCGCCGACAAGGTCGTCACGGTCGCGGTCAAGAACGACCAAGGCGTCTACGAGGTCGGGCACCCGAAGTAATCGGTGGACTGCGCGGTCGGGGTCGGAGACGATTGCTGGCGTGGGTGAGACCGAAGTCCGGGTGCTGTCCGAGTCCGAGTACCGCGACGCCAACGATCTGTTCCGGCGGGCGGTGCTGTTCCCGCTGGCCGATGACGAGCAGTGGGCGGCGAGCTCGCAGTGCATGGAACCGGGTCGGGTGCTCGGCGCGTTCCTCGACGGTGAGCTGGCGGGCACGGCTTGGTCGATGACCAGTTCGCTGGCGGTTCCCGGTGGTGCCGAGCTGCCTGCGGCGGCGGTGACCGGGGTGGCGGTGCGTGCGGATTCGACCCGGCGTGGCCTGCTGACCGGGATGATCCGGTTCCAGCTCGACGACGCCGCCCGGCGCGGTGAGGTCGTGGCGATGCTGCACGCCAGCGAGGGCGGGATCTACGAGCGCTTCGGCTACGGCGTCGCCAGCAGGGTCCGGAACGTGGAGATCGACCGCACCCGGGCGCGATTGCGCCGCTCGGTCCCGCGTGGCGGTCAGGTCCGGTTGGTCTCGCTGGAGCAGGCGTTGCGGCTGATGCCGGCCCTCTACCGGACGTGCGGGCGAGATCGCGCGGGTCGCATTCACCGCCCCGACGGCTGGTGGCAGGGGCGGAGCGCCCTGATGAACAAGAGCCAGGCGGTTGCGGTGCACGCCGACGATTCCGGGGCGGACGACGGATTCGTCGTGTACCAGCCGCGAGGCGAATCCTCCACTGTGGATGTGTGGGATCTGGTGGCGGCCAACGACGTCGCGGCGATCGAGTTGTGGCGCTTCCTGCTCGACATCGACCTCGTGACGACCGTCGCGGGCTTCGAACGCCCGGTGGACGAGCCGGTCGAGTGGTGGCTGACCGACCGTCGCGCCTGCCGCACCACGGGGGTGAGCGACGACCTGTGGGTCCGCCTCGTCGACGTCCTCGCCGCCCTGCGGGCCCGCACCTACGGTCGCGGGGAACCGGTGGTCCTGGAGGTCGTCGACGAGTTCCGGCCCGCCAACACCGGCTGCTACCGCATCAGCCCGGACGGGGCCACGACCTGCGACGACGCTCCGCAGCTGACGCTGGACGCCGCGGCCCTGGCGGCGCTCTACCTGGGCGATCAGACGGCCTCTGCCCTCGCCACGGCCGGACTCGTCCAGGTCCACGATCCGCAGGCGTTGACCAACGCCGACCTGCTGTTCCCGCTGCAGCGGCCACCGTGGTGCGGCACCGGCTTCTAGTCGGGCGTGGACCTTCGAGCGGAGTGGGGCGCAACCTGTTCCGACCCGACGCGGTGGGCCGGCGAGGCCACCCCTCGCTAGGTCTCCGCTCGGGGCGGTGCCTAGCGTTCGAGGGCTGCGATGAGGCGGTCGATGCTGGCTCCGAGGCCCCAGGTGGACTGGAGCGCGCGCAGCCGGTCGCGGTCCGGGGCGGCGGGCATGGCGTCGGACTCGCGGTCCATGACGACCGGCGCGTTCCTGACCACGTTGACCACGGCCGGGGCCGCCGCCAGGTACTCGGCGGACTCGGTGAGCTTCGCGCGGATTCGCGAGGTCAGGCGGGCGTCGCCGTCGGCAGCCGCCCGCAGCAGGTCGTCGAGGGACCCGAACTGGGTGATCAGCTTCGCCGCGGTCTTCTCACCGATGCCCGTCACGCCGGGAAGCCCGTCGGAGGGGTCTCCGCGCAGCACCGCCATCTCCGCGTAGTCCGCTCCCGCCCGCTCCTCGGACAGCGCGTACTTCTCGGCGAGTTCGCCGGGGCCGAAGTCCTGGGCCTTGGCCAGGCCCGCTCCGATGTAGATCACCCGCACCTGCGGTTCGGCGCGGACGAGCTGGAACAGGTCCCGGTCGCCGGTGACGACTTCCACCGGGTCGGTGCGCTCGCGGTCGGCCAGCGCGCCGATGACGTCGTCGGCCTCGAAGCCCTCCGCCTCGGCGGTGGTGATGCCCGCCGCGTCGAGGACCTCCAGGATCACCGGGATCTGCGGGGAGAGCGTGTCGGGCACCTCCTCCGCGTCCGGGTCCTCCACGGCCACCCGGTGCGTCTTGTACGACGGCAGCGCGTCGACCCGGAACTGCGGGCGCCAGTCGTTGTCCAAGCACGCCACCAGCCGTGACGGCCGGCGATCGGTGATCAGCTTCGCCAGCATGTCGCAGAAGCCGCGCACCGAGTTCACCGGCGTGCCACCAGGGGCGGTCAACGAGTCGGGCAGCGCGTAGAACGAGCGAAACCACAACCCGGCCGAATCAACGAGCATGAGAGGTCCGGTCACGCGCCCAGCTTGTCATGTCCGGCCCGCGCCACGCGCCCGACCTGCCGATCCGCTCAGCCGTCCACAGCGGCCCGGGCTCGTTCGCGCGCCTGCACGCGGTCAGGCGCGGACACCGCCCGCTCGGCGGCCGCACGCCACTCCGGCAGCGAGCGCCCGGCCAGCGCTTCACCCACCGCGGGCAGTGCCGCCGAGGTCATCGACAGGCTGCTGACCCCCAGGCCGACCAGGACACCGGCAAGCAGCGGGTCGGCCGCCGCCTCGCCGCACACGCCCACCGGCTTGCCCTGCGACGCGGAGGCGCTTCCCAGCAAGGCGATCAGCCGGAGCAGTGCCGGCTGCCACGGGTCGTTGAGGGCCGCCAGCGCGCCGGTCATGCGGTCGGCGGCGCAAGTGTACTGGGCGAGGTCGTTGGTGCCGATGCTGGCGAAGTCCACCTCGGCCAGCAGTTCCTCGGCGCACAGCGCGGCGGCGGGGGTCTCCACCATCACCCCGACGCGACCGGCACCGGCAGCGCGGGCGCGCTCGGCGAACCACGCCGCCTCGGTCGGGGTCGCCACCATGGGCGCCATCACCGACACCTCGGCGCCGGTGTCCTCGGTGGCGGCGGCGATCGCGGCGAGCTGCCGGTCCAGCACGTCCGGGCGGTCGAAGGCGACGCGGACACCCCGCACGCCCAGGGCGGGATTGGGTTCAGCGGCGATGTCCAGGAAGGGCAGCGGTTTGTCGGCTCCCGCGTCGAGAGTGCGCACCACGACGGGTTTCCCGGCGAAGGGGCGCAGCACCTCGGCGTAGCACTCGCGCTGGGCGTCGGCGGACGGTTCGCTCGTGGCGTCCAGGAAGCAGAACTCCGTGCGGAACAGCCCCGATCCCTCCGCGCCCGCATCGATGGCGTTCGTGGCATCGGCCGCGGAACCGACGTTGGCCAGCAGCTTCACCGGATGACCGTCGGCGGTCTTGCCGGATCCGCACCAACGGGTTCCGGATCGGGTGGCCGCCTCGGCGGTGACGGGTTCGGCGACGAGCTCGACCGTGCCCGCCGCTCCGTCCACGCGCGCGCCGGCGGCTCCCGACGCCAGCGCCCCGCGCGCGGCGACCACGGCCGGGATCCCCAGCGCCCTGGCCAGGATCGCGGTGTGGCTGGTCGGGCCGCCCTCCTCGGTGACCAGGGCCAGCACCATCGTGGGGTCGAGATCGGCGGTGTCGGCCGGAGCCAGGTCGCGCGCGACCAGCACGCTCGGCGCGGCGGGTTCGGGCACTCCCGGCGCGGCGGTCCCGGACAGCTCGGCAACGATCCGGTCCCGCACGTCCTGCACGTCCCGGACGCGTTCTGCCAGGTAACCTCCCGCCGCTGCCAACGCGTCCGAGAACTGCTCCGCGGCCTCGAAAACCGCGCGCGTGGCGGGCAGCCGTCGACTGGTGACCGCCTGCTCGGCGGCCGAGAGCAGACCTGGGTCGGTGGCCATCGCGGCCGTCACCTCCAGGACGGACCGGGCCTCGCCGTCGGTGTCCGCCGCCCGCTTCTGCAGGTGGCGGGCTACCGCCTGCGCGGCGGGTCGGATCCGCTCGGCCTCGGCCGTCGGGTCGGAAGGCTCGGGCCCGCGCTCGGGCTCGGGCAACCGGTCATGAACCAACAAGACCGGGCCGGCCGCTCGGCCAGGGCTGACACCGACTCCCCGCAGCGTGGACATGCACCACTCCCTACCGTGCCGAGGATTTTCCTCGTGTTCTCGAAGCCTTGACAATATGACAACAAGAGGCACAATCAGGCAACACCAAACAACAATCGGAGGGAAACGGGCATGTACGGGGCGGAGCGCCAGCAGCTGCTGGCGCAGCGGGCACGGCGCGACGGACGCATCGACGTCACCGCCGCCGCGGCTGAGTTCGAGGTGGCACCCGAAACGATCCGCCGCGACCTCGCCGCGCTGGAACGACAAGGACTGCTGCGACGCGTCTACGGCGGAGCCATCGCCATCGACCGGCTCGACTTCGAGCCCGAGATCTCGCTGCGGGACCAGACCAACGCGGAGAAGAAGGAACGCATCGCCAAGGCGGCCTTGGACCAGGTGCCCGCACGCGGAACCGTGCTGCTCGACGGCGGAACCACCACCGCCAGGCTCGCCGGGCTGCTGCCCGCCGACCGCGAGCTGACCGTGGTCACCAACTCGTTGCCCGCGGCGAACCAGCTGGCCACCAGGAACGGTTTCATCGTGCACCTGCTCGGCGGCCGGGTGCGCGGCACGACCCTGGCCACCGTCGAATCCTGGGCCCTGGACGTGCTGCGGCTGCTGACCGTGGACGTCGGCTTCTTCGGCACGAACGGCTTCTCCGCGGCGCGGGGCTGCACCACACCGGACCCCGCCGAGTCGGCGGTGAAGTCGGCGATGGTGGCCGCCAGCCGCAGGCGGGTGCTGCTGGCCGACCACAGCAAGTACGGCGACGACCAGTTCAGCCGCTTCGCCGAGCTCTCCGAGATCGACCTGGTCATCACCGACGACGGGCTGGACGCCGCCGCCGTCGACGAGCTCAAGGCCACCGAGGCGGAGGTGGTGCTGGCGTGATCGTGACCGTGACGCCCAACCCCAGCCTCGACCGCACCGTTCAGGTCGATCAGGTGACGCCCGGCGCCGTGCACCGCGCGAAGCAGGTGCGCCTGGACCCCGGCGGCAAGGGTGTGAACGTCGCCCGCGCGCTGGCCGCAGCAGGAGTGCCCACCCTGGCGGTGCTGCCCTCCGGCGGCGCCGAAGGGGCGCGGCTCGCCGAACTCCTCGCACCCGAAGCGGTCCCGGTGGTCGAGGTCCCGGTGCACGCGCCCACCCGCAGCAACATAGCGGTCGTGGAAGCCGACGGGACCACCAGCAAGTTCAACGAGCCCGGCCCGCGGCTCAGCGAGTCCGAGGTGGCGGCGCTGGAGACCTCGGTGATCGAGCTCGCCGGGCGGGCCGAATGGCTGGTGACCTGCGGCAGCCTGCCCGACGGATGCCCGCAGGACCTGCACGCCCGCATCGTCGGTTCGGCCCGGGCAGCGGGCACCCGGGTCGCGGTGGACGCCTCCGGGCTTCCCCTGGAACTGGCCTGCCGGGCTGCACCCGACCTGATCAAACCGAACCTCGCCGAACTCGCCGAGTTGGCGGGTGACCCGCTGCGCGACCTCGGGGACGTGCTCGAGGTCGCCCACCGGTTGCGCGCCGGTGGGGTGGGCACCGTGCTGGTCAGCCTCGGCGGGCTGGGTGCGGTGCTGGTGAGCGGAACCGGTGCTTGGCACGCGATGAGCGACGCCGCCGAGGTGCGCAGCACCGTCGGAGCCGGAGACGCGATGCTCGCCGGATACTTGCGCGCGAGCGCATCCGAGGCCACGGCGCTGCGCAGCGCCGTCGCCTACGGCACGGCAGCGGTCGGGCTCGCGGGAAGCCGCATGCCCGGCCTGGACGACGTCCACCCGCAGCGGGTGCGGGTGGACGCAGTGGACGCAACAGTGAGCCTCACCGGAGTGGCTGCATGACTACCGAACTGATCAACCAGAACCTCGTCGAGCTGGAACTGCCCGGCACCGACCGGGAAGCCGTGGTCCGCGACCTGGCGCAGCGCCTGGTCGAGGCCGGCCGGGTCACCGACCTGGACACCTTCCTGGCCGACGTCGACGCCCGCGAGGCGCAGATGCCCACCGGGCTGGAAGGCGGCATCGGCATCCCGCACTGCCGCTCGGCGGCGGTGACCACGCCGTCTCTGGCCTTCGGCCGCAGCAGCGCCGGTGTCGACTTCGGGGCCGAGGACGGCCCCGCCAAGCTGATCTTCCTGATCGCCGCACCGGAGGGAGGCGGAGAGGAGCACATGAGCGTGCTCGCCGCACTCGCCCGGCGACTGGTGCGCGCGGGATTCAAGAAGAAGCTGACCGAAGGCACCGACCCGGCGGAGCTGGCCGCCTACATCCGCGAGGAGGTCTCGCCGTGAAGTACGTGGCCATCACCGCCTGCCCGACCGGGATCGCGCACACCTACATGGCGGCCGAGGCGCTCGAGCAGGCCGCCAAGGACGCGAACGACGAGCTGAAGGTCGAGACCCAGGGCTCGGGCGGGTCCACCCCGCTGTCCACCGAGGACATCCAGGCCGCCGACGCGGTGATCTTCGCCGTGGACGTCGGCGTGCGGGACCGGGAGCGCTTCGCGGGTAAACCGGTCGTCGAGGTCCCCGTCAAGCAGGCCATCAACGACGCCCCCGCGCTGCTGGAACGAGCCGCGGAAGCCGCCCAGCGGCACGTCGCCGAGCCCGGGCGACCGGCGGCCTCAGAGCCCGCGCTGGACAGCAAGGTCACCGCGGGTACCGGGTTCGGCAGCCGGTTGCGGCAGTGGTTGATGACCGGCGTCAGCTACATGATCCCGTTCGTCGCCGCAGGAGGTCTGCTGATCGCGCTGAGCTTCGCGCTCGGCGGGTACCAGATCACCGACGCGCCACCGGTCACCGAGCAGTTCGACCCGGCCAGCCTGCTGTCCTGGGCGGCACTGGCCAACCAGATCGGGTCCGCGGCCTTCGAGTTCCTGGTTCCGGTGCTGGCAGGGTTCATCGCCTTCGCCATCGCCGACCGGCCTGCCATCGCACCCGGCTTCGTCGGCGGAGCGATCGCCGTGACCGTCGGCGCCGGGTTCCTCGGCGGACTCGTCGCAGGACTGCTCGCCGGTGCCGTGATCGTCGGGCTCAAGTCGGTCAAGGTCCCGCGCGGCCTCGCCGGGATCATGCCCGTCGTGGTGCTGCCGCTGGTGGGCACGCTCCTCGTCGGAGCGCTGATGTTCGTGGTCGTCGGCAAGCCGATCGCGCTGGCCATGACGGCGCTCACCGGCTGGCTCACAGGGCTCTCCGGGGCCAACGCCGCGCTGCTGGGCGCACTGCTCGGCGCGATGATCGCTTTCGACATGGGTGGGCCCATCAACAAGGTCGCCTACACCTTCGCCGTCGGCGGTCTCAGCATCGGCGGCACCACGTCGCTGGAGATCATGGCCGCGGTGATGGCGGCCGGCATGGTTCCGCCGCTGGCGCTCGCGCTGGCCGCGGCCGTGCGCGGCAGCCTGTTCACCCCGGCGGAACGGGCCAACGGGCGCACCGCGTGGCTGCTCGGCGCCTCGTTCATCACCGAAGGCGCGATCCCCTTCGCCGCGGCCGATCCGCTGCGGGTCATCCCGTCCACCGTGATCGGCGCGGCCACCACGGGTGCGCTGTCGATGAGCTTCGGCGCCACGCTGCGGGCCCCGCACGGCGGCATCTTCGTGACGCCGCTGGTGGGCAACCCGCTGCCGTACCTCGCGGCGATCGTGGTCGGCGTCGTGGTCTCCGCCGCCGCGGTGCTGGTGGCCAAGCAGATCAGCCGGCCGTCCGGCGAACCCGCTGCCGATCCCACCACCGAGCAGGCCGCCGCCGCCTGAACCTGCGAAGAACTCCACCGCAACAACTCCCGAGAGGAACTCCGCATGCAACGCCGCGTCCGCATCGCCGCCTCCGTCGGCCTGCACGCACGCCCGGCCGCCCTGTTCGCCCAAGCCGCTGCCGCCCACACCGAATCCGTGCGGATCGCGAAGGTCGTCGACGGCGTGGCCGGTGAACCCGTCGACGCCGCCAGCGTCCTGGGCGTGATGGGCCTCGGCGCGCACCACGGCGAAGAGGTCGAGCTGACCTGCGCCGACCAGAACTCGCTCGACGAACTCGCCGCGCTGCTCGAACAGGACCTGGACAAGACACCGGCCTGACCGGCTCATCAGCCCCACGGCTTTTCGAAGGTCAACGGAAACTGGAGCAAAGGAGCGCCAGTGCAGCCACGCCAGCACATCCGAACCGCTTTGCCACGTCGCCAATTCCTCGCCGGTACCGGAGCCCTGCTGGGCTTGGGTGCGCTCGGAGGCCTGACCACGCCCGGCCGGGCCTTCGCGGAGGAGACTCCGCACTGGCGCCCTGCGGTGCGCTTCGCACCCGCCCGCAACTGGATCAACGACCCCAACGGCCTGGTGTTCTTCGAGGGCGAGTACCACCTGTTCTGCCAGCACAACCCGCACGGCGACCAGTGGGGCAACATGTCCTGGGCGCACGCGGTGAGCCCCGACCTGGTGCGCTGGGAGGAGTTACCCGTCGCGCTGGAACCCGATGAGCTCGGCGACATCTACTCCGGCAGCGCCGTGGTCGACCACCACGACACCAGCGGTTTCTTCGGCGGGCAGCCGGGCTTGGTGGCGATCTACACCAGCGCGGGTGAGAGCCAGCAGCAGAGCATCGCCTACAGCACCGACCGCGGCCGGACCTGGACCAAGCACGCCGACAACCCGGTGATCCCGAACCCGGGCATCGAGGACTTCCGCGATCCCAAGGTCTTCTGGCACGGGGGCACCGGCCGCTGGGTGCTGCTGATCGCCGCGGGCGACCGCATCCAGATCTACGGGTCGGCGAACCTCCGGGACTGGGAGCTGCTCAGCGAGTTCGGCGCCGAACACGGCTCGCACGGCGGTGTGTGGGAGTGTCCCGATCTGTTCGAACTGCCCGTTGACGGCGATCCCGCCCGCACCAGGTGGGTTCTCATCGTCAGCATCAACCCGGGCGGACCCGCCGGCGGATCGGCGACCCAGTACTTCACCGGCGATTTCGACGGCACCCGGTTCACCTCGGACGGCTCGCCCGAGGAGGTGCGCTGGGTCGACCGGGGCGCGGACTTCTACGCTCCGCAGTCGTTCTCCGACGTGCCCGACGGCCGCCGGTTGTGGCTGGGCTGGACCAGCAACTGGAACTACGCCGACAAGATTCCCACCGACCCGTGGCGGGGAATGATGAGCACCCCGCGCCAGCTGAGCCTCGCCACCGGTGCCGGTGGTGGGCTGCTGCTCGTGCAGCAGCCCGTCGGGGAACTCGCGGGCGTGCGCGCCAACCGGCGAGCCTGGAGCGGTCCGCTCACCGAGGGTGGAGGCGTGGAGTTCCGGGGGAGCGCGGTCGACGTCGTCGCCCGGTTCCAGCTCGGCGCGGCCTCGGCGGTGGGCGTGGACGTCTTCGCCGGACCCGGAGGCCGGACGCGGGTCGGCTACGACGCCGCGGCCGGGGAGCTGTTCGTCGACCGCACCCGTTCCGGGCGCGCACAGGTCAGCGCCGAATTCCCGGCCCGCCACCGCACCCCGCTGGTCGTCGAGGGTGAGGCCGTCGAGCTGCGGGTCATCGCCGACCGCAGTTGCGTCGAGGTGTTCGCCGACGGAGGCCGCGCGGTGCTCACCGACCTCGTGTTCCCCGACGAGGGAAGCGACCGGATCTCCGCCTTCGCCGAAGGTGCCGGAGCCCACGTCGAGCTGGAGGTCTTCGATCTCGCACCGTGACGGCCGCAGTGGGAACCGCCGGGCAGGGCTCGGCGGTTCCCCGCGGGGGCGGCACGCCTGGACCGTGCGGTCGGCCTCGTCTTGCTGCGGCATTAGGCTTGGACCATGGCCACTGTCTCGCTGAAGCAGGATCCCGCCGTGCTCGCGGCTCGCCTGACCCGTGCCGCGCAGACCGCAGCAGCGTCCGACCTCGACGCAGTGCTGATCACTCCCGGATCCGACCTGCAGTACCTGCTGGGTGCAGGGGGGGAGTCGCACGAGCGGCTGACCTGCCTGGTGCTTCCGACCCAGGGCCCAGCCGCGTTGGTGGTGCCCAAGCTCGAAGCGCCCGGATACGCCGACGTCCCGCTGGACGACCTCGGGATCGAGGTCGTGACCTGGGTCGACGGGCAGGACTCGCACGGCATGGTGGCCGACCTGCTGGGAACGCCCTCACGGGTCGCGCTGGCCGACGCGATGCCCGCGCTGCACACCCTCCCGCTGCGCGCCAAGCTGCCCGGCGCCGAGCAGGTGCTGGCCTCCCCGGTTCTGCGCGAGCTGCGGATGCGCAAGGACGCCACCGAACTGCAGGCGTTGCGCGACGCCGGCGCGGCGATCGACCGCGTGCACGCGCGGATGGCCGAGTTCCTCAAGCCCGGCCGAACCGAAACCGAGGTCGGCGCCGACATCGAGGAGGCCATCCTCGCCGAGGGCCACACCGGGGCAGCGTTCATCATCGTCGGTTCCGGCGCCAACGGCGCCAGCCCGCACCACTCGGTGTCGGACCGGGTCATCGAGCGCGGCGACGTGGTCGTCATCGACATCGGTGGGCCGATCGCCAGCGGCTACAACTCCGACTGCACCCGCACCTACTCCGTCGGTGAGCCGGCGCAGGCGGGCGTGCGCGAGACCTACGCGGTGCTGCAGGCCGCGCAGCGGGCCGCCGTCGACACCGTCCGTCCCGGCGTCACCGCCGAGTCCATCGACGCCGCCGCCCGCGAGCCGATCGCCGCGGCCGGGTTCGGCGAGAACTTCGTGCACCGCACCGGTCACGGCATCGGTCTCGACGTGCACGAGGAGCCTTACATCGTCGGTGGCAACCAGCTGGTCCTGGAACCGGGAATGGCCTTCAGCGTCGAACCCGGCATCTACCAGCAGGGCCACTGGGGCGCGCGGATCGAAGACATCGTCATCGTCACCGACGACGGTGTGGAGAGCGTGAACAACCAGCCGCACGAGCTGGTGGTGCTGCCGGCGTGAGTGAGAGGGCAACCGGTCCGGGCACTCTGGAAGCCACCGACCGGGCGATTCTGCGAGAACTCGCGCGCGACGGCAGGTGCAGCTTCACCGAACTGGCCGAGCGCGTCGGGCTGAGCGTTTCGGCCGTGCACCAGCGCGTCCGGCGCTTGGAGCAGCGCGGCGCGCTGCAGGGCTACACGGCCAAAGTGGACGGTGAGCAGATCGGTCTGCCGCTGACCGCGTTCATCTCGCTGACGCCGATCGATCCGGCCGCGCCGGACGACTACCCGCAGCGGCTTCAGCACCTGCCGGAGATCGAGTCCTGTTACTCGGTCGCCGGCGACGAGTCCTACATCCTCCAGGTCCGGGTGGCCTCGCCGCTGGGGCTGGAGGAACTGCTGCGGCAGATCCGCGAAGCCGCCAAGGTCTCCACGCGCACCACGGTCGTGCTGTCGACCCCGTTCGAGAACCGGCCGCCCGCGATCTGAGCCCTCAGCGGTGGGCGTCGGACAGCGGGACGGCGGTGAGGTTCCCGCGTTCGTCCGGCAGGCAGGCGGCGCCGGGTTCGGTGGTGGCCATGAACTGGCCGAGGCAGCGGGCCAGCTGGGCGTGACCGGTCGCGTTGGCGTGGAAGGACTCCTGCATCGCGTGCGGTGCGCGCCGCTCGTCCTTCAACGCTTCCCAGTCCACGGTGAGGCGGGTGAACCACTCGCCGCTCGCGGTCTCGGGATCACCGGTGCACGCCTCGTGGCCCGTGCCCGCGCGCGAGAGGTCCAGGAACCGGGCGTCCGCTTCGCGAGCCACTTCGGCAAGCCCGGCGGAGAGCTGCGGCACACCGACGTCCCGGATCCACGCGAGGTCGCTGGGCTGGAACGGGCAACCGGACAGTCCCTGCAGCTCCGGTCGCACCTCCGGTGCGACCGGCGAGGCGTAGGACTGCACGATCAGCTGGTAGCTGCTGGGCGTGTAGCCGGCGCTGTCCATCGCAGCGCGGATGTCGCGCACCGCCGCCAGTGCCTTCGGCTGCATCCGGTCGATGCGCTCCTCCCACAGGCCATCATCCAGCCGAGCCGAGCAACCCTCGGGGGCACGGCGCGCCCACGCCTCCACGCACTGGTTGACGACCTCGGAGAAGGCCGGGTCGTCGTTCGCACCGATCTGCACCACCACGTCGGTGATGCGGTAGCGCTGCGCCAGCTCGGCCAGCTGCGCCGTTTGGGACTCCTCCACGCCCACGATCTCCGGGCCCGCCCGCAGCGACTCGGTGCGCGCTCCCGAGCAGGCCAGGTTGATCCGCGTCACGTCCGGTGGCAGCCGCAGCTGGTTCACCGGCGCGGCGGTTGAGCGGTGGCACCAGTTGTTGCCCTCGCCGTTGGTGCCCGCGATGTAGTTGCCGCCGCCCTCCCCGGACAACGTCGAGTCACCGACCGTCACCACGGCGGCCGGTAGTTGCTTGGGCTGCATCGGCAGACCCGGGAGGTACTGATCGCTGATCAACACCACGAGTGCCACGAGGCAGCCCGCGAGCAGGAGGATGAGCGATTTCGACTTGTGCGCCCGCATCACCAGGCAGTCTACGAAGTTGTCGACGATGGCTGATCAGCACCGCCGTGTTGAGCGCTGGTTCCCACGCTCGTGTCGCGCGGCGGCGGCCTCCAACGGGAGGGACACGAGCCTTCCCCGGAGCCGCGGCTCGTGTCCCATCACACGGTGTTGCGACGGCGCCACCGGAGCGACCGCGCAGGATCGAGGTTCGCCCGAAATGTTCCGATGCGGGATGGGAGAATTTCCAGCCTCCCGTTCGTTGGGCGGGGGAGAAGGCTTTACCACTGGAGGTCCTGGGTGCCGATCCTCGTGCTGCTCCTCATCGCCGGAGTCGCCGAACTCGCCGTGCTGGTCGCGTTGGGTCAGGCGATCGGGCTGCTGCCCACCATCGGTCTGCTGGTGCTGGCCGCGGTCCTGGGCAGCTGGCTGCTGCGCAGGGAAGGCCGCCGCACCCTGGGCGAGGTCCGCGAGGCGGCCCGGATGCGCAGACCCGCCGACCGCGAGATCTCCGACGGCATGCTCATCGCCGCTGGTGGGCTGCTGATCGTGCTGCCCGGTTTCCTCAGCGACGTCGCGGGTCTCCTGCTGCTCCTACCGCCGACCAGGGCGTTGGTGCGCAAGCGCATGATGCGTGCGGCCGAGAAGCGGGCAAAGCAGGTGCAGGACCAGGTGTGGATGCACCAGCAGCGGTTCAACCGCTCCGGTGGCCGTCCGGGCGATTTCATCGACGGCGAGGTCATCGACGAGGACGACGCCACGTCCTCCGGGTCCGCCGCGGGCACGCCGATCATCCTCCCACCGCAGTCGGTGCGCGCGGAACGCCTCGACGAGCCCCCGCAGCGCTGACGCGCTGTACGCGCCGATCAGCTGCGGTGAGCCTGAGCTTTGCCTTCGCGCTAAGCGCGGCAGGTTCAAGGCCGGGTGTTTAGTGCGGGTAAGCTCGTCAGAACGATCGTTGCCGGGGCGGATCGGGGGCTGAGTTCGATCACGGGATCGGGCGCCTTTGAGCCGCCCGGACGAGAGCGAACTGCGCAGTTGAGCCCCCGGAACGCGGAAAGCACGAAGGACATGCCCGAGACCACGTTGTTGCTCGGCGGCCGAATCCACTCGCCCGCCGACGCCGCCGCCACCGCGATGGCCGTCACCGATGGCGTCGTCTCGTGGCTCGGCGCCGACGAGGTCGGCCGTGCGCTGCACCCCGATGCCGAGGTCATCGACCTCGAAGGCGCGTTCGTCGCGCCCGCCTTCGTCGACGCCCACGTGCACGCCACCTCCACCGGGCTGCTGCTGCGCGGCCTGGACCTGACCGGTTGCGCCTCGCTGACCGAGTTCCTGCACGCGTTGCGCGACCACGTGGCCGAATACCCGGGTGCGCTGGTGTGGGGTCACGGGTGGGACGAGACCTGGTGGCCCGAGCGCCGGCCTCCGACACGCGAGGAGATCGACACCGCTTCCGGTGGTGCCCCGGTCTACCTCTCACGCATCGACGTGCACTCGGCTTTGGTGTCCAACGCACTGGTCAACCTCGCGCCGCTGGCGCGCAGCGCCGAGGGCTGGAGCGACGAAGGGCCGCTCACCCGCGTCGCCCACCACCACGTTCGACGTGCCGCTCGGGACGCGCTCGGTTCGGGGCAGCGCAAGGAGGCGCAGCTGGCGTTCCTGCAGCAAGCCGCCGCCCGAGGTGTGGCCTGCGTCCACGAATGCGCCGGACCGGACATCTCCGGGGCGGACGATCTGGTCGAACTGCTGGCGCTGTCGGAACAGGGCGGTGTGCCGGAGGTCGTCGGGTACTGGGGCGAGCTCGGCGCCGTCGAACGCGCCCGCGCCCTCGGTGCGCGGGGTCTGGCCGGTGACCTGTTCGTCGACGGCGCCGTCGGGTCTCGCACCGCTGCGCTGCGCGAGGCCTACACCGACGACCCGAGCACTGCCGGTGTGCTCTACCTCGACGCCGATGCGGTCGCCGAGCACCTGGTGACCTGCACGCGGTCCGGCCTGCAGGCCGGGTTCCACGTCATCGGTGACGCCGGGGTCGCCGAGGTGTGCGCCGGGTTCCGCAAGGCCGCCGAGACCGTCGGCGTGCCCGAGCTGGCGAGCATGCGGCACCGGCTGGAGCACCTGGAGATGATCGACGAGGGGCAGGCCGCCGAGCTCGGTTCCTTCGGCGTGGTCGCGTCGGTGCAGCCCGGTTTCGACGCCTCCTGGGGCGGCACCGGCGACATGTACGCCCGTCGGCTCGGGCTTCCCCGGGGCGCCCAGCTGAACCCGTTCTCCCGGTTGGCGGCCAACGGCGTGCTGCTGGCGCTGGGCTCGGACGCACCCGTGACCCCGGTGGACCCGTGGCGTTCGGTGCAGGCCGCGGTCAACCACCGCACCGACGGTTTCGGCATCTCACCGCGCGCCGCGTTCACCGCGCACACCCGGGGCGGCTGGCGTGCCGCCGGTGTGGACGACGGCGTGACCGGCACGCTGGTGCCCGGTGCGCCCGCCACCTACGCGGTGTGGGACGCCGGTGAGCTCGTGGTGGCCGGGACCGATTCACGCGTCCAGCGCTGGTCGACCGATCCGCGCTCCGGCGTGCCGCCGCTGCCGGACCTCTCGCCGGAAGCGCCGATGCCGCGATGCCTCCGCACCGTCCTGCGCGGCAAGACGATCTTCAAGCACAACCCCGAAGACGACGAACTCGTCTGAGCCCGGGGCGTTGATGGAGTTCCCCGATCTCCCGGTCCGCCCGGTCCTGGGTGAGGTCACCTCCGCGCTGACCGGGCACGGCACCGCCGTTCTCGTCGCACCGCCTGGAACCGGCAAGACCACGCTCGTGCCGTTGGCGCTGGCCGAGGCCGGGCTGCGGGTCGTCGTCGCCGAACCGCGCAGGCTCGCCACTCGCGCCGCGGCCGGGCGGATGGCCGAACTGCTGGGCGAGCAGGTCGGTCGGCGGGTCGGCTACTCGGTGCGCGGTGACAGGCGGCGCGGCAAGGACACGGTCGTCGAGGTGGTGACGTCGGGCCTGCTGGTGCGTCGCCTGCAGGCCGACCCCGAGCTGTCCGGGGTGGACGTGGTGGTGCTCGACGAGTGCCACGAACGCCACCTGGACGCCGATCTGCTGCTCGCGCTGCTGCTGGACGCCCGCGAAGGGCTGCGCCCGGACCTGAAGGTGCTGGCCACCTCGGCGACCGTGGCCGCCGAACGCGTGGCCGATCTCCTCAACGGCGCACCGGTGCTGCACGCCCATGCCCGCACGCACCCGGTCGAGGTGACGCACCTGGCGCCGCGGCGCGGGGAGCGGACCGAATCGGTGGTGTCCCGCGCGACCCGCGCGGCTCTGTCCGCACAGGACGGTGATGTGCTGGTCTTCCTGCCGGGTGCGGGGGAGATCCGCCGCGTCGCCGAACAGCTCGCCGATCTGCCCGATGTGGACGTGCTGCCGCTGCACGGCCGTCTGGCGCACGCGCAGCAGGACAACGCGCTGCGGCAGGGGCATCGGCGACGAGTCGTGCTGGCCACCGCGGTGGCCGAGTCCAGCCTGACCGTGCCGGGGGTGCGCGCCGTGGTCGATTCCGGGCTCGCCCGGGTCTCCCGGATGGACACGCGGCGCGGTTTGTCCGGCCTGGCGACGGTGCGCGTGTCAGCCGCCGTCGCCGACCAGCGCGCCGGCCGGGCGGGCAGGCAGGGCCCCGGTCTGGTGTACCGCTGCTGGCCGGAGCACGAGCACTCGACGCTTCCCGCCCATCCCGAACCGGAGATCCGCACCGCCGAACTCACGCGACTCGCGCTGGAACTGGCCTGCTGGGGTACTCCCGACGGCTCGGCCCTGTCGTGGTGGGACACGCCTCCGAGTGGGGCCCTGGCCGCCGGTCGTGAGGTGCTGAGAGGGCTCGGGGCGCTCGACGAGGCCGGAGGAATCACCGAACGGGGCCGGAGGATGGCCGGGTTCGGCCTGCACCCGCGACTCGCCCGAGCTCTGCTCGACGGCGCCGAGACCGCGGGCGGCGAGGTCGCGGCGGAGGTCGTCGCGCTGCTCGACAACGATGCCCTGACAGGCGAGACCGATGTGGCCGGTGCGCTGTCGAAGCTGCGCGGCGGTGGGCCCGGTGCGAAGCGGTGGCGCGAGGAGGCCCGCAGGCTCGTGTCCCAGGTGCCCGGTACACCGCGTCGTGGCGGGGACGAGGCGTTGGTGGTCGCGCTGGCCCAGCCGGAGCGGCTGGCGAAGCGCCGCGGTGAGGACTCGGCCACCTACCTGATGGCCTCGGGCACGGCCGTCGAGCTACCGGCCGGCTCCGGGCTGCGCGGTTCGGAATGGCTCGCCGTGGCCGTCGCCGACCGTTCGCCCGGACGTTCGGCCGGAGTCATCCGGCTCGCCGCGAGCGCGGACGAGGAACTCGCCCGCCGCGCCGCGCCGGCACTGCTCAGCTGCGACGACGAGATCGCCTGGGTGGACGGGGACGTGCGCGCGGTTCGCGTGGACCGGCTCGGCGCGATCGCGTTGGCCACCCGGCCGCTGCGCGACCCCGATCCGGCGCGCGTCCGCGAGGCGCTGCTCGACGGGCTGCGGGCGGAATCCCTCGGTCTCCTCCGGTGGAACGACGACGCCCGCCGGTTGCGGCAGCGCCTGGCCTTCCTGCACGGAGCTCTTGGCGAGCCCTGGCCGGCCACCGACGACGAATACCTGCTCGGCGTGGCCGACCAGTGGCTGGAGCCGGAGCTGTCCCAGGCGCGCCGACGTGCGGACCTGCGGCTGTCCGCTGCGGAGGCGCTGCGGCGGTTGATCCCGTGGTCGCAGGCCGGCCGCTTGGACCAGCTGGCTCCCGACCGCATCGAAGTGCCCACCGGATCGCACATCCGGGTCGACTACAGCGCCGGCCAACCTGCTCTCCCGGTCAAGCTGCAGGAGGTCTTCGGCTGGCGGCAGGCGCCGCGCATCGCCGACGGTGCCGTTCCGGTCGTGCTGCACCTGCTGTCGCCCGCAGGACGCCCGGCTGCGGTGACCGGCGACCTCGAATCGTTCTGGCAGAACGGTTATCCGCAGGTCCGGGCCGAGCTCCGCGGCCGCTACCCGAAGCACCCGTGGCCCGAAGACCCGACCGACGCGACACCGATGCGCGGCACGAACCGCCGCCGATGAGCTCGTCCGGGAGCTTCCGAGGGGCGAAAACCGTGCTTTGACCGGGTCCGACCGCCGCCCTATGTTTGCTCCGCCAGGCCGTTCTTCCCGGGTGATGCCCGGGCAAGATCCGAGGCCGGAACCGCTGCGGAGGGGACGACGTGGGCGAGCACGAAGGCATCGGCACCTGGATCACCCGTCGCGCCCTGATGACACCGGGCCGCACCGCGGTGATGTTCGGCGAGCGGTCCCTGACCTACGCCGAGCTGGCGGACCGGGTCGCGCGACTGGCGGACCGGTTGCGCGCTGCCGGGGTGGGTCCCGGGAGCCGGGTCGCCTACCTCGGCACCAATCACCCCTCGTTCGTCGAGACGATGTTCGCCACCCATCAGCTCGGCGCGATCTTCGTACCCCTGAACTTCCGGTTGGCGCCACCCGAAATCGCCTACATGCTCGAGGATTCCGGCGCCGAGGTGCTGGTCTACGGCCCCGGATCGCGCGAGGTGGTGCGGTCGATCGCCGATCTGCCGAGCGTGGTCGTCGCGCTGGAGGATGCCGAGCGCGGAGAGCTCGATTACGAGACGTGGCTCAACGAGGGCGGCACCGCGCCGGCGGACGTGCAGGTCAGCGGTGAGGAGATCGCGCTGGTCCTCTACACCTCCGGCACCACCGGGCACCCCAAGGGCGCCATGCTCAGCCACTCCAACCTGGTGTGGAACGCCTACAACCTGCTGGTGTGCGTGGACATCACCAGCGATGAGCGAACCCTGGTCAGCGCTCCGCTGTTCCACGTGGCCGCGCTGGACCAGTGCCTGTTGCCGACGCTGCTCAAGGGCGGATGCGCGGTGATCACGCCGGGCTGGGACGTGGGCCGGGCCTTCGACCTGATCGAGCGGAGGCGGATCACGCTGCTGTTCGGCGTGACCACCATGTTCGCCGGGATGGCCGCCTCTCCCCGGTGGGCGCAGGCGGACCTGTCGTCGGTGCGGACGGTGATGACCGGTGGTGCAGCGGTGCCGGACGCGCTCATCCGCACCTTCCAAGAACGTGGACTGGTGTTCTGCCAGGGCTACGGGATGACCGAAACAGCGCCGGGCGCCACCTTCCTGGAGGCGAGCGAGAGCACGCGGAAGGTCGGATCGGCAGGCGTGCCGACCATGTTCACCAGCGTCCGCGTGGTGCGCGACGACGGCAGCGACGCGGCGCCCGGTGAGCCGGGCGAGGTGCTGATCAAGGGACCCAACGTGAGCCCGGGGTACTGGCGCAAGCCCGAGGCCACCGCGGCATCGCGCACCGAGGACGGGTGGTTCCGCTCCGGGGACGTGGCGAAGGTGGACGACGAGGGCCACCTCTACGTCGTGGACAGGGTCAAGGACATGTTCATCTCCGGTGGCGAGAACGTGTACCCCGCCGAGGTGGAGAACGCGATCTTCGCCCACCCCTCGGTGATCGAGGTGGCGGTGGTCGGAGTCCCCGACCCCATGTGGGGAGAGGTCGGGTGCGCGTACGTGGTGTGCGAGTCGGGTGGTGGGCTGACGTTGTTCGAACTGCGCGAGTTCCTGGCCTCGCGACTGGCGAAGTACAAGATCCCGCGAGAACTTCGCGTCGTTGACGGATTGCCGAAGACCGGCTCCGGGAAGGTGCAGAAAGCACGGCTGCGCTCCTCTCGTGGTGCGTGAGCGGTGTGCGAAGAGCGGTGACGGTCGTCCTCGCTCGTCCCCGGAGCGGTCCGGGCGTTGGTTCCCACTGTGCAGTTGTCAAGGAACAGGTTCGCTTCGAACTGGTGTACCCATTGTGCCGTGCGGTCGGACGAAGGAGCGACCGAAAATCGACGCACGATCGGGTGGCTTCGATCATCACTCGTTGAAACACCGTGCCAAAACGCACAACTGAGTGACCACGATGGACGAATTCACAGGCTGCAGGGATGTTTCGGTGTCGATCCACCGGACGTGGACAGTCACCCGAAATTCCGAACCGGAGCGGGCCGTAGATCGTTAGCATGAGGTTCTGAGGACCGGCTCAGCGATCCGTGCACGCTGTGGCAGGCCGTCGGTGCATCGACCACGGAGGTTCGATGGACAGCACCCCGACACCGGCACGTCCCTGGCGCACCGCGCTCCTCGCCGGAATGGCCTCGTTCCTCGTCGATGGTGGTCTACGCGGTCGGTGCCGCGCTGCTCGCCGGCGCGGGCGGACCAACACCGCTGCTCGTCGGCCTGCTGGCCACCGGCCTGCACTACGCGATGTGGAACGTCGGGGCGAACACGATCGCCCAGGGGGTCACGATCGCGTTCGGCCGCATCGCGGCCTCGCTGGTCGGCTTCGGCACACCGGCGTTGGCGTCGGCGAGCCCCGCGCTGACCTTCACCGGTGTCGCGCTCTGGCGGTCCTCGCCGGTGCCATCGGCCTGTTCTGGGTACCCCGGATTCCGGGTGCGCGGCAGCTCGCGGCCGCGGCACGCTGACCGCTCGTGGAGAGGAACTCGTGGAACCGCACATGCCAGACGGAATCAGCCGCTCCGCCTCCTGGATCGGCAGGTGGACCGACCCGGCCCACCGCGTCCGGCGGTCGATCGACTCCGACGCTATCGCCTGGATCGGGCCGGGGGAGTGGCTGGGCCAGACCTTCACCACGCCGGGGAGCATCACCGCGGTCTGCGCGGACCTCGTCCGCGACGGCGAACCGCGCGGCCGGTGGGAGCTGCGCGACGCGGCAGGCGCGGTCCTGGCGAGCGCGGTGATCGAGGTCGGCGGGTTCCGTTGGGACCGCTTCGCGCACCACCTCGAACTCGCCGAGCCCGCGGCACCGGGCGACTACCTGGTCAGGCTGAGCCTGGAATCCGGGCGGGTCGGCTGGCGGACCCGCACCGGGCCCGCGCCGGCGTTCGAGGATGACGGTGTGTCGCCGCTGCCGGTCGAGGGGGTTGCGCTGCGCGACGGAGTCGCCGAACCCGGGACCCGTGCGATCGGTGTGGAGACGGTCCCCGCTCCGAACCCCGTGTTCCGCGCGGTCTTCAACGTTCCCGGCGGTGCGCGCGACGCACGGCTGACCGCCGTGGGCCTGGGCTACGGCGTGTTCCAGGTCAACGGCAGCGCGGTGACCGAAGACGTCCTGGAACCCGCCCAGACAGCTTACGACCGGACCGTCCTGCACCGCACCTACGACGTCACGTCCCTGCTGGTGCCCGGTCGGAACACGCTCACCGCCGAGCTCGGACGCGGCTTCTACGCGGCTCGCGGGGCCAACACCTGGGGCTGGAACCTCGCTCCGTGGCACCGTGAACCCGTGCTGCTCGCGCACCTGGAATACCTGGATCCCGCAGGGGTCGGGCACGTGGTCGCCTCGGGGCCGGGCTGGGAAGTGGCCGCAGGACCGACCACCGGAGACCTGCTCTACACGGGCGAAGCGGTCGACGCGACCACCGAAGAGCGCTGGGAGCGGGGAATCGTCGTACCGCCACCTGGCGGTCGGCTGCGCGAGGCCACCGCGCCACCCGTCCGCCGCACCGAAATCCTCAGCGCACTGCGGGAAACGCGCGTCGGCGACACCACCGTCCACGACTTCGGCACCATCCTCACCGGACGCGTGCGCTGCGCGATCAGCGGTGACCCGGGTGCCGAGGTCGTCGTGCGCTACGCCGAGCAACTGGCCGAAGACGGTTCCGTGCGCTGCGACAACGCACTGGCCGCGGGCGAAGCCCAGGTCGACCGGTACGTGCTCGGACCGGAGCCGGTGACCTGGGAACCGCAGTTCAGCTACAAGGGGTTCCGCTACCTGGGCGTGCAGGTCCGCGGCGACGCCTCGGTCAGCGAGGTGCGGGCTGTGCGGCTGGCCACCACCGTCGGGCGAACCGGGTCCTTCGTCTGCGAGGACGAAACGCTGAGCTGGATCGACGCGGCCACCGCGCGCACGTTCCTGAACAACCTGCACGGCGTGCCCACCGACACCCCGGTGTACGAGAAGAACGGCTGGACCGCCGACGCCCATCTGGGCACCGAAGCCGTGCTGCACCACTTCGACCTGCGGAATTCGCTGGTCAAGTGGCTCGACGACCACGTCGACGCGCGCGACGAGGCGGGGATGGTGCCGATGATCGTGCCCACCCCGGGGTGGGGGCGCGAACCCGATCCGGCGTGGAGCGCCTCGATGGTGCTCATCCCGTGGAACCTCTACTGGGAGCACGGGGACCTGGCCCTCCTGGAGCGCTACGGCGACCCGATCCGCGCCTACACCGACCGGCTGCTGGAGCTGGCGGAAGAGGGGCTGTGGCGCGGGGACAGCTGGGGCGACTGGCTCTCACCCGGGCACTGGCACGCGCCCGAGGGGCCGGAGCCGACGGCGACGATGATGCTCCACCGCGTCACCACGCGCACCGCCGAGGTGTGCCACGCGCTGGGCATGGACGGCGAAGCCGAGCGCTACCGCGATGCCGCGCGCAGCATCGCCGCCGCCTACCACGCGAAGTTCTTCGACGAGCCCAGTGGAACCTACCGCTCACCCGAGGCCGGGTTCCGGCAGTCGATGAACGTGCTGCCGCTCGCCTTCGGCGCCGTTCCGGCCTACGTCGCCGGGGCCGTGGGGGCCGGTCTCGTCGACGACATCGAGGAGCGCACCAACGGGCACCTCGACTGCGGGGCCGTGGCCGCCAAGCACCTGCTCGGGGTGCTGGCCGACGTCGGTCGGGCCGACCTCGCGGTGACCGTGGCGACCCGGCCCGACCGGCCCGGCTGGGGGGTCTGGCACCGGCTGGGGATGGAAACCCTGATGGAGGCCTGGGACGACACCGCTCGTTCGCACAACCACTACTTCCTCGGCGCGGCCTCGGCCTGGATCCAGCAGCGCGTCGGCGGGTTGCGCTCCACCAGCCCGGGCTGGTGGACCTTCGACATCGCTCCCGTGCAGGACGACCGCGTCACCTGGGCCGACGTCCGCCACGTCACCCCGCAGGGCAACGCCGGGGTGTCCTGGCGGCGGCGTGATGGCAACTGGGCGTTCGAGGTGGAGGTTCCCGAGGGCAGCGTCGCCACGCTGCGGCTGCCCGGACAGCCGCCCGCCCGGTTGCCTGCCGGGCGTCACGGGCTCAACCGGCCGGCCACGCCCGGGGCGGGTCGCTAGGCGGGCAGATGTGGCCGGACGCGCCCGCGACGTCGGTTCGCGGGGACCTGCGCAAGATCGCCCGCAGCAGGCAGGCCAGGGAGCACCACGTCAGGTCCCAGGCCCGGCTGGCCACCCACGGCACCCCCTTGATCAGCAGCCACCGGAGGTGGTCCAGGCGCGTCACCGGCACGCCGCCCGAGCAGGTCAGCGACACCTCCGAGGGCACGGTCACGCCTTGCTCGGCCAGGCCCGTCGCGAAGGCCGCCGCCAGCATCCGGTGCCCCAGTTCGGAGGGGTGCAGCCGGTCCACGCTCCACGCGGCGGGGTGGTAGGCGCCGGGCAGCCGGTCCAGGTCCACGATCGCCGCGCCGTGGGCCTCGGCGACCGAGGTGAGGATGCGGTTGAGGGCGTCGATGCGCCGGTGCAACAACCGCCGCAGCGGCCCCGGCAGCCGGAACACACTGGCGTGATCGTGGTACCGGATCGTCACCACCGAGGCTCCCGCTCCGACCAGCGAGCACATCACGTGGTCGAGCTGCTGCCACAGCAGTTGGGCGTTGAAGTCCGCGCGCATCGTGTCGTTCATGCCGATCATCACGATCGCCGCGTCCGGTTCCACCCGCAGCGCGTCGGGCAGCTGGGTGTGCCAGGCCTCGGCGACGCGGGCACCGCTGGTGGCCAGGTTGGTGAAGCGGGCGGCCTCGACCGCGTCGGCGAGCAGCGGCGCGAAACCCCGCCACCGGCCGCCTGGAACCGGGTCGCCCATGCCCGCGGCGACGGAGTCGCCGAGGACCGCGAGGCTGCGTACTCGTCGCGAGCCGGGGAGCCCGGTGGTCATCGCGTTGTGCACCTGATCATCGTGAGCCCGGCGGTTCCTCGCGGGGTAAGGCGAGGGTGAAGCCGGAACGACCCTTCGGCGAAAACTCCGGTGGTGCCATCCTGCCGGTGCGGTCCTGGTCTGGATCGAGGTCCGGTTCGTCCGGTCAGTTCAGACCAGAACCGCCCGGTGCCCCGTGATCAGCGGTTCCGCACGGCTTCGGCGAGGTTCGAGACGATGCGTTCGAGGATGGGGCGCGGGGTGGCGAAGTTGAGGCGCGCGTGACCGCGTCCCTCCTCGCCGCACGCGGGGCCGTCGGTGAGCACGACGCCCGCGTTGTCGCGGAAGAACTCACCCGGGTGGTCACCGAGTTCGAGCGCGCGGAAGTCCAGCCACGCCAGGTACGTTCCCTCGGGTTGCCGGTAGCCGACCTCCGGCAGGTGTTCGGCCAGCAGCGAGGTGACGGCCCGGCGGTTGCCGTCGAGGTAGTCCAGCACCTCGTCGAGCCACGGCTGCCCCGAGTCGTAGGCGGCGGTGTTGGCGATGAGCCCGAGGTTGGAGGCCCCGTCGGTGGCGTGCGGGCCCAACGCGTCCAGCGCGGCCGCGTCGGCGTCGTTGGAGGTGATCAGCTGGGCGCACTTCAGGCCCGGCAGGTTCCACGCCTTCGACGCGGAGGTCGCGGTGATCGTGTGGCCGGCGGCGGTGTCCGACAGCGACGCGTAGGGGACGTGCCGGTGATCCCGGTAGACCAGCGGGGCGTGGATCTCGTCGGAGAACACCCGGCCACCGTTGCGGTCGACGACCTCGCAGACCGCGGTCAGCTCGTCCGGGGTGAACACCCGGCCCAGCGGGTTGTACGGGTTGCACAGGACCAGCAGGTTCCCGCCCGCCTGGAACGCGGCGTCGAGCGCGTCGAGGTCGAACACGACCCCGTCGCCGTCCAGGGCCATCGGAACCGTGATCAGTTCCCGGTCCATCCCGCCGGGGACCTTCAGGAACGGCATGTAGGCCGGCGTGGGCAGGATGACCTTGCTGCCGGGGGCGCTGAAGTGCTCGATGGTGATCGTCAGCGCGCGGATCACGTCGGGGATCGCGTGCACGCGATCGGGGGACGTCCGCCAGCCGTGGTGCGCGGCCTGGTACTCGGCGCAGGCCCGGGACATCTCGGCTGCGAGGCGGGGCGGCTGGTAGCCGAAGTTCAGCGAATCGACGCCGGAGTGCAAGGCGTCCAGCACGGCCGGTGCCGTGCCGAAGTCCATCTCCGCGACGAATGCCCCGATCGCGTCGTCGTGCAGCGTCCACTTGAGACTGCCCCGCGCGCGCAGGTCATCGATGGTCACGGCGTCGAAGGCGTTGCCCAACACTCATCCTCTCCACAGGTGCTTCTCGAACCAGTGTGAGGCGTAGGGGGCAGCGTTGTAAGCCGGGATCTCGACGTAACCGCGCTTGGCGTACAGCCCACGGGCTTCGACCAGGTCCGAGCGGGTGTCCAGCCGGAGCGCGTGGTAGCCGAGAGCGGTGGCGTGCTCCTCGACCGCGTCGAGCAGCACGCCACCCAGCCCTCGTGCCCGGAGTCCTGGCCGGACGTACACCCGCTTGAGCTCGGCGGTGCCGGGAGTCAGCTCGCGGATCCCCGCGCACCCGAGCACGCCCGGTCCCTCGCGCGCGACCAGGAAGACCCCGGTCGGCGGGTGCAACCCGTCGTCGGGGTCCTCGGCGATCGCCTCGTCCACTTCGGCTTCGGTGGCCGGGCGGTCGTAGTAGCGGCTGGCCATCTCGTCGGTGTACTCGCGCAGCAGGGCTCGGACGAGCGGTTCGTCCACCGCTGCCGGAACGACCTCCACATCCATGGGCACCCGACGATTGTCACCGCCACGTCCAGCGATTTGTCAGCCGATCTCGACGCCGAAGACGTTGAGAAGGCTGTAGATGCCCAGCAACGTGATGGCGATGCTGCTGACCAGCAGGACGAGGTTGAACCAGCGTCCGCCGTGCAGTTCCGGGTCGACCTGGGTCTTGCGCAAGTACCAGGTCGCGATGACCACCGCGGGCAGGAAGATACCGGTGGCCACGCCGCCGATCTGCACCATCACCACCGGCGAGGAGATCGACAGGTACGTCGCGCCCCACAGGATCGGCAGCACCACGATGCACCCGCGGACCCACTTCTCACGGGCGACCGGGTTGTTCCAGTCGAGCACGCCGAGCGTGGCCAGCACGTTGGTGTACATCCGCGACCAGCTGGGGATCGAGGCCCACAGGGTCGAGCCGAGCACCGCGGTCGCACCGATCAGGAAGCCGATGGCCGCCCACTCGCCGATGACGTCGGTGTACATCTGCGAGAGCGTGGTGATCATCCCGTTGCCCTCGAGCACCAGGCCCTGCGGGTTGAGCACCGCCGCGCCCATGATGAAGAACGCCAGCGTGCCGACCGTGTAGATGATCCAGGAGACGAAGACGTCCTTGTACATCACGCGGATCCAGCCTCGCGCGCGCGCCTTCCACTCCGGACTGCCGTCGTTCGGGCCGACCCAGCGGGCGTAGCCCTTCTCCACGCACCAGTAGGTGTAGAAGGTGATCTCGTCGGCGCCGACGCCGGTGATGCCGAACATCGCGACCGCGGCCCCGATGGCACCCGCCGGGATGGTGAAGGTCAGGCCGCTGAGCACGTCGTCGCTGCCGTAGCTGAACGGCGTGAACGGCAGTCCCAGCGCGATGACCACGGTGGCGATCGAGAACACCACGACCAGAGCGAACGCGCCGCGTTCGATGAGGTTGTAGCTGTTGGAGTACAGCAGTGCGATGCTGCCGGCCACGACGATGACCGTCCACACGCCCAGCGAGGTGGCGCTCAGCGGTTCGCCGCCGACCGGGATCAGCATGCTCAGAGCTGAGGCCGTGCCGCCGACGATGCCGCCGATCTGCAGGAACTTCGACAGCGCCATGAGGATCCACAGCACGTTGATCCAGCCGATCCGGCCGATCTTGGGCGGTACCTCGTTGAAACCGGTCAGCGCCGGTTTGCCGGTGAGGATGGTCCAGCGGGCGAGTTCGGCCTGAACGGCGACCTTCACGGCGGTGGACAGGACCACCATCCACAGCAGGACGAATCCCACCTTCGCGCCGAGGGCGGTGGTGGCGATGAGTTCGCCGGACCCGACGATCGACGCGCTGACGATCAGTCCGGGGCCGAGATAGCGCAGGCTCCCGGCCCATCCGGTGGGCGGCTCCTTGATGCCGTCTGCGGTGAGGAGGTAGGGATCAGCGTTGGCGCTCGCGACCTTGGTTCCCATCGGGCACTCCCTTGTGCCTAGCGGTGTTGCAAGAGGCGTCAGTTTTCACGTGCATGAAAGTTTTTGTGAGGTTGTGAAAAGCTACCCACGCGAACAAGGCGGGTCAATCGATGTTGCGAGTCGGGGATTCTCGTTCCGCTTGCCCGGTTGATCACCTATCGGCGCCGCGGTCCTCGACCGCTGCCAGTGTTCGTCCGGAGAGATAGGGTTTTTCGCATGGTGGGCTCATTGCTGGGGACCGAGGTCCAGCGCGTCGAAGATCCGGACCTGCTGCGCGGCCGGAGCACCTACATCGGCAACCTCGGGGTGGAAGGGCTGCTGCACATCGGTTTCGTGCGCTCCCACCTCGCGCACGCCGAGATCGCCCGGATCGACACGTCCGCAGCCGCCGAGGCACCGGGCATCGTCGGCGCCTACACCGCAGCCGACCTGGACCTCCCGGTGCCCGCGCCGTTCGTGGAGGTGAACCCGAAGGTCGTCCGGCCGCCGCTGGCCACCGACCGGGTGCGCTTCGTCGGAGAGCCGGTCGCGGTCATCGTGGGTGAGTCGGCCACTGCCGTCGCCGACGCGATCGAGCTCGTCGACGTCGACTACCGCGAACTGCCGGTCGTCGCCGACCTGGAACGCGCGCTGGACGACGACGCCGAGCGGCAGTTCCCCGACCTCGGATCGAACATCGCCGCCGGATACCGCGACGCGGCGGGCGACTCGGTGCTCGACGGCGCGGACGTGGTGGTGCGGGCCCGCATCGAGAACCAGCGCGTCGCCGTCGTCCCGCTGGAGGGCAACGCCATCGCGGTGCAACCGGGTGGGCCCGACGCGGACCACGACATCACCGTGCACGTCTCGACGCAGATGCCGCACGGCGTGCGCAGCGGTCTGGCCAAGGCGTTCGGGTTCGACGACGACCGCGTGCGGGTGGTCTCGCCGCACGTCGGCGGCGGTTTCGGCGGCAAGGCAGGGGCGATCTCCGAGCACGTGGTGGCCGTCGGGCTCGCCCTCGAGCTGGGGCGACCCGTCCGCTGGGTCGAGGGCCGCTCGGAGAACATGCAGGGGATGCCCCACGGACGCGGCCAGGTGCAGTACGTGGAGCTGGGACTGCGCCGCGACGGCTCGATCGTCGGGATGCGTTGCCGGGTCATCGGGGACTGCGGTGCCTACGCCGGTTTCGGCGGATCGTTGGCGCTGGGCCCGACGCGGACCATGGCGCAGGCCGTCTACAACATCCCGAAGATCAGCTACGACGGCATCGCCTCGCTGACCAACACCACGCCCGTCGGTGCGTTCCGCGGCGCCGGGCGTCCCGAGGCCGCGGCGATGGTGGAGCGGATCATGGACCTGGCCGCCGCCGAACTGGGCATGGACCCGGTCGCGTTGCGGCGCAAGAACTTCCTGGTCCCGGAGAGCTTCCCCTACAAGACGCTGACCGGGGCCACCTACGACAGCGGCGAGTACGCGGTGCCCTTCGAGGAGGCGCTGCGGCTGGCCGGCTACGAGGAGCTGCGCGCCGAGCAGGCCCGCCGCATCGCGGCCTGGGAGCACGAATTGCTGGGCATCGGGGTCAGCGCCTACGTCGAGATCACCGGTGGCGGTGCCGGTGAGTACGCCGAAGTCGAGGTGCACGCCGACGGCGCCCGCATCCGGGTCGGCACTTCCGCGCACGGCCAGGGGCACGCGACCGCGTTCGCGATGATCGTCAACGACACGCTCGGCATCCCCATGGACGAGATCGAGTTCGTCCAGTCCGACACCGCCGAGGTGCCGCGCGGCGGTGGCACCGGCGGGTCCCGCTCGCTGCAGATCGGCGGCAGCGCGGTGCGCGAGGCGGGCACGGAGGTCCTGCGGCGCGCCAAGGAGATCGCGGCTTCGAAGCTGGAGGCCGACGTGGACGACATCGAGGTCACCGACGGCGGCGCGCTGGGCGTGGCCGGTGTGCCGAGCGCGACCGTGGCCTGGGCCGAGCTGGTCGAGGCCGCGGCGCAGGAGGGTGAGCGGCTGGCGGCCAACGTCGACTTCGCCCCGGGCGGGGCGACGTTCCCGTTCGGCGGGCACGTCTCGGTAGTCGAGGTCGACGTCGAGACCGGGCAGGTCACGCCGCTGCGGCACATCGCCGTCGACGACTGCGGCCGGGTCCTCAACCCGATGCTGGTGCGCGGTCAGCAGCACGGCGGTGCCGCGCAGGGCATCGCCCAGGCGTTGTGGGAGGAGGTCACCTTCGACGCCGACGGCAACCCGGAGACCGCGACCCTGGCTGACTACGCGATCCCCTCGGCGGCCGACCTGCCGTCCTTCGAGGTGTCCAACACCGAGACGCTGACGCCGCTGAACCCGCTGGGAGCCAAGGGGATCGGTGAGTCGGCGACGGTCGGCTCCACCCCGGCGGTGCAGAACGCCGTCGTGGACGCCGTCAAGCACCTGGGCGTGCGCCACATCGACATGCCGACCACGCCCGAACGCGTCTGGCAGGCGATCCGCGAGGGTGCCGCGGCGACGTACTGGCAGGAGCCGCCGGCGGCCTTCGGGAAGCTGCCGGTCCGCGGGGACGACGCGCCGGACGAAGAAGAAGCGGTCGTGTGAACCGCAGGACCAGTTCCCGCCCGCTCGCACCACGGAGGCCTTGATGAGGTGGGAACTCGCCGAGGTGTACGAGTCGCCGCACGGGCAGGTGCGGTGGGACAGCTTCGGGGAGGGGGAGACCGTCGTGCTCATGCACGGAACGCCCTTCTCCTCCTTCGTGTGGCGGGATGTGGCCAACGCGCTGAGCGCTCGGTACCGCGTCTACCTGTGGGACATGCCCGGCTACGGCGGCTCGGCGAAGTTCGAGGGGCAGGACGTGTCGCTGGCGGCTCAGCAGGAGGTATTCACCGGGTGGCTGCGGCACTGCGGCCTCAACGAGCCCTCGGTGATCGCCCACGACTTCGGTGGCGCGGTGTCGCTGCGCAGCGCCCTGCTCGACGGGGTGCGGTACCGGCGGCTGGCGCTGCTGGACGCGGTGAGCGTCCGACCCTGGGGCTCCGGGTTCTTCCGCCTGGTCAACGCCAACGCCGAGGTCTTCGCCGCGCTGCCGCCGCACCTGCACGAGTCGCTGGTGCGCGGCTACCTGACCACCGCCGCGCACCGCGAGCTGAGGCCCGACGTGCTGGACCGGATGGTGGCGCCGTGGCTCGGCGAGGACGGGCAGCCCGCGTTCTACCGGCAGATCGCCCAGGCCGATGAGCGCTACACCCGGGAGGTCGAGGACCGCTACGGCGATCTGGACTGCCCGGTGCTCGTCGGCTGGGGCGAGAACGACACCTGGCTCCCGGCGGACCGGGCCCGCGAGCTGGCGCGGCGCATCCCGCACGCCCGGCTTGAGTGGATCCCACAGGCCGGACACCTCGTCCAGGAGGACAACCCGGCGCGGGTGACTGCGCTGGTCATGGAGTTCCTCGCCTCCTGAACGTCCAGCATCCGGGAACCCCGTCTCGGGAGGTGGTCGCCGGAGGTTAGAGTGTCGTTCGTCCGTTCGTGTTAATCAGGAGGTTCGGCGCTATGGCTGTCGGCCACGCCTCGCAGGTGCGGGGTTCCGGGGATCCGGGGTCCAAGACCCCACGCAACTCGACCCGACAGGTCGTGCTCGCCAGCCTCGTGGGCACCTCGATCGAGTTCTACGACTTCTACGTCTACGCCACGGCCGCGGTGCTGATCTTCCCGAAGCTGTTCTTCCCCGCTGGTGACGAGACGGCGGCCACGCTCAACTCGCTGGCGACCTTCGGCATCGCCTTCGTCGCCCGGCCGGTGGGCTCTGCGCTGTTCGGCCACTTCGGCGACCGCATCGGCCGCAAGGCGACCCTGGTGGCGTCGCTGCTGACCATGGGCATCTCGACGGTGCTGATCGGTCTGCTGCCCGGTTACGCGCAGATCGGCGTCGTGGCGCCGCTGCTGCTGGCGCTGTGCCGGTTCGGGCAGGGCTTGGGCCTGGGCGGCGAGTGGGGTGGCGCGGCGCTGCTGGCCACCGAGAACGCGCCGCCGCGCAAGCGGGCGCTGTTCGGGACGTTCCCGCAGCTGGGCGCGCCAATCGGGTTCTTCTTCGCCAACGGCCTGTTCCTGATCCTCTCCGGCGCCATGTCCGACGCCGCGTTCGCCTCATGGGGCTGGCGGATCCCGTTCCTGGTGTCGGCGGTGCTGGTGGTCGTCGGACTGTGGGTGCGGCTGAGCTTGAGCGAGACCCCGGCGTTCGCGAAGGTGCTGGAGAAAAACGAGCGCGCCAAGGTTCCGTTCGTGCAGGTCTTCCGCACCGACTTCAAGGCGCTGGTGCTGGGCACGTTCATCATGCTGGCGACCTACGTGCTGTTCTACCTGATGACGGTGTTCTCGCTGTCCTACGGCACCTCCGCCTCCGGCCTGGGCTACGAGCGCTCGACGTTCCTGGTGATGCTGCTGGTCGGCGTGGTGTTCTTCGGCCTGACGGTGCCGGTGGCCGGATTGCTGGCCGACCGCTACGGCCGGCGTCCCACGTTGGTGATCACCACTCTCGCGATCATCGTGTTCGGCCTGTTCATGGGCCCGTGGTTCGGTACCCACTCGACCACGGCCACGGTGCTGTTCCTGGTGGTCGGCCTCGGCCTGATGGGCATGACCTTCGGTCCCATGGGCGCGCTGCTGCCCGAGCTGTTCCCGACCGCGGTGCGCTACACCGGCGCCTCGGTGTCCTACAACGTGGCCAGCCTGCTGGGCGCCTCGGTCGCGCCCTACATCGCCACCTGGCTGGCCGGTTCCTACGGATTGGGCTGGGTCGGCGTCTACCTGGCGGTGGCCGGCGCGGTCACCCTGGTCGCGCTGCTGGTCAGCCGCGAGACGCGGGAGAAGTCGCTGGAAGCGTGAGTTCCGGCTCGTGGGGCCCCGGCCGGATGTTTCCGGGCGGGGCCCTGTCGCTCGAGAACCGACCCGACGCGGAACACCTCCGCAACCAGGGGGCGGATTGCTGGAGCAATCCGGATCTCGCAGCGGGACCAGCGGGGTCGCCGGGGGTGACCGTGGGATGTCGCGACCCGGGATCACGGGCTGAGGTGGGTGAGGAGGCGGTCTACGAAGGGGGCTTGGGCGGGGTTGAGCTTGGTGCGGGCCGTGCTGGGGTCGCACCAGAGGGCTCGGTCGACCTCCGGGAAGGTCTGGCGGCGGCCGGAGCGGGGTGGCCATTCGAGGTCGAAGGTGTTGCTGCGCAGGGCCTCCAAGTCGAAGTCGCCCTCGGCCGCCCACGCCTGGATGACCTTGCCGCTGCGCAGCTCGACCTCGCCGAGGGCGACCAGGTCGTGGTCGGGCAGGTCCATGCCGGTCTCCTCGGTGAACTCGCGCAGGGCAGCCGCCCGGGGGTCCTCGTCGGGCTCGTACTCGCCCTTGGGCAAGCTCCAGGCGCCCACGTCCTTGTTCTTGAAGAACGGACCGCCGGGGTGGACGATCAGCAGCTCCGGCCCGTCGAGGCGGTACAGCAGGATTCCGGCGCTTCGCTTGCTCACCACGACAGTCTCGCGCACCGGCGCGGGACCTGGCGCGGGCGGGCGATCCCGACGATGCTGACCGGCGTGGAACGGGTGGTGCTGCACATCGACCTCGACCAGTTCATCGTCGCCGTGGAACTGCTGCGGCATCCCGAGCTGGTCGGCAAGCCGGTGCTGGTCGGCGGTTCGGGCGACCCGACCGAACGCGGCGTGGTCGCCGGAGCCTCCTACGAGGCCCGCGCCCAAGGCGTGAGGTCGGGGACGCCGCTGCGCACGGCGGCGGCGCGATGCCCGGAGGCGGTGTTCCTGCCTGCCGACCGCGAGACCTACCTGGCCGCCTCCGCTGACGTGATGACCGCGCTCGGCGAGCTGGGCGGAGTCCTGGAGGTCATCGGGTGGGACGAGGCGTTCATGCTCGTCGACACCGAGGACCCCGGCGCCACCGCCCGCTACATCCAGCGCTACGTGCGCGAGCGCACCGCGCTGAACTGCTCGATCGGCATCGGTGACAACAAGCTGCGCGCGAAACTCGCCTCCGCCATGGGAAAACCCGCCGGGGTGTTCCGGCTGGACGTGACCAACTGGGTCGAGGTGATGGCCGACAAGCCCACCGACGCGCTGCAAGGGGTGGGCGCCAAGACCGCCAAGAAGCTCGCCGCTCGGGGCATCGCCACCGTGGCCGAGCTGGCCCGGACGCCGATGGCGGACCTGGCGGGCGAGTTCGGTCCCAACATCGGGCCGTGGCTGGTGGCCCTCGCGCACGGCTACGACTCCAGCCCGGTCAGCGACGAACCGTTCCGCGCCCGCTCGCACGGCCGCGAGGTCACCTTCCAGCGCGACCTGCGGGAGGTCGAGCCGATGCGCGCTGAGATCACCCGCCTGTCCCGCCAGGTCTCCGAGGACTTGGCCGCCGACGACACGCTGGCCCGCCGGGTGGTGGTCAAGGTCCGCGACTCCCGCTTCGCCACCCACACCCACGGCGTCACGCTCGCCGAACCCACCAGGGCCTTCGAGCCCATCGACGTCGCGGCTCAGCAGGCGCTGGGCCGCTTCCCGCTGGACCGCCCGGTCCGGCTACTGGGCGTCCGAGCGGAGCTTGTCCGCGAGTAGCGGGGTCAGGCGGAAGTCGACGAGGGTGCGCATGGCCAGCGAGAAGCTGGTGCGCTCCACGCCCGGGGTGTCGAGGATGCGCCCCGCGATGCGGTAGAGCTGGTCGGCGTCGGTGGCGACCACCCGCACCAGCAGGTCCGAGTCGCCGGTGAGGCCGAAGACCTCCACCACCTCCGGGATCTCGGCCAGCGCGTCGGCAAGCCGGTCGAGGTGCTGCTGGGTGACCTGGACGGTGATGAACGCGGTCAGCGGGTAGCCGAGGGTCGCCGGGTCGATGCGGCGTTCGAACGAACCGAGTTTCGGTTCCAGCTTCGCCAGCCTCGACTGAACCGTGTTGCGGGACAAGCCGACTCGATCGGCCAGCGCGACCACGGTCGCCCTCGGTTCCTCGCGCAGGGCCAGCACCAGTCGGATGTCGATGTCGTCGAGGGGTTCGGCGGTGGGCAATCTGTGCACCTCGTCGGTCGTTGCGGACTGGCCCGGTGAGCAGATTGCTCGGTTCGCCAGCCGGGTCTTGTGCAGTGATTTTCCTCTTGGTGTTCTTCTGAGCGCAATGTGGCAACGCGAGGAGGCGTGATGACGAGCCTGGTACCGGCGCGCACCGAGACGGCGGATCTGCGTGAGGTCGAGCAGCGCGTGCTGTGGCTGGCGACCGCGATGATCGACCACGCCAACAGGGTCCGGCCGAACAGCTCCGGGCTCAAGGTCGGCGGGCACCAGGCGTCGTGCGCCTCGATGGTGTCGATCATGACCGCGTTGTACTTCGAACACCTCACCGCCACCGACCGCGTGTCGGTCAAACCGCACGCCTCGCCGGTGCTGCACGCGATCAACTACCTGCTCGGCTCGCTCGACGAGGAGCACCTGACCACGCTGCGCTCCTACGGCGGTGTGCAGAGCTACCCGAGCCGCACCAAGGACCCCGACCCGGCCGACTACTCGACCGGTTCGGTCGGCATCGGCGCCACCGCGCCGATCTGGGGCGCGGTGGCCCGACGCTACGTCGACACCCACGGCGGAGGAGCGGGCACCGGACGCCAGTACTCGCTGCTCGGCGACGCCGAACTCGACGAAGGCGCCTGCTGGGAGGCGATCCTCGACCCGACCGTCGCCGACCTGGGCGAGGTGGTCTGGATCGTCGACCTCAACCGGCAGTCGCTGGACCGCGTCGTTCCCAACATCGCCGCGAACCGGTTGCAGGGCATGTTCACCGCGGCGGGCTGGCAGGTCATCACCCTCAAGTACGGGCAGGTGCTGGAGGAGCTGTTCACCCGTCCCGGCGGCGCGGCGCTGCGGGAACGCATCGACGGCATGAGCAACCCCGAGTACCAGCGCCTGCTGCGCTGCACCCCGGGGCAGCTGCGGGAGCGGATCCCGGCCGGGGACGACGCGATCCAGCGGCTGCTGGCCGATGTGGACGACGAGACGCTGGCGGTGGCCATCCGCAACCTGGGCGGGCACGACCTGGACGCGCTGGACTCGGCGTTCAAGGCCATCGACGACACCCGGCCCACGGTCATCTTCGCCTACACCATCAAGGGCTACGGCCTGGCGACCGAAGGACATCCGCAGAACCACGGTTCACTGCTGGGCGAGGAGCAGATGCGGCAGCTGGCCGGGCTGGTCGGCGCCGACCTCGACGACCCGTGGCACCGCTTCGCCGACGACAGCCCGGCCGGGAAGCGTTGCGCGGAGGCGGCTTCCCGGCTGCGCCGCCGCGAACGCGCTCGCGTCAAGCCGCCGAAGCTGCCCACCGACATCGGGCGCACGCCGAGCGGGACGACCACGACGCAGGCGGCGCTGGGGCGCACGCTGCTTGACCTGACCCGCGAGTCGCCGGAGGCGGCCGAGCGGATCGTGACGCTGGCGCCCGACGTCAGCTCGACCACCAACCTCGGCGGCTGGCTGAACAAGGTCGGCGTGTGGTCCCCGTCCGAGCGCGTCGACTGGTTCGCCGACGACGCCGAAACCATCCTGCACTGGCGGGAACGGCCCGCCGGCCAGCACATCGAACTGGGCATCGCCGAGACCAACCTGGTCAGCCTGCTCGGTGAGCTCGGCTCGACCTGGAGCCGGTGGGGTCAGCCGCTGCTGCCGATCGGCGTGGTCTACGACTGCTTCCTGGGGCGCGCGCTCGAACCGTGGTCGTTCGGCGTGTACGGCGGCGGGCAGTCGATCCTGGTCGGCACGCCGTCCGGGGTGAGCCTGGCGCCCGAGGGCGGGGCGCACCAGTCGGTCGGCACTCCCTCGATCGGGCTGGAGCAGCCCGGCGTGACGAGCTACGAACCCGCGTTCGCCGTCGATGCCGAGTGGTGCCTGCTGGAGGCCATGTCGCAGCTCGGCAAGCCCGGCGGATCCTCGTCCTACCTGCGACTCTCGACGCGTCCGGTGGACCAGTCGCTGGCGTCGGTGCCCGGCGATCCGGCGGCCCGCGAACGCCGCCGCAGGCAGGTCGTCGGAGGCGCGTACGCGCTGCGACGCCACTCCGACCCGCAGGTGACGCTGGTGGGCATGGGCGCGCTGATGACCGAGACGCTGGTCGCGGCCGACCGGCTCGCCGATCAGGGGGTCGGTGCCGACGTCGTGTGCGTGACCAGCGCGGACCTGCTGTTCCGGGCTCATCGGGGTGATGCCGACCGGGGTGTGCTGGACCAGGTCTTGCCGGCCGATCGGGCGCGCCCGATGGTCACCGTCCTCGATGGACACCCGCACGCGCTGGCGTTCCTGGCCGGTGTCAGCCGGGTTCCGGCCGTCCACTTGGGCGTCACCGGGTTCGGCCAGTCCGGATCCCTCGAAGACGTCTACCGCCACCACGGTCTCGACACCGGCACCATCATCCGGGCCGCCCTCGACGTGACGCATCGCTGACGTGGGTTCCCCCACTTGGCCGGTAACGTCCGTCCTGGTTGGGTGGTGGGAGTTCCAGGGGCGGAGGTCGTGGTGGGTCCTTTCGAGGTTCGGGCCGAGGTGGGCAGCGTCGTCGACGTGTTCAGCCGGGACACCGGGCCGGTGCTCACCGTGGAGGCCGGGGACGTCGTGACGGTGGAGACGCTGGACTCCAGCGGGTTCCTGCGGCGCCACGAGGTGCCGGGGGAGCAGCAGCCCGTCATGTTCGCCGAGCGGCGGGGGCATTGCCTGACCGGCCCGATCGCGGTGCGCCGCGCCAAGCCCGGGATGGTGCTGGCCGTGCACTTCGAGGAGCTCACGCCCGCCGGGTGGGGGTGGACGGCGGCCGCGGGCAAGGACGACTGGCTGATGCGCCGGCTGCGGGTGGACGACGCCGAGCGGACCTGGTTGCTGTGGGAGCTCGACGGCGAGACCGGCACCGACCAGCACGGGCACACCGTGCGGCTCGCGCCGTTCCTCGGCGTGGTCGGCATGCCGCCGGAGGAACCCGGTGAGCACTCGACGATCCCGCCGCGGCCCGAAGGCGGTGGCAACATCGACTGCCGCGAGCTCGTCGCCGGATCGACCTTGTACCTGCCGGTCACGGTTCCGGACGCGATGCTGCTGCTCGGCGACGGCCACGCCCGGCAGGGCGACGGCGAGGTCGGGGGCACGGCCATCGAGTGCGGCATGACGACCCGGGTGCGGCTCGATCTGGTCGTGGACCGCCCGGTCCCCGGCATCCACGCCGAAACCCCCTCAGGCCTGGTCACGTTCGGTTTCGACACCGACCTCAACGAGGCCACCGCCACCGCGTTGAGCGCGATGGTCGACTGGCTGCAGATCGAGCGCGCCCTGGACAGGGGCGCGGCGCTGGCGCTGGCCAGCGCGACGGTCGACATGCGCATCACCCAGATCGCGAACCAGACCTGGGGAGTCCACGCCGTGCTGCCGACCGGCGTCTTCGGGTGAAGGCCGGGCTCCGTTCGCTTGGCGGTGCGGGTTGCGGGGGTGGTGTTGACGGCTCACGGCTGCGCCGCTCGCGCTCTTCATGCGACCTAGGCTGAGCCGTTCGAGCGCTGTTCCCGGGCTCCCTCACCTGGAAGGTGATGTGGGAGGTGCAGTAGGGCTTGGGGCCTGCGGAGTCGAACTCGTGGCCGAGCGGCCCCGGCCGACGCGGCTCGGTGGATCAACACCGCCTCGCACGTCGACTTCGGACACTTCGGACCGGGAGGCGCGTGGCGCCCCGGTCGACGACCCTGGGAGGGGACGACCGAGGAGGCCGTGATGAACGTCGTGGTGGGAGTCGACGGTTCGGCGGTGGCGCGCAACGCCGCGGCCTGGGCGGCACGCGAGGCGGCGCGGCGCGGCTGCGGCCTGCGGATCGTCTACGCGGACCCCACCGCACATCCGGGCGAGGATCACGTGCGCGCGCAGGTCGCCCACTGGCTCTCCGACGCCGCCGAACACGTCCGGTCCGAGCAGCCAGCCGTCGAGGTGACCGCCGCAGCGGTCCCCGGTCCTCCCGAGCGGGTGCTCGTCGCCGAGTCCGCGGCCGCCGAGCTGCTGGTGGTCGGCGACCGCGGCTTCGGCGGGTTCACCGGCCTGCTGGCGGGCGCGGTCGCGGTCAAGGTCGCCGCGCACGCGCTCGGCTCGGTCGCGGTCGTGCCGGACGTCGGCGATCCGCCCACGTTCCCGGACGTGGGTCCGGTCGTCGCCGGTGTCGACGACGTCGAATCCGCCGCGCCGGTGCTCGCGCAGGCGTTCCGGCTGGCGGACACGCTCGGCGAACCGCTGCACGTGGTGCACACCTGGGAGGTCGTCGGCATCGACCTGAAGTGGCTGCGCAGCAGGCTGCCGAGCGAGGAGGTCGCGGAGCAGGAGCAGCGCTTCCTCGCCGCGGTCATGGCCGGGTGGCGGGAGCGGTTCCCCGCCGTCGAGGTCGAGCGGATCGTGGGGCGCGGCTCCCCGGTGGAGGCGCTGATCAACCACTCGACCGAGGCGCAACTGGTGGTCGTGGGCGCGCACGGACGCGGTGGTGTCGCAGGCGCCCACCTGGGCTCGACCAGCCACAAGCTGATCCACCACACACCGGCACCGCTGCTGATCGTTCGTTCGCGGCATTGACTTCGGCGTGACCGGGTTCTCATTCTCGGATGCGCATGTTCTTCCGCACTCGACGAGGAGTGGTTATGAAGACGAAGGCCGCGATCCTGCACGAGCCGGGCAAAGACTGGGAAGTCGAAGAGATCGAACTGGGCGATCCGATCGAGGGCGAAGTGCAGGTGAGGCTCGCGGCCTCGGGCCTGTGCCATTCGGACGAGCACCTGCGCAACGGCGCCACCCCGATGGCGATCTACCCCGCCGTCGGTGGGCACGAGGGTGCCGGTGTGGTCACCAAGGTTGGTGCCGGGGTCACCGGGATCGAGGAAGGCGACCACGTGGTGCTGACCTTCATCCCGGGCTGCGGCAGGTGTCGTGCGTGCGCGAAGGGGATGCAGAACCTCTGCGACGCAGGTGCGAGCCTGCTGTCCGGAGAAGCGATCTCCGGCGGTTACCGCATCTCCTACCAGGGCAAACCCGCCGCGCCGATGTGCCTGCTGGGAACCTTCGCGCCGTACGTGACGGTGAATCAGGCATCGGTGCTCACCATCGAGGAGGACATCCCGCTGGAGAAGGCCGCGCTGCTGGGCTGCGGTGTGTCGACCGGCTGGGGCACCGCCACCGAGATCGGTGAGACGCGCACCGGTGACACCGTGGTCGTCGTGGGCTGCGGTGGCGTCGGCATCAACGCCGTGCAGGGAGCTGCGGCGGCGGGTGCGCGCTACGTCGTGGCCGTGGACCCGGTGGAGTTCAAGCGGACCAAGGCCGAGGAGCTCGGCGCCACGCACTCCTTCGCCTCGATGGCCGAAGCGCACGAAGCCGTCGGTGAGCTGACCTGGGGTCAGCTGGCGGACAGCGTGCTGATCTGCATCGGCGAGACCACCGGGGAGCACCTGCAACCGGCGTTGTCGATGACCAAGAAGGGCGGTCAGGTGGTGGTCACCGGCATGGGCCGGGCCGACCAGATCGACGCCCAGGTGAGCCTGTTCGAGCTCACCCTGCTGCAGAAGCGGTTGCAGGGCGCGATCTTCGGCGGGGTCAGCCCGCGCATGCAGATCCCGCGGCTGTTGGAGCACTACCGCAACGGCACCCTCAAGCTCGACGAGCTGATCACCGCCGAGTACAAGCTGGAGGACATCAACACCGGGTACGCCGACATGATGGCAGGCAAGAACCTGCGCGGGCTGATCCGCTACACAGAAGCCGACTACTGAGCGGCGTGCGCGAGCGCGAGTTCGCGCATCGCCGTGTCGAGCAGGGACGAGAGATCCTGCTCGGGATGATCCAGCCAGTGCTGATACGCCGACAGCGCCACGCCCAGCGTGGCGTGCGCGATGGTCTGCGGGGTCAGCGCGGTTGACGACTGGCCGAGGCGGTGGCCGACGTACCCGGCCACCACCTCGCGCCATGCCTCGAAGCGCAGCGTCGAATGCGCTTGCAGCGCGGGAACTCCCAGGATCAGCCGCATCCGCCTGCGGTGGTCGGGGGCCTGGTCCTCCGGGACCCGGTTGAACTCCACCAAGCAGTGCCGCACCGCGTCCATCAGCGGGAGGTCATCCGGCAGCGCGCGGAACTCGGCGCGCATCCGCTCCAGGCCTGAGTCGAAGTCGCCCCACGGGATGTCGTTCTTCGACGGGAAGTAGTGGAAGAACGTGCGCCGCGCGATGCCCGCGGCGGCCGCGATGTCGGTGACGGTGGTGCGTTCGAAGCCCTGTTCGTCGAAGAGGTCGAAGGCGACCTGCTCCAGTTCCGCTGCGGTGGTGACCTTTCGGCGCCCACCCGATCGCTGTGCTCCAGAGGTGTCATGCCGCAACGGAACCCGCTCCAGGTCTTGTAAAAATGCACTCGGTGCAAATACCGTGTCGATGGTAGCTCGACACTGTGAGGAGCATCGCATGGCTGACAAGCAGATCGACCAGAGCACCGGAAACGAGCCCGTCCTCGAGGAAGAACTCCTGGTAGAGGAAGTTTCCATCGACGGGATGTGCGGGGTCTACTGATCGTGGCCGCCGCGGAGTTCGACATCAGCCGCGGCTACCGGTTGAACCCGCAAGTCGCGTTGCGCCCCGAACCCTTCGGGGCGCTCGCGTACCACTTCGGCAACCGGAAGCTGTCGTTCCTGAAAGTGCCCGAACTGGTGGAACTCGTCCGCGAGCTCGACGAGCACGCCAGCGTCGAAGAGGCACTGGCGCGCTTCCCCGAGCAGCGCCGCCCGCAGTTCCGCAAAGCACTCGCCTCCCTGGCCGCGTCCGACATGATCCGCCCGCGAGAGTGAGTTCGTCGATCACCTTGCTCGGCGTGCCGGGTGAGACCCACACCTGAGACGGCGGCTCCGCCGCGTTGAGAAAACCCCTGCCACCCAATGCAGACGACGAAGTCCCGTTGGAAGTGAGCCTGGAATGACCACCACAGCACCGGTCCCCGCGCTGGTAGAGCAGTTCAAGGGCGGACTCGACGCCCCCATCTGCCTGACGTGGGAATGGACCTACGCCTGCAACCTGGCCTGCGAGCACTGCCTGTCCTCCTCCGGGCGGCGGGACCCGAACGAGCTCTCCACCGCCGAGATGAAAGCGGTCATCGACGAGCTGCAACGCATGCAGGTCTTCTACGTCAACGTCGGCGGCGGTGAACCCACCGTGCGCCCCGACTTCTGGGAACTCCTCGACTACGCCATCGACCACCAGGTCGGGGTCAAATTCTCCACCAACGGACTGCGCATCGACGCCGAACGTGCGCGCCGCCTGGCCGCCACCGACTACGTCGACGTGCAGATCTCGCTCGACGGCGCGACCCGCGAGGTCAACGACGCGGTGCGCGGGCCCGGATCGTTCGACATGGCGATGACCGCGTTGCAGAACCTCTCCGACGCGGGCATGCGCGACTTCAAGATCTCGGTCGTGATGACCAGCCAGAACGTCGACCAGCTCGACGACTTCAAGGTCATCGCCGACCGCTTCGGCGCGCAGCTGCGCATCACCAGGCTGCGGCCGTCCGGACGCGGTGCCGACGTGTGGGACGAGCTGCACCCCTCCGACGCGCAGCAGCGGCAGATCTACGACTGGCTGGTCGCCCGCGGCGACCAGGTGCTCACCGGTGACTCGTTCTTCCACCTCAACGCGCTGGGATCGACCCCGCTGCCGGGTCTGAACCTGTGCGGTGCGGGAAGGGTGGTGTGCCTGATCGACCCGGTCGGCGACGTCTACGCGTGCCCGTTCGCCATCCACGACGTGTTCAAGGGCGGCAACGTCCGCGAGGAAGGCGGTTTCGCCCGCGTGTGGCGGGAGTCGGAGCTGTTCAACGATCTCCGGCAACCGCAGTCGGCGGGGGCGTGCGCGTCGTGCTCGCACTACGACGCCTGCCAGGGCGGTTGCATGGCGGCGAAGTTCTTCACCGGACTCCCGTTGGACGGACCCGACCCCGAGTGCGTGCAGGGGCACGGGCAGTCCGCGTTGTCCGTCGTGGACAAGAGCGCGCTGCCCAAGGCGACGCAGGACCACTCGCGTTCCTCGCGGCGCAAGGTCGGGCTCGGCATGCCCGCCTTCCCTGCGAAGCCCTGCGACTCGTCTCCACTGGTGACCGGGTCGTGAAACTCGTCGACCCGGTCCGGCTCGGCCGGAGCACCGCACCGTCGCGGGTCCTGTTCGGACCGCACGAGACCAACCTCGGGCGTGATCGGGACATCTCGGACCGGCACGTCGGCTACTACGCGGCGCGCGCCGCCGGTGGAGCCGGTGTGCTGGTCACCGAGACCGCGAGCGCGCACGACTCGGACTGGCCCTACGAACGCGCACCGCTGGCGTCTCACTGCGGCCCGGGCTGGGCCGCCGTGGCCGAGGCGTGCCGTCCGCACGGGACCGTGGTGCTCGCCGGGCTCGGGCACTCCGGGTCGCAGGGCTCCTCGGCGTTCTCGCAGCGCGCGCTGTGGGCACCCTCGCGGGTGCCCGACGTCGCCAGCCGAGAGATGCCGATGGAGCTGGAGCAGGACGAGATCGACGCGCTGGTGGCGGGTTTCGCCTCGGCCTCTCGCGAGGCGATGCGCAGCGGGCTGCACGGGGTCGAGCTCAACGCCGGGCAGTTCTCGCTGCTGCGGCAGTTCCTGTCCGGGCTGACCAACCAGCGCTCCGACGACTACGGCACCGACCGCACGCGGCTGCTGCGCGAGGTGCTCGCGGCCGTGCGCGAAGCGGTCGGGGACGGGGTGGTCGGCCTGCGGTTGTCCTGCGACGAGCTCGCACCGTGGGCCGGCATCACGCCGGAGGCCGCAGTCGGCATCGTTGAATCGGTCCGCGACGCGGTCGACTACCTGGTGGTCGTCCGGGGCTCGGCGATGGGCACCACCGCCACCCGCCCCGACCTGCACACCGAGCCCGGCTTCAACATCGACCTATGCAGGTGGATCCGCGGAGCCGCCGGGGGGACCCCGGTCGTCCTGCAGGGCAGCGTCGTCGAACCGGATCAGGCTCAGCGAGCCCTCGACGACGGTGTGGCGGACCTGGTCGAGATGACCCGAGCGCAGATCGCCGACCCCGATCTCGTCGCCGAGGTCCGCGACGGCACGCCGGTCCGCCCCTGCGTCCTGTGCAATCAGAAGTGCAACGTCCGCGACAACCGCAACCCCATCGTCACCTGCATCGTCAACCCCTCGGCCGGTCACGAGACCGAAGATCCCCCGGTTCCCACCGAAACCCGTCCCCAGATTTCCACTGAAGTCCGTCGTCGGAGTTCCACTGGAGTTGGGGACCGGAGTGCTGCTGAAGGGCGGTTCGGTTCGGGAGAGCCGGTGTTGGTGGTGGGAGGTGGCCCCGCGGGTCTGGAGGCCGCTCGGGTGCTCGCCCTGCGGGGACGGACCGTGGAGGTCGTCGAGCGCGGTGACCAGATCGGCGGGATGGTGCGCATTGCGGCCGAAGTCGCCGGTCGCGGGCGTTTGTCGCGGTTTGTCGAGTGGCTCGAGGAAGAAGTCAGGCGACTCGGCGTCCAGGTGCGGCTCGGAGTCGAGGCCGGTCCGGAGGACGTGGCCGGGCGCGAGGTCGTGGTGGCGACCGGGTCCGTGCCGGGCCCCTGGGGTTTCAAGGTAGAGGGGGGCGTGGTGCTCGACGTGGTCGAAGCTTTGACCGGTGAGACGCCCGAGGGACCGGTGGTGGTGCACGACCCCGTCGGGGACTTCGTCGGAGTCGGCGTGGCCGAACTGCTGGCGGGCCGAGGCGTGGAGACCGCGATCGTGACGCAGGACCAGGTCGTGGGCACGCAACTCGCGCTGACCGGAGACCTCGCCGATGCCAACGCGCGGCTGCAGCGGGCCGGGGTGGCGTTGGAGAAGCGGTCCCTGCTGCGCGAGGTGCGTAACGATCACGTGGTCTTGGAGGACGTCCACACCGCCGAAACCCGGGAGCGCCTGGCGGCCACCGTCGTCCACTGCGGACACCGGCTGCCGGACCAGCGGCTCGACGGGGTGCGGATCGGCGACTGCGTCGCGCCCCGCACCGTGCACGAGGCGATCCTGGAAGGCCGTCGAGCGGCGGGGGGTCTGCGATGAGCCGCTACCTGTTCTCCCCGCTGCGGCTGGGACCGGTGACCGTGCGCAACCGCATCGTGTTCTCCGCGCACCTGACCAACTACGCGCGCGACGGCCACCCCACCGAGCAGCACGCCGCCTACTACGCGGCGCGCGCCGCGGGCGGTTCCGGGCTGGTGATCACCGAGGAGCACTCGACACACCCCACCGACTGGCCGTACGAGAAGCTCATCCACGGCTTCGACCCGTCGGTGATCTCCGGGTACCGCCGCATCACCGAGGCCGTGCACGCCCACGACACGCCGATCTTCGCGCAGCTCAACCACAACGGCGGACAGGCCTCGTCGATGTACTCGCGGCTGCCGGTGTGGGCGCCCTCGGCGGTGCCCGACCCGATGTTCCGCGAAGTTCCCAAGGCCATCGACGAGCGCGAGATCGCCGAGGTCGTCGCCGGGTACGGCACGGTCGCCGCGCACTGCGCCGAAGGCGGGTTCGACGGCGTGGAGCTGCAGTGCTCGCACTCGTCGATCGTGCGCGGATTCCTGTCCCCGGCCACCAACAAGCGCACCGACGACTACGGCGGATCGCTGACCGGCCGGGCCCGCATCCTGTTGGAGATCATCGACGCCGTCCGCGAATCCATCGGGCCCGACCGGGCGCTGGGCGTGCGGCTCTGCGGCGACGAGCTGATCGAGGGCGGCACCACCATCGACGAGGCCGTCGAGGTCGCCAAGATGGTCGAGGGCACGGGCAAGGTCGACTACATCAACACCTCGATCGGCGTGGCCACCTCGACGCTGTACATGATCGAGGCGTCGATGGCGATCCCGCCTGGGTACGCGCTGTTCATCTCCAACGCCATCCGCCAGGCGGTCGACCTGCCGGTCGTCGGCGTCGGCCGCATCAAGGACCCGCTGCAGGCCGAACGCGCGCTGGAGGAGGGCCACTGCGACCTGGTTGGCGTGGTGCGCGGTCAGATCGCCGATGCCGACTTCGCGGCCAAAGCCCGGTCGGGGCACGCCACCGACATCCGGACCTGCCTGTCCTGCAACCAGGAGTGCGTCGGCCGGATGGGCCTCAACCGCTGGCTCGGGTGCATCGAGAACCCGCGCACCGGCAAGGAATCCACCACCCTGCCGACGCCGCGCAGGCGCAGCCGCGTGCTGGTGGTCGGTGGTGGGCCGGCCGGTTTGCAGGCCGCGTCCACCGCCGCCGAACGCGGCCACCACGTGACGCTCTTCGAGCGGGCGGCCGAGACCGGCGGGCAGGTCGCGCAGGCGGCAAGCGTGCCGGGGCGTGCCGAATTCCTCGACGTGGTGCGGAACCTGCGCGCCGAGTGCCAGCGCCACGGCGTGGACGTCAAGACCGGAACGGAGGCCACCGCGCGGGTGCTCCGCGAGGAGCACCCCGACGCGGTAGTGCTGGCCACCGGAGCGAGACCGCAATCGCCTTGGTGGGCGGGTGATCTGACGCGCGTGGTCGACGTCCGCGACGTGCTCGCCGGGGACACCGCACCCGAGGGCGACGTGCTGATCGTCGACGAGCTCGGCTTCCACCAGGCCGCCTCGGTCGCCGAACTGCTGGCCGACCGGGGATGCCGGGTGCAGATCAGCACCCCGGGCATGGTCGTCTGCCAGGACCTCGGCGTCACGCTGGACATGGAGACCTTCAACATCCGCGCGCACGCCAAGGGGATCGGGCAACGCACCGACGAGGTCGTCCTGGGCGCCTCCGCCGAAGGCGATCGCGTGTCGCTGCAGATCCTCAAGCACACCACCGGTGAGACTGGCGAGCACACCTTCGACTGGGTGGTGTGCGCGGTGCACCAGAGCCCGGTCGACGAATTGTGGCACGAGCTGCGCGACGCGCCGTTCCCGGTGCACCGCGCGGGCGACTGCCTGGCACCGCGGCGCGCGCACGCGGCCGTGATCGAGGGTCATCGAGTGGCGGTGGAACTGTGAACGCGCTACCCGAGGTGCTGGCCGTGGTCGTCGTCCGCGACGGCGCACTCCCCGGCGGGGCCGACGAGACCGTCGCGGAGGCTGGAGGAGCGGTCCTGCTCGCCGGCACCGGGACCGACCGCGCCGCCAAGGAGCTCCGCACCGCCCGCAGCACGTGGACCGTCGAGTCCGAGCAGGTCGCGCCCGGTTCGCTAGCCGCGACGCTGGGACCGCTGCTCGACGCGGTGCGGGTGGTGCTGCTACCCGCCTCACCCGACGGACGCGACCTCGCGCCCCGACTGGCGTTCGGCACCGGCAGGCCGCTGCACGCCGGGGCGACGCGTTGCGGCACCGGCACCGCCGACCTGTCCAGGGTGGACGATTTCCTGGAGGTCCAGGTCCGCTTCACCGGGCCCGTGGTGGTGACCCTGGTCCCCGGGGTGCGCGGCGTCGGCCACCCGATCCCGCCACCGGAACCGGTGACCATCGCCGCCACCGTCGCTGAGGTGCTCGACGCCGAACCGGTCGAGGTCCGCGAACCCGAACCGGAGACCGTGGAGCTCACCGAAGCCGACCGCATCCTCGGCGGCGGAGCGGGTCTGGTGCGGCGGGGTGAGGACGGCACCGCCGTGATGCGGACGCTGACCGACGTCGCAGCATGGCTCGGCGCCTCAGCCGGAGCGACCCGGGTGGTCACCGACGCCGGGTGGGCCGGGCACGACCGGCAGATCGGCACCACCGGCGTCGTCGTCGCCCCCGAGCTCTACGTCGCCCTCGGCATCTCCGGCGCCGCGCAGCACACCGGTGGCCTAGGACGACCCGAGCACGTGGTCAGCATCAACACGGACCCGTCCTGCCCGATGACGGCGATGGCCGACCTCGGCATCATCGCCGACGCCCCCGAAGTCCTGCGCGAACTCGACCGCCGGAGACGAGATGCCTGAAGTCGACGCCGTCGTGGTCGGCGCCGGTCCCGCCGGGTCGGCCGCCGCACTGGAACTCGCCCGAGCCGGGCGCAGCGTCATCCTGCTCGAACGCGGGCCGTTCCCCGGCTCCAAGAACGTCTACGGCGGAGTCGTCTACGGCCGGGTGCTCGACGAGGTGCTGCCAGAGTGGTGGCGCGAAGTGCCGGTGCAGCGCTGGGTGACCCGCCGCAGCACGATGATGCTCACCGATCACCAGGCGCTCACCGTCGACTTCCGCACCGAGGACTGGGGCAGCGCCCCCTACAACGGCATGACGACCTTCCGCGCCGACTTCGACTCGTGGCTGGCGGGCAAGGCCGTCGACGCCGGAGCTCGGTTGGTCACCTCGACGGTGGCCACCGACGTGATCCGCGAGGACGGCCAGATCGTCGGCGTGCGCACCGACCGTCCCGACGGCGACATCCGGGCACGCGTGGTCATCGCCGCCGACGGCGTCAACTCGTTCCTCGCCAAGCAGGCCGGACTGGTGCCCGGGACCGACCCCGAGCACCAGACGCTCGGCGTCAAGGAAACCCTGGCGCTGCCGCGCAAAGCCATCGAGGAGCGCTTCGCGCTCACCGGTGACCACGGCGCGGACTTCGAGATCCTCGGCTGCACCGGGGGCATTCCCGGCGGCGGGTTCCTCTACACCAACCGCGACACCATCAGCGTCGGCGTCGTCCTGTCGCTGACCGGCCTCGCCGCCTCGGGCAGGCGCCCGGAGGAAGTGCTCGCCGACCTCAAGGCGCACCCGGCGATCGCCCCCTACCTGCGCGGCGCGGAGCTCAAGGAGTACTCCGCGCACCTCATCCCGGAAGGCGGCTACCGCAGCATGCCCCCGCTGTCCGCGCCCGGGATGCTCGTGACCGGTGACGCCGCCGCGATGTGCCTGGCGGCCGGGATCTGGCTGGAGGGCGTCAACTTCGCCATCGGATCCGGTCTCGCCGCCGGACGCACCGCCGCCGAGTCCGTCGAGAACGGCGGTCGGCTCGACGGCTACCGCGAACGCCTGGAGGGCAACTTCGTGCTCGCCGACCACAAGCGGCTGCAACGCGCGCCCGGCCTGGTGCTGTCGGACCGGGTGCAGCAGCAGTACCCGAAACTGCTGTGCGACTTCGCCCAGGGCGTGTTCACCATCGGCAACCCGGATCCGAAACCCGGTCTGGGCGAGCTGTTCCGCGCCACCGCCGCCCGTCACGGCGTCCGCCTGCGGAAGCTGGCCGCGGATGCCTGGACCGGACTGCGCACCTTCGGCTGAGGAGAAGCGACCATGTACCAGAGCATTTCGTTCGAGGACCGGATGGACACCGTGGACTTCGACGTCGGCGAGCGGGCGCACATCAGCGTCGACACCGACATCTGCCGGTCCTGCACCACCAAGGCGTGCGTGGCCGCCTGCCCGGCGAAGCTGTTCGTGCCCACCGGCGACGGCGGCATCCTGTTCAACTACGAGCAGTGCTTCGAATGCGGCACCTGCTACCAGATCTGCAACAACGCCGGAGCCATCAGCTGGACCTACCCCGACGGTGGTCACGGCGTCGTGTTCCGGAAGGGTTGAGGACATGCGCATCGCCGTGGCACTGAGCCGATCCTGGCAGCGGATCGAGGTCGACCCGCTCACCGGCGCCCTGGGCGGCGGACACCGGGGCGAGAGCGCGGCCGAGCACGCCGCGCTGGAACACGCGCTGCGGCTCGCCGAGCTCACCGGCGGCCAGGTCCACGCCATCAGCGCCGGCCCGGCCGAAGCGGAGGAGGGCCTGCGCGAGGCGCTGGCGGCCGGAGCGGACCGCGCCACCCGCGTCGACGTCGACACACCGCTGGACCCGAATTCCCTGGCGCACAACGGGTCCACCGCCGCAGCGCTGGCCGCAGCCATGCCGGAGACACCGGACCTGGTGCTCTGCGGCGACCGGTCCACCGATGGCGGGACCGGCGCGACGCCGGCGTTGCTCGCCGCGCACCTGGGTGCTGCCCAGGCGCTCGGTGCGGTCCACCTCGAACTCGACGACGACCGGCTGCTGGCACACCGACGGCTCGACCGGGGTGCCCGCGAGATCCTGCGGCTGCCCAGTCCCGCCGTGGTTTCCGTCGAAGGCGGGCTGCGTCTCCGACGCGCCGCGCTGCCCGCCGTGCTGGCGGCGCAGGACACCGAGATCGAACTGCTGCCATGGACACCGGCTCCCGCCAGCGCCGACGTCGTCAGCGCACGGCCCCGGCGCCCGCGAGCCCGCGAGCACCCCGTGCCCAGCGGGGACAGCGCCCACCACCGAGCGCTGGAGCTGACCGGCGCGCTGGTCGAGCGCACCCCGCCGACCGTCGTGGGCCCGCTCAGCGCGGCCGAAGCCGCCGACGAGCTGCTGGCCTACCTGCGACGCCGCGGATACCAGGCGCGGCCGTGAACCGGGTCGCGATCGTCACCGGAGCCGCCAGGGGAGTGGGGGCCGCAGTCGTGCGGCAACTCGCCGGCGAGGGCTGGCGGGTCGTCGCGCTCGACGTGTGCGCCGACCTGCCCGGCGTGGCCTACCCGCTCGGCACCCGCGATGAACTGCGCCGGCTGGCCGACGAGCATCCGGACTCGGTGCGCGAGGTGGTCGCCGACGTCCGCGACACGGCCGCGCTGACCGAAGCCGTCCAGGTCGCAGAGGCCGAGTTCGGCGGGCTCGACGCCGCCGTCGCCGCGGCGGCCGTGATGGCTGGTGGAGCGCCGCTGTGGGAGACCAGCGACACCGAACTGGACCTGCTCTTCGACATCGACGTCCGGGGCGTGTCCAACCTGGCCCGCGCCGCGGTCCCGGCGATGCTGCGTCGCCCCGAGCCCCGTGCCGGGCGGTTCGTCGCGCTCGCCTCGGCCGCCGCGCACCGGGGCCTCTACCACCTGGCCGGGTACAACGCGGCCAAGCACGCGGTGGTCGGGCTGATCCGCGGATTGGCCACCGACCTGCGCGGAACCGGCGTCAACGCCAGCGCGGTGTCACCCGGATCGACCCGCACCGACATGCTCACCGCCACCGCCGCCCACTACCACCTCGACGACGTGGAGGAGTTCGCTGACCACCAGGTCGTCGAACGCCTGCTGGAACCGGAGGAGGTCGCCGCCGCCGTGTGCTGGCTCTGCGACGAACGCGCCTCGGCGATCACCGGCACCGTCGTCCACGCGGACGGAGGCTTCACGGCGTGAGACTGGTGGCCGATCCGAGCCTGCAGCGCTGGGACGACGGGCGGACCGTCGCCGGCGGATCTCCGTACCGCATCATGCGGCTGACCGCGCGCGGTGGCGAACTACTCGACGACTGGCTCGCCGGAGAACCCGTGACCAGCGGAAGGTCACTGGCGCAGCGGCTCGTTCGCACCGGTCTGGTGCACCCCGAGCACGACACGGCGAGCCTGGGACCCGATGACGTCACCGTCGTCATCCCCGTCCGCGGCGAGAACCCCACCGCGCTGCTCGCGGCGCTGGGAGGCCTGCGCGTCATCGTCGTCGACGACGGCTCCCCGACACCGATCCCCGGCGCCACCATCCGCCACGACACGGCACGCGGTCCGGCCGCCGCCCGCAACGCCGGGTGGCGCCTGGCCACGACGCCGCTGGTGGCCTTCCTCGACGCCGACACCGTCCCGCAGCCCGGCTGGCTGGCCCCGCTGCTGCGCCACTTCGAAGCACCCGACGTCGCCGCGATGGCGCCGAGAGTGCTCAGCGTTCCGGGGGTTTCGGCACTGGAGCGCTACGAGCAGACCCGCTCACCGCTGGACCTCGGCCCCCAACCTGGACCCGTGCTGCCCGGCAGCCGCATCGGCTACGTCCCCACCGCCGCACTGCTGGTCCGCACCGAAACCCTCGCCGAACTGGGGGGTTTCGACGAGACCATGCGCTTCGGCGAGGACGTCGACCTCGTGTGGCGGCTCACCGCCCGCCACCAGGTCCGTTACGAACCCGCCGCGATCGTCGAGCACGCCCCGCGTCCCAGCTGGCCCGCCCTGCTGCGGCAGCGCTACGGCTACGGCTGCTCGGCCGGGCCACTCGGACGGCGCCACGGCGAGCACGTCGCACCCGTGCGGATCTCGCTGTGGAGCGTGCTGACCTGGCTGCTGATCGCCCTCGGCCGGCCCAGGCTCGCCCTGGCCGTCACCGGCGCGGCGGCCGTCCTGCTCGCCCGCAAGCTCGGCGCTCTCGGCATCCCCGCGACCGAGTCGATCAAGCTCGCCGCGCACGGGAACCTCGGTGCGGCACGGCTCCTCGGCGACGCCATCGGACGTTCTTGGGCGCCGCTGGCGATCCCGCCGCTGCTGCTCACCAAGCGCGGGCGCGTCGTGCTCGCCCTCGTCGCCGCGCGCCACCTCGCCGAGAAGGGCGAGCTCGATCCGATGCGGCACACCCTCGCCCGCGTAGCTGACGACGCCGCCTACGGTTGCGGCGTGCTGCGCGGGGTCCTGCGCGAACGCAGCACGATCGCGCTGCGGCCGGTGCTCACCGACAGAGGCGGGCGCAGCAGCGTCCCGGTCAGCGGGAACTCGGCGTGAACCTCGGCGACACCAGCTGGCCCGAGCTGTGCGAACCTCGGCTGCTCGCCGTCCCCGTCGGAGCCACGGAGCAGCACGGCCCGCACCTGCCGTGCACGGTGGACACCGACATCGCCGTCGCGCTGTGCGACCGCCTCGCCAAACATCGGGCCGTCGTGGTCGCACCCGCCGTGGCCTACGGATCCAGCGGAGAGCACGCCGCGTTCCCAGGCACGCTGTCCATCGGGCAGACCGCCACCGAACTGCTGCTCACCGAGCTCGGCCGCTCGGCCGACGCCTTCGCCGGCGTGGTGCTCGTCTCCTGCCACGGCGGCAACGCCGCACCCGTGCGCAACGCGGTGCGCACGCTGCGCTCCGAAGGCCGCCGGGTGCTGGCCTGGTCGCCGACCGGACCGGCCGACGACAGCCACGCCGGACGCACCGAAACCTCCGCGGTGCTCGCGCTCCGGCCCCACACGGTCCGCTTGGAACGAACCGAACCCGGCAACATCGAACCGCTGCCGCAGCTGATCGACCGGCTTCGCGAAGGCGGCACCGCGGCGGTCAGCGCCAACGGTGTCCTCGGCGACCCGCGCGGCGCCAGCGGATCCGAAGGTCGTCGAATCCTGCGCGCCTGGACGGAAAGCCTCGTCGACGCCGTCGACGCCTGGGCATCGACCACCGAGCGCTGACCGGACCGGATGTCCCGGTGAATCGGGCGAAATCGCCCATCTATAGTCGAGGACGCGGGCCCGCCCAACCGGTGAGCAGGGCGCGACAACACTTTTTCTGGAAGGACCGTTGGGTGAGCGTGACGAACGACCTCGTCGAACCTGAGTTATCCGAGCCGACAAGACGAGGGGACCTCCCCGCGGCCCGGTGGCGCGCGGACCGGAGCGCCCTGTGGGCGGTCCCGTTGCTGGCGGTGGCGGCCGGGCTGGGCTTCGTGCTGGTGAACGTCCACTACAACGGCGGCCACTACATCCCGCCGCTGGACGACACCTACATCCACCTCCAGTACGGCAAGCAGATCGGGCAGGGCGAGTTCCTGCGGTACAACGACGGCGACCCGATCAGCACCGGGGCCAGCAGCCTGCTCTACGTGCTGGTGCTGGGAGCACTGCACTTCCTCGGGATGCACGGCGGTCTGCTGATGCCCGCCGCCGTCCTGTTCGGCGTGGTCTGCCACGCGCTCACCGCCGCTGGCGTGGTGCTGCTGGGCCGTCGCGTCGCCGGTCCCGTCGCAGGGGTGTGGGCAGGTGTGCTCGTCGCGCTCAGCGGGCCGCTGCTGTGGGGAGCTTCCAGCGGTATGGAGGTCTCGATCACCTCGTTGCTGCTGGTCGCAACGTTGCTGATGCTGGTCCGCGAGGCGCCGTGCGGGGTTTTCAAGTTCACCCCGGTGCTGGCGTCGCTGGCCGCGCTGTGCCGCCTGGAAGCCCTGGTGTTCCTGCTTCTGGTGCCGCCGCTGATGATGGTCCTCAGCGCGCGTCGCGGGCAGAACCTCGCCTCCCGGATCGCCTCGGTCGCCTGGTGCGCGCTGCCGTTCGCCGTGATCGCCGCGCAGCTGCTGTTCTACCTGGTCGCCACCGGGCACTCCTCGCCGAACGGCTCGCAGGCCAAGTCGCACCTGAGCATGCCGAACCTGAGCTTCGGCGAGCTCGCGGGAAAGACCGCGGACAACTTCTCGGCGTTCATGGAGATCCTCGCCGGGCTGAACCGGCAGGACTTCGCCTTCCCCGGTGCGCTGTTGCTGGCCGCGCTCGGCGTGGCGGTGCTGGTCCGCGACGGCGGGACGCGGCGCTGGGTCGGTTGGACGATCGGCATCGGGACGCTGCTGGCGCTCGGCGCGATCTCCACGATGGGAACCGCGCTGTGGCAGCAGGTCCGCTACCTGCAGCCGTTCCTCCCGCTGTTCGTGCTCGCCGCCGTCATCGGCCTCGTCGAGGTCGGCAAGCGGCTGAGGCTGGGCGACAAGGCCCCGGTGGCGCTGCTGGCGGTGGCCGGGCTGTTCACGGCCCTGTCGGTGCCGACCTGGGTGCACAACGCGGTGCAGGACTCCGGTGGCATCCGGGAGCGCGTCGTCGCCCTGGCCACCTGGACCAAGGGCAACCTGCCGGAGGGCGCGCGGCTGGGCGTGCACGACGTCGGTGCCGCCGCCTACCTGGGCGGACACCCGACGGTGGACCTCGTGGGGCTGACGACCAACGGCCTCGCCAAGCCCGCGCTGCACGGCATGGGTGCGCTCTACGAGGAACTGCGCGCGATGTCGCCCGACGACCGCCCCGACTACATCGCCATCTACGACCGCATGCCCAACGGGGTGCAGCTGGAACACCTCGCCGACGCCGGCGTCCTGGGGGCGCCGGTGCTCTCGCTGCCGGTCATGACGGTGTACAAGGCCGACTGGAGCTTGATCGACACCGGTGACGTGCCGATGCGCCCGTTCCGCGGCACCATCCGGGATCACGTCAACGTCGGGTCGATGACCTCGGAGGCCGACCACGACCACGAGGTGCACACCTCGCGAGCGGGTTTCCAGCCGCTCACCGAGGCCCGCACGCTCGAAACCGGTGGGCACGAGGTCGTCGACAGCGCCAGGCACATCGTCGGCGAGGAGGAGTTCACGCTGCGCAACCTGGTTCCCGGCGAGGAGGTCCGGCTCATCGCCCGGCACGACTCCGCCGGTCCCAAGCCCGGGCTGTACACGGGGGCGCGGGACGTGCGGGTGCTCGTCGACGGCACCGACCTCGGCAAGCACTGGCTCAAGCCGGAGACGAAGGGCTGGTCGGAAACCGTCATCACGATTCCGGCGCACCTGGTGACCAGCAGCGAGCTGACCGTCCGCCTGGCCGCGCTGACCTCGTTCGGCCCGTCCCCGGACTACAAGGCGTTCGGGTACTGGGCGGTGCAGTGATCGCGTGACTCGGGCCGGGCGTGGTTGACACCCGCGCCCGGCCTTCGTGTACTCGGGGGCGGGAGGATGCCGATGACCGACGAGCGGATGGCGGCCGGTGCGCGCACCAGCCTGCCCGCGTGGCCGGAGCGGGTCGAGGTGGATCCGTCGGGCCGGTGCTTCGCGTTACTCGGGGTCGGGGATGAGGCTTCGGAGATCATCCGCGGATGGCTGCGCTCGGTCGATCGTCCTGTGTGGACGTTGCAGGCGGACGACGCCGCGTCCGCGTCCGAATCCCTGGCCGCGCAGTTGCGGGAGGCGCGGGTCGGATGGCGGTTGATGCTGGCCGGACACGAAGTCGACGTGCTGGCGCTGCGCTCGCAGGCGCTCTCGGCCGGTGCCCTGGAGGAGGAGGTCCGCTGCCAGGTCACCGCGCGGGAACGGGTGGTGGTGCACTGCGCGCACTGCGCCACCGACACCGAGGTGATGGCGGTAGCCGGGGACCGCACGGTCTGCGGCGGGTGCGGCCAGCTGCTGCACATCTACTCCCACGTGTCCTGGCTCCGGGGTTCTCACCTGGGGTTCCGTGCCGACGTGGAGGCGTTCCGGTGATCCTGCCAGCGCGAGTGCGGCGGTTCCCCTGGCCGCTGGAGGGTGACCGCTACCGCTACAGCGTCAACGTCGAGCCCGCACCGCGCGTCCACCGGACGGCGGCGGGTGAGTGGGGCGGCGCGGTCCTGGACTTCAACGAGGCCTACGAGACCGAACTCGCGGAGCGCGCGGCGATCCTCGGCCGCGACCCGGGGCGTCACGTGGAGCGCGGGCACATGCGAGCGGCGTCCTGGGACGCGCTGCTGCACTTGCTCTCCGAAGCCGCGGCCACCGACCCGGCGATGACGCTGGCCTCCTGCGGCGATCGCGAGTTCCACTGGGAGAACACGAGGCTCGGCGTTGCGCGGCGGTTCCGCTTCGGGGACGACGACTCGCTGGGCGAACCGCCGCTGCGGTTCGCGGCCTCGCAGGTGCCCGACGACATCGTGCTGCTCGACGAACGCGGAGGGCGGTTGTTCGCCGATGCCGGGGTGGTGACCTTCGCGTCGAACTGGTCGATCCGGTTCGTGCTAGGGATGTCGTTCACCGAACTGCACGGCCCCGTCCCGCGCGACTTCGCCGACGGCGCGATCCCGCGAGCCGAGCGGTTCCTGCTCGGCATGCAACCCGGCGACTGCTACCGGCGGCTGAACTGGAGCTCGACCGTCGGGCACCGGCTGGACGCCTCGCTGGAGACCTACGACGAGTGGGGCGCCGAGCGCGGTCGCATGTCGGACATCGGCGACGACCTGCACCTGCGAGTGGAGGTCCAGCACCTGATCCGGCTGCCGATGTCGAGTTCGATCATGTTCCTGATCCGCACCCACCTGCTGCCGATGCGGGAGCTGGTGCTGATCCCTGCCTGGCGCGAGCAGTTCGCAGCCGTGCTCGCCGAACTGCCCGACGAGATGGCCGACTACAAGGGCTACGGCGAGATCCGTCCCGAGCTGCTCGCATGGCTGCGCCGATGAACCGGCTCACCGTCGCTGACACGTGCCCCGTCGCCGACGGCGTGCGGCGGGTCCGGCTGGTCGGCGAGCTGCGCTCGTACACGCCCGGCAGTCACGTCGACGTGCTGTGCGGCACCGACGAGCGAGGACGGCCGCGCTGGAACTCCTACTCGCTCACCGGCGACGGATTCCAGCCGGAGCACTACGAGATCTCGGTGCGCCTCGGATCCGGCGGATCGCGCTGGATGCACCAGCTGCGCCCCGGCGACGTCGTCGAAGCAGGGCATCCCCGAAGCGGTCTCGCTCCCGTGCAGACCGCTCGCCACCACCTGCTCGTCGCCGCCGGGATCGGCATCACACCGATCCTCTCGCACTTCAGAGCGGCCGAGACCTGGCAGCGCTCCGTCGAGGTGCACTACATCTCCCGCGACGCCGCCCACGCCGACGACCTCCCCGGTGCGCACATCACCGACTCCCGTGCCGAGTTCTGGCGCGGCCTCGACCTCACCGACCAGCCCCTGGGCACGCACCTCTACGTCTGCGGCCCCAAGCCGCTCATGGACGAGGTCATGACCCGGGCCCGCGACGCCGGCTGGCCACCCGCCCGCATCCACGCGGAGCACTTCGCAACCACCCCGGCCACCGGCGGACCCTTCACCGCCCACCTGCGCCGAAGCGGCACAACCGTCCAGGTCGGGGAGAACGAAACCCTCCTGGACGCCCTGCAGTCAGCGGACATCAACATCCCCCACCGCTGCCGCAGAGGCGTCTGCGGAGAATGCGTCACCCCCTACACCGCAGGCGAGCCCCTGCACAACGACCTCTACCTGCACCCCTCCCAGCAC
>NZ_SMKV01000010.1 GCF_004348445.1 Saccharopolyspora aridisoli | reverse complement strand
AAACGAGCCAGCCGCAGCCGCGTACGAGGAGTCAGCGTGGCGTTAGGGTGGGACACGAAGGCCTCCGGTTGATGAAGCGGTTCCTAGACAGCTCCACTTCACAACCAGAGGCCTTCACCTGTCTGCAGAACAAACCAACTCACACACCACGACCGGGACAACCTCCCCGGACATCACATCTAGAACCGGCACGCCCACCGCTGGCGCCACACCTACGCCCGTGAGTGGTAGGTCGCTGGCGGAGACACCGGCGACCTGATGCTGACGGGCCGCGCACTCGTTGTCCAAGCAGCCTCCGGCCGCCCGGCTGTGGCGCTTGGGGCCGAATAAGAGCAATCGCCCCGCGTCCGATCGGTTCACCGATTGGACGCGGGGCGACACCTGTTAGCACCGGGATTGCGTGAGATGGTTGACGACCGCCGCGGCGTCGTCTGTTCTCAACAGATTCCGCGCATTTTCAGGTTCGTTACGTCACTCGCGAAATCGCAGCTACCCACCGAATTTTGCGCGCACGTCCTAGGCAATGAAGAAATCAGCCTCTGCCGTTGCACCGGTTTCCGCAACGGCCTCACCATTAGCTGCGAACATGGCGTCACCGAACCCGCCATCGAGGGAGCTGGTGTATTCCACGCTGGATGCGGCGCTGGTGACGACATCGCCTTCAACGCTGCCACCCCAGCACGTGTCGAGCATGTCGAAATCCGCGCTGCCGTAGCTGGTAGCGGTGGCGCCGAACTCAGCGTCCGCGCCGCCCTCGGCCTCGAAGCTGCTCTCCGCCGCGCCGGTCAGGCTAGTCTGCGAGCTCTGGTCAGCTTCGTCCTCGGCCGTGGTGTGGGCATGAGCCATGGCTTCGGCATCGAAGTCAGCGTCTCCGCTGAACGCGGCCTGGGCGCCGGCCTCGGAATCGAAGCTTGAGGTGTGCATTTTTGAGGTTCTCCCATGTGAGAAAACTAGTATCCATCGGCGTTGACGACGCCGAATCCCGAACCAGAATGATCGTGACGAAACGGAATCGTACAAGAATCTCAAACCCGACAAACGTGTTCCTGATCACTGTAACGCCCGGCTGCCAAACGCGATGTCATTTCTACGTACCTGAACGATGTCTCGTAACCCGATAACTTGTGGGTCGGGTCGTGGTTGATCACGTGGGTGCAGGTGATCTCGGCGGCGCGGTCGGAGTGGACTGCCCCTTCACGGGGTTGGAGCCCCGGCAGTCCCGGGAGCTGGTGGCGGTGGTGGCCCAGGCGTGGTGGGCAGGCGATCGCGGATCGTCGTCCTGGTCGGCAGTGGCGGCTGCGGCGGGAGGATCGGGTGTTGCTGGTCGCGATGTAATGGCGGACGAACCTGACGATGCGCCAGATCGGCTCGTTGGTCGCTATCTCGCACTCGACCGCGTACCGGGTGGTCGAGACCTCGGTCCTTGCTGGCGATGTATCGCGATTCCGGGATCGACCACGACCTCGCCGGGCGGGCGGTGTTGACCGATGGCGGTTACCCGGGCCCAGCACCGGCGTGAAGACGGGCAGGACTGCGCGATTGAAGTGCCTGAACAACTGCACCGACCTGTGCGCGTCACAGGCGGGGTCGGACTGCGCCACATCGGTGCTGTGCGAGTTCAGGCTCCGTTCGGGAGACCGGCTCGTGCTTCTCCGGGTGACAGGGGGCGGATGGTGAGGGTGTTGTCGTAGGTGGAGTCAGGCCGCACCTGGTAGCGGTCGCGGACCGGGTTCGGGGTGCCTCCCACCCCCGTGACCGCGTGGTCGGCGTGCAGGGTGAACCAGCCGTCGTTGCGCCGGAGCTGGAACGGGTAGGCAGCCCGGTCGAGGTCGTCGTAGGGGGTCACGCTGACCTCCGGGGCACCGGCCACGAGCAGACCGCCGGTCTGGCCGTCGGTGAGCAGCGCCCACCGCGAATCCGTGTGGTTGCCGTGGTCCTGCGGCCGGTGGTACTCGACGTACTGCTCGTCGACTGTGGAGGTGTTCACCCCGATCGGGCTGCCGTTCTTGCGGTCGTTGTAGCTCTCGGCACCGCGGCCGTACCAGGCGAAGCGCTCGTAGCGGTCCGGCACCGCGAGGGAGACGCCGATGCGCGGCAGGTACGGCAGTTGGCGCACCTCGCCTTGGGGCACGACCTCGTGCCCGAGCTCCAGGACACCGTCCCTGCCGATCGTGTAGGTCATGGTCTGGTCGAACCAGGCGCCTGCCACGTCCGGTGCCGCCACGCGGGTGTCGACCACGATCCGCGCGCCGCCTGCCGGAGCCGGTTCGACGCGGTGACCGGTCACGTTGGTCACCAGCCGGTCCAGGCCCGCCTTGCGCCAGTCCTCGCCTTCGGCACGTCCCCAGGCGAAGGTCTCGTTGCTGATGGGCGCGCGCCAGGCGTCGAGCTTCGGCCCACCTGCGAGCAGTTCCTGACCGTCGGCGCGGATCGACGACAGCGCACCGGTGGTCTTGTCGAGCTCGTAGGTGACTCCCGAAGCCGATGCCCTCACCTTCGAGCCCTCGTCCTCGACCTGCACCGGCGGTCCTTCCGCTGGGCGCCGGTCGAGACCGGGAACGCGGGTGCCGGCGAGCGGGAACTGGTCGTGGGCGAGCACGTGACCGGCCGGAACCCCGTGCTGGGCGCCGGTAGTGACCGCTTCGACGCTGAGGAACCGCTCCCGGTCGTCCGGGTTCGGCGGCAGTGGCAGCGCTTCGGTCCACGTCGAGTTCGGCCCCACCCGCAGCGGCTGCTCGTGCTCGGCCACGACGCGGGAACCTTCGGTGACCTCCCACCGCAGGGTGAGCTCATCGGTGCCGGTGAACTGCCGCTCGTTGGTCACCGACAGGGTCTGGTCGTCGAAGCCGAATCGCAGGGGCTGGTGCGCCCAGGCCATCTGGGCCGCCTCCGGCTGCGGCCGTCGATCGGAGCTGACCAAACCGTCCACACCGGACAGACTCGAACCGTAGGACAGGTGGGTCCCGGCGTCCTCGACGCGGTCGAAGTCCAGCGCGAGAAGCGCGCCGCCCACCGGCTCCGGTGCGCCGAGCTCGGCGGCGGTGAGCGGCCGGTCGTAGATGCGCGCGTCGTCGACCGCGCCCCGCGCCATCCAGCCCACGTCGGACGGGTCGTTCCACGAAGTCTCGAAGTCCCGGCCGATGTTGACCTCGGCTGAGGATCGGTCGATGGCGCCGGTGAACGGCGTGCTGCCGACCTCCTTGCCGTCGATGTACAGGCGCAGCGCCGTGCCGTCGTAGGTTCCGCTGACCCGGTGCCAGTTGCCGTAGAAGTCGGCGGGCACCTGCGCCTGCACGGACCGCCAGGTGCCGCTGTGGATGAAGAACTCGAGGACGTTCTCCGACTTCATCTTCAGCGCGTACTGGTGATCGCCCTTGCCCAAGATCCGGAAATCACCGGTCCACTTGCCGGGTTTGACCCAGGTGTCGAGGGTCAAGGCATTGCCGCCGATGTCCAGCTTGCGATCGCGGTAGACCTCGACGAAGTCGTCCAAGCCGGACAGCGACAGCGCTTTGCCGCGGTGGCCGTCGACGAGCTCCGGTCTCCCGGAAAGGTGCGCGGAGATGCCGTTGCCGGAGGTGTCGGGCGTGATCCGGGTGTGCTGCCGGATGTTCTGCTCGGCCCAGTCCCAGATGAATCCGCCCTGGGTCTGCGGGTGGGCCCGGATGATGTCCCAGAACTCGTGGAAGTTGCCGAGGCTGTTGCCCATCGCGTGCGCGTACTCGCCGAAGATCAGCGGTTTCGTGGTGGTCTTGGCCTGTTCGGCGAACTTCTCAGGCGAGGGGTAGCGCGGACCCCAGACGTCGGCGAACGGAGCGTCACCGTCAGGGTTGTTCGACTGGTGGTAGACGGGCCGGGTCGGGTCGTTGCGCTTGACCCAGTCGGCCATTTCGAAGTGGTGCGCGCCGAGCCCGGCCTCGTTGCCGGTGTCCCAGAGGAAGATGCTCGGGTGGTTCTTGTCGCGTTCGACCATGCCGATCATGCGGTCCATGAACGCGTCTCGCCATTCCGGCTCGTTCGCCTGGCACCACTGGGTGCAGTCCTCGTGGTTGTGGGTCTCGATGTCGACCTCGTCGTCGACCCACAGACCGCGCTGGTCGGCCAGGTCGTTGAAGTACGGGTCTGCGGGGTAGTGGGAGGTGCGCACGGCGTTGATGTTGAGCTGCTTCATCAGATGGACGTCGCGCTCCTGCGCGGGACGGGGCACGTGCCTGCCGTGGTCCGGGTCGGTCTCGGCCCGGTTGACCCCCTTGAACAAGGTGCGCTTGCCGTTGATGAGCAGTTGCCGGTCGCGGATCTCGATCTCCCGGAAGCCGACCGTCTCGCTGGTGATGTGGCCGACCGCGCCGTCCGGGCCGCTCAAGGTGAGCACGACCGTGTAGACGTTGGGCGTCTCATCGGTCCACTTGGCGGGGTTGCGGACCGGGAGGTTGAGCTGGACCTGCGAGTCCGGTCGGGTGATCTCGACGTCCTGGCTCACCGAGCCGACCTCTGTGCCGCGCGGGTCGCGGAGCGAGGCGGTCACGCGGTGCGGGCCGGTCGTCCCGCCCTCGCGGCGGTCGAGATCGACCACCGCCGAGAGGTTCGCGTCGGTGTAGGTGGCGTCGAGATCGGTCCGCAGCGTCACGTCCCGCACGTGCGTGGCGGGTGTGGAGTACAGCTCGACGGAGCGGAAGATGCCCGAGTAGCGCCACTGGTCGACGTCTTCGAGGTAAGAACCCGCACTCCAGCGGTGCACCTGCACGGCGATGCGGTTCTTGCCCGGGTGCAGCACCCGCGAGATGTCGAACTCCGCGGGCGTGTAGCCGCCCTGGTCGTAGCCGATGTACTGCCCGTTGACCCAAACGAAGAACCCCGAAGTGACCCCTTCGAAGCGGACGAAGGTGCTGCGCTGCGCCCAGTCGGCGGGCAGGTCGAAGTCGCGGGTGTAGGCGCCGGTCGGGTTGACGTCCCGGGGCACGCGGGGTGGGTCGTCCGGCTGCACCTCGGTGGCGATGTTGCGGAACATCGGGTGGTCGAGGCCGGCGGTCTGCCAGGTGTGCGGCACCGACACCGTCCGCCAGCTCGACGAGTCGTAGTCCTCGGTGTAGAAGCCGGGCGGAACGTCTTCAGGGCGGTCGGCCATCGCGATCTGCCACTGGCCGTCCAGCGTTCGCGTGTAGGGGGTGAGTTCCTCGCCGCGGGCTGCCGAGTTGGCGTCTTCGTACGGGCGCAGCCTGGCGTGCGGGGCTTCTTGCCCTTCAGCCACCTTCTGCGGGTCATCCAGGTAGGCGTGCACGTCTCCGCCCGGCATCCCGGGATCGGGTGGTTGCGCGGACGCGGCGACACCGGTGGTGCTGAGAAAGATCAGACACAGTGACACAAGAGCGAACAACCGATACACGTTGAACCTCCACAGTCAAACAGTATCGCGCAGAAAAGAACACAGCATCGACCGTTGGCCGTCAATGGTTCCTTCGGGGCATACCGGACGTGGAGCCCCAGCGGTCACGTCGCTCGACAGCTCGGGCGTGCTGGGGGGGTGTCGGTGACCGGTGTCCCGAAGTTCGGCGTTCAGCCGGGTTTCCAGTGGAACGCTTGGACGCGGGTGTGGCGGTTGGGGTCCAGCAGCGGGTCGCCCTCGATCTCCCGGTACTGCCGCGCGTGGTAGACGAGCAGGTCGGTGCCGTCCTCGCCTGCGGTGGAGCTGTTGTGCCCAGGTCCGTACTGCGAGTTCGCCTCGCTGGTGGCGAACACAGGCTCCGGTGACTTCGTCCCCGCGGCGGGATCCCCAACGTTCGTCCACGCAGAACGCGCCACCTCGCCTGGGCGCAGCGAGAACCAGGCATCGGCAGCAACAGCAACCGGCCCGGTTTCGTGCTCGCGCCACACGATGACCTCGTCGGCGTCGGCCAGCGCCTGGAGGGTGCGGGCGCGGCGCAGGATCAGCCGGCCGCATTCGGGAACGGTGGCCAGGCAGTGCGACGCGACTCGGTGTCGGTATGTCGGGCAAGGTTCGACCATCTGGTGGGTCCGGTGACCGGCTGAGAGTCTTTCCGATGGCAGGACGGGGGTTCTCAGCGCACACGGGGCCAGCCCTGTTCCCAGCCGAGGAGGTTGATGCCCAGCTTGTGCGCGCCACCGGCGTTGGCGTCGTAGTAGTGGTACACGAGCAGGTCGCCGTCGGTGTCGGGCAGCACGCTCTGCCCGCCTGGCCCAATGATGTTGGCGTGGCTGGCGAGGATCTCGGTGCCGCCGCCCTCGGTCATCGGAGTTCCTGTTGCGTCGAGGTAGGGGCCGGTCGGTTCGATGGACCGACCGACCATGATCCGGTAGGTGCTCTGCACGCCTTGGCAGCACTGGTCGAACGAGACGAAGAGGTAGTACATCCCGTCACGTTCGACGATCGTGGGCGCCTCCACGGCGTGCGGCGGGTCCTGCGGGCGCGTGGCTAGCCGGTGCACGGCCTGGTCGGTGGGATGCCGCATGCCGGTGGCCGGATCGAGCTGGATCATCCGGATCCCGGTCCAGAACGAACCGAACGACAGCCACCACCGCCCCTGCGAGTCGACCAGCAGGTTCGGGTCGATGGCGTTGTGGTCGTCGGCTGTCGAGGTGGCGTGGACGATGCCTCGGTCCTGCCAGCTGCCAGGTTCTCCGGTGGGGCTGGTGGCCAGCCCGATCGCGGAGTGGTTGGTCCCGAAGGTCGAGGCGGAGTAGTACATCCAGTACTGGCCGTCGTGGAAGGAGGTGTCTGGCGCCCACACGTCGCCGTCGGCATGGTAGTCGTAGACCCACGCGGGCACGGATGAGAAAGCCGATCCCGCCCGGTCGAAACGGGTTCGATCGCCCGAACTGCGCATCTCGATGCCGTCGTGCGTGGAGTAGAGCAGGTATCCGGCATCGGTCTTCACCATGGACGGGTCATGCGCGGCGACATCGCCGGTCACGACACCGGGCATGGGATAGTCGGCAGCCGAGGCCGGGATTGCTGAAGCGAACGTGGTCACGGCGGTGAGCAGGAGGAATGGAAGTCGTCGCACGTCGATTCTCCGTTCCGGTCAGGGTGTTGCCGGATTCGTGCGGGAAGTGCGTGACGCTCGCGGGATCTCGTCGATCGCTTTTGAAGTGAGCGCTAACATGACGAGATCGGAACAGGACGTTACGGGTGCGCTGGCACCAGGTCAAATCACACTTGTTCGACCCGGCACGGACCACGGGTCGAGCGGCTCACTGCTTCGGAAACGCGCTCTCGCGCAGGTTTCCGATGCTGCTGTGGCGGGTGATCAGTTCGGGTGCGATCACCACGGACTCGCCGCTGGGGGCGTGTCCGGTGATCTGCTGCAGGAGGAGGTCGATGCTCGCTCGCCCCACCGCGTTGAAGTCCTGCCGGATCGTGGTCAGCGGGGGAGTGAAGTAGGCGGCCTCGGGAATGTCGTCGAAACCGGCCACGAGCACGTCTGCAGGAACGCGAACGCCTCGCTCGTGAAAGGCGCGCAGGACTCCGAGCGCCATCTGGTCGTTGGCCACGAACACCGCGCGCACGTCGGAGCGTTCGGCCAGCAGCTGGCCGTTGGCGTACCCGGAGGCCGGACTCCAGTCGCCGCGCAGCGGTTCCGGCGGTTCGATCCCCGTGCGTTCGATCTCGCCGCGCCAACCCGCGACCCGTCCTTGGGCTTCCAGCCAGTCGGCGGGCCCGGCGATGTGGAACACCGACTCGGCGCCCTGGGACAGCAGGTGCCGCGTAGCCAGCGCGGCGCCCTCGACCTGATCGACGCACACCGTGGAGTGGCCGTTGCCCTCGCCGCCTTCGACGGCTACCACCGGCAGGTCGGACGGGACCGTGCGCAGGGCCTCGACGGTGGAGCGCTGAGGCGCGATGACGATCGCGCCGTCCACGCTCTGCCGGTTCAGCCGCTCCAGCGCGTGACTGGCGTGATCACCGTCGATGGACTTGGCGCTGGTCACGCTCACGGAGTAGCCGGATCGGCGCGCCGCCTGCTCTATGCCGTAGAGGGTGCTCGCCGGGCCGTGGAGCGTGGTGTCGTAGCTGACCACGCCGATCATCCTGGTGCGGCGGGAGGCGAGAGCTCGGGCGGCGGAGTGGGGCCGGTAGTCGAGTTCCTCGACGGCCGCCAGCACTCGGGTGCGGGCAGCGGGCGAGACCGAGGGATGCCCGTTGAGCACGCGGGAAACCGTTTGCTGCGAGACGCCTGCCAGCCCCGCGACGTCGGCCATCACCGCCCGACGCGGTGACGAAGACGTGCCCCTGCTCACATCACCACCTCCGAACTCGGCCGCTGGGGCGACGCTACTCCAGCGGATGCCCGAACGGTGAGGTGTCCACAGGAGCAGCGCAGCGAGCCCGGTTCCACGTGCGGGACCGGACCCCCGGAGCTCTTCGGACGCGTGCTGCGCGGAGTCGGCCGAGCGACGACTTGTGTTCCACGTCTTCTGCAGCGCGGTGTTAGCGATAACACGGGAGGCGTCCAAGGCGTTCAGGTGATCTGCCGTCCGACTCCACGACCATCCGGCGCACGTACCCACCTCCAGCGGCCGGTTGCGCGAGTTCGCGCTGGCGGTCGTGGCACTCCTACTCGTACCTGGCACACCGCGACGACCGCGGTGTGCCGAGGTTCGCCATCACGGGCAACGGCGTCGGTGCGGAGGAGCAGGTCGTGGGCCAGGGGCCGTCGCCGCCGAAGGGGTGGAGCCACATCGCACTCGTCCTCGCCGAAGCGCAACGACCCTGCACCTCAACGGGAATCGAGCGCGCGGCGGGCGGTGCTCTTCAGCGGTTCCTGGTGGTGTCGCCGCCTTGGGCGACGCGCAGCACGGGCTTGGCCTGCGAGGCGGGGAACTTCGTGTCCGGACAGCTGGCCAAAGGCGGTGAGCTGGTAAAGTGGTCATACCTCTAGTTCTTCTTGGTGAGGAGCCGCAGCATGGGCGTCACGGACGACCCCTGGGTGCCGTTGCGTCAGGGATCGGTGTCGGACCTGATCGCCGAACGGATTCTCCAGGCGATCAAATCTCAGGAGCTGAAACCAGGGGACCGGTTGCCCCCGGAACGCGAACTCGCGAGTCGTCTCGGTACGAGTCGGCCATCCCTGCGGGAAGCGCTGCGGTCCTTGCGGCAGAGCGGGCACGTCGACATCAAGCACGGGAGCGGCGTGTTCGTCGCGGATCCCAGCGAGTCCCACGCGCTGCGCGATGCGAAGTTCGCCGAGGAGCTCACGCTCACCGAGCTGTTCGACATGCGTGAGGTGCTCGAAGTTCCCGCCACGGCGTGGGCTGCGCGCAACCAGGACCGCGAGCTGCTGGCGAAGGTGACCGAGGCCTTCCAGGCCCTCGACCGGTGCGCCGGCGCCGCCGAGATCGACTGGGCCGAGCTCCGCGCGCTCGACTCCGCCTTCCACCTCCGGATCGTCGAGGCCGCGGGGAACCGCTTCCTGACCCGCACCGAGACCGTTCTGCAAGACATCCTCGCGCGCGGGATGCAGTCCACGTTGCGGTTGCCGGGCCGACTTGAGCGATCCCGCCGCGACCACACCCGCATCCACGAAGCCGTGATCGCGGGAGACCCCGTCGCGGCGCGACGGGCTGCCAAGGCGCACATCGACGGGGCCCGCCGTGCGGCGCTCAAGCACTTGCGCGACGGGCACCCGGCGGATGAGGCGTCAGGGTAGGAGCACTGACGGGGCGGGCAAGCCCTGGACGCCGGGATCGAGCCGCAGCAGCCGACCCGCCAGCGGCTGTTCGTGGCGTTCGGCCGCCGACAACGGGTCCAGAGCGCTCGTCACGAACAGGTCGCCCAAGTCGGCCCCGCCGAAAGCGACGCTCGTCGGGTGCGAAACAGGCAGCGGCACAACGCGGTCGAGCCGCCCGTCCGGTGCGTACCGGCGGAGCTCACCGCCCCTGATCATGGCCACCCACACGCAGCCCTCGGCGTCGACGGTCAGTCCGTCCGGTCTACCTGGGGAATCGGAGACGTCGGCGAGGGTCCGACGAACACCTGGGAGGCCTTGCCCGGTGTCGTAGTCGAAGACGTCCAAGCGCAGCGTCGGAGTATCGGCGTAGTAGAGCATCCCGCCGTCCGGGCTCCAACCCAGGCCGTTGGACACGGTCACCCCGGTGACCACCGGAACCAGCTCGTCGTCGAGGCGGTAGAGCGACGCGGTGCCCGGGTCCTTGTCGGCGTGCAGCGTGCCGATCAGCAGCCTGCCCCGGGGATCGGGGCCGCCGTCGTTGAACCGCATCCTGGGATGGGGCGGCACACCCGCGACCTCTCCGACGACCTCCTCGCCGGCCACTTCCAGCAACGTGCTGTCCCGTGCGGCGACGACGGTCGCGCGCGTGGTCGGGAACGCCGCGGCGACCTCTCCGCCCAGCACGCACCGTTCGGTGGCACCGTCGGCGGGCGAAGTTCGGTGCACCGCCCCACCCGTGATGTCCACCCACAGCAGGGTTTCGGTGGTCGCGTCCCAGAACGCGCCTTCGCCGAAGCGCGCGCGGACGTCGCCGACCGGATCGACGGCCACTGCGCTCATGACGTCGCTCCTGCGGCTCGCAGGAACTCGGAGGTGCGGTCCCGCAGCTCTCCTGGGTCGAAGCCGCCGTCGGGGTCCGCGCCCAGCAGGTGGTGCCCAACGGCCACGCACTTCGCCCCCGCCGCCACCACCTCGGCGGCCAGCGTGGGAGTCACGCCACCGCTGGCCATCACCTCCAGGTCCGGCATCGGCCCGCGCAGCTGCCGGAGGTAGTCGGCACCGACCGCGTTGACGGGGAACACCTTCACCACGTCCGCGCCCGCGTTCCGGGCCGTCATGATCTCGGTCGGGGTGAGCGCCCCCGGCACCGAGAGCAGCCCTTCGCGGCGAGTGCGTTCGACGACCCGGGCGTCGAGGTGCGGTGACACCACGAAACGCGCGCCGGCCGCGGCCGAGGCCGTGACCTGCTCGGGTGTGCTCACCGTGCCGGCTCCGATCAGCGCGTCACCCGGGAGCTCCCGGCACAGCAATTCGATCGTCTCCATCGGACGGTCACCGGTCATGGTGACCTCGAACGAGCGCATCCCGGCTTCGTGCAGCGCCGTGCTCAGCCGAAGGGCTTGCTGCGGGGTCAGGCCGCGGTAGACCACGGTGAGCGGGCTGAGGTTGATGTCAGTCATCGGTTCCTCCCTGCGGTGACGTCGAGATCACCGGTCGGATCGTGACGGCGGCTGAGGTGACGGCCGCCGTCGACAGGGATGATCGTGCCGGTGATGAACGACGAGGCGTCCGAGGCGAGGAAGGCCACCGCGTCCGCGACCTCCTCGGGGGTGCCTGCGCGGCCGAGCAGCGTGGGCGGCGCGCCGTCGTCACCCCAGCTCTTGCCGTCCAGGGTGGCCAAAGTGGATGGTGTGTTGACCACGCCCGGCGCCACCGCGTTGACCCGCACACCCCACGAGGCCAGTTCCACAGCCAGCGCCTTCGTCGCCGCGCGCACGCCGCCCTTGCTGGCGACGTAGGGCCCGTAGCCGGGCACCGGCATGGCCTCCTGGAGGCTGCAGAAGTTCACGATCGAGCCGCTGGTCCTGCCGGCCGCGTGCAGCCCGCGCGCCACGGCGGTGCTCAGCACGCCCGTGGCAACGACGTTCACCGCGAGCACGCGGTTCCAGTCGGAGACGGACGCGTCGAGGAAACCGCCCTTCGGGGAGTAGGCCGCCGCGCAGTTGACCAGCACGTCGAAACCGGGTGCCGCCTCGGCGCGGTCGGCGAGCGCTTCGAGCTGTGGCGTGTCGGCGAGGTCGCAGGCGACTCCTCCCAGCCGCGCGGCGACCGGGTCCTCGCACCCTCCGGCGAGGTCCGTCACGGCCGCGTCTCGGTCGACACCGAGCACCGTCGCGCCGCGACGGGCCAGGTCGTGCGCCACGACCCGGCCGATCCCGGTCGCCGCCCCGGTCACGAGCGCCCGACGCCCGCTGAGCTCTCTCATGCCCTCGTCCTTCCAGCCCTCGCTGCCGTCGTTCACAGGTGCCGCCGGGGGATCGCGTGCCCGCGCCGTCCGCGCAGGAAGTCCAGGTCAGCCCCGGTGTCGGCCTGGCCGACGTGCTCCCGGTACAACCCGCTCCAGCCGCCACCCTGATCAGCGGGCTGCTCCTCCGTGGTGAACTCGGCTGCGCGCCGGGCCAGTTCGTCATCGTCGACGAGCATGTCGAGCCTGCGTGCGGCCACGTCCAGGTGCACACGGTCGCCGGTGCGCAGCAGCGCTAGCGGCCCGCCCGCGGCGGACTCGGGAGCGACGTGCAGGACGATCGTGCCGTAGGAGGTGCCGCTCATCCGGCCATCGGTGATCCGCACGAGGTCCCGCACACCCGCATCCAGCAGCTTCTTGGGTATCGACAGGTTGCCGATCTCGGGCATGCCCGGGTAACCGCGCGGCCCGGCGCCGCGCACGACGAGCACGGTGTCGGCGTCCACCGGCAGATCCGGGTCGTCGCAGCGCGCGTAGTACTCCTCGACGGTGTCGAAGACCACCGCTGTACCGGTGTGGTCGATCAGTTCCGGAGAGGCCGCCGACATCTTGATCACCGCGCCGTTCGGGGCGAGGTTGCCGGTGAGCACCGCTGTGGCCGACCCCGCGGGCTGCACCGGTTCCGCCCGCGTGCGGATCACCTCTGAGTTCCAGTTCTGAGCACCCGTGCAGTTCTCGGCGAGGCTCTGGCCGGTGACCGTGCGCGCGTCGCCGTGGAGCTGGTCGCCCAGCTCGGTCACCACCGCGGGCACGCCGCCCGCGTAGCTGAACTCCTCCATGAGGAACCGGCCGGACGGCAGCAGGTCGACCAGTAGCGGGATGTCGCGAGCCTGCCGGTCGAACTCCTCCAGCGGGAAGTCGACCTCGGCGCGCCCGGCCAGCGCGCTCAGGTGCACGATGGCGTTGGTGGACCCGCCGATCGCGGCGTTGAGCCGCGCCGCGTTCTCGAACGACCGCCGGTCCAGGACGGTCGAAGGCCGCAGGTCCTCCTCCACCATGGACACGATCCGCCTGCCCGACTGCTCGGCGAGCGCGGAGCGGCCCGCGTCCACGGCGGGCACTGCCGCACTGCCCGGTAACGACAGGCCCATGACCTCCACCAGGCAGGCCATCGTGGACGCCGTGCCCATGGTCGTGCAGTGCCCCGCGCTGCGGGACAGGCACGCCTCGGCCTGGCCGAACTCGGCGCGGCTCATCCGGCCCGCCCGGACCTCCTCGGCGAACTGCCACACGTGCGTGCCGGAACCGGCGTCGGTGCCCCGGAACTTGCCGTTGAGCATCGGCCCGCCGGTGAGCATGATCGCCGGCAGGTCGGCGCTGAGTGCACCCATGAGCTGAGCGGGAACGGTCTTGTCACAGCCGGCGAGCAGCACCACGCCGTCGAGCGGGTACGAGCGGAGGTTCTCCTCGACTTCCATCGCCATCAGGTTGCGGTAGAGCATCGCCGATGGGCGCATCAGCGTCTCGCCCAGCGACATCGTCGGGAACTCCAGCGGGAATCCACCGGCCAGCAGCACGCCGCGCTTGACCGCCTCGGCCACGTCGCGCAGGTGCCGGTTGCAGGGCGTGAGCTCCGACCAGCTGTTGCAGATCCCGATGACGGGCCTGCCGTCGAACATCTCCGGTGAACGGCCCGAGTTGTACAGCTTGGACCTGTGGACGAAGCCCATCTTGCCTTCGGCGCCGAACCAGGATGTGCTGCGTCGTGCGGGTTCGGGCGATGTCATGACCGTGCCTCCTGCGGCGTGTGGCGGACCAGGCTCAACTGCGTCGACGAGCCGGTGGCGAGTTGATCGCCGTTCACCTCGACCGTGAACGGGCGGGAGCGGAAGTCGAAGAACGTAGCAGCGGTGGACACGTCGCCGTAGGCGTGCAGTTCCCACGGGGCGCCGAGCAGGTCGTCGGTGTTGCGCACGTGCTCGTCCACCACCAACCTCGGCAGCAGCGCACCGTCGCGCACCAGCACCGGAATGCGTTCCAACGGCACGAATTCCTCGTGCAGCGCCGGACCTTCGTGCCGATCGCCGGTCACGAGGTCCGTCCACCCGCCGCGGGGGATGTAGAAGCGACGCCGCACCGGCTCGCCGCCGTCGTCGAAGACCGGAACGACGAGCAGGTCTGAGCCGAGCAGGAACGCGTCGTCGCGCGCCGTGGCGAGGTCGTCGTCGGGGAACTCCAGCGCCAGCGGGCGCAGCATCGGCCAGCCGTGCTCGGCCGACTCGTGCGCGGCCTGCCACAGGTAGGGCAGCAGCGAGTAGCGCAGTCGGATCCACTCGCGTGCGATGTCCAAGGCGTGCTCGCCGAACTCCCACGGCTCGCGCGGACGAAGTCCGTGGGCGCGCATGAGAGGCGAGAGCGCGCCGAACTGCGTCCAGCGCACGTAGAGCTCAGGTGTGAGCTCGGGGCCGAAGAAACCGCCGATGTCGTGTCCCCACAAGCCTGGCATGCTCATGGCGTGCGACAGGCCGCCGCGCAGGGTCGCGCGCATGCCCGACACCGTGGACTCCGCGTCTCCACCCCACTGCGCGGGGTAGCGGTGCGACCCCGCCCAGCCGGAACGGCCCCACACCAGGGGTGCGCGACCGGTCTTCTCGGCGATGGCCTCGCTCACCGCACCGTTGTAGCGCAGCGGGTACAGGTTGTGCGCGTGCTCGGCTCCGGTTCCGCCGGCGAGTCGGACGTCGTCGGGCAGGCCCTCGCCGAAGTCGGTCTTGAACACGGCGACGCCGTCGTCGAGGAATGGCCCGTGCAGGTCCTGCCACCAGCGGCGAGCCTCGGGCGAGGTGAAGTCCAGCAGTGCCCGAGGCCGTCCGTCGGGGACGGGCGTGCCCGCGATCGTGGCGATCTCCCCGTCGGCGTCGGTGATGAGGTAGCCGCGCTCGGCCGCCTCGGCGTAGCGGGGCGATGCCGGGTCGAGGTAGGGCAGTTCCCAGACCGAGAGCCGCAGGCCGAGACGCTCCAACGCGGTGATGAACTCCGCTCGATCGCCGAAGCGGTCGGTGTTCCAGATGAAGTCGCAGTTAAGCCTGTCCACGACGAGCCAGTCGGGGTCCAGGTGCAGGATGTCGCACGGAACGCCCAGTTCCCGCAGCGTGCGGCCGATCTCCTCCATCTGCGAGGCGGAGTGGTACCTGCAGCGGCCGAGCCAGTACCCGAACGCCCACACCGGGGGAACCGCTCCACGCCCGGTCAGCCGTGTGTAGGTCGTCAGCGCCTGCTTGGGCTCGGGACCCGCGATCAGGTAGAGGTCCAGCTCGCCGCACTCGGCTTCGACGCCGAACACGCCGTTGCGGGAGTGGCCGACGTCGGCGTTGACGACGGCACCGGTGTTGATCAGCGCGAGGTAACCCGCCGTGGAGTACCAGACCGGGGCCGGTTTGTAGGCCATGCCGGTCCCGGTGCCGAGCGCGTCCTCGACGCGCAGGCGCAGCCGCTGGCCGTTCTTCACCGAGCGGCCGAACTGCTCGCCGAAGCCGAGGATCTCCTCGTCGGGGCCGAGTTCGAGGTTGACCGCGGTCGTCCCACCTGCAGTGGCGGCGGGGGAGATGGGCAGTCCGGCGACTTGGCGGAGCTTCCCAGCCGTGCTGATCAGTGTGGCGCCGGTGGCGGTGTCCTGGACTTCCAGGGAGAAGGGGCGCCGACCGAGCCTGACGCGCAGCCGACCCCCGCTCACCACAACAACGTCGTGCTCGTCCTGCTCGACCGTTGTGCTGGTCTCGGCGTACTTGGGCGTGACGAGGATGCCGTGCTCGGTTCCTGTCGGTGCTGAACGCTGCCTGTCGGCCGCGCCGATCGTGATGCGCACGACCTCCGGACCGGCCCAGCGGACATCAACCGCGAATTCTCGGGTGAGCAGGGGAGGGATGTCGAGCTCGGGGAGGTTCGGCATGCTCGTCTCGATGCCTTGCTCGGCGAGCGTTTCGCCGGTGAGGTAACCGAAACCATCGGCTCCAGGTTGGCAGAGAACGGCGCGGACTCGCGCGGTCACACCGTGTCCGGCGGTCGTGTCGGGATGCGCTGTCACTTCCTCGACCTCGCGCAGCATGTACCGCTCTGTCAACGCTGACATCTCTTCTCCCATGTTGACCGCGATCTTGACGCGGTGTCCCTTCTAGCTTAACTTCTGGCAAGAGGTCTTACCACTTCCCCCCACGCAAAGGAAACCCCATGACAGGCAACGCCGCCGTCGTGCTCCGGAAGCCGGACGACGTCCTGCGCCTGATCGACACAGGCCGGATCCGTCCCAAGAACCCCGCCTTGGTCAAGATCGTTGCGCTCGGCAGCATCTTCGTGGACGGCTGGGACCTGAGCAGCTTCGGTCTCGGGACCGTGCAGATCACCTCGGAGTTCAACCTCACGAACTCGGGGTTGAGCCTGCACTCGCTGCCCGTCATCTCGATGACCATCCTGCTCGGCGCGATGTTCGGCGGGCTCTTCGGTGGCTACCTCACCGACCGGGTCGGCCGCACGAAGATGTTGCTGATCACGCTGTTCCTGCTGGTCGGCGCCACGGTGCTGGCGGCGACGGCGCCGAACCCGGAGCTGTTCTGCCTCTGGCGATTCCTGATGGGTGTCGGCGTCGGGCTCGACGTTCCCGTTGCGTTGGCGTTCGTCGCGGAGTACAGCGCGATCTCCAACAAGGGCCGCAACGTCACGATGGCCCAGGTGATGTCCACGGCCGCGGCGGCGGTCGCGTTCTTCGTGATCATCCCGTTCCACTTCATCGGTGTCGGCGAGCAGCTGTGGCGGTGGTCCATCGGTCTCGGCGCCGTCCCCGCCCTGATCGTGCTGATCCTCCGGTTCATCTACACCGCCGAGTCCCCGATGTGGGCGGCGAAGTACGAAGGGCTCGAGAAGGCCGCGGAGATCCTGCGGAAGAACTACGACCTCGAAGTCACCGTGGACGAGGAGCGCCGGGTCGTGGCGCCGCAGGAGGGGCGTTCCCGCGCAGGCAGCCTGCTCGCGCTGTTCCGGCCGCCCTACACAGCGCGCACCATCCTGGTCAGCATCCTCGTGGTCTGCCAGGCCGCGCAGTACTACGCGATCTCGCTGTACATGCCGAAGATCTTCAGCTCGTTGTTCCCGGACGACATCGTGCTGGTGCTGGTGCTCTCCGGCGTGGTCAACCTCATCGGCGCGATCGGTGCGCTCGGCTGCGTCGCCGGGACACAACGATTGGGCCTTCGACGACTCGGCCTGATCGGTTTCTCCATCACCGCGGGCTGTCTGGCGATCATCAGCGGCGCGTTCAGCGTTCTCGCCGCCTCGATCGCGGTGGTCCTGATCGCGGTGTTCTCAGCCGCGCACAACTTCGGCGCGGGCTACGTCGGCACTGCGATGGGAACGCTGTCCTACCCGACCGCCATCCGAGGGATCGGCGGCGGGTACACGCAGGCGATCACCCGGGTCGGCGGCATCATCGGCGCCTTCGCCTTCCCGGTCCTGCTCGACGCGCAAGGCATGCGCTTCACGATCGGAGCGATCGTGCTCGCCCCGCTCGTCGCGATCATCGCGCTGGTGGTCATCCGCTGGGACCCGGTGGGCAAGGACGTCGAAGAACACGGCGACGAGGACCTGGACACGTGCGATGAGGTCGGCGCGAGCACGTCGACGAGATCGAACTGAGCCGACTGAGCCGATGGGAGTCCCCCGCGCGGCGGAGGGCTCCCATCGCCGCGATCCCTGCCCAGAGGGTGCGAGCCTCGGGCAGGACCGGCGGCCGCCCGCCCCGGCCGTGGAAGCTCCTCCGGAACACCGATGACAGGAGACGAACGAATGCCTACCCAGCCCACAGTCCTGATCGACGGACGGTGGACCTCGCGCGAGTCCACCTTGGACGTCCACAACCCGGCTGATGGCAGTCTCGTCGGACGTCTGGACTGGACGGATGCCGAGCAGGCGGCCGCAGACGCCACCGCCGCGGCCGATGCGGCGGCAGTCGCCTTCGCCGGCTGGGCCGGCACCGGTGTCCGGGAGCGGTGTCGTCTGCTGTCGGCCGGGGCAGACCTGATCGAGGAGCGTGCCGATCTCCTCGCCGATCTGCTCGCCCGCGAGGCGGGCAAGCGACTTCCCGAAGCGCGCGGCGAGATCGCCTTCTCGGTGGAGTACTTCCGCTGGTTCGCCGAGCAGGCGAGGCGGAGGCATGGAGCGGTGGTGCAGGAGGAGGTGGCGGTCCGGCGGCACCTCGTGCGCCGCAAACCGGCCGGAGTGGTGGCGAGCCTGACACCGTGGAACTTCCCGTGCTCGATCCAGGCCCGCAAGCTCGCACCCGCGCTCGCCGCGGGCTGCACGGTGGTGGCGCGTGTTTCGGAGAAGGCTCCCCTCGCGGTCACCGAGATGATCCGTTGCCTCACGGATGCCGGGCTGCCGCCGGGCGCGGTCAACCTCGTGCACGGGCCCGCTGCGGAGATCACGGGCGCCCTGCTCGCTCACCGCGCAGTGCGCGTCGTCTCGTTCACCGGGTCCACTGAGGTCGGGCGGCTGATCATGCGTCAGGCGTCGAACCGGATCACGCGTCCACTGCTGGAACTCGGTGGGAACGCGCCATTCCTGGTCCTCGACGATGCCGATGTGGACGCCGCGGTCGAGGGCGCGATGCTCGCACGGTTCCGCAACACCGGCCAGTCCTGCATCGCGGCGAACCGCTTCTTGGTCCAGGACGGCGTGCACGACGAGTTCGTGGCCGAGTTCGCAGCGAGGATCAAGACGATGACGGTCGGGAACGGGGTGGCCGACCCGTGCCCGGACCTCGGCCCCGTGATCGACGACGAGCGCGCGGCGGCCGTTCGCGGTCTGGTGGCCGAAGCCGTCGCAGCGGGTGCCCAGGTCCACGGCGGCCAGCAGCGACTCCCGGAGTCCGGTAGCTACGTCGCGCCGTGCGTGCTCACGGGAGTGCCCCAGGACGTCGGCCTGGCCGCGGAGGAGGTGTTCGGACCGGTGGCGGGTGTTTTCCGGTTCTCCACCGTCGAGGATGCGCTGACCACCGCCAACGCCACCGAGATGGGACTTGCCGGTTACGTGTACTCCGGTGATCTCGGTGCCGGGTGGCGCATCGGCGAGCAGCTGGACGTGGGCATCCTCGGTGTCAACGAGCCGCTGCCCAGCGTCGCCTTCGCCCCGATGGGCGGCGTCAAGCAGTCGGGGCTCGGCAGGGAGGGCGCCGACATCGGACTCGAGGAGTTCACCGAGGTCCAGTACGCAGCGCTGACCCTGTGAGCGCGGCAACGGCGGTCCTCCTGGCCGTGCCGGTGCTGATAGGGGCCCTCACGCAGCGCACGACGGGCCTGGGCTTCGGTTTGGTAGGAGGTCCGCTGATGGTCGCCGCTGCGGGCCCGCACATCGGGGTGAGCCTGTCGAACGCGCTGTCCATGGTGCTGTGCGGGACCGTGCTGGCCCGGACCTGGCGGGACACCCATTGGCGTTCCGTGCTGATGCTGGCGCTCCCCGCGATCGCAGCCATCCCGCTCGGCGCGTTCGTGGCAGCGGTCTCGCCGACCGGGCCGTTGCTCGTGCTCATCGGGTCGATGGTGATCGTCGCCGTGGCCGCCACGGTACTGGCCGGACGCCAAAGGCTGCTGCGGGGCGCACCAGGCGCGGTCATCGCCGGAGCGATCTCGGGCTTCATGAGCGTGACCGCCGGGGTCGGAGGGCCGATGGTGTCGGTGTACGCGCTCTCCGAGCAGTGGGCTCGACGAGTGCTCATCCCGACCGCGCAGGCGTACCTGCTCGTGGTGAACTTCGGTTCCCTGGTCGCGAAGGGAATACCCGAGGTGTCGTGGCTCGGCTGGGTGTGCTGCGGTGCGGCACTGGTGATCGGTGCGATCGCGGGTGAGTGGCTGGACGAGCGGATCGCGGCGAAGACAGGCCGTCGGTTGATCATCGGTGTCGCGCTGATCGGTGGGGCCTCCGCCGTGGTGCGGGGTGTCGTGACGATGCTGTGAGAGCAGCGCACGAGCAGTCCGTCCCAGTGCGACGTCGCGGGGAAGCCCGCACAGGACCGCCGTCGCGACGTCCGGGACTCAGGCGGCGTGGTGATCGCCAGTGCTCCGACGTTCCAGAATCCGGCGAACGCCTCGAAGGAATCGCTGGCGGGTCGCGGAACGGCCAAGCTGCTGGCCAAACAGCTGCGCGCCTCCAGCGTGGTACCGGAGCGAGGAGTGGTCGGGCCCGCGCGGAACGTCGTCGCGCGGGCCCGTACCGCTACTTCACCGCCAACGTCAGGATCTGCGTGGTCTGGTTGGGGGAGAAGTTGTCGTCGCTGATCAAGACCAGGCTGCGGCGGCCGTCGGGCAGGCGTGGTCCCCAGGTCATTCCCTCGATGTTGTCGATCGTGCTCGGGGCCAGGTCGGCGAGGTCGACCACCAGCTGCTTGCGGGCCGGTTGCACATCGGCGTTGGTCAGTGACTCGACGTGTTGCACGTCGGTGGCGGTACGGGTGTCGGTCCGGTAGATCCGGATCGAGTTGCCGACGCCGCTGACGAATGCGCGCTCCAGAACCAAGTATTGGTCGCCCTGGTCAGCCAGGACCGCGGTCGCGCCGTTGTTGGCGGAGCCACCGGTGGGGGAGGCGGCGAAGACCGGGTCGAGCGGGTAGGCGTACTGCGCGAGTACGGACCCGGTCCTGGACTGCAGGGTGATGCGGGACAGCGCGCCGTGCTCGGTGGTCGGCGACTCGCCGTCCTGCAGCAGCGGACCTTCCGTGGCGGTGACCACCCTGGTGCCGCCAGCTGCCAAGGTCAGGCCTTCCAGGGCCTCGTTCCGCTTGGGCCCTGTCGTTGGCGTCATGCGCAGGTTCGCTGGCAGCGGAAGGTCGTGGGTGGAGCTTCCGCCGGTGTCGGCACCGCGGATCGACGGGTCGATCAGCTGCTCGCCGCGATCACCTTCGCTGGTCCACCAGAAACCCTCGGCCAACGGGTCCCAGCGGATGTCTTCGGGATCGACCGAACCTGCCGGGTAGGTCGTGCCGTCCGGGCGTAGCAGCGGGCGGGTGCCGGTCAGCTCGAACCGGGTGCCGTCGAAGTCAGCGGTGTAGTACCGCGCAGGGTGCCGTTCCGAACGATCGTCGCTGATCACCGCCCACTGGCCGGTGCTCGGGTCGTAGTCCACGCCGGACAGGCCACCTACCGTCGTGCCGTCGAACTGCATGGCGTGCGGCAGCGTCGTTTCGCCGACCAACTCGACCTGGCCGTCCTCCGCAGCGGCTGGCTGCGCAGCCACCAGCAGGCTCGTGGCAAGCACTACGCCCGGAACACTCGTCCTCATCATGCGAACAGCGCATCCGACCATGGTGGCCGGCAAGTGGCGCGCAGGTGGAGGAAGGTTGTCCCGGTGCTGACCGTTGAGGTGACCAACTTGCGCGATCGTGGTCCACGGCGTTCGCCGTTGGGGGACCTGAGTGGGAGTCATCGGCTTTCCCGCGACCACCAAGGTGGTCAAAGTTGATTCCCAACCCGCACAACCACGTTTTCGCATGACAGGCAACACTCCCGGGTGTGCGGGCCGCTTCGACCTCGTCGACCAGACCGAGGATTCACCACCGGCACGCCCCGCCGGAACCAGCGATTCCCCCGGGCTAGCCACCGCACGAACGAACGTCGTGACGCCACGCCGACACAGGGCACGAGGGATTTCCGAACGCTGCGCAGGTCGAGCCGCGACTGCGCGAGCTGTCGGAGGAATCGAGGGCAAGGCGCCAGGCCGAAGACCACTTCCGGTGGTACTCGAGCCCAGAGGTGCTGTCGTCAGCTGCTGCCGCGACCTCCCGCTCGGCGTTGGAGGGAATTGCGGCCACCACGGCCGAAGTTTTCCTCGCGGACGACGGTGAATCCGGTTCGACGGGCGCCTTTCGTTGTCCAGCGACTGGGTCATCCATCCCTCTCCTGCGCTGCTCTCAGGCGAGGAGTGGTCTTAGCTGCTGGGCGTGCTGCTCCAGCATCGTGACGAGGGCACCGCGCCGCTCGGCGATGCCGTTGGCCGGTCCGCTGACGGTGAGCCCCGCCACGAGCGTGCCGGCTTCGTCGCGCACCGAGACGGCGAGGCAACCGCGGTCCGAGCGCAGTTCACCGAGCTGCCACGCGATCCCGGTGCGCGCAACCTCCTTGAGTTCCACGTCCAGCCGGGTCGGTTCGGTGATGGTGCGCTCGGTGAACGAGCGCATGTCGCGGACCAGCGCGCGCCAGTCGGGCTGGTCGGCGAGCAGGATTTTGCCCAGCGCAGTGGCGTGCGGGAAGCGGGCCAGGAGCGCTTCGTCGCTCGGCGGGTGATCTGGGTCGGTGTCGATGAGCACGAGCCGACCGTCGGAGTAGGAAGCGAGGTGAACGCCCCAGCGCAGCTGCTGACGCACGTGCTCGACGACTGCCCGCGCGGCAGCGCAGGGCCGGGGCGGTGCCGCGACAGACAGGCGTTTCGCCCGCCTGCCGAGGGCGAACCCGCGCAGGTCGGGAAGTCGCACCAGGTACTCCTCGCCGACGAGCAGGTTGAGCATGCGATAGGTCGTGGCGGGCGGCATCCTCAGCGCGGCGGAGATCTCCTTGGCCGTGACGCCGGGGCCGGCCGCCGCGACTTCCTCGAGCACGGCGAGCGCGTTGCGGACGGCCTTGGGTTGTCTGCCGGACAGCGGTGCGGGATCGACCACGGGGCTCACTCCCGCCCGGTGAACAGGTCCGCGGCGGAGGTCTCGTCGTAGACGCCGAGGCCGCGCAGTTCCTCGGGCCGGTGCGCGCGGAGCCAGAGCAGCCAGGTCAGACCGGCAGCCGCGAGCACCGCGAAGACCCATGGGTAGGGCGCGCCGGACGAGGCGAGGGTGAACACCGCGAGCACGATGAGCAGCGGCGGAGCCACGACGATGGTGATCAGCACGGGCGTCGGGGTCAGCTCACCGATGCGGTGGAGGAACACCGGTGCGGCCAAGCACACGAGCAGGTACGCGAGGAGGTAGCCGAACACAGCCACGTTCAGCAGCGAGATCAGCAGCAGGGGAGCAGCGACTCCCGCTGCCAGCGCGACGATCGGCACGGACGTGGTCACGGCGAACGCGGTCACGATCGCGACGTGCGGGGTGTGGTGCCGCGCGTGGGCGGCGCCGAACGCCGCAGGAGCGATCCGCTCGCGCCCCATCGAGAACAGCACCCGGGCGAGCGAGGTCGCCGCGGCCATGGCGCACGCGAAGAACGAGGTCGCGACACCGACGTCGAGCACGTAGGGCAGCCACGAGAGGTGCTGGATGGCCGCGAGCGCGTTCCACGGCTGCGGCTGCCCCGCCAGCCGGCCCGGTAGGTGGTTGAGCCCGGCGACCTGCGTGTAGGCGGCGATGAGGAGGAGTCCGCCGCACAGCGCAGCGGTCCACTGCACGGCGCGCGGCACCGACTGGAACGGCCGCCGAGCCTCGACCCCCAACGACGCCGCCGCCTCGAACCCGATGAACCCGCCCAAGGCGGGCAGCACACCGGCGGCGATGCCGCCGAACCCGCCTGGAAACCCCACGAACGGGGCCGTGGCCGGAGGTCCGAGTCCGACGATCAGGACGCCTGAGACGAGCAGCATCAGCCCGATCGAGACCGCCTCCGTGATCAGCACGACCTGCGCGGACAACCGAATGCCCCGAACCGTGCACAGCGTGGCGACGGCGCCGAGGATCGAGACGAAAGCGGCCACGGTTGCGTTGCCCCCGGCCAGGCCGGCGTGCGCGAGCAGATCGGTCAAGTAGGTCCCCGAGCCGACCAGCGCGGCCATCGTCAGCAGCCCGTACCCGACCAGCAGCGCCCAGCCGCTGGCGAACGCGGCCAGCGGCCCGAGCCCCTTGGCGGTGAGGCTGTACAACGAGCCCGCCGCCGCCATGCGCCGGGTGAATTGACCGACGCAGCTTCCGATGAGCGCCGCCAGCGCGGTGGCCACGAGGAATGACCAGAACACGCCCGGTCCCGCGGTGGTCGCCGCGATCGCCGGTGTGGCCGCCATCGCCGCCGAGGGTGCCGCTCCTGAGATCGACTGCGCGAACACCTGCAGTGGCCCGAGGTTGCGGCGGTCCAGGCCCGCCACGGGGGATTCGGGCCGCAGCACCGGGCGGCCCGCGAAACCGGTGTGGTTCCCGTCCTTCACGGCTAGCCCTTCCCTGTGGATGCGGCGGTGTGGAGGGCACTGTAACCGTCCCGTCAATCGAGGTCACGGGAGTGCGGGTCAAATGAGAATTCCGGGTGCGGCGTTCTCGCGAGACGAGAACGGGGCGCGGGTTTTCCCGGACGTGGAGACCCGGGTTTGACCGCGCGATCAGGCCTGGGCAACGGTACTCGCCAACGCTGCAGCGATTCGTCGAAACCCCTTCGACCGGGGAGTTCACTTCATGGAACCACCCGCCAGACAACCACTTCCCGGGTCCTTGGGAGCCGGATCAATCGTTCTCATGGTGGTGGCGGCCGCGGCACCACTCACTGTCGTGGCGGGCAGCGTCCCGCTGGGCATTGGCCTGGGCAACGGCGCCGCGTTCCCGGCCACCTTCCTCGGCTGCTTCGCGATCCTGCTGTTCTTCGCCGTCGGGTACTGCGCGATGAGCAGGCACGTTCCCAACGCCGGGGCGTTCTACGCTTACGTCCAGCACGGCCTCGGCCAGGCGCCCGGTCTCGGCGCTGCGTTCCTCGCCCTGGTGACCTACACGGCGGTGCAGCTGGCCGTGTACGGCTACCTGGGGGCAAGCGTCGATGCCCTGGTGCAGCACTGGGGTGGGCCGGCGCTGCCCTGGTGGCTGTGGGCAGGGGCGGCCCTCGCGGCGGTTGCCGTGCTCGGATACCGCCACATCGAACTCAGCAGCCGGGTGCTCGGCGTCCTGTTGACCTGCGAGATCGGTGTCGTCATCGTGTTCGACGTCGTAGTTGCGGCCAGCGGCGGGGCCTCGGGGCTGTCGACCGCGTTCCTCCAGCCCGGAGCGGTCGTGTCCGGGTCGCTGGGCATCGGCATCATGTTCGCGATCGCCAGCTTCATCGGGTTCGAGGCGACTGCCGTGTTCCGGCACGAGGCGCGGGATCCCGAACGAACCGTTCCTCGGGCGACCTACATCTCGCTTCTGCTCATCGCCGGTTTCTACACGCTGTCCAGTTGGGCGGTCGTGTCCGCGTGGGGCGATGGCGAAGCCATTGCGCAAGCCCAAGGCGACCCGGGGAACATGCTGGTCATGACCGTCAGCGAGTACCTCGGTCCGGTGGGCGCCGAACTGACGCAGGTGCTGCTGGTGACCAGCCTGTTCGCTGCGCTGCTGTCGTTCCACAACGTCCTGGCCCGGTACTGCCACGCGCTGGGCGGTACGGGAGCGCTTCCCGCGGTCTGCGGCCGGACGCACCACCGACACGGTTCACCGCACGCCGCCTCGCTCGTCCAGTCGGCCAGCGCCGCCGTCCTGCTGATCGTGTTCGCGGCGGGCGGCATGGACCCGGTGACCCAAGTCTTCCCCTGGATGGCCGGTTCGGCGACCGTCGGCGTGCTCAGCCTCATGGTGCTGACGTGCCTGGCGGTGCTCGCGTTCTTCCGCCGCAGCCGTGCGGACACACGCGCCTGGCACACGGTGATCGCGCCGGTCCTGGGGCTCACCGGGCTCCTTGGGTGCCTGGTGCTCACGATCGTCAACTTCCCGACGCTGATCAGCGGGTCGCCAGGCATCGCGGTGGTGATCGGAGCCGTTCTCCTTGGCTCCTTCGCCGCAGGGGCCCTGCTGCCCACCTTCCGACGTTCGGTGCCCGGACCTGTTCCGGTTCGAGAAAGCCTGTGATCTCAGCATTTTCCGCCAAGAGGAGGAACAACGATGACCGCTGGGGAAGCGACCACGGCTTCGCCGTCGCATCCGCTGGACCCGATGACGCCGGAGGAGGTGCGCGAGATCAGGTCCGTCCTCGATCGCGCAGGCCTGCTGGGTGAGAACACGCGCTTCGCGTTCTGCGCGCTGGAGGAGCCGGACAAGGAAGTGGTGCGGGACCACGTGGCGGGCGACTCGGTCGAGCGCCGCTTCCGTGCGCTGCTTCTCGACCTCGAGGGCGGGCCGTCCAGGGACGTCGTGGTATCCACGACGAGTTCCGCTGTGATCGGCCAGGTGGATCTTGATCCGGTTGCGGACGGCCAGCTGCCGATCATCGACACCGAGTTCGAGCTGATCGAAGACGTCCTCAACGCCAGCGAGGAGTGGTGCGCCGCGCTGGTCCGGCGTGGTTTGGATCCTGCTGAAGTGTGCGCGGTTCCGCTTTCAGCCGGGGTTTACGACTACCCGGAGGAAGTGGGCCGTCGCGTCGTCCGGGCGCTGGGATTCGCCCAGCACCACGAGAAGGACCACCCGTGGGCGCACCCGGTGGACGGTCTGGTCGCTTACGTGGACCTCAGCCGCCGTGAGGTCATGCGCGTTGTCGACGAGCGGGAGTTCGCCGTTCCGCAGGAGCCGGGCAACTTCGACGATCCCGCGCAGGTGGGGCCGCAGCGCACGACGCTCAAGCCCATCGAGATCTCCCAACCAGACGGGCCCAGCTTCACGGTGGACGGACACCAGGTCCAGTGGGAGGGCTGGGACCTCCGCATCGGTTTCAACGAACGCGAGGGGCTCACGCTGCACCAGATCGCCCTGAACGACCGACCGATCGCCTACCGGGCCTCCATCGCGGAGATGGCAGTGCCCTACGCGGACCCGTCGCCGGTGCGGTTCTGGCAGAACTACTTCGACTGCGGCGAGTACATGTTCGCTCGTTACACGAATTCGCTGGAACTGGGCTGCGACTGCCTCGGGGAGATCCACTACTTCGACGCGGTGGTGGCCGACGACCACGGGCAGCCGCGGACCATTCGCAACGCGATCTGCATGCACGAGGAGGACTACGGCGTGCTGTGGAAGCACACCGACATCTTCACCGGCTCGCACGAGACCCGGCGGCAACGCCGGCTGGTGATCTCGTTCTTCACCACCATCGGCAACTACGACTACGGCTTCTACTGGTACTTCTACCTCGACGGCACCATCCAGCTGGAAGCCAAGGCCACCGGGATCACGTTCACCGCCGCCTACCCACCGGAAGGCCACGAGTACGCCGCCGAACTCGCACCAGGACTCGCGGCGCCGTACCACCAGCACCTCTTCTGCGCACGTCTGGACATGTCGGTGGACGGGCACCTCAACGCGGTCGAGGAAGTCGAGGTGGCCACGGTCCCCGTCAGCGACGCCAACCCGCACGGCAACGCCTTCCGTGAATCCCGAACCCGGCTGACGACCGAGAAGCACGCGGCACGCACCGCCGACCAGGGGCGCGCGCGGACGTGGCACGTGATCAACCCGGAGGTGCGCAACCGGTTCGGCCGCAACGTCGCCTACGCCCTCCACCCGGAGGGCCAGCCCACGCTGCTGGCTGACGAGGACTCGTCGATCCACACCAGGGCGCACTTCGCGACCAAGCACCTCTGGGTCACCCGGTACGACCCCGCGGAGCGCTACCCCGCGGGCGACTTCGTCAACCAGAACCCCGGCGCAGGCCTGGGCGAGTGGATCGGGGCCGACCGCGAAGTCGACGGCGAGGACATCGTCCTGTGGCACACCTTCGGGCTGACCCACTTCCCCAGGCCGGAAGACTGGCCGGTCATGCCCGTCGACTACACGGGATTCACCCTTGAACCGGTGGGCTTCTTCGACCGCAATCCCGCTCTGGACGTGCCGCCCAGCACGAACGGTCGTTGCCACGGTGCTGACTGACCGAGCGGCGTTTGCCCTCGGACGAAGGTGACCGAGTGCTGAGCTCGTCGATATCGCGAGCCGGTCGCCGCACTGAAGCGGCTGGTGCGGGGCTGGGCATGGTGGATCCTGCCGCCATGCCCAGCCCATCGAGGTGGAGGGGGGAGGAGCCCTGACGTGGCCACCGACGACGGCAAGTGGCCGGAGACGTCAGGAGGTGAGTTCGTGGAGCGTGCTTCGGGATGCGCGGTAGGACTTGTTGGCCAGTGCGGTGAGAACTCCGATGGCGAAGGCCAGGGCAACGACGCTCAGGAGGATGGCGGCGAGCACGCCTGAGCCGCTGATGAGCGTCGTGAAGTTGGTGAGCACCAGTGCGGTGATGGCGAGGACTCCCACGAGCCCGAGAGCCGGGGCGAGGCGCGTGTTCCAACTTCGCGCGTCCACCTCGGACCGGGCGAAGAACACGAGGATGGCCAGTCCCGTGAGCATGATGAGCGTCAGGATGCTGACCGTTGCCAGACCAGACATCCAGGTGAACAGGTTGAGCACCGGGTCTGCGCCGGCGAGCGCGAAGGATCCCAGGACGAGGACGGCGGCGGCGGTCTGGGTCAGTGAAGCGATGTGAGGGGAAGCGTGGCGGTCGTGGGTGTTGCTGAGCGAGGCAGGTGCGATGCCATTGCGGGCCAGGGCGAACAGGTAGCGCGCGATGGCGTTGTGGAATGCCAGGAGTGCCGCGAACAGGCTGGTCAGCAGCAGGATGCTGACGATGTCGGCGGAGACCGGGCCGAGGTAGTCGGCCGCGGTGTCGAAGACCAGGCCTGAGGTGTTGGCGTTGGCGGCGGCTTCGATCCGGTCGGGGCCGTGGGCGACGACGATGGTCCAGCTGGAGAAGGTGTAGAACGCGCCGATGAGCACGACTGCCACGTAGGTGGCGATCGGGATGGTGCGCTTGGGGTTGCGGGATTCCTCGCCGTAGATGGCGGTCGCTTCGAACCCGACGAACGAGGCGACGGCGAAGGTCACCGCGACGCCTGGCGCGCCCTGGAAGAACGTCGCCGGGGAGAACGACGTCGCCGAGTAGCCCTCCGGGCCGCCTTGTACGAGGATCGCGACGGCGAGCGCGGCGACGATGGCGATCTCGAGCACCAGCATCACACCGAGGACCTTGGCTCCGATCTCGATGTTGCGGTATCCCAGGGCCGCGACGACCACCAGCAGCAGCCCGGCGAGCGCCCACCACGGGACCTCCGGACCGCCGTAGCGGGTGATGAGTTCCTGCAGGGTTGCGGCGGCGAGGCCGTAGATGGCTGCCTGGATGGCGGTGTAGGTCAACAGCGCCAGCCCGGCAGCGCCGAGACCGATCGTCGGTCCGAGTCCTTTGGTGACGTAGGCGTAGAACGCCCCGGCGTCGACGACGTGGTAGCTCATCGCCGCGTAGCCGACGCTGAACACCAAGAGCACCGAGGCCACGATCGCGTAGGCGACCGGCACACCGGGCCCGTTGCTGATCGACAGCATGACCGGCAGCGCGCCGCCGATCGAAGTCAGCGGTGCGGCGGCGGCCACGACCATGAACACGATACCGGCGACGCCGATGGATCCGCGCAAACCGCGGCCGTGTTCGGTTTCGACGGTCCTCTCAGTCATGGCAGCACTCTCCGGTCGTGTCCTCGGGGGAGCGGGACTGGCAGTGCGCACTGGCGCTCGGGGGGACGTCCAGGGTGGGGTTGCGGTCGAAGAATCCGACGGGCTTGAGCTTGAAGCCGGTGTAGTCCACCGGCATGATCGGCCAGTCCTCCGGGCGGGGGAAGTGCGTGAGCCCGAAGGTGTGCCAGACGACCACGTCCTGGCCCTCGATGTCGCGGTCTTCGGCCACGTAGGCCGGCAGGCCCGCGCCACCCGGGTGCTGGTTGACGAAATCGCCTGCGGCGTAGCGTTGGGCCGGGTCGTAGCGGGTGACCCACAGGTGCTTGGTGGCGAAGGTGGCGCGGCGCTGGATCGGCGAGTCGTCGTCGGCGAGCAGTTCGGGATTGCCCTCGGGGAGCAGCGCGTAGGCGACCGGATCGCCGAGGCGGTTGCGCGACACCGGGTTGGTGATGTGCCAGACCCGCCCGGCGCGGTTGTCGGCCAAGCGCTGGGCCTGCGACTCGGTGCGCAACGGTGTCCTGTTGCAGGTGAAGGCGTTGCCGCGCGGGTTGTCCGGACCGGTGGGCACCCGCTGCACGTTGATCTCCTCGACGGAGTTGTGGTGTCCGTCGACCATCATGTCCAGCCTCGCGGAGAACAGGTGCTGGTGGTACGGAGCGCCGAGTCCGGGAGCGAGCTGCGAGGCGTACGGGTTCGTCGTGTCGTTCCCTGGGCCGGGGTAGGCAGCGGTGAACACGACGCCGGTGGCCTTGGCCTCGCACTCGATGGTGCCGTCGAGGTAGAGGTACCAGTAGAAGCCGTAGTCGTAGTTGCCGATGGTCGTGAAGAAGGAGATCACCATGCGGCGCTGTCTGCGGGTTTCCGACGACCCGGCCCACAGGTCGGTGTGCTTGAACAGCACCCCGAAGTCCTCCTCGTGCATGCAGATGGCGTTGCGCAGCACGCGGGGGTGGCCGAATTCGTCGGCGATGACGGCGTCGAGGTAGGTGATGTCGCCGAGGCAGTCGCATCCGAGCTCGAGGGCGTTGGCGTAGCGGCCGATCATGTATTCGCCGGTGTCGAAGTAGTTCTGCCAGGACCGCACCGGCGACGGGTCGGCGTAGGGAACGACCATCTCGGAGATCGATGCGCGGTGCACGATCGGGCGCTCGCGGTCGCCGTCGCGGAATGAGATCTGGTGCAGCACGAGTCCTTCGCGTGCATCGAAGCTGATGCGCACCGACCAGTTCTCCCATTCCAGCCTGTCGCCGTCCAGGGCGAAGCTTGGGCCGTCGGGTTGGACGATCTCGATCGGCTTCTGCGATGTCCGAAGTGGACCTGTCTCAGCGAGGTCGTCGAAGTTGCCGGGCTCTTCGGGGATCGGAACCGGGCCGAGGTCGAGTACTCGCGTGACCGTGCGGTTGTCGACGTCGACGTAGCCGACGAGCCCGTCAATCGGATGCGCCCAGGCGTGGTCGGCCGGGTGCTCCTGCAGGAAGGCCAGACCGCGCAGGATTCGGCGCCCGGTCTCCTCGGGGTAGCCGAAAACTCCCGCGGACAGGGGAGCGACACGGACTTCGGCGACGTCGACCTCGCGCGCGGCCAGCGCCTGCAGCCAGCGTTCGTCCGCGGCGAGGATCTGCTCGACCAGCTCGAACTCCTGGTCGAGCACTGGAAGTTGGCCGTCGGTCGCCGGGTCCAGCAGCGTTTCGCGCTGGATCGACTCCGATGTCAGTGAGATGATGACGTCCCGGCCGCCGGGAGCCGCCACGTCGTGCAGCAGCACCCGCACGAGCCGATCGGGTTGTTCCGGACCGTAGAGGGCCTCTTTCGAGGGCTCTTCCAATCCCAGGTAGACCACGCGGGTGGTGTCTGGCAGGAAGCCGGCGTTGTCGAGGATCTTCCTCGCGCAGTTGATTTCCTCGGCGGAGAGCCGGTCAAGCGGGTGAGGAGTTGCGGTCGCGGAGTGGGGTGGCATCATCGACTCCCTTTTTTCTACATGCGTAGACAGAAGGGTGAGGCATTGGTGTCGCGTGCACAAGAGGTAGCGAGCAGGCGATCGATACAGTGGGTTGAGTTCTCGCGGAGGAGCAACAGTGCCGAAACTTGTTGACCACGAGGGGCGTCGTGCTCGCATCGTGGAGGCGACCTGGCGGCTCATCGCTGAAAGAGGCGTCGAGGGAGCCACGATGCGAGCGATCGCCGAGGCGATCGGGATGGCGAACGGTGCGCTCAAGCACTACTTCCCGGACAAGAACTCGATCATCCGCACGGCTTTCACCCACGTTTTCGACGCGACCAACGAGCGCGTGCGGGAACGTCTCCGCGGTCGGACCGGGATGGCCGGCTTGCGGATCTTCTGCGAGGAGGTCATGCCGCTAGCTGACCTGACCGACCTCGAAGCCAGGGTTGTCCTGCCGTTCTGGCAACGGGCGCTGGCCGACGCGGACCTGCGGCAGGTCTACACCGACGCGATGGCGTTGTGGCGCAACCAGATCATCGAATTCCTGCACCAGGGCCGAGCCGAGGGGTTCGTGAGCACGTCCACCGCGGACGACGTCGTGGCCGAACAGCTGCTGGCCATGCTCAACGGGTTCCAGTCGCTGGCATTGCTCGACGCGGCATCGGGCACGGCGGACGTGCAGCGCCGCACGGTCGAAGCGTTCCTGGGTTCGTTGCAGTAGCGCTAGCCCTGGGCGTGCTGGAACTTCAGCAGGGCGTCGATGGTGGCCGTGCGGTGGCGGCGGGCGGCGAGTTCTACCTCGATCGGGTCGGCTTCGTCCTCGATCAGCGCGATGAGTTCGGCGTGTTCGGCGACCGACTCGACCGCGCGGCCGGGGACGAAGCTGAACGTCGAGTTGCGCAACATCCGCAGCCGGCTCCACCCTCGGTGCACCAGGTCGATCAGGTGTTCGTTGGGGCAGTGCAGGAACAGGGCTGAGTGGAACTCCTCGTTGAGCTCGGTGAACCGGCGCGGGTCGAAGTGCTCCAGGGTGTCGCGCATGCGCTCGTTGATGGCGTGCGCCCTGGCCAGGTCTTCGGCGGTGAGCAGAGGAGCGGAGAACCCGGTGGCGGCGCCCTCGACCACGGCGAGGGTCTGCATGGTGGTGACGTACTCGCCCTCGTCGACCAGGGCGACCTGCGCGCCGATGTTCTTCTCGTAGGTGACCAGTCCCTCGGCTTCCAGGCGGCGGATGGCCTCCCGGACCGGGACGGTGCTCACGCCGAGTTCGGTGGCGAGCTGGCTGAGCACCAGCCGGTAGCCGGGGGTGAAGCGGTGCGAGACGATCCGGTCGCGGAGCCACTCATAAGCCAGCTGCGACTTGCTCGTGGTGATGCTCTCGGCCGGTGCGTCGCTAGTCATGGGTCCTCGTTTCGATGAAGTCGCGCTTCATTTTGCCCGACCAGTGTTCGTTCCCGGAGGCGCGTGCTGCTTCGGCGTTGTGATCGCATATGTCATCGTATACGATCCTGCGGCATGACGTCCGATGCCGTTCGTTCCCAGGCCGAAGGCCTCGCTCACCACCCGCTAGTCGGGCGGCCGGGCAAGGTGATCGCACTGCACCTGAACTACCCGTCGCGGATCGCCCAGCGCGGCCGGGCGCCCGCCAAGCCGTCGTACTTCCTCAAGCCGGTGACCTCCCTGGCGGTTACCGGGGAGACCGTCGAACGCCCACCCGGTGCGGAGCTGCTGGCCTTTGAAGGCGAGATCGCACTGGTCATCGGCAAGTCCGCCCGGCGGGTGTCCGAGGAGGAGGCCTGGTCGCACGTCGCCGCGGTGACTGCGGCGAACGATCTCGGCGTGTACGACCTGCGGTCTGCGGACAAGGGCTCGAACCTGCGCTCCAAGGGCGGCGACGGCTACACCCCGCTCGGCCCGGCGAGCATCCCGGCCGACGCGGTCGACCCGGCGGAGCTTCGGGTGCGGACCTGGGTCAACGGCGAGCAGGTCCAAGACGACTCCGCGGGCACCGTGGTCTTCCCGTTCGGCGAGCTGGTCGCCGACCTCTCCCAGCTGATCACCCTCGAACCGGGCGACGTCGTGCTCACCGGCACCCCCGCCGGATCATCGGTGGTCGGGCCCGGTGACGTCGTCGAGGTCGAGGTGGACGTGCCCGGCACCGAGCACAGCACCGGCCGGCTGCGCACCACCGTCGTCGAGGGCGCCGAGCCGCTGCCGGAGTTCAGCGCGCAGCCGTCGGTCGACGACCACCAGCGGGCCGAGGCCTGGGGCAGCCGCGAGGCCGCTGGTCTGGAACCGCCGTTCGAGCTCACCGAGGACCGCATCGCGAAGCTGCGGAAGGTTGCCGTGGCGACGTTGTCCGCGCAGCTGCGCAAGCACGGCTACAACCAGGTCTCCATCGACGGCGTGCGCACCGACAAGCCCGGCAGCAAGGTCATCGGTCGGGCCCGCACGCTGCGTTTCGTGCCCGCGCGCGAGGACCTGTTCCGCAGCCACGGCGGCGGGTACAACGCGCAGAAGCGCACCTTCGACTCGCTGGAGCCCGGAGACGTGCTGGTGGTCGAGGCGCGCGGTGAGCGCGGCAGTGGCACCGTCGGCGACATCCTCGCGTTGCGCGCGCAGGTGCTGGGTGCGGCGGGCATCGTCACCGACGGGGGAGTGCGCGACCACAGCGCGGTCAAGGAGCTCGACATCCCCACCTTCTCCGGCGGCCCGCACCCGGCGGTGCTCGGGCGCAAGCACGTGCCGTGGGACAACGACATCACCGTGGCCTGCGGCGGGGCGACCGTGCAGCCCGGTGACGTCATCGTCGGCGACGACGACGGCGTGCTGGTCATCCCGCCCGCGCTGCTGGACGAGGTGCTCGACGCCGCGATCGAGCAGGAGGCCGAAGAGGAGTGGATCGCCGCCCGCGTCGCCGAAGGCGCGGCCGTGGACGGGCTCTACCCGCTGACCGGTGACTGGCGTCGCCGCTACGAGGCAGAGCGAGACGGACAGGAAGGAACCCGATGACGAACTGGCGCACCCGCCCCGAAGAACTGACCGGGTCGATCGCTCCGGTGATCACCCCGTTCACCGCCGACGGCGCGGTGGATCACGAGTCCCTCGCCAACCTGGTGAACTGGCAGCTCAAGCAGGGCTCCGACGGGATCTCCATCGGCGGTTCCACAGGTGAGCCCAGCGCGCAGACCATCGACGAGCGCGCCGATGCGATCCGCACCGTGGTCAAGGCCGTCGACGGGCGCGCACCGGTCGTTCCGGGAACGGGTTCGGCGAAGCTGGACGAGACGGTCGAGCTCACCGGCGCGGCCTACGAGGCGGGTGTGGACGCGGCGCTGATCATCACGCCGTACTACGCGAAGCCGACGCAGGAAGCGCTCTACGTCTGGTACTCCACGGTCGCGGAGGAGTACCCGGACCTGCCGATCATCGCCTACAACGTGCCGACCCGGACCGCGGTGGAGATCGCGCCGGAAACCGTCGCCCGGCTGCACCGGGACGTGCCGAACTTCGTGGGGATCAAGGAGACCACCAAGGACTTCGAGCACTTCTCGCGGGTGATCAAAGCCGCCGGCCGGGATCTTCTGGTGTGGTCCGGGATCGAGCTGCTGTGCCTGCCGCTGCTGGCGCTGGGCGGCACGGGTTTCGTCAGCGCCACGGCCAACATCGCACCCGGCGCGACGAAGCGGATGTACGAGGCCTTCCACGCCGGACGCATGGACGAGGCGCTGGACATCCACTACGGGCTGCACCCACTGGTGGACCTGATCTTCGTGGAGACCAACCCGGCGCCGGTCAAGTGGGTCCTGGCCCAGCGGGGCCTGATCCGCTCCGAGCACGTCCGGCCGCCGCTGATCACCCCGACCGACGCGGGCAAGGGCAAGATCCGCGCGCTGCTGGCCGAGGGCACCGACTTCCTGTCGCCGGTCGAGGACGACGACACCATCGCCGGAGGGAACTGACATGACGATCCACCACGTGCCGGCCGACCTGCCCAAGCGCATCCAGCACTTCATCGACGGGGAGTTCGTCGACAGCCTCGACGGCGACACCTTCGAGGTCCTCGACCCGGTGTCCAACCAGTCCTACCTGGAGGCCTCGTCGGGCAAGCAGGCCGACATCGATCGCGCGGTCTCGGCTGCCCGCAGGGCTTTCGACCAAGGTCCGTGGCCGGGGATGCTGCCGCGCGAGCGCGCGCGGATCCTGAACAAGATCGCCGACATCGTGGAAACCCGCAACGAGCGGTTGGCGGAGCTGGAGACCTTCGACACCGGGTTGCCGATCACGCAGGCGCTGGGTCAGGCGAAGCGGGCGGCCGAGAACTTCCGGTTCTTCGCGGACCTGATCGTGGCTCAAGCTGATGACACCTACAAGGTGCCGGGCAAGCAGGTCAACTACGTCAACCGCAAGCCCAAGGGCGTGGCCGGGTTGATCACGCCGTGGAACACGCCTTTCATGCTGGAGAGCTGGAAGCTCGCCCCGGCGCTGGCCTCCGGTTGCACGGTGGTGCTCAAGCCGGCCGAGTTCACGCCGCTGTCGGCCGGGTTGTGGCCGGAGATCTTCCGCGAGGCCGGAGTTCCCGACGGGGTGTTCAACATCGTCAACGGGCTCGGCGAAGAGGCCGGCGAAGCCTTGGTCAAGCACACCGACGTGCAGCTGATCTCCTTCACCGGCGAGTCCGCCACCGGTCAGCTGATCTTCGCCAACTCCGCGCCGACCCTCAAGGGCCTGTCGATGGAGCTGGGCGGGAAGAGTCCGGCGGTCGTGTTCGCCGACGCCGACCTCGACGCGGCGATCGACTCGACGGTGTTCGGCGTGTTCTCCCTCAACGGCGAGCGCTGCACCGCGGGCAGCCGAATCCTGGTCGAGCGCGGCATCTACGACGAGTTCGTCCGCCGCTACGTCGAACGCGCGGAGAACATCAAGGTGGGCGATCCGCACGACCCGGCCACCGAGGTCGGCGCCCTGGTGCACCCCGAGCACTACGAGAAGGTCACCGGCTACATCGAGATCGGCAGAACCGAAGCAACCCTCGCCGCAGGTGGCGGACGCCCGGAAGGCCTGGAGACCGGGAACTACGTGCGGCCCACGGTCTTCGTCGACGTTCCGCCCACCGCGCGGATCTTCCAGGAGGAGATCTTCGGCCCGGTCGTGGCGATCACCCCGTTCGACACCGACGAGGAAGCCGTGCGCCTGGCCAACAACACCAAGTACGGGCTGGCGGCCTACGTGTGGACTTCGAACCTGGAACGCGCCCACAACGTCGGGCAGCGCATCGATGCCGGGATGGTCTGGCTGAACTCGCACAACGTCCGCGACCTGCGCACGCCCTTCGGCGGCGTCAAGGCCTCCGGTCTCGGCCACGAGGGCGGCTACCGATCGCTGGACTTCTACTCCGACCAGCAGGCCATGCACATCTCGCTGGCCCCCGTCCACACCCCCAAGTTCGGCGCCTGAGGCGCCACGCATGCGAAGGACCGTTCAACGATGACTGTCTCGCAATCTCCAGCGCTGATTCCTCCGGACATCGTGCGCTGCGCCTACCTCGACCTGGTGGTCACCGACCTGGCCAAGGCGCGGGAGTTCTACGTCGACGTCCTCGGCCTGGTGGTCACCGAGGAGGACGACGAGGCGATCTACCTCCGCACGCTGGAGGAGTTTATCCACCACAACCTCGTCCTGCGCGAAGGACCGGTGGCCGCCGCGGCGGCGTTCTCCTACCGGGTGCGGACCCCGGAGGACGTGGACCGGGCGGAGGAGTGGTTCGCCGCCCGCGGCTGCCGCACCGAGCGTCGAAAGGACGGATTCACCAAGGGAATCGGCGACTCGGTGCGCGTGACCGATCCGCTCGGGTTCCCCTACGAGTTCTTCCACGAGGTGACCCACGTCGAGCGGCTGGCGTGGCGCTACGACCTCTACACCCCCGGCGCGCTGGTGCGCCTGGACCACTTCAACCAGGTCACCCCCGACGTGCCGAAGGGCCGGGAGTACCTGGAGGACTTGGGTTTCCGGGTCACCGAGGACATCCAGGACGCCGAGGGCACCACCTACGCGGCCTGGTTGCGGCGCAAGGACACCGTCCACGACACCGCCCTGACCGGCGGCGACGGGCCGAGGCTGCACCACGTCGCCTTCGCCACCCACGAGAAGCACAACATCCTGTCCATCTGCGACAAGCTCGGCGCGCTGCGGATGTCCGACGTCATCGAGCGCGGACCCGGCCGCCACGGCGTGTCCAACGCCTTCTACCTCTACATCCGCGACCCCGACGGCCACCGGGTGGAGATCTACACCCAGGACTACTACACCGGGGATCCCGACAACCCCGTCGTGACCTGGGACGTCCACGACAACCAGCGCCGCGACTGGTGGGGCAACCCGGTGGTCCCGTCCTGGTACACCGAGGCCTCCCCGGTCCTGGACCTCGACGGCCGACCGCAGCCCTTGCAGGTGCGCACCGACAGCAGCGAGGTGGCCGTGACGGTGGGAGCCGACGGCTTCTCCTACACCCGCAAGGGCGACGACGAGCAGGGCTTCAAGCTGGGGGTCTCGCTATGACCACCACGGAGAGCGACCTCATCGGGCGCGTTCCCACCGAACTGCTCGTTGCCGGGAAGTGGATCCCAGGGAGCAACGGCACCTTCCCGGTGCACGACCCCGCCGCCGGTGAGGCCCTCGCCGAGGTCGCGGACGCTTCACCCGCCGACGGTGCCGCCGCGTTGGACGCCGCCGCGAGCGCCGGACGGGAGTGGGCACGGACCCCGGCACGGCGCCGGGCCGAAATCCTGCGCCGGACCTTCGACCTGGTGCAAGAGCACGCCGACGACCTCGCCCTGCTGATGACCCTGGAAATGGGCAAGCCGCTGCGGGAAGCCCGCGGCGAGGTCGGCTACGGAGGCGAGTTCCTGCGCTGGTTCAGCGAGGAAGCCGTCCGAATCGACGGTCGCTACAGCACCAGCCCCGAGGGAACCGGCCAGATGGTGGTGACACACCGCCCGGTCGGCCCGTCGTTGCTGATCACGCCGTGGAACTTCCCGCTGGCGATGGCCACGCGCAAGATCGCACCGGCGCTGGCGGCCGGCTGCACCGTCGTCATCAAACCGCCGGCTCTGACCCCGCTGACGACCCTGATGCTGACCCGCCTGCTGGAGCGGGCTGGGGTGCCGGAGGGCGTGGTCAACGTGGTGACGACGTCGAAGTCCGGTGCTGTGTGCGGGCCGCTGATCAGCGATCCGCGGCTGCGGAAGCTGTCGTTCACCGGCTCCACCGAGGTCGGCGTCCGGTTGCTGGAGCAGGCGGCCGGGGGAGTGCTGCGCACCAGCATGGAACTCGGTGGCAACGCCCCGTTCCTGGTCTTCGACGACGCCGACCTCGACGCGGCGGTCGAGGGCGCGTTGGCCGCCAAGTTCCGCAACACCGGGCAGGCCTGCACCGCCGCAAACCGCTTCTACGTCCACGAAACCGTCGCCGAGGAGTTCAGCCGGCGCGTCACTGAACGCGTCGCGGGAATGCGGACCGGACGCGGCACCGAAGACGGCGTCGACATCGGGCCGCTGATCGAGCGCAAGGCGGTCGACAGCGTCGCAGCCCTCGTCGACGACGCCGTCGAACGCGGCGCCCGCGTCCGCACCGGCGGGTCCCGAGGAGAGGGTCCAGGCACCTTCTACCTGCCGACCGTGCTCACCGACGTGCCACCGGATGCGGAGGTGATGGGCCAGGAGATCTTCGGGCCGGTGCTGCCGGTCACCACCTTCACCTCGGAGGAGGAGGCGATCGAACTGGCCAACTCGACCCCCTACGGCCTCGTCGGCTACGCCTACACCCGCGACACCCGCCGCGGTCAACGCCTGATCGAGGAGATCGAGACCGGGATGATGGGACTCAACGTCGGGGTCGTCTCGAACGCAGCCGCGCCCTTCGGCGGGGTCAAGCAGTCCGGTCTCGGCCGCGAGGGCTCCCGGGAAGGGATCCAGGAATACCTGGAGACGAAGTACACCCTGATGCCCAACCCTTACGCGTGAAACCTGGCCCTACCGCGGAAGAACCGACTTTCTCGCAATGACGTGAGGAGAGATCGTGCAGTTCCACCACCACGGCTACGTTTCGGGTGATCCCCGCGTTCAGCCGGCTGCCGGGACCGGTGTGGATCGTCCAGCTGAGCTCCCCGACGAGGTCGACGTCCTCATCGTGGGCAGCGGTCCCGCGGGGATGATCGCGGCCGCGCAGCTCGCTCAGTTCCCGCACATCGTGACGCGCGTGGTCGAACGTCGCCCGGGACGGCTGGAGATCGGGCAGGCCGACGGCATCCAGGCGCGCAGCGTCGAGACGTTCCAGGCGTTCGGGTTCGCGGCTCGGATCACCGAAGAGGCCTACCGGATCACCGAGATGTGCTTCTGGGCACCGGATCCCGAGAACCCGGAGAACATCGTCCGGACCTCGCGGGCTCCCGATGACCCGGCCGGTGTCAGCGAGTTCCCGCACCTGATCGTCAACCAGGCGCGGGTGCTGGACTACTTCGCCGAGGCGGCTCGCAACGCCCCGGCCAGGATCGAACCCGACTACGATTACGAGTTCCTCGGCCTCGACGTCGCCGACGGGGGAGACCACCCAGTGACCGTCACGCTGCGGCGCAGCGCTGGCGAGAACGAAGGCGAGCAGCGGATCGTGCGCGCCAAGTACGTGATCGGCTGCGACGGTGCTCGCAGCCGGGTGCGGGAGTCGATCGGGCGGGAACTGGTCGGTGACCGTGCCAATCACGCCTGGGGCGTGATGGACGTGCTGGCCGAGACCGACTTCCCCGACATCCGCACCAAGTGCGCCATCCAATCCCACGACGGCGGCAGCATCCTGCACATCCCTCGCGAGGGGAACCACCTGTTCCGGATGTACGTCGACCTGGGCGAGCTCTCTGCGGACGACCACGGCAAGGTCCGCGAGACCACTCAGGAAGAGGTGGAGGCGCGCGCCAACCGGATCTTGCACCCGTACACGCTGACGGTGAAGCACGTCGGCTGGCGCAGCGTCTACGAGGTCGGGCACCGGCTGGCCGACAAGTTCGACGACGTGCCGGCCGAGCTCGTGGGCACCCGCACGCCGCGGGTGTTCATCACCGGCGACGCGTGCCACACGCACAGCGCCAAGGCCGGTCAGGGCATGAACGTCTCCATCCAGGACGGCTGGAACATCGCCTGGAAGGTCGCGCACGTCCTCGACGGACGCGCCCCTGAGTCGCTGCTGGACACCTACTCCGCGGAACGCCAGGTCATCGCGCAGAACCTCATCGACTTCGACCGGGAGTGGTCGAGCATGATGGCCGCCAAACCCGAGGAATTCGACGACCCCAACGCGCTGGCCGACTTCTACGTCAAGACCGCCGAGTTCCCCGCGGGCCTGATGACCCAGTACCAGCCGTCGCTGGTCACCGCGGAGGCCACGCACCAGGAGCTGGCGACCGGTTTCCCGGTCGGCAAGCGCTTCAAGTCCCACGCCGTGACGCGGGTCTGCGATGCCAACCCGGTGCACCTCGGCCACCACCACCGCGCCGACGGACGCTGGCGCATCTACGTCTTCGCTGATCGGCCCGCCGCCGGAAACCCCTCGAAGGCGGAGCACTTCGCCGAGTGGATCACCAGCTCCCCGCAGTCACCGGTGGTCGCCTTCACGCCCGAGGACGCCGACATCGATGCCTGTTACGACGTCAAGGTGATCTACCAGCAGCACTACACGGCCGTCGATCTCGGTTCGGTCCCCCGGGCGTACCTGCCGAAGGTCGGTCCCTACGAGGTCGTCGACTACGAGAAGGTCTACGCCGCGGACCCGGTCGAGGACATCTTCGAGGAGCGCGGCATCGACCGCGACGGCGTGATCGTCGTCGTCCGCCCGGACCACTACGTCGCCAACGTGCTGCCCCTGGACGCCACCGAGGAGCTCGCGAGGTTCTTCACGGGGATCTCCGGTGCCAAGCGTCACGCCGGTGTATGAGCGCCGGTCGGTCGAGAATGGAGTGCTGGATGTTCGTGAAGGCCGAAGACCTGTTGGCGGATGTCCAGCCCAAGATGGGCGGCACGGAGATCAAGGATCCGGCCACCGGTGAGACCGTCGGCCGGGCCCCGGAACACGACGCGACCGACCTCGATTCGGCCGTCGCTGCCGCCCGTGCGGCGCAGCCGGCGTGGGCGGGTCTGGGTCACACCGAGCGCAGCGCCTTCCTCACCCGTGCTGCGCAGGCGGTCGAGGACAACGCGGAAGCCCTCGCAGAGCTGTTATCCAGGGAGCAGGGCAAGCCGCTCAACGGGCCCAACGCGCGTTTCGAAGTGGGCGCGTGCGCGGCGTGGCTGCGCACCACCGCCTCGTTCGAACTCGAACCGGAGGTGGTGGCCGATGGTGCGGAACTGCACTACCGGCCGCGGTGTCGTGGGAGCGATCGGGCCGTGGAACTGGCCCATGATGATCAGCGTGTGGCAGCTGGCCCCGTCGCTGCGCATGGGGAACACGGTGGTGCTCAAGCCGTCGGAGTACACGCCGCTCTCGGTGCTCGCCCTCGCGCACGTGCTCAACACAGCGCTGCCCGACGATGTGCTGCACGTGGTCTCGGGTGGGCGTGAGGTCGGCGAGGCGCTGGTCGCACATCCGCACATCGACAAGCTCATGTTCACCGGATCCACCGAGACGGGCAAGGCCATCATCCGGTCCTCCGCGGACACCGTGAAGCGGTTGACCCTGGAACTCGGCGGCAACGACGCAGGCATCGTGCTGCCCGACGTCGACCCGGCGAGCATCGCCGAAGACCTCTTCTGGGGCGCGTTCATCAACACCGGCCAGACCTGCGCGGCTCTCAAGCGCCTGTACGTCCACGAGGACGTCTACGACGACGTCGTCGAAGCCCTGGCCGGGCTTGCGGCCGCCATGCCGATGGGCGTCGGCATCGACGAGAGCAACGTACTCGGCCCGCTGCAGAACAAGGCCAGTACGACATCGTCACTGAGCTGGTCCAAGCGGCGAAGGACGACGGTGCACGCATCGTCGTCGGCGGGAATCCGGTCGAGGACCAGCCCGGGTACTTCTACCCGACGACCCTGGTCGCCGACATCGACGACAAGAACCCGCTCGTCACGCGAGAGCAGTTCGGTCCGGTCCTGCCGATCATCGAGTACTCGTCGGTTGACGAAGCTGTGGCGATGGCCAACGACTCGACGTCGGGTTGGGAGCATCCGTCTGGTCCTCCGACGAGGAGCAGGCGCGCTCGGTCGCCGTCCGCCTGCAGGCCGGCACCGTGTGGATCAACAAGCACGGCGCAGTGGATCCCCGCATCCCCTTCGGCGGTGCCAAGCAGTCGGGGTACGGCTTGGAGTTCGGTGTGGAAGGCCTCAAACACCTCGGCCAGCCCCAGGTCATCAGCCGCTGAACGGCGGAAACGTCCCCTGACACTCCCTCGAGAGGAACCAGCATGAGTTCTCCCGCGGACCTCGTCGTGACCGGTGGCCGGATCTGGACCCAGGACCCCGGCCGGCCGTGGGCCGAGGCGCTGGCCGTGCGCGACGGGAAGATCGTCGCGGTCGGATCCGCCGCCGAGGCCGAAGCGTTCACCGGTCCGGACACGCAGGTGCACGACGCAGGTGGTGCGATGATCATGCCGGGGCTCATCGACGGGCACGTGCACCTCAACCTCGGCGGCAGTCAGGCCGCGTTCGAGCTGCCGCTGGCGCCCACCGACGACCTGGACACGATCCTCGGCAGAATCGGTGAGTGGGCGGCAGGTCTGGGACCCGATGCCTGGGTGGTCGGCGGGATCGTCGGCAGCACCGTTCTGGACGGCCTCGCCGACGCCGCCGTTCTCGCGAGGCTGGACGAGGCGAGTGGTGGGCGGCCGGTGCTGCTGCGCGACGACAGCATGCACAACCGCTGGGTCAACTCCCGCGCCCTCGCATTGATGGGCGTGGGACCAGCTTCGGCGGATCCGGACGGCGGCCGGTACGTGCGCGACGGGAACGGCTGCTTGACCGGAGTGCTGCACGAGTCGGCGTCGGCCGAGGCCGAAGCCGCGTTCACCAGGTCGATCACCGATGTGCAGGCCCGGACGGACACGGCCGTCGCCACTGCCATCGAGACGCTCAACTCCTACGGGGTGACCTCGGCGCAAGAGGCAGCCACCATGCTCGGCTCGGCGCGCGCCCTCGCCGCTCTCGAAGCGTCCGGCGGGCTCAACGCTCGGGTCGTGCTGTCGATGCCGGTGCGGCCGTTCCTGGAGGACGGCCTCGTCGGTGAGGAGCTCATCGCTGAGGTCGCCGAGCTGCGTGGCGAGCTGGTCCGGCCGGACTTCGTGAAGATCGTCATGGACGGTGTTCCGATGACCCGGACGACGGCCCTGCTCAGCCCCTACCGGTGCGGTCACGGCGCGGAGCCCACGCAGGGGGAGATGTACTGGACGCTCGACGACCTGGTGGCACAGCTGAAACGCTGCGCCGAACTCGGGCTCGGTGCCAAGCTGCACGCCACCGGTGACGCCTCCGCGCGTCGCGTGCTCGACGCCGCCGAGCGGTTGCGGAACGAGACGGCCTCCGGCATTCGCCTGCAGATCGCCCACGCCGAGTTCGTCCACCCCGACGACGTGCCGCGCTTCGCGGAGGTGAACGTCGTCGCCGACCTCTCGCCCTACATCTGGTACCCGAGCGTGATCCAGGACAGCATCGCCGAACAGGTGGAGCCGGGGCTCGTCGAGTCCTCCTGGCCGATGCGCGACCTCGTCGACAGCGGCGCGGTCGTCGCCGCGGGTTCGGACTGGCCGTGCGCCGCACCGACCCCCGACCCCTGGACCGGGCTGGAAACCCTCGTGACACGGCGCAACCCGGACGAACGCTTCCCCGGCACGCTCAATCCCAAGCAGGAGCTGACGTTGGAGGAAGCGATCGCAGCGTTCACCTCGAACCCCGCGGACGCCCTCGGCATCGGCGACATCGCCGGAAGGCTGGCACCCGGTTGCTCTGCCGACTTCATCGTGCTGGACCGGAACCTCTTCGAGATCGACCCCCGCGACATCCACGCCACGCGGGTGCAGCGCACCTACTTCGCGGGCCGGCTCGTGCACGAGAACCCGGATGGCAAGGCGTCCTGCGCCGAGCTCACGCCGTGATCATGTGATCCAGCGGTGCGCTCCCGGCGCTGCACTGCTTGCGATCACAGCCGGGACTCCCGGTACGAGCGGCCGACTAGACACCGACCGATCTACCAGGAGTCCCTCCTCTTACCAGCTCCGCACCGGTGAGAACAGTTCAGGGACCGGCGCTCAGGCCGACTGCCCTGCCTAGAACCACCCCATCACCACCTCAATGCTCACCCAGATCGCCAGTGCAGTGGTCAGGAACAGAACGACGTTCTCGACGACGTTCGCCTTGTGCTCGCCCAAATGGCTGCGCTTGTTGACGAGGATTAGGAGGCCGACTGCCACGATCGGGACGACGACGGCCTGCAGTCCGGTCACGAAGACGGCCATCTCGACGAAACCGGGCATACCTGGGGCGGACCAGACGACGGGGGAGATCAGGATGAACAGGCTGACCCACTTGAACCACGGGTCATCCTCGAACTTCTTCCCGAACTCCTCCCGTCGCGCGGGCTTGACGATGTGCAAGCAATCGATGACCACCTTGGGGAATCCGTTCGCGAACCCGATGACACTGCTGTAGAGGATGCCGAATGCGCCGATGTAGAAGACGAGGGCGCCGAACTCCCCCAGGTGGAGCGACAAAGCCTTGGATATGTCCTCGAGGCTGCCGACCGCGATGTTGTTCGGAGCGAGGAGCTCGGCCCCGACCACCCAGACCGCGAGGTTGATGACGATGGCGGCACATATTCCGAACAGGATGTCGTTGCGTTGGACCTTCCTGTACTGGGCGCCTGTCCAGCCCTTGTCCTTCACGAAGTAGGGGTACAGGAAGTTGGCCATCGAGCCCGCCACGGCTCCGATCAGGGAGAGGGCCACGGCGAAGACCCCGAACGTGCCAGTATCGTCGGGGATGCCAAAACCGACCGTGGCCCTCACGATCCCACCCACGTCGGGAACTGAGTAGATCGCCAGCCCCAGGAAAGCGATGGTCATCAACACCAGGAAGAGCTTCAGCAGCTTCTCTATCGTGTTGTAGACGTTGCGCCCGATGACGAACAGGCTGACCAGGACCACGACGCATGACCAGAGGAATGGCTGCCCGATGCCGAAGATCCAGGTCAACGCCTCCCCTGCTCCGGTGATCATGTAGGCGTTGAGCAGGTGGCCGCTGATCAGGACGGCAATGCCGATGAACCAAGGGAAGTACTTGGACACATCGTTGTATCCTTCGACGATCGTCTGGCCTTTCGTGTTCAGGATCTGATACCTACCCATGAGGTTCACGATGACGAATCGCACGATCAAGGAGAGTGCGAGCAGCCACATGAGGTTGTATCCGTAGCTCGAGCCCGAAACGGAGGCGGTGACGAGATCACCGGCCCCCATCATGCTCAGGACGGCCACGATTCCGGGACCGAATTGTCGGAGTCGGCCCCGAAGTGTCCCTTCCGGACTTCTGATGGCTGCGTGGTTGTCTTCTTCTCGATCCATCATCACGGTCCTCGTTGACTGTTTTCCGGAGTGGCTGGGGCCGGTGCCCACCTCGTTGACGCGGAGCGGACACCGGCGGGGATGGCTACTGGGTGCCCGGGATACCGTCGATGCGACGGAACAGGCCGTCGGGGTTGCCGTCGGCGATCGCGCTCGGCAGCAGGCCGCTCGGAACATCCTGGTAGGACACCGGGCGTAGGAACCGGTCCACGGCACGCGTGCCGACGGAGGTGGTTCGCGAGTCCGACGTGGCGGGGAACGGACCGCCGTGAACCATCGCGTGGCCGACCTCGACTCCCGTCGGCCAGCCGTTGAACAGCACACGGCCCGCGAGGAGCTCGAGTGCGCTCAGCAGCGTGGCGGCCTCGCGCTCGTCCCCGGTTCCGGTGTGGACGGTCGCGGTCAGCTGGCCTTCGAGAGCCTCGGCGACCGCGTGCACCTGAGCCATGTCCTGGCAGCGCACGACGATGCAGCAGGAGCCGAACACCTCCTGCTGCAACGCCTCTTCGGCGACGAACCGTTCGGCGTCGGTCGCGAGCAGTGCGGGGCGGCAGGTGATCGGCCCGCCGGAGTCGGATCCCCGGGCGAGCACCTCGACGCCGTCGTGGCCGGACAGTGTGCTGACGCCCTGGGCATAGGCGTCGGCGATCCCGGGCGTGAGCATCGTGGCCGGTTCCGACGCGGTGATCGCCGTCGTGGCCGCGTCCACGAAACGGTGCAGGTCCGGGCCGTCCACGGCGACGACGATGCCCGGGTTGGTGCAGAACTGTCCGGCGCCGAGGGTGAGCGAACCGACGAACGCGGTGCCGATCTCGCCGGCGCGGTCGGCGAGTGCGCCCGGCAACAGGAACACGGGGTTCGTGCTGCTCATCTCCGCGTACACCGGAATCGGGCGGGGACGCGCCTGCGCGGCGGCCACGAGCGCGAGGCCACCCTGGCGCGACCCGGTGAATCCCACGGCACGGATGCGCGGATCGGTGACGAGGGCCGTGCCGAGGTCGGGGCCGTGGCCGAACAGCAGCGAGAACGTGCCCGCGGGCAGCTGCGTCTCGGCGACCGCGTCGCTGATCGCCCGACCGACGAGTTCCGAGGTGCCGGGGTGGGCGTCGTGGCTCTTGACGACGACGGGGCAGCCCGCCGCGAGCGCAGACGCGGTGTCCCCACCCGCGACCGAGAAGGCGAGGGGGAAGTTGCTGGCGCCGAACACGGCCACGGGGCCGAGCGGAACGGCACGCTGGCGGATGTCGGCGCGGGGCGGTGTGCGGTCCGGCTGTGCCGGATCGATGCGCGGGATTTCGAGGTTCCCGTCGCGCAGCAGCGTGGCGAACATGCGCAGCTGGCCCGTGGTGCGGCCGCGCTCGCCCGTGAGGCGCGCGAGGGGCAGACCGGATTCGGCGTGGGCGCGTTCGACCAGGGCGTCGCCGATCGCCTCGATGTTGTCGGCGATGCGTTCGAGCAGCTCGGCGCGCCTGGTCACCGGCAGCGCCCGGTACTGGCCGAACGCGTCGCACGCGGCGGCGCACGCACGGTCGACGTCGGCGGAACCGCCGTAGGCGAAGGCGGGGTCCAGTTGCTCGCCGGTGCTCGGGTCGACGGCGCGGATCTCCGTTCCGGTTCCGGTGACCGGTTCACCCGCGATGATCATCCGACCGGTCGGGGTGTTCATGCGTTCTCCTCGGGAATCCGGGAGATCAGCTCGGAGAGCTGCTGCAGTTCGTCGTCGTCGAGGTCGGTCAACGGGGCGCGGACCGGCCCGGCGGGGCGTCCGATGGCCCTCATGCCCGCCTTCACGATGCTCACCGCGTAACCCGCCTTGCGGTTGCGGATGTCGCAGTAGGGCAGCACGAATTCGGCGAGGTAGCGGTCGACGGCGGCGCGGTCGTGGGCGCGCACGGCGGTGTAGAACCGCTGCGCGAACTCGGGCACGAAGTTGTACATCGCCGACGAGTAGGTCGTGACGCCCATCTCGAGGTACGGCAGCGCGAACGCCTCCGCAGTGGGGAGGCCGCCGACGTAGGTCAGCCGGTCGCCGAGCCGCGTGTGGATGCGGGTCATGCGCTCGATGTCGCCGACACCGTCCTTGAACCCGACGAGGTTGGCGCACGCGTCGGCCAGGCGCGCGACGGTTTCGTCGGTGTAGACCGCGTTGGCTCGGTTGTAGATGATCACGCCGAGCGAGGTCGCCGCGCAGACCGCCTTGACGTGCTCGATGAGTCCGTCCTGCGACGCCTCGGTGAGGTACGGCGGCAGCAGGAGCAGCCCGTCGGCACCCGCTCGCTCGGCGGTTCGGGCCAGCTCGATGGCGGTAGCGGTGCCGTAGCCGGCCGGCGCGATCACGGGCACGTCGTCGGGCGTCTCCCCCACGGCGGCTCTGACGACGGCCGACACCTCGTCGGGGGTCAGCGAGAAGAACTCGCCGGTGCCGCCCGCGGCGAAAAGCCCGGCCGCGCCGAACTCACTCAGCCAGGCGATGTTCTCGCGGTAGGCTGGCTCGTCGAAGCTCAGGTCGTCCCGGAAGTGCGTCACCGGGAAGGACAGCAGGCTGTTCGACAGCCGCTTGGCTGTTTCGTGGGGCGTGAACTGGGACATCGCGTACTTCCTCCAGGTTGGTCTGGCCCGTGACCGCGACGCTAGAGTCGGCGAGCAATGCACGTCCAACTCCAAATTCGCATCCTCTGATTCAGGAAATGCATCGATGTTCACGATCCACCAGCTGACCGGCTTCGTCGCCGTCGCCGAGGAAGGCCACTTCGGTCGCGCCGCCGAGCGGTTGAACATGACGCAGCCCCCGCTGAGCAGGCAGATCCAGCAGCTGGAGAGGGAACTCGGCGTCAGCCTGATCGATCGCAGCGGCCGGACGGTGCGGCTCACGCCCGCAGGCCGCGCCTTCCTGCGGAACGCCCGCAGGCTCCTGCACGACGCCGAGAACGCCGCGCAGTCGGCCCGGCGGATGACCGCGGGCCGCGCCGGCCTGCTCAACCTGGGGTTCACGGCGACGTCCGGATACGGCGTGCTCGGCACGGTGCTGCGCACCATCGCCGAGCGGCTCCCGCATGTCGAGGTGGTGCTGCAGGAGTTGGTCACACGCGACCAGCTGGACCGCATCTCGTCCGGCACGCTGGACGCGGGCCTGGTGCGGCCGCCGACGCCACCCGGCGTGGAGTCCCGGCTGGTGGGCACGGGCGCCCTGGTGGCCGCGTTGCCCGCCGGGCACCGGCTGGCCGACGAGGAGCGGCTGCCGCTCGAGGCCTTCCACGGGGCGGACGTCGTCGGGTACTCGCCGCTTGAGGCGCGCTACTTCTACGACCTCGTCGTGGGCATCTTCGGTGAAGCGGGCGTGCGGCCGACGTACGTGCAGTACGTCTCGCAGGTGCACACGGCGCTGGCGCTGGTCGAAGCCGGGCTCGGCATCGCACTGGTGCCGACGACCGCGGCGCGCTTGCGGTTCGCCGGGCTCGTCTTCCGGCCCGTGGATCTGCCGGTCCCGGAGCCCGTAGAGCTGCGGGTGGCGTGGCGGGGCGAGAACGACAACCCCGCGCTGGCGGCCTTCCTGCAACTGTTCACCGCCGCCGACGACCGCGGTGATCCGCTCATCGGCCTCGGCGACGGCACCGCGGACGGTGTGCGTGGAACGTCCGAATAGGATCGCCGCACGCGCGCGGCGGTTCCCGGCCGGAGACGCGTGGTTCGGCCGGGCACGGTGGGCGCGTCCGGTGTCAGCGGACCCCGCGGGCGCGGGAGGCGGCCGCCAGCGCGGCCAGGCTCACCAACGACACCGCCAGCAGGTAGCAGCCGGAAGAGGACTGCGAGCCGGTGCCCGCGACCAGCGCCGCCGCGATCGGGGCGTGGGCATGACGAGCATCCCTCCGAGCGAACCGAAAGCCAGACCCGGCACTCCCCATCGTCACGAGCTCGACGACAACGGCAGAGCGCGAGAATCCGCAGTGGACCGGAGCGCAGCAGGCCACCGGGCGTGCTCCCTACTTCGGACTCGCGCTTCGGAGCGGCTGGCCCAGCCGGTGTTGAGTCCGGCTCCGACTGGCGAGGAGTGCCCGTTGACCTGCGAGTTACCGCAGGTCAACGGGCACCTGTCTCGGTGTGGATCAGTGGTGACCGCTACACGATCGTCTTCTCGACCGCTGGGTACCGAAGGACCCACCTGACCGTGTGGGAGCTACGCGGTCAAGCGGGTCGGCGGGCGGTCATCGGTGGTGCCGGGCCTCGGGTGGTTTCGTCGGCATGTGGTCCACGTGGCGATGGAGCTCGATGTCGTGGGCGTCAGCGTCGCGTTGCGCTCGGTGCGCGCCGGTGCCCCGGACGTTGCCTCAGCCCGTGGCCGGGTTCGTGGCCGGTTCCGTGGCCGCTGGGGTGGAGTCCGGGTCGTGCTTGCGCAGCGCGACCAGGGCGAGTGCGCAGAGCGCGACGACTGCGGCGGCTCCGACGTAGAGCTGGGTCGCCGAGGCACCTGCGTCCTTGAGCAGGCCTGCGATGGTCGGGGAGAGGATGGCGCCGATCCGGCCCATGCCGAGCGCCCAGCCCATGCCGACGCCGCGGAGGTGGGACGGGTACAGCGGTGGTCCGACGGTGTACGCACCGGCGATGCAGCCGTTGATCAGCGCGCCGACGATGACGCCGATGCCGAACCCGAGCCACAGGATCGAGGTGCTCAGGATGAACACGACCATCATCGCGGCCGACAGCAGCGAGAACCCGATCAGCACGACCCGTGGTGGGCGGAGCCGGGCGGCAAGGCCGTAGAGCACCGAGCCGACGGTGCCACCGATCGAGATCGCCATCCCGGCGGTGACCGCAGTGCTCTTCGAAAGCCCTTCCTCGGCGAGGAGGGTCGGGGTCCAGCTGTTGACGAAGTAGAACCCGAACATGATGGTGATGAAGATGATCCAGAGCAGGATCGTGGGTGCGAGCAGTTGCTTCAGCCAACCCGAACCGGTCTGCCCGGCGTCCTTCCGGGCGGAGCTCGCCTGGTCGAGGTCGGCCGTGCTGGTGGAGTCCATCCCCATTCGCGCCAGGGTCCGGTTGATGCGCTCCAGGGCGCCGCGGGGACGGCGCTGCTCGAGGAAGGCGAGCGACTCCGGCAGCAGCACGGCGATGACGATCAGGGCGAGCAGAGTTCCGAAGCCGCCGGCGTAGAAGACGATCCGCCAGTCGCCGCCCACCGTGGTCTTCGCGACGAGGCTCGCGAAGGTCGCGCCGATGCCGTACCCGGCGGTGTAGATGCCGATGGCGAGCCCGCGGTTCTTCGCGTTCGAGAACTCGCTGGCGATCACGTTGGTGCTGGCCAGGATGCCGCCCACGCCGATGCCGGTCACGAGCCGGAAGAGGCCCATCACCAGCACTGAGGGGGCCATCGCGGCGCCGAACATGCCGATCGTGCCCAAGGCGAGGCTGATCAGGATCAGCGGGCGACGCCCGATCAGGTCGGCGAAGGGTGCGAGCAGCATCGAACCCAGCGCCATCCCGATCAGGCCGACCGAGACCAGCAGTCCGAACTGGGAACCGTTCAGACCGAACTCCTCGGTGACCGAGGGGCCGGTGAACGCGACTGCCATGACGTCGAAGCCGTCGAGGCAGTTCATGAAGGTGCAGAGCGCGACGATCAGCCATTGGTAGCCGGACATGGGCGCCGCGCCGATGCGTGCCGTGAGAATCATTGAGGTATCCAGTGGTGAGGGATCCGTTGCGCCCGGATCAGGTGAGGTGGAGGGTGACGGATGCGCGGTCGCCGGTGTTGCCGACCGCCGCGCGGGAGACGCAGAGGCACAGGTGGGTGGAGCGCTGCTTCTGCGCTTGGCTGAGGAAGACGTCGCGGTGGTCGATGGTGCCCGCGACCTCGACGATCTTGGCCAGGCAGAGTCCGCACTCGCCCTTGCGGCAGTCCGAGAGCGTGTCGACCCCGGCCGCGTTCAGGGCGTCCAGGATCGAGGTGCCGGGTGCGACGGCGACCTCCCGGTCGAGCTGGGGAAGGCGGACCACGAACTCCTCGGCTTCGAACCGGCCGCTGGACCCGAAGGTCTCGAACCGCAGGTTGGTCTCGGCCAGCCCGTGCTCGGTCCAGCTCGACCTGATCGCGTCCATCAGGCCGATCGGGCCGCACATGTAGAGCTCGGTCGTGGCCGCGTTCGGTGCCGCGGCGATCTCGTCGACCAGACCAGGTACCGACAACGGCGTCCCTTCGTCGTCGACGTGCACCCGGAGCCGATCGCCGTGCTCGGCGGTGAGCTCGTCGAGGTAGGCCATGACCTGCCGACTCCGACCGACGAGCACGAGCTCGTAGTCGGCGCCGCGGCGGCGCAGAGCTGACGCCATCGCGACCAGTGCGGTGACGCCGATGCCGCCGGCGACCAGGACGTAACGACCGGCGCCGACCGCGAGCGGGAAGCTCTGCACGGGCCCGGTGACGGTGAGCTCGTCACCGACGGCCAGTGCGTGCATGGCCTCCGAACCACCTCGGGAGGCAGCGGAGAGCTGCACGCTGAGCGTGAGCCGGCGGCCCCCGGCCTCGGATCGCACGACGGAGTAGGAACGGATCTGCCGTCGGCCCTGGACGGGCAGTGCGACGTCGACGTGCGTACCGGGCGCCGCGTGCTCGGGGTGTTCGACCTCCAGCACTATCCGGCGGACGCCGTCGGCTACGAGGTCGGCTTCGACGATCTGCGCCCGTTGCCAGCGGGACTGGGAGTGGGCCGCCATCAGACGCCCCTGCCCGCCGCAGCGGGAGCCGCCGACGGCCGCCCTTCGGCGGCAAGCATCCGCTCCAGGATCTGGCGGACCCACATCCCGCCTACGTCGATGTTGAGGCTGTAGAACTCGTGCTCCGGGTTGGCGTCGATCGCGCGTTGCTGGGCGCGCAGCATGTCCTCGTCCTCGCCGAAGACGCCGTGCACACCTTGGCGCAGCTGGGTGGTGATGGTCTGGTTGTCCAGGCAGTAGTTGCGCATGAACGCCCAGAAGTAGTGACAGGTGCGGTCGGTCTCGGGGGTGATCGTGTTCATGACGTACCCGTTGACGCCTTGGCTGCGGTCGCCCTCGGGCGCGCCGGTGCCGGCCTTGGCGACACCGACGTCGATGCAGATCGTGGCCGGCGCCTGGAACCTGATGATCTGCCAGCGGTCGACCTTGCCCTCGAAGCCGGGGAACTTGTCGCGCATGTTCTTCAACCAGAACGGCGGGGCGTCGATGCCGCGCATCCAGCGGGTGACGGTGACCGTGTCGCCTTCGTGGATCACGTCGAACTCGGACTCGGAGAGCTCCTCCTGGCCGATGCTCGAGGAGTGCACGAACTCCTCGTGGGTGAGGTCCATCAGGTTGTCGAGGACCAGCTGAAAATTGCAGTCGGCGTGAATGGTCTCGCCGTCACCCGCCCAGGACGGATCGTCCATCTGGTGCATGTCGGGCACGGTGGCCGGATCGGCGAGGTCGGGATCGCCCACCCACACCCAGACGTAGCGGTAGCGCTCGACGACGGGGTAGGAGGGGACGACCGCGCTCGGGTTGATCGTCTCCTGCGCGGGCATGGCGGTGCAACGACCGGTCGAGTTGTAGCGCAGGCCGTGGTAGGGGCACTGCAGCTCGTTGCCGAGGACCTTGCCCTGCGACAGGGGGGCGAGCCGGTGCCAGCAGGCGTCGGCGAGTGCGACGGCGCGCCCCTCGGTGTTGCGCCACAGCGCGAGCGGAACACCGGCGACGGTGCGCGCCAGCGGCTGCTTGCCGGTGACCTCGTGATCCCAGGCCGCCACGTACCAGGCGTTGCGGGGGTGGTTGAAGATCTTCGCCGCGGCCGTGGTCGGTGCTGCGGTTCCCACCGGTGCGGGGGTTGTGAGCGTCATTGGTCAACTCCCTATGGAGAGAGGTATCTGTTGTGTAAGCCACAAGCTATCTATGGATATAGTGAGTTGGCAAGGGTGGATAGCGTGGCTGATCAGGAAGGGAGGCCATCTTGTCGCTGCGACACGCGCTGATCGCGTTGCTGACGGGTCGTCCGATGACCGGCTACGACATCTCGAAGAGCTTCAGCCGCTCGGTCGCGCACGTCTGGCACGCCCCGGACTCGCAGATCTACCCGGCGCTCAACCGGATGGAACGCGACGGGCTGCTCACCTCGGTCGAGCGTCCCTGGGGCAAGAAGGGGACCAAGAAGGAGTACCACGTCACCGACGCGGGCCTCGCCGAGTTCCGGGAGTGGATGGAATCGCCCCTGGCGCCGCAGTGGCAGCGCGACCCCGCCTACCTGAAGGCCGCGTACTTCGACTTCGCCGACCCCGCGGCGGTGCGTGAGCAGCTGCGGCAGCAGCAGGAGTACTGGGAAGAGCACCTGGCGATGCTCGAGGGCACCCGGGCGACCCTCGTCGACCGCACTCACCCGACCTTGGCCGCGCGGATCGCCAAGCTGACCGAGCGTGAGGCCGAGCTGACTGTCCGCTACAAGATCTACGCCTACGACGGACTGATCGCGCGCGCCCGCACCGAACTGGCGTGGATCCAGGACGGCTTCGCGCTCCTCGACGAGCTGCACGGCGTCTGAAGAGCTCGCGGTCGTGATCCGGTCAGCGGTGCTCTCCACGCACGTGGCGGGCCCGGGTTGAGAAGACTGACGGGTGGAGGAACCTCCGGGGCCCAGTGGCCCATGGGATCTTGGCGGTGACGCTCTGGATCGGCGTTCGGCGAGCACGCCGGGCTCTGCTGCGACGTCGGTCCACTGTGGGGTGTGATTTGTCCACTGTGGGGTGTTGAGTGGTGATGGCCGGTGATTCCCCAATTTCGTCGAAGAGTGGGTCGAGGACGCGCTGCGGGCCCTCATGGCGCCGCGCTGGGAACTGCTTTCGCCACGGGCAGGCCGCCGGGGCTCGCCTGCCTTCGCCGACCCGCGACGGTGGCGTCGAGGAAGCCGCAGTTCGAAGCGAGCTCGACCGCCAGGCGCCGGGTTGCCGAGCTGAATTCCCGACGACCTCCACCGTGGAGGAGTATCGAGCTCGAAGACCACTTCTTCGCCACCGAGCCTGGATTCCTCCAGCAGTCGGCGACGCACTTCCTCGGACGTGGCCTGGCCGCACACCGCAAGGTGGTGCTGGACACCCACAAGTCCTGATCGCGCACGAGTTCCGGTTCGAGCCGCCGTGCTTCCGCCGCTTTCTACCGGGGTTCAGACGCTGCACGAGAAGCGGGAAGGCGGATGAACCAGGCCACCTGCTCAACGACTACGCCGTCGAGCAGGTGGCCCATCGGGCCGGACGGGTTCGCGTCCTTCGCGACGCTGCCGATGCACGACCCGGCCCGGCGGCTGTGGAACGACTGGACGTGCTCGTCCACTTGGGCCCGAGGGGCTCGCTGTGGTTCGTGATCGGACCGCCTCGGCGCCGGTTCAACGACCACCGCACCAACAGGTGTCCCTCGGGGGCCACATCGCCAAGAGGTCCTTGCCACCGGGTGAGCTGAACTCGCCAGCTGAGTCCGTTCGCTGGTGACCGATGTCCTGCGGCGAGCGCCGGGTGCGCGATCTCGCTGCCGGACCGCCGACTCGCAGCGCTGATAGAGGATTTCTATAGGACCCTTTCAAAATTCGTCTAGCCAGATCTTCTCGATTCGTTTGATCGAGCGGTGCACAACTGAGAGCCTCTGCGGAAGCGCACAACGAAAGAAGGTCCTGCTGCCTCGGTGGAGGATGTGCCACATCCGCTTTGGTCGGGCCGCGCGAAGCTTGGGCCCGCGGCGCAGGATGAAGTCGTGATGCCGACGCATCGACCGTCGGCGACGCCCGGTGCGGGCGTCCTGTGAGGAGGTTCATCACACCTGTCGAAACTCGTCGTTCCCAACGGGAGTGGCGAGCATTCCGCTCGTGCCGAAGTTCTCCAAGCTGGTGAATCAGGGTTTCTAAAATGGAAAAAGTGCAAAACAAGAGGGCGACGAATCATACCGTTTTCGCGGTATCGATAGCCGTTTCGGCGCTGGTCGTCCTGTGGGGAGCGGTGGACCCGAACGGGTTCGGGACCGTGACAACTCAGCTCTTCAACTACGTCGTAGCGGATATGAGCTGGTTCTTCCTGCTCACCGCGAACATCTTCCTCGTGTTCGTCATCTACCTGGGTTTGAGCGGCTACGGGCGGATCAAGCTCGGTGCTGATCGGGACGAGCCAGAATTCGGCCGAATGTCCTGGTTCGCCATGATGTTCCAGGCGGGGATGGGTCCGGCGATCATCTTCTGGGGCCTGGCCGAACCGCTGTCGCACTACGTCGACGTCCCCTTCGGCCTCGCTCCGCCCAGCAGCGACGAAGCCGCCGGGGTGGCGATCAAGTACTCGTTCTTCCACTGGGCGCTGCACCCGTGGGCTATCTACGCGGTCGCGGGCCTGGCCGTGGCCTACTTCACCCATCGCAAGAACGAGCGGGGACTGCTCAGCGCGATCTTCCGGCCGCTGCTCGGCGATCGCGTCGACGGACCGCTGGGCAAGGCCATCGACGTGCTGGCGGTGCTGGCAGTGGTGTTCGGCATTGCCGTGGCGCTCGGGCAGGCAGGCCTGCAGATGACCGCGGGACTGGGTGAGACCTTCGGGTTCCCCACCGGAATCGTCGTGCAGCTGATCGTGCTGGCCCTGACCACGGCCGCGTTCATGGGCTCGGCAACGACGCGGATCGAGCACGGCATCAAGTGGCTGTCGAACATCAGCATGCTCATCGCCCCGGTCCTGCTGATCTTCTACTTCATCGTGGGCCCGAGCATCACCCAGATCAACGCCTTCACCGAGGGTCTCGGTGATTACCTGGGCAACATCCTGCCGATGAGCTTCCGGCTGGACGCCTTCAGCCCGGACAACGGGTGGATGGGCAGCTGGACCGTCTTCTACTGGTCCTGGTGGATCGCCTGGGCCCCGTACGTGGGTCTGTTCATGGCGCGCATCTCGCGCGGTCGCACGATCCGCGAGTTCGTCGCGGCCACCGTGCTGGTGCCCAGCCTGGTCAGCATGATCTGGATCGCGGTGTTCGGCGGCGCCGCGCTGCAGCTGGCGCGCAGCGGTCTGGCCGGTGACATCGCGCAGACCGTGCAGCAGAGCCCCGCGGCCGGGATGTTCGTGTTCATCCAGCAGTACCCGATGGCCGGGCTCATGTCGGTGATCACGTTGATCGTGCTGTGGGTGTTCTTCGTAGCGGGCGCCGACGCGGGCACGGTGGTGCTGGGCGAGTTGTCCACGGGCGGCGAGCCGAACCCGAGGACCTGGGTTCGGCTGCTGTGGGGCGTGTTGCTCGCCGGGGTCGCGGCCGTGTTGCTGGTGTCTGGTGGCCTCGAGGGGCTGCAGAAGGCCTCGGTGCTCACCGGGACGCCCTTCGCGATCATCCTGGTGGGCATCTGCGCGGCCTTCTACAAGACCCTCCGGGATGAGCATGGCCCCAACAGTGCTCGGGTGCCGGTCTCCGGTGCGCGCGCAGCGACACCGGAGGAGTCTCCGCAGGACGTCGAGGTCGCCGTGGTGAGCACGGAGCCCACCCGGAGCGAGAGCCGGTGATCTCGGTGCTTCCCCTGCGCTAGGCGTGGTTCGAGGTCGCGGCGGTGGCGGTCGGCACCGCCGCCGCCCTCTCCTCTGCGTGATTCCTCAGCGGTTCTCCGGTGAAGGCAGTCGCAACGCCGTGCATCGGTTGCGGCTGCTGGAACCGGAGAACCGCTGCGCTTTCCGCTCGGCGGGCGACCGCGACCCGGCTCCGCGCGGATCGGCGCGCGGACGTTCTCGTCCACGAACCGTGCCCTCGTTGTCGTCGGTGACGGTGCTGAGGCGGTGGTGGGCGCGGAGTCGGCGTCGAGGGGTTCGTCTCCTGCTCCCAGCACGACGAGCCGGAGGCCCAGGGCGTGTCCGGACCTGCCGCCGCCCATGACGATGGCGTCGCAGTCGTTCACAGGGCACCTCTCATCGACCGACGCCCTCGCGGCGGGTGTGGGTGGGGTGGTCGTTGGACCAGGTCAGTCGTCGTCGCAGCTGCGGCGGCGTTCGAGGAAGACGGTGTCGCGCCAGACGCCGTGGTGGTGGGCGATGCGTTCGCGCACCCCGACGGTGCGGAATCCGGCGGAGCAGTGCAGGGCGATGCTGGCCCGGTTCTCGGGGAAGGTGGAGGTCTGCAGCGTCCACAAGCCCCCGGCGTCGGCGGCCGTGACCAGCTTGTGCAGCAAGGATTTTCCGACGCCACGGCCTCGGAAGTCCTCGCTGACGTAGACCGACGTTTCAGCCACGCCCGAGTAGCAGTCCCGGGTGGACACGGGAGTCGCGGCGGCCCACCCGGCGACCTGCCCGTCGACCTCGGCGACCCACCGGTGGTCCGGCAGCCACTTGGCCTCCAGCGACTTGCGGGGCGGGACGTCGGTTTCGAAAGTGGCGTGGCCGGTGGCGATGCCTTCGGCGTAGATGCGACGCACGTCCGTCCAGTCGCCGGGTTCCAGCTGGCGGACGGTGACGTCCTCGGGGAGGTCGTCGGGGCAGCAGGGGCGGGCCACGACACCCATGACCGCGTCGGCGGCGTGCGGCAAGCCGGTGCAGCAGGCGGTGTTGACCGAGACGAAGGTGGTGGTGCGTTTCTTGGTCAGCAGCACGAACCCGACGTCGGCGAGCTTGCGCACGTGGTGGGAGCAGGTGGACTGGCTGATGCCGAGCTGTTCGGTCAAGGTGCCCACGCTGATCGTGCCGGCCGCCGCCACCGCGTGCAGCAGGCGGACGCGGGTGGGTTCGGCCAGGCACGCGAACCACTCGGCGTAGGTGGCCGCATCCTCTGCGGGCAGCAGTCCGGTCTCAGGAGCCGTCGTCGTCATGCCATGAGTATCGACGCACATCGATGGTTGCGTCAATCGATCCGCGTCGATACAGTTGAGACAACTTCATCGAAGATGATCGATGTAAAGGGGAGTGCCGTGGACGAGTTGCCGGTTGTCGTGGTGGGTGCGGGCCCGGTGGGTCTGGCGGCTGCGTCAGAAGTTTTCGAGCGGGGCTTGAAGCCCTTGGTGCTGGAGGCGGGGCCGGAGGTCGGCTCCGCGGTGCGGGAGTGGTCGCACGTCCGGTTGTTCTCGCAGTGGGCGGAGTTGATCGACCCGGCTGCGGCGCGGTTGCTGGAGCGCGAGGGATGGCACGCGCCGGATCCGGCGGCGTACCCGGCCGGTGCGGATTGGGTCGAGCAGTACCTGCAGCCGCTGGCGGCTGCGCTGGGGGAGCGGGTGCGCTTCGGTGCCCGGGTGGTGGGCGTGGCTCGCCGCGGGCGGGACCGGGTCGTGGATGCCGGGCGGGCGTCCGAGCCGTTGACGGTGCACGTCGAGACGGCCGACGGCGAGGAGAGGATCGCGGCTCAGGCGGTCATCGATGCCTCCGGGACGTGGCGGAGCCCTAACCCCCTGGGCGGCGACGGGCTCCCGGCCGCCGGAGAGCTCGCTGCACGGGACAGGATCAGCTACCAGGTGCCCGACGTCTCCGATGGCCAGGTCCGGGCTCGGTTCGCGGGCAAGCGCATCGCGGTCGCCGGTAGTGGGCATTCGGCCCTCACCGCGTTGGTGGCCTTCGCCGGACTGGCCGAGGAGGTGGCTGGCACGGAGATCGTGTGGGTGCTGCGCCGGGGCCGCTCGGGGGATGTGTTCGGTGGCGGTGAAGCCGACCAGCTGCCCGAGCGCGGGGCGCTGGGGTTGCGCGCCAAGCAAGCGGTCGAAGCCGGACACGTTCGCACGATGACGGGTTTTCGCACCGCAGCGGTCGAGGCCGATGGGGACGGTCGCTTGGTTCTGACCTCGTTCGAGGGGGACAAGAGCGCGCCCGTCGACGAGGTCGTGGTGCTGACCGGGTTCCGTCCGGATCTGTCCTGGCTCTCGGAAGTCCGGTTGGACCTGGACCCGGTGCTGCAGGCGCCGACCGCCCTGGCGCCGTTGATCGATCCGAACGTGCACTCCTGCGGCACCGTCTACCCGCACGGAGCCAAGGAGCTGGCACATCCGGAACCGGGGGTGTTCGTGGTCGGGATGAAGAGCTACGGCCGGGCGCCGACGTTCCTGGCGATGACAGGCTACGAGCAGGTCCGCAGCGTAACCGCCGCGATCGCCGGCGACACCGAATCCGCCGAGCGGGTGGAGCTCGTCCTGCCGGAGACCGGGGTGTGCGGCGGGGCCGGGCTGTTCGACGAGCCCGAGGCAGAGCAGGGTGGCGGATGCTGCGCCGCGCCGCAGCAGGCAGTCGAGCTCGCAGCGCCGGGAGCCGCTGAGCGCTGACCGGCACGCACTCGTGGGCCTGGCCGTCGTGGTCGGCGTCGTCACGATTCCCCTACCCGCTGGGCTGCGGCAGGCCACCTGCCAAGGCGTCGGAGAGGTGCCGGCGGAGTTGCCGGTGATCGACGGGCTCGTTGTCGCAGCGACACCGTTGTGCGAGGCCTGTGCTCGATGCAGGGCTGGATCCTCCGGAGACATGCGGGTAGCGTGATCTGCGGTGTGCCGGGAAGTCTGGTCGGCGTGACGTAGCCGGTTCTTGGGACGGAGCACACCGACATGGGATCTACCTCCTCGATCGCTCACCTCCGTCGCGCCGTGTTCGCCCGGCACTCGAACGCCTGGAGTGCGTGGACACGATGGGCGACGACCCCTTTGGTCCTGGTTCCGGTGTGGACGCGCCGGTGGCCGCACGCGGCGGTTGTGGCTGCGTGGTTCGCGCTCAACCCGGTCGTGTTCCCCAAGCCAGCAGATCAGCGAGCATGGGCAACGAGAGCCATGCTCGGCGAGGAACTGTGGATCGTTGACCGCCCCAAAGACGTAGCGCTGGCCATCAACGCGATCGCAACCGGAGCAGGTGTGGTGGCGCTCGTAGCGGCTCGCCGTCGAAACCTGTGGATCGCGAGCGCTGCAACGGCCGCCCAGATGTTGCTCTTGCTGCTCTACTGGGAACGCATGGCTCGCTACTTCGATGCCCGTAGCCCCGCCGAGGAACGTTGAGCGAGCATCTACCGGACCAGCGCGGGGCCGCAGGCCGTCTTTCGCCGGTGTCGCGAACAACTCGCCCAATGGCGGCTTCCGGATGCCCGCCGCGTCTTGACGGTGCGCGGAGGCCTTGCGCATGCGGTTGCTGCGGCGTCTTTTTCGGTTGACACCTGAGGTGCGAGGCTTCGGCCTCGCTTCGGAGTGTCGTCGTGTCCCCGCCATTTTCGTGATGATGTGGTCGCTGTGCCGTTCACGATGGACGGTGATCTCACATCTCACTGCCAACGCACCGAACATGCAGTGGTCGTCCGACATCCACCATCGACATCTGGCTCAGCAACCTCCGCGCGTAGCCTGGAGAACTCGTCCCGGGTGAGCAGAAGACCATTTTTGGGAGAACGAGCCGACGTTGAACGGACCGGCACCGGTGCTGATCATGAACGCGTTGCACGGTCCGGCGAAGCGGCTACGCCTGAGCGACCAATGTGGACAATCAGGTGAGAACGCCGAGCTGTTGACCTACGGTGATCAATTCGGAAGCAGCCTGGCGGGACAGTGGTGTGAAGCGTGGGCTGGAGTGCGCTGTAGGGACCAGCTCAGGTATTCGTCGCACGTGTTACCACGGGCGGTCTCCTCTGGGTCCGAACGAGGCCGTGTTGGGATCGGTGATCGCTCGCGCGGCGTCGATCATCACCGCATGTAGTTCAACAAGAGGGTCAGCGCTACGGACAGCACCACCGAAATGAGGACCATGGTCAGACAGCCGACCGCACCACCAACCGGCTTGATCTCCACATTGCGAAATCGCATTCTCGACCTCCGATGTAGTGCCGAGGCGGTGCGGTCGGCTGTCCGTACTCACGCGCCAGGCCCGCGCCCCGCGCTCGGCCGTTCGCTGCTCTGTTGCTGGCGTCGCATCAGCCCTGCGAGGCCGGCCAGACCGAGCAAGCCGAACAGGCCCCAGTACTGATCGTTGTCGTCCTTCTGCTGCTCTGGTTGCTCTTGAACGGGGGCAAGACCGCTCGCGGCTGTGGCTGAGGGTGTTGCCGCGTCGAAGCCCAGACCCGGCGCAGCCGTCAAGCCGACTGCGAGAGCCGCTGCCGCTACCGTACGAGCCAGTCGTTTCATTTGAATACCCCTTTCGTGTCGTGCTCTTGCCCTTTCGTCCACGAGGTTTGGTTCCAAGTGGAAGGGATCGACTCCGATTCGCTCGTTGCGGGTGGGCGGAGTCGGCCGCCCGGTTCGAATACCTCTCCCACAGCTGTTTGCGGTTCTAGCGATGTTTTCCCTTCGAACGGGGTTTCGTAACCCTTGCGCAGCCACCGCGAACTGCTTTCAAAGCGGCGGCTCCGCTTACGCCAGGTTTGCCACGAACTGGCTTCTTAAACCCTCAGCCGACGATATCGCTCGGCGACAGGGTGAAGCGCGGTTCGTCGAGGCGAAAGGCGCGCCGTCACTCGGACGGGCGTCGGTGTCCGATGTGCACCTGCGGAACAGGGCGCTGACGACGGCCGGAGGTGTAACGCCCGTCCCTGCAGGGCAACCCGAGGACATGTGGTGTTCCGGTGCCGGTGCTGTGATGGGCGGGGTCTTCGGGGCTGCCGCCCGGCTGAGGCGTGGCAAACCACTGCACCCGCACGGCACGGTGTACGAAGCCGTGCTGCGCCGAGCGGGGGCGCCGCAGCCGTGGGCTGTGGAATGGCTGGACGAAGCCGGCGAGGATCACGGGTTGGTCCGCATCTCCCGGTCGATGGGCCTCCCCCAGCTCTTGCCGGACGTGTACGGTCTCGCGTTCACGTTCAGCGGGCCGTCAGGCGACCGCCACGACCTACTGCTCGCCACTACTGGTCTGCGGCCAGGCCTGCGGTATTTCCTGCTGCCCCAACGAGATCCGTTCTCGGGGACGTATGGATCCCTGCTGCCCTACAGGGCAGCGCACGGGTTGGTCTTGTTCGCTGCCGTGCCGTTGGCTACGGACGACTCGGTTGCGAGCTTCCGGCTGCTCGCCGCCACGCCGACTGGACGGTGGCGGCCATTCGGCAGGTTGGACCTCACAGGCCGCACCGGGGCGACGGCCGACCAGCCCATCCGCTTCGACCCGGTCATCCACGTCCTGCCGGGACTCGCGTGGCCGCCTGCGTTGGAGCGGCTTCGCGAACCCGCGTACGCGGCCGCGCGCCGAGCGTGAGCGCCGCTCCACCTCCCGTGACAGCATCTGCGACCAGGGTGTCCGTTCTGCTGCGTCGCGCACTCCCGGGGCGTCCACAAGGGAAGCGCACCATCCGGTGACGGCCCCCGTTGGGGATCTGCTGCGCGGGTGGGGAAGTGCTCAACGTGCGGCCTGCTCGTAGCAGCTGAGTTCGAAGCCGGAGAACACCGTGGTGACGCCGTCGTGAGCGGAGGTTCGCCCGGACGGCCCGTCGGGCCGAACGTACCGCGCGCTTGGGAGCGCGCCGCCAGCGGCGGTCCCCGTCCGTTCAGCACGTGGATCGCCTACCGGCGCCCGCAAGGCACCCGCTACCTGTGGGAGTCCCGGCACTCCCGCGAGGGTTCCGGCCCGGTCACCGCCGCGGGGCGGGTCGCGTCACCGCGGTTGGGCGACCTGGCGGACCGGGAGTACCGCCGGGTCCGCCGAGTCACCCCTGACCGACGGCAGTCTCGACCCCATCGATCGGGTGTTCTGGGCCAGCTGGAGAACGAGCATATGCCGGTTTCGCGCTCGCCCGGGACGAGACGAACCCCGAGGAGTCGCTCGAGCGCCTCACTGCCGCGTTCGAGTGGTGCGAGGCGGCCGGTCGGCGGGTGCGGATGGTGGAAGTCAGGCGTCGACCACTGTTTCGGCCGGTTGGGGTGCTTGGCGGCCGAACGGCGTCATGATGGCGACGTTGAACCAGCCGAGGAAGGCACCGAGCAGTCCGCCCAGCACCGCCGGGACCGAGGTGATCAGCGGCAGCAGCACGCTGTCGGCGGGCAGTGAGAGGCCGCCGAAATTCGTGTAGGTCCCGATGAAGTACGTGGCCAGTCCCATGGACAGGCCGTTGAAGAAGGGGAGGCTCCCGGTGTCCTTCGCGAACGGCAGCAGCTGCATGATGTAGATGAGCGGGATCAGGGCCACCGGAAGGCCGATGAACCACGAGACGTCGCCGCTCGAGAAGATCGCGGCGTCGCCCACGACCATGCCGACGAGCAGCGTGAAGATCAGCGCGATCGCCGCGCTGACGACGCCGCTCAGGAATGACGGGACGACGACGCGGAGCACCGTCGGCTTCGCGCCCAGGGCGAAGTACTCCGCCCACACGATGAACGCCAGCCACAACGGCAGTGACCACGGGCCCAGCCACAGGCCGAAAGGCAGGGCGACAGCGACGGTCACCGGCACGGCAACCCACAGGGGAATGGATCTCATTGCTGCTCCTCTCGAGGATCGGCTTCCTTGACCAATCTCGTGGCTCGCACTCAGCCGGACCTGGCTTGCACGTCACTGTTCGTGAACGGGCGGGTACCGGGTGAGCGGCGTCGGTCGGGCAGCGAGGCGTTGGTAGCCGGTCGAGAAGCCGTCGAACAGGTCGCTGCCAGAATTCCACCCGTGGGCTCGGTGCGCATTCGCGCGTACGACGAAAGTGGCGTTGTTGTAAAACCTCTCGTGCTGCAATGTCGAGAGATGAATCCAGACCCGAACGTGCTCCATGCGGGTTCTGATAGCGGGGCTCGTTGTTCCGTGTTCACGTGGCGGATCGCTGGATGTGCCGGACGGGATCGGTGGCGTCCGTGTTCTGGTGGTCGGTGAGGTTCGACGGCAGCATGTACGTTCCGCCTCCGGAGAGCTCCCGCAGTGTTGGGATGACCTTGGGGTGGCGCTGCTGTGTCTTCAAGACCTGGCTGGAGCGAACAGCGCTGGATCTCGAAGACCCTTCTCGTACTGGTAGCCCGGTACCTCTATCGCGCTGGTCAGGCACCTCCACCATGCCGACCCGGCGGTGAACCGAGCGTGTTGCGACTTGGGGGAGTCCGGTCGTGATGTCGATACCGGTGATGCGTGGAGCGTCGCGAGAAATTCATGTTAACCATCGAGGCGAGAAGTTGCACTGGTAGTTCAACTACTGGTGCACGGGCGTGCCATGGCCGCGGCGTTCGCTCGAGTCCGGTTACTTTCTGAAGCCGACTTGCTCGCGTCTGTGACACATTAGGGTGAATCTAGGTACTCAAACACGTAGAAACCGCGAGGCAATATCACGCTTTGTGCTGAATTGTGGTTGCGTGATTCCCGAACGTGCGAATGAAGTTAAAGGTCCCGAGAACAACGATCATACCGGTGGCCAAGCTCCGGCAGCGCGGCGCTCCCGGGAGAGGGGCGCGCCGTACCTGACCGCGATCCGCAACAAGCTCCCCGAAACGGGTGCCCGTGCATCGTGGAGGCGTGCGGCGCAGGCCGGTGGGGCAGCTGCTGCTGTCGGCGTGATCGGTCTGTTGGTTGGCTGCGGCAGCTCCGGCGAATCGGAGTCGAAGGTGCACGATGCCGCGCTGCAAGCTCCTATCCCAGCCCCACCGGCGCCGCAGCAGCAGGCCGACCCGGGCACGCCCGAGCCGCTGGCAGGCGCGCCAGCCGCCCCTGATCAGCTACCGGCGGCTGCTCCGCCCGCGCCCGAAACGCAGGCCGAGCCCGAAGCGCCGCTGGGTCCGCCGGTCGAGGGGATCGACGTGTCCAACCACAACGGGGACATCGATTGGAGCCAGGTCGCAGCCGAGGGCAAGAAGTTCACCTTCGTGCTGGCAACCGACGGCACCAGCTTCACGAACCCGCGCTATGGCGAGCAGTACCACGGAGCCAAGGAAGCCGGCCTGATCGCGGGTGCCTACCACTTCGCCAGGCCCGGCTCCTCCTCGGCCGAGGAGCAGGCCGAGCGGTTCTTGAACACGGCTGAGTACCAAGCTGACGGCAAGACCCTCCCGCCCGTGCTGGACTTGGAGGTCGATCCGAAGGCCGGCGGTTGCTACGGGCTGAACGTCGACCAGATGCAGCAGTGGACCAAGACTTTCAACGAGAAGGTCAAGGACCGAACCGGCAAGGACGCGATCATCTACGCCAACCCGTCGTTCTGGCGGGAGTGCATGGGTAGTACGGACTCCTTCGGGAACCACGCGCTGTGGCTGGCTTCCTACGATGTCGACAACCCGGCCGTGCCCAGCGGTTTCGGCGACTGGGACTTCTGGCAGTACACCAGCAAGGGCAAGGTCGCCGGCATCAACACCAACACGGACCTCAACCAGTACAAGGAAGGTCTCGCTCGCCTGGAGCGTTTGGCGCGCTGAGGTCACAACGACTGCACCGCACGATGAGGAGCTCCGCGGGTAGCGGGCCGCTGGAAACGCAGGCGGCCCGCTACCTCGTGCGCTCGGGGGTCCGCTGCGGGTGTAGGAGTTCTGGTGCGTCACTGGTTCAGCGTTCTGCCACCACGATCGTTCCAGTGATGCCGAGCCGCGGGGCTTCCCGAGGTGCGGCGGAACCTGGACTGGGCATCGGCTGCAGCGCGATCGCCGTGCCCATCGCCGAGGGCTGTTCGATCCACCCTCGGCCCACGCTCCGCCGCGATAATCTCAACTCGTGAGCGAGCGCCCGTTTTCGGCGTCGGCGACTCTTCGCACGCCGGTGACTCCTCCGCCGGTCATGGGTAGTTCATCCTGGTCGACATCGACGTCGAATAGTTCCGGACGACCTTGCGCTCGGTCGTGTCCGTCGGCGAAGGGGCGCGAATCCCTCCTCCGGAACTGAGCTCGCCCCCGAGACGTGCTCGACCGCCTTGATCTCGTGCCCTTGTGCGAGGTGGGGCAACAAGCATCGGAGTCCCGGTATCGCGCATGTGCGAGGTGTTCGGCGGTTTGCCGATCAGTGAGGTCGCAATTCCTGCGAAACCCCCCGGTCGTTGCACGTGTGCCGGAAACGGGTCGGACAGGGAGCGAATACCAGGCCTCGCCGACCGCGCACAGCACGAACTGGTGCCGACCGAGGTGGAGGCGCCGATCTGCGAGGTTCGAAGGGGTCGTCGCTGGGTGCCCGAGCGATCGACCACGAGCTCGGCTAGTGCGGTCTCGGCGGCGCGGAGGACCACGCGTCGAAGCCTGATGCGCAGCGGACTGGGTACGAGCGCGAGCAACATCAGACTCGCAACTCGAAATCGTCGGTGTTGTTCAGCTTGGCTGATGACCGCGACTGCACCTGGTGACTCGAATCGATGATCCACTCCGGATGCTGATCCCCGCGGTGGTGGTCGTCGCGGATGGCCGTGCGGTGTGAGGCGTTCACCGGAGCGACGGACGTTCTGAGAACCGGTATCACTCGCGTTCGCGGGAGATGGTGTCTTCGTGGATGTGCTGTGCCTCTTCCCAATACTCGCCGGCGTGCCGCATAGCTGAAGCGAGAACTGCGGTCATGCCTTCGAGATCTCCGATCGCGCGATCAAGAGCTTCGTGGGGGCGGTCGCGCAGCGCTTCCTGGTACAGGTGATCTCGGTCCACCTGGTCGAGCTTGCTGGTCAACTCGTCGGCCAGGTGGTGCAAGGACCCCAGCACTCCGAGCAACGCCGCGCCGAACGGTGGCCAATCCAGTTGAGCAAGATCAGTGCTCGCGCATTTTCTCGCGGCCCGGTCGAGCGCGTCCCGGGCGGCGTACATTTCTTCGAGAGGATGTTGAGCCATGGCTCCTGCCTCTGCCAAGTCGATCAGGCAAAATTCCTATCGTCAGCGGCGAGGCCGAATCGGGGCCGCCGCCACTTGCGCCGGCTCGCACCTCAGTGAGTCCCACGAGCAGCACGGCTCCCGGTGTCACCGGGCTCTGGGGTGACTACAGCATGCTAGCGCGTGCACGCTGGTCATGCAGGCGCTCGGCGTCGTCCGCTGTGGTTCACCGAGTGCAGTACCGGGTCGCGCAACCGGTCGCGACGTGTCGCTGCCTCAGGTAGCGGGTAGCCGAGAGCTGGCCAATGCGCGAGAAGGGAAGAATCATGAGCGGGACAACCACAGGCAGTTCAACGAACAAGTCGCCCGCACGGATCGCCGCAACAGTCGTCGCGGGAGTCTTCTTGCTCGTCGGCATTCTTGGATTCATCCCCGGGGTCACAACCGAATATGAGGGGATGACATTCGCCGGTCACCAATCCACCGCGATGTTGCTCGGCATCTTCCACGTATCGATCTTGCACAACATCGTGCACCTCCTGTTCGGCCTCGTCGGCCTCGCGCTCGCCCGAACCGCCGGCGGCGCGATCTCGTTCCTCGTCGGGGGAGGCGTCATATACCTGGTGCTGTGGATCTACGGCCTCATCGTCGACATGGACAGTGCGGCCAACTTCGTCCCGTTGAACACGGCGGACAATTGGCTGCACCTCATCCTGGGCCTCGGGATGCTGGCACTGGGCGCGCTGGTCTGGCAGGCGGGCAGCCGCCACCGCTCGACGAGCGGCCACGAGGGCACCTCCGGAAGGGGCACCAGCGACTGAGGCCGTCTCGTCGTTGACTGATCTGTTCCCGCGGGGATCGCGGCGCACGGTGAGGGCAAGCTCTGCGGCGCCTGAGGCGAGAGACCAGGCTCGTCCCTTCTGGGCCGCGACGTCATCGTGCGAGCTGGTCGACAGCCAAGGCGAAGAGCCACGGGTTCTTGGCAGCGGTCGGCACGATCCGCCGAGCGAGTGAGGGTTGCCGCCGTGCCCACAGCAGGGCTTCGGTCAGCCATCGTGACCGCCGTGAAGTCCGCTTCCAGGCGTGCTCGTAGTCGGAGGGCCTATCCATCCTGATGCAGCGCACGAGCTCTGCCGCGGTGACCAGGGACACCGCTAGTCCTTCTCCGGTGAGGGCGTCCACGTAGCCGGCCGCGTCCCCCACGAGCAGGACGCGGCCCGCGACGCGGTTGGATGCGCGCTGGCGCAACGGGCCGGCACCACGGACGGAGCTGATCGGTTCCGCATTCGCGATTCGTGCCGCCAGGTCTGGGAAGGCGGAGAGTTGCTGCGTGAACCCGCCACGGACGGATGAGAGGATCGCGACCCCGACGGTGTCCGGTCCGACCGGCGTCACGTACGCCTCGGATTGCGACGCCCAGGTCACCTCGACCGTGTCGGTGAACGGAACGAGGGCGTAGTGGCGGCGCAAACCCCAACGTGGGAACCGCGTGGTGCATGCCGTGCTGATCTCTGCCAGTCCGGCGAGTTCGCGGACCGTGGAATGCAGCCCATCGGCCGCGACGAGGTATCGCGCTCGCAGCCCCTCTGCGCGGACGTGATCGCTGTGTTGGGAGACGTTGTCGATCGGCAACGCCAGTATCGGTACGCCGTGCCGTTCTACCGCGGAGCGCAGGGAGTTGTGCAGTGCTGTGCGTCGTACCCCTCTGCCGGTCCCGGTGCGGAACGCAGCCCGGGCGACCGTCGAGCCTTGCCGATAGGTGATGCCTTCGATGGTGTGGCCGGGCGGGTCGACCCCGAGCGCGCCGAGTGCGCGGACGGCGCCAGGCATCAAGCCTTCTCCACAAGCTTTGTCGATCACGCCGGGGCGCTTCTCGCACACGACGACGTCCAAGCCAGCGCGTGCGCACCCCAGCGCGACGGCGAGGCCGGCGGGGCCACCACCAGCGACCACGACGTCGTGAAGATGACTAAGCACGCGCCGACCTCAACGCTTCGTCCTCCACACGCACCCGAACTGAGAGCAGCGTCGCGTTCAACGCGGTGAAGGTGACAGCTGTCAGCCACGCGCCGTGGACGAGCGGCAGGGCGAATCCTTCGACGGTCACCGCGAGGTAGTTCGGGTGGGGTAGGAGGCGGTAGGGGCCTTCGGTGACCAGGGGGAGGCCTGGGACCAGCACGATGCGGGTGTTCCACCGGTATCCGAGGACGCGGATGCACCACCACCGCAGTGCCTGTGACGCGACGACCAGAGCGAGCATCGGCCAGCCCAGCAAGCCCGAAAAACCCCGGGCAGTCAGCCATACTTCGATCACGCAGCCGACCAGAAGCCCGGTGTGCAGCGCGACCATGAAGGGGTAGTGCGCGGATCCGGTCTCCTGCCCACCGTGGGACAAGCTCCACGCCAAGTTGCGCTTGGCGACCGCCAACTCGGCCATTCGCTCTGCTGCGACCAGGCCCACCAGGACCGTGTACCAGGCTTCGGTCACCACCGCAGGAGCACCAGCTCTGAGCAGAACCCCGGCCCCATCGCCATCAGCACACCCCAATCACCCGGGGACGCGGGTCGGGAAGTGATCGTGTCAGCGAGGACGTGCAGCACCGAGGATGACGACACGTTGCCGATCCGGTGCAGGGAGCGCCACGTCATCGCCAGGTCGTCCTCGTCGAGTCCCAACACCGACTGGACGGCCTCGATGACCTTCGGCCCGCCGGGGTGGCAGATCCAGCGAGCGATGTCCTCGACCTCGAGGCCGTGCGGGGCCAGCAGCTGTTCGACGTCCTGTGCCAGGTGCTTGCGCACGAGATCAGGCACTTCCGCTCCCAGCACCACCTTCAGGCCCGAGTCACCGACGTCCCACCCCATGGCACGCTGGCTGTTCTCGTAGAGGTGGCTCACGGAGTCCACTACGCGTGGTCCCGTCACCTCGGCCTCATGGTCGCCTCCCACCGCGATGAGTGCGGCAGCACCGTCGCCGAACAGTCCTGCCGCGACCATGTTGGCGGGGCTGCGATCGTTGCGTTGGACGGTGAGGGAGCAGAGCTCGACCGACACCAGCATCGCCACTGAACTAGGCCAGCCACGCAGGAAGTCGTGCAACCGCGCGATCCCCGCTGCGCCCGCTAGGCAGCCAAGTCCCACCACCGGCACCCTTTTGACGTCCGGACGCATCCCGATGCGTGCCGCGATCCGCGCGTCGAGGGAGGGGACCGCGATTCCGGTGACCGTCGTCGACAACACGAGGTCCACGTCCGCGGCGCTGAACCCAGAGGCTTCAAGAGCGCCGAGCGCGGCATCGCATCCGAGATCCACTGCTGCTGAGAGGTAAGCGTCGTTCGCCGCGGTGAAACCATCCAGCGCGTCGTACTGCTCGATGGGCAGCGCCAGGTGCCGGGTGGCGACACGTGCGCTGGTGTGAATTCGGCTCGCCACAGCTCGCGCAGTCCGGTCTGGGAGGCACAACCGGCCGAACAGCTCGGTCAGCTGTGCTTGTGGATACCGATGAGGCGGGAGCGTTCCGTGCACGGCCGAAATGGTTGTCACCGTTTCCACGGTACGACTTCCGCATACAATCGCCAGATGACCCGTTCCGCAGCGGGATCCAACGGTGCTGGACGTTGCGCACCGACCAAGCGACGCTGGCAGGTATTGGCGCTAGGTCTCATGAGCGCCTCGCACCCGGGCCCGGGACTCACGGTGACATCATTGGTCGTGGTCTTCGCCGCTGGTGTGGGACTCCCCTTCGGACAGGTGGTGCTGCTCGGCGCAGCAGTGCTGACCGGTCAGTTGTCCATCGGGTGGTCCAACGACTGGATCGACGCCGCGCGAGACCGCTCGATCGGACGAGAGGACAAGCCGGTCGCGGCAGGAATCGTCCCGGTGGCCGGCGTTGGTCTCGCCGCGTCGGCGGCGCTCGGTGCCACGATCGTGTTGTCGTCGCTACTCGGGCTTCGTTCCGCTGCGGCTCTGCTGGTGGGAATCGCGGCGGCGTGGGCGTACAACCTCGGGTTGAAGGCGACGACATGGTCCGGTGCGACCTACCTGCTCGCCTTCGGCGCGCTGCCCGTCGCACCATATGCAGCACTGCCTGGACAACCCTGGCCGCCGTGGTGGGTTCCGGTCGTCAGCGCACTGCTCGGTTTCGGTGCACATGTCGCGAACGCTCTTCCCGACCTGCGGGCGGATGCGAAGACCGGGGTGCGCGGGCTCCCACAGCGGCTGGGCCCACAGAACGGCGTGATCGTCATGGCCGCAGCACTGGTCGCCGCATCGGTGGTCCTCGCCACCGCACCGCAGGTCGCGCCGACCGCGTTCACTGCCACGGCTTCGTCGATCGGGATCGTCCTAGCTGTCGTGACAGCCGCGTTCGCGGTACGGTTCCCGCACAGCCCTACGGCGTTTCGGTGCACTGTGGTGATCGCGGTGCTCGACGTCGTCGTATTGCTCGCGGTCACGAATTGAGTGCTCTGCCCTGAAGCTCGGCCGAGTGTCACCGGAAGAGCATCGTTCTCGTGCCGCGGGTGGCGTTGTTCTGGCACTGCGGCGAGCCCAGACGAAGCACGGCAGTACCTGGATCAGTTTTCCGAGTTCGACGTCGTCATCCGACGCCGCAGCAAGCCGACGCGACCTGCCCGTGTCCGTGTTCCACGCGAGACCGCGGGCGGCGGTCGAGTTTAGGGTTGGTCGTGCCGGGAAAAGCAAGAGGAGAAGCAGTTTCCTTGATCTCATTGGAGGGCACCGTGTTGACCATTCTGCGGAAGAAGGGCGTCACGTCCGACCACATGTTCGCCGCGGGGCTGGCCTCAATCGCTCTGAGCGTGATCAGTTGGGCCGCATCGCTCAACGCGTCGGAGTCGACCGCCCGAGCAGACCGTTGGGGAATCTTCGTGGGTGAATGGGCTCCTAGCTTCTTCGCCTTGGGTGTGGCGCTTCGCGTGGATGAGAACCAGGACATGAAGGGTGGTCGATAGGACGGGTCGGCGTGCGCCTCGCCAGCTCTCACCCATTTCGACGACGCACGCAGCCTTGATCTGGTGCAGATCACGGGGGAGCGCAACAGTGGCATGGCGATCGCGGCCGCCCTGCGGCACGTGACCAGAACACGCGGTATCCGTTCATCCTCCAGAGCCCGGTTCGACCTCCCATGATCGTCGAGCAGGATCCGCATGCCTGAGATCGTGGTCTCTGAACGAACCTGCGGTTCGTCGTGAGCGTGTGCGCGCTACGGCTGAATTCGAGATCACCACAGAACTCATTTGGAGCACCATGTTCTACCACGTGCAAAGAATGATCAACGAGATCGTTCCGGACGAACCAGATCCGGGAGCGGCCAACGCTCTGCAGGAGGGGTTGGGCGGGCAATTCGGCGAAATGCGCACCATGATGCAGTACCTCTTCCAGAGCTTCAACTTCCGAGGCGCCCAAGCCAAACCTTATCGCGACCTGCTGCACGGGATCGGCACGGAGGAGATCAGCCATGTCGAGCTGATCGCCACCACGATCGCTCGCCTGACCGATGGCTCGCCTCGCTACAACGGAACACCCACTGACCTGGACGATCCCGCGGCAGGAGGAGCGACTCCACTGTCGAATGCGCTCTCCGACGGGAACATCCACCACTTCCTGGTTGGCGCGCAGGGCGCGATGCCCGTGGACGCGGTTGGCAACCCGTGGTCTGGTTCGTACGTCTACAACAGCGGGAACCTCGTACTCGACCTCCTGTACAACTTGATGTTGGAGTCGACCGGCCGATTGCAGAAGTGCCGGATCTACGAGATGAGCGCCAACCGCACCTTGCGGTCCACAGTGGCTTACCTGATCGTGCGCGACCAAGCGCACGAGAACGCCTACGCCAAGGCGTTGGAGAGCCTCGGGGTGGACTGGCGGAAGACGCTGCCGATTCCCAAGACATCGGCGGAGAAGTTCCCCGAGGTCGCCACGCTGCTCGAGCGCGGCTTGGAGAACAAGCAGTACACCTTCGACCTCGACCACCTCTCAGAGGCGGGCAAGGTCTTCCGCGGGGCATCGCCCTCGGACCCCGGCAAGTCGTTGGGCACCGCGCAGACGCCCGAAGGGGTGCCGATCGAGATCGCTGATCCGCGTCCAGAGGAGTTCGCCCCCGGACTCGACGGCGAGCTGCTGGAACTCGTGCAGGCCACCGCAGAGCTCGAGCTGGCCGAGGCCGACGAGCCTGTCCGGTACGGCCCCGTCAGCTGATTCGCGGACGACTTCGCAAGCTGACAGGCGGGTACCGAACCGGACCAACGAGGAGAACGAGGAGGGAAAATGGGGTCAGTAGCCCACTACCTGGAAGTGCGAGCGCCCGCCGAGCAGTGCTATCAGTGGTGGCGCCCGCTCACCCACGTTCCGGAGATCTTCCCCGACGTGCAACGGGTGGAACCGCGAAGCGCTGAAGCCGACACGACGCATTGGGTGGTTTCCGGGCCCGCGGGCAGGAAGGTCGAGTGGGACGCGCGGATCGTCGAGGACGAGCCAGGTCGCAAAATCGCGTGGAAATCAGTCGAGCAGGACACTGAGAAGTCCAACACCGTTTCCACCGCGGGGGCGGTTCGTTTCGACGACCACGGAGACAGCACCGGGGTAGAGGTGAGCTTGCAGTACGACGCGCCGGGGGGCGGAGTGGGCGAGGCGGTGGCCACGCTGTTCGCGGACCCTCAGCAGAAGGTCGAGCGGGCTCTCGACTCCTTCAAGGAACTCATGGAGAACAACAAGCAAGGGCGTTGAGGCGCGTTGAGGACTAGGGGGCGGGACCGGCCTCCGAGCGTGCTTGACGTCCAGAGCATGCCAGCTCAGGCGGCAGTGTCGAGCATGCCGTCCGCGGGGTCTTCGTGGCCGCCCGGTTGTTGATCCGGCTGCTGGCGAGCCGGCCACGCGGCCGCGGTTCGAGCAGTGGTCCAGTTTGGTGGCCCGCCCGTGGTCGTGTCGCCGCCTCTCACCGAACGGGGCAGTGAGAGGCGTTGGACGGGCGAGTCTTGGTGGCCCGGGCGCGCACCCCGGCTCCGCGAGCCGGAGGCACCACCCGGACCGTGTCGCCGCGAAGTGGACTGGTCCCCTCAGGTGTACCGGTCCAGCGGTCCCCAATCTCGGTGGTGGTTTTTGATCAAAGCCCGTGCTTCCTGCAGGGCATGTTCGGCCACCCAGGCGATCGCCCGCTCGCAGCGAACGAGTGGTTCGTTGTCAGGACCCCGTGCGACCTCCACGCCTCGCAGCAGCCATGCTCGTACGTCGGGCTCTGGGCGGCGCTCGCGCAGGTGTTCGTAGTCGTAGAGCCTTCGCGCGACCCACAGCCGCAGTGATCGGTCGCCCCACCACGACTCGACCTGCAACGGGTTCGCCGAGAGCCCCGGGAGCTCGACGCCGGTGAGCTCGTCACTGCTCGTAGAGCCCGCGTCGATCGCTGGCCCGCGCGACCAGCGCACGTAGAGCCCCATTCCCCGCGCTTCGAGCAGGACGGCCTCGACCAGTTGGTCGAGATCGCGCACCACCGGAAGCTCTTCGTGCTCGTGGTTCATCCTAGGTGGTTACCCGTCTCTGCTGCGGCACAAAGCGCCTGCTCGACGGCCAAGGCCGTGGGAGCCCGGAGGAACGTGCGGCGGGGCGAGCGCCGAACGCCCATCACAGGCGCCTCCGGCTCGTCCCGAAGGCGCATTGCTCGTCGTGCACGCGGGAGGCCCGTCCGGTGAGTTCGCGCAGCGTCCTCGACGAGTTCCTCCGCGCCGGTCCCCATCCTCATGAACTCGAGCTCGACGATCGTTTCCAGCGGCGAACTTCCGACCGATCGCCCGATCGAGCTTCATCGTCCAGTCGTTCGACTTCGATCGCGGCGGCTTTGACCGGGTAGAGCGGAAGCCCAGGACACGCGTGATGACAAAGAAAATTGCCGTGCAACACGCCCACGATGCCCTCGCAGGCCTCATTCCCGCGCGCTACGCATTTCCCCCTCATCCACCGATTCCCAAGGCGCCGGGCACGGCCCCGACTCCGGATCGGCACCACACCGGGGGCCAAGGGCTCCCACCCACGGCGACGGTGGCACTCGCCGCGCATCCTCGTGAGCACTTCGAGGAGCCCATGTTTCAAACCGGGTTCGCGGTGGGTAGTGAATGACGATGTGGCTGCTCAGTTCGCCAGGGGTGTACCGGCCGCAGGGCGACACCTACCTGCTCGAGGACGTCCTGAGGCGAACGGGTGTGTGTGCCGGTTCGCACGTGCTTGACGTAGGAACGGGCACGGGTGCGCTCGCAGTGGCCGCAGCGCGGTGCGGTGCCAGAAGCGTGACCGCGATCGATGTTTCCGCACGCGCCGTGCTCACAGCTCGGGTCAACGCGCGGATCAGGGGGCTTGCCGTCGAGGTGCAGCGGGTTGAGTCGCTCGCGGTGCTGGCCTCGCGCAAGTTCGACCTCGTGCTCTCCAATCCCCCTTACGTCCCTTCGTCAACCTCCGCTCCGCCACAACGCGGCGCTGCGCGCGCATGGGAGGCGGGACACGACGGCCGCGCGGTGTTGGACGTGTTGTGTTCCGAAGCACCAGGCATGCTCAGTGCGCGCGGCCAGTTGCTCCTCGTGCAATCGTGCTTGTCCGATGTCGACAAGACGGTGACCGGTCTACAAAGATCGGGCTTGGAAGTGTCGATCGTCGCGCGCCGGTGCCAGCCGTTCGGGCCGGTGCTGCGGCAACGAGTGCGCTACCTCGAGGAACGAGGGCTCATCGAGCTTGGCCAGCGCACCGAGGAGTTGGTGGTGGTCCGCGGTGTCAGAGCTCCATCCTGACAAGGCGGACCGTGTGCCGCGTTCGGGTGGTACCTCGACGCGCCCGCTCTACCGACGAGATGGTCGAGGTGAGAACAGCGAGTGACGGGCTCAGGGAGAGCGGAGGGTTCTGCTGCTCGCGGTCTTCTTTCCAGCTCCCAGCTCCGACCGGACAGGTCGGTGCGGGCCGGAAGCCGCTCGGGGGTTGATCCAAGCGCGGCACAGGAGCACGAGCAGCAAGATCTCCACTGGTGCGGAGCCGTAGTACATGAGCTCGCCGCCGGCCTGCGCCTGTTCGGCGCTCACGCCCTCGGGAGGCGCGGCGTAGACGGTCTTCGCCAGGACGTTGTGCGCGGCCACGGCCACCACCAACGTCGTTGCGCGCCAGGCGGCGTGAGAGCGGTGCGGCGCGGGGTCGGGGCCACCGAGGACGGCGAAGGTGAACACGAAGCCGGCCGCCAGCACGTGGAAGTGGACTGCGGCGTGCACCCACGCTTCTGCCTGCATCGCCGCGTACACGCTGGTTCGGTAGAGGACCCACAGACCGCCGATGTTGAGCAGCGCTGCGATCGCGGGTCGGGTCAGCACCCTCATCGGCGTCGAGCCCATGCAGCGGGCCAAGGGCCGAGCCGCGCTCACCGGTAGCACCCGCAAGGCGAGGGTGACGGGCGCCGCCAGAACCATCAGCAGGGGAGCGAGCATTCCGAGCAGGATGTGTCCGGTCATGTGGATGACGAAGTCGTGGTGGGCGCGCTCCGCGAACGGCCCCACCAGGGTTCCTGCGGCGCACGACCACCCAGCAGCCCACAACGCCGAGCGGTGTGTCGGCCACTGGACGCCGCGGTTCCGCAGCATCGCGGTCGCGATCGCATGTCCTAGGACGGCCGTGCCCGACACGAGCACGACCAGGTATTCGCCGATGCTCATCAGCACCGCACCGGGATGGGATGATCACGCATCGACAGCGCTTCCTAGCGTGCTGGGTCCTCGCGGTGGCGGAGCCATATCTGGACCCACCACGCGATCCCGGCCAGTAGCAGGACGGCAGCGATGGCGTTCCACGCGAGGTCGTAGGGCGTCAAGTCCACCCCGTAACGGATCTGGTGCAGGTTCAGGAGCTTGTGCTGGACGAGGCCGTCGTAGAGTTGGAAGAACCCGGCTCCGGTCAGCCAGCCAGCCGCGAAGGCCGCGAAGCGGAAGGCACGTTCGCGGCGCAGTGAGGCGACCACGAGCAGGGAGGCGACGGTCGCGAACCAGCTGAACGCGTGGAAGAGGCCGTCAGAGACCAAGCCGACGCCGCTGGTCGAACGGTCGTAGAAGTGGTGCCAATGCAGCAGCTGGTGGAAGACCACTTCGTCGATGAAAGCCACTGCGCCCAGACCCAGCAGAACTCCCGCGAGCACGTTGCGGCCGTGAGGCGTTCGCCGGATGGCGTCGGGCGCGCGTGCCTTCACGTCTCCGCCTCCTCGTCGAGCTCCGGGGCCTGCTGCAGGACCACTGGCTCAATGGTTACCCCCGTGGTTGTTCGCGTAACCGCGAGTGCTGATCGGTGGGGGTCTGTGCTCAGCGGGCGACGCGGACGGGCGCCGGCATGGAACAGCGGGAGTTCGGGGGACCGGCTAACGCGTCCACCGCAGGCTCGTGACGCCGGCCAGTTCTTCACCGGGGAAGCACCGAAGCGCCGAACGCGAGGCACCACGTGGTTTGGGAATCGGTGCGGCGGGGGAATCGACTGCTGGAGCGTCGGTGCGCGGAAGAAGGGTGCTGTGACACGTGAGTTCCCCATGGTTGCAAGCGCGGCACGCCGAGCACCCCCCGCTGCGCGAGGCGCAGTCGTTCGATGTCGCGGTGATCGGCGGTGGCATCGCGGGGATGACCACCGCCTTGCTGCTCAAGCGGACCGGGGCGACGGTCGCCGTGCTCGAGGCCGACCGCGTCGCCTCCGGTGCGACGGGCCACAACACGGCCAAGGCGACCGCGCTGCAATCGACGATGTACTCCACGATCCGACGGCACCGCGGTACCGAGGCCGCACAGGTCTACGCCGCCGCGAGCGCTGCGGGGGTCGAGGAGATCGCGAGGCTGGCCGGACCCTCCGAAGCCCAGCGCAGACCCGCCTACACCTTCGCGGTCGACGAGAGCGGTGCGCAGGCGGTGGAACAGGAGATCGACGCGGCGCGGGAAGCGGGCTTGCCTGTGGTCGCCGACGAACTCTCCGAACTCCCGTTCCCGGTCACCGCTGCTGCCAGACTCGACGACCAGATCGAGTTCGATCCAGTGCGCCACACCCGCGCCCTGGCGGGGCAGGTGGATGGCGAGGGGTGCGCCGTCTTCGAACGCACCAGAGCGCTCCGGCTGACCGAGGGTTCGCCGTGCCAGATCGACACCGACGGCGGCACGCTGACGGCCGACCGCGTCGTGGTGGCCACGCACGCTCCGGTCTGGGATCGCGGGTTGTACTTCGCGAGGCTGGAGGTGCAGCGGTCGTACTGCATCGCAGCACGGCTTCGCGAAGAGCCACCACGGGGCTTGTCGATCACCGCCGGGGAACCGATCCGCTCGCTGCGCCCGCGTGGCGACCAGCTCGTTGTCTGCGGCGAAGGGCACGAGACCGGCAAGCACGCAAGCGGCGACGACCCCTACTCGCGGCTGGAAGCATTCGCCCGCGAGCACTGGTCGGTCGCCGACATCACGCACCGGTGGTCGGCGCAGGACCTGGTTCCGACCGACCGCTTCCCGATGGTCGGTCGGTACTTGCCGCGATCGTCGCGGCTGTTCGTGGCTACGGGTTTCATGAAGTGGGGGCTCACCGGCGGGACCTTCGCCGGGAAGGTTCTCGCCGACCTGCTGAACTCCGATGAGAACCCATGGTCGGAAGCCCTCTCCCCAGCACGGCTGTCACCGGGGTCGTCGTGGCTGCACCTGGCGCGGCACAACCTCAGTGCTGGCGCGGACTTCGTCGCCGACCGGCTCGCGCCCGCGACGGCGACCGATGTGCGAGAGCTGCGGCCCGGTACCGCAGCGGTCATCCGGGAAGGCGCGGACCGCACTGGCGTCTACCGCGACGAAGAGGGCTTGCTGCACTGCGTCTCGATGCGCTGCACGCACCTCGGATGCCTGGTGCGCTTCAACAGCGCGGAGACCACCTGGGACTGCCCTTGCCACGGAAGCCGCTTCGCGGTGGATGGCACGGTCCTGGAAGGCCCCGCGGTCAGACCGCTACCGGCCAAACCGCCGCCCCGGCCACCCGGCTGAACAACCGGCGGGGTCGTGAGGAGTTAGATCTCGCGCCGGTGTTCGGTGTCGCACGACGGGTGGTCCTGCGGACGACACTGCAAGGCTGGTGTGGAACACCAGCTCGGTCCGCTTCTCCTCCGCCTCGAGGCGACCGGTGCCCGGCGCGCGGACATGCGCGCGGGCCACGCCCGGAACGGTGAACTTCTTAGCCGGGGCCACACCTGCTAACCCGGAAGCGATGCGATCGCAACGAGGGTAGGCAGAGCCTCGTCGAAGCCGACCTCACCGGCGTCGGCAGCAGGTGCACGACCGGCCGGACCTAACCCCCTTCGCAGTCGAGGAACCGCGCAAGCCGCGCTTCCAGATCGTCACTGGCGTTCGGCAGTCGAAAAGCAGGTGCCGTGAACGTGCCAGGGCTCCTGCCGCGGACCGCGTCCCGCAGGAAGGTCTGCACGGTCCGCGGGTCCGGCAGGATGTCCTCGCCCAAGTAGGCCAGCGGAGTCGTATCGCCCGTCCCGCTCGTCTCGACCCGCAGCGCCCACCCAGCCACCTCGTCCCAAGTGAGCAGGAGGGGGCAATCCACCAGCGTCGGCACACGCGAGTTCACCATGACGATTACCGTGGCCAATCCACCGTCGACATCGACGTCCACCTCGTCGACCTCGTCGGTCATGTCGTCCGCAACGCGGCGGACGTAGTTGACCAGACCGCCGACCGCAGGGCTAGCCGTATCCATCGAGTACCCCCAAACAACGAGTTCGTTCATCCACCTCGTGCCCCGTGCTCCAAAGAAGGCCGACGGACTTCATCCCGGTTACCTCGCCCGCGGAAGCGGGAAACGCCCCCTGAAGGGTGAAACCAACCATCGGTCGCCCAAGTTGCGACGTGCCCGCGGCGAAGACGGAGGCCTGCCGCTCCGCCGAGGCCAGCTACGCGGAGGAAACGGCGGTGTGGCCGTCGGTCACCGAGTGACGGTGCGGAATCGCTCGAGCGACGCGATGCCTAGCGTGGGTCGCGGACGTTGACCGCTCCTCCGACCGGGCGGTGACTCGGCGAGCTGAACGAATCCGAGCGCCACTGCGGAGGAGGGCGCTGAGCCGGCGCGGACAGCGCTCGTCCCCGACTTCGGGATCACCGCGGCCGGAAGTAGGCTCGTTCTCCGTTCCCGCTCTCGATCGAAGTTGCTCACCAGCGGAGCATGGAAGCGGTGCACGCCGTACTACGGTGGCGATCTGCGGCCGTACCTCCGAGTGCGGTCGGAGCCCGGCCACACGTAAGGCAGGTCGTCGGCAACTCCCGTGAAGAACCTGCGGTAGTGGTCGGGATCCTTGCGGAGCAGTGCTGACCGGTGGCTGCGGTGGAAATCGGGATCACCCAGCCACGGCGGTAGTTCTGCGGCTTTCGCCAGCTCTTCCTGCGATCGCACGGCGGTCAACCCGGTCGCTGTCTTCCAGTCCTCGCGTATGCTCAGTTCGCAAGTGTCGGGTCTGCCCGTTCTCGTCCAAACACCGCACATCGTGATGCCGTAGCAGCTCAACGCCTCCTCGTACCCCGCCCACATCGCCACTACCGGGTGGTGCTGCCAGCCGTAACCGACGATGGTCAGCGCACGGAGCACCTGCAATGCCTCGACGCGTTGCTTTCCGAGCCGACGAGCATCGAGCACCTCGGCCGAGTCGGCGAAATCCGGGTAGGGCAGGAACGTTTGCATACCTGCGGTGTGCCCGGTGCGCCTCGCTGACAATCCTCTGCCACCGCACGTACCCCTGGACGAATACTCCGCTGCGCGCTGCGTCTGCACGGCGGCCCACCGGAGTGGTGCGGACAGCGCTGCTCGGCAGCGGTCCTCCCGCCGAGCCAGAGGCGCTTCCATCACGTCGCACACGCGATCGTCGGCGCTCGCGGATGTCCGCTCCGTGGTGGCTGAGAGGCGAGTAGGGCACGGGGCAGCGGAACGTCCCGGCCAGGGCCTCGGCGTCGCCAGGGCGGTCAAGGCCGGCCGCTGGCGGAGGCCGGGAAGCGGGGCCACACCTGTGAGGCGACCTCGTCGTGCAGGTCTTCGAGCTCGGCGAGCTGCTGCTGGGCGCGATCGAGCAGCGTTCGCAGGTGCCGCGGGTCGAGGTCGGGTTCTCGCTCGGCAGCCGAGAGGAGGGTGCGCCAGCAGGCAATCTTGCCCTGCACTCCGATCTGGAGGGCTTCGACCTCGATCAGCGCGCTCAGCGGGGAACGCCGGAGCACCCCTGCGTTCGGCTTGAACCGGCCCGCCTTCTCGCCCAGCCACGCCGCGAAGATCTTGAAGTGCGCCCTTTTGGCACCGAGCGCGGCCATGATCTCCCGCAGGCTTCGGCGATCGGCGCGGATCTCCTCGGCCAGCGCCCTGACGCGTGCCGAGACGTCGGGCGCTCGACGCCGGTTGGCACGCGCGGCGCGAAAGGCCAGCTCGACGCCAACGGTAGCACCGGCGAGGTGGTCGTTGAGGTAGATCGACAGCAACTTCCGCCGTGAGACGTTCGCCGGGGATGCTTCCATGATCGAGCCCTTCTCAGCCGGTGCGGGTCTGACCTCGAAGAACGTGCTGTCGCGACGAGCTGGGGTGCTGGGGACGAGGCTGTGGCGGCCCGGTCATGACCGGCCCGTACCGGGAGCGCTCATCCGGCGGTGGACCGCGGCCATCAACCGCTCGGGAACCACCCGTGAGATCGCGACCTGCACCAGGTTGCTGCGCGAGCCGGCGACCACGGAGTCGCGGCCGGCGACCATCGCCGCGTAGCCCTGACGCGCGACGGTCACGGCGCTGTCCTTGGGCCCGGCTCCGATCCGGGTGTCGAGCATCCGCGCTCGGTGGAAGAACTCGGTATCGGTCGGCCCGGGTAGCAACGAGGTGACAGTCACACCGGTTCCGCGCAGCTCCTCGCGCAACGCCTGCGCGAAGGACTGCACGAACGCCTTCGAGGCGTTGTAGACGGAGAGGTAGGGCCCTGGTGCGGTCGCTGCGATCGACGAGGTGAACAGCACCCGGCCGTGGCCTCGTTCGACCATTCCGGGAACGAGCAACTTCGCCAGGTGCACCGTGGAACGCACGTTGAGGTCGACCACTCGCAGTTGGTCGTCGAGGGTGGTGTCGCCTGCGAAAGATCCGCCGGAGCCCACGCCTGCGTTGAGCACCAGCGCATCGATCGGTCGACCGGTCGATCTGGCACGCCCGGCGAGTTCCTCGACGCCGCCGCGCTCGGTGAGATCGACCTGCACGGTCTCCACGCTCGCGCCGATCCGCTCCATCTCGCGCGCGGTGTCGTGCACCTGGGAGTTCTCGGCGGTCAGCAGGAGGTCGTGGCCGTCCTGCGCGAGGCACCGCGCCAACTCCCGGCCGATACCGGTCGATGCGCCGGTCACGAGGGCCAGCGGGGTGCGGGTGTCCACGACTGTCCTCCCAGGTGTTCAGCGGCACGGGCCATACTCGGGTAGCCGAGCACGTTGCGGCTCAAACACCTCGGGACCGAGCGGCTGAGCGGAGTCCTGGGTCCGTCGAGCGGGTCGACGTCACCTCGTGGCATCCCGGGGAAGTGCGGGTGCGTGCGGGGCGGGCGGACTTCTGCTGGGTTTAGGGCTCATCTCGTCGACTGCGGAATTCCCGCCAGGTCCAGGATGAGATCGCGAACTGAGGATGCGCTCATGCGATCCCGTCTCGAGGACGGGTCGTCGCACAGCAGCACCGGGCCCTCCAGCGGGTCGTCGGTCAGTCGGCCATGTGTGCCCTCGACCCAGCGTCCGCTGGTCGGCACGACGTTCATGGCGTAGCGGAGGCCGAGCTTCTTGCGGGCGAGGCCGAGCGCGGCGCGGAGCTTCACGGTGCGGTCGGCGGGGTCGAGGAACAGTTCGGCCGGGTCGTAACCGGGTTTGCGGTGGATGTCCACGCCGCGTGCGAAGTCCGGGGCTCGTGCGTCGTCCAGCCAGTAGTAGTAGGTGAACCAGGCGCGTGGTTCGGCGACGAGGACCAGCTCGCCGGCGCGGGGGTGGTCGATGCCGAAGTCGTGTTGCGCTGCTCGGTCCAGCACCAGGTCGACCCCGGGAAGGTGCTGGCAGAGCTCGCGCACCGGTGCCAGATCGGCGTGGTCCCGAACGTAGACGTGCGCGACCTGGTGATCGGCGACCGCGAAGGCGCGCGACGTCCACGGGTCCAGGTATTCCATGCCGTGCTGGGTGTAGACCCTCAGCAGGCCCGCTTCGCGCAGCGCGCGGTTGATGTCGACGGGTTGCGAAGCGGGGGTGATGCCGTACTCGCTCACCACGACGACCGTCGCGCCCTGCTCCTGCGCGTCGTCGAGCAGCGGTGTCACGGCGCGGTCGACGTCGCGCACGGCCGCGAGTGCCTGCGGGCTGTCGGGTCCGTGTCGTTGCAGGTCGTAGTCGAGGTGCGGGATGTAGGCCAGGGTGAGATCGGCTTCGGGCAGCAGTCGGCGGGTGGCCGCGACGATCCACTCGGTGGAGCGCAGCGACGCGGTCGGGCCCCAGTAGTGGAACAGGGGGAACGGGCCGAGCGCCTGGGTGAGTCGCTCGTGCAGTTCCGGTGGCCAGGTGTAGCAGTCCGGGGACTTGCGCCCGTCGGCGTGGTAGACGGGCCTCGGGGTGATCGTCCAGTCGGTGCTGGCTCCCATCGCGTACCACCAGCACACGTTGGCGGCGCGGTAGCCGGGGCGGGCGCGTCGGGCCGTCTCCCACACCTTCTCGCCGGTGATGAGCCGGTTGTGCTGGCGCCACAGGTAGACCTCACCGAGATCGCGGAAGTACCAACCGTTGCCGACGGCGCCGTGCTCGCGCGGCGGCAACCCGGTGAGCATCGTGGACTGCACCGAGCACGTGACCGCGGGCAGCACGGTCTCCAGCGGCGCCTGCCAGCCCTGTTCGGCGAGCCGTTGCAGCCGAGGGGCGTGTTGGAGCAGGCGCGGCGTCAGCCCCACCACGTCGAGGAGCAGGACCTTGTTCACGAGGGCTCCAATCCGGCGCGTCGCATCGCCTGGGCGACCCAGCGCAGTTCACCAGCCAAGCCGGCTGTCAGTTCGGCGTCGTCGCGCGGCCGCTGGTGCTTCGGCAGCACCGACCAGGTGTAGGTCTCCACCTCGACGTGGTCGGTGAGTGCGGTCGGGCCGCCGAGCAGGGCGTTCAGGGTGCTGTCGAGGTCGTCTCGGGTGGACACCAGTGGTGGCTGCGGGTGCCGGTGGATCGGTACGTGGAAGTGCACCCGCCAAGCCCCGTCGCCGCGCAGGGCTCGATCGCCGTTCAGCGCCTCCGGGAGATCGTCGAGCGCGGTGATCCCGGCGGGCCCGCATTGCCGGATCTGGTGCATGAAGCGGTCTTCGGCGTAGCCGGAGAGCGCGTGCCGGGTGGCCTCGTCGACGGGCGCGGACGCGTGCAACGCCGTGGACGCCTGGGTTTTCACGATCGGGATCCCAGCTTCGGTGAGGCGCCGCACCGAGTCGGCGGGGTCTTCGAAGCCCACCGCGAGGTGGCAGGCGTCCAGGCACAGCCCGACGTGGTCGGCATTCACCTCGTTGAGCAGGTCGATCACCTCGTCGGTGGTTTCGACGGTGCAACCCGGCTCCGGTTCCAGCCCGACGCGGATGTGCCTGCCGGTTGCGTCTGCCAGCGCGGCGAGCCGTTCGCTGAGCTGGCGCATCAAGTCGACGGCGCGTCGTCGCCGCTCGGACGACCACGGTTCCCGCCACGCGAGTGGCAGCGTGGAGATGCTTCCGCGTGCGACGTCCTCGGGAAGCAGTCGCGCCAGCACCCGCGCGCAGTTCAGCGTGTAGTCGAGGCGACGTTCGTCCGTCCAATCTGGGTGGTAGACAGCACGTTTGACGGAGTCGGCGTGGAAGTGCTGGTACGGGAACGCGTTGAGCGTGACGACTTCGAGACCGTTGATCGCCAGGGCGTCCCGCAGCTGGTCGAGGTCGGGGTGGTCGGCCAGGTGCGCGGCCAGCGGCGCGGGCAGCCACAGGCCGACGCCGAGCCGGTCGACACCGAGTTCTGCGCGGATGCCGCCCCCGAAGACCCGCAGCTGGCGCAGCAGTCCTCCCAGTTCCTCGGCGGGGTGCACGTTCGTGCAGTAGGCGAGGTGGATCGTCGTGCCATCGCGGTGGGTGAAGCGCATGTCAGGGTCCCCCGTTGGTCCGTTCACCGCGGGCGTTGCCCGCGCAGCACCGAGTTGCCCTCGAAGGTCGCCGTGCCGTCCGCCTCGACGGGGTCGAGCAGCAACCGCCCGCTCTGGGCGTAGAACTCGACCGGGTTGCGCCACAGGACGCGGTCGACCTCGTCCTCGCCGTATCCGGCGTCGAGCATGGCTCTGCCTGTTTTGGCGGTCTTGAGCGGATCGCTGCGCCCCCAGTCCGCCGCGGAGTTGACGATCATCCGGTCCAGGCCGTGCTCGGCGAACATCCGAACCATGCGGTGTTCGTCCATCTTGGTGTCGGGGTAGATGGAGAACCCCATCCAGCAGCCGGTCCCGGCCACGAGGTCGACGGTGACCTCGTTGAGGTGGTCGATGAGCACGCGCTCGGGTGGTAGGCCAGCGGCGGCGACCAGTTCGAGGCTCCGCCGAGTACCCTCCGCCTTGTCCCGATGCGGGGTGTGCACCAGCACTGGCAGCTCGTGCTCTGCCGCCAGTCCGAGCTGCCGGGCGAACACCTCCTCCTCGTCAGAGGTCATCGAGTCGAACCCGACCTCGCCGACGGCGACCACGCCGTCCTTGGCGAGGTAGCGCGGGAGGGCGTCGAGCACTTCGCGGCAGCGCGGGTCGTTCGCTTCCTTGGGGTTGAGCGCGATCGTGCAGTGGTGGCGGATTCCGAACTGCGCCGCTCGGAACCGCTCCCAGCCCACCAGCGCGTCGAAGTAGTCGTAGAAGGACGCGGCGCCGGTGCGCGGCTGGCCACCCCAGAAAGCCGGTTCCGTGACGGCGCGAACGCCGGCGGCGTACATGGCTTCGTAGTCGTCGGTGGTGCGCGAGCTCATGTGGATGTGCGGATCGAAGATGCGCATCATTCCTCCTCGTCCTGCCCTGCCGGTGGGTCGCGGTGATCGGTCCGCGCTGTCGCGTTGCCTGCGCACAGCTGCAGCAGGCGCTCGGCGTCCTGCGGCACGGGTCGTCCGGCAGCGAGCCGTTCTGCGATGTAGGCGCTCGCCATGCGCGACAGCTCGGCGTCGCCTCGTTCGGCGACGCCGACGACCGCGTCGAGCGGCACACCGGTGAACAAGGCCTTGAGCACACCGTGGCGCCAGGTGTGGTCGTCGAGGTGCCGCATCGCGTACGTTCCCAGGGCTGCTGCGATCAAACGGGAGTCGTTGCAGCGCAACGCGTCGCGGACCAGCGGGAGCAGCACGTCGCCGAGTTCGAGGTGATCGAGCGCGCGCAGCACCGCGCGTTTCTCCTCGGCATCGCCGTGCCGGTACAGCGCGGTGATCTCGACCGTCAGCTCGGAGGGTCGCCATCGGCGCTCCGCGGCCCGCAGCAGGGCGATCCGGACCTCGTCCTCGACCCGGGGTGTGATCAGCCCGTCGGGATCGGCGGGGTCGACGGGGCCGCGGGCGATCGCTCTGGCCGCGGCGGGGAAGAGCACCGCGATCCGGGCCGGGTTCGTCGTCACCTCGGTGATCAGCTCGTCCAGTCGCGCCTGCGCGGCCGGGGCGAGCCAGTCGGTCGGGTTCTGCGCGGGTTTCATCCGGGAGCCCCCATCGCGGTCGCGCGGGCATGCTCGGCCGCGGCCGCCGCGGCGCGCAGCGCTTCGGACGAGCGCGCGGCGACCGCGGGCGCGGCGTGGGAGTGGCGGGGGAGCTCGACGCTGACCAAGCCCCGGTACTCGACGTCGAGGAGCGCGCCGAGGGTGGCCGCGAGGTCGACGTCACCGTCCCCGAACTCCAGGTGCTCGTGCACGCCGGGGCGCATGTCATCGGCCTGGACGTTGCCGAGGAGGTGGCCCACGTGGTGCACGCAGTCCTGCGGTGGCGCCGGTTCGTTGCACACGCAGTGCCCGATGTCGAGGGTCACGGCGAGGTGGGATGGATCGCCGAGCCTGCGGCGCAGTTCGTGGACACCGGCGAGCGTGTCCACGAACATCCCCGGTTCGGGTTCGAACGCGCATCGCACGCCTCGTCGTTCCGCCTCGCGCAGCACCTCGGCGACCCCGCTGCTGAGCCTGTCCCACCCCTGCTGCGCGGACACCCCCTCGGGCAGCGTGCCGGACCAGAACGACACCGCTTCCGCGCCCAGCTCTTCGGCGATCCGGACCGCGTGCCGGAGGTACTCGATGCGCCTCTCCCGGTCGGTGTCGGAGACCAGCGTCGGTTCGTGCTTGTGCCAGGGGTTCATGACGTAGCGGGCGCCGGTTTCGATCACGACGGCCAGTCCTCGTGACTCGAGCTGACGGCGGACGGCGTCGGTGCGCGTGGCGAGATCGGGTGCGAACGGGTCCAGGTGCGGTTGGTCGAGGGTGAGCGCGACCCCGTGGTAGCCGAGATCCGCCAGAACCGCCACGACGTCTTCGAAGCGGTGTCCTGCGAATCCGTTGGTGCCGTAGCCGAACCGCAGGCTCATGTCGTCGACACCACCTTCGACGCCAAGCGAGCCAGCGGACCGGCGCTGAGCAGTGCGCCGGCGACGCCGAGCGCACCGGTGCCCGCGACGAGTGCCGCTTGCAGTCCGATGACGCCGCGCACCCCGACGCCCGTCGCGGTGCGGACGGTGTCCGCGTCCGGGTGACGCGCTGCCCTGGCCTGGGCCCCACCGACCGCCACGGCGTATCCGGCAGCGCACGCGATGCCGGCGGCGTTCGCGCGGCGGGAGGAGCCGGGCAGCAGTGCGGCCGATGTCGCGGCAGCGGAGGTGGTCGCGAGCGCCGCCCAGCCCGCTCCTGGCGAGCCGCCGTGAACCTCTCCGCGGCTCAGCCAGGTGACCCCGAGGGTGTGCCCGGCGACTGCGCATGCGGGAAGGACGGCTCGCCGGTGCCCTCCGGAGCCGAGCAGGACGTCGAACCCGCGGGCCAGTGCCATGACCACCGGCCCGGCGCGGGTCGGTTTGGCCGCGAGGTCGTAGGCCCAGGCCGCGGCGGCCACCGGCACGGCGGCCCGCAGCGCGGTGCGGCCGCCTGCGACCCCGGCGATCCCCAAACCGGCCGCGGTCAGCCCGGTGGCCAGGGCAAGGGCGGTGCGGGGTCGGACCCGCCCGGACGGGATCGGTCGTTCGGGACGTTCCCTCGCGTCCAGTTCCCGGTCGGCGTAATCGTTGAGCGCCATGCCTGCGAGGTAGAAGCAGCAGGAGGTCACCGGCATGGCCCAGCTGCGCTTGCCGTGAGGCCAGCCCGCGGCCGCGGCCCCGACGAGGCTGTCGCCGGGAGCGGTGAGCACGGCGGGCAAGCGGACGAGCTCGGCGAGGTCCCGGGCCCTCATCGCTGCTCCCCGGAGCCGATCTGGCCGCACCAGTCGAGCAGCGCGCGCCATTGGCCGGCCAGGTCGTGCGGGGCGTCCCCGGCGGGATCCTTGAAGAAGAAGCCGAGCGCCTCGACGCTGCCGACGACGCCTGCTTGGTGAGCCCGCGCCATCAGTCTGGCCAAGTCGAGCACCAACGGGGCTGCGAGTGCCGAGTCGCACCCCTGCCAGGTGAACTGCATCGACATCTTGGTGCCGAGGAATCCTTCGAAGGACACGAGATCCCAGGCCGTCTTCCACTCGCCGAGGTCGGGGAGGTAGTCGATGTGCATCGGCCCGTCGATCGGATGTCCGAGGATGGATCCCAACCCCTTGTTCTTGGAGCGGGTCTTGCTCTCCGCTGTGACCGGGTCGGCGAGGGATCGACCGTCCCCACCTCCGAGCAGGTTGTACGACGCCCAGGAACGGACGCGCAGCGCGCGGGTGGCGAACATCGGCGCCAGCGCCGATTTGATCAGCGTCTCGCCTGTCTTGCCGTCCGTGCCGGCCCACGGCAGCTTCGTGCGCTGCGCGAGCTGGTCGATCGCGGGCAACCGCGGCCCGGGGCTCGGGGTGAACGCGACGAACGGACAGCCGGCGCGCAGGGCCGCGTAGGCGTAGACCCCGCTGGCAGGCAGCGGCGACCCGCCCGCGGCCAGCGCTCGATCCAGTGCGTCCAGATCGCGGTGCTCCGGCGTGAGCTCCAGCGGCGGTTCGGTCGTGGACACGTCGATCACGATCACCCGGTCGAGCCCGTGCGCGGCGCGGAAACCGGCCACATCGCGGCTGACCTGCTCGATCGCGTCGCGTTGGAAGCCTGCGTTGGAGGTGATGCCCGGGCGGACCCGGGCGTCGACCTCCACCAGCCCGCTGTGCACCGCCCGGGCCAGCTCGTGACCGAACACCCCGTCGTCGGCGAGGGCCTCGGCGCGCTTGGGCAGCGCGTCGCCGACGACGTCGTGCCCGCCGATGAGCAGTTCGTCCACGCCCGGCGGTGTCGCCACCGCCACCTCGGGGAGGTCGGCGACACAACCTGTGCGCGGGGCCACCCCCGCTGTCATGGCGAGCGCGCCCACGGTGGCGGTCGTGGCCACCGAGCCGCGAGCGCCGATGAACCACAGTCCGGTCCTAGGTGCCATCTCTCCCGTGCCTCCCTCGGTGTTGCGGGGTGGTTCGGGCCCCGGATGCGGTCGCAGCGGCGACCGCATCCGGGGCAGGTGCTGATCAGCTCGTCGGCTGCAGAACGACCTCGTGCTCACCGGTCAGCGACGGCAGCCCGTCGACGCCCGGGTCGGTGTAGGTCGCCTGGAACACCCCGCGCAGGTTGTCGGTCTCGGGGTCGTGGCCTTCCGGCACCGTGGTCTGGATCGACCCGGAACAGCCGGAGGCGGTCGTCTGCGGGTGGCCGTGGTCGTCGTGCCCGAGGATGTAGGTCACCTCGACCTTCGAGCAGTCGACGGGCTGGTCATCGGTCACGGCGACCTCGTAGTCGATGACGTCGCCGAAGGAGAACTGCTGCCCGTCGACCGGCGTGACGAACTGGACGGTCGGCGCGACGTTGCCGACCACGACGTCGACCTCGGCGAGGCCCGTCTTGCCGGTGTTGGGCCCGCCCGTGTCGGTCACCCGCAACATCGCGGTGTAGACGCCGTTGTCGGTGTAGGTGTGGGTCGGGTTCGGTTCCCGCGAGTCGACCGTGCCGTTGGAGTCGAAGTCCCACTCGTAGAGCAAGCGGTCCCCGTCGGCGTCGCCGGTGCCCTCACTGGAGAACGACACCGCCAGCGGCGCTTGCCCGTTGGTCGCGCTGGCCGAGGCCTTGGCTTCCGGGGTGTGGTTGCCGCCGGGACCGATGTAGTCGATCCGCGACAGCGCCGCCTCGGGGTTCTCGCCGAAGTAGCCCTTGCCGTAGTCGAGCACGTACAGCGCCCCGTCGGGACCGAACTCCATGTCGATAGGGCCGGACAGCGGGATCGAGGGAAGCACGTCCTCGATGCCGGTGAGCGCTCCCGAGTCGTCCAGGCGGAAGCCCTTCATGTAGTCGCGGGTCCACTCGTAGAACAGCGGCATGCCGTCGTAGTGCTGCGGCCACGCGACCGTGGCGCGGCCTCGACCACCGTCGTAGTGGTAGACGGGTCCGGCCATCGGGCCGAGGCCACCTGCTCCGAGCTCCGGGAACTGCTCGGATTGGCCGTAGCCGTACCACACCTGCGGCTGCTCGACCGGTGGTAGTTGCGTGAGACCGGTGTTGTTCGGCGACTCGTTCACCGGGGCCGAGCAGTCGAACGGGGCGCCTGAGGTGCCGGTGGCGAAGTCGTAGTCGATGTAGGGGAGTTCGGCTGTCGCGCAGTAGGGCCAGCCGTAGTTGCCGGCCTCGCGGGTGGCGAACCACTTGCCGGTGCCGGCAGGGCCGCGGTTCGGGTCGGCGTTCTCGGCGTCGGGCGAGTAGTCGGCCACGTAGAGCTCGTTGGTCGTGCGGTCGACCTCGATGCGGAACGGGTTCCGCAAGCCCATCAGGTAGATCTCCGGGCGCGTGCTGGGTGTGCCCGGTGCGAACAGGTTCCCGTCCGGGACGGTGTAGGACCCGTTGTCACCGACCTTGATCCGCAGCACCTTGCCGCGCAGGTCGTTGGTGTTGGCCGACGAGCGCTGCGCGTCGTAAGCGGGGTTGTGCCCCTCCCGCTCGTCGATCGGTGCGTAGCCGCCGGATGCGAACGGGTTGGTGTCGTCGCCGGTGGACAGGTAGAGGTTGCCGTTGCCGTCGAAGACGATGTCGCCCCCGACGTGGCAGCACAGACCTCGGTCCACACCGACGTCGAGGACCTTCTGCTCGGTGGACAGGTCGAGCTGGTCGCCGTTGAGCTGGAAGCGGGACAGCTGCACGGTGCCCTCGAAGGCCTGGAACTGCTCGGGCGTGCCGAACTCAGGCGCGTCACCCTCGTTGATGTCCGGTGTGGAGGGGTCGTCGGTCGGCGTGTCCAGCGGCGGCGAGTAGTAGAGGTAGACCCACCGGTTCGTGGTGCCGTTGAACCCGGGGTCGACCGCGACGCTCTGCAGCCCTTCCTCGTCGTGCTGGTAGACCTCCAGCGTGGCCGCGACGGTGTTGCGGCCGGTGTCCGGGTGGTGCATCCGGACTTCGCCCTGTCGGGTGGTGTGCAGGACCCTGCCGTCGGGGAGGACGGCGAGGTCGATCGGTTCGCCGGGGTGGTCGTTGAGGACCACCTTCTGGAACTCGCTGTCCGGCGGCGGGCCTTCGGCGGCCACCGCGGGCGCGCATGTCAATGCGGTGGTCACGGCGGCCACCGCCGCCAGTAACGGGACACGTCGCATGGCAACCTCTCATCGGTTGGCTGATCGTGCGGGTGCGAACGCAGCCGTGCTGATGCCGCCGCCGAACCGCTTCCGCCGGCGGGATCGTCGTGCTGCAGGAGGGGAGTGCGCGGTGTCGGTGCCGCTCAGGTGCTCAGCTGGCGCAGGTAGCGGTAGCCGACGTCGGCGGTCTGCTGCGGAGTGACGTCGGGAGTGTCGTTCTCCACGATGTACTCCAGCACCGCGTGCGCGCGGAAGATCCGGGCGAAGTCGATGTGCCCGGTGCCCAGGTCGGCCATGTCGCCGTCTTCGGGGTGCCGGTCCTTGACGTGGTACTGCAGCACCGCCTGCGGTGCGGACCGGATGACGTCGATGGCGAAGCCCTCGGGGTCGTTGGCGCCTCGGCCGCTTTCGATGCCACCGCGCACGGCCCAGTAGAGGTCGAGTTCGAGGTGCACCAGCGCCGGGTCCAGCTCGGAGGTCAGCACCTGCCACGGCGTCACGCCGCCCAGGTCGGTGGTGAACTCGTGCGCGTGGTTGTGGTAGCCGTAGCGCAGCCCGGCCGACCTGGCGGCCTCGGCTTCGTGGTTCATCTGCTCGGCCCACCGCTTCCAGTCGTCCCGGTGGGGTGAGTCCAGGTACGGCACGACCAGGAACGACTGTCCGAGGGTGCGGGCGTTGTCGATCTTGGTCTGCAGCGACTCCTCGCTGTCGGCGATCCCGTCGTGGCTGGAGGTCGCCGAGACGCCGATGCTGTCGTAGAAGGCCCGCAACTCGGCGGCGGTGCGGCCGAAGTAGCCGAGCGCCTGCTCGACCTTGGGGTAGCCGATCCTGGCGAGGTGGCGCAGGGACTCGTCGAAACCAGGATCTCCGTCGAGCGCCGCGCGCATGGTCCACAGCTGGATGCTGATCTGCCCAGGGGGCACCAGTGGCGCGCCGACCGGCTTGGGAGTCGCGTGAGCGGCCGGGGCGGCTGCGCCCGCTGCGAGCACGCCGGCGCCGAGTGCGCCGGCGGTGCGCAGCGCGCTGCGCCGGGTGAGTCGTGTGGCGCCCAGGGACTGGGCTAACGCTGCTTCACCGTTGAAACCGAAACACATCGTCCTGCACTCCTTCGTCCTACTGCTGTGGAGAACTGAAGGCCGCGTCGAATGCCGCGTCCGGTGGGTCGAAGAGCTGATCGCGCACGAAGCTCAGCGCTTCCGGGGCGCCCCGCAGGCGATCCATGCCCGCGTCCTCCCACTCGATGGAGATGGGGCCCTCGTAGCCGATCGAGTTGAGCACCCGGAAGCACGCCTCCCAGGGCACGTCACCGCGCCCGGTGGACACGAAGTCCCAGCCGCGTCTGGGGTCGGCCCACGGCAGGTGCGATCCCAGCCTGCCGTTGCGGCCGTTGCCGAGGTTGCGCTTGGTGTCCTTGCAGTCGACGTGGTAGATCCGGTCGGCGAAGTCGACGAGGAAACCCACAGGATCGATGTCCTGCCAGATCATGTGGCTGGGATCCCAGTTCAGGCCGAAGCCCTCCCGGTGACCGATGGCTTCGAGCGTGCGCGCGGTCGACCAGTAGTCGTAGGCGATCTCCGAGGGGTGCACCTCGAGGGCGAACCGCACGCCTTCGGCGTCGAAGACGTCCATGATCGGATTCCACCGGTCGGCGAAGTCCTGGTAGCCGGCCTCGACCAGTTCAGCGGGCACCGGCGGGAACATCGCGACGTACTTCCAGATCGCCGAGCCGGTGAATCCGACGACCGTGCGCACGCCGAGCTTGGCGGCGACCCGCGCGGTGTGCTTCATCTCCTCTGCGGCGCGCTGCCGCACGCCTTCCGGATCGCCGTCGCCCCACACCCGGTCGGACAGGATAGCGCGGTGGCGGGCGTCGATCGGATCATCGCAGACCGCCTGCCCTTTGAGGTGGTTGGAGATCGCCCACACGCCGAGTCCGTACCGGTCGAGGACGTCCACGCGCGACTGGAGGTAGGCCTCGTCCTCCACCGCGCGCCAGACGTCGAGGTGATCGCCCCAGCAGGCGATCTCGAGGCCGTCGTAGCCCCACTCCGAGGCGAGTCGGGCCACCTCCTCGAACGGCAGGTCGGCCCATTGCCCGGTGAAGAGCGTGACCGAACGTCCCATCTGCTCACTCCTCGTCTGCGGGAATTCTCAACACGGAGCGCGGTCGAGGGCGACGCGGATGCCGCCGAGGACGTGGCGCATGAAGTCGGGCTCGGAGTACGACTCGTCGGTGTGGCCACCGCCGGTGTAGAAGGCGCGACCGGCGTCCACCGCGTGGCACCAGGCGATGGGGTGGTCTCCGCCCATGGCGGTGTCGCCGGGATCGTAGGAGCGCTCGTCCAACGCGGCCAGGACGTGCACGTCGGGGCGCGGGTTGGCGCGGAAGTTGTACCACTCGTCGGTGCGTTCCCAGCGGTTCGGCAGGTGCGCGGTGGAGTCGTTGCGGTGGTCCTCGACGCGGACCGTGGCGGGCTGGATGTGCGGGTGCCCGGCGAAGTACGCGCCGACGAGTTCGCCGTAGAACGGCCAGTCGTACTCGGTGTCCGCCGCGGCGTGCACGCCGACGTACCCGCCGCCGGTGCGGATGTAGCGTTCGAAGGCGTCCTGTTGCGGCTGGTCGAGCACGTCGCCGGTGGTGGACAGCCACACGACCGCGTCGTAGCGGGCCAGCTCCTGGTCGGTGAACCGCGCGGAGTCCTCGGTGCGCTCGACGTGGAAACCGTTCTGCCGTCCCAATTCCTGGATCGAGGCGATCCCGGGCTCGATGGAGGCGTGCCGATATCCCGCGGTCTCGGAGAAGACCAGCACGGTGGGCTGGTCGGCGGGTTCCGGCGCCACCGCCCAGGCGGGGGCGGCCATCGTGCCGGCCAGGAGGGTTCCCAGGAGGGCGAGTCTGGTGGTTCGCATGTCGAACTCCTCTCGATTCAGGAGGCGAACCCGACGTCGAGGTACTGGTCGACGTTGTCCCGGGTCACCACGGCCGAATAGGTCGTCACCGAACGCGGGACCTCGTGCTCGGCGAGGTCGGACACACCGCGCGCTTGCGCGAGCAGCCGCGCCAGCGAGATCGCCGAGGAGCACATCGACGGGCTGTAGAGCACGGTCGCGCGCACCACGCCGTTCCCAGCCCTGATCCGGTCCATCATCTGCCGCGAGCCCGCGCCACCGACCATGAAGAACTCGTCGCGCCCGGCGGCCTCGACGGCTGAGACCACCCCGATGCCCTGGTCGTCGTCGTGGTTCCACACGGCGTCCAGGTGCGAAGCGGCCTGCAGCAGGTTGGTGGCCTGCCGTTCACCGGTCTCGGCGGTGAACTCGGCGGCCACCCTGCGCGTGACCCGCAGCCCGTGCCTGGCCAGCCCGTCGCGGAATCCCGCGCTGCGCTCCTGGGTCAGCGGGAGCGAATCGGTGCCCGCGATCTCGGCGATCACCGGGTTGGTCACGTTGGCCCGCCCGAGCTCGGCGGCGATGTAGTCGGCCGCGTTGACGCCCATGCCGTAGTTGTCGCCTCCGATCCACACCCGGTAGGCCTCTGGCGAGTCGAAGACTCGGTCCACGTTGACCACCGGGATCCCCGCCCGCGTGGCGCGCAGGGCCACGTCGGTCATCGCCTTGCCGTCGGCGGGGAGCACCACGAGCACGTCCACCTTGGCGTTGATCAGCGTCTCGACCTGGGCGATCTGCTGGCTGACGTCGGAGCCGCCCTCGGTGGGGCGGAACGTGACGTCCGGCAGCTCCTCGGCCTGGGCGCGTGCGTAGGTGGTCATCGCCGCCATCCAGCCGTGGTCGGCGGCCGGCGCTGAGAACCCGATCGTCACGTGCTTCCCGGGAGCGGCGTTGTCGCCGCCCGCGGCCACGGCGGCCTGGTTCTCCTGCTGCGGCGGGGTGTTGGCCAGGCATCCGGTCAACACCGCGGACGCACCGATGGCCGTTGAGCCGAACAGGAGTCTTCGGCGGGACGTTTCGGGCACGGACATGGTTCCTCCACGACACGAGGTGGGGTGGGTTGTCAGCGGGCGTCGGCCCGGCGCCAGGATCGCGCCTGGACCAGCACGGCGAGCACGATGATCGCGCCCTTGGCGATGTTCTGGATGTCGGTTTCCAGGTTGTTGAGGGTGAAGACGTTGCTGAGCGTGGTGAAGATGAGCACGCCCAGGAGAGTTCCGCCCATGCTGCCGCGTCCGCCGGAGAGCAGGGTGCCGCCGATGACCACGGCGGCGATCGCGTCGAGCTCGTAGAAAAGACCGTTGGTCGAGGCACCGGAAGTCGTTCGGGCCACCACCATGAGCGCGGCGATGCCGCAGCACAGGCCCGCGAGCGCGAACACCAGGGCGGTGTGCCTGCGGACGTTGATCCCGGCCAGCCGGGCCGCTTCGGCGTTGCCGCCGACGGCGAGCGTGCGACGGCCGAACGTGGTGCGGTTGAGCAGGACCCAGCCCGCGACGAACACGATCGCGAAGATCCAGACCAGCACCGGCACGCCCAGCACGTGCCCCTTGAACAACGCCCCGAAGCCGGGGGCGTCGACGACCTGGGTCTGCCGTCCGCTGATGCGTTCGGCAAGGCCGCGCGCAGAGGCCATCATCGCCAGCGTGGCGATGAACGGCACCACACGCCCGTAGGCGATCAGCAGCCCGTTCACCAAGCCGCAGCCGGCGCCCACCAGCAACGCGCACAGGACCATCACGCCCGCGCCGTAGGACTGGGTCGCCCACGTCGTCATCCACACGCTGGACAGCGCCACGATCGAACCGACCGACAGGTCGATGCCGCCGGCCGAGATGACGAAGGTCATGCCCACGCTGACCACGCCGATCGCGGCGGCCAAGCGCAGGATCGTGGAGATGTTGCCTTCCGTGAGGAAGGCGTCCGGCCTGGTCGCGTAGCCGACCACGCACAGCGCGACGAGCACGAACAACAGCGCGGTCAACCGGATGTCCGCGCGCGACCACCAACGGCCGAGCCTGGACGCCGCGGTCGTGGTCGGTGCGGTGAGGGTGCGTTCGCTCATCTCGACGGTGCCTCCATGACCATGTCGAGCACGTGGGACTCGGTGATCTCACCTGCCGCGGCGGTGTGCACCACGGCGCCGTCGCTCAGCACCAGCACCCGGTCGGCCAGTGCCAGCACCTCCGGGATGTCGCTGGAGACCACCACGATCGCCAGCCCGTCGGCGGCGAGCTGCCGGATGAGCGCGTAGATCTCCGCCCTCGCGCCGACGTCAACGCCCCGGGTGGGTTCGTCGAGCAGGAGGACGCGGCACCCGCGCAGGACCCATCGTCCGATCACGGCCTTCTGCTGGTTGCCGCCGGAGAACGTGGCGATGGACCGGGCGGGGTCGGCCGGGCGGAGCTGGAGTCGCCTGGCCACCTCGGTGGTACCGGCGTGCTCGGCGCCCCGGCGGGTGAATCCCCACCTGCTGTGCCGGGCCAACGACGCCAGCGTCACGTTCGCCGCCAGCGCCATCTGCGGGAGCAGCGCTTGGCCCTTGCGTTCCTCCGGGGTCAGTCCGATACCGGCGGACACCGCCGCGCCGATGCTGCCGGTGCGAACCGGGCAGCCGTCCACGAGGACATCGCCGGAGTCGGGTGCGCGGGCGCCGAAGATCGTCTCCAGCACTTCGCTGCGACCGCAGCCGACCAGACCCGCCAAGCCGACGACCTCGCCCGCGTGGGCGGTGAAGCTCAGCTCCTCGAACTCGCCGCGCCGCCGCAGCCCCCGCACTTCCAGCACCGGCCGATCGGTCGCGGTGCTGCCCCCGGCCTCCAGCTCGGGAGGGGCCCCTCCCGTCATCAGCGCCACCAGCTCGCTGGTCGAGGTCTCCGCGACCGGTAGCCCCACTGCGACCGTGCGGCCGTCCTCGAGCACGGTGACTCGGTCCGCGATGCGCCGGATCTCCTCCATGCGGTGGGAGATGTAGACGACGGCGACACCGTCGGCGGTCAGTTCCCCGATGATCCGGAACAGGTTGTCGACCTCGCCCGCGGACAGCGCCGCCGTGGGCTCGTCCATGATGATCAGCTTCGCCTCGTGCCCCAGAGCGCGGGCCATCGACACCAGCTGCCGCGCCGCCGCCGACAGATCACCGACGGGCCCGTCGGGGTCGATCTCCGGATGCCCCAGCCGGGCCATCAACTCCGCTGCCGCGCGCCGAGCTCTGCCTCGCTGCGTGAAGCCCGCGGTGGCGGGTTCGCGGCCGAGGACGATGTTCTCCGCCACGCTCAGGTCGGGCACGAGGTCGAGCTCCTGGTACATCGCGGCGATTCCGCGCCGCAGCGCCGCAACCGGCGAGCCGAGCGCGACGGACTCACCACGCCACTCGATCGAGCCGCCGTCGGGGGGATGCGCTCCCGAGAGCACCTTGATCAAGGTGGACTTGCCGGCACCGTTCTGCCCGAGCAGGCAGTGGACCTCGCCTGATCGGACGTGCAGGTCGACGCCGTCGAGCGCGCGCACACCGGGGAATACCTTGACGATGCCGGACATCACCAGCAGATCGGTGTTCTCGGTCATCTGTCCTCCTGGAGGACCGGTGTCCACCGGCTGTGCTGCGCAGCGCTGCGTTGCACGGCGTCGAGCACCCGCTGCACCTGCAACCCGGCGGAGAAGTCCGGGCTCGGCGTCGAGCGGTCGGACACCGCGGTGATGAAGTCGCGCAGCTCGTGGACGAAGGTGTGCTCGTAGCCGAGCACGTGCCCCGGCGGGTACCACGCTTCCAGGTAGGGGTGCTGCGGTTCGGTGGCCAGGATGCGACGGAAACCCGCGACGTCCGCGGGGTCTGCGCCGTCGTAGAAGGCCAGTTCGTTCATGGACTCGAAGTCGAAGGCGAGAGTTCCCTCGCTCCCGTTCACCTCGATGCGAAGGCCGTTCTTGTGGCCGGTGGCGTACCGGGTCGCTTCGAAGGTGCCCAGCGCGCCTTCGCGGAAGCGGGTGGTGAACATCGCGGCGTCGTCGACGGTCACTGGCCCGGTTCGTGCTGGGTCCTCGGGTAGCGGCCGCTGGTCGACGAACGTCTCCACCGAGCCCGACACCGCGACGATCTCGTCAGCGACGAGGTGTTGGGCGAGGTCGACGAGGTGCGCGCCCAGGTCGCCCAAGGCCCCGGAACCGGCGCGTTCGGCGCGCAGCCGCCAGCTCAGCGGTGCCTGCGGATCGACCAGCCAGTCCTGCAAGTAGTTCGCGCGGACCTGCCGAACCTCCCCGAGTCGTCCCTGCTGCACCAGCGATCGGGCCAGGGCGAGCGCGGGCACCCGCCGGTAGTTGAACCCGACCATGGCCATGATTCCGTTGCGCCGGGCGCGGTCGGCCGCCTCGGCCATCGCCTCCGCCTCGGCGACCGAGTTGGACAGCGGTTTCTCGCACAGCACGTGCTTGCCGGCTTCCAATGCGCCGACCGCGATCTCGGCGTGGCTGTCTCCAGGCGTGCAGATGTCGACGATGTGCACGTCGTCGCGCATCAGCACCGTTTTCCAGTCATCTGTGCACTCCCGCCATCCCAGCCGCGCGGCCGCTGGCGCTGCGGTGTCCCTGCGGCGACCGCAGAGCACGACTCGTTCCGGTCGTGCGGGAAGGTCGAAGACCCGTCCCACGGTTCGCCACGCGTGGGAGTGGACCGCGCCCATGAACGCGTGACCCACCAGTGCGACTCCGAGTGTGTTCATCCGTCCTCCTGGTTCCCGCGGAGCCGCGATGCGGACGTCCGCCGAGCAAAGGCGTTCACGGCTCCGGGGAAACGCCGAGAACGTGATCGCTGATCATCGCTGCGGCGCCGAGGATTCCAGCGCTGTCACCGAGTTCGGACAGCACGATCGGAAGGCTGCTGGTCGCCAGCGGGGTCGAGCGCCGGTACAGCTCGCTGCGGACTTCGGCCAGCAGCACGTGTCCGAGCTTCGACACGCCTCCGCCGACGACGATCATCGCGGGGTTGCAGAAGTTCACCAGACCGGACAAGACACGTCCGAGTCGACGTCCGCCGTCGCGGACCAGGCCGAGAGCCTGCGGGTCCCCGGCGCGCATGGCGAAGCCCACGTCCTCGGCGGTGAGGACCTCGCGGTCGACGAGGAGGTCGCGCAGCCCGGGTGATTCCCCGCCTCGGGCGAGAGCGGTGGCGTCCCGCGACAGCGCCGCGCCGCTGAAACATGCCTCGAGGCAACCGGTTCGGCCGCACCGGCACACCGGTCCGGTGTCGTGCAGGGCGATGTGCCCGATGTCCCCGGCGCTGCCGTTGCTGCCGCGCAGCACTCGATGTCCGGTGATGATGCCGCAGCCGATGCCGGTTCCGATCTTGACGAAGAGGAAGTCCGCCACGGACTGGGCGAGGCCGCTGTACATCTCGCCGACGGCCATCAGGTTGACGTCGTTGTCGACCAGGACCGGGCAGTCGAACTGCTGCATGACGTGCTCGCGCACTGGGAAGCGGTCCCAGCCCGGCATGATCGGTGGGGAGACGGTGAAGCCGTCGCGGAAGCTGACCGGTCCTGGCACGCCGACGCCGATGCCGTCGAGCGTCGGCAGGTGCCCACCTGCGCGCAACTTCCCGATCATCTCCACGGCACGGGCCAGGATCGGCTCCGGACCGGCTTCGATGTCGATGACCTCGCTGGTCTGCGCGACGATGTCGAGCCGGCCGTCGATGACGCCGACGTCGAGCGATGTGGCACCGATGTCCACTCCGACGAACCGGAGTCGTCCGGACAGCTGCACCAGTCCCGATCTGCGACCGCCTCGTGACTCGGCCTTGCCGGCCCGTTCGACGAACCCCATCTCCTCCAACCGGGCCAACTCCTGCCCGATCTTGGAGCGCGAAAGCGAGAGTTGCGCGGCCAATTCCACGGCCGATTGTGGTCCGTTGCACCGCAACGATTTCAGAACCCTGGCTTGGTGAGCGTTTTCCGGTTGCACCGGCTACTCCACTTCTTGCACAGAGCGAATGAAGTTCGTCACAGAGTAAGGGAAATGCGGCATTTGCGGTCAAGGGTGAAGCAACGTTGTCACCCCAACGGCCGCATCGCGCCCCTCGAGCCTCCCGGGCGCCGAGTGGTCCGGCGCTGCAGGGGCAAGCGGTCCACTGCCGAAACTGCTCCGTCGCAGCGGAAATCGGCGCGACCTGGGCAAACGGCCCGAGTAGGCCTCGGAGGGGGCGTGCATGACAAGGGCCGCGAGTCCTCACCGGCGGCGCCGAACGCAGCAACGCGCCCACCGGCTGGACGGCGCTGTTGCTACTGCGCCATTCGCGCACCCGGAAGGGGGCCGTCCGGATGTCCCGCCTGGTGCTCGAGCACGAGACGGTGGGAGTCGGTCACGAGCTCGTCAACGAGTTCCCGGTTGATCGGGTCGCCTGACCCGAGGGTGTTCCAGTGCTCCTCGCGCGTGCCTGGAGCAGCACTGCGCCCTCCTTGGCGGGTCGGCCTGGGTCGGCGGGCCGGGTCTGTTCCGGGGAGGGTGGCTCGTGCGGGCTGTGGAGCCGCGGCGCCGAGAGCGGTCACATCAGCTGCGCCGTCTCGGCTGACCTCTTCCGGAGAGGCGATCGGCCGCAGCGCCGTGACGCGCGCATGCCCAACGGCGCGACCCGTCCTCGACCGACACGAGGGCGGGCATTGGGTGGTGATCGGCGAGCACGAGATCGTGCTCCGGTGGCCGGAGCGTCGGTCGACCTCCCGCTGGTCCCGTGCAGGGCTGGCATCGACCGCCGACGTCGTCCGCCGGCACCGGTCACTTGGTGTCGGTGTGTGCGATGGCGGCGTAGACGCAGGAGTGCTGCGGTTCGACGTCGCTTTCGCTCGGGCGCCAGTTCTGGGCGAAGACGAGGCCGGGGTCGACCAGGCGGGCGTTGCCGAGCAGGGCGAGGACTTCGTCGTGGTCTCGTGCGTGGGTGGGGGTGGTCATGGCCTGGCTGAGCCGGGCGGCTTCGCGTCCGTCGATGACGGGATCGTCGGCGGTGATGTGCGAGAGGACGTGCACGCTGCCAGCCGGGAGCCTCTCCCAGTACTGGCGCACGAGTTCGGCGGTGTGGGCGGTGTCCGGGAAGTACTGCAGGACGAGCAGCGTCAGCAGGGCGATCGGGCGGTCGAAGTCCAACAGGTCCGTGACCTCGGGGGCGCTGCAGACCTCGTCGACGTTGCGCAGGTCGCCTTTGAGGATCGTGGTGCGTGAATCGCCGCGCAGCAGGTTGCGGCTGTGGGCGACTGCGACCGGTTCGTTGTCGACGTAGGCCACCCGCGCGTGGGGGTTGCCCCGCTGGGCTACTTCGTGGACGTTGCCGACGGTGGGGATGCCGGACCCGAGGTCGAGGAACTGGTCGATCCCGTTGGCCGCGCACCACAGGACCGCGCGGCGCAGGAAGGAGCGGTTGGCGCGGGCAGCGGCGGGAACCCCGGGTACGGCACCGACGATCTTCTCACCGACCTCGCGGTCCACGGCGAAGTTGTTCGCTCCACCCAGCCAGTAGTCGTACACCCTGGCCGCGCTGGCGCTCGACAGGTCCAGCTCGGCGAGCTCCCCGGGATCCATCGATGGGTCATCCAGCGCCACGGCTCTCTCCCTCGCGCGAGTGGGTCGTCGCGGCTGATCATCCGCGACGAACCCGGGATTGCACAACGACACGCGCGGGAACTCGGTAAATCGGGATCTAGTCGTCCGGATCGCGGTGCGGCGGTGGTCGAACATCAGGTCTTCGGCGGCAGAGGTGCCGGCTCGAACCGGGCGGTTCCCGTCCCCTCGAACCCGTCCCGGGGTGGTGGGGCGTTGCCTGGATGACGTGTGCGCGGCTGCGGCTGCACGCGCCTACCGGGTGCACCGCGGGCGGCACGTGCTCTGGGCACGTCCGCCTCCGCGCAGCACCTGATCCAGTCGTGCGGAGCGGTCGCCGAACGTCCATGTGGACGGACGCTCAGGAGCAGACCGCTCCCGTGGCCGCGGAGCCGACCAGCTTCGAGTACTTCGCCAGCACGCCCGTGCGGTGCCCCGGGGTGGGCGGCGTCCAGTCGTTCCGCCGCTTCTCCAGCTCTTCCTGCGGGACGTCGAGGTCGAGGGTCTTGGTGGCCATGTTGAGCACGATCGGGTCGCCGTCTTGCACCAGCGCGATCGTGCCGCCGTCGGTCGCTTCGGGCGCGACGTGCCCGATGCACAAGCCGGTCGTCGCTCCGGAGAAGCGGCCGTCGGTGATGAGCAGCACGTCCCTGCCCAGCCCGGCGCCTTTGATCATCCCGGTCACGGCGAGCATCTCCCGCATCCCGGGTCCGCCGCGCGGACCTTCGTACCGGATCACCACGACGTCGCCGGCGACGACGGTGCCGTTGGTGACGGCGTCGAGGGCGCCCTGCTCGCCGTCGAACACCCGGGCGCGCCCGCGGAATTCGGCGGCGTCGAAACCCGCGGACTTGACCACGGCACCGTCCGGGGCCAGCGAGCCGCGCAGGATGGTGATTCCGCCCGTCGGGTGGATGGGGTCGCTCATCGCGTGGATGACGGTCCCGTCGAGGTCTGGCGGGTCGATCTCGGCGAGGTTCTCCGCGACGGTGCGGCCTGTGCAGGTGAGGGCGTCACCGTGCAGCAGGCCGGCGTCGAGCAGGGCCTTCATCACCACGGGCACCCCGCCGACCTGGTCGACCGTGCTCATCACGTGCGCGCCGAAGGGCTTGACGTCGGCCAGGTGCGGGACGCGGTCGCCGATGCGGTTGAAGTCGTCGAGCGTCAGCGGCACCTCCGCCTCGGCGGCGATCGCGAGCAGGTGCAGCACGGCGTTGGTCGACCCGCCGAACGCGAGGACGACGGCGATCGCGTTCTCGAACGCCTCCCTGGTCAAGATCTGCCGGGCGGTGATCCCCTCTTCCAGCAGCCGGATCACCGCCTCGCCCGAGGCGCGAGCGATGCCGTCGCGCCGCCGGTCGACGGCGGGTGGGCTGGCCGAGCCCGGCAGGGCCATGCCCAGCGCCTCGGCCGCGCTGGCCATCGTGTTCGCCGTGTACATGCCGGCGCACGCACCCTCGCCTGGGCAGATGGCGCGCTCGATCTCGGTGAGCTCCTCGCGGGTGATCAGGCCGCGGGCGCAGGCCCCGACGGCCTCGAACGCATCGGCGATGTTGACCTCGCGACCGTCGATGTGCCCGGGAAGGATCGTCCCGGCGTAGACGAAGACCCCCGCCAGGTCGAGCCGGGCAGCGGCCATCAGCATGCCGGGCAGGGACTTGTCGCAGCCGGCGAGCAGGACCGTGCCGTCGAGCCGCTCGGCCTCGACGACCGTCTCCACCGAGTCGGCGATGATCTCGCGACTGACCAGTGAGTAGTGCATGCCGACGTGGCCCATGGAGATGCCGTCGGAAACCGAGATCGTGCCGAACTCCATGGGGTAGCCGCCCGCGTGGTGCACGCCCTCCTTCGCCGCCTGTGCCAGGCGCTGCAGTGACAGGTTGCAAGGGGTGATCTCGTTCCAACTCGACGCGATCCCGATCTGCGGCTTGACCAGGTCGGCGTCGCGCATCCCGACGGCGCGGAGCATGCCGCGTGCGGCCGTGCGCTCGATGCCGTCGGTGACCTGGCGGGAGCGAAGCCGGGAATCGGACATCATGCCTCCTCGGTGGGGGAGAACGGGACGACAAGGCCTACGATCGCAGTCCGCAGACGCGCGGGCACGCCTCCCCCCGAGTTCGCACCGGGTCCCGGTCGAGGTCGTGGAACAGTTCCTCAGGACCAAGCCGGAGCGCACGTTGAGCAGGTCCCCCGCACCAGGCACTCGGAGCCACGACCGAGTGCTCACTGACCAGGCAGAATGGCACACGCGGAGTCTGAGGTCGGGGTTTGCCGATCGAGGTGGTGTTGACGGCCGCCGACTGGCTGTTTCGGGTGTGGGAGCACGCTGACCGATTACCGGATCACCGTCCGTCACCGATCGGGCGGCCAGCGTAGGGTGGGGTACTGCGGGTGCTCGAGCGCCGCGTGTTCACGCCGCTTCGGGCGGACACGGGTCCGACCCGGCGACGAGCAGGAGGCGCAAGCCGGTGGCTCTTCCGGCCGCGGAATCGGTCGTCAGCAACGAGTCTTCCCGCAGCGGTGGGGAAGTCATGCAGGTGCGGGCTCGAGCCTGACCTACCCGACCATGGAGTTCCGCAATGGCGCAAGGCAGGCGACGCCAGTTGGAGGCCGCGCTGGTCGCACACGGATCCTCAGTCGACGTGGACGCCGTGTGCGCTTTGTGCGTGTCGCACCTGTCGGTCTCCGGCGCGGGGGCAACGGTGCTCACGCGGATCGGTGAAGCAAGCGGGGACGGACTTCGACGTGGATTGGTGCACGCCACCAACGAGATCAGCAGTGGGCTCGAGGACCTGCAACTGACGGTGGGGGAGGGGCCTTGCCTGGATGCGTTCGCCAGCGGCGGACCGGTGCTGATCTCCGACCTGGCGGCGGAGACGACCCGGTGGCCCGGGTTCAGCCCAGGCGCGTTGAAGCTGGGCGCGGCGGCGTTGTTCTCCTTCCCGCTCGAAGTCGGCGTGGTGCGGCTGGGTTCGCTGGATCTGTACCGCGATGTGCCCGGGCCGCTGTCGGGCGAGCTCTTGTCCGATGCGCTGATCTTGGCCGATCTGGTCACCCAAGCGATAGTTCATGAGCTCGACGGCCACGCGATCGAGGACCTGAGCTGGCTCGACGACCCGCACGCTGAGGTGCACCAGGCCTCGGGAATGCTGCAAGTGCAGCTGGACAGCAGCACGGAGGTGGCTTTGCTGCGCCTGCGTTCCTACGCCTACACCCACGAGCTGCCGATCACCGAGGTGGCTCGCCAGGTCGTGAGCCGGAAGCTGCGGTTCAGGCCCGACGACGATCCCACCTCATCGGCCGGCATGTGAGGAGAACAACGAAACCGATGGCTACCGAACGAGAACAGCGACTTGCCCAGACCTTCGTGGCGCTGTCGGACACGCTCGTCGACGACTTCGACGTGATGGACTTCCTGAGCCTGCTGGCCGAGAGGTCTGCGGAGCTGCTGGACGTCACCGCGGTAGGGGTGATCCTCTCCGACCAGCGCGGCGGATGGCGCCCCATGGCGGCGACGAACGAAGACGCGCGGTTGCTGGAGCTGTTCGCGATGCAGACCCGCGAGGGCCCATGCCAGGACTGCATCCGCGACTCAGCGGTGGTCACCAGCTCCGACCTCGCGAGCGAGCGCAGTCGCTGGCCCGAGTTCGCCGAGGCCGCCGTGGCGAGCGGTTTCCGCGCTGCCGCTGCGGTGCCCATGCGGTTGCGCCGCGAGACCATCGGAGCGCTGACCCTGCTCAACCGCGAGGCGGTCGGTGTGAGCGGAGCCGATGCCCAACTCGGTCAGGCGCTCGCCGATGTGGCCACCGTGGGCATCCTGCACCAGCGGGCGGCGCTCAGGAAGGAGACGGTGTCCGAGCAGCTGCAAGCCACACTGCACCACCGCGTGGTGATCGAACAGGCCAAAGGGGTGCTCGCGGAGAGCGGTGACCTGTCGATGCAGCACGCGTTCGAGCTGCTGCGCGACTACGCGCGGGCCAACGGCCAAGGCCTGACCGATCTGGCACGCAGCGTCGCCGACCGGACCATCCAGCCGAGCAACCTGCTCGCCACCCACCACGAGCAGCGGCTGTCGCGATGAAGGGCGTCCTCGCCGAGGAGCAGTGCGGCCACATGCACTCGAAGAGGTGACTGGCGCCGCACCCGAGGACCTGGGCCAAGCCTTCGTCGAACTGGCGGACAGCTTGGTCACCGACTTCGACAGCGCGGACCTCATGCACCGGCTCACCGAGCACTGCGTGGAACTGCTCACCGTGGACGCAGCAGGTCTGCTGCTGGCGGAGCCTGCCGGAGAGCGCCCCAGCTTGCGCCTGGTGGCATCGTCGACCGAACACACCCGCGTGCTGGACCTGTTCCAGTTGCAGGAGGAGCGGGGACCCTCCTTGGAGTGCTACCGCACCGGTAGGTCGTCAGCGCCCCCGTCGATGACGTTCGGCGCCGCTGGCCGCGCTTCGCCACTGCAGCGGAAGAACTGGGGTTCGCCGGGGTGCACGCGGTGCCGATGCGGCTGCGCGAGCAGGTCCTGGGTTCGCTCAACCTGTTCCGATCGACACCCGGGTTGGCCGCGACCGACCTCCGCGTCGCGCGTGCACTGGCCGACGTGGCCACCATCGGCCTGGTGCAGGAGCGCACGCTGCGGCGGCACGAGACGTTGAGCGAGCAGCTCCAGATCGCGCTGAACAGCAGGGTGAGCATTGAACAGGCCAAGGGCGTCATCGCTGAAGGCCTCGGCCCGGGCGTGGAAGAAGCCTTCGCCGCGCTCCGCGGTCACGGTCGCCGCCACGGTCGCAGGCTCAAGGACGTGGCCGAGTCCGTGGTGGACGGATCGTTGCAGCTCGACGACCTGCGGACACTCCCGCGCAGGTGACTCCCGCCAGTTCGAGCTGAGAGCGCCGATGACGCCCACGGGAACGTCCTGAAACCGACATCCGAGTGGCGGCTGAGCGGCCGGTAGGAGCGTAGGCTGGAGCATGTTCGCCCCGGTCCCCGGCGATGTCCGAAGCATGTTGCCCGCACGAGAATGTTGCCCCGTACCGGGAGAGGGTTTCCATGAGTTCAGCACTTCCGACGCGGACGTCTCGATCGGACGCCGCAACACCGATGATCGCCGGCCGCACTCCCGTCAGCCAGGTCGTGCTGATCGCGCTGTTCACGATCACGCCACTGCTCGCGCTGCTCGCAGCAGTGCCCTTCGCCTGGGGGTGGGGCCTGGGTTGGTGGGACATCGGACTGGCCCTGTTCTTCTACTACGCCAGCGGCCTCGGCGTGACGGTCGGGTTCCACCGACTGTTCACCCACCGCGCCTTCAAGGCCAAGACGCCGCTGCGAGTGGGATTGGCGATCGCGGGCAGCTTCGCCATGCAGGGCCCGGTGATCCAGTGGGTTGCCGACCACCGCCGCCACCACGCCTTCGCGGACAAGGAAGGTGATCCGCACTCGCCGTGGCTGTACGGCACCGGACCCATCGCCGTCGCGAAGGGCTTCTGGCACGCCCACATGGGCTGGCTGTTCAACCGGGACCAGACCAACCTCGCCCGGTTCGCTCCTGACATGCTCAAGGATCGCGCTCTGACCTGGGTGAACCGGATGTTCCCTGTGTGGACCCTCGCGACGCTGGTGCTGCCCGCCCTGCTGGGCGGCCTGATCACCCAGTCCTGGTGGGGTGCGCTGACGGCCTTCTTCTGGGCCGGGCTGGTGCGAGTCGGGGTCCTGCACCACGTCACGTGGGCGGTGAACTCGATCTGCCACATGGTCGGCGAACGCCCTTACGCTTCCCGCGACCGAGCGGCGAACTTCTGGCCGCTGGCGATCGCGTCCTTCGGCGAGTCTTGGCACAACTCGCACCACGCCGACCCGTCTTGTGCGCGGCACGGAGTCGGTCGCGGCCAACTCGACACCTCAGCTCGGGTCATCTGGGCCTTCGAGAAGCTCGGTTGGGTGGATGAGGTCCGCTGGCCCACCCCGCAGCGGCTCGCCAAACGCACCTTGCGCGACGCTTGATCGTTGCGTCACCGCTCCGCTCGCGCAGCTGAGGACGACGCGCGCCTCCCGTCGCCCACCGCCACCTGCGACTGGCAGCGCCGAGCGGCCAGAACTCAGTCGGTGGCAGCGGTTGAGCGACTGATCTCCCACCGGCCGAACGGAACGACCTGAGCGGGATGTTCGCGCCAGGTCTGTCGCAGTCGTTGCCTTCGTGTTGCGCGCAGGGGAGTTTCGAGAGCACGGCGCAGCGGGCACGACATGAGTGGCGTCAACGCTACCGGCGTGCGTGGTACGAATGGCGATGGTTGATGGGTTCGCGAGCCGGTTCGCACCCGTCCTTCGATCGAGAGGAACGAGCCCGATGAGCGACCAGACACCGGAACCCGACATCGAGCAGCTGACCGTCTGGCGCAGCGTGCTGGACGCTCTGGGCCAGCTCGACGCGGCCTGGGAGAGCGCCCTGGATTCCTCCGGTGAGGACAACGGTGGCGGCGGATCCCTTCCGCGCTTCCCGGACGAGCTGGTGGTCTCCCTCACGAACGCGGGGATGAAGGGTGCTCAAGCCCTGACGGGTATCGCCGGTGCCCTTGACGAGCGCTCGGCCCAGGACTTCTCGGAAGTCGTCGAGTCCCAGACCGACGTCGAAGCCCGCTGGAACGCCGCCCGCGACCAGGTCGGCGAGCCCGATCGGAACGGGAGTTGATGCGGACCGAGTTCACCACCCGGCCCGCTCGAACAGGGGTGCGGGGCTGACGGGCTGCCGCCGCGCCGCTCAGCGGACGACGGCAGCAGGCGGCTTCAGGAGGCCAGCGAAGCCGAGAGGGAGATCGTCGTGCCCGCCAGTGCCTGGCTCACCGGGCAGTTGGCCTTGGCGTCCTCGGCGGCCTTGACGAAGGCCTCCTCGTCGCCTCCGGGCACCTCGCCCCGCACCGTCAGGTGGATGCCGGTGATGCCGTCGCCAGGCTTAAAGGAGACCTCCGCGCGCGTTTCGAGCTTGGTGGGCGGAGTGCCGGCCTGGCTGAGCCCGTTCGACAGCGCCATGGAGAAGCAGCTCGAATGCGCGGCGGCGATCAGCTCCTCGGGGCTGGTCTTGCCGTTGGCATCCTCCGCGCGGGACGGCCAGGACACCGGGTACTGCCCGACACCGGAGGAGTCCAGGGCTACCTCGCCGGTGCCTTCCAGCAGGGTGCCCTGCCATACGGTGTGCGCGGTGCGTGTTGTGGCCATGCCGGTTCCTCCCTCGTCGAACGGTGAGGCTCTCCGATTGGTGAGCGCCACCCAGCATCCGACCACACCTGACGCTCGCACGCGCGGGGCGAGCTGTGCGCGGACGCGTCGGCTCGGTCGTGATCGGCGGGGGGTTCGTCGGAAACACCGGTTGGGGTGGAGTCGAGCACGCCGCTCACCGGCACCGCTCACGGAGTCGTGGCTTCCGTTCGACCGGCAAGCGCATCGTCGGTGATCCCGGCACGGCCACTCGGGCTGTCGAGGTCGTCGGCTCCGTCGCGTGGCGACCGCTCGACGCCGACGGCTGACGAGCCATGGATCCGCCAACGGTGAGGACCTGCTCGAACGTGTGCGTGAACGCGGTGTCGGGCTCGTCACGGCAGTCGCGGCTGGCTCGAGTGCTCGCAACCAGGTCCGGCGGCTCGGCGACGCCCTCGTCGTCTGCCTGATCAGCACGGCGGGCGGTTCGTCGAATGCGGGCCAGCGCCCTACGACCCACTATGGGTGGGCGCCCTGCTCGCGCAGGCGCCCACGCCAGTGTTCGCTCGATCTCGATGTGGTGAGCCGGAGCGGATGTCGAAGAGGGAGATGCCGATGCCACAGCAGGAGATGCTCGGACGACGGTTCGCACGCCGACTGACCTGGTTGGACCCGGTCGAGGACAAGATCCAACCGCTGATGCGCGGTGCGCTTCGGAAGAGCATGCCGTTGCGGAACTTCCTCGACGGGACCTGGCTGGGCGCTCCGCTGCACCCCGCGTTGACCGACGTCCCGGTGGGAGCGATGACGACGGCGCTGATCCTCGATGTCGCGGAGTCGGTTTCGGGGTCGCAACGGTGCGGCGTGGCAGCGGACGGCGCGCTGTCGGTGGGTGTGCTGGCGACCCTTCCTGCGGCGCTGACCGGTACCTCCGACTGGCGCGACCTGCTGGGCGAGTCCAGGCGGGTCGCGAGTGCGCACGCCTTGCTCAACGTCGGCGGCCTCGTGCTGAACATCGCGTCCATCGTGGGACGCGTGCAGGGGCGTCGCCGATTCGCCAAGGCGAGTGCCGGAGCAGCGTTCGCGCTGTCCTCGATCGCGGCTCACATCGGGAGTGAGTTGAGCTATGGCATGGGTGTCCGGGTCAACCAGGACTCGGCGCACGGCGGACCTGCGGAGTTCACCGAGGTCCTCGCGGAAGGAGACCTCGCATCGGACGAGCTGAAGCGGCTGGAGGTCGCCGGTGAGCCGGTGCTGCTCGCGCGCTCGCGCACGGGCACACCGATGGCGATCGCGGCGGTCTGCAGTCACGCCGGCGGCCCGCTGGAGGAGGGCGAGCGGGACGGTGATCGGGTGATATGCCCGTGGCACGGCTCCTGCTTCGAGATGGAGACCGGCGAAGTCGTCAATGGACCCGCTGTCTTCGCGCAGCCGCGGTACGAGACCCGTGTGCGAGCCGGTCGTATCGCGATCAGGCGCGCTGATCGCTGAACGTTCCGACCCGGTCGGCCGACACCGTTGACCGCGCCTCGATCGGCGCCTCTACCGCGGGAGTCGGCGCGCGACTCGCAGCGGTGGCCGTGCGTCGTCGGTGCCCGGTGAGGAAGTCAGCTCGCCAGTGCCTGCGGGGTCAGCGTTTTGAGCATCGAGTCCAGCCACTGGCGCTGGCGCACCACCTCGGATCGCGTGACCGCGGCGGTGTCGACGAGATCGGCGTCCTCGATCGCTTGCGCGCGTTGAGCCACCATCTCCCAGTACAGGTTGACCTCGGTGGCGTGCAGGTACGCGCGACGCAGGTCCGCGACGAGCTTCAAGCTCTGCGGGAGCTGACGATCCGACACGTCGGCAGCGAGTCGCGCGAGGTGGACCCGTGCCCAGGCCATCAGCCCGGGTCCGCGGGCCAGTCGCAGCCCGTGCCGTCGGGCATCGGAGCTCAGGTCCTGGAGGTGGCGACGCGACCACGGTGCGAGGTCCTTCGCCACGTGGTGGACCTCGGCCTCCGCTCGATGGCGATCGGCGAGTTGTTCGAGCGAGAGCGCGAACGTGGCCTCGGTGCGGTGCAGTCGTCGCATCGTACGTGTGAACGTCATCGGGGTTCCCGACCGATCTCCTCGTCGACCACCGTTCTCGCACCCGTGGTGCGGGTGGTGGCGGTGGCCTCGGCCCCAGTCCGGCGGACCAGCGCGATCCCGGTCTTGAACAGCGGTTGCTTCGAGGCGGGGTCCCAGTCGGTTGGGGTCAGCTCGTTCGCCGACCGGGGGTCCTGGCTGTCCCAGTTGCCGTAGTGGAAGGGCAGGAACACCACGCCGTCCCGTATCCCGCCGATCCGCGCTGCGGCGACCACCCTGCCCCGTGGTGAGGTGATCTCGACCTCGTCGTTCTCGGCGATCCCGAGATCAGCTGCGTCGGCCTCGGAAAGCTGCACCCACACCTCGGGTGCGGCGTCCTGGAGCTGCGGCGCGCGAGCTGTCTTGGTCCTCGTGTGGAAGTGGACGAGGGTCCTGCCGGTGATCAACCACAACGGGTGCTCGTTGCTCGGTACCTCGTGGGGTGGGAGGTAGGCCGCTGCTCTGATGAGCGCTTTCCCGTGGGGGTTCATGGCCTTGTACTGCTCTGGTTCGTTCGGGGCGCCGGTGAGCAGGTCCTTGCCGTAGCTCTCGCAGGTGTCCGGGTGGGCCCAGAACTTCCCGTCGGTGTAGAGGCGTTCGGTGCCGGTGGGGCTTTCGGCGGTGCACGGCCACTGGATCCCCTCGGACTCCCGCAACAGCGCGTAGCTCATGCCGCTGTAGTCGCACGGACGGCCGGCGCTGGCCCGCTTCCACGCTTCGAACGCGGATTCGGCGTCGTACCACGCGGGCAGTGGTTGGTCGCTGCGGTCGCGGAAGTCCATGCGCCTTGCGAAGTCCAGGAAGATGTCGAGATCGGGCCTCGCATCACCAGGCGGTTCGACTGCTTTCTCGGACAGGTGGACGGTGCGGTCGGCGTTGGTGAAGGTCCCGAGCTTCTCGCCCCACGCCGCGGCGGGGAGGACGACGTCGGCGTGCTCGGTCGTTTCGGTGGGGAAGATGTCCTGCACGACGAGGAAGAGGTCCGGCTGGGACAGGATCGATCGGATCCGCGCGAGATCGGGGAGCGACGCCGCGGGGTTCGTGGCGCTGACCCACAACATGCGCAGACTGCCTTGCTCGGCGTAGCGCATGATCTGCATGAGGTGGGTAGGAGGTGCGTAGTGGGGGATGTGGGTCGGCGACACGTTCCACAGCGACGCCAGTTCCTCGATGTGCTTCTCGTTGGCCCAGTTGCGGAATCCGGTGAGGTCGCCGTCGGCGCCGCATTCCCTGGTGTTCTCCGCGGTGGGTTGACCGTTCATCTGCAGGACTCCGGCACCGGGCTTGCCGATCATGCCCCGCACGAGGTGGATGTTGTTCACCTGCACCGACGCAGCTGTGGCTTGGTGCGATTGGTAGAAGCCCTGCAGCACCGTCGAGACCAGTCGGTGGGAGGTGCCGATCAGTCGAGCTGCCTCCTCGATCTCCTCCTGCGGGACGTCGCAGATCCGTCCGGCCCATGCCGGGGTGCAGTCGCGCACCTGCTCCACGAGTTCGGAGTAGCCCACCGTTCGATCGCGGACCCACTGCTCGTCCACCCACCCGTTCTGGATGATCTCGTGCAGCAGGGAGTTGACCAGAGCGACGTTGGTTCCCGGTAGCGGGGCGAGGTGCACGGTCGACGCTTCGGCAACGGGCGTTCGCCGGGGATCGACGCAGACGAGCGCCGGCGGGTCGGGTCCGGCGAGTCTGTCGAGGACCCGGGTCCAGAGCACCGGCTGCGTCTCGGCGACGTTGTGGCCGTACAACGCGATCACGTCGGCGTGATCGATGTCGGTGTAGGAGCCGGGCTGACCATCGCTGCCGAATGATTCCTTCAATGCCGTGGCAGCGGTGGACGTGCACAGTCGGGTGTTGCCGTCGAGGTGGTGGGTGCCGATCGCACCACGCGCGATCGTGGCGAGCGTGTAGTACTCCTCCAAGAACAACTGGCCGCTGGTGTAGAAGCCGAGCGCGCTGGGTCCGAAGCGGTCGAGCAGCAGCCTGGTGTGCTCGACGATCCGGCTCATCGCGTTCTCCCACGTCGTTTCGACGAGTTCCCCGCCTTCGCGGACCAGCGGCCGGGTGAGCCGGTCGGGGTGGTGGTTGGCCTGCCATCCGAAGAGGTCCTTCGGGTCCAGCCTTCCGCGGTTGATGCGGTCGTGCTCGCGCCCGCGCACCCCCACCATGCGCCCTCGGCGGACGGCGATGTCGAGGCCGTCACCGTTGGAGTGCAGGACCGACGCTGTCGGTACCCAGTCCTCGACGTCGTCCTCCGCCACTCCCGCCGCGAGATGGGTGTCCACCCTGGATGGCCACGCACCACCCGCGGCGAAAGGGGTTCGCGCGCCCCACGGTTGCGATACACCATCTCGTGCGGCCATGCGGGTGCTCCTGTTCGACCTGTGGAGGAGGGCCGACGCCCTCGGTTCCGCCACGCGCGGGCGCTTCGCGACGCGATCGCCAGCCGCCGGTGGCCGACGCAGATGGGCCTGGCCTCATCGCCCATCACCGGACCACACGACTTGGGGGTGTGCGGTTGGGGTTCGGGAACCGCGCGGACACCGCTTCAGTCCGAGGAGACGACCTTGAAGAAGGTGCTGTCCCCGCCGTCGGACTTCTCGAGCTGGTAGAGCAGTCGCAGGCCCTCGGCGTCGAACTCCTGGAACCACGTGTTCCGACTGATGTGCTCCAACGACTCCTCGCTCGCACCACCGGGGAAGTCGAACCGCAGCACGCCCGCGGCGTCCTTGTCGTCGTTGGTTCCCCGCACCGTGGCCGGCACGCCGTCGTGCTCTTCGACCCACCGGCGGATCTCGTCGTGGTCCGAGGTCGTACGGGTTTCGGCGCCCATGGGAAGTCCTCCAGAAACGCGTCGATCGGTTCTTGACGTGAAGTACCCGTCCGCGGCGACGTGGAAACTCGCCGCGTGTGGCGACCGGAGCCCCCACGAGCCGAGCCGAAGTGGACGGCATCAGACGGTCTTGCGCGCGGGCAGCGGGAGGTCGAGTGTCATGCCCGGTAGCACCCACTCCACGCCCGGAATCCCGCGGCGGGCGACTTCGACCTGGAACTCCGAGAGCGGCGAGGTGAACAACCCGTAGTCATCGTGGTGTACCGGTAGCGCCTGCAGCGGGCGCAGCAGCTCCAGGAGGTCGGCGCCTTCCTGGCCGTCCATGCTGATCAAGTGCCCGAGGATCCGCGTTCCTCCGAGGTGCATGACGGCGAGGTCGATGTCCGGGCACCGATCTCGGATCTCGTGGAGGTCGTCGTGCAGGACCGTGTCCCCGCTCAGGTACAGCCGGAGCCGGTGCCCGGGTCGCTCGTAATCCAGCAACGTCCCCATGACCGGTGGCGCGACGACCCCCACCAGCCCGCGTGCGTGCCGGGCCGGCAGCGAGGTGACCGTGAGGCGGGCACCGTCCTTGGTCGTCGACCACTTGCTCCACCGCGGCATCGGCACCGACTCGGCGAAACCCCGCTTGTGCAACCGGCCCGCTGCGTGCGGTGTGGTGAAGATGGGCAACGCCCGGTCGAGCTCCCGCGCCGCGACCCGGTCGAAATGATCTCCGTGCAGGTGCGACAGCAACACCGCGTCCAATTCGGGGAGTTCATCGATCGTCATCGCCGGATTGGTGCGGCGCCGCGTGACGATCCCGTGCCCGACGTGGACCCACTGACCTCGCCGCACGAAGTTCGGGTCGGTGAGGAGCCTGAACGGCCCGAGCCGGAGCAGCGTGGTCGCCGTGCCCACGAATGTGACCGCGCATTCCGCGGTGCTTCCCGCAGTTCCGTCAGGCATCGGTGCCTCCTCACCTCACCCGCGAAGGCGGGCGGTTCCCCTCGGGGCGTTCGGGCGCGTCCGGTACTTCCGGGGCGTCCGGTTGCTCAGGGTCGGGTGCCTGCGGTTCTTCCGGGGTCTCCGGCTTGTCCGGGAACTCGGGCTTGCTCGGTGTGGTCGGCTTGTCCGGGCTGGTGGGCTTTTCCGGTCGTTCAGGTTGCCCCGGGTCTCCCCGCCAACGGTCGAGCAGCGGCGTGCTGGACATGGTTTCCTCCACCCTGGACTTTGGTCCTCACCGGTTACCCGCGCTCACCGGCCGGTCAATCCCGCTCGTGCTCGATCGCGTGGCGAGTTCTTGGGCTGCGGTCGCCGGCCCCGTCGGGACGGGAGCGCATCACCGCGCCGCCTGCCGATGAGCAGCGCGCATGGGATCGGTGCCGCCGTGGGTAGGGCGTGGTGGTGGACTCGCTTCGACCGCTGCACCGCGCACCGGCCTCGCGGCCGCCGGTGGCGTGGTCGCGGTTGGCCTCGATCGCGGGGTGCCTGGCCGTGCTGCTCGCATGGCTCAGCTGGTTCCGCGAGTGGTACGGCGACGAGCTGTACCTGCTCGCTGCCGGGCATCACCTGAGCTGGGGCTACGCAGACCAGCCCGTGCTGATGCCCCTGCTGGCGCGCGTCGGGGAAGTCGCGCTCGGCGGTTCGCGCATCGGCGTGCGGATGCCCGCGGTCCTCGCCGCGGTCGCCGGGGTGCTGATCACCGGTCTCATCGCGCGGGAGTTCGGGGGCGGCCGGGGGGCGCAGAGCCTCGCCGCGGCCACGTACGCCATCTCCCCGCAGACGCTCAACAGCGGGAGCCTGCTGCAGACCCAGGCGGTCGACGCGATCGCGTGGGCGGTCACGACGTGGCTGGTCGTGCGGTGGGTGCGGCTTCGAGACGGGCTTTCGCTGCTGCTGATCGGAGTCACGGGCGCCGTTGCCGTTCAGGGGAAGTACCTGATCGTGGTGCTGTGGGCCGCTTGCTTCCTCGCCGCGGCGCTGATCGGGCCGCGGGAGGTGTTCCGGCGGCCGGCGCTCTGGGTGGGCGCCGGTGCCTCGATGCTGGCGATGGTGCCGTACCTGCGCTGGCAGCACCGGCACGACTGGCCACAGCTCCGGCTGGTCGGAGCCGTGCGCGAGGAGACGGCGGACACCGCGAGCGGGCCGCTGGCGTTCTTGCCGTTGACCGTGCTGGTGGCCGGGGTGATCGCCGGTGCCGTGCTCTTCGTCTACGGGCTGTGGCGGCTCCTGCGGTCGACGGCGCTGGCCGAGCACCGGTTCCTGGGCTGGGCTTGCGCGGCGGTCGTGGTGACGTTCCTGGTCACCGGAGGCCGCTACTACTACTGCGCCGGGTTGTTCCCGCTGTGCTTCGCAGCAGGTTCGGTCGAGCTCCTGCACCGCACGGCCGCGACACCGCGGCGGGCTGCGCTGATCGGCCTGGTGTGGCCGGCATCAGCGGTGCTGGCCGTGGTGGTGGTCCTCGTTCCCAGCCCGGTGCCGGGTACGGGAGTGGTGACCGCACCGGCGGCGCGCGGCAGCGCGGGATGGCCCGAGCTGGCCGATGCGGTCGCGCTCGCGTACCAGCGCTCTCCCGCCGGGCGCGGTGCACCTGTGATCACCAACCACTACTGGCAAGCCAGTGCGCTGGACCGGTACGGCCAGCAGCGCGGTTTGCCCCGGGCGCACAGCCCGCACCGCGGTTACTGGTTCTTCGGCGTCCCACCGGACGCGGACACCGCGCTGTTCGTCGGCGCCGACCCCGGTCCGCTGCGGGCGAACTTCCGCAGCACGCGCAAGCTCACCACCTGGCGGGGCGGACTCGGCCACGCGGGCATCAGCACTGACGTTCCGATCTGGTTGTGCGAAGGTCGCAACGCCCCGTGGGACCAGGTGTGGCCATCGTTGTACGAGCCGTGATGGGAGGCGTGGTGGACGAGCTCTGGAAGCTTCCGAACATGCGCACGCGGTCGGTCTCCCCCGAGAACCCGACCGGGGCGAAGGGAGGGGGAGCGCGGGCGGTCGAGGGCACCGGTGCATCGGCGGCCCGCGAGCTGGGCGGCGGTTGGAAGGTCTCGCCCTCGATCGAGCTGGCCGCCGGTCGAACCGCGACGCTGGCCGACATCACCGGTCCCGGCGTGATCCAGCACATCTGGTTGACCACCGACGTCGCCAGCGTGCGGCAGCTGGTGCTGCGGATGTACTGGGACGCCGAAGGAGATCCGTCCGTCGAGGTGCCGCTCGGCGACTTCTTCTGCAACGGGTGGGCGGAGCTCGCGCTGGTCGACTCGGAGGTCGTGGTCGTCGCACCGGCGGGCGGGTTCAACAGCTACTGGCCGATGCCGTTCCGCAGGCGCGCCACGATCACGCTGGAGAACACGACGCGCCGCAGCGTTCCCGTCTACTACCAGGTGACCTACCAGGAGACGGACCTGCCCGAGCGGGTCGGCTCCTTCCACGCGAGCTGGCGCCGCAGCAACCCGCTGGGCGATCCGGCGGTGCACACGATCGTCGACGGCGTCGGCGGCACCGGCCGGTACGTCGGGACGTACCTGGCCATCCGACCGGGTGCTCCGGGCTGGTGGGGCGAAGGCGAGGTCAAGTTCTACCTCGACGGTGATCAGGAGCACCCGACGATCTGCGGGACCGGCACGGAGGACTACTTCGGCGGAGCCTGGAACTTCGACGTGGGAGGCCGCTACGTGACCTACTCGACCGCGCAGTCGGGGCTGCACCAAGTGCTGCCCCCGAAGGAGGTCTACCGGCCGCACCAGCGGTTCGGCATGTACCGCTGGCACCTGCGCGACCCGATCTGCTTCGAGCGGGACCTGCGGGTCACCGTCCAGGCGCTCGGGTGGAAGGCGGGCCGACGCTACCTGCCGCTGGTGGACGCCGACATCGCCACGACCGCGTTCTGGTACCAGACCGAACCGCACACCCCGTTCCCGCCGCTACGAGCCCAGCAGCACGCGCGGCCCGGCTCCGGTCGGCTCACCGCTCGAACGTGGGAACTCCTGAAGCGCTTCGCGTAGGGCTCGGCAGCAGCCACATCGCGGGCCCGCCCCGCCTGGGTGTGCGGAGACCGCGCGATGCGACGCTCGGTGACCTCCGAGCACACGAGGACGCTCCGATGCGGTTCCTCCTGGGCAGGAATAGTGGTTCACGGCAGTGGGAACTCGGGAGCATGTGCACGTGGCGGGTGCGCCGACATCCCGAGGGAACCTGGCAGGTCCTGACGCCGGGAGGTACTCAGGCGTGCGCGCGAAGCGCCAGCCAGACCGTGGCCATCAGCAACGCTCGAGCGCTCATGGAGTACGAAGGCGCACGCTTGCTTCGGATCGAGGGGAGTGCCCGCGTCGACGACGACAGCGATCGCGATTCGCTTCCCGGTGACGGAACCGTTCCGGGGTTGGTCGCCACTTGATGCGCTCGTGAGCCCTGCTGTCGAGGACTTCTCAGGTCAGCCGTCGGCCAGCCCCTCGCTCTACCGCGTGCTCACCGCTCTCCCGCTGTGGCAGCGCGATCACGTCGTGTGCGTGCCGCGTGCGCGGTGTCGGCGGCGATCGGATGCAACAGCGCCGCGTGCCACCACCTACACGGTTCGCCGGTCCTGGACCTGACCGGAGAGGCCGTGGATGATCACCGCTCCACCTCCGTCGTGGCGAAGCTGCGAGCACGCCTCGTCGATCGCGTCGCATTGCCGCGGCACGTGGAAATCAACGCCGTCACCGGTGACCTTCCAGCCACCTCCGCGCTGATCCGGCACCACGTGACATTCACCCGTTTCGCTTCGTCCTGCAGGCACGACTCCCGCTCCCCGACGTCGAGTCAACTTCCACCGCTGTGGTTCCCGGTCGCGGCGCGTCACAAACACCTGGGAGCGCCACGGAGTCGGGCCGGTCGCCGACCACCGTGGAAGCGGTGGCCGCGCCGTTGATCCGCTGCGGTTTCGAGACGGCGCGTTGGGGGTACTCACCGTGCTGAGTGGTCTGGGAGGAACTCAAGACGAGGCGCCGGGAGGATAGCGTGCACGTACGCGACCTGGGTGACGTCACCGGCACCGAAGACGATGTTGAAACCCCGAACTGGCGCAGCAAGCGCCTCCTGCTCGCCAAGCACGGAGCAGGCTTCTCGGTGCACGAGACGACCCTCCAAGCGAACACCGTCAACGACTTCTGGTACGCCAACCACGTCGAGGCCGTGTTCATCACCCACGGGGAAGGCGAGCTCACGGACCAGGAGACCGGGAAGACCTACCAGCTCCGGCCCGGAACCGTTTACCTGCTCGACGGACACGAGCACCACCAGCTGCGCCCGACGACTGAGATGCGCGCGGTGTGCGTCTTCAACCCGCCGCTCACGGGCAGGGAGGTTCACGACGAGGACGGCGTGTACCCGCTGATCACCGATCGCTGAGCGCGCGAAGGGCGAGGTGAGTCCCCGACGGGGTGGCGGCCCATCAGCAGAGAGCGTCAGCCGCGGTGCGGAGGTCGTTCCGGAAGTCGAGGTACGCGGCCTCCCGGTCCGAGGATCGCAAGACCGACGAGGGGTGCACAGTCGCGAGGACGGAGTCCGGGCTGCGCCCGCCGAGCTCGAAGCCCGCCGGGAAGTCGAGCAGGACCCCGCGGTCGCGGGTGACGCGGAAGGACTCGCCGAACAGCGCTTTGGCCGCGGTCGCGCCCAGGCAGACGACGAGTTCGGGCTTGACCAGACGCAGCTCGGCGGTCAGCCAGGGCGTGCACGCGCGCACCTCGCCCACGCTCGGCTTCTGGTGGATTCGCCGCTTCCCCCTCTCCGCGGGCACGAACTTGAAGTGCTTCACCACGTTGGTCAGGTACACGTCGTCGCGGCGCAGGCCGGCTTCCCGGAAGGCCTCGTCGAGCGTGCGGCCTGCGGGGCCGACGAAGGGGTGGCCCTCCACGTCCTCGGAGGCACCCGGCTGCTCACCGACGAGGAGGACCCGGGCTCGGGTCGATCCCTGGCCGAACACGGCTTGGGTCGCGTTCTCGTGGAGGCCGCACCCACGGCAGGCCTGGACCGCGCTCGCCATCGCGGGCAGGCCCCCTTTCGCGGGCACGAACGCCTCGGCTCGGGCTTCTCGTGGTGACATGGCCCCTCCCGTTCGTCCGCGACCCCTCCGGCGCGGTCGGTCCCGTCCGAGTACCCGACCGCGCCAGTGGCACACGAACAGCCACGTGCGGTCGATCCGCAGGCGAGCGCGAGAACGGGTGGTGGAGGAAGCCCCCGATCCGTCGTGCCTCGGGTTCCTGCCACGACTTCCTTCTCAAGCGATGGCTGCACGTTGATCCGGTGGGAGCCGGTTCCGCTTGGCGGGGTTCCCAAGCCGGGTCAGTGCCCGGAGCGCGGGCCGAGCAGGTCGTAGGTAACGGCGGTGACGACGCCGAAGACCAAGTGCGAAGGCTCGTCTGACAACGTCTCGAGCGGTGCCCGATCTCCGAGAGCGGCGGGAGTTCACATGAGCAGGGCGATGGCGAGGTAGGTGAACAAGCCCGCCACCAGGAGCACCAGGACGGCCAGCACGGTCAGCCACGCCCACTTCGTCGCGTGCGCACCGGCCCGTTGCTCGTGGGACAGGCCGCTGGTCGCTTGGGCCGACTCCGGCGGCGTTTCCCCGGGCGGAACGGACCCGCCAGGTTGCAGCCCGGGAGTGCGGCGTGGCTCCGGATCGGGCTCGGAGGGCTGTGATGACATGCCTGACGGGTAACCGGCACGTGCGCGGGCGAAACGAGACCCTCCGCGGCGCGCGAGGAGGACGTCGGTCACCTCCCCGAACTCGCTCTTCGATGGCGGCCGGTCTCGCCGGAGCACCGCGGTCCAGTCGCCGCCGTGCGGCCGGAGACCTCCAGCGGGCGAGACGGGGTCACGACCGGTGCGGTCATTGGCCGTTCTTCTGCACGTAGCCGCGCACGAACGTCTGAGGATCCTCCTCCAAGACGTCGTCGATGTCGTCCAGGAGATCGTCGGTCGTCTCGTCGAGCCGCTCACGCCGCTGCTGCCCGGACGTGGCCGGTCCCCTCTCGGCTTCTTCATCGCCCTTCGCTGGCGTGCGTGGCCGCTCCCGGTGCATCGTCACCTCCGCTGGTGGGTACGAGTGGCTGCGATTCACGGCAGCTTCCTTGCGCAATACCCGCCGCCGTGCGCGGGCAATCGGATTCAGCGGAGAGCTCGCCGTCCGCCGCGGCCCGCCGCGTGGCACGTCGATCGAGCGAGACCTTTTGCGGTGACGGCGGTTCACCCTCCGCTTCCGCCCGGGGCTCATGATTGGAGGTTTCGCGGGCGGACGTTGGGGCTCGACTCGCTCCGAACCGGTCGCGAGACCAATCGGCCAGCCGGGCCCGCATCGGACGGCCATCGGGGTCCATCATCAGTCGGCCCAGGGGGATCGCCCACAACCGCGTTGCCGTGGACTTCGCGCGCCGGGGGTGTCTGCGCAACTGCCCCCGAGGCCGAGGTGTCCTCCGCCCCGATTCGTGCCACGCGTCGAGTTCTGCGGCGGCGCTGCGCATCACCTCGACGCCGTTCTCGGGGTCGGTCAGTCCTGAGTTGTCCCCGGCCTCCCGTCCCAGGTGCTCTCGCCACAGCCGGAGGCGCAGTTCGCGCGCGAAGCCGGTCGTCGGTTGCCTCTCGTCGAGCACCGCTGCGGTCAGTTCGGAGTCGTAGGTCCAGGAACGGCGGTTGAGGTTCGCCGAGCCCACGGCTGCCCAGCTGTCGTCCATGACGCACACCTTCGAGTGCAGGTATGTCGGGAGTTCTCTGTCATTCTCCAGCTCGAAGACGTCGACGCGATCGCCACCGGCGGCGTACAGCAGGCTCAGCGCCTTGTCCTGCGCGGCATCGCAGGTGGCGACTTCCACGGCGCCGCCCTTCTCGGGCTGAGCGGGTACCACGGCGATCAAGCGCAGCTCGGGTTCGCGGCGCAGTGCCGCGGCGAAGGCATCAGCCACCATGGGTGACCAGAGGAACTGGTCTTCGACGTAGACGAGTCGACGGGCGCGCTGGAGGGCTTTGGCGTAGCCCCTCGCAACGCTGCGTTCTCCGCTCCTGGCGAACAGGTACGGAGGGTGCTTCCTCGGGTAGGTTCGCAGCAGCTGCACCGAGTGCGGGCCACTGGGAGGCGGTGCGGGCAGCTGTTCGGGAAGTTCGCCCGCCTCGGGTTCGCCGGGACCGAAACGGCGTCGGAGTCGGGAGAGCGGTCCGCGCAGGCGGATCGCAGCGTCCTGCCAGCGTTCGCGGAAGCAGTGCTCGACGTCGGCCACCGCGGGACCGCGCACCTGCAGGTGCGCGTCGTGCCAGGCCGGTCGCTCGCCGTAGCAGTCGTTGTCGATGGAGAGCTGAACGTCGCTGTCACCACGATGCTCGTGCGCGTCCAGCCGGCTCGGGCACGGGTCGATCCCGCCGAGGAACGCGATGTCGGTCTCGGGACGTCGCGGGCGCCGGATCACCAGGAACTTCTGGTGGTGGCAGCCCGCTGGGCGAACTCGCTGGTCCAGCACCACGTTCGCGCCCGCCTCCCGCAACGAGGAAGCGAAATCGCGGTTGGCGGAGACGAGATCGTGGTCGAGGTCCAGGTACGGCCACCACAGCAGCGCGTGGACCGAGGCTCCGTCGCGCAGAACGCGGGCGAACTGCTCCCTCATCGACGTTCCCGGTCCGTCGAGGTGCTTGTCCTGATCGACGATCCACGCCGAGAGGTAGACCTGGTCACCGGCGTGGACGTCGGCCAGTTCAGCGGCGAGCCGGGGGAAGTACTCCGCACCGTCGATCAGGGGGTGCGCGAGGTTGCCCTCGGACCACGCGATGTGCCCCGGGCCGAGGCCGTCGAGCTTCGACCACGGGTTGCCGCGCTCGGCGTGCGTCAAGAACCACTCGGCCGGGGCAGCTCTGCTTCTTCTGATCACGTTCCTTCCAGAAGTGTCGGTGGGGCACCGGGTTTCGTCGACCGCTCTCCCCGAAGCCGGAAGAGTCCTGCGACGTGCGTCGTGGTCGTTCAGAACCAGTGGCGTCGCCCGCCGATGGCGTGGCCTGCGCTGCCGGCGATGGCGAAGACGGCGCCGAGGACGACGGCGACGATGCCGAGCATCCAGATGATCTGAACACCGGTGAGGTAGCCGACGATGAGGAGCACGACTCCGAGCGTGATCATTGTTGTCCGTCCTTTCCCGGTCGGTTTGTGCGTTGTCCAGATCTACCCACCTCGATCAAGTTCTACGCATCACCGGCGGGGTGAGGAAGATCGCCTGGCGGATGACGCGACTCCCCACGGGAGATGAGGGGAGAACCGAGCAAGTCGTGCTGACCGCTCCGGCGCGCCTGCTCGACTCGGGCAGAGCGCTCAGGTGACCCCCGGACCGGCGCGGACATCACCGGTCACGTCGGGTCGGTCAACTCGCGCAGGAACAGTCCGGGAGCGGGTTTGGGCGCGAACCACGTCGATTTCGGTGGCATCACGAGGCCCGCGTCGGAAACCGCCATGATCTGCTCGACGCTGGGCGGGTGTGCTACGAGCAGCACCGCCCCGTCGGAGGGATGGCGACAGCTCTCGGGCGGGCCGTTGCCGCACGAGGTCGGCGTGATCCCGAGCTCGGGCAGCACTTGCTCGTCGAGCGCGACGATGTCCAGCGATGCGCGCACGTGCTCGTTCGGAGCGTGCGGTCGCAGCTTCAACCGGTGGCGCTCGTCGGCGAAGCGCACCACCACGACACCCGGCTCCGGGATCGCCGCCGAACGCTCCTCCCACCTCTCCGCCACCGCCAAGGATTTCAGCTTCGCGAGCACCCCTCCGGCGGAGTCGCTGGGAACGGGCAGGCAGCGGTGGTAGCCGAAGACCCGCATCTCGTCGGTGGGGAACAGCGCGGCGAGCGTGAACGCGGTCGGGTGGTTCGGGCCGAGGTGGTGGCGCGTGGCGTGGCGCAGTGCCGCGGCCATCCGGTGGTGGCCGTCGGCGATGTAGAGCGCCTCGACCCCGCGCAGGCCCACCTCGGTGGTCCGCGCGAGACCGGGGTCCCGCGAGATCCACGCCGTGTGCCGCGTGCCGTCTCCGGCGGTGAGGTCCACGACGGGCTCGGCCGAGGTGACGCTCTCGGTCACCGACCGCAGGGCCCGGTCGGGGGAGTGGGCGAGCGTCACGGGCATCCGCTCGATCCCGGAAGCCTCGGTGTGCTCCTCCAGCAGCCGTTCGCGGTCGGGTTGGGTCGCCTCGTGCGGTCGGATGCGACCGGCCCGGTACTCCTCGACCGAGACCTCCACGACGATTCCGGTCTGCTGGTGGCTCCCGTTCGCGATGCGGTACACGACCACGGCCGGACCGGGCATGTGCTCGTACCGAGCCGGGTCGAGCGGTTCCCGGGTACGCGTCGCACTGGCCGGGCGCTCGTCGCAACGGCGGTCCAAGCGGAGACCGCGCGGCAACCTCGCGATGACTCCCGCGTCGGTCGCCTCGGTGCGTGGGGTGCTCATGTCCGGTCGTTCGCTGGCAGGGACGGGGCGAACTCGCGGGGCGGCTGCGGGTTCACGCAGTGCAGGACCGTCCCCGCCGCGTACTCCTCGATCACGCGCACGGCCTCGGCGGCAACCGCCTCCTGTGCCTGTTCGGTCGACGCTCCGATGTGGTGGGTGCCGCAGACGTTCGGGTGTGCGGCGAGCCGGGATCGGAAGGTGCCCGTGCTGGTGGCGGGTTCGTCGGCGAAGACGTCGATCCCGGCCCGCACTCCCTTGGCCTCCATCGCCTCGATCAGCGCATCCTCGTCGATCAGGTCTCCGCGCGCGGTGTTCAGGATGATCGTGCCGGGTCGCACCTGGGCGAGCAGGTCTCGGTCGACGAGCCGCCTGGTCGTGTCGGTGGCGGGAACGTGCAGCGACAGCACGTCGCAGGTGCGCGCGAGTTCGGGGAGGTCGTCGACGAAGGTGATCCCGATGTCCTGGGCCCGCTCCAGGGTCTCCCGGTCGCGGCCGGGTTTGGCCACGGCGTGCACCCGCGTTCCGAACGCGCCGACTCGCTCGGCGAACGCGAGGCCGACCTGACCGAGCCCGACGACGCCGACGTCACGACCGTAGATCCCACGCGCGTGCGAGTAGCGCTTCTTGTCCCACCTGCCCGCGCGCATGTCGGCCACGTTGTTCGCGATGTCGCGGTCGATGGCCAGCAATAGCGCGCAGGCCAGCTCGGCGACCGCGATCGCGTTGCGCCCGGGCACGTTGCACACGTGGACCCCGAGGCGAGAGGCGGCGTCGCTGTCGATGGTGTTGGTCCCCGAACCAGCTCTGATCACCAGTCGCAGCGCGTTGCCGGATTCCAGCGCCTGAGCTGTGACGCGGGTGCTGCGCACGACCAGCGACTCGTACCCGGCGAGCTCCGCGGGCAGTTGGTCGGCGGTCATGTCCGGCTCGTAGTCGCAGTCGTGCGCCGCGGCGAGCCGGTCGCGGTGCTCCTCGGGGAAGGCGTCGGCGATCAAGATCCTCATCGGACCCTCCAGACGATCAGCGCACCGCGCGGTGCGGTGGAGACGCGGACATCCGTGTTGCTCACTGCGCACCTCGGTGCTGATGACGCAATGGTGCGGCTGGCTCTCCAGGCGCGTCAACACCTCGTTCGGGGCACTGTTCGAATAGCCTGTGGCGTCAGTGGTGACTGAAAGCAATCGTGCCGCACTCCTCGCGCCGCCACGGCATCCCGTCGACCGCCGCCGGAGAGTTTGCTGACCGGGAAGAAGGGGGAACTCCGGTGAGCGTCCGGAGGGACGAGGGGAGTGGTCGCGGTGTCGTGGGCGTTCGAACGTGCTGTGGTGACCGGTGGAGCAGGATTCCTGGGAGCGCCGGTGTGCGCGGAGCTCCTGCGCCGCGGCGCGGTGGTGCACTGCCTGGACAACTTCAGCAGCAGCGGAGCCGAGAACGTTCGGGAACTGCAGTCGGACCCCCGGTTCGAACTGGTCGAACACGACATCTCCCGCGAACCCTGGCACGCCGAGGACGTCGACCTCGTCCTGCACCTGGCCTCTCCCGCATCGCCGGTGGACTACCTGCGCATGCCGGTGGAAACCCTTCAGGCGGGCAGCAACGGCACCGCGCACGCGCTGGGCTTGGCCGAGCGCGCCGGTGCGCGGTTCCTGCTCGCCTCCACCAGCGAGGTCTACGGGGACCCGCTGCAACACCCGCAGCGCGAGGACTACTGGGGCAACGTCAACCCGGTCGGCCCTCGCGCGGTCTACGACGAAGCCAAGCGCTACGCCGAGGCGCTGACGTCCTGCTACCGCGCGCACCGGCAGGTCGACACCCGCATCGTGCGGCTGTTCAACAGCTACGGCCCGGGAATGCGGCCCACCGACGGGCGTTTGGTCTCCACCTTCGTCTCGCAAGCGCTGGCAGGAGACCCGATCACCGTCAACGGCGATGGGAGCCAAACGCGTTCACTGTGCTATGTGGACGACACGGTGCGCGGGCTGCTGGCCGCGGCGGCCGGTGACCACGCCGGACCGGTCAACATCGGCAGGCCGGAGGAGATGACCGTGCTGGAGATCGCGGAGCTCGTGCGGTCGCTGACCGGGACGTCATCACCGATCACCCACACCGCCGCCGTCGCCGACGAACCGAGCCGCCGATGCCCGGACATCACCGTCGCGACGGAGCACCTCGGCTGGCGACCGCAGATCGACGTCGTCATGGGACTCCGCCGCACGATCGACTGGTTCGCCGCTCGGCCCGCTGCCGCGTGATCACGCGAGCGCAGCTCCTCCCCTCCGTCGAGGAAGCCGTCGTCCACATGTGTTTACGAGTCGCTGCACAGGGTAGCGGTATAGGCAGGACGGACCTAGGGCACGCGCTCGGTGAACACCGCCTACGACGGGAGGACGACCGTGCGAATCCTCGGCATCAACTCGGTCTTCCACGACTCGGCAGCCGCACTCGTGGTCGACGGCCGCATCGTGGCTGCCGCAGAGGAGGAACGCTTCTCCCGTCGCAAGCACGGCAAGACGCCCGTCCCGTTCTCGGCGTGGGAACAACCCGAGCAGGCTGCGGCGTGGTGCCTGCGCCAGGGCGGGATCGAGGCGTCAGAACTGGACGCGGTGGCCTTCTCCTACGACCCGGCATTGGTCGACGACGCGGTGGGTGGACTGGATCCCGCGTGGGAGTGGTTGCGCACGACCTTCGCCGAACGGGCACCGCACTTCCTGGCCACCGCGCTGCCAGGGCTCGACCGCGACGCGGTGGTGTGCGTGCCGCACCACGTCGCGCACGCCGCTTCCGCTGCGCTCGCCGCACCGTTCGGTGACTGCGCCGTGCTCACCGCCGATGGCCGCGGCGAGAGCACCGCGGGGCTTGCCGGACGTTGCACCGGCGGCCGGCTGACCACGTTGGTCGAGCAGCGACTGCCGCACTCGCTCGGGCTGATGTACGAGGAACTGACCGACCACCTGGGTTTTCGGCGCTCCAGCGACGAGTACAAGGTGATGGCCCTGGCTTCTTACGCCGAGCCCGCCTTCCTGCCGGAGTTCAGGGAATTGGTCCGCAGCACCGGCGACGGGCGCTACGAGATCGAGCAGATCGACTGGCAGCGCTGGGCTCCCCGTCGCACCGCTCAGGAACAGCTGGGGGACAAGCACGCCCAGCTCGCCGCGAGCGTGCAGGCCAGGTTGGAGGAAGTGCTGCTCGACCTCGCGCGGTGGCTGCACGGGGAGACCGGGGAGCGTCGACTGGCGATGGCCGGCGGAGTCGCGTTGAACTGCGTGGCCAACACCCGGATCGCTCGCGAAGGGCCGTTCGACGAGGTGTGGGTGCAACCCGCGGCCGGTGACGCGGGCACCGCGCTCGGCGCCGCGTTGCAGATCGCGGCGCAGCACGACGAGCCCATCAGGCCGATGCCCGGCGCCGACCTCGGGCGCGGATGGAGCGATGAGGAGATCGAGAACGCCCTCCGCACCGCGAAACTGGCCTACGAACGACCGAGCGACGTCGCGGAGGTCGCCGCCGAAGCGCTGGCGCGCGACGAGTCGGTCGGCTGGTTCCAGGGGCGCAGCGAGTTCGGCCCGCGCGCGCTGGGACACCGATCCCTGCTCGCCCATCCCGGCAACGCCGACAACGTCGAACGCCTCAACGACATCAAGGGCCGCGAGCAGTTCCGCCCGGTCGCACCGATGGTGCTGGCCGAACGTTCCGCGGAGCTGTTCACCCGGGGCCCGGAGAGCAGCCCGCACATGCTGTTCGTGCACGACGTGACGCCGGAGTGGCAGGACCGCATACCGGCCGCCGTGCACATCGACGGCACCGCGCGCCCGCAGACCGTCGACCGGGCCGCCGAACCCCTGGTGGCCAGGTTGCTGGACTCCTTCGCGGCGCGCACCGGTGTCCCAGCGCTGATCAACACCAGCTTCAACACCGCTGGGCGCCCCATGGTCGACAGCCCGGTCGACGCCCTGGAGTGCTTCGGAGCGTCGCCGATCGACCTGCTCGTGATCGGGCCGTTCGTGGTCCGCCGCGGGGGTGAGCGGTCATGACCGCCCACGGCGACTACGCGGTGGTCATCCCGACCACGGGCCGCAACAGCCTCGCCGGAACCCTGGCCGCCCTCGACACCGGTCACGGTCCCGGTCCGCGCGAGGTCGTGGTGGTCGACGACCGACCCGACCCGCGCGAGCCGCTGCCGTTGCCGCGCAGCGAGCTGCCGATCCGCGTCGTGCGTTCCGGCGGACGCGGTCCTGCCGCAGCGCGCAACATCGGTTGGCGCGAAGTGGGCGCCGGTTGGGTGGTGTTCCTGGACGACGACGTCGTGCCCTCCGCGGAGTGGCGAGAGCAGGTCGAGGACGACCTCGACGTCGGTCCGGACGTCGGGGCGTGCCAAGGGGACATCGTCGTCCCGCTCCCGAGCGAGCGGAAGCCGACCGATGCCGAACGCGACACGGCCGCGCTCACCGACGCGCTGTGGATCACCGCCGACATGGCCTACCGGCGCGAGGTGTTGTCGGCCTGCGGGGGCTTCGACGAGGGGTTCCGCCGCGCTTTCCGGGAGGACGCCGACCTGGCGCTGCGGGTGCAGGCGGCAGGGTGGCGACTCGTCAACGGCGCGCGCGTGACCAGTCATCCCGCGCGTCCGTCGGGCTTCTTCGCCAGCGTGCGCGCGCAACGGGGCAACGCCGACAACGCCATCATGCGCCGCAAGTACGGGAAGCGTTGGCGCAGGCGGATCGGTGAAGGCCCGGGCAGGATTCGGCGCCACCTGGCGATCACGGTGGCAGGAGGGGCCGCGCTCGTGGCCTCGGGGCTCGGCGCGCGCCGAGCGGCGGCCTCAGGTGCGGCGGTGTGGCTGGGCTTGACCGCCGAGTTCGCGGCCCGCCGGATCGCTCCGGGATCGGGTGCCCCCTCCGAGGTGGCCCGAATGCTGGTCACGAGCGTCCTGATCCCGCCCGCAGCGTGCCTGCACCGACTGCGCGGCGAGTGGGAAGTGCGCACGGGCACAGCGGAAAGGCCTGCTGCGGTGCTGTTCGACCGGGACGACACGCTCGTCCACGACGTTCCCTACAACGGCGACCCCGCCCGCGTGCATCCGGTCAGCGGGGCACGGGAAGCGCTGGACCGGCTCCGCGTGGCCGGCATTCCGATCGGTGTGGTGAGCAACCAGTCCGGAGTGGCGCGCGGACTGCTGCGCGACGAGGACGTCGCCGCCGTCAACGGCGCGGTGCAGCGGGTGTTGGGACCGTTCGACACCTGGCAGTGGTGCCCGCACGACGAGAACGACGGATGCGGTTGCCGCAAACCGGAACCCGGGCTGATCGAACGAGCCGCCGCCCGGTTGCGCGTGCTGCCGCGGACCTGCGTGGTCATCGGCGACACCGGAGCGGACGTCGCTGCAGCGCTGGCCGCGGGAGCCAGGGCGATCCTGGTGCCCACCGAGCGGACCAGGACGGAGGAGACGGCCAGGGCGCTCGCCGAAGCCGAGGTCGCACCGACCCTCGAGGCGGCCGTGTCCCGCGTGTTGCGGGACGGCCGGGTGCGTGCGGCGACGCGGCGTCCCGTTCGGCAGGAGGTGCCGCGATGAGGATCGACATGGTCTCCGAGCACGCCAGCCCGCTGGCGGCTCTCGGGGGAGCCGACGCCGGGGGGCAGAACGTGCAGGTGGCCGAACTGGCGACCGGGCTCGCCCGTCGCGGCCACGACGTCGTCGTGCACACTCGCCGCGATTCCACGACGATCCCGGAGCGGGTGCGCACCGAGGAGGGCTTCACGGTGCGCCACGTGGCGGCCGGGCCGCCCGAAGTCGTGCCCAAGGACGAACTGCTGCCCCACATGGACGCCTTCGCCGCGCGGCTCGCCGAGACCTGGGTGAGCAGGCCGCCGGACCTGGTGCACGCGCACTTCTGGATGAGCGGGCTCGCCGCGCAGCGCGGAGCCGCGGGGCTCGGCGTACCGGTGCTGCAGACCTTCCACGCGCTGGGCCGCGTCAAGCGCCGCGAGCAGGGGGCCAAGGACACCAGTCCACCGCAACGCGTCGAGCTGGAGGCGCAGATCGCCCGCGCAGCTGATCTCGTCATCGCCACCTGCACGGACGAGGTCGGGGAGCTCGCCGAGATGGGAGTGGCGCCGGAGCGCACCGCCGTGCTGCCCTGCGGCATCGACGTCGACCGGTTCTTCCCGGCCGCGCCGCGCGAGCCGAAGCGCGGTGCTCCGCGAATCCTGAGCATCGGCAGGTTGGTCGAGCGCAAGGGGGTGGACGTGATGATCAGGGCCATGCGCGACCTCCCAGACGCCCGGCTGCTCATCGCAGGTGGACCGCCGGAGTCGGAGTGGCCTGATGATCCGGAGGTCAACCGGTTGCAGGCGGTGGCCCGACAATCGGGTGTCGCCGACCGCACCGAGTTCCTCGGGCCAGTGCCCCACGACGACGCGCCCGACCTCTACCGGTCGGTCGACGTCGTCGCCAGCGTGCCGTGGTACGAGCCGTTCGGCACGGTGCCACCGGAGGCGATGGCCTGCGGCGTTCCGGTCGTCGTCAGTGCTGTCGGAGGTCACCTCGACACCGTCGTCGACCGCAGGACGGGACTGCACGTCACACCGCACGATGCGGCGGCGACCGCCCGTGCCGTGCGGGAGCTGCTGGATCGACCGGCCCTGCGCGCGGAACTCGGAGCGGCGGGTGCGCACCGCGTCCGGGACCGCTACGGGTGGGATCGGCTCGTCGGCGAAGCCGAGGACATCTACCAGCAGGTGCGTTCGGCGCGGCCCAAGCGGGCCGCGGTCGCCGCCGCGCCGGGAGGGGGAGCACCGTGATCGAGCAGCACTTCCAGGACCTGGGCGCAGCCGCGTGGCACATCAGCTCCACCGCGCCGAAGCTGCGGAGCTGGGCGGGCACGCTCGCGGACCGGCTCACCTCCGGAGCGCGCTTGCTGACCTGTGGGAACGGCGGCAGTGCCGCGGAAGCGCAGCACCTGTCGGGTGAGCTGACCGGGCGGTTCCTCCGTGATCGCAGGCCGTACTCGGCGATCGCGCTGCACGCCGACACCTCGGCGTTCACCGCCACGCTCAACGACTACGGCGAGCAGGAGGTCTTCGCTCGTGCCGTGCGCGCGCACGGGCGTCCCGGTGATGTGCTGGTCGCTCTGTCCACCAGCGGCCGCAGTCAGAACGTGCTCGCCGCGGCCAAGACCGCACGGGAGCTGGGCGTGCTGACCTGGGCGTTGACCGGACCTGCTCCCAACGACCTCGCCGCGGTCTGCGATGACGTGGTGGCCGTGGAGGCGCCGGGTGTGGCGACGGTGCAGGAGATCCACCTGGCGCTGATCCACGCGCTGTGCGGCGAGTTCGACGCGTTGACCGTCGACGGGGTGCCGGAAAGCCGGTGATCGGGAGCGTTCTGGTGCTGCGCGCGCTGGGGTTGGGAGACCTGCTCACCGCCGTGCCCGCGCTGCGCGGTCTGCGGCATGCGTTCCCGGACCACCAGGTGCTGCTGGCCGCTCCCGAACCGCTGGCAGCGCTGCTGGACCTGGTGCCCGAGGTGGACGAGTTGGTGCCCACCGCAGGGCTCGCGGATTTCCGCTGGCAGCGATCGGGTCCGGACGTCGCGGTGAACCTGCACGGCAGCGGGCCGGAATCGGTGCGCGCGGTGTGCTCGACCGGAGCGCGCCGTGTCCTCTCGCACCGGCACCCGGCCGCCCCTCCCGTCGCCGGTCCGGGCTGGGAGGACGAGCAGCACGAGCGGCAGCGCTGGTGCCGGCTGCTCCGGCACTACGACATCGACGCCGACCCGGACGACCTGCTGCTGCCGACGCCACTGGACGTTGCCCGACCCGGCGTGGCGATCGTCCACCCTGGCGCCAGCCACGGCGCTCGGATGTGGCCGGTGGAACGCTACGCCGAGGTCGTGCGTTGGGCCGTGGACGGCGGCTCCGACGTGGTCCTCACCGGTTCCGAATCCGAGCGCGAACGCGCCGAGCGGGTGGCCGAGCTCGCGGGACTTCCAGCCGACTCCGTGCTGGCGGGACGGACCGGGTTGCGCGAGCTGGCCGCGCTGGTCGCCCACGCACGTCTGCTGATCTGCGGTGACACCGGCATCGCGCACCTGGCCAGCGCCTTCCGGACGCCGTCGGTGGTGCTGTTCGGGCCGGTCGCACCTCGCTGCTGGGGCCCGCCTGACGACGCCCGGCACGTCGCGCTGTGGCACGGGCGCAGCGGCGACACCTTCGCCTCCGAGCCGGACCCCGGGCTGCTGGCCCTCACGACGGAGCAGGTGATCGAAGCTGCGCGAACAGCGGTGCCATAGCGCTGGGCGAGAACGGCACGATCGACATCGCCGAGAAGGCCGAGGAGGACAGCCGCAGCGAGCACCGTGACCTGCTGGTCTGCTTGACGGACCTCCTGCGGTTGCCGGGGCTGTCCCGCGGTGGCGGCGGCTGCGGGAGCGGCCGCCGCCACCGGCGTGCTCTTCCTCAAGCCTGGCCGATAGCCTCGCCCAGTGCGCCTGGCACTGATTCACTCTTCGCCGTGGCGGGCTGGTCGGCTGGCTGATCGTGCACAACGGCCTGTGGGAGCGTCCCCGCGGCGGTGCGGCGGCGCGGCGGTGCACAAGACCCGGTGATGACGCCGCGACGTTGCTGACCGTCGCGGGCGATGCTCAGGTCCGGTCGAGGCCGAACGGCAGCAGTTGTACGCAGCGGTCGAACTTGGCCCGCAGTTCCTCCTCGTTGGCTGCGCCGAGGTAGGCGGCGAAGAGTTCGTAGCTGTAGCTGTCCTGGGCTGGTAGTTCGGAGAGCCGGGAACCTTGTTGGGCGATGATGTCCACGGTGGCGTCGGGGAGCTCCTCGGTCAGTCGTGCGAGGTCGCTCTCGGACGGTGTGGAGGTGACGGTGGCGTCTTCGAAGGTGCGGTGGAACCACTTGGCGGCGATGTGGTGTTGACCTTGGCGGTGGGGCATGTTCGGTTCTTCCCCGACTGCGAGTTGCACCATCGCTTGGTGGTTGGGCATGCCGTCGACGAGTTCGAACAGGGGGGCGTGGGATTGGGACAGTCGCGGGTTGATCTCGAGGATGTTGAGCGCGTCGGTGTCGGGTTCCCAGAAGAACTCGATGTTGAAGGTCGAGTCGTTGAGCCCGATGTGCTCGATGACGTCTCGGGTGATGCTGCAGGCTCGTTGTTGCACGTGCTCGGGGATTCGCGAGGGGTACTGGTAGCACAGGAAGCTGGAGGAGTCCGGGTAGCACAGCGAGTCGATGATGCCGTGGATTTGCGCGTGGCCGTCGTGGACGTAGCCCTCGGTGGTGATCTGCTCACCGTGCACGGCTTCTTCGGCCAGGCATGCCATGCCTCCGGCTTCCTCGATGGCCGGCGGCAGTTCCAGCTTGGACAGCAGGAAGTCGAAGGCACGTCCGATGCGGCCGATGCCTTCCCGGATCTCGGCTGTCGCTGCGCGTAGTTCCTCTTCGTCGTTGGCCTTGAACGCCAGGTCGGAGGAGAAGGACTTGACCGGTTTGAGCCACATCGGGAAGCGCATCCCTGACGGTGTTCGCGGTTCGTCGAGGTCGATGATGGCGAACCCGGGGTGCGCGTCGGTGACCTCGCGCTGGACCAGGCGGCTCCAGTACTTGTGCTCGCACTTGACCACCGATTCCAGGCTCGGCCCCGGCAGGCCGTTGTCGGTGGCCAGGATCGGAACCATCGAGCTCACCGGGAAGTCCCAGTAGCCCACGATCGCGTCGATCGGTTCCGGGAAGTCGTCGAGGCGCTGCTGCGCCTTCTCGAGCAGTTCCTCCAAGCCGATGTCGCCGAACATCAGCTGCTCCTTGTCCAGCAGCGCGTGGAACCGGTACGGCGCGAGGTGCTCGAGCTCGTGCATCAGGGCGAGGTTGCGCTCATCGGGTCCCAGCAGGAACACGTTCTTCGGCTTCTCCATCACACCACGTCGCATACCCGGATCGCCTGTCGCTAATCCAGCTGTTTTCACCCCGGCCGCCGGTGGAACCCTGGAGGCGGCCACGCACGACCGCGTCCCGGAGGTGCGTCATGAAGTACGACGAGTTCATCGCGACCGTCCGTCGGCTCGGTGAGTACGAGTCGAATGAGCGCGCGGAGCACGTCACGCGCTGTGTGCTGGGTGTGCTCGGCGCCCGCATCACCGCCCAGGAGGCAGAGGACCTCGCCGCGCAGCTGCCCGGCGATCTGGCCGAGGCTCTGCGCTCGGAGGAGCAGCCGATGCCGGACCTGTCACCTGACGGGTTCGCAGAGGCGGTCGCCGCCCGCTTGGAGGGCGCGAGCGCGGAGACGGCGCGGTGGGATGTCAGCGCCGTGCTCACCACGGTGACCGAGAGCATCGACGGCGGCGAGCTCAACCACGTGCTCAGCCAGCTGCCCAGCGGGTACGCCACGTTCTTCGGTCACCCGGAACTGGCCTGACGCGTCCCGGTCTTCCTGCGCCGGGACGTCACCGATCGAGCGCGGCGGCGTGCAGGTGGCGTGCCAGCGCGTCCAGCGGACCCGAGTCGGTGCCTGCCGAGCGACCGGTCGCGGCGGCTCGGCAGGCACCCTCGTCGGACCTGCACCACCGCCACCAGCGATCCAGCTCGGCATCCGTGAGCTCGTCGGCGCCGATCACCGCGGGCCAGTCCTGCGCGTGCGCCTGCGCGGTGACCTTGCCCCCGCCGGAGACGGGATCAACGGCCAGCGCGGGGACGCCCGCGGACAGCGCGACGACGAGCCCGTGCAGACGAGTGGTGACCAGGACATCGGTGCGCCGGACGAGAGCGGCGAACGCCTCGGGGGAGGAGCACAACCGCCAGTCACCGCGAGCCAGCCGGGTGTCCAGCGGGATTCGCGCAGCGTCCACTCCGGCCAACCAGCGCTGCAGGACCTCGTGCGTCTCGTCGTGCCTGGCGCGGTCTCCGTACTCCGGCTGTGCCGGCGCGAGCACGGCACCCACCACCGGCACGCCGCTGGGGTCCAGACCGGCGGCGAGGTCCGTTGATGCGCGCAGGCCTGGGCCGTCTCTCGGTAGCAGCGTGTGAAAACCCTTGGTGGCCGGTGATCCCGGGTCGATCACCGAGACTCCCACGGCGATCCGCGTGCACCTCGAGTACCGGCTGTGCAGCTCTTCGACCTGCCAGCCGTGCACAGGTCCGCAGCAGAAGATGACGTGGGTGTAGTCGTCCGGGTCGACGTCGTCGAAGTGCGTTGCACCGGGCGCGAACTCGGGGCTCAACACGATCTCGTGCTCGATGCCGTCGGCGGTCAGCCGGGTGGCCACCCGGTGCAGGCTCGCGACATCCCCAGCGGTGGCTTCCCCGTGCAGGAAGCTCGCCCACCCCGTCACCAGCGCTCGCATCAAGCCCCCATCGAGAGGTGGTGCCCCGGTCCTCCGGGGCACCACCACCAGCCATCAGCGCTTCTTGTGGGGTCCCGACTCCGGCGGAACCCGCGGGCCCGTCTCGAGCAGCGAGTTCGCCCTGCCGGATCGATGCTTCCGCCGGTCGGCAGACCTCTCGTCCTTCGACTTCGCGGGCGCGTGCTGCGCGATCCCGTTGCGCACCCGCCCGGTCAACTGCCGGATCCGCTCACCAAGCATGGTGCTGATCCCTCTCAACCGTTCTCGTACTGCAGTCGCTTCAACAGCATCTGCTTTCCCTGTTCACCGGCCTTCAGGTTGTTGTCCTGGATCCGGTGCAGCCACTTGGCGAGTTCGTCGTCGCCTTGAGACTCGGCATCCTTGACGTACTGGTCCAGCATCCACGCGTGGTGCAAGGACAACTGCAACACGGTGATGAGGTTGTAGTTCTTGTCCTTCACCGGGCTTTCAGGTTCGCCGGCCATGGGGATCCTCCTCGTCGCGGACTTCGCTCGCTCCTCTTGGGTTGTCAGCGGCGGGAGTGGTCAAACCCAGCGTGGGGCGGTTCACTCTCGGTGAAGGTCGAATCCGCCAGTCATTGACTCTTCGTGCCCAGTCATCCCCCTTTCCGTGGGAACTGTTTCGAATTTCGCGCTGATTGCTGAGAGTCCGGGCACAAAACGTGTCGATCTCGGCGAATTGGCTGGCACATTCGTGTCGGTTTCCGAGCCGAACTGAGCCGGAGACCGACCATTCGCCTTTCGGAAAGGAATCCCGCGTGCGCGCAGCCGTGGCTCCGATGTTCCGCGCGCTCCGACATCCCAACTACCGCCGCTGGGCGGTCGCCGATCTCGTCTCCGTCACCGGTGCGTGGATGCAGAACCTCGCGTTGAACTGGTTCGTCCTCGTCAAGACCGGTTCGCCCGGACTTCTCGGACTCTCCCTGCTGTTCCAACTGCTGCCCGGCGTGCTGCTGGGCTCGGTGGCAGGTTCGGTCGCCGACCGGTGGCCGACCAAGCGCGTGCTGCTGGTCACCCAATCACTGCACGGCGTGCTCGCGCTGGTGCTGGCGGGAGTGGCGTGGCTCGACGGCCCGCTGTCCGCCGTCTACGTGCTGGCTCTCGCCGGCGGGGTGGTGACGGTCTTCGACGGCCCCGCCCTCGGCCGCTTCGGCTCGCAGCTGGTACCTCGCGAGGACTTGAGCAACGCGTTGGGGTTGGGCTCCATCCTGAGCTCGGGAGGCCGCATCCTCGGCATGGGGTTGGCCGGCGGCTTGGTGGCCGTCACCGGCGTCCCCCTCCTCTTCGTGATCAACGCGGTGAGCTTCGGCGCGGTGCTGCTGGCGCTCGGCAAGGTCCGGCGGGAGGGGATGTTCCACCTCGCCACGAGCACGGCGGAGCGGACCGGCATCAAGGCGGGCATCCGGTACGTGCTCGGCCACCGGCCGCTGGTGCTGATGTTCCTGCTCGGTTTCGTGCTCTCCTGCCTGGGCCGCAACTACCAGGTCACGATGGCGGCGATGAGCGAAGGCCCGCTCGCGGCCGGGCCCGCGGGCTACGGAGTGCTGTCGGTGATCTTCTCCGCAGGCACGGTCCTCGGCGGTTTCGTCGCCGCGGCCTGCAAGAACTTGACGCTGCGCTTGGTGCTGTGGAGCGCGCTGGGCACCAGCGTCCTGCAGTTCTTCAGCGGCGTCACGCCCACCCTGTGGAGCTTCGCGACGCTGCTGGTGCCGATCGCGATCGGTGCGGTGGTGCTCGACACCGCGACGAGCACCCGCATCCAGCTCGACACCGACGAGGACATGCGCGGTCGAGTCCTGGCGGCCAAGGGGATCGTGACCGCAGCGTCCGGCGCCGTCGGCGGCCCGCTGCTGGGTTGGCTGTCGGAGTTCGCTGGCCCCGGCCCGGCGTTGGAGATCGCCGGCGCGGCCACCGTGGTGGCCACCGCCGTGGCCTGGTTGCTGTTCGCACGTTCTCCGCAGCGCCGCGCCATGCCCGCCGAGGAGCGCTGGGCGCGGCTGGCGGGGGTGCACCCCACACCACCGCAGCCCGCGCAACCACCGCTGCCCGGCAGGGCGACTGCGCGACCCGGACGGGGACCGCGGTGGACGCGACCGGGGCAGCGGATCACCGGCGGACGTCGTCGGCCTCACGTCACCGGGAGCATCAGCCCACGTAGCGGCGCGCGGCGGAATGGTGCTGCGGCTCCTCCAGCAGGCGCAGACCGCGTTCGACCTCGGCGGGCACCACGTGGCGTTCCCGCGACACCCACCGCCACAGCCGCAGCGCCTCCAGCGCGGCGGCGGCCGTGCACCGGTCTTTCGGCGCGGAACTGAGCACCTGAGCGCTGCGCCGCAGGGCGCTACCAGCCGGCCGGCGCAGCCACGTGGTCAGCAGCGTGTTGCGGATCCCGAGGCCCCTGCGCCGCCGCGCATCCCGTGCGCGGGAGGGCGCGTGGTGGATCAGCACGTCCGGCGACCAGCACAACCACCAGCCCCTAGCCGCCAGGTCCAGTGCCAGCAGCTCCTCCTCGCCGCCGAGCCACAACCGCTCGGAGAACCCACCGGCATCGGTGAAGGCGCTGGTGCGGAAGGTGGTGAGCCCCGCCATCACGCTCAGCAAAGCCGGCCCGGGCAGCCAGTGCGGCGCGGGCACCGGGGAGGTGCGCAGCTCCGGGGTCAGCGGGTCCTCGACGAGATCGGGCTCGACCAGGCACCGGCCCATGACCGCGCCGATCCCGGGGTAGCGGTCCAGCAGCTCGGTGGCCCGTCGCAGCGAACCCGGTTGCCAGCGGGTGTCGTCATCGCAGAAGGTCACGTGCTGCGTGCGGACGCGGTCGACGGCGACGTTGCGGGCGCAGGCGCCGAGGTTGCGGTCCTGCACCAGCAGTTCGACTTCGGGGAAGTGCCGACGCACCGCCGAAGCCGTCCCGTCCCGTGATGCGTTGTCGACCACGATGATCGGTGCCGCGTCGGGCAGCGCGGTCATGTGGTCGAGGGTGCGGAGGAGTTCCTCGCGGCGTTCGTGCGTCGCGATGACCACCGTTGTCCCGAACATGCTCACCTCCGCACGAAGTCGGGCAGGGATCGGCGCACCACGTCCTCGTCCCGGTCGTCGAACGCGTGCGAGCGGTGCGCGTAGAGGCTCAGCGCACCGGCGGGGAGGGCGGGGTCCAGCGGAACGATGAGCAGGCTGTGCAGCCGCAGTTCGCGGGCGCGCCGGGCGAAATCCGGCCAATAGGTCCTGATCTGGCTGAGGTCGGCGAGCACCGCGCGTTGCGAGGTGGCCACCTCCACGCTCGGGCCCTTGCCGATGCGCAGCTGGTCGACCTCCAAGGACCGGGCGCGATCGTCGGTGTGGGCGAGGACCGCTGGCTCCGGGGCGATCGTGCCGAGCACCGCCATGTCGGCGTGCGGCACGTGCGCCAGCAGTTCGGACAGCCGGTCGGCATGGGACGGGATCTCGGAGGTCCTCATGACGTCTGGGACTCCACGGCGGTCAGCTCTCGTTCGACTCGTCCGGGGAGCCGCCGTCTGCGGCGCAACGCCATCGGGAACCGCCGCAGCGCACCGGCGACGGCAGGCCAGGACCGGTGCAGGGCGCGCAACGTCTCGGACGCCGCAGCGGACGGAGATCGGCGCATCCAAGCGATCAGCAGGTTGTTGCGCAGTTCCAGGGCTTCCCGCTCGGGACGGCTCAACCGGGCGTTGGACGGGTGGTGGTGCGCGACGACCTCGTCGGCGTAGACCAGGTCCCATCCCGCAGCCGCGAGATCGCAGGCGAGCAGCTTCTCCTCGGCGCCGAAGAAGAGCATCGGGTCGAAGCCGCCGACCTCTCGGAAAGCTCGTCTCCGGACGATAGCCGCGCACGCCGTGAAGCCCAGCACCCGTGGACCAGGCAGCCCGCCCGAGCTCCCGAGCGGCGAGCGCGCCATGAGGTCGTTGACCGGATCGGTCCGCTCGAGCTCGCCCACGAGGGTCTTGCCGGCGATCAAACCGACGTTGGGATGCGCTGCGAAGAGGTGTTCGGCGCGGGGCAGCGCGTCGTGCTCCCACCACGAGTCGTCGTCGCTGAAGGCCACGTACTCCGCCCGGCAGCTCAGCACGCCGAGGTTGCGCGCCGCCGCCCCGAGGTTGTGCGGCGCGCGGATCAACTCCACGCTCGGGTGCAGCTCCGCGATCGCTTCCGCGGTGCCGTCGGTCGAGGCGTTGTCGACCACCACGATCCGCGGACGTGGACGCAGCTCTAGCAGGTTGCGCACGGTGCGGAGCAGTTCGCCGCGCCGGTTGCGCGTCGCGATCACCACGTCGGTGTTGATTCGTCCATCCATCCTGCACTCCCGGATATCGGCAGCGGACAGCCACCCTTCTCGCGGTTACCCGCACCGGGCGCGGAAAACCCGCAGTCGCTCGCACAGCGTGATCGAACGCCTGAGTGCGGCCGGGTCGAAACCGAAGTCGGGCGGGCATCCGGGCGCACATGTGTAGACGAGCCGCTTCGCTGGGTAGCGGTATAGGCAGGCGTGCCGTTGCGGGGCGCCGACCACACCGAGCAGAACGACACACGGGAGGCGTAGCTGTGCTCGTTCCAGTTCTGCACGCAGCACGAGGTCTTCCGCGCCCGCGGCACCGCGCCGAGGGGGAACCGTGAGGGGGCGGGTGCTGGTCGCACGTCAGGACAACCTGGGCGACGTGCTGCTCGCGGGTCCTGCGGTGCGGGCCGTGGCAGCGCACGCCGATTCCGTGGTCATGCTCGCGGGACCGCGCGGTGCGGCGGCCGCGGAGATGCTGCCCGGTGTGGACGAGGTCGTGTCCTGGTGCGCGCCGTGGATCGACCCGGAACCGCCGCCGGTCACCGAATCGGCGATGCACGAGTTCTCCGAGGTGCTGCGCAAGGTCGACGTCGACTCCGCGGTGGTGTTCACCTCGTTCCACCAGACCGCGCTGCCGCTGGCGCTGCTGCTGCGGATGGCCGGTGTGGAGCGGATCGCGGCGATCAGCGAGGACTACCCGGGCTCGCTGCTCGACGTGCGGCACCGGGTCGAGGGTGATCCGCCTGAGCCCGAACGCGCGCTCTCGCTGGCACGCGCCGCCGGATTCGAACTGCCGAGCGGAGACGACGGGAGGTTGGCGGTGCGCCGCCCCCTGCCCGACGTCAGCCACCTCGTCGCGGAGCAGGGCTACGTCGTGGTGCATCCCGCCGCTTCGGTCCCCGCGCGGGAGTGGCCGATGTTCCGCTGCCGAGCGGCGGTGCGCGAACTGGCCGCGGCCGGATGGACGGTGGTCGTCACGGGCGCACCGGCTGACCGGGAGCTCACCGCTCACGTGGCCGGGCACGCAGGGGTCGACCTCGGCGGGCGCACGGACCTGGCGGAGCTGGCGGCGGTCCTCGACGGCGCGGATGCCGTAGTCGCGCCCAACACAGGGCCGGCGCACCTGGCCGCGGCGGTGGGAACACCCGTGGTCTCGTTGTTCGCACCCGTGGTCAGCGCGGCCCGCTGGGCTCCCTACGGCGTGCCGCGCGTCGTGCTCGGCGAGCAGCTCGCCCCGTGCCGCAACACCCGCGCGCGGTCCTGCCCGGTACCCGGCCACCCGTGCCTGACGCTGGTGACCCCGGAAGAGGTCGCCGCCGCGGTCGCGGAGGTGACGTCGTGACGAGCCCCCGAACAACCGCGCCGTCCCAGCAGGAAGGGCTGCGGATCCTCGTGTGGCACCGGCACGGGTCGTGGACGACGTCGTTCGTGCACGGGCCGCACACCTACCTGGTGCCCACGACCGCCGATCGCGGGCCCGACGGGAGAGGCCGCTCGCAGACCGTCCCGTGGCCGGACAGCGCCGTGGAGGTCGAACCCGGCGAGCTGCACGACCAGCGCATCGACGTCGTGGTGCTCCAACGACCCGACGAGCTCGAGCTCACCCGGCTGTGGACAGGCCGCCGACCCGGCGTCGACCTGCCGGCCGTGTACGTGGAGCACGACACCCCGCGCGGTCCCGCGGGCCCCGACCGGCATCCCGTGGCCGACCGCGACGACATCCCGATCGCGCACGTCACCCACTTCAACCAGATGTGGTGGGACAACGGGCGAGCGCCGAACACCGTCATCGAGCACGGCATCGTCGATCCCGGCCACCGCTGGACCGGAACCGTGCCGCATGCCGGGGTGGTGGTCAACGAGCCGGTGCGGCGCAGTCACATCGCCGGAACCGACCTGCTGCCCCGATTGAGCGGAGGGGCGCCGCTGGACGTGTTCGGCATGCGGGTGAGGGACCTCCCGCAGGTGCTGGGATGTGACCGCATCACGCCGCACGAAGACCTGCCGCAGCCGAAGATGCACGCCGAACTGGCCGCCCGCCGCGTGTACCTGCACCCCTACCGGTGGACTTCGCTCGGGCTGGCGCTGCTGGAGGCGATGCACCTGGGCATGCCGGTCGTGGCCGTCGCGGCCACCGAGGTCTCCGAAGCCGTGCCACCGGAAGCGGGAGTCGTCTCCACCCGGATCGACGCGCTGATCGACGCGGTCGCCGCCTTCACCGCTGACCCGGACCGCGCCCGGGAGGCCGGCGAGGCGGCCCGCCGGGCGGCGCTGAGCCGGTACTCGCTGGAGAGGTTCTTGACCGACTGGACGGCGCTCCTGCACGAAGTGCGCCGGTGACCCGAGGAGGTCGACGTGAAGCTCGTCATCGTGGGCGACGCCCTGCTGGACCTGGACCTGACCGGGAGCGCCTCCCGCCTGTGCCCCGACGCGCCCGTACCAGTGGTCGACGTCGAGTCGCGACGCGGTAGGCCCGGCGGAGCCGCGCTCGCCGCGGCGCTGGCCGTGGACCAGGGCACCGAGGTGACCTTGATCAGCGGCCGCGGTGCCGATCCCGCCGGCTACGAGATCGACCGCCTGCTGCCGACCGGCGTCCGCTTGGTGGACCTGCCTTTCACCGGTGGGACGCCGAGCAAGACGCGGGTGCGGGCCGGCGGCCAATCGGTCGTGCGGCTGGACTCCGGCGCGGGAGCCGTGCCGGACGTGGTCCCGGGGCCGGCGGTCGTGCGAGAGCTCCGCAGCGCCGATGCCGTGCTCGTCGCCGACTACGGTCGCGGAGCCGCGAACAACTCCCGGCTGCGCCACGAGCTCTCCCGCCTGCCGCCTGGCACACCGCTGGTCTGGGACCCGCACCCGCGGGGAGCCGCGCCGGTGGCCCGGTCGGATCTCGTGGTGCCCAACGAAGCCGAAGCGATGCGGTTCAGCGGCATGACCGCGCAACCGGCTGGCGCGATGGCGCTGTGGCGTGAGTGGGAGTGCGGTGCGGTAGCGGTGACCATGGGTGAGCGGGGTGCTGCGCTGGCACCGAGCTGCGAGCTGATCGCAGCTCCGGAGCTGGACACCGCGATCGACACCTGCGGCGCCGGGGACGCTTTCGCCGTCGCCGCCGCCCTCGCGCTGGCCCGCGCCGAGTCCACATCGGACGCCGTCGCCGACGCGGTGCTGGCGGCAAGCCGGTTCGTCGCTTCCGGCGGCGCCGGTGCCTGGACCGCGGGCGACCGACCGGTGTCCGAGAACGGCCTGGACGTGGTCGAGCGGGTGCGGGAGCGCGGCGGCAGGCTCGTCGCGGCAGGGGGCTGCTTCGACCTGCTGCACCCGGGACACGTCGACCTGCTCAGCCAAGCCAGGCGGCTCGGTGACGCCCTCGTCGTCTGCCTGAACTCCGACGCCTCGGTGCGCAGGCTCAAGGGCGCTCCTCGCCCGCTGGTGGGCGTGGAGGACCGCAAGTGCCTGCTGGAGGCCCTCGAATCGGTCGACGCCGTCGCGGTCTTCGAGGAGACGACCCCGTGCGAGCTGCTGGCCGCCATCAGACCGGACGTGTGGGTCAAGGGCGGCGACTACGAACCGTCGCAGCTGCCCGAAGCGAGGGTGGTCGAGCAGTACGGCGGTGAGATCGTCCGGGTCCCGCTCGTCGGCGGGTACTCGACCACCCGGATGTTGCGGAACCTGCTGGAACTGGACGTCAATCGGGAGGAACTCCATGAACGGGCCGGGTAATGTCCTGATCACCGGAGGCGCTTCGGGTCTCGGTGCTGCGGTCGTCGATGCGGTGATCTCGGCCGGTGGCACCCCGCTGGTCCTCGACCGGGAGGTGCCCTCGGCGCCGGTGAAGCACGCCCAGGTCGACTTGGCCGACAGGCGCGCGGCGGAGCGAGCGGTGCGCGAGGTGGCCGACACCGCCGGTGGTCTCGACGGCGTGTTCACCGCCGCGGGCATCGATGCCTGCGGTTCGCTGCAGTCGGTTCCCGCCGAGGACTGGGAACGCGTGGTGGAGGTCAACCTGCTGGGCACCGCCGCCGTCGTGCGCGCCGCCTTGCCCTACTTGGAGGAGAGCCGGGGCACGGTGGTCACCTGCTCGTCCACGCTCGGGCTCAAGGGCTTGCCCGACGCGTCCGCTTACTGCGCCTCGAAGTTCGGCGTCGTCGGACTCTCCCGGGCGCTGGCCGCTGAGCTCAGCGGCCGGGTCGGGGTGACGATGCTGGTGCCGGGCGGCATGCACACCGCGTTCTTCGAGGGCAGGCCCGAGCAGTACAAGCCACCGCAGGACGCCAAGCTCAACCGGCCAGAGCACGTCGCCGAGGCGGTGCTGTTCGCGCTGCGGCAGCCGGCTGGCTGCGAGGTCCGCGAGCTCGTCGTGTGCCACTCGGAGGAGTCGTCATGGCCGTGAGGGGACTGCGCGCACGTGTGCTGGGCGACGGGCTGACCGCCGTCGCGGTCGCCACCGGCCTTGCCTGGAGCGGTCTCAAGGTGAGCTGCGCGCGCCCGGATCCGTCGGTGTCGGCGAGCGAACCGCGCCTGCAGGAGGTGATGCGGAGCCTGCGCCGCCGCGGTGCTCTGAGCTTCGGCGAGTTGGCCGATCCCGACGCCGTGTTCGTCTGCGGCGCCGAAGAGGTCACCGCCCCACCCGGCAGCTCCGTGATCAACTGCGTGCTGCCGCCGTGGGAGCGCACCCGGGACCTCCAGGCGGCGCTGGGCAGGCCGGTGGTGAGCAATCCGCAGCTGCTGCGAGAAGGCTCTGCGCTGGAGGACTTCCTGAGCGCGGACTTCGCCGTCCTCGGCGCCGACGACGCCGAGGCGCTGGTGCGGGCCGACGTGGTCCTGGCCGGTGTGCCGGTGCCGCCGCTGCACTGCGACGTCGACAGCGCCGACCTGGTGCTGCACGCGACCAACGGGCTACTCGAAGTGGAACGCGAGTACTTCGACGAGCTGGCCGAACTGTGCCGCGCAGTCGGTGCGGACGTGGATCGGGTGATCGAATGCGTCCGCCTCGACCCGCGCATCGGTGCCGACCCCGAGCAGCGTTGGGACTCGTCACGGCGCGGTCCTGCGGCGAGATTGTGCGAAGCTCATCCGCCACCGGTGCTCGCTGAGCTCGAAACCTTGCTCTGACGGCCGGTCCCGAAGGAGGAGCCGATGGACGCGGGGCGGATCGTCGTGATCGGTTGCGGCTACGTCGGCCTCACCACGGGTGCGTGCCTGGCCAGGCTCGGACACGACGTGACCTGCTGCGACCTCGACGGTGAGAAGATCGCCAGGCTGCGGCGGGGTCATGTGGACATCCGCGAGCCGGACCTCGGCGAGCTGGTCGCCGAGGGTGTGGCGGCAGGCTCCCTTCGCTTCACCCAGGACAGCGCGCGTGCCGTGACCGGGGCCGAGGTGGTGTTCCTGTGCCTGCCGACGCCGATGGGCGCCGACGGCGCCGCCGACCTCAGCGCCGTGGAGACCGTCGCCGTCGAGATCCGCGAGTTGCTGCCGCGCGGAACGGTGGTGGTCACCAAGTCGACCGTGCCGGTGGGAACGGCGACCCGCCTCACCCGTCTGCTGGTGCGCGAGGACGTCGCGGTGGTCAGCAATCCGGAGTTCTTGCGCGAGGGCTTCGCGGTCCAGGACTTCCTCCACCCAGCCCGCGTCGTCGTCGGCGCCGAGCAGCAGCAGGCGGCCGAGCGCGTCGCCGCCCTCTACGCCCCGCTGGACGCCCGCGCAGTGCTGATCGACCCGGTCAGCGCCGAGCTCGTCAAGTACGCCGCCAACGGTTTCCTGGCCACCAAGCTCTCCTACGTCAACGACCTCGCCGAGCTCTGCGAGCGCACCGGTGGCGACATCGACGTGGTCACCGAGGGGATGAGGCGCGATCACCGGGTCGCGCCGTCGTTCCTGAGCGTCGGGCCGGGCTGGGGAGGTTCCTGCCTGCCGAAGGACACCGCAGCACTGCTCCACACCGCCGATTCCGTCGGCGTGGACTTCCCGCTGCTGGGCGCCGCGGTTCGCGCGAACGCGCACCACCAGGCCAGGGTGGTGCAGAAGGTGGTGGATTGCTGCGGCGGTGACGTGTCGGGCGCTCGGATCGGTCTGCTCGGTCTGACGTTCAAGGCGGGCACGGGCGACCTGCGCGACTCGCCGGCTCTCGCGGTGGCGCGCGTGCTGTCCGGTCGGGGCGCGCGGCTGCGCGGCTACGACCCCGCGTGCGCGCAGAGGTCCGCAGTGCAGCGGATCCGGTGCGTTGCCGATCCCTACCTGGCGGCCGAAGGCGCGGAAGCCCTGGTGCTGCTGACCGATTGGCCGGAGTTCGCTGAGCTGGACTGGCCGAAGATCGCCGAGGTGATGCGGGCACCGGTGCTCGTCGACGCCCGCAACCAGCTCGATCCGCGCGAGCTCGCGCTCGAGGGGTTCACCTGGCGGGGAACCGGCCGCACCCTGCGGTGACGCGACAGCGAGCTGCCCGCGTGGGCCGCCGCACGGGCCGGACCCGAAGACCTCGAACCCCTGGTCCGATGCCGAGCTGGATCGGTCGCGTGGTGCCCGGGTTGTCCGCGACGCCCCGGAAGAGGGCGCCGACCGCTCGGTGACGAACAACGTGTGGTCCGACCACTCGGTCACCGCGCGGAGCGGCTGCGGATCGGTGATGTCGGGAGCCATGTCCTCCGTGGTGGCGGTCGCGGGTTTTGCTGGCGAAGGGACCGTCCTTCGTGGGTGCGGACACGCCGCCACGCCACAGTTATGCTGGCGGCATGCATGCTTCCGCGGAGTCTTCCGCCGAGGAGCGTTTGCGACGCATCGAACTGGTCACGGACACCGCGCTCGCACACCTGGACGTCAGGGACCTGCTGCGTGAGGTACTGGCACGAGTGAGCGATGTCCTTGACGTGGACGTCGCGACTGCCCTGCTCCTCGACGCCGACGGCGACGAGTTGATCGCCACGGCAGCCGTGGGCATCGAGGACGACGTCAAGCAGGGTGTTCGGATGCCGGTGGGACACGGTTTCGCCGGCACCGTGCTGGCCGGGCGCGAGGCCTGCGTCTTCGACCGCGTGGTCGACGAGATGCTGGTCAGCCGAGCACTGCGGGACAAGGGCATCAGCTCGCTCGTGGGCGCGCCCATGGTCGTCGACGGCGAGACGCTCGGCGTGCTGTGCGTCGGTGCCTTCAACGAGCGCGGATTCACCGACGAGGACGCACGACTGGTCCAAGCCGCCGCCGACCGCATCGCCTCGGTCTCGAAGGTCGGTGCCTCACGCGCCGAGCGCATCGCGGCGACCGTGCTGCAGCACAGCCTGCTCCCCGAGAGGTTGCCCACGATCCCGGGCGCTTCGATGGACGGGCGCTACGTCGGAGGCGCGGACAACGGGGTCGGCGGTGACTGGTACGACGTCTTCCGGCTTCCGTCTGGGCGGATCGGGATGGTCGTGGGTGACGTCGTCGGGCACGGTCTGTCGGCGGCCGTGGTCATGGGGCGTCTGCGCAGCGCGCTCCGGGCCTACGCGCTCGACGACGAGGACCCTGCCCGCGTGCTGCACAAGCTCGACCGCAAGGTCACCCACTTCGAGCCTGATGCCATGGCCACCGTGTGCTACGCGCTCTACGACCCGGCCGAGGCGCGGCTGGAGCTCTCGCTGGCAGGGCACCTGCCCCCGGTGCTCGCGCTGCCCGGTGATTGCGGCGACCTCGTCAAGGCGCCGGTGGACCCACCGGTCGGCGTGGAGGTGTCGAAGCGGCGGCGTCGCTCGACCGAGATCAGGGTTCCGCCGGAGTCCGCTGTGTGCTTCTACACCGACGGACTCATCGAACGCCGCCAGCAGCCGATCGACATCGGGCTGGAGGCCCTGTGCGCAGCGGTCGTCAGCGCACCAGCGGACGAGGTGTGCGCTTCGGTGATGAACCAGCTGATGAGTGTGACGTCGTCCGGGGACGACGTCACACTGCTGGTCCTGAGCAGGTGACCACTGCGGGCCCGCCGCGACCCTGAGCTGACCCGCAATCGCCTGCTCATCTCGTTTGCTGCCATGGCTTCCGGGTACTCCGTTGCCGGATCGGAGGAAGGCTTGCCTGAGCGACGGATGCCCGCACGGGCCGATGGAAACTTCGTGCGGCACCCGGGCGTTGGCGTCATGTCGCCCCGCGGAGGGTTCGTGGACTACGAACAGACCTTGGACGAGATCGTGCGCCGAAGCGGGTTACGCACACGAACTGACGCTGACCGCGTCGTGCGGGCAACGTTGCGCACCTTGGCGTGTTGCGCCCCGGGCGACCTGGTCGCGGCGCTGGCAGCGGAGCTGCCGCCGGTCCTCGCCGAACCCCTGTCCGACGCGCCGCGCCGCACCGGTGTGGACCTGTGCGGTTTCATCCAGCGCGTCAGCCAGCTGTCCGAACTGGAGATCCCGCAGAGCACCTACGCAGCACGAGTCGTGTTCGAGCTGGTGCACGAGTCGGCGGGGCCCGGTGCGCTGGCCGCGGTTCGCCTCTCCCTCGGCCACGACTTGCGGGTGTTGTTCGACGCTGGTGCCCGTGGCGCGGGTCGTTGACCGCGCTGCGGCGCAGGGGGTGTCGGCCGCACGTGGTTCACATCGAGCGCGCTCGCGAGGTTCGGACGCGGGGTGGATCCTCCTCCAGCTGCTGGCTGGTCGTGCGCAGCGCGGTGTCCATGACCGATAACCTGCGGGAGCAGTTGAGCATGTTGACACCGATGGCGGCGAGGTCCTCGGCGGTCGGGGCGAGCACCGTGGTGTCGATGCCGGCTTCGTGCAGCTCGGCGACTTCGGCGGTGAGTCGGTCCGTCACCCGTCTGCGGAGGAGCCGTTCGGCGTGGGTCAGGGGGGAGAGCGGGCGGTCGACCGATTTCGCCGCCATCGGCGCCACCACGATGGCGGTGTCCACGTCCTCGTCGAGGAGCAGGTTGGCGTTCGTGCTGGAGCCGACCGCACCATCGACGTAGCGTCGGCCCGCGATGGTCACCGGTGGGAAGAGCCCCGGCACCGAGCAGGAGGCGACCACGGCCTCGGCGAGCGTCAGAGCGTCATCGGTACCCGGGTGGAAGACCTCGCGCCGTCCGTCGTCGTAGTCGGTCGCGACCACCTTCAGGGGCGAACGAGCGCTGTGGGAGCCCGCGATGTGCTCCATGAGTTCACGCAGGGCCCCCAGCGAGCCGCGGCCGCACGGGGCCAGCGCGGTGCACCAGTGCAGGAGGGGCGCGCCGAGGGGGTTGGCCAGGCATCGCGCCAGCAACCTCGGCGATCCCAACCCGGGCAGGCTCAGCGGACTGCGCAACAGCAAGGGGTTGGCGCAGTTGAACGCGTGTTCGGCCAGAACTCCTTCGTCAGGACAGCGCTGGCTGGCGTCGAGGTCCTGGGCGCTGGTGCCGCAGGCCAGCATCGCGGAGATCACCGAGCCGGACGAAGTGCCCACGATCGTGTCGCAGGTGCGGGGGTCGCAGCCACCGACGGTTTCCAGGGCGCGGAGCGCCCCTATGCTCCAGCACGCTCCCAGCACCCCTCCGGCCCCCAGCACGAGGCCGATACCGGATCCGGTTCTGCTGGGAGTGGCCTTCGCATCGCCTCGCGTGAGCATGGAGCCTCCGTAAGGTCGGTACGGGTTACCTCGTCCCCTCGGGACTTCACAGCGGGTTTCGCGCGGAGCGTCCCGTCCTCCCGCACCGGTTACCCGTGGTCGGCCCGACCAACCCGTTCACCGTTCCCGGCGGAGGGTGGTGGACGAGCCCCGGCGATGGGTGACCCAGTAGGCCCAGCACTCGGGCGTTTGGCGATCAGCCGCTGTTGGGGACCCATGAGGTGCGCTTTTTTGCCGAACCGCCTGCCGTGTGAAGGGAATGGTCCGCGCCATGGCACGAACGACCACTCACGAGGGCGATCTCGTCGCCGTTCTCACCAGCGATCACCGGGCCGTTGACTCGGCGTTCGAGAAGTACGAGAGCGGAGGGCTTTCCGAGGAGCAGCGTCGTGATCTCGTCGACCACATCATCACCGAGCTGGTGCGTCATTCGGTGGCCGAGGAGCAGTACCTCTACCCAGCCGCGCGCGAGCACTTGCCGGGCGGTGACGAGTTGGCCGACCACGAGATCGAGGAGCATGCCGAGGCTGAGAAGCTCATGAAGGAGCTCGAGCGGCTCGAGGTCTCAGATCCGGAATTCGACGAGAAGGTCCTCGAGCTCGCCCGGGACATCCGCCACCACGTCGAGGAGGAGGAACGAGGCCTGTTCCCCCGCCTCCAAGCGGCGTGCACGGTGGAGGAGCTCCGACACCTGGGGGACAAGATCCTCGAGGCGAAGGAACACGCCCCGACGCGCCCACACCCATCGGCACCGGACACCCCGCCCGCGAACATGGTCCTCGACCGGGGCGCGGGCATGATCGATCGGCTGCGGGACGCGCTGTCCGGACGACAGCGGTGAAGACGACCACGGCGGCTGCACCACCCCCGGCCGCTCGCGTGCCCACGTGACCGCGCGTCCCGCGAGCCGTCACCGAACCGGCACTCACCGCTCCGGGATCGTCCCGGCCCTGCTCGGTCGCGCCGGCGCCCCCTCCGCATCCGGCCTGATCTGGTCGCCGGTGCCCTCGTCGTAGGACGTGTCGTCGTCCGCGCCAGCGGCGGGGTTCTGCGTCGCCGGTTCACCTTCGGCCGGGTTCTGCTCGTGTTCGCCACGTGTCCCGCGGTCCATCACTTACCTCCCAACGCGTCCTTTCCGGGCACTCGTCGAGTTACCCGATGCGGGGACGACAGCAAACCCGCCTCGAGATCGGCCGGCCAGCGCTCCCCACGCCGTCCGCGCCCAGCCCACCGGCACTGTGTTGCGGTGACGGCTCCGGGGGTAGCCCCGAGGGGAAGGACGGATCATCACATGTGGTGCTGCGCGCGAGAGGGTGATCGTGGCTCCACCCCCGACGGCAGGAAGGCGGGTCCGGGAGTGCGAACCGCAGCGCGGTCACAGGTCGTCGTGATCACGGGCGCGACCGGTGGCGTTGGGCGGGCGGTGGCCCGCGAATACGCTCGGCGCGCCTGGGGGGTGGCCTTGCTCGCCCGGGGTAGCACCGGCCTGGAGGCCACCGCTGAGGAGGTCCGTGCAGCCGGATGTGAAGCGTTGCCCGTGGAGGTCGACGTCGCCGATGAGGAGCAGGTCAGCGACGCCGCCGAGCAGGTCGAGCAACGTCTGGGGCCGATCGACGTCTGGGTGAACGCGGCGTTCACCTCGGTGTTCGCGCCGTTCTCGCAGATCGCTCCGGAGGAGTTCCGTCGTGTCGTGGAAGTGGACCTCCTCGGATTCGTCCACGGGACGAGAGCTGCGCTGGAACGGATGCGTCCGCGCGATCGAGGAACGATCGTGCAGGTGGGCTCGGCGTTGGCCTACCGGGGTGTGCCGTTGCAGTCGGCCTACTGCGCTTCCAAGCACGCCGTTCAGGGCTTCCACGAGTCGCTGCGGTGCGAGCTGCTGCACGACCGCAGTGGTGTTCGGGTGACGATGGTGCAGCTTCCCGCCGTGAACACGCCGCAGTTCTCCTGGGTGCTGTCGCGGTTGCCGAAGCACCCGCAGCCGCTGCCGCCGATGTTCCAGCCGGAGGTGGCGGCCCGAGCCGTGGTGCACGCCGCCGATCATCCTCGTCGTCGCGAGTACTGGTGCGGGGGCAGCACGGTGGCCACCCTGATCGCGAACGCGCTCGCGCCGGGTGTTCTGGACCGCTACCTCGCGCGCAACGGTTTCGCGGCCCAGCAGACGGACGCGGTCTCCGATCCTGACCGCACCGCGAACCTGTGGGTGCCCGCCGACGGACGTTCGGGCCACGACCACGGAGCACGGGGTGTGTTCGACGAGGAGTCGAACACACGCAGTTGGCAGCTGTGGGCATCGCAACGCCACGGTGCCCTGGCTCTCGCGGCGATCGGTGCGGCCGCGTTGGCGACTGCCGCCGTGCGGCAGCGGAAGCGCTGACTGCGGGGCGGAATTCACGCCGCCCAGGGCGTTCCCGCGCCCCGAGCGGCGCCGTGGGGGCACGACGGCTCGCGCAATTCCGGCAGCAGCGAGGTCTCGACCTCGTGCTTCGGAAGCTGAAGGCCTCACGGGGCCCGCTCGGGTCAGCGCCAGGCGTCGAGGTGCTCGCCGCAGCGCTTCCGGCATCGTTCCCGCTCGGGGATCGCGATCGCGGGCAGTGAGCTCGCGCAACCCGCGGAAGTGCTCCACAGGGTGATGTCCGCTGTGACCGGGCGAGCCTCCGAATCGAACTGGACGGGATGCCGCGCGCGGCCAATGCCCGCGGCTACCGCCGTCACCCGTCAAGGTGTGCCGTGGCCTCGGTCGTGCCACTCGTGCATGTGCGTGGCGTGCGTGCGCAGGTAGGCGCCGGGTTTGAAGAAGTGGTCGTAGAAGTCCAGGTCGAGGTGGTGTGCTTGGACGTAGTTGAGGATGAACACCGTCGGCACTGTTGCGGGGAACTTGCCGAAGGTGTCGAAGATGTACTGGACTTGGAGTCCGACGCAGGACTTGAACGCGTCGTCGTGGACCTGGGCGCTCGCGCGGAATCCGGGGCTGTCGGTCCAGGCGCCTGGCGTGTCGCGGTGGAACGGACCGCCGGGTCCGAACTTCCGTTCGGCGAACGCGTCCACCGCTGCCCTCATGTCTTGGTGGTGGGGTGGGCAGTAGGCCTCGAAGACGCCATCGCGGCCGGTGGGGTTCGGTGTTGACCAGCGCTCGTCCTCGTCGTAGCGGAATCCGAGGCCCGGTACGTCGGGGTTGCCCGAGGCACCGAGCATCGAGAATCGGTCGATGCCGTCGAACATCCACCCGCCGAGTCCCATCGCCTGCAACATCAGCACACCCGCGTAGCACGCGGTCGCCAACTCGGCCGTGGCTTCGGTGAGCGCGTATTGCTCGGTGAAGGTCAGCGGGAACGGCTCGTCAACGTCGATCAGCCCGCTGAATTCGTCGAGGCCGGGGATCTTGCGGTCGTTGATGTCGTCGTAGATCGCGTAGCCGTTCTGGACGAAGAAGCACAGCACGGCGATCAGGTGCTGTGCCAGGTCGGCCACCGGAATGACCAGCAGCGAGCCGGGAACGTTGACGCACCAGGTGTTGTGCCCCTCGATGTAGGGCTCCTCGGCGGGCAGGTGCAGCCTGCTGGCGGAGAGCTGTTGCAACCGGTCGCGGTGGCGCTCGACCATCAGCTCTGGTGTGACTTCCTCGGCCGCCGGGTCGACGAGTGCCCCTGCGTCGCGGGTGGGGAAGTAGTACAGCCCCGAGTCGTCGGTGAAGAACAATTCGGCTGTGTGGAACCCGGCCGCGGAGGGAAAGGTGCGCCCAGCGGCCCCTCCGGCGTAGTTGGAGACGTGCGGTGCGTAGCGGGCATGTCGGGTGATCGAGTGGTGCCAGCCAGTCGTTCCGCCCATCGCGCTCAGCACGAGCATCCGTTCGAGCTCTGTGAGCGAGAAGGGTTCGTGCCGAGAGCGGTAGGCAAGGGGGCCGTCGGGAATCTCATCGCCCAGGGCGAAGCGCCGGGAGCGTCGGCCGAACAGCGCTTCCACCAGTGGGAAGGCTGCCAAGTCAGCCATCGCCTCAGTTCCAGCAGGCATCATCTGGTCGTACTTCACCACGACTGATCATCCCCCGTCTCCTCGTGTCACCGTTCAGTTCAGCGCCAGCGGACGGAAGCGACCAGAGTCGGAGGTCATTGTTCCCGTTCGCCGACGCGGCCCGATGTCGGGAACTCGGTGGTGCGTGCGTGGGAGTTGCGGGCGTCCACGTGGTCGTGGGGTGTGCTGGCGCGGTGGACGCGGTGGCCCGGGTCGTGTTTCGCGCGTCGGTCGTGGACTGCGGCGCACGCGTTCAACAACCGATCATCGCGCAGTGCCTCGCGCATCGCCCGGGTGTTCGGACCGTGGATCGCTTGCCTTCACGCGCCACGTCCGGCTTCGGGAAGCGCTGCGAGCTGCTGGGCGACGTCGATGAGATCGGGTCCGACGAAGTCGGCCGGGGTGAAGACGTCGCTGTAGTGGCCTTCGAGGCGGCTGGCCCAGCCGGTGGTGAGTCCGGCTCGTTTCGCGCCGTGGCAGTCGAACGCGTGCACGGCGACCAGGGCGACGTCGTGCGGGGCTTGGCCGATGGCGTTGAGGGCGTGGTCGTAGACGCGGGCGGGTGGCTTCCAGCTGTGGACGTCGGCCGCGCTGATGACCTGATCGATGTGGTGATCGAGTTCGTTGTGCTCGAGGAACCTGGTCGTGGTCTCGGTGGTGCCGTTGCTCAGGCAGATCATGGAGATGCCTGCCTCGGAGAGCGTGCGCATGGCGGGTTCGACGTCGGGGTGCGCGGGGAGTTCGTGGAACCCGGTCAGGACGTGGGCGATGGTGTCGTCGTCGAGGTCGCCGCGGGCGAGCGTTCTCAGCGCTGCTGCGGCGACGTCGGGGAAGGGCTCGTAGTCCCCTGCGAGGGTCAGGGCCATGCCGTCGCGCAGGAGCCGGTCGAACCAGCGCTCGAGCAGTTCGGGTGCGAGTCCCGCGTCTGCGAACCGGGGCCGGAGGGGTTGCAGGGACATGAGCGTTTCGACGACGTCGAACGCCACCGTGCGAGGTCGAGTGGGCATGGCTTCCTCCTGTACCCGTCAGCGGGGTCGTCCTTGTCATTCGGGTGGGTCGAGGCGATCTCCTGCTAGTTGGGTGGCTCGGGCCACTGCTGTCCCGGACGAATCAGGACTCGTCTTCACGGTTTCGACGAGATGTGCGGAGCGCAGGATCTGCACCGGCCCGTGTGCAGGGCGCGAACCTGGGCGGTGAGTTCCCGGTGGGCAACGCTGAGGCGCGATGTCGTGGTGGCAGGTGGGGAGGAGTCGACGGCGTAGCGCAGTGAGATCGGGTCCGAGCGCTCGCCGTCGGGAAGTCCCAGCCACCCGCGCAGCACACCCGAACCGTTCGGATGCCTCGGCTGGAACCGAGAGCGCCCCGTGAGATCCCGTCGATGCGGCTGACATCGGCGAAGGTGGTGCGCTTCGTGGTGGTCATGGTCGGATCCGCTCGCTGGTGGTGCGGGTCAGTTCGGGGTCGCGTCGTCCAGGATCGCCAGGGCGTTGCGGAGGCCCTGGTCGAGGATCGCGTCGGAGAGGCTCGGACCGGCCACCGCGCGGGCGAGCTGCAGCGTACCGAAAGGGCGTGGCGAAGAGGCTGAGGACTCGCGCGCGTGCCACATGGGGATCGTTCGCGGCGATGTCGTCGGCGATGTTGACCAGGCCGTCGGTGCAGGCCTGCTCGGCGGTGTCGCCGCAGCGACCGATCTCGTCGAGCGGTGCCGGGTACGGGCAGCGGTGCTCGCCGATGACATCCCGCGACGGGTCAACGACCTTCCGTCGATGGGGAGCGTCGATCTGCAACGGGGCGGTTCCGGATTCGTGGGTTGCGGTCCAACGTTCAGGCGCGCTCCACCAGTCGTCCAGTCCGTGATTCGGTCCGCGATACCGGAAGTCCGCAGTATGCTCCCGTCCTTTCCGGACAAAACTGACACTGACGAGGAGATCGACCTATGCTGCACCGGGTCGCGGCCGTGGCCGCAGCCACGCTGCTCACGACGATGACGGTGACGACGGCGGTGACCGCGGCTCCCGCGGAGCCGACCGCCACCGTCACCAACATCGCCCATCGCGGGGCGTCTGCTTACGCGCCGGAGAACACCCTGGACGCCGTTCGGCTGGGTGCCGAGATGCAGGCCGACCTCGTCGAGATCGATGTCCAGCAGACCAAGGACGAGCAGCTGGTCGTCATCCACGACACCACGCTGTCGCGCACCACCGATGTCGAGCAGAAGTTCCCCGACCGGGCGCCGTGGCGGGTCGCGGACTTCACGTTGGAGGAGATCCGCACGCTCGACGCGGGCTCCTGGAAGGACCCGCGCTACACCGGCGCCACGGTGCCCACCTTCACCGAGGTCCTCGACGAGTTGGAGCGCACCGCCTCCGGCCTGCTGCTGGAGGCCAAGGCGCCGGAGCTCTACCCGGGCATCGCCGAGCGGATCGCCGGTGAGCTGCAGCAGCGTCCCCAGTGGATGCAGCCCGACCCCCTGGCGCAGCACCTGGTGGTGCAGAGCTTCAACTGGGACTTCATCCGCCACTTCCACGGCCTGCTCCCGGCGGTCCAGGTGGGTGTGCTGGGTGCGCCGACCACGGACCAGCTCGCTGAGGTCGCCACCTACTCCAACCAGGTCAACCCGCACCACTCGGCCGCGACCCCGGAGTACGTCGCCGCTGTTCACGAGCACGGCATGCGCATCAACCCGTACACGGTCAACGACCCGGCCCTGATGCGCGCGCTGATCGCCAACCGCGTCGACGGCATCATCAGCGACCGGCCGGACGTCCTCCGGGAGGAGATCCGCAACACCCGCCCAGCAGCCTGACGACCAACCTCCGCGGGGTGTCGGCACCGAGTGGTGCCGGAACACCGCCGTGATGGTGGGACCCGGTGCGGAAGGTGGCACCCCGAGCGGCTCCGTCGTCCATCGGGCAGGCGCGGTCCGCGTGCGCTGACAACGACGCCCCGACCAGGCTTCGCAGGTCGGGGCGTCGTTGCGGCGTTGGGGTCGGTCAGGCGCTGCGCAGGCGGTCCCAGGGGCCGGTGATGGCGTAGAGGACGCCGGGGTTCTGAACGCTGACGAAGAGGGTGTTGCCGTCAGGGGAGTGGACGGGGCCGCAGAACTCGCTGTACTCCGGCTCGGCTTCGGTGCCGGTGTTGATCTCGTTGCGGGCCAGCGGGTAGGTCTGGCCTTCGAAGGTCGCTCCGAACAGGTGCTGCTGCCCGTCTCCGTCCTCGGCGAGGATCAGGCCGTTGCCCCGGGAGGAGACGGTGATGTTGTCGGGGCCATCGAAGTTGGCGTCGTCGTCCTGGTCGTACTCGAACCGCAGCTTGAGCTCGATGGTCTGGTTGCGCGGGTTGTAGAACCACACCTGACCGTCGTGCGGGGTGCCCGGGCTGTCTTCGAGGCGGGCGTAGCTGCAGACGAAGTAGGCTCCGCCTTCGCCCCACCAGGCGCCCTCGAGCTTGCGCCCACGGGTGATCTGGTCGTCGGTGAACTGCTCGCGGATCGCGGTCGCGGCTGCGGCGCGGTCCGCAACAGCCACCCAGGTCACGCCGTAGGTGGTGCCGACCTCGGTCGCACGGGACAGGTCGTCGACGTGCTGACCGGACTTGTCGGCGGCCTTCATGGCTTCGAAGGTGCCGTCGTCGTCGCCGAGCGCGCGGAGCTTGCCGTGGCCCAGCGGCAGTGCGGAGGCCGGCGGGGTGAAGCGGTAGAACAGGCCGTTCGGGCCCGACGCGTCTTCGGTCTGGTAGATGTGCCCGGTGTTCGGGTCGACGACGGCTGCCTCGTGGGAGAACCGGCCGAGTGCCTTGATCGGCTTCGGGTTCTGGTTCGCCTCGCGATCGTAGGGGTCGACCTCGAAGGTGTGGCCGTGGTCGAACAGCTGCCCGTCCTCACCGGCCTTGTCCTCGGTCTCCTCGCAGCTCAACCAGGTGTTCCACGGGGTGCGGCCACCCGCGCAGTTGGTGGAGGTGCCAGCCAGCGCGACGTACTCGGCGACGCGGTTGCCCTCGGCGTCGACCTCGACGACGGTGCAGCCGCCAGGGGAGACCGGGTCGTAGGTGAGGCCGTCGAGCCGAGGCACCGGGAACTCGGCGTTCTGGCTGACCTTGATCTCGTGGTTGTACACGATCACGCTGCCGCCCTCGGGGCGGATGAAAGCGGCCATGCCGTCGTGCTTCTGCGGCGTGGCTTCGCCGGATTCGAGCTTCGTCTTGCCGGCTTCGGCGACGATCTTGTAGCTGAACCCCGCGGGGAGCGACAGCAGACCCGCGGGATCGGGCACCAGCGGACCGTAACCGGCGGGCTGGCCGTCACCGGCAGAGGCCGGTGCGGCGGCGGTCACCGCTCCGACGTTGCCGACGAGGGCGATTCCGATGCCGCCCAGCAGCGAGCGGTTGACGAACTGCCTGCGAGAAAGATTCATGTGCGACTCCACGTGAGAACGATCGAAGCAGCGCACCAGCCTCGTCGGCGGGCGGGTACGTTCGATGAACCTGGTGGGGCGAAAGGGCGTCGGCGTCGCGAATTCGCTGCTCACGTCGATGGCGCGGTCTCGGCTGCGTGAGCTCGCGGTTCCGTCGAAGGGGGACGTCGACATGCGGCTGGGCCGCATCGGGAATCTGCGGCGCGACCTGCTCACCTGGCGGCCGCGCCTCGGCCGGATCGCCCTGGGCGTATTGACATGGACGTCAACGTCAACAAGTGTTGGTCGGGATCACGTGCCGCCACTCGTTCCGGAGGGGCTGCTTTGACCACATCCATCCGCAGGGCTTCCCGTCCGGCCTCGGCGTGCGACGACCCGAAAGCCGTTCCCGCACTCGTCCTGTCAACCCCCTGATGTCCGCTTCCCGGGCACACGCCGAAGGCCGGCACCGAGGTCACGACGATGGAGTCGGGACGACGAGTGACGCCCAGGAGCGTGCGCGGGCCAATCGCCGAGAGGCGTCGGGCCCTCGGCGCGAGGAACTGCTCGCTGCTGCCGCCGCGTGCTTCGACGACCTCGGTTACGCGGCGACCACGGTCGAGCTGATCGCGGCCCGGGCGCAGACCTCGCGCCCGACGTTCTACGCCTACTTGCGATCCAAGGACGAGGCGTTCCTCGCGGTCACCGAGCAGGTCTGCGCTCAGCTCGAATCCACCCAGCAGCTGGACGGGATCGACTCCCTCCCGCCGGTCACCGTGCTGCGGTCGACCACTCGCGCGTTCGCGGAGGCGATCTTCGCCAACGGGTCGCTGGTGGCGCAGATCGACAGCCGTGCCGGGGTCGACCCCGAAGTGGACGCGTTGTGGAGCACGCTGCGGCGGCGGCTGGTGCGGCGCTTCGCCCACTACCTGTCCGGGCTGGACCCGACCACGATCGACCCCTGCGTGCCGCCCCAGCAGCTGGTGTCGATGCTGAGCGATTCGATCGTCCGCGGCGCCGCCCGGCTCGGTCACGCTCCTGACCGCGACCGCGAGCAGTTCATCAACGATCACATCCGGCTGACCGAGCGCGCCGTCGGCGTCGCCGCCGACTAGCGCCCGGACCTCAGGAGGCCCGAATGCCGTCGTCCCGCCGTGAAGAGGCCCTAGCCGAAGTCCGCCGACTGCAGGCGACCAACTGGCCGGATCAGGTGCCGGGCGCCGTCGTGCACCCCGTCGAGGTGCCCGGCCTGCCTGAACACCTCCGGCACTGGGCCGAAACCCGCCCGGACACCCCCGCGATCTCGTTCTACGGCCGGGACATCACCTATGCCGAGTACGACGAGCTGAGCGACCGCTTCGCCGGCTGGCTCGGCGAGCGCGGTGTGGAGCCGGGGGACCGGGTGGGCGTGTTCCTGAGCAACTGCCCCCAGTTCCTCATCGCGATGGTGGGCGTTCTCAAGGCGGGCGCGGTGCACGTGCCGATCAACCCCATGTTCCGGGGCCACGAGCTGCGGTACGAGCTGGAGGACGCGGGGGTGACGGCGCTGCTGGCGCAGGACACGTTCGCCGACCTCGTCGAATCGGTGCGCGGCGACGCACGTTTGCGGCACGTGGCCTACACCGGCCTCGCTGACCTGCTCACCGCCGACCCCGACGTGCCGGTGCCGTTCGAGCTCACCGCCGAGCGTTCGGACTGGGCCGAGATCAGCGCCTCGGCGCCCGCTGAAGCGCGGCCGAGCGACCCCGACGCGCTGGCGGCGCTCAACTACACCGGCGGGACGACCGGGCTGCCGAAGGGCTGCGAGCACACCCAGCGGCACATGGTCTACACGGCGGCGACGGCCAGCTTGGCCGGGGGGACGCAAGTGGGCGACCCCGGTGTCGTGTCGCTGAACTTCCTGCCCGTGTTCTGGATCGCCGGCGAGGACTTCGGCGTCCTGAAACCGCTGGTGAACGGCCAGCAGGTCGTCCTCATGACGCGCTGGGACCCGGCCACGGCCGTCGCCCTGGTCGAGCGGCACGGCGTGACCGACGTGGTCGCCACGGTCGACAACTACGTGGAGCTGATGGACGGGCCGGGTTTCGAGGGTGCGCGGGTAGCGTCGTTGCGCAACGCGCTCGCGGTCTCGTTCGTGCTGAAGTTGACCCCGGAGGTCCGGGCGCGGTGGCGGGAGGCCACCGGCAGCGTCCTGCGGGAGGCGTCGTACGGCATGACCGAGACGCACACGGCCGACACGTTCACGCTCGGGTTCCAGGACGGCGATCGGGATCTGCACGCAGACCCGGTGTTCTGCGGGCTGCCCGTTCCGGGGACCGATGTCCTGATCGTCGACGACTCCGGCGATCCGGTGCCGGTGGGCACGTCGGGGGAGATCATCGTGCGGAGCCCGTCGATCCTGACCGGCTACTACGGTCGGCCCGACGCGACCGCGGAGACGATCCGCGACGGCTGGCTGCACACCGGCGACGTGGGACGGCTCGACGAGTGGGGCGCACTGCACTACCTGGCGCGCGCCAAGGAGATGATCAAGACCAACGGGATGAGCGTGTTCCCGTCCGAGGTCGAAGCCCTGCTGCGCCTGCACCCGGCGATCCGTTCGGTGTCGGTGGTGCCCCGTCCCGACCGCGCGAAAGGCCAAGTGGCGGTGGCGTTCGTGGTGCTGGACAGCAGCGCCGGGAGCGACGACCTGCGCGCGTGGGCGAAGGACAACATGGCCGGGTACAAGGTGCCCGATCTCGTCGTGGTGGACCAGCTGCCGATGACGGCCACGGGCAAGGTGCGCAAGGGCGAACTCCTCGACCGCGCCGCAGAACTGCCCGCAGCCCGTGACCGCGCGTAGACCGAGGGGTTCGTGACGATGAAGAAGCTCCTGATCGCCAATCGCGGTGAGATCGCGCTGCGCGTCGTGCGCACCGCGCGCGAGATGAGGGTCAGCACCGTTGCCCTGTACGCGGAGGACGACGCGGACACGCCGCACGTGCACGCCGCAGACGAGGCGTTGCCGCTGGTCGGAGCAGGTCCGGCTGCCTACCTCGATCACGCGGCGGTGCTGGCCGCTGCCGCGCGCTCCGGTGCCGACGCGGTGCACCCCGGGTACGGATTCCTCTCGGAGAACGCGGAATTCGCGCGAACCTGCGCGGCAGCGCAGGTCGTGTTCGCAGGACCGGACCCGGCGGTCCTGGAGACGTTGGGGGACAAGGTGTCGGCCCGCGCCGCCGCGGTCTCCGCCGGCGCGCCCGTGCTGCCCGCCACCGCAGGTGCCGCGACGGTGGAGGAGGTGCGGGCGTTCCTCGCGGAGAACCCGGGCGGCATCATGATCAAGGCGCTGGCCGGTGGCGGCGGGCGCGGCATGCGGGTGGTTCGCGAGGCCGCCGCTGTCGAGGCGGCGTACCGGGCGTGCGCGGAGGAGGCTGATCTGGGCTTCGGGAGCCGAGAGGTGTTCGCGGAGGCCCTGTTCGACGGTGCCCGGCACGTCGAGGTCCAAGTGGTCGCCGACGGCACGGCAGCTCTGGCGCTCGGCGACCGTGACTGCAGCCTGCAACGGCGGCACCAGAAGCTCCTCGAGATCGCCCCCGCAACAGGCGTGGAGCCCGAGGTGCGTCGCGGTGCGCACGAGGCCGCGGTGCGGCTCTGCGCGAGCCTCGGGTACCGGGGTCTGGCCACGGTGGAGTACCTGGTGCGGGGCGAGGAGTTCGCCTTCCTGGAGGTCAACCCCCGGATCCAGGTGGAGCACACCATCACCGAGGAGATCACTGGCGTGGACCTGGTGGCCGCGCAGCTCGCCCTCGCGGACGGAGCCGGGCTGCACGACCTCGCGCTCACGGACGGCGTGGTGGCCGACGCGTCCGGCGAGCGCGGTGAACCGGCGACGGCTGCGAACACGGCGGTGCAGGCCCGCGTGAACTTGGAGACGATGACCGCCGACGGCGGCGCGGCGCCGACCGCGGGCACGCTCACGACGTTCACCCCACCCACCGGGCCGGGGGTCCGCGTGGACACCTTCGGTCTGCCGGGCCTGGTCGTGAGCCCGCGGTACGACTCCCTGCTGGCCAAGGTGATCGTGCGCGCGGGAACCCGCACCACGGCCCTCACCAAGCTCGACGCGGCCCTGGGCGAGTTCGCGATCGAGGGCGCGGCCACGAACATCCCCATGCTGCGCGCTCTGCTCGCGGATGACCAGCTGCGAGCAGGGCCCGTGAGCACGGCGTTCCTGGCGGAGAACATCGAACGGCTGGTGGCCGAAGCGGGCGCGAGCACCTCGGTTCCCTCATCCGTGACCGCGCTGGAGCTGCGGACGGGGGAGGAGGTCGCACGCGCCCCCATGGCGGGCACCGTCGTCGCGGTCGCCGTTGAAGGCGACGAAGTTCCCTCGGGCGGACAGCTGGCGGTGCTGGAAGCCATGAAGATGGAGCACGTCCTGTCCGCCGACCACGCGGCGCGAGTGGTGCGCGCGCTGGTGCCGCCGGGCCGCACGGTGGCTCCGGGCGATCCGCTCGTGGTGTTCGCGCGAACCGACGAGGGGGAGGCTGAATCCGCTTTCGAGCTCGACCTGGACGCCACCCGGCCGGACCTCGACGAGCTGCGCGAGCGGCAAGCCGTCACCCAGGACTCGGCACGTCCCGAGGCGGTGGCCAAGCGTCACCGCCTGCGTCGTCGGACCGCGCGCGAGAACATCAGCGATCTGGTGGATCCGGGCAGCTTCGTCGAGTACGGGTCCCTGGTGCTCGCGGCCCAGCGCAGCCGACGGTCCGAACAGGACCTGATCACCAACACCCCGGCCGACGGGCTGGTCGGCGGCGTAGCGACCATCGGCGCGGACCGGTTCGGTCGGGCGGCGGCCGAGGCCGTGGTGATCTCCTACGACTACACGGTGCTCGCCGGGACGCAAGGCATGCGCAACCACGCCAAGACCGACCGGATCCTCGGGGTGGCCCGGGATCGGAGGGTGCCCGTGGTGCTTTTCGCCGAGGGCGGTGGTGGCAGACCCGGTGACACCGACATGGATGTCGTTGCGGGGCTGGACGTTCCGACGTTCCGCCTGCTGGGTTCGCTGCGCGGTGGTGCGCCGACGGTGGCGATCGCCTCGGGTCGCTGCTTCGCCGGGAACGCCGCCCTGGCCGGCGCCTGCGACGTCGTGATCGCAACCCCCGACGCGAACATCGGCATGGGCGGTCCCGCGATGATCTCCGGCGGTGGGTTGGGGGAGTACCGGCCCGAGGACATCGGCCCCATCGACGTGCAGCGCCGCAACGGGGTCGTCGACGTGGTGGCGCGGGACGACGAGCACGCCGTCGAGCTGGCGCGCCGGTACCTGTCGTACTTCCAGAGCCCGCTGTCCCCGGGCGAGGGCGTCGAGTGGGAGGCGCCCGATCCGCGCCTGGCCCGGCACGTCGTGCCCGAGAACCGGTTGCGCGCGTACGACGTCCGCAGCGCCATCGACGCCGTCGTCGACGTGGACTCGGTGCTGGAGCTGCGTCCCGACTACGGGGTGGGCGTCGTGACGGCACTGGTCCGCGTGGAGGGCGTCGCGCACGGCCTGGTGGCCAACAGCAGTCACCACCTGGGCGGCGCGATCGACGCCGAGGCGGCGGACAAGCTGGCCGACTTCCTCGCGCTCTGCGAATCAGGCGGATTGCCGATCGTCTCCCTCTGCGACACACCGGGGTTCATGGTCGGGCCCGAGGCGGAGAAGGACGCGACGGTGAAGCGCTTCGGTGAGCTGTTCGTGCTCGGCGCTCGCCTGACGGTGCCGTTCGGCGCGGTCGTGCTCCGCAAGGGCTACGGACTGGGCGCGATGGCTATGACCGGCGGCTCCTTCCGCGCCCCGCAGTTCACCGTGGCGTGGCCGACCGGTGAGATCGGCGGGATGGGTCTGGAAGGCTCGGTCCGGCTGGGCTACAGCAAGGAACTCGCAGCCGCACCCGACGAGGTCGCACGCCAGCAGCTCTACGACAGCCTGGTGGCCGAGGCCTACGAGCGTGGCCGCGCGCTGCGCGCGGCCACCACCTTCGAGCTGGACGACGTCATCGACCCGGCCGACACCCGCCGCTGGATCAGCACGCTCCGACCCCGCGGCTGATTCCACGAGGTGCTGGAGCACGCGAAGCCCTCACTGCGGAACCGACCGCCTGGTGTCGAGGCCAGGCGGTCGAATTGGGGGCCTTCCGAGGCAGCCAGGGCCTGTCGGAGCGGGCGAGGCCGGGGCCTCGGGATGATCAGCCTGGGGCCGGGCCGGCGTCTGGCTCAACGCGCTCTCCCTGGGTCTGCTCATGCTTGTCATGTACGCGCTGGTGCCGCTGGTGTTCGGTTCCGGCCCTCCGGTGACGGCGTTCGGCCCGGGGGCACTTCTGGCTCGGGTGGCTCGTTGGTACCGGTATGAAGCCAGTCGGGCACACACGTGGGAGTTCGTCATGAGCGCGATCGGGACTGTGTTGGGGTACGCCTTGACGGCGTACCTGTTGGTGCTGGTCGCGCGGCTCGTGCTGGATTGGGCGCGAACAGCGGCCGAAGGCCCGCACTGGGTACGACGGGCTCGGGCGCTGACTCATACCGCCACCGAGCCGGTGATCGCGCCGGTGCGCCGGGTGCTGCGGCCGGTGCGGGTCGGCGAGATCTCGCTCGACCTCGCCTTCACGGCCGTGTTCGTCGTCGTGCTGGTCCTGCGCTCCGCCGCCTTCAGCCTGTAGCCGCGGCGTCCTGGCAGATGGCCCGGTCGTGTCGTCCTCGACTGCCTCGTCCGAGGCAGTCGAGGACGATCAGCGCAGCGGGGCGGCCGTCTCCGTGGGCCGCTTCGCCATGATCCGGACTGCGGGCATCCGCCTGCCGTAACGGTGTGGGCAAGTTTCCTCACCCCACCTGTCCGAGCCCCTAGCCTCTCGACGGGTGCATGGCCGCGTTCGCGGTGCGCACTCGTCGGTCGAGGTCGGTCCCGGTGCGGGAAGGGTGGGGTGGTCTCAGGATGCCAGTGCGCACGTTGAAGAGGCTCGAGAGGACAAGGCACCGTCGAGGCGCTGCGGTGGTCGCAGCTGCGATCGCTGCGGTGGTGGTGCCGGCGGTGCCGCCGGCGCAGGCGTCGGGTGTTCCCTACCCGGACGCGGAGTGGAGCGAGGCCTGGATCTCCTCCCCGTCGAGCGCGGGGGAGGCGACGCTGCACGCGGACGTCCTGCGGCCCAAGGGCTACGAGGCCACCGACAAGACGCCGGTGATCCTCTCGATCGGGCCGTACTTCAACCACTCCGGTCAGGTCGGACCCGCCGGTGCGGTGGAAGGCACGTCGTACGACCCGATCGGGCCCAACGACGGCCCTTCGGAGCGGTTCCAGGACTTCGTCGAGGGTTCCGGGCTGCTGGAGAAGGGTTACACGTTCGTCATGGTGGATCTGCGCGGCTTCGGCGGCTCCACCGGGTGCCTGGACTGGTCGGGACCGGGTGAGAAGGCCGACGTGGTCAACGCCGTCCGGTGGGCGGCGAGCCAGCCGTGGTCGACGGGCCGGGTCGGCATGTACGGCAAGTCCTACGACGGGCTGACCGGGTTGATCGGGGTCAACGAACGGCCTCCGGGGCTGGCCGCGGTGGTCAGCCAGGAACCGGTGTACGACGACTACCGGTACCTCTACGGCGACGGGATGCGCCGGCTGAACTCGGTGGCGACGCCCGCCCTCTACGACGGCATCGCCGCCACACCGGGACCGATCACCGACGCTCCCCAGTACAACCTCCAGAGCCTCAACGATCCGGTCTGCCTGGCGCAGAACTTCGCGCAGCAGGCAGGCGATGACCGGCACGACTCGGCGTTCTGGCAGGAGCGCAACCTCATCCCCGGTGCCGTGGGGTCGAACGTGCCGCTGTTCCTCACCCAAGGCCTGACCGAGAACAACACGGTCGCCGACGGGATGCAGGAGTACCTGGACAACCACCCGGGCTACGAGCGGAGCTGGCTGGGCCCGTGGGATCACGTGCGCGGCAACGACGTCGACGAGACCGGTCGCCTCAAGATGGGCCGCCAGGGCTGGTTCGACGAGGTCATGCGCTTCTACGACCGCTTCCTCAAGGACCAGGCGCCGACCGTCGCGGACCCGCCGCACGCGGTGCAGACCAACGACGGGGTGTGGCGTTCGGAAGCCCAGTGGCCTGCGGCGGACATGAGCGAGTTCCGGACGCCGTTGAACAGCGGCACCTACGTCGACCACGCCCAGTCCGTTTCGACCGCGGCCAACTCCTCGTCCGGTCAGCCCTCCGACCCGGCCGTGACCTCGGGGGTGTGGACCGTGTCGAACCCGCTCCCGCACGACGTTCACCTCTCGGGCTCGCCGGCGGCATCGGTCGACGTGACGACGTCGATGCCCAACGCCAACCTGGTGGTCGACGTCTACGATCTCGGACCCGACGGCACGGGTCCGCTGATCACGCGCCAGGGCCACCTGGTGCGAGAGCCCGGTGAGACGACCGTCCCACTGCGGCTCTGGAGCGCCGACTGGAAGTTGCCGGCCGGTCACCGCATCGGCGTGCGCGTCACCGACAACAACCAGGACTGGTGGCCGATGGCCGCACCCAGCGGCCAGACCGTCACGGTCCGCGGCGGTTCGGTGGACCTGCCGTTCCTCCAGCACCGTCGGACGATGACGGTCGAGGGCGCCCCGGGCGTGCAGCTCGCCGGCTACCTCGAACAGCAGAGGGCCACCGCCCCGGCCGACGCCGTGGGCGGCGCCGTTGACTTCACCCTGCCGGGTCCGCTCGCGGATCCGCCGCCGGATTCGGTGTTCACCGGCGGCTACGTCGAGCCGGTGGGCGGCAACTGACCGCAGGAAGACGACAGCGGGGCGACTCGAGATCGAGTCGCCCCGCTTCGTTCGTCCACCCCCGGAGCCGCAGCCCGAGGGCTCGGTTCACCTGGTCAGTTCCGGCTCGTCGTCCTGCGTCGCAACCGGTCTGGCTTCGGAGCGCTCGGACACCAGCGCCTTGGCCGATGCTTCGGGAGCGGCGAGGGTTTCGCGTGCCTGAGCCGGGTCAAGGGCACCGTCCCACTTGGACACGATGAAGGTCGCCACGCAGTTCCCGAGCAGGTTGGTGACCACGCGCATCGTGTCCATGATCCGGTCGGCGCCGAGGATCAGCGCGACGGCCGCCACCGGGATCACGCCCACCGCCGAGGCGGTCGCCGACAGCGCGATGAACGCCGAGCCCGGCACACCTGCCATGCCCTTGGAGGTGAGGATGAGCACGAGGATGACGGTGATCTGCTGTCCGACGGTGAGCTCGACCCCCACGGCTTGGGCCATGAACAGCGTCGCCAGCGACAGGTAGATCGACGCACCGTCGAGGTTGAACGAGTAGCCGGTCGGCACGACCAGGCCGACGGCCTCCTTCCGGCATCCGGCGCGTTCCAGCTTCTCCATCATGCGCGGCATCACGCACTCGCTGGACGCCGTGCCGATGGCCAGTGCGAACTCCTCCCGCGCGAACCGCACGAACCGGATCAGGCTCAGTCCGGTGAACACGCGCATGAGCACGCCGAGCACGACGATGAACAGCGCGGCCGCGCCGTAGCAGGCGCCGATGAGCTTGGCGTAGGTCGACAGCGATGACAGGCCGTACTGACCGATGAGGTAGGCCATCGAGCCGAAGACGGCGATCGGTGCCAGCCGCATGACGTACCCGATGATCTTGAAGATGATCTCGCCGGCTTGCTCGATGAAGTGGAACACCTGCGGGGCCCGGTCGATGCCCACGTGCAGCAGCCCCGCGGCGAACAGCACGGCCAGCAGCAGGACCTGCAGCAGCTCGTTGTCGGCGAAGGCCCCGACAGCGCTCTCGGGGATCATGTGCAGCACGAAGTCGGCGGCACCGGGCATCTGCTCGCCCTCGGTCTTGGCTTCCACGCCGGAGGTGTCGAGGGTGCTGGGGTCGACGTTGAGGCCTGCGCCGGGCTGGACGACGTTGCCCGCGATGAGGCCGAGCGCGAGCGCGGCCGTGGTGACGACTTCGAAGTAGATCAGGGCCTTGAGCCCGATGCGCCCCACCGAGCGCATGTCACCGGCCTTGGCGATGCCCACGACGACCACGCAGAAGATCAGCGGCGCGATGACCATCTTGATCAACCGGATGAACCCGTCGCCGACCGGCTTCAGCGATTCGCCGAAGCCGGGCCAGAGGTGGCCGACGAGGATGCCGAGGACGGCGGCGATGAGGACCTGGACGAACAGGGATGACAGAACGCTTCGAACCGGACTTCGCGTCCCTGGAGCTGAGACAGCAGGCACGATCCCTCTTTCGCTTTGTGGAAATATACTTCCGAAGATGATCTGAAGTGTGAGTCGAGCAGTCCCCTGCGTCAAGAATCGTTTCCCGACCGGGAGCTCAAGATCCCTCAGCACGATGGTGAGATCGACCTGCGGTTCTGGTCGCCCGGTCGATCGCACACGGTGTGGTGGGTTCGGCGCCGAGCTCTCGGGAGTCCTGGTGCCACCTGGTCCGGCTGGCCGGTAGCGGCGGGCGGACACCTCCTTGTGCCTCGTGGTGCTGGCTCACATCCTCGAGGCCTGATCCACCAGCCCGTTCGGTCGCGGCTTGATCGCGTGTCGCCGTCGAGCCGGCCTTGCCGCGCTGCGCCGTGTACCGGCACGCGACTCGGGCAGGTGGCTCCGCAGTCGGCGGAAGTCGCGCGTCACCACGTTGGGTGGCGAGGTGGTGTTCGAGGAGAACCCGTGCATCGTCGAGGTGGTCAACAGCTGGCTCGCTCGGCGGAGCCCTCGTCGAGGTCGGAAGGTTCACGGTGCCCTCCGGCGGGTGCTGGACCGAAGCGGGCTCGTCGACGGCTCGCCGCAGCGGTGGCGGGTCGGGTTCGTTCGGTGGGACCGTGGCGTCATTCCCGCACCTCAGGGGGCGAACCGTGCATCTGGATCCCGATTTGGCAGCAGCCGTTCCTGCGTTGCCTGACCTGCACATCCACGACCTCGACGGCGCTCGGGCGCGGATGGCCGAGCTCACCTCGAACTCCGGGCAGGTGGTGCCAGGCGAGGTCACCGCGACAGATCACGAGGTCCCGGGTGTTGACGGCGTGCCGGTGCCGGTCCGGGTCTTGCGCCCGACCGCTGCGCCCGTTCCGCTGCCTGCCGTGCTCCTGCTGCACGGCGGCGGGTTCGTGATGGGAGGCGTGGATTCCCTCACCGCGCAGGCGGTGGGCCTGTGCGCGCACGTGCCTGCGGTCGTCGTCGCCGTCGACTACCGCTTGGCCCCCGAGCATCCCTACCCGGCGGCGTTGCGGGACTGCGAGGCCGCGCTCGGCTGGACCGCGTCGGAATCCGAGTCGCTCGGCGTGGATGCTGCGCGCATCGCGGTGTACGGCATGAGCGCGGGTGGCGGGCTCGCCGCCGCCCTGACGCTGCTGGTCCGGGACCGGGGCGGACCGCCGGTGCGCTTCCAGGTGCTCGACGCCCCGGAGGTCGACGATCGCGTCGAGACGTTCTCGGCACGCACGTTCGACGAAACACCGTTGTGGAACCACGCCGACGCGGTGCTGAGCTGGCGGCACTACCTGCGCGGGTGGAACGGGGACGTGCCGGCATACGCGGCCCCGGCCCGCGCGGACGACCTTTCCGGGCTGCCCGCCGCCTACGTCTCGGTGTACGAGAACGATCCGCTGCGCGACGAGGGCATGGCTTACGCCTCCGGCCTGCTGCGCGCCGGCGTGTCGGTCGAACTGCACCTGTTCCCCGGCACGTTCCACAGATCAGCGGTGCTCACAGGTGCAGCGGTGTCCCAACGCCAAGCCGCCGAAACCCGCGACGCGCTCCACCGCGCGCTGAACCCAGCAACGTGACGGAACGGCGCGACACCGGGGCGCACGTACCTCTCAAAGTGGTGCATACCAGGAAGATCCTGCCCTGCCTGAGGTTTGAGCGCTCAACGTCCGATGCCGACGTGATCCGGCCTGGAGCGACGCCGATCTCGCACCGCCAGTACCCGTCCCACCCCCTTCCTCTGCCAATCGCCAACGACTCACACCGCCACCTCTGATGGGACGAGTGACCAGTCGGCGCGGCCGTCGTCGTCATGGCGATCGCTGTGCTCCGCTCCGAGACTGCTCGGGCTGGCCCAGGGCGATCGACCGCGCCGAGGTTGGAGAGGTCGTCGAGTCGTCGCCCGGCTAGGGGCTCGTGGGTGGATGACGGCCGGCGTGCAGCCGCCAAGCGCACGGTCCGTGAAATCCGAGGCTGAGTGCGTTGGTCAGCGTTGGCGGGCCACTGCGGCGTAGCAGGCGGCGCGTTCCGGGTGGTCGCCTGGGGGAGTCTCGGGGCGCCACTCGACGGTGTGGACGACGCCTGGGTCGATGAGGTCGAAGTCGGCGAGCAGGTTCTCGATCTCGGTTCTGCTGCGGAGCGTCATCGGGTTTCGGCTGTCGTCGAAGAACGGTGCCGCAGCTCGCATCTCGGGAAGGTCGCTGGTGAGGTGCGAGGCGACCAGGTACGAGCCGGGAGCCATGCGGGCCTGGTAGTCCCGAAGCAGGCGTCGGGGTGAGCCCGCGTCGTTGACGTAGTGGAGCATGCCGACCAACAGCAGGGCCGTGGGCTGCTGGAAGTCGATGAGCCGCAGCGTGTCCGGGTGTTCGAGGATCGTGTGCGGCGCGCGGATGTCCTCGCCGAGGATGACGACGCGCGGGCTGGCGGTGAGCATGCTGCGGGCGTGCGTCACGGCGACGGGGTCGTGGTCGACGTAGACGACGCGGGATGCGGGGTCGATCTCCTGGACGACCTCGTGCACGTTGCCGACCGTGGGGATTCCGGAGCCGAGGTCCAGGAACTGCCGGATGCCCTGGTCGAGGCAGAACCGGAGCGCGCGGTGCAGGAAGGCGCGGTTGGCCTTGGCCGCGTCGTTGAGGTGCGGGAAGACTTCGAGCGCCGCGTCCTGAGCCCGCCGGTCGGCTTCGAAGTTGTGCGCGCCACCGAGGGCGTAGTCGTAGATCCGCGCCACGCTCGGCTGGTTCCAGTCGATCTGCGAAGGGACCCAGCTCGCACCTTCCTCCACTGCGCATCCCCTCGATCGGCTCCGACGGGGAGCGGAGTGTGCCACGTCGGATGCGCGGGATCCAGGGTCTGGGAGGCGCCCCTCCTACCGCATCGAACGTGCGCACCGGCGCTCGGTCGTCGAGGCCAGGGATGCTGCGATGGCGAGTGCGAGTGGCAGGTGGACTGCGGGGCCGATGCAGGTGTCCGCACGAGTGCCCTGCCACACCGGTTCGGTCGATTTCCTCCGCCGCAGCTATTGCTTCAGTGTCGATTGAAGCCAATGGGGCCGGGGGTGGAGGCCTGGCGTGGAAGTCAAGGACGCCTGCCGCCTCGAGGCGTTGATCACGCGGTAGGCCGGGGCGTGGGAGGGGGGTCCCGCGCCCCGGCCGGTGTTCGTGGGAGGAGTTCAGCGCATGAGCTGGTGGGCAGGGGCGGTGGAGGCGTGGTGGAGCGCCCATTCGAGGGGGCCGCGGTGCAGCAGCGAGCGCCAGGCGGTCGTGATCAGCATCGTCGCGGCGACCAGCACGATCCAGAGGAGGTAGGGGTTCTCAGCGCTCATCCGTCCCAGCTGTTCAGGTCCGAAGGCCTCGGGGCGAGCAGGTGACCGGCGTCGGAGGTCAGTGCGAGCGCCCCGACCCGAGGAGATCGGCAGCAGCAACCAGCGCAGGCGCTGACCGAACAGGCACAGCCCGATCACGGCGATGACCACTCCACCAGCGCCGATGATCTCGAACGGGGTTCCGCTGAGCCGCTCCGTTCACGGCGCACGCTCGTCTCATGTGGACGAAACCCCGGAGTGCTCCAGGCCAGCCTTCCAACGGGGTTCAATTCTTCACGGAGCTTCCAGGGAGACGGGTGTCCAAGCGGTCAGGTTGGCGGGCGAGCGCGCAGCGTTGGTCGGGTCCCATGGTGGAGTCGGTCAACGACCGGTGTGAAGCCGGGCCCGTGGATTGAACCGCTCACGAACCTCGATTGATCTCAACGTGCACCGGGTGCCCTCGACCAGGGCGTTCGCGGCCTCGGCGACCAGCTCGGCGGCGCGCCGTCGGCGGGTGCGCCGTGCCTGCCGGTTGGCGGGTGCGCCACTAGGCTGGCCACATGGCTGAACGCCTGGTCACGGATCGGCTAATCCTGCGGAGCTGGGAGATGGAGGACGTGCCCGCGGCCTTCGAGGTCTTCGGGCACGCCGATGTCGCCCGCTGGCTGAGTCCGATCATGGATCGAGTCCCGGACGTGGCGGCGATGCAGGTGCTGCTGCGGCAGTGGATCGTCGAGGACCTGCGCGCGGAACCTCCCACCGGGCGGTGGTGCGTTCAGCGCCGCGAGGATGCCGCCGTGATCGGCGGTGGGACGCTGCTGCCGCTGCCACCCGGCGGTGATGATCTCGAAATGGGGTGGCAGCTGCACCCGAATGCGTGGAGGCAGGGCTACGCCAGCGAGGCGACCTACGCGATGGCGCAGTGGGCGTTCAGCCACGACGCCGATGAGCTCTACGCCGTCGTCCGGCCGGAGAACGCACGAGCGGTGTCGACGATCCGCCGCAACGGCATGGAGTGGGTGGGCGAAACCGGCAAGTACTTCGGGCAGCCCATGCAGCTGTACCGGCTCCGGCCCGCAGACCTCGACCAGGCGCGACCGGGCGCACTTCCACCGGGCTTCGAACCCGAATGAGCGGCGTGGCGTTGGAGGGTGTGCTCGACCAGCTTCGGGCGGGAGGTCGTAACCGCACGGCCACAGTGCGCGAAGCCGGCCTCGCCGGGCTGTTGTAGGAGCGCTCCGGTCAGCCGCGCACTGCGCGGAGACCGCCGGACCGCCTGCCTTCGAGCCGATCGAGTGCGGCTCGGCCTGCGGCGTCAGCGGGGAGGTGCACGACGAGGCGCTGGTCGTCGTCGGCGGACAGATCCAGGACCTCGTAGCTGAGGCGTATTTCGCCCACCTCGGGCTGGTGCACGCGGTGGACGCCCGTTGCTGCGGCCAGGCCGGGAATGGTGTCCACCCGCCGAGCGAAGTCCGCACCCGCGGCGACCGTCAGCTCGTCGGCCAGCGCGGCGACCTCAGGATCAGCACGGAATGGGCCGTGCTTCAGCACGGCCACCATCTCGTCGGCCCGGTGCTCCCAGTCGGGGAAGCAGGTGCGGGCACGGGGAACGGTGAAGAGGAACCGGGCGAGGTTGGGCCAGCCCGGGTCGTCGAGGACCCCGAGGGGCGCCATCAGCCGACGGTAACCATCGGTGCAGGCCAAGACTTCTGTCAGGCGGCTCAGCACCACGGCGGGCGCCGGTTCGAGATGATCGAGGATCGCCCGCACCGCCGCGCGGACCTCCCGCTTCGGCTGCTCGCCGCCCATGCAGTTGAACCCGGGGTCGGCGCCCTTGCTGAGGCGGTGCAGGTGGATGCGTTCGCTCGGCGAGAGCAAGAGGGCGTCGGCCAGAGCCGAGAGCACCGGCGGAGACGGCCGGCGGTCCCGCCCCTGTTCGAGCCGGATGACGTACTCGACGCTCACACCGGCCAGGGTGGCCAGCTCCGCACGGCGCAGACCGGGCGTGCGACGCCGAGTTCCCGCAGGTAGGCCCGCCTGAACGGGCGTGACCGCTTCGCGGCGGCTCCGCAGGAACAGGCCCAGCTCGTTGTCGCTCACTCTTCGAACGGTACCGGCGTGCGCAGGTTTTCGGGTGGCTCTGCCACTACCACCATTCCCGCGGTCTTCCTGGCAACCGCCGCGGACGGGCAGATTCAGCACCAGCGGCCGACCGGTCGCCCGGACGGCGTGAAGAGGAGCGACATGTCCCGCACCAACCTCGCGGTGGTCATCGGCAGCGTCCGGGAAGGGCGCTTCGGCCCGGTGGTCGCGCGGTGGATCACCGAGCACGCCACGCGCCACGGAGCGTTCGAGGTGGATGTCATCGACCTCGCCGAAGCCGATCTGCCGCTGGAACTGCCCGCCGTCTCCTTCCGCCTGGACCCGAGTCCGCCCCGTTCGGAAGGAATGGTCGACCTGACCCGGCGGCTCGATGAGGTCGAGGCGTTCATCACCGTCACGCCCGACTACAACCGCAGCCACGTCTGTTCCCGCGCTACCACCTGCTCCTCGACGAACGGGAGAATCTTCTCCGGCCGGACGAGCCGGCCGCCGCGGCCCGCGAGGTGCTCGACCAGCTGCACTGGTGGGCGCACGCGCTCACCGCTGCTCGCACCACTCCCGAAGCAGCATGAAAGGCCAGGTCGCACCGATGGAACTAGGTCGCCAGGGACTCGGTTCGATGAGACTGCGCCAGCACACCGACGCCGATCCCGACCGGGACCCGGTGGCCCTCGTCCATGCCGCGCTCGACGCTGGAATCACCATGGTCGACACCGCCGACGCCTACCAGAACGAGGAACTCGTCGGCCGCGCCATCCGGCGGCGCCGCAACGAGGTGGTGCTCGCCGGCAAGTTCGGGCTGGTGTGGCAGGACGGCATCGCTGGGAACTTTCGCGTGCGGGCCGATCCGGCCTACGTGCGACAGGCGGCCGAGGCGAGCCTGCGGCGGCTCGGCGTGGACGTCATCGACCTCTACTACCTGCATCATCGCAGCGAGGCGGTCCCGATCGAGGACACGGTCGCAGCGATGGCGGAACTGGTCGACAAGGGAGTCGTGCGCGCGCTGGGCTTGTCCAACGTGACCGCCGACGACCTCCGCCGCGCCCACGCCGTCCACCCGATCACGGCGTTGCAGGAGAGGTGGTCGTTGTTCGAACGAGATGTGGAGCGGGGCCTGCTCCCCGCCGCGACCGACCTCGGGGTGACCATCGTGGCGCACTCGCCGACAGATCACGGCTCGTTGCACCGGGTCCCGGACGCCGGCCCGGCACTCGACGAGATCGCCCGCGCGCACGACGCCACCCCAGGCCAAGTCGCACTGGCCTGGGTCCACCACCGAACCGAGGTGCACGACGTCACGGTCGTCCCGCTCCCCGGCACGACGAACGTCCGCCACCTCCGCATCAACGCCGCCGCCCGAGACATCCGCCTGACCGACGAGCAACTGCACCAGCTGAACGCGCTCGTGATGTCTTGCTGAGAAGCGTCCGCCTCGGGGCCGTGCTGCCGACGATCTGGCGTGGTCCGGCACCTGGGGCTGTTCGGACCACACCGGCATGGTCAGCCGACCCGTTCACCGGTGGGCCGGTCGGCCAGCTCGAGGGCGGCCGGGTCAGCTCCGGTCACCAGCGGGCCACGGTGATCGCCGAACAAGCGATCTCGCGTGTGGCAGCGCACCACGCCACCGGATCGGTGCGGGATGGCCGGAGCCGCTGACGCAGCTCGCTCTCGGCAGCCCCGCGCAGGTACCAACGTGAACTGCCTGGTCAGGCGTGTCGTTCCTGGGTGGCAACACGAGGTGTGGTGATGCGAGGGAGCGTGGCGTCGGGCGGATAGAGTTCTTCTCCGTCCAGCCCTCGATTCACAGCCGGAGACGCCCGCGTGTCTGATCAGTTCGTTCACCTGCACGTGCACACCGAGTTCTCGATGCTCGACGGTGCTGCCAAGCACGATGCGCTGTTCGCCGAGGTCGCTCGGCTCGAACAGCCCGCGGTGGCGATGACCGACCACGGCAACATGTACGGGGCGCACTCCTTCTACAAGAAGGCCGTCAAGGCCGGGGTGACGCCGATCATCGGCATCGAGGCCTACATCGCTCCGGAGAGCCGGTTCCACAAGAAGCCCGTGTTCTGGGGTGCCCGGGCGCGCACCGGCAAGAAGGAAGTCGACGAGTACGGCGAGAGCGGCGACGTCTCCGGCGCCGGTGCCTACACGCACATGACGATGCTCGCGCAGAACTCCACCGGCCTGCGCAACCTGTTCCGGATGTCGTCGCTGGCCAGCATGGACGGGTTCTTCCGCAAGCCGCGCATGGACAAGGAGCTGATCGCCGAGCACGCCGAGGGCATCATCGCCACCTCGGGGTGCCTGGCGGGCGAGATCCTGACCCGGCTGCGGCTGGGGCAGAAGCAGGAGGCGTTGCAGGCCGCATCGGACTACAAGGACATCTTCGGGCCGGACCGGTTCTTCATCGAGGTCATGGACCACGGCATCCAGATGGAGCGCAACATCCGCGGTGAGCTGCTCGACATCGCCCAGCAGCTGGACCTGCGGACGGTGGCGACCAACGACAGCCACTACGTGACCTCCGATCAGGCCGGGCACCACGACGCGCTGCTGTGCCTGCAGACGCGCTCCATGATCGCCGACACCGACCGGTTCAAGTTCAACGGCGACGGCTACCACATCAAGAGCTCGGAGGAGATGCGCGAGTACTGGGACACCGAGGTCCCGGGCGCGGCCGACAGCACGCTGCTGATCACCGAGATGGTGGAGGGCTACGAGGAGGCGTTCGCCGCGCACAACCGGATGCCGCAGGCGAAGGTCGAGGCCGGTCGCACCGACGTGGAGATGCTGCGCGACGAGGTCGAGTCGTTCATCCCGAGCCGCTTCTCCGGCGACAGCTTCACCCAGGAGTACCGCGACCAGCTCGAATGGGAGCTGAAGGTCATCACCGAGAAGGGGTACAGCTCGTACTTCCTGGTCGTCGGCGACATGATCCGGTGGGCCAAGAACAACGGCATCCGGGTGGGGCCGGGCCGTGGTTCGGCGGCGGGCGCGCTGCTGTCGTACGTGCTGCACATCATCGACATCGATCCGCTCCAGCACGGGCTGCTGTTCGAGCGGTTCCTCAACCCCGAGCGCGACTCGCCGCCCGACATCGACATCGACTTCGACGAGCGTCAGCGCGAGCGGGTCATCCAGTACGCCAAGGAGAAGTACGGCGAGGAGTTCTTCGCCAAGGTCATCACCTACGGCACGATCAAGACCAAGGCCGCGTTCAAGGACGCCGCTCGGGTCCACATGGGACAGGCCGGTTTCCAGCTGGCGGACCAGTTCTCCAAGGCGCTGCCCGCGCCGATCGCCGCCAAGGACATCCCGCTGTCAGGGATCGTCGATCCCGACCACGAGCGCTACCCGGAAGCCGCTGAGGTCCGCTCCCTGATCGAGACCGATCCGCAGATCGGCAAGATCTTCGACACCGCCCGCGGGTTGGAAGGGCTGATCCGCAACGCGGGCGTGCACGCGTGCGCGCACATCATCTCGCGGGAGCCGCTGCTCGACGTGCTGCCGCTGTGGAAGCGCGACGACGGCGAGATCATCACCGGTTGGGACGGTCCGCAGTGCGAGGACGTCGGCCTGCTCAAGATCGACATCCTGGGCCTGGTCAACATGACCACGATCGACGACACCGTGCGGATGGTGAAGAGCAACCACGCCGTCGAGGTCGAACCGCTCGACATCCCGCTGGATGACGACGCGACTTACGAGATGCTGGGGCGGGGCGAGAGCCTGGGAGTGTTCCAGCTCGAAGGTGGCGGCATGCAGTCGCTGCTCAAGCGCATGCAGCCCACCCGGTTCGGCGACATCGTCGCGTGCGTGGCGCTGTACCGGCCGGGTCCGATGGACGTCAACGCGCACCTGGACTACGCCGACCGCAAGAACGGCAAGAAGCCGGTCGAGCCGATCCACCCGGAGCTCGACGAGCCGCTGAAGGACATCCTGGGCGAGACCTACGGTCTGATCGTCTACCAAGAGCAGATCATGGCGATCGCCCAGAAGGTCGCCGGGTACACCCTCGGACAAGCCGACCTGCTGCGACGCGCGATGGGCAAGAAGAAGAAGGAGGTGATGGACGAGCAGTTCGCCCGGTTCGAGGCCGGTATGAAGGAGCGCGGCTACTCCAAGGCCGCGATCGACCAGCTGTGGGCGACCGTCCTCCCCTTCGCCGGGTACGCGTTCAACAAGTCCCACGCCGCCGCCTACGGGCTGGTGACCTACTGGACCGCCTACCTCAAGGCCCACTACCCGGCCGAGTACATGGCCGCGTTGCTGACCGCCAACAGCAACAACAAGGACAAGACGGCCGTCTACCTGTCGGAGTGCCGGCGCATGAGCATCCAGGTTCTGCCGCCGGACGTGAACGAGTCCATGACCGAGCACACCGCGGTCGAGGGGCGCATCCGCTTCGGCATGGGCGCGATCCGCAACGTCGGCGCCAACGTGGTCGAATCGGTCATCGCCTCCCGCGAGGAGAAGGGGAAGTTCTCGTCGTTCTCGGACTTCCTCGACAAGATCGAGATCACCGCGTGCAACAAGCGGGTCATCGAGTCGTTGATCAAGGCCGGTGCGTTCGACTCGCTCCGCCACACGCGGATGTCGCTCAACGCTCACCACGAGGCCGGGGTCGATGCGGTGATCGGGCTCAAGCGCCAGCAGGCGATGGGGCAGTTCGACCTGTTCGGGGGCGATGACTCCGGTCCCAGCGAGGACACCTCGCCGTTGGCGCACCTGCAGTTCACCGACGAGGAGTGGCCGCGCAAGCAGCTGCTGGCCTACGAGCGCGAGATGCTGGGGCTCTACGTCTCCGCGCACCCGCTCGACGGTGCCGAGAGGCTGCTGGCTCCGTACCAGGACACCAGCATCGCCGAGCTCGTCGGCGGCGAACGCGAACCCAGCGGGTACGGCAGCAAGGATCAGCAGCCCAAGATCGCCGGCATGATCTCCGGCATCCAGCGGCGGCTGAACAAGAACGGTCAGCCCTGGGCCATCGTCACGCTGGAGGACTTCGAAGCCAGCATCGAGGTGCTGTTCTTCCCGAAGTCCTACGAGATGTTCGCCGACTGCCTGGTCGAGGACAACGCGCTGGCGGTCAAGGGCCGGGTCAACGAGCGCGAGGGCGAGATCAGCGTGTTCGCCTCCGACGCGGTCCCGATCGACATCACCGCGGCCGAGACCGACCCCGGCAGCGAACCGCCCCTCGTGCTCAAGGCCGACTCCCGCAAGCTCAACGCCGAGGTGATCAGCGAGTTGAAGCAGACGTTGACCGCGCACAAGGGGACCACGCCCGTGCACGTGCACCTCGGCAAGACGCGGCTGGAACTGCCGGAGTGGCCGGTCAACGTGTGCACCGAGCTGGTAGCGGAGCTCAAGTCGGTGCGCGGCATCGCGGTCGAACGCGTCGGGCGGTGACCGGCCGAGCACCGGGGCCGGTCCTGGCCGCTTCAGGACATATCGCGAGGGATTGCCTGTCCTGACGGGCAATTCGCTGCGTCGTCCTAGTCCTCGACGTAGATGAGGGCGTCGCCGACAGCTCGTTCTTCGCTGCCGCTGGGCTTGTTGGTGAGGGTGCCGTTGACCGACATGGTGGTGGAGCCGCCACCGTCGAGGTTGACCGCGTCGGTGAGGCCCAGCGCCTGGGCGACCGCGGCGGTCTCGTCCATCGTGGTGCCGACGCTGGTGGTCTGCCTGCCGTCGATGGTGGCCAGCACGATCGTGCCGTCCGGGGTGGTTCCGGCGATGGTGCGCGGGTTGCGCGCGAAGAAGTCACCGGAACCCGGTGGCACGACCACCTCGCCGTCGGCCAGCAGCCGGTAGCGGCCGTTGACGCCGAACAGGCCCGGTCGCAGGTCGACCTGGTCGCCGTTCTCGTCGGTCAAGGTCGAGGACTTCTCGAGGCAGCCCTGCTCGGTGATCGCCAGCAGTGCTGCCGAGTCCTTCCCGGTCGCCTGCAGCGAGGTCTGGTCGGGCGCGAGCGTCGTGCCGCGCGCTGCGGAGCTGCGCACGACGCATCCGCGCTGGTCGAGCACGACTTCGGTGCCGTCCCCGGACGGGGTGGGGCCGAACTCGGGGTGGAACAGGACCACGTCTCCCGGCTGGGCGCACTGCGCCTGGTCGGGCAGCTCGGTGCATCCGGACGGGACCACCGGCGGGTGGTTGAGGTGTTCGAGCGGCATGGTGGCCTCGGTCTGCCGGTTCCGCACCGACCCGGACCAGGCGGTCCGGCCCATGAGGACCTCGTCGCTGTTGCTGTCGACGATCAGGTCCGCCTCCGCCTCGGCGGTGGTCGGCTCGCTGAGCAGCTTCCCGCCGTAGACGCCCAGGCCGACCGGGTCACCGGGGTACTGCGGATTCGCGGAGAAGGTGAAGAAGGAGGCGTTGACCCCGGCCAAGGCGCCCGAGAGGCCCACCAGGTCGGTGGTCTTCTCGACCGGTGCGAGATCGGGACCGTAGGTCGCTTCGACGTGGCCCTTCGCCCTGGTGGGATCGATGGCGAGCACGTTGACCACCCAGGGCCCGCGGGTGGTGGTGTTGATCTGGTCCGGCGGGGCGGGTTCGGTCCCGCGAACGATCTGCGTCAGTTCGACGCCCTCGACCAGCGCGCGCGTCGACCGCGTCTCCGCCAGATCGGGGTCGCCGAGCGGGAGGCGGTCGCCCTCGGCGTCGGCGCTGCTCGCCGGGAGGAAGGGGAGGACGGCCGCGATCACGAGTCCCGCCGCAGCGGGCGATCGGCGCGTGCGTCGGGATGTCGGGGTCATGGGTTCAGGCTCGACGGTCCGCGGAACGTTCTCGGGTTCTTGCGGTTGACCAGCCGGTGAAGTGTTCATGACGCGACCGTGGCGCCGTGCTCCGCCGCTGCGGTTCGAGGATGGCGGCGGGCACGGTGGTCGACCGGGGACGTTGGTCGTCCTGTGAGTCAAGATCGGTTGACCGGGAGGTTGCGGGCGAGGACGCCGGTGAGGGCGAGTCCGGCGGCGGTGACCCAGAGGACCCCCGCGGCTCCGAGGCCGACCGCGACCATCCCGATGGCTCCGGGGATGAGGACCTGGCCCGCGCGGTTCCCGGTGAGTCGCAACGACATCGCGCGCCCGCGTGCGCCCGGTGGGGCGGATTCCGCGAGCCAGGACATCGTCAGCGGCTGCCCTACGCCGAGCCCGAAACCGGCGACGGTGACCGCGAGGAGCAGCAGCCACACGGGCACGGGGGCGGCCGCGACGCTGATGCCGGCGGCGGCGCCGAAGATGCTCAGGTCCAGCAGTCGGCGGCGCCCGACCGCCTCCGAGAGCCGCCCGAGGAAGAACCGCGAGGCCATCGACGAGGCGGCGCGCAGCACCAGCAGCGTGCCGATGAGCGACGAGGCGATCCCGCGTTCGGCTCCGAGCGCGGGCAGGTAGACCAGGGAGATGTCGACCGCGGCGAGCACCGCGCACGCCGTCAGCAGCGCTCCGGCCAGGCCCGGAAGCCGGAGCAGTTGCCGCACACCGACGTTCTCGGTGGTGGCCCGGCCGCGTTCGGTCCACGTGTTCTCGATGGCGAAGGTCAGGGTGAACAGCGCGATCGCGACGGCGATGCCGACCTGGAAGATCGGTGTGGTGTCCGGAATCGCCTGCGTTCCACCGAAAGCCACGATCACCAGCGGTCCGGCGGCCTGGCCGAGCGAGGCGGCGAAGGTGTAGTAGCCGAACGCGGAGTCCATCCGGCCTGACGTCGTGCTGTTGGCCACCAGCGCCTGCTGCCCGACGATCGCTCCCAGGTGCGCGGTGCCGAGCACGACGCTGCCCGCGACCAGGCCGGGAACGGTGTGACCGAGCGCGAGCAGCACGGTGCCCGCGGTGCACATCAGCAGGCTCCCAGCGAACATCACGCGCCGTTCGCCGAGCCGGTCGACGATGTGCCCGGCCGGCAGCGCCAGCACCAGCGGGACGATGGCGAAGCTGCCGGAGAGCACGCCGAGCCACGACGCCGGAACGCCGAGTTCGAGCGCCCGGTAGGTGGTGGCGGGACGCAGGACGAAGGTGATGAGCTGGGTGAGCGTGGCGTGGCCGAGCAGCGCCCATACCTGCCGGTTCGCGTTGATCATCGGTGCAGGCGGCGAGTCGCCTGGGCGGCGAGGCCGGTGTCGATGTGCTCGATCATCACGGCTGCGGCTCCCTCGGAATCACCGGCGATGATGGTCTCGGCCAGCATCCGGTGCTCCTCGTCCTTCTTGGCGCGCGCCTGCGGTCCGCGGTCGACCTCGAGTGCGAACCTGCGGTAGCGGTCGGCCTTGTCCCACAGGCCTTCCAACGTCTCGACGAGCAGCTCGTTGTGCGAGGCGCGGTAGATCGCGCGGTGGTAGCGACGGTGGTGCAGCAGGTGTTCGTAGCCCGGGTTCGAGGGCATCGCGCGCAATCCGTCCAGGGACGCGCGAATCGCGGCGATGTCGTCCTTGGTGCGCCGCTGCGCGGCCAGCGAGGCCGCCAGGGGGTCGAGGGATCGGCGCATCTCCAGCAGATCGCGGTTCTCCTCGGCCTTGAGCTCGGTTACCTTGGCGTCTCGATGCGCGCCGAGCTCGACCAGGCCTTCGGCTTCGAGCCGGCGCAGCGCTTCTCGGAGCGGGGTGGTGCTGATGCCGATGGTGCGCGCGAGTGTGGCCTGGTTGATCACCGATCCGGGAGGGAGTTCGCCGGAGAGGATCTTCTCCCGCACCTTGTCGTAGGCGAGGTCGCTCTTGGTCGTCAGCGGCGCTGCAGGTTCTGACATCTGCTCGACCCCCTCGGTTGCTTATAGCCTACAACCCGGACGCGCGACATCTCATCGCCAACGAAATGGCTCATCCTCCGCGCGGAAACGGAGACGCAGCGCCGGACGCGAGCTGATCGCGAAAAAATGACTCTGCCCTGGCGGGGTGAGGTTATAACGACAGCGCGGGGGTGCCCCGATATCGGACGCGACGTCCGGAGCGGGTGCGCGAGCCCAGTCACGGCGTGAACGGGTTGCCCGCGGGCAGCGGCGCCGCGAACGGGCTCGCGGTCCTCCACGTTCCGGCGCAGGAGCACGAGGTGCTGGGCAACCAGCTTGCGATGACGGGGCCTCCTGCCAACTCGCAGGTGGCGTTCATCAGCTCGCAGCGCGGCTACGTCCAGCAGTGGCGCAGCGGCTTCCGCGTCGTGCCGTACGTGACGAAGAAGCAAGGGGCGCCGATCAAGACCCGCGCCACCGACCTCGTCGAGAACGGGGAGCCCGGGCGTGCGGAGAGGCTGAGGCTCTTCGATCCGGGGCTTGCTTGGCGGTGCCGGGTGGGTCCCGCACTCGGGAACAGCGGCGAACGCCGCGTCCTGGAGCAGTCCTGGTGGACCCCGCCGGTGGACCGCGCTGAGGGAGCGCTCCACCGGCGGGGTTTCGCTGTGGCGGGGTCAGTCTCCGGTGTGGAGGTTGTTGGAGATGAGGTCCATGACTGAGGAGTCGGCGAGTGTGGAGACGTCGCCGACTTCGCGGTTCTCGGCGACGTCTCGGAGCAGGCGGCGCATGATCTTGCCGGATCGGGTCTTGGGGAGTTCGGGCA